>JAIOPH010000027.1 GCA_021414005.1 Chthoniobacter sp. | reverse complement strand
AAGTTGAACTTGGCATCGAGCGCGAGGATTTCGCCGGTCTTGGTGACGACGAGCGGGTTCACCTCGATCTGCGAGCAGTCGCGCGCCACGAAGAGCTTGAACATTGCGCTGAAAAGCTTCGCCGCCGCGCCGATCTGCGCGCCGGAAAGGCCCAGCGCCTTCGCCAGTTTGCGCGTCTGGTAGGGCTGGAGTCCGAGGACGGGATGAATCGGCTCGCGAAAGATTTTCTCCGGCGTGTGCTCGGCTACGTGCTCGATGTCCATGCCGCCCTCGGTGCTGGCGATGACCACCGGCGCGCTGCTCGCGCGGTCGAGCAGGATCGCGAAATACAGCTCGCGCGCGATCGTCGCCGGCTCGGCGATGAGCACCTTGTTCACGACCTTCCCCTCCGGCCCCGTCTGATGCGTGACGAGCGTCTGCCCGAGCATCTTCCCCGCAAACTCGCGCACCTGATCCACCGAAGTCGCCATGTGAACACCCCCCTTGAAGCCGCTCGTGAACGTTCCCTTTCCCCGCCCGCCCGCATGAATCTGCGCCTTCACCATGAACTCCTTCGTCCCCAGTTTCGCCGCCACGGCGGCCGCTTCGTCAGCGGTGCTGGCGACGGCACCTTTGGTCGAGGCGACGCCAAATTTTTCAAAAAGTTCGCGGGCTTGGTATTCGTGGATATTCATCGAGCGGCAGACGCTAGGGGAACCATTGCAGCGGTGGCAAGGCATGACCAAAGGCGATCGGAAGAATATATGGGATGTCGGCGGCAGTCCGTCCGGTGGCGCGAAATCTTGCGCTGGAAATTTCGGGTGGTCCGTTCAGCCTCGGCGCGTGAAATCGTCCTCCCGTAACTTGATCGAAGATCTGATTGTCTCCGGCTGCGGTTTTCTCACGAGTACCGCCGTCGCGTATGCTTCGCATTTCATGTCCAAGGAGTGGGACTTTGCCCCCTACACATGGATGGTGAACTGGATCCTGCCGGCGGGCGCTCTTTTCTGCGGTTTCGTCGCGGCGATTGGCTATTGGATCGGCGCACGCATCTACCATCATCGTCCGTCGAAAATGCTGCTCGCTAACATTGTCCTGATTTCTTGCACCACGTTTTTTGCCATTCATCATCTCGATTACAGCGAGGCGCGCGTGAACGGGATGCGCCTGCAGGATCGGATGAGTTTTACGGACTACTTGGTCGCCGTCACGGAAAGCATGAGCTACAAAAGTTCCCGGAGTAGCAGCGACGATAGCCCGACCGAGCTGGGCAAGCTCGGCTGGGGTGTAGCGCTGCTCCAAATCGTGGGTTTCTCGCTCGGTGGTTTCGGGGTCTATGGAATGCTCGTGGCGGTACCTTACTGCGAACGGTGCTCCAAATATCTTAGCGAGAAACAGAGCCGCACAGCCAAATGGAAGGACGTTGAATTGCTGAGGGAAGCGTTCGCGAAGTTGGTCCAGATACTCGGGGAAGGACGGTTGCAAGACGCTCTTGATGCTCACGCAGGCATGGGGAATCGGGGGCGGTTTGGCGGAGTTGCCACGCTAACGATGGAGTTACGTAAATGTCCCGCTTGTGAAAACCGCCGACTGCGCTTGGTCGGGCATCATCAAAAGGGCAACAAACACACCTCCTTCGGCCCCATCGATATTCCGACCGAGGAGCCGCTGCGGATGAGTTAAAAACCCAGCGGCCTGCTGCGCGTTGAAGAGAGACAGGCGTCCGCTACCCGCCGCTGCCCACGTACTCCGCCGAGTAGGTGTCAAATTTCGCGGTCGCACCCACGGCGGGCGGGGTGACTAAGTCATAGACGTCGTTGCCCGCGAGCGTGCCGGATTGGGTGTCCCAGACCATGACGGTCTTCTGCGCCTTGGCGGGCGTCTCCTTGCTGCGGACGGTATCCACCGCGATGTAGCGAACCTTCTTTTTCTTGAGCACGGTTTTTTTCTCCGGCGCGAGGCGCGTGTAATAGAGCTGCGCCCGCTGCTGCGCCACACGCTTTTGCTCCTCGGTGGCGCGGTGGCGGATGAGCATCGTCTGTGTCTGGACGATGCGCGCGAGATCCATCGCGCCGCACCTTTCGGCGGTCCCGCCGAGCAGCGCGCAGCAGGCGAGCGCGGCAGAGATTTGCAATGCGGCGGGTTTCATGGAGGGAGCGGGAAAGGGCCTGGCCTAGCCGCCGGAGCCGACGTATTCGGCGGAGTAGGTGTCGAACTTCGCGGTCGAGCCGACGGACGGGGTGCTCTGCACGTCATAGACGTTATTGCCGGCCACGCTCTCGGTCTGCGTGTCCCAAATCATGACGGCTTTCTTGGCCTTCGGCGAAGTCTTCTCGTCCTTGGCGGTGTCCACGGCGATGTAACGCACGCGCTTTTTCTTCAGCGCGACCTTTTTCGCGGGTGAGAGGCGGCCATAGTAAACGCGGGCGCGTTGCTCGGCGATCTGCCGCTGGCGTTCGGAAGCCTGATGTTTGGCGATGATGTAGGTGGTCATCGCGACGACGGCACCGGCGGCGGCTCCGATGGCGATGGACTCGCCGGTGCTGGCACCCGCGGCGCGCGCGAGGCTGCCGGCGAGGATGCCGGCACCGCTGCCGAAGACGGCGGCGTTTTCACCGGGGGTCATGTTTTCGCAGCCCGCGACGGCGAGTGCGATGGAAGTAACGAGGGCGACGGGGCGAATGGCGGAGGTTTTCATGCGTGTGAGTGGGGTTCTAAAACGCGGGTGGCGTGGGAGGCAAGCACTTCTCCGCGCGCGATCATTCGCGGGTGAAGGGGATGTTGTGTTTACGGCACCAGTCGGCGGCTCGTTCGTCGCCGGCTTCGGCGGACTTGCGATACCAGGCCTGCGCTTTCAGTCCGTTTTTGGCGGTGCCGATACCTTCGTCGAGACACTGCGCGAAGTTGAACATGCACGCGCTGTCGCCGGCCTCCGCGCCTTTCTCAAAAAGCTCGGCGGCCTTTTTCGGGTTCGCTGCGGGGACGCCACGACCGGTCATGTAGAGCACACCGAGATTGCCGAGCGCTTTCAGATTTCCCTTTCCGGCGGCGAGGCTGAAAAGGCGAAAGGCCTCGGCGAAGTCCGTCTTCACGCCGGTGCCGTGGGTGTAACAGTCGCCGAGCAAATTCATGGCGCGGGTATCGCCGGCGTCGGCTGCCTCGCGCGCCAGTTCGGCCCCGCGCTTTTCGTCTTTGGCGGGGAGGCCGCGGCCGGTCAGGTAGCAACGTCCGAGTGCGAATTTGCCGCCGACGTCGCCCTTGTCGGCGGCGGTCTGGAAGTATTCCGCGGCCTTCACGAAGTCCGGCTTGCTGCTGCCCACGCCGGATTCGAGCATGAAGCCGAGCTGCGTCATGGCCACGGGGTCGCCCTTCTTTTCGACGGCGGTGGTGTACCATTTGAAAGCGGTGTCCGGCTCGGTTTTCCGGAGGTTGTCGCCGAGGAGGAGCATGGCGGAAAGGATGTCCATCTGCGCGGCCTCGGTGATGGGCTCGCGCATGGTGGTGAACTCGGCGAACGAGATGGGACTCGGGCGGTCGCGCAGGTGGTTGAGGAGCGTTTCGAGGTGGTTTTTGCCGACGCCGGATTCGGGAAAATCACGTGTCACCGCCAGCCATGCGCGGACGGACGGTGCCCACTCGCCTTTCTCCTCCAGCGCCTGCGCCTTCCCGATGCGGCTCTTGAGCAACTCCTGGCGCTCTTTCACGGCTTGCGCCTTTTTTTCCTCCTCCTCTTTCGCGCGTTTTTCTTCGGCGGCTTTGGCTTCCTCGGCCTTCATTTTTTCCGCGGCGGCGGCTTCCTCGCGTTCCTTTTCCAAACGCGCCTGCCGTTCTTTTTCGAGCTGCTCGGCGTTATCCGGCGTTTCTTTTTTTTCCGGGATCGGTTCGCCGTCGGGGAGTGGCGGGGCCGGAGTGCGGTGCGTGATGAAATATCCGCCCGCGCCGAGCACGAGAAGCGCCGCGGCGAGGCCGCCGATGAGCCCGAGCGGAGCTTTCTTTTTCGCGGGTGGAAGCGGTGGTGGAAGGGCGGGGCCGGGTGGCGTCGCGATGGCTCCGGCGTGCGAGTCATGGTGGCGGACTTGGAGCCCGTCGAGCCGGCCGAGCGCGGTGCAAAATTCCTCGGCACTGGCGAAGGAGCGTGCGGGGTCGAGCGCGCGGCGGAGCACTTCATTGCCCTCCTCGGAGAGCGTGGAAAGCGGCGCGCAGCGGGGCGCCGCGGTGCCGCCCAGCGCGGCGGGCGAGAGCGTGCCGCCGAGCAGTTCATAGCCGAGCGCGGCGAGCGCCTGGAGGTAGCGTGGACGCGCTTCCGCGGTGGAATTCGCCGTCTTCGCCGCTTCGCCGACCATCGTTTTGCCGCCCGCCCAAGTCTGCGACGATGCGAGATCGGCGGTAAATGCGAGCGGGTAGATTTTTACCACGAACTCCGGCCAGCCCGACACCGGCGCGCGCAGCAACGCGTCCTTTTCTACTGGCTGCGCAAAATGGACGAACACTTGATGCAGCCCGAACTCGAGGCCACCGAGCCCGTGCGCGAGCGCGTGATCCACACCGGCGGCGGCCTGCCGCAGCAGGGCGAGCGTTTCGTCGGCACCGAGTTCGCGGCGCGCGCGGAGGAGTTCGAGCAGCGAGAAGCCGTTCGTCCATTCCAGCGCGAGGAAGCTCGCTTGCTCGATGGTTTCAAAATCGAAGACGCCGAGCAGGTTCGGATGTTGGACGGGCTTGAGCTTTTCCACCTCGCGCTCCAGCCCGGTGCAGGCAGTCGGATCGCCGAGAAACTCCGGGTGCAACACGAGGATGCGCACATCGCCTTGGCGCTCGCCGTCAAAGGCGCGAAAGGCGCGCCCCGTGTTGGTTTCGCCCAGCACGTCGAGGATGCGGTAGCGGCCTGCAAGGACCACGCCGACCTCAAAGCGCGTCTCGCCGGGACGTACGGCGGAGGTTTCCAAAAGGGTCGCGAAATTCTCGTCGTCCGCAGCGGGCGCACCGGGCGTGGCGGCGGGTGCGGCGAGGCTGGCTTCGAGCGCGTCCTCGATCGCTTTTCGCAACTCGGCGGGCGTCTGAAATCGGTCGGCGGGATCTTTCTCCAGCATCCGGCGCAGCACCTCGGCGACGGCTGGCGGGAGGTCTTCCAGCTTCTCGAAAGGCGGCGGCTTCGAGAGGTGCTGGCTCATCACCTGCGCCATGGAGCCGGCGAATGGGGCCTGCCCGGCGAGCATGTACCAGAGCGTGACGCCGAGGGAGTAGATGTCCGAGCGGACGTCGATGTCCTTTTCCTCGAGCTGCTCCGGGCTGGCGAAATGCGGGGTGCCGACGAAGCCGCCCAGGCTCAGGGTCGCGGCGTCCTCGCCCTCGACGGCGTGGGCGGTTTTGGCGAGACCGAAGTCGATCACTTTCGCGACCAGCTCGTCATCCTCATGCACGAGCATGAGGTTCGCGGGCTTGATGTCGCGATGCACGAGGCCGTGCTGGGTGGCGGCGTTGAGGGCGCGCGCGACTTGATCGGTGATCGTCAGCCCCAGCGACGGAGCGAGCGGGCCCTGGCGTTTGATCAGCGCTTCCACGGTTTCGCCGTCGATGAATTCCATCGCGTAAAACCAGGTGTCGCCCTCGGTGCCGAGATGGAAGACGGAGGCGACGTTGCGATGCCGCAGTTTCGCCGCCGAGCGCGCCTCGCGCACGAAGCGCTGCCGTGCGACTTCGCTGTTGAGATAGGTGGCGTTGATGACCTTGAGCGCGACGGTGATGCGCAGGCTGGTGTCAAACGCCTTGTAGGTAATGCCCATCGCCCCGCGACCGAGTTCATAAGGCGAACCGTCGTCGCGGGTCAGAACTTCGTAGTGGTCGAAGAGAATGGCCTCGGGCATGAATGTTTTTTACGTAAGCGTCTTGCGTGCGAGAGCGGCAGAGGTTGCAGTTTTCCGCCGGCTCGCGCAACCTGCAACCCGCATCGAATCAGAACCTCATGGGAGCGAAACTCAAGATCCAGCCCGCCACTGCCGAACCTTTCGAGGTCGGCATCGGCAATACCGCGTCCATCGGACGGACGCGGGAAAACACGGTCTGCCTCAGTTTCAGCCCGCTGGTTTCGCGCCAGCACGCTCTCATCCGCTGCCACAATGGCTGGCAGTATCAGCTCATTGATCTCGGCAGTCGCAACGGCACTTACGTGAACGACGAGCGGGTGGTCATGCCGGTCACGCTGACTGACGGGGCGAAAATTCGCATCGCGGACAATCAGTTGGTTTTTCTCGAGCACGACGACGAGGCCTGCGGCGAGTCCAACGCGATGACCATGATCGGCAGCGTGGATCACTCGGTGGTCGAGGCGCGGCCCGTGGCGTTGCTCGTGTGCGACATCCGCGGTTTCAGCACGATGTCGGAAAAAATCTCCGGCGAGGAAATGGCCCAAACGCTCGGCGCATGGTTCCGCGAAACGGGAAATATGGTCGCGCAGAGTGCGGGGACGATCGACAAGTTCATCGGCGACGCCATGCTCGCCTACTGGGGCGTAACCGGCCGCGGCCCGGCGGATTGCGGCACCGCCTTTGCTGCCACGAAGCGCATGCTCGCCCTCGCGGACTCCCGCACCTGGCCGAACGGCGAGGCTTTCAAAATTGCCATCTCGCTCCACTACGGACGCGTGACGTGCAGCAATGTAGGCGTGGCCGCCGAGCGCGACGCGACGATCATCGGCGACGCGGTGAACACGGTTTTCCGTCTGGAAGCGCTGTCCAAGGAACTGAACCGGCGGGTCGTGATGTCCGGCGATTTTTCCGCGCAAATGCCCGACGTGAAAAAGTTCGAGGATCTCGGCGAGCGCACGCTCAAGGGCAAGAGCCAGACGGTGCGGGCGTTTGGTTTGGTGGAATAGCCCGGCGGCACGGTGCTCAGGCGTCGAGCGGCACCTCGTGGTATTCCAGCGCCCACTCGCGCATGAAGCGCACGCGCACGGGGCGGATGCGATAGATGATCAACTCAGGGTTTTCCGGCGAGCCGAGATAGCGCCGCAGTAGCGCGTTGCTCTCCCAGATCTCCCGTAGCAGCGCCGCGTCGGCCAGGACTTCGGCTACGCCGGTGATGCGCACCTGGTCGTGGTGCTCGTCGAGATAGCAAAGTTCGACCCGGGGATTGGCCGCGATCTCGCGGGTTTTGCCGTAGCTGCGCAAATTCGCCACATAGATCGTGAAACCGTCCACCCGCACCGGCGAGACTGGCCGCACCCGCGGCTGGTCGCCATCCAGTGTGGCGAGCTGCGGAAATTTCGCCCGGGCGATCACCGCTTGGGCTAGCGCTGGGAGGTCAGAAGGCAATGGAGCGGGCATAGATTCAGTACAACGCGGAAAATTTCTACGAAGCGAGATGTCCGAACAAGACTATTGAAATTTTCCTTAAAAACCCGTTGACACTCCAAAGCGGCACCGATTGATTGCCAGCCATGAAAAAAGTTCTCTCCCTCCTCGTCGGCTTCGTATTTGTGCAAACTCAATGCTGGGCTCTGAGCGGCGGTCCGGTTTATTCTGGAAATCAAGCTTCTGTAACCGGCATTTACGCCGGCGTCCTAACCGGGGTGACCACGACTGGCGATATTCTGGGAGCCGGGGGAACGACAACTTCGGTCGGCACGAATTCAATCGGATTGTTTCTGATTACGGTCCCAAAGTCTGGTTTTGCCACTGGCACGACGGCGCTGTTTTTTGAAGGAACGTCATTTAGCAGCACCCTCACCGGAATCGCCGATCCTAATAACAAAACGCTTGTCGCCATCGCCGACGGAACGGTTAGAACCACTGTCATCACTGGAGGAGGATTTATTGACCCTACGATCACTATTACTGGTGGCGGTCGGCAACCGGAGGCCAATGGGTCGATCAAAGCTAAACTTAGTAGTGGTCGCCAAGGTGCGGTCACCCTTAAGGGCGATGCAATATTCAACGTCTCAATTCTCTCCACAATCACTGTTGACGCAGTCCCACCGGCGACCGGCACCACCACCTCTACTGTTCGCGTCCCCTCAGGAACGCTCGCGTTTAAGTTGGATGGTTTCAGGCAGGCTGATGCTCCGACCACCGTTGCTCAAACTGGCACGACTGTTCCGTAGTGTGGAGCGGGTTGACACCTGCTTCTGCACCTAATCAAGCGGTGAAGAATTCTCCCTATCGTCAGGCCCGCAACGCGGGCCTGACGCTTTTGGAACTGGTGACGGTGATTGTCATTATTGCGATTCTTGCCACGATGTTACTGCCGGTCGTTTCGAGCATGGCTGCCCGGATGGATCGGGCAAAATGTACGATGAATCTGAAGGCCTTATACGTAGGGGCAGAATCGTATCTGCAAGATCAAAAACGTTGGCCGCAAATTGACCCGCAACTGGTCGGTGAAACCGATTCCGATGAATATGCCCGGCAATGGATGGCTGCGTTAAGTCCATATAAGATTTCCAAAGAATCTTGGCACTGCCCGACAGTGCAAAAGAAGCTTTCGGCAGGAGCGGGCACTTCCAGTTCTGAGTCTTCCGAGGAACGCATTGACTACCTTCCCACCCCGTTCGATGACAAAGAGATTACCCCGCATCGCTGGTCAGGGCAGCCATGGTTTATCGAGCGCGGCTCCGTGCATGCGGATGGAAATCTAATGATCTTTCCAGATGGCAGCGTCAAAACGCTCTACGAATACCTGCCGGACACGAGACCATCGGCGCAGCCGTAGGCTGGTCGCGGAATCTGGAAACGGGGGACAGGCAGGATTCGGCACTCAACCCGCAAAAATTCCGCCGCTTCCCGCTTGATGCCGATGCGGAGCGGCGTGCATCTTTCCGCGTCTGCTCCGGCGCGTTGGCCGCGAGGCAGAAATTCTTAATTCTAAAATTCTAAATTCCATGGCCGTTATTTCACGAGGACTCGAAGGCATCGTCGCAGCTGAAACCCGCATCGGGGACGTCCGCGGCGACATCGGCCAGCTCATCTATTGCGGCTACGACATCAATGAACTCGCGGGCAAGGTCAGCTACGAGGAAGTGGTGCATTTGCTTTGGCACAACCGCCTGCCGACGCAGCGCGAACTCGACAAGCTGACCACGGCCTTGCGCGCCGAGCGCGAACTGCCGCGCGGGGTCATCGACTTCATCACCGCTGCGCCGAAGACCGCCGCGCCCATCGACATCATGCGGACTGTGGTGAGCATGCTCGGCTGCTACCCCACGGTGCGGCACGATCTCGACATGTCGGAGAGCCAGGCCATCGCCATCAAGCTCGTCGCGCAGATCGGCATTGTGGCCGCTTATTTCCATCGCGCCCGGTCGGGCCAGCCGCTGCCGCCGATTCGCAAGGACCTGAGCGAGGCTGCTCATTTCCTGTGGCTGATGACCGGCGAGGAGCCGGGAGCTGAAGCCGTGCAGACGCTCGATGTCGCCTACGTGTTGCACGCCGAGCACGGCTTCAATGCGAGCACCTTCACCGGTCGCGTGGTCGCCAGCACGTTGAGCGATATGTACTCCGCCGTCAGCGCAGCGATTGGCGCGCTGAAAGGGCCGCTGCACGGCGGCGCAAATGAGGGTGTCATCCACATGCTGCAGGAGATTGGTTCGCTGGAAAACGTGGATCACTGGATTGAGGAAGCGCTCGCGCAGAAGAAGAAGATCATGGGCATCGGCCACCGTGTTTACAAAGTGCTCGACCCGCGCGCGCCGCATTTGAAAGCGATGGCCATCAAGCTCAGCAATGAGTTGGGCGACGCGAAATGGATCCAGATGAGCGAGCGCATCGCCAGTATCATGAAAGAGCGCAAGGGGCTTAATGCGAACGTCGATTTTTACAGCGCCACGGTCTATTACTCGCTCGGCATCCCCACGGATTTGTTCACGCCGATTTTCGCCATCTCGCGCATGAGCGGCTGGACGGCGCACATCCTTGAGCAGCTCGCCGACAACCGCCTCTTCCGGCCGCTCAGCGAATACACCGGCGCGCCAGTCGGGAAAAAAGTCGTGCCGATCGCGGAGCGCTGAACCAGCTCCTACGCCCAGAGGGTGCGGTCGAGGGTGCGGTATTGGATGGCCTCGCCGACGTGCTCGGCGGCGATGTTTTCGCAGCCGGCGAGATCGGCGATGGTGCGGGCGACTTTCAAAATGCGGTCGTAGGCGCGGGCGCTGAAGTTTAGCTCGGTCATGGCCATTTTCATCATGCCCTCGGAGGCATCATCGAGGGCGCAAAACTGTTTGATCTGCCTGGCGCTCATGCGGGAGTTGGTGCGCGTTTTGCCCAGCGAAGCAAAGCGAGACTGCTGGAGTGTGCGGGCTTTTTCCACGCGTTCGCGGATGGCGGCGGAGGATTCGCCGGGGACGTTGCTGGAGATGTCGCGGTATTGCACGGCGGGGACTTCGACATGGATGTCGATGCGGTCGAGCAGCGGGCCGGAAATGCGGTCGCGGTAGCGCTGGACATCGAGTGGGCTGCAGCGGCACTCGCGTTTCGGGTCACCGAAGTAGCCGCATTTGCACGGGTTCATGGCGGCGATGAGCATGAAGTCGGCGGGAAAGGACATCGAGCCGGCGGCACGCGAGATGGTGACGCGGGCGTCTTCGAGAGGCTGGCGGAGGACTTCGAGGGTGGTGCGGCGAAACTCGGGGAGTTCGTCGAGGAAGAGCACGCCGTTGTGGGCGACGCTGATTTCGCC
Source organism: Chthoniobacter sp. (assembly GCA_021414005.1). Taxonomy (GTDB): domain Bacteria; phylum Verrucomicrobiota; class Verrucomicrobiia; order Chthoniobacterales; family Chthoniobacteraceae; genus Chthoniobacter. The sequence continues at coordinate 485,401 of JAIOPH010000027.1, read as the reverse complement.
GGGCGTGGGCGTGGCACCGCCGCCGATGAGGCCGACGTCGGAGATCGTGTGATGCGGGGCGCGAAACGGGCGCGTGGCGACAAAGGAATGGCCGGGATCGAGGAGCAGGCCGCAGATACTGTGGATCTTCGTGGACTCGATCGCCTCCTCGAGGCTCATCGGCGGGATAATGGTCGGAATGCGCTTGGCGATCATCGACTTCCCCGAGCCCGGCGGCCCGATGAAAAGCGCGTTGTGATTGCCCGCGACGGCGACCTCGATAGCGCGTTTCACATGGTGCTGGCCGCGCACGTCGGCAAAATCCACGTCGTAGTTTTGGTGGCGTGCGAAAAAATGGCTGATGTCTTCGCGCGTTGGGGTGAGCGTTTTTTCGCCGGTGAGAAACTCGAAGGCTTCCCGCAGGTTGCTCACGCCATAAACGTCGATGCCCTCGACCATCGCGGCCTCGCGCGCGTTTTCCAGCGGGACGACCACGCCCTTTCGCCCGCACCGCCGGGCCTCCAGAGCCACGGGCAACACGCCGCGCACCGCCCGCACCTGACCGGTTAGAGCCAGTTCGCCGACGAAGCAAAACTGCTCGACATTGGGCAGCTCGACTTCCGCGCCGACGGCGATCATCGCAAGCGCGATTGGCAGATCGAAACTCGGGCCTTCCTTCTTCACATCCGCCGGCGCGAGATTGATCGTCGTTCGCCCGCGCGGACAGTGATAGCCGCTATTCGCGATGGCTGTGGTGACGCGGTCCTTGCTTTCCTTTACCGCGACATCGGGCAACCCGACGACAACGATGACGGGGCTTCCCCGGGCACCGTTGACCTCGATCTCGACTTCAAAGGCGTCCACGCCGTAAACCGCAGCAGAATAAATCTTGGCCAGCACGGAAGCTGAGATGCCAGAGTCGTGCGGATATGTAAAAAGGTTTGAACGGCCCCCAACCAAGCCTGTCCGATTTTGCGATCGTTAATGAAGTTGACTACTTATCTGGTCAGATAAACTTTTTTAACGTAAAGTCTTGCCATCCTCCAGCCGATTGTAAATACACAGCCCGACTCAAACCATCTATTGGCCGAGATAAACCGTTACAACTACCTCCCAAAATCATTTCCGCAACGTATCAGTTATACTGACCAGCGAGCCAAGGCCCTCTTAAAATGAACTACAAATCAGGCGAAGATTCCGATTCAGGGATCAAAATCTACCTGCGTGAAATCGGGCAGATTCCGCTGCTCACGATTGAGCAGGAGATTGAGTTGGCGGCTAAGATCAAGAAAGGAGACAAGGCCGCGCGGTCGCTGATGATTCGCTCGAACCTGCGGCTCGTCGTTAAAATTGCGCACGACTACGCCAACCTCGGGCTGCCGCTGCTTGATCTGATTTCCGAGGGCAACATCGGCTTGATGAAAGCCGTCGAGCGCTTTGATCCGGCAAAAGGTGGCAAGCTCTCGACCTACGCCGCGTGGTGGATTAAGCAGTCGATCAAGCGCGCTCTCGCGAACCAGTCGAAGACTATTCGACTGCCCGTCCACTTGGTGGACAAAATTTCAAAAATGCGCCGTGTGGCGATGCAGATGAGCGAGGAACTCGGACGCGAGCCTACGGATGACGAATTGGCGGAGGAGGTCGGCTTGGCAGCAGGGAAAATCTCGCAGCTCAAGATCGTTTCCATCCGCCCGGCTTCGCTCGACGCACCGATCAGCGATGACGATTCCACCGAGTTCGGCGAGATCGTCGGTGACCTTGAGGCGCTCACGCCTTTCGAACAACTGCGCGACCAAAACCTGCGCGACGAAGTAGGCGACCTGCTTGGCGTGTTGGATGAGCGGGAGAAAAAGATCATTTTCTCGCGCTTCGGTCTCGATGGCGGCAAGGCGAAGACGCTCGAAGAAGTCGGCAAGAAATTTGGTGTGACCCGCGAGCGCATCCGGCAGCTCCAGAATATCGCGCTGATGAAACTGCGTCGGGCGTTGCAGAAAAAGGAGAAGCCGATCGAGCATCTCCTGCCGTCGCAGGCGGACGAGCAGGAAGAAGAGGAGTAGTGCCTTCTCCCGGCCCCGACCTCAGTCCCGCCGTGCGGTGACTTGGTGCTGCTGTGTCGTCTTCACGACGCTCTCCGCCGGCACGATACCGCGCCAGACCGTTCCTGGATAAACGACCGAGCGCCGTCCGATTAGCGAGCCGGGATTGATCACCGAGTTGCAGCCGATTTCCGCGCGGTCGCCCACCACTGCGCCAAATTTCTTCAGCCCCGTCGGCACCGGACCCTGCGGCGTGGCGATGGTAATCTCGCTGTGGTCGAGCTTCACATTGGAAAGGATGACGCCTGCGCCAAGGTGCCCGCGATAGCCGATGATCGAGTCGCCCACGTAGTTGAAATGCGGCACCTGAGCTTCGTCGAAAATGATCGAGTTCTTGAACTCACACGAATTGCCCAGCACGCAGCCGGAGCCCACGATCACGTTTTCGCGGATGTAGCAGCCGTTGCGAATCTCGCATCCGTCGCCGATCCACGCCGGCCCTTTGATCATCGCACCCTGCTCAATCACCGTTCCCTGGCCCACAAAAACCGCCCCGCTGATGAACGGTTTCCCCACGAGCCGTCCGTGGATCGCGGGCTTCAGCCGGAACTGCAGGTAGCTGGTGATCTGCCTCAGCGCGTCCCACACATTGACGGCATTTTCAAAAAGCATCCGGTGCTCCGTGTGCGTGAGGTCGAGGTAGTCGGCAGGGGCGAAAATCATGGCGCGTCGTTATAGCGGCCGGCGCCGTGGGCGGCAAACATTAGCGCCGCCGCCGCGGGCTACTCTTCCTCTTTGCCCAGATACGCCGCGATGACCTTCGGATCATTGCGGATTTCCGTGGGCGTGCCCTCGGCGATCTTGCGTCCGTAGTCGAGCACATTGATGCGCTGGCAGATGCCCATGACCACCTTCATATCGTGCTCCACCAGCAGCACCGCGCAGCCGAATTTCTCCTGCGTGAAACGAATGAGCTTCATCAGTTCGGCCTTCTCCGTGGGATTCATGCCGGCCGCGGGCTCGTCGAGCAGCAGCAGCTTCGGCCGCGTGGCGAGGGCGCGCACGATTTCGAGCCGGCGCTGATCGCCGTAGGGCAGGCTCTTGCAGGCCGCGTCGCGCTCCGCGGTGAGGCTGAAAATCTCCAGCAGTTCCATGACCGTCGCCTCGATCTCGCGCTCCTCGGCGGAAAACTTCGGCCCGCGCGCCAGCGCGTGCGAAATACCGTGGCGCAGGTGCATGTTGCAGGCCGTGCGGACATTGTCGAAAACGCTCAGCGAGGGAAACAGCCGGATGTTTTGGAAAGTCCGCGCGATCCCGCGGGCCGTGATCTTGTATGGGCGATGCCCGACCACGGATTTGTTAGCGAAAGTGATCGCCCCCGCCGTCGGCTCATACACGCCGGTGATGAGGTTGAAAACCGTCGTCTTGCCCGCGCCGTTTGGCCCGATGAGCCCGATGAGTTCGCCCTCGCCGATGGTAAAAGACAGATCGCCCACGGCTTTGAGTCCGCCGAACTGGACGGTCACGTTGTCGAGTTTCAGCAGCGGCGCGTTCATTGCAGCTTGGAATTGCGCTTGCCGGTGAAATTGCCGAACAGCCCCTGCGGTCGCGTGAGCATCAGGACGATGAGCAGCAGCGAGTAAAGGATCATGCGGTTCTCCGCCACATGCCGCAGCCATTCCGGCAGCCATTCGTAGCGCGATACGGCGCGCAGGAACTCCGGCAGGATCGTCAGCAGTGTCGCCGCCACCACTACGCCGGCGGTATTCCCCATCCCGCCGAGGATCACCATGACCACGATGTCCACGGAACGCAGAAAGTTGAAGCCCTCAGGATGGATGAATTGTTTGAAGTGCGCGTACAACCCGCCTGCGATACCGGCGAAAAACGCCGCGAGAACGAAGGCGAGCACTTTGTATTTCGTCGTGTTGATGCCCATCGCCTCTGCGGCGATTTCATCGTCGCGCACCGCGAGGAAACCGCGGCCATACGTCGAGCCCACGAGATTCAGCACGACGTAAATGGTGATCGCGGCAAAGGCGAAGGTCCAAAAGAAGTTGGTGTGCTGCTCCATCCCTCCCAGCCCGCGCTGCGCGCCGAGCGGCTCCGCCTTTTGGAGCACGCCCTTGCTGATCTCATTGACACCCAGTGTCACAATCGCGAGGTAGTCGCCCTTTAAGCGCAGCGACGGGACACCCACAATTAAACCGGCCAGCGCCGCGCCCAACCCGCCGCCAAGCAACGCCAGCACAAAGACCGTCGTCGTGTTCAGCGTGCCGGAACCCATCGAGTAGCCGTATTTCAGCGTCAGCCACGACGACGCATACGCGCCCACCGCCATGAAGCCCGCATGCCCGAGCGAGAACTGCCCGGTGTAGCCGTTCACGAGATTTAGGCCGACGGCGAGGATGATGTTGATGCCGATCCCGATGAGGATGTCGAAATAGTACGGACTAATCCCGCCGGCGAAATGCGACAGCCCGGCAAACGTCAGGAGTGTCGCGACCAGCAGAATTTTTGAGCGCTCGAACATTTACACTTTCTCCCTTTCCGAAACGCCGAGCAGTCCAGTCGGCTTGACGATCAAAATGAGGATCAACACGCCGAAGACGATGGCATCGCGATACGTCGGGCTCACGTAGCCGACAACCAGCGCCTCGATCACGCCGATCAAAAGCCCGCCGAGGGCCGCGCCGGGCAAATTGCCGATCCCGCCGAGTACTGCCGCGACAAACGCCTTCAATCCCGCGTTCACACCCATGAGCGGATCAATGGACGGCTGCTGGATCGAGGTCAAAATCCCCGCTGCGCCGGCCAGCGCCGAGCCGAGCCCGAACGTGAACGAGATCACCACGTCGTTGTTGATCCCCATCAGTGACGCCGCGACGGGATTGAACGATAGCGCCCGCATGGCCATGCCCATCTTCGTTTTCAACACCACGTAGCGGAGCACGAAAAGCAGCAGCAGCGTCACTCCGAAAACCAGCACTTGGGAAACCGTGATCGTCAGCCCCGAGATCGCGCCCCACGACTCCGGAATCTCCAGCGCGCGGTCCACGATGAGTTCCGGGAACGACTGCGGATTCGCCCCGAAAACCAACTGCCCGGCGTTCTCCAAAAACAGCGAAACGCCGATCGCCGTGATCAGCACCGTCAGCTTGGGGCGGTCGCGCAGCGGCCGGTAGCAGAGTTTTTCAATGACGATGCCGATGACCGCGCAAAGCACCATCGCCACCACCAGCGCCGCAAACGCCCCCGAATACGATGGCCCCTCGCCAAACAATCGGAGCGTCTTTGGCCCGAGGTAAAATCCCGCGAACGCCCCGAGCATGAAAACATCGCCATGCGCGAAATTGATGAACCGCAGCACCCCGAAAACCATCGTGTAACCCAGCGCGATGAGTGCATAGATAGAGCCCTGCCCGAGGCCGTTGAGGAGCTGCTGGATGAACTCGATCAACCGCGTCGGTGGCTGAGGGTTGGAAGCAAATCGCGAGGTTCGTTGCTAGGGTGCATTACGGAGCCACCGTCTGCACAAACTGAAACCCGCCGCCGCCGATTCCCAGAATCACCGCCGGCTTCGTGGCGTTGCGCTTCTCGTCGAGCGTGATCGAGCCGGTGATGCCGGGATGCGCCTTTGTCGCCGCGAGTGCGTCGCGCAACTTCTCGCCGTCCGTGGTCCCCGCCTTCTTGATCGCCTCGGCCAGGATCACCGCGCTGTCGTAACCTAGCGCGGCCATGTCGTCCGGCGTCTCGCCATTGTACTTTGCCTTGTACTTTTTCACGAAATTCTGCACCGCCTCCGCCTTATCATCCGCGCTGAAGTGGCAGGAGAAAAACGAGCCGTCCAGCGAGTTGCCCGCCACCTTCAGCAGTGAGTCGCCCACCCAACCGTCGCCGCCGAGCAGCGGCACTTTGATACCCAGCAGCTTCGCCTGTTTCCCGATCAGCGAAACCTCACCGTAGTAGCCGGGAACGAAGATCGCATCAGGCTTCGCAGCCTTGATGGACGTGAGCTGCGCTTTGAAATCCTTGTCGCCCGTGGAGTACTTCTGATCCTTCACAATTTCCCCACCCGTCGCCGTGAAGCCCTTCACGAAGAACTCCGCCAGCCCCACCGAATAGTCCTGCTTCACGTCCGTCAGCACGGCCACTTTCTTCCACCCTTTGCTCTGCGCGAACTTCGCCATCACCGTCCCTTGGAATGGATCGATAAAGCAGATGCGGAAAACGTAGTCGCCGACCTCCGTGACCTTCGGATTCGTCGAAGCGGGCGAGATCATCGGGATTTTGTTTTGCTGGCAGATCGGCGCGGCTTCCAGCGACTTGCTCGACGCCACCTCGCCCAGCACGGCCACCACTTTGTCCTGCGAAATCAGTTTTCGCACGATGGTCGCCGGTTGGCCCGCCTGCGACTGGTCATCCTCCGCGATAAGTTTCAGCTTCTTCCCGAGCACCCCGCCCGCCGCGTTGATCTCCTCAATGGCGAGAGCCGTCCCCTTGTGGCTCGACTGGCCGAAGCTCGCGCTCCCGCCGGTCAGCGAGGCAAATTCGCCGATTTTGATTTCATCCTGCGCCAGCGCGGCGGTGGCGAGCAGGGCGAGGGCGGTGGAGAGCAAGAGCGGGCGTTTCATAAGCGTGGTTTCTTTGGTGAGAAGTGCGCGGAGGCTAGGGACTGCGCCCGCGCTTTTCAACTGCCATCGCACGCAATTCGCTCGTCTGAGCCCATCTCTGGCCGCGTTGCCGGGGCAAGAGATGCGCGCTTTTCGCCAACGGACGCAGAGCGCCCGGGAGTAAATCGCACGACACTTTGGGCAGAGTTCACCATCCACCTAACCCCATCCGCATCCTGCCATGAAACCGCTCCTCCTCGCTTGCATCTCCATCACCCTTGGCGCAGGTCCGCTTGGGGCTGTCACGACACCCAAGCCCGCGAAAGCTCCCGAGCCGCCTTGTTGCCGCGAGGGGTTGCCGCCGGGGAAATTCAGCGAAAAGTCGATCTACAGCCTCGATACCAAATGGACGGCGGATGTGGGCAGGGAGGTGAAACTCGACGCGCTGCGCGGACGACCGCAGGTGATGGCGCTGTTCTTCACGAGTTGCGAACATTCCTGTCCGTTTATCGTAAAGGATATGAAAGCCATCGAGGCCGCGCTGCCGGCCAGTGCGCGGGACAAGGTGGACTTTCTACTCGTGAGCATCGACCCCGCACGCGACAGCGTCGAGGCGCTGCGCGCCTTCCGCGAAAAGCATAAGTTGGCCATCAAGCACTGGAGCCTGCTGCGCGGCAGCCCGGAGGCCGTGAAGAAGATCGCGGACGTGGTGGGCTTTCGCTACTATCCCGGCTCCAACCTCCAGTATGCGCACTCACTCCTCGTGAGTGTGCTGAATCCCGAGGGCGAAATCGTCTTCCAGCAGGCCGGTATCGGCACCGTGCGCGACGACGCCCTCGCCGCCGTGCTTCGCATGGTCGCGCCGAAACCGAAACGGTGACGGCCGGTGCGGTTCGGGATTCCCAAGCATCCCGGCTTCGCTAAGCTGCGGCCCGTGCAACCTCTGCTCGAAGGTAAATCGCTCGTCGTTATCGGCGGCACCACCGGCCTCGGCCTGTCCGCCGCGCGCGCCTTTGTGGAGGCGGGCGCGCGGGCCGTCGTGGTGGGGCGCAACCCGGCGGGCGTGGACGCGGCGGCGGCTTTGCTGGGAGAAAATGGGCGCGCTTTTTCGGGCGATGCTTGCGACCCGGAAACCGCGCCGCGCGCCATCGCGGAGGCCGTCGCGGCGTTTGGCAAACTCGACGGGCTCTACCATGTCGCCGGCGGCAGCGGGAGGCGGATGGGCGACGGCCCGCTGCACGAACTCACCGATGAAGGCTGGCGCGCCACGCTCGATCTCAACCTCAGTTCGCTGATGTTCTCGAACCGCGCCGCCGTCCGCCAGTTTCTCGTGCAGGGCAGCGGCGGGAGCATCTTGAACATGGGCAGCGTGCTCGCGCGGAGCCCGTCGCCGCGGCATTTTTCCACGCACGCCTACGCGGCGGCGAAAGCCGCGCTGATCGGCTTCAGCAAGGCAACCGCGGCCTGCTATGCGCCGCAGAATATCCGCATCAACGTGCTCGCCCCGGCGCTCGTCGAAACGCCGATGTCGGAGCGCGCGGCACAGGACGAGACGATCCTGCGTTTTATCAAAACCAAGCAGCCGCTCGACGGTGGGCGCATCGGCCAACCCCGGGATCTCGACGCGGCGGCGGTCTATTTCATGAGCGACGGCGCACGCTTCGTTACGGGCCAGGTGCTGAGCGTGGATGGCGGATGGTCGGTCACCGAAGGGCAGTATGACTAGCGCAGTCGGGCTCGACCTCGGCGGCACGCAGATCAAGGGCGTCGTCATCACGAGTGCGGGCGAGATTTTGCGCCGCGAAATGCGCGCGACCAATGACGGCGGGACGGACTCGCTGGCGTGGGCTGGCGTGGCAAAAGAGCTTGCCGACGAACTCGGTGGCGTGCTGCCCGTGGGCCTGTCGGCGCCCGGCCTCGCCGCGCGCGACCGACGCTCCATCGCCCTGTTGCCGGGCCGGCTGCGCGGAATCGAAGGACTGGATTGGACGGAATTTCTCGGCCGCGCGCGCCCCGTGCCCGTGGCGAATGACGCGCACTCCGCCCTCGCCGGCGAGGCGTGGCTCGGCTCGGCGCGCGGCTTGCAAAACGCCGTCCTCCTCACGCTCGGCACAGGCGTCGGTGGCGCGATTCTCTCCGAGGGAAAAATCCTCCGCGGTCATCTCGGCCGCGCCGGTCACCTCGGCCACACCTGCCTCGATGTCCACGGTCCGCCGAGCATCGTCGGCACGCCCGGCGCGCTGGAGGACTTCATCGGAAACCACAACATCGCCGCGCGCACCGACGGGCGCTTTGCGACCACGCACGCACTCATCGCCGCCTCCCAGGCTGGCGATGCGGAAGCGACGCGCGTCTGGCTCGACTCGGTCCACGCGCTGGCCTGCGCCATCGCCAGCTTCATCAACATCCTCGATCCCGAGGCCGTCATCATCGGCGGCGGCATCGCCCAGGCCGACGACGCGCTTTTTGATCCGCTCCGCGCCGAGCTGGCCCGCATCGAATGGCGGCCCGCCGGCCATACCGTGAAACTGCTCCCCGCCGCGCTGGGCGAATGGGCCGGGGCCCTCGGCGCGGCGCGTGCGGCCTTGCTGGCGGGCGGCGAAACGGGAAACCTCTGACCAATCTCCATGAGCCAAAATTCTCTCCTCGACACCCTTTTCTCCCTCTTCGGCGCGCTCCGCAAAATCGGCCCCACGCTCCCCGGCGTTCTCTTCAATATCGGCGTTGTTTTGCTCTCGCTCCTCGGCTGGCAGAAACATCGCGCCTCGGGCTTTCTTTTGGTGCTTACGGCTGGAGCCATCGGACTCACCTCCAGCCTGCTCTGGTTAAGCTTCATAACCGCGGGGAGCCATGTCTCCGATTTCCACTCACCCATTATCGCCGCTGTTAGTGCACTCGGCTCGACCAGCATGATTTTTTGGATCGCTGGCCTGTGGTGCCTCGTCTATCGCACCCGCTTCGCTCCGCCAGAGGACTCCGATCAATCACCACCATGACACCCAGCCTCGACTACCTCACAAAATGCCGCGCGCTCATTGATGCCGTGCAGGCGCAAACGCCGGCCATCGCGCAGGCGGCGGACTGGTTTGCCGCGACAATCCTCGCCGGGCGCATGGTGCATGTCTTCGGCTCCGGCCATTCGCGGATCATGGTCGAGGAAATGTGGCCGCGCTACGGCTCGTTTCCCGGCTTCAATCCCATCGTCGAGCTGTCGCTGAGCTTTCACAATCTCGTGGTCGGTGCCAACGGGCAGCGGCAGGCCATGTTCCTCGAAAACGTGAGCGGACTCGCCGAGCGTATCCTGCGTAACTTCGACCTCGCGCCCGCGGACTCGGCGCTGGTCATCTCCTCGAGCGGCTGCAACGTCGTGCCCATCGAGATGGCTGAGCAGTTTCAAAAGCGCGGCGTCCGCGTGGTGGCGATCATCAGCCGCGCGCACAGCGAGGCCAGCACCAGCCGCCGCGCCGACGGGAAAAAGCTCGGCGACTTTGCCGACCTCACGCTCGACACCGGCGCGCCGGTCGGCGACGCCATGGTGAAAATCGCCGGCCTCGACACGCCCGTCGCGCCCGGCTCGACCGTCGGCGGCTGCCTGCTCGTGAACACGATCAAAGCCGAAGTCGCCGCACGCCTCACCCAGGCCGGACAGCCGCCCCGCGTGCTCAGCGCGGGCGCGGTCGTCGGCGCAGGGCGGGCGGTGGAGCTTTTTGAAAGCGCCTACGATGAGCATGCGAGGCGGCTGGCCAAAATGTATGCGCGGATAGGGTTGAGCGATGAGGCATGAAGTATGAGTGATGAAAGGCTCGCCGCCGCCGAAATCATCAGACCCGAGCGTCTCGCCGACCTCCGCAAAAAAGCGGATGAACTTCTCGCCATCTTCACCACGATCCTCAAGAACGCGAGATCCAACTGACCGGAACATTCATCACTCATCCTTCACACCTCATGCCTTCCCTCCCTCTCCGCACCACCGTCATCGGCAGCTACCCATTTCCCTCCTGGCTGGAGTTCGCCTGCCAGCATCTCGGTGAGTTTGGCAAGGATGACATCGCCGAGTTGCAGAACGACGCAGTCATCGCCGCGCTCTACGACCAGCTCGCCGCGGGGCTGGATGTTGTCACCGACGGCGAGCAGACGCGGCTCGATTTTAATCTTTCGTTCTACGGCTTTCTCGATGGCCTCGAACTCGAAGGCGCGTCGCCCCGCCGCTTCGGCCCGCCCGCGCACGACCAGCGCGGCAAGCATGCCGTCGTCGGCGAACTGCGCGCGCCGCGCGGCCTCGGCGTGGTCGGGGAATTCCAGCGCCTGCAACGTCTCGCCGCTTCGTCATTCGACGCTCGTCATTCGTCATTCCCGACGCTGAAGGCGTCGGTTCCCGGACCCTACACGCTCAGCGGTCGGCTCGTGCCGAACGCGCAATATCCCGACCGCTACGCGCTGACCGAGGCGCTGCTCCCCATCGTCCGTGCGGAACTGGAGGCGCTGGTCGCGGCGGGCTGCACGGAGATCACCGTCGATGAGCCGTCCATGAGCTGCTACGCGCACCGCGAGGATCCGAAAAAGTTCGTCGAGATTTTCAACCGCACCGTCGCGCCGGTCGTCGGAAAATGCCGGCTCTCCACGCATCTCTGCTTCGGCAATTTCAAAGGCCGCGCCGTGGGCCTGCGCCGTTACGCGCCGATGTTTCCCGCGTTTCTCGACATGACGCTGGACGAGGTGCATCTCGAAATGGCCAGCCGCGAGTTTTCCGAAATCGCGATCATCGGCGAAATCGCGCGCCGGATGGATGTGGCCGTCGGGATCATCGACGTGAAGAGCTACTTCATCGAGACGCCCGCGGAAATCGCCGCGCGGGTGCGCCTTTGCCTGCAGCACGCGCCGGCGGAAAGGCTGTCGTTTGCGCCCGATTGCGGGCTGAGCCAGACCGCGCGCTGGGCGGCGAAGCAGAAGCTCGCGCACATGGTCGCGGGCGTGAAAATCGTGCGCGCGGAATTGGGGTTGTGATCCGCCCGCTACTCCAGGACGACGCCTTTCTCACCGACGTGGCCCGCCCGCCCGCCGCGCCGGAGGAACTGCGCGTGTGGTGGCTGGGGCAGAGCGGCTTTCTGCTGCGGTCGGGTGGAAAGTTCGCGCTGCTCGATCCGTATTTGTCCGACTCGTTGACGGCGAAATACGCGGCGACCGACAAGCCGCACGTTCGCATGACGGAGCGCGTGATCGCGCCGGAGCGGCTGACCGGGATCGAGGTCATCACATCGAGCCACAATCACACCGATCATCTCGACGCCGAGACCCTGCGCCCGCTGCTCGCGGCGAATCCGCAGGCGCGGCTGGTCATTCCCGAAGCCAACCGTGCATTCGTCGCGGCTCGGCTCGGCATCGCGCTCGCCGCGCCGCTCGGGCTGGACGATGGCGCGAGCGCGACGGTCGGCGCGTTCACCTTTCACGGGCTCGCCGCCGCGCACAATGAACTGGCGCGCGATGCTGCGGGGCACCACGAGTATCTCGGCTATGTCATCCGCTGCACGCCGTGGACCATCTATCACTCCGGCGACACGCTACTCTATCCCGGCCTCGTGGAAAAGCTGCGCGCCTTTGCGCCGATCGACCTCGCGCTGCTGCCGATCAACGGAAACCAACCCGAGCGTCGCGTCGCGGGAAACCTCGACGGTCGCGAGGCCGCGCAGTTCGCCCACGCCATCGGCGCGCGCGACGTGGTGCCGTGCCACTACGAGATGTTCGCCTTTAACACCGCCGAGCCGCGCGCGCTTTTCCTCCCCGAATGCACACGCCTCGGCCAGCCGCATCGCGTACTGCGCGCCGGCGAAGCGCTGGCTTTGTCGAGGTCTTGATCCTTTTCCCATGAGCGACGAAACCTACGGCGTTGGCGTGGTGAGAGCGGTGCGACCGATGCCCGCGCCGGAGCTGGCCTATCGCCCGCCCGTGCCGTCGGATACCAGCGTCGGCATTGGGCTGATCGGCTGCGGCGGGATCACGCAGAGTCATTTGCAGGCTTATAAAAAGGCTGGGTTTCGCGTGGTCGCGCTGGCTTCGCGCTCGCGGGAGCGGGCGGAGGCGCGACGCGCGGAGTTTTTTCCGGAGGCCGCGGTTTTCACGGACTGGCGGGAACTGCTCGCCCGTGACGATGTGCGCGTGGCGGACATCGCGACCTCGCCGGAGGTGCGCGGGCCGATTATCGAGGCTGCGCTGCGGGCGGGAAAACATGTGCTTTCGCAAAAGCCGCTCGCGCTCACGCTGGCCGAGGGCGAACGCCTGGTGGCGCTCGCGGAGCAGCTTGGCCGACGGCTCGCGGTGAACCAAAACGGACGCTGGGCACCGCACTTCGCGTGGATGCGCGAGGCGATTTCGGCAGGCTTGGTCGGTGAGGTTTCGTCCGTCGATTTCACGCTGCACTGGGATCATCACTGGATTTGCGGATCACCGTTCGAGGAGTTGAAACAACTCGTGCTGGGGGATTTCGCGATCCACTGGTTCGACATCGCCACCGCTTTTTTCGGCGACCGCCGCGCGCACCGCGTTTTCGCCGCCGCCGCCCGCTCGCGCAGCCAGCGGGCGCGCCCGCCTTTCCTCGCCCACGCCTGCGCAGAATTCGACGGCGGACAGGCGACCTTCGCGTTCAATGCCGACGCCGCGTTTGGCCAGGAGGACCGGACCACCATCGTCGGTGCGCGCGGCACGTTGCGCAGTGTAGGCCCTGGGCTGATGGAACAGCGTGTGACACTGCACACGGCCGACGGCCTCGCCTCGCCGGAGCTGGAGGGATGCTGGTTCCCCGACGGCTTCCATGGCGCGATGGCCGAGCTGCTCTGCGCCGTCGAGGAAAACCGCGCCCCGCTCAATTCCGCCCGCGTCAACCTGCACAGCCTCGCCCTTTGTCTCGCCGCCGTGCAGAGTGCCGAAACCGGTCAGGTGGTGGCCGTGGACGGTGGCGGCGCCGGCGTTGTCTCCGCGGCGATGAATCAGTGCGCTGCGCGCGCCTCCCGATGAAACCATTCGCCCACACCGCCTTTCTGGTCGCGGCTGGCGTGGTGTGGAGCGCCTCGCTTTCCGCCCAAGCGGACTGTGCTGGGTTGCGCCCGTGCAACCTCACCGCCGCGCGCCCTTGACGTCACGGAGAGCGGCTGCTTTCTTCCGCGCCGTGCGCCGCCTTTCACTCTTCCTTGCCCACCTCGCGGTGATCGCCGCGCTGGCGGTGGGCTCGGGCGCGCATTTTGTGGTCCTGCAATCCGTGGCCTGGGCTACGATGCTCGTCGAATACTCCCATGATGCCTCGCTGGTCGTCGCGGTGGAAAAGACGTTCGACGGGCAGCATCCCTGCGCGCTCTGCTTGACGGTCCAAGACGGCGAGAAGCAGCAGAAGCAGCAACAGGCGACGCAGCCCGTACCCGACATCAAAGGCATCCTCGCCCCGGTGTTGCGCGTGACCGCCCCGGCTTTCGTTTTCACCAGCCACCCTCGGTTCGAGGAAGCTGCGGAAAAACTCGTCCATTCTCCTCCGGTTCCTCCGCCACGGCTGGCGTAGGTCACTTCCTGTCTGAAAGGCCGCTTCGGCGAAGCGGCATGCGCCCCTCCCGGCGGCACGGCTGATTTCGCCAGAGCGTTCCCTTCTCTCCGGGCTGCGCCGTACCCCGATCTCTCCCGGCGCGCGCCCACGCCCCACCTGCTTTCCGCCTCTTTCCGGCGGAGCCAAAGGCGGGGCGCGAAATCGAAAACCATCGAGCCTCTGGCTCCTCGCTCCCTATGAAAAATCGTTTCTTCACATTCCGCGGCTTCACCCTCATCGAGCTGCTCGTCGTCATCGCGATCATTGCGGTGCTGGCGGGGTTACTCTTCCCGGTGGTGGGCCGCGTGCAGGCGCGTGGCCGCACGACGAAGTGCGCCCACTTCATGCGCCAGCTCGGCACCGCCGCGCTGCTCTACGCCGGCGACCACGACATGACGCTGCCCGTGACCGCGCACCAGCGGTCGCAGGGCGGCAAGTCCTGGACGCTCACGCTTCAGGAGTATGCCGGCGGCAAGGTCGTCTTCCGGTGTCCGTCCGATGAGGACGCCACCCGGGCCTACACGTATGTGATCAATGATTTCCTCACGCCGAATCCGGCCGGGGCGCCCACGCTCGATTTCTCGAAGCTCACGCGGCTCGAAAGGCCCGCGCAGACGCTCCTCTTTCTGGAGGCTTCGCAAAACTACACCAACGCCGATCACTTCCACTTTTCGGACTACTCCGGGCAGGAAATCCCGCCCGAGGCGTTCGCGAGTCAGGTCGGGGTGCGGAGGCATGGCGGGAGCGCCAATTACCTCTTCGCCGACGCTCACATGGAGAACTTGAGCTGGGAGCAGGCGCAACTGCGGTTGCGCGCCCCGGGGAGTCGATTCGTCGATCCCTCGGTGCAGACCGACAACTAAAAACAAAACCGAAAATGCAAATCAGCAGAACTATGAAATCCATCCACATGACTCGCGCGGCCCTGGCCGTCGCGGTCCTCACCATCAGCACCCACACCGTCCGCGCCGGCCACGTCTATGCGGGCGCGATCGACACGAACGGCACGCCTGGCCTGCAGGCTGGCGACGCGCTTTCGTTCGTCGTGAACTCCGGCATCAACGCCGGCCAGGTGGTCACCGGCGCCAGTCAGGGCGTCCAGAGCATGCCACTCGCCATCAGCGGCGCACAGGCAGGGTTGTTCTTCACGAACAACATCACCTTCACGGCTGCCGCCGGCACTGGCCTCATCTGGAACGGCGACGGCGTGACGGGCACCGCCTATCGCACCGAGCACACCTACGCGGCCAATGGCGGCTCGTTCATCACCATGCAGATGACGAACGTCACCGGCCCGACCGGTGCGCAGTTCAGCTTCTGGGATGAGCACCACAGCACCGTGGTCCCGCAGGTGACCTTCACCGTTGGCAGCGGATTCGTGGGCGACGACACGCTGCATCTCACGGACGCGGCCCTTATCATCGGCAACGGCAGCACGCCGCTCCCGGCAAATCCGAACACCGGCGTCCCATACACCTTCGGCGAATACGCGCCGGCGCTGAATGGCCTGCCCGCCGGCTTCACCTGGAATGACGCCGACGGCACGGGCCCGCTCACCGCGGTGACCGATCCCTACGGCCATCTCCACGGCCGGAGCTGGACCGCCAATCAACCCGGCACCTACACCGTGGACTACATCCTGCACGACGCGTCCGGCCAGCACGCCGATAGCGCGCCCTTCACCGTGACTTACGGAGCCGTGCCCGAGCCGGGCTCCGCCGCCCTCTTCGCGGGTGCGCTTGCCGCCCTCGGCCTCGTGCGCCGTCGGCGCGCCGTCCGGTAAAAACCAACCCTGCCCCGTGCCGCGGCTGTGCTGCGGCACGGGGCTTTCCTCCTTTCCTTCGCCCATGAAAAATCTCCTCTCCCTTCTCTGCCTCGCCGTCCTTCTCCATGCCGCCCACGGCCAGCACACGCACATCGGTGCCGGTGCCGCGAGCCAGACTCCCGGCACCCCGCTCCAGTTTTCCTCCGGCTACACCGCCGGAACCACCTACGCGCTTCTCATGAAACCCGTCGGCCAGCCCTACGGCGGCTATTACTCCTTCGACGGCATCACCTTCATCGCGCTCTCCGACGGCCAGGCCGAAGATGACGGCCCGTTCCACGCCGCGAACGGTTCCGAGTTGCACATGGAAATCGTCAGCGTCACCGGCCCGTCGGGCGCGCATTTCGGTTTCTGGGATGAAAACCGTGCGATCTTCAGCTCCACGCCGAGTGTCTCCTTCGAGACCGGCCAACCCACCGGCAGCAACAACACCTTCATCCTCACCGAGCCTCTCCTTCCGCCCTACTACGACGGTGATCCCTACGGCCACAGGCACAACCGCGGCTGGACCGCGGATGTCCCAGGCAACTACGTCGTCGGCTTCCGTATTTTCGACGCAAACGCCATCCATACGCCGAGCCCGACCTACTCGTTCAATTTCCAAGCCGTCGCGATCGTCTCGATCTGGACGCTCAACGGCAGCGGTTCCTGGTCAACGTCGCTGGGCACAAACTGGAGTGCCGGGGTCCCGTTCGGCAACGGCTCCCGCGCGACTTTTGGCCCCGCCGCGACCGCGCCCGCGACCATCAGCGTGAACGGCAGCGCGCTGACCGTCGGCAGCATCACTTTCAACAACACCAACAGCTACACCGTGAGCGGCCCCAACACGATCACGCTCGCCGACGGCACCGCCACTCCGACCCTCGGCGTGACCCTCGGCAGCCACACGATCGCCGCGCCGCTCGTCCTCGCCCAAAACGCCACCGTCAGCACCGCATCGGGCACCACACTGACGCTCACCGGCGGCGTCACCGGCGGTGCCAGCAGCCTCGGTAAAACCGGCGCGGGCATCCTCAATCTCGACGGCACCCAAAACTACGCCGCGCTCCTTGCCAGCGCCGGCACGACCAACGTGGACGGCGCGCTCGGCACCGGTGCCTCCTCCGTCAGCGTGACCGGCGCCGGCACCGCGCTGAAATTTGGCACCGTGAGCCAAACACTCTCCTCGCTGACCATCGGAGCCGGAGCGACCGCAACCTTCACCAGCGGCGCGGCCTCCTTCGCGGGTGGTTGCAAAACGCAGGGATTCGGTGGTAGCGCCGTGGTTCCCGAGCCCGGCTCACTCGGGCTGCTCCTCACCGGCGTTCTCGGCCTCCTCTCGCGCCGCCGGGGGATGAGCCTCCTTCTCCGCTCGTGACCGGTGAAAGGTGATCCGGAACGAGCGGACCACCATTCACTCATCACCGATCACCCATCACGCATGACCGTAATTTTCCGCTCAAAGATACCCTGCCTCCTCGCCGCACTGAGCGGCGCGGCGGGCCTCGCGCACCAGCTCCTGTGGGTGCGGCGGATGGTGGACATTCTCGGCGCGAATGCCGGCACCTTCACCCGCGTGGTCGCCGCGTTTTTTCTCGGGCTCGCCGCCGGGGCGTGGTTCGCCGCGCGGCGGAAAACTCCGCGGCCCTGGCGCAGCGTCGCGCTCGCCGAGGTCGTCGTCGCCGGGCTGGCGCTGGCGATGGTCTTCGGCGGCGGATGGGCGCTCCCGCTGCAATCCGCGCCCACGCTGGCTCCCGTGCTGCCGTGGCTTCTGCCGCTGCTCCTCGTCGCGCCGCCAGCCTTCGCGATGGGTGTGGTCGTCCCGTGGATGATCCGCGCCGCGGGTCCGCAGCGCAGCGTCACGCTCTACGCCATGAACACCCTCGGCGGACTCGCCGGCCTCGCGCTGGTGCTCGGGTGGGCGCTGCCCGCGCTCGGCCTCGCGGGTGCCAGCCTCGTCGCGCTCGCGCTCAATCTGGTCGTCGCCGCCGTCGCCTTTCGCCTCCCGTCGGAAGCTGTGCCCGACACGCTCGCCACCCGCCAGCGCCCCGACGCCTCCACGGCCGCGCTCGCCTTCGCGTCCGGCTTTCTCGTCCTCTCCACCGAGGTAGTCATGCATCATCAGTTCGCGCAATTCCTCGTCAGCTCGCACTTTTCCGGCGGCCTCGTCCTCGCGCTCGTCCTCACCGCGCTCGGCAGCGGCGCGTTCCTCGTGCCGCTCGCAGCGCGGTTGGGAAACCACGCTCTCGCCGTGATTCTCGCCCTCGCCGCCGTCGCGTGTGCCGCGCAGCCGCTGGTGCTCGTCGTCCAGCGCGGCGGGCTTTTCTACATCCCGTTTCAGCAGCCTTTCGCCGGCTACGCGTGGGACGCCGTGCGGCTCGGGCTGCCGGCCTGCACGCTCATCCTGCTTCCCGCGGCGCTCGTCTTTCCGCTGCTCCTCCGCCGCGCGGCCGCGACCCGCGTGGATGCGGGCGTGCTCCTTGCCATCAATGGGCTCGGGGGCTGGTGCGGTGCCGAACTCGCGGAGCGCCGGCTCGCGCCGGGCTTCGGGCTGTGGTGGAGCATGGCCCTCATCGCGGGCGGCTACGTGGCCGCGCTGCTCGCCACCCGTTCGCGCCTCCGCTGGGTGCTCGCGCCCGCCGCCGCCGCGCTCATTTTCTGGAGCTGGAAACTCGACGCCCGGCTGCCTTACGCCGGGTTGGCCAAAGGCGAAACGCTCATCGAGGTGAAAGTCGGACGCGAAGGCGCGGTCGGCGTGGTCCGCGGCGAACCCGACGACTGGCGCATCCTTTTCAACAACAACTACACGCTCGGCGGATCGCGCGCGCAGTCGAACCAGGAGCGCCAAACCCTCCTGCCCATGCTCCTCCACGGCGACGCCCGCCGCGTCGCCACGCTCGGCGTCGCCACCGGCAGTTCGCTCGCCGGCGCGCCCCTCGACCCCGCACTTGAACACGCCGAGGGCATTGAGCTTTCGCCCATCGTCATCGGCTACGCGCAAACGCATTTCGCCCCGTTCAACCGCGGCGTTACTCGCGACCCGCGCGTCACCCTCACGCTCGGCGATGCCCGCATCGTTATCGCACAGCGCCCCGCCGCGTTCGATGTCATCGAGGGCGACCTCTTTCTCCCGTGGCGCACTGGCGAGGGCCGGCTCTTCGCGCGCGAGCATTTCCTCGGAGTGCGCGCCGCGCTCCGGCCCGGCGGCCTCTTCTGCCAATGGCTCCCGCTTTACCAGCTCACCCGCGAACAGGTGGACTGCATCGCCCGCACCTTCCGCGAAGTCTTTCCCGAAGCTTGGATCATCCGCGGCGATTTCTACACCGCCATGCCCATCATCGGCCTCGTCGGCGGGCGCAGTCTCGCGAGCGTCGATTGGGCAAAAGTGGACGCCGCCTGCGCGCGCGTCCGCGCTCACGGAGCCTGCACCGACCCGCTCCTCCGCCATGCGGAAGGCGTGGCCATGTGCGTCGTCGGCCCGCTCCCCGCGCCCGCCGCCGGCCCCGTGAATACGCTCGCCAATTCGTGGCTGGAATGGGACGCCGCGCGCAACGTCATCGGCCAGCGCGCCCCGTGGTTCATCCACATCCCGTGCGCCACCTACCTCCGCGACATCCACACCGCCACCACGTCCGCACTCCCCGAGCCGCTGCGCGCCGCGCACCTCGCCGGCCAGCATTTTCACACCCTCGAAATCGCCACCGCCGCCAGCCTCCCCCAGACCGCCGGCCTCATCCGCGAAGCCCGCGACCAACTTCCCCCCGCCCTGCGCACCGACCCCGCCGCCAACTGGACCCGCTGGCCCGTGCGCCACCGCCCGGAACTTCCGTAACCGCACTCACTGCGGAACCTCATGCCATCAATCCCCGCATACTCACCCTCACGACCGCCACCGCGTGGAAACCCGCGCTTTCCTTGCCACCGGCGACGGCGTCCAATGAGCGCCCCATGATCCACCTGAAACGACTCGTCGCCATCGTGCTGGTGAGCGCCGCCATTTCGGGACGGGCCGCCGAGGCACCGGCCACGCCGCTCACCGCGCCCGCGCTCGAACACGCCTATCGCGTGACCGACCGGCTGCTCTCCGGCGGGCAGCCGGTGGGCGATGCGGCTTTCGCGGAGCTGGCGCGGCTGGGGGTGAAAACCATCGTTAGCGTGGACGGCACGAAGCCGGACGTGGCGGCGGCGCGAAAGCACGGGTTGCGCTACGTGCATCTGCCCATCGGCTATGATGGCGTGCCAGCGGAACGCATCGCAGAATTCGCGCGCGCGGCGGCGCTACCGGACGGACAGATTTTTGTCCACTGCCATCATGGAAAGCATCGCGGCCCCGCAGCGGTGGCAGTGATGTGCGCGGCGACCTCCGGTTGGTCGCCGGCCCGCGCGGAGGCGTGGCTGCGGCAGGCCGGGACCGCCGACGAATATGCCGGGCTGTATCGCTCGGTGCGCGAGTTTCAACCGCCCTCGGCCGCCGCGCTCGCCCGCGTGGGCGAGCTGCCGGAGGTGGCGAAAACGCCCGCGCTCGTGGATGCGATGGTGGCGCTCGACGAATGTTTCGATCTGCTCAAAGCGGCGCAGAAATCCGGTTGGAAAGCCACGCCCGCCAATGCCGCGACTCTGCTCTGGGAGCAGCTCCGCGAACTCGCCCGCACCGACGATACCGCCCACCGTCCCGCCGATTACCGCGCCCGCCTCGTGGAGGCGGAGAAGGCCGCCGATATGCTGCGCGTCGGGCTGCGCGCCACGCCTTCCGATTCTGCCACACTCGATGCCGCCTTCCAGCAGGCCGGCCAAAGCTGTGCCGCCTGTCACAAGAGCTACCGCAATGAAAAGAAACCGGTCGAGCCGTGACAAACTCCCGCCGCTCCTCTCAACCACGGAAATGAAAACGTCTCGTCACTCACAATTTGTCGCCTCCTTCGGAATGCTCATCGCCCTCGCAGCCACCGGCTGGGGGGAGACGCTCCCGGCGCTGCGCGGTGTTTGGCAGGCGGAATTCAATGACGATGGATCACGGGTGGTCGTGCAACTCCGCAGCGGCGCAGCCAGTCTTTGGGACACGGTGAGTGGCGCGGCGGTGTGCGCCAGTTTGGGCAGGGAGAAAGAAACCAGCGCGCTCGTGTTGCGCCCTGATCATAAGGCGGCGCTCGTCACGTTTCGTCCGACGGGAGCCCAAATCGTGAGTCTCGCCAATGGGGAAGCCTTGTCTCCGCTGCTCGATTTCAAACACGCGGGCGGCATGGAGCTGGACGCTAGATTTTCGCCCGACCAGGCCACGTTGGTGGTCGTGGGCGACGAGTATCGAGCGCATGTCTTTGAAACAGAAACGGGGAAGCCGCGGGTTGAACCGATTCCTCTGGCAGGAACCAATCCTGACGACACGGAAGTCCAGTCGAGGGTGAAATTCTCGGCGGACGGAGCGAAGTGTGGCCTGATGGACTCGAACGGCCGGGTGTTTCGCCACGATGCCCGGACATGGAAGCAGATCGGCAAACCGGTGC
Source organism: Chthoniobacter sp. (assembly GCA_021414005.1). Taxonomy (GTDB): domain Bacteria; phylum Verrucomicrobiota; class Verrucomicrobiia; order Chthoniobacterales; family Chthoniobacteraceae; genus Chthoniobacter. The sequence goes on along the minus strand of JAIOPH010000027.1, from coordinate 463,904 downwards.
AGCATCCGCATCGCGAGGGTTACAGCTTCGGTTTTGATTTCAGTGCGGATGGAAAGTGGCTGGCGACGTTTGATGGACCGGGTGAGAACGGTCCCAAGGGTTTTTTCCAGATGTGGAATGCGGAAACCGGCAAAGCGGTGGGTGCGCCGGTGAGTGGGACCAACGGCATCGCTGCCGAATTTCTCGTCGAACCCGACCGTCTCCTCCGGCAACCGGGGCGGGGCGGGGTCGTGGTCACCAAAATCCCGTCCGGCGAAACTGTTTTCAGCGTGCGGCGACACGATGAAATTGACAGCCCGAGCGTCGCCGTTTCACCCGATGGGCGGAGCCTGATCTCGTGGGGGCCGGACCGGTTTATCTCCCTCCAAGATGGGCGGACGGGCAAGCATCTGGGCGGGTTAAATGCGGGAGCCACCGTCACCCGCGTGCTCTTTGCGCCGGATTCGGCGACCTGCTTCATCGTTTTCGACAACTCGGCGTTCCTGGTTCAGGGACACTACGATCAGTACGTCATGCGGGTTTCGCTGCCGAAAATGGAAATCGAGAAATCCTTTCGCGTGCTGGACTTTGTTGCTCGCGTCGCGCTTTCGCCGGACGGGCGGCGGATGATCGTCGTCCAAGGCGCGACCGACGAGGAACGCGTCCGCGTGCTCGACACCGGGACGATGGAGCCGCTCGCCGGTTTCGAGAAGTGACTGCGCGGACCACTCAGTGCGCCAACGCCGCCGGCGTCACCGCGCCGAAGTGCCGGAGCGCTTCCACCAGCCCGGCGCTGCATTCGCCAGCGGCCACGTAGCCGCCGGCGGCAGTCACGGCGCGTTTTACGGCGTCTACGGCATTGCCGGGGCAGGTCACCCATTGGGCGTGGCGGCCGTCGAGCATGGGGAGGTCGTTGTAGTGATCGCCGGCCGCGAAGATCTCGCCGTGTTGGATGCCGGTGAGCCGAGCGAGTTCGGCGAGCGCCGTGCCTTTGCTGTAGTCCTCGTGGCAAAAGCGCACGTAGATGGTGTTGCGCATGAATTGGAAGGCGGGCACCCGAGCAGTTTCCTTTTCGAGAAACTCGCAGATGCGATCCATCTCGTCGTCGCTCTCGGCGGCGAGGCCGATGAGGCGCGCGCCCTCGTAGATCGGGTGCGCCCGGGTGTGCGTGGCGAGGTAGGCTTCGATGTCCGCGAGGAGCGTGTCGGCTTTGCTAAAAAGCGCGTCGTGCGCGGCGGCGCAGCGCACGTTCCAGTCACCGAAATCCTGCCAGCGGCCATCCGGTCCGCGGTGAAAAACCTCGCGCTCGGAGGTGAGCACGTAATCCGGCTCGATGGGGAATTTCAACTCCTGCAGTCCCTCCTCGATGTGCCACAGCACGCGTCCGGTATTGACCGCCCAGAGCACGCCACGCGCGCGCATTTCCGCCAGCGCGGCAAAGAACTCCGGCACCACCGGCGGCGGCGTGTCGTGGTTCACCACCGTGCCGTCGAAGTCCGTGCTCAGCAGCCGGATCGGGCAGTTGGGAGTTGTGCGCGGCGGGGTGAGAGGCGATGAATCGGGCATGAGCCGCGCACGTTATGGCGCGGTTCCGAACTCTCAACCTTCAACTCTCTGCCACTCCGATGAAAAGCGCCTACGAACTCGCCATGGAACGCCTTGAAAAACAGGCCCCGACCCGCAGCCTCACCGCCGCCCAAAAAGCGGAGATTGCCGAACTCGAAGCCACCGCTCGCGCGAAGATCGCGGAGCAGGAGCTTTTTCTCAAAGGCCAGATCGAGAAGGCCGTGGCCGAGGGCAAATACGAGGACGCCGCGCAGCTCGAACAGCAGCTCGCCCGCGAAATTCGCCGGGCCAACGAGGACTGCGAGACGAAGAAGGACCAGATTCGCGCGAAGTAAACCGCCACCTCCACCGCACTTTTCCCCTTTCGCTTTTCCCTTTCCACTTTCACTTTCCCGCCATGACCGAATCCCAGCAAATGATGATCGACAAAGCATTCGAAATTCTCACCGAGCATTTCGATCATGTGATTGTGGCGGTTGGGACCTATGACGAGGACAAGCAGTACACGACCACAGCGTCGTACTACGGCGGCGTGGCCCCGGCGATCGGTCTGTGCAAGCTCTACGAGGAACGCTGGACGAAAGAGCACCTCTGGGGCGGCGACGACAACATGTAACCAGGCGGCGCGCCCGCGCCCTCATCCGCGATGCTTGATACCCGCTGGCTTGGCCGGCTGCCTTACGCCGAGGCGCTGGCTTTGCAGGAAAGTCTCGTCGCCCGCAAAATCGCTGACCCCGGCACGCCGGACACGCTGCTGCTCCTGGAACACGAACCCGTCTTCACCATCGGGCGCACGCCGGATCGCTCCAGTCTGCGCGACGTCGCCGCGCTCCCGCATCCGCTCGTCGTCACCGGCCGCGGCGGGCAGGCCACCTATCACGGTCCCGGACAGCTCATCGGCTACCCGATTTTGGATCTCAAACCGCGCGGGCAGGATCTGCACCGCTACCTCCGCGCGCTGGAGGAAATGCTCATCGCCCTCTGCGCACAGTTTGGCGTCACCGGCACGCGCCGCGAGGGGCTTACCGGAGTTTGGGTCGGGGAGAAAAAGCTCGCCTCCATCGGCATCGGCGTGCGCCGCTGGATCAGCCTGCACGGCTTCGCCCTGAACGTCGGCGGCGACCTCGCGCCCTACCGCGCGATCACGCCGTGCGGCATCGCGGACGTGGAAATGACCAGCCTCGAGCGCGAAACCGGCCGCGTCATCAGCGTCGAAGCCGCCGCCACCACCGCCGCCGCCCTCGCCAGCGCGCACCTCGGCCTCGCCGCCGTGCCTTGAGCCCGGCCCCGCCCGCCCACCGGCAACAGCCGGAGGCTGGCGCTCCACTCCACCAGCGCCCCCGCCATCCGGCAGCCGGGGATCGGGGGCGGGGCGGCGGGCAAAAGGGAAGGTTTGGGCCGTCTGGGACGCTTTTCGATGGATAAAAGCTATCCGTTCGACCACTCGCCCAGCCCGTGCGACCGCTCGCCTAGCCCGTGCGACCACTCGCCCAGCCGGTGCGACCACTCGCCCAGCCCGTGCGACCACTCGCCCAGCCGGTGCGACCACTCGCCCAGCCCGTGCGACCGCTCGCCCAGCCCGTGCGACCGCTCGCCCAGCCCGTGCGACCGATCGCCTAGCCCGTGCGACCGCTCGCCCAGCCCGGTGCGACCCGCCCGCCAGCCGGTGCGACCGATGTTTTTCCCCTCGTTCCGAAAGTGGGGCTTTTGGAACGCCCCTTCGGCGGGGCAAGTGCCTTGCGCGGCGGGTGGCGGGCCGCAGCGTTCCAACTTCCGCCCCTCACCGCGAAGCACAGCTTCCCCCTGAGCCCGCGCTCCCAAACCCTCAGTTTGGGAACGAGGAGAAAGCTAAGCTTCGGAACGAGGAGGAAAGTTCGCGCAGCGCTTTGGGGCCGGGGGGAACGGAGTTTGGGAGCGAAAGGCGAATTGCCGGTATATTCGGCATTTGTCATCCTTGTTCCGAAGTTAAACTTCGGAACGGGAAAAGGCCGCCGCCACCCATCCGCTTCCGAATAAGCACAGCTAGCAGTTGGACAACGAGCATCAGCGGTATGACGAGCCAGCCGACAATCGAGTTGCGATCGAGGTCCAGATGATAGTGCATGTGATTCCATACGATCAGCCCGAGGTTCCAGAAAACAATCAACACGAATGCTGCAAACAGGGGCCGCCAAAAGCGCGTCCGGGAAAGATAGTGCCAGGGCAAAAGCAGCATGATCCCCAGAAACATGAGGGGCGCGAAGTGGGTGAGCAGTTCTCTTGCAAAGGGAAGATAGTCCGCGGGCTGAAGGTGAAATGGCAGGTCGCGAAAGATTAAAGCGCACAAGGAAAGCACTACAAAAGCCCCCCAGATCACCCCACAAAAGCGGACCATCAGAAGCAGCCATTTCATTATGGGCCGTGACGCACAGAGCGGCTCACTGCAGCGCATGGATAGGTTTGGGTTCACTGGCCTGCGTTCATTCCTTCGTAGGTTTCTCGAACGGTGGGCTGGGCGTCGCGCGTATCAGAACAATGATTTGATAGCCGGGTCGTACTGGCGTGAACGGCTGGATACTCTCGCGTTCTCCGAAACCGCTCAGGACAACGGTCTGGCCGGGATATATCGCTAATTCTACATCCGCTTTTCGCGTCGAAAAAATCGGCCGTGTGGGTCGGTTCGGTGGTTCAAAGCCGAGCACGGATTTCAGCGTGCGATCGACAGGTGTTTCTGTGAGGTCTGCCTTGGCGGCGAAAAAAGACTTGCCGGTCTCAAAATCGACGAAGCCAAGGAACTCCACGATCGAAGGCGTTGCTTTCAGTTCGATCAACCCATCCTTCGTAAAGGTCGGGGTCACCTCGAGGCTCATGCCGACGTTGCGAGTCTCAAATGTTTTTGGAGTCCAGCGTTTCTCATTTTCGTTCGGGGGATTCCACTCACTTGCGTAACGAAACTCCCGGATTATATCCACCACCGCCCGCTGCTGCGAAAGGGACGCAACCCGAGGTGCACTGCAAAGGTCCACGCTTTTTTGCGCATTGAGCGTGGCGAGAAATTGTTCAGCATCCTTATCGTCGAGCACGGCTGTGAGGTGCGGGCGAGTCGTGGGCAGCGGCTTGCCGGGAAACTGGTCCATGAAAGACCCACCCGTGGGAAGCTTCAGCGCGTCAGCCACCGCCTCGGGTAACTCGATGAATTTCGACTCGATTTCGATTCGTCTTGGCGAAGCAGTGGGAGTCACGTCACCCGCGAACATTGGTGCCGCTGCGAGGCCGGCCAACGTGATATATAAGAATGTAGATTTCATGGAGACGCGTTGGGTTTCAGTCTTTGAGGGCCAATTGGGGGGAGAGGAGGTTCATGCGGATGGAAGATTCCGGGGTGGGAGAGGCTTGGCAAGGGGAGATTCTCCCGCCGGATTTCACCGGAGAGGCCAGGCTACGGCAGCGGTGCGAAGTCTGGGGCATTGAAGGAAAAGCAGGCGCTCGCGGTCGCCGGGGTCCTAGGTGGACGAGCAGCCGGCCCGCCGTCGGTCAAGACCTTGATGCGCTGCACGGGTTTCCACTCTCGTTCCCAAAGTTAGCGCAGCGCTTTGGGAACGGATCGGGCAGCGGCGAAACTTTGTTTCGGCGGCGGGGGCCGTCGGAATGGTCTCCGACATTCCGCCGCCCACCGAAAGAGAAAAAGGGACAGACACTTTATCCGCGGCTTTTAGGACTGGCATTTCGGGCAGGGGCGTTTGCCCGCTTTGATGGCTTCCTCGCTGCGGCTACTTCGCCGTGAGCGCCGCGCGTTCGTTGCCGAGGGGGCCGGTTTTTTTGGTCGCCGCGCTACGCGAGCAGCTTTGTCACCACCTCGCCGCTCACGTCGGTGAGGCGGAAGTCGCGGCCCTGGAAGCGGTGCACGAGCTTCGTGTGGTCGAAGCCGAGGAGGTGCATGAGCGTGGCGTGGAGGTCGTGGACGTGGACTTTGTCGGTCACGGCATTGAAGCCGAACTCGTCGCTCGCGCCGAGGGTGAGGCCCGGTTTCACGCCGCCGCCGGCGAACCACATGGTGAAGGCGTTCGGGTGGTGGTCGCGGCCGTCGTTGCCGCCCTGGACCATCGGGGTGCGGCCAAATTCACCGCCCCAGATGACCAGCGTTTCGTCGAGCAGGCCGCGCTGTTTCAGGTCGGCGACGAGCGCGGCGCTGGCGCGGTCGGTCGCGCCGCACTGCTCTTTCAGCCCGCCGACGAGCCCGCCGTGGTGATCCCACGCTTCGTGGAAAATCTGCACGAAGCGGACGCCGCGCTCAATGAGCCGGCGCGCGAGCAGACACGAATTCGCGTAGCCGCTTTTGCCCGGCACCGCGCCGTACATCGCGAGCGTTTCGGGTTTTTCCTGCGACAGGTCCATCAGCTCCGGCGCACTCGTCTGCATGCGATACGCCATTTCAAACGACGCGATGCGCGTGGCGATCTCCGGGTCGCCGACTACGCCGAGGCGCTGCTCATTGAGGGCGCGGACGGAGTCGAGCGTGTCGCGCTGCATCGCGGCATCCACGCCGGCGGGGTTCGAGAGGAAAAGCACCGGGTCGCCTTTGCCGCGGAAGGGCACGCCCTGATAGATGCTCGGCAGAAAGCCGCAACCGTAGTTGGCCGAGCCGCCGCTGGAGCCTTTCTGGCCGGTGCTGAAAACCACATACGCCGGCAGATCCTGCGACTCGCAGCCGAGCCCGTAGGTCGTCCACGCGCCAAAGCTCGGGCGGCCAAACTGCTGCGCGCCGGTGTTCATGAAAATCTGCGCGGGGGCGTGGTTGAACGCATCCGTCTGCACGGATTTCACGATGGCGATGTCGTCCACGATTTTCGCCAAATGGGGGAGCAACTCGCTCAGTTCCGCGCCGCACTGGCCGTGTCGGGCAAACTTAAATTTCGGCCCGAGCAGCGTGGCGTTCGGGCTGATGAAGGCCGAGCGGTAGCCTTTGAGCAGTTCGTCGGGCGGGAGTTTGCCATTCCATTTCGCCAGTTCCGGCTTGTAGTCGAAAAGGTCGAGGTGGCTGGGCGCGCCGCCTTGGAAAAGAAAGATCACGCGCTTCGCCTTCGGCGCGAAATGCGGTGCGCGTGGAGCCAGCGGCGTCGCCGCCGTCACGGACGCGCCCGCCTCGTTGCCCAAAAGCGAGGCGAGGGCCGCCGCGCCGAGACCCACACCGCAGTCGCGGAAAAACCAGCGGCGGGTGATCTGCTGCCGGAAGGCGTTTTCAAAATGCGCGCGATGATCGAGGCGGTTCATGGTCATTCCTTGGTGATGGTTTCGTCCAGATTCAGCAGCACGCGGGCAAGGACGGTGTAGGTCGCGAGTTCCTGCGGCGTGGTTCCGGCGGATAGGGCGGACGGTTCGGCTTTGCCGGTGGCGACCGTCCACGGATCGAGTCCGCCGCCGGCGAAACGGGCACGTTGTTTCGTGAGGAGCGCGAGCGTTTCGCGGCGTTCGGCATCGGCCGGCGGGCGGCTCAGGCATTGGCGAAAGGCGAAGGTGAGGCGGCTGTCGTCGGTCACGCCGCCGCGTTCGATGATCCGCCGCGCGAGCGCCTGCGCGGCCTCGATGCCCAGGGTTTCGTTCAGCGTGATCAGCGCCTGCAGCGGGGTGTTGGCACGAGTGCGGCGGATGCAGGTGGTCTGGCCCTCTGGCGTGTCGAACGCCTGGAGCAGGGGATACGGCGTGGTGCGCCGCCGCCACGTATAGACGGCGCGGCGGTAGCGCTCGGGGCCGGTTTCGTCGATCCACGGAAACGGCGCGTAGCTGGCCGGTGGCTGGAAAAGGAAAGCGGGCGCGGGAGGCATGGTGGGCTTGCCGCCGATCTTGGGATTGAGGAGGCCGCTGGTCGCGAGCTGGATGTCGCGCACGAGTTCGCCGTCCACACGGAAGCGCGGGCCGCGCGCGAGCAGGCGGTTGAACGGATCGCGCTCCAGCAGGCTGGGCGTAACGACCGAGGACTGCCGATACGTGGCCGAGCCGGTGATCAGGCGCTGGAGATGTTTCACGCTCCAGCCGTGCTCCATGAAATCGCACGCCAGCCAGTCGAGCAGTTCGGGATGCGACGGCGGCGAAGCCTGCGTGCCGAGATCCTCCGCGGTCTCCACGAGGCCGGTGCCGAAATAGGCGAGCCACACCCGGTTCACGAACGCGCGCGCGGTGGTGGGCGCGCGCGGGTCGGTGATCCAGCGGGCGAGCGTGAGCCGGGTCGGCGGTGCGTCGGCGGGCAGCGGATTGAGGATCGCGGGCACGCCGGGCCGGACGGCGCGCGCGGGCTTCAGCCAGTCGCCGCGCTTGAGCACATGCGTCTCGCGACCGCCTTCGCGGGGCGCGAGCGCAAAGGTCGTGGTACCCTCGGGATGCTGCTGCCAGAGCGTCTCGATCCTCGCGTTTTCGTCCTTCCATTCGGTGACCGTCGTCCGCCAGTGACCGAAGATTTCCGCGAGCTGTGCCGGCGTCCGCTGCGCGCGCGGCGTGCGGAAAATCTCGCGCACCCGCGGCGGCACCGGATCGGCGGCGGCGGCGGTCGCGGTGGTGTAGCTCAGGCGGAAGCGCCCGAGGTTGTTCGTCATCAGGTCGTCCGAATTCCAGCCGCCGTGGCGCTGATCGAGCACGATCTCCGCCTGTGCGCCCGCGGCCACGTTTAGCGGCTGCGGGAGATTGAAGACCGCATTGCGCGGCACGTTGCGCCGGCCTTGGCCCGCATCGATGCCCCAGGCGGTGTCACGCTTGTCATCAATGGCGTAGCTCACCGGCCCGACCACGCGGCGCACCGGTTTCTTGTCTTGAAACATCGCTTCCACCGGCGTTTCGGGCGTCTGCCCGAAGTCCGCGCTCGCGTTCGCAAATTTCACCTTCTCCATTTTCCCGTCCTGGCCCGTCGGCGTGGAGAGCGCGAATTCCGTCAGCGCGCACGTCCCCTTGTAGGAGCGCCCCGGCCCGCCCGCCGGCAGGTTTGGATCGTTGAGCAGTTCCAGCCGCAGCGCCGTGATGCCGGGCTCCGGCACCTTCCAGTAAAGCAGCGCGTCGTGCCGCGTCGGCGCGTAACTTTGCGCCAGCCAGCCGCCGCCCTTCTGCGGGAGATACTTTGAGCCATCGAGCGAGTTCGCCTCAAATTCTCCCGTGATCACTTTCCACTCCGGCAACGCGGGCAGCGCATCCTCCCACCGCGCCATGCGCTCGCGCCAATCCGGCGTGGACGCCCGCAGTTTTTCCTCCGCCTCAGCGACCTTCCTCAGCACGTCCGCGCGGTGCGTCTGCTCGTCGGAGGTATAGACGGTCGGCTGCGCTTCGTTGTCGTTATTTAGAAAGGCGAAGAGCCGGTAGTACTCCTCCTGCGAGATGGGATCGTATTTGTGGTTGTGGCATTGCGCGCATTGGATCGTGAGCCCGAGCACGGCTTTGCCAAAGGCGTCCATGCGGTCGAACATCGCCTCCATGCGGAACTGCTCCGGGTCCGCGCCGCCCTCCTCGTTGACCATCGAGTTGCGGAGAAAACCCGTCGCCACGATCTGCCCCTGCGTGGCATTGGGAAGCTGGTCGCCGGCGAGCTGCTCGACGAGGAACTGGTTGTAGGGCAGGTCGCGGTTGAAGGCGTCGATCACCCAATCGCGGTAAAACCAGATGTAGCGCGCCTTGTCCTTTTCGTAGCCGTCGGTGTCCGCGTAACGCGCCGCGTCGAGCCAGTGGCGGCCCCACTTTTCGCCGTAGTGCGGGGAGGAAAGCAGGCGGTCGCTCTGCTTCGTGAGCGCGTCGGCGTCGGCGTCGGCGAGAAAACCATCCACCTCCGCGATGCTTGGTGGCAGGCCGATGAGATCGAGCGACAGGCGGCGCAGCAGCGTGAGTTGATCGGCCTCGGGCGCGGGCTGGAGACCGTCCTTTTCCAGACGCGCGAGGATGAAGGCGTCGATGGGACTGCGCACCCACGCGGCGTTTTTCACGGCGGGCAGCGGCGCCTTCACCGGCGGCTTGAAAGCCCAGTGATCGCGCCGGTCCACCAGCACCACCGACGCTGCGTCGGGCCACGCCGCGCCCTGGTCAATCCACGCGCGCAGCAGGCCGATCTGCTCCGCGGTGAGCCGCGCGCCTTTCTGCGGCATGACCTCATCGCGCAGCCCGGCGACGAGATGGATGAGCAAACTCTCCGCGCTTTTCCCGGCGACGAGCGCTGGCCCCAACTCGCCGCCTTTCACCAGCACGGTCGGCTTGTGATCGAGTCGGAAATTCGCCTCCTGCTTTTTCGGCCCGTGGCACGAGTAGCACGACTCGGAAAAGATCGGCTGGATGTCGCGTACGAAATCCACCGTGCGCGTCGCCGCCGGCGGAAGCTGCGCCAGCTTCGCCGCACTCGGGCCGGCGGCCGGCGTCTTCAGTACCAGACCGTCCGGCCACTTAGCGCCTGCGTCGATCCATGCGCGCAGCACGCCGATCTGCGCTGGCGTGAGCGCGTCGCCCTTGCCCTTCGGCGGCATCTCCAGATCCTCCACCAGCCGCGCCACGTAGTGAATCAGCGGACTTCGCGCGCTGTCGCCCTCTACGATCGCCTTCTCCTCCTTGCCTCCCTTCAGCAGCCCCGCGCGCGTATCAATGCGGAAGTCCCCCTTCTGCTTTTCCGCCCCGTGACACTTCACGCACGCGCTTTCCAGCAGTGGTTGGATGTCCCGCGCAAAATCAAAACTCCCCGCCGAGGGCGGTAGCTTTTTCACATCCACCTCCGCCTGGCCCGCCGGCGCGGCGAGCGCCAGCGCGACCGCGGCGAAAAGCGTGTGGTGGAGGCGTGGTGCGGTCATGTGTGGACGTGGTGGAAAATGAATCGGCCCGATGCTGATGAAAATTGATTTCTGACAATACGCAGATAACCGCCATCCCCGCGCAATCTTTGGCAGCGGGCGCGGACCAAGCCGTTCGATGACCCCCGCCAGACCAAACTCGGCGCGCGCCCGATTTGCCTCAACGCCTTTGGTCGGAGGACGGACTCTCTGGGGCGAGGCCGTCTTGGGCTGCGGCTCGGGCATTGGCTTCCGCGATTTTGGCAGGTTCTTCGGCGAACTTTTCGCGGTCGTAGGTCATTAGTCCGTTGCGCTCGTTTTCCACATCGGTGAGTTGTGTCCAGACGAGTCCACTGATGCCGGGAATTTTCACCAACGGGCGGTATTTTTGCATCGAATCCAAATACTTCGCATAGCCGTACTCCCCGATAACACTGGCCCGGTCCTTCGTCGGGGTAAGACACTTCGTAGTGCCATAACAATGCGCGTCCATGATCTGACCAAGACCAATGTCGAGGACGTTCCATCCTTGGTATTGACCCATCGGCGCGCCGCTTTCGGCATTGATCAGCCGGGTCTTGTCCTGGCTGGCAATCTCCACCGCTCGACGCATGAAGGCGCGGATGTCTTCATCAAGTTTGTAACCCGCGGAATTTTGCAAGCCCATGCCTTCGTTGAAGACGATCCAAGAAACGATACACGGGTGGTTATAGCGTCCGTCGATCATGGCCTGTAATTCAACTCCAAACTGTTGCTGTCGATCAGCATTGGAAGCCGCATAGGGCGGCGCTTTGGCGTGAATCCCGTCACCCGTGCAGGGCATGTCCTGCCAGACCAGCAAGCCGAGTTTGTCAGCCCAGTAATACCAGCGCTCGGGTTCGATCTTAACGTGCTTGCGGCTCATGTTGAATCCGAGGCGTTTGATGGTTTCGATGTCAAAGCGCAGCGCCTCGTCGGTGGGTGCGGTATAAATGCCATCCGGCCAGTAACCCTGATCGAGCACTCCATTGTGCAGGACGAACTCATTGTTCAACAAAATGCGGGTGATGCCTTCTTTGTCCGGCCCCAGCGAGACTTTGCGCATGCCGAAGTAGCTTGTCACCTGATCCGCACACATCTTGATTTTTAGATCGTAAAGATGAGGCTGGGCTGGGGTCCACAATCTGGGCTGCTTGAGTGGGATCGTAAGCGTCTCGCCCGCATGGCCGGATGCTGCAGCCACGACCTTGCCAGCGTCGATAACTTGGACTTCCAAGGCTTGCCCGCGGTCTTTCCCGGGCGACGACCCATGGCACACCACATGGACGGACGACGCATCCAAATCAGGAGTAGCACGCACCGTGGCAATGTGGCTTTCGCTAACAGGCTCCAGCCAGACCGTCTGCCAGATGCCTGTGCAGGGGGTGTACCAGATGCCGCCGGGCTTATCGACTTGTTTGCCCTGTGGGTAGCCTCCTTGGGAGGATGGATTCCACACGGCAACGACCAACTCATTGGCTTCACTATTGTGCAGCGCATCGGTCACATCAAAGGTGAATCCATCATAACCGCCCCGATGGCCGCCCAATTCCCGTCCGTTTACATATACCGTGGCTTCCCAGTTAACCGCGCCAAAATGCAGCAGAGTTCGGCGACCCTGCCAACTCGCTGGGATTTCAAAGGTGCGCCGATACCAAATCCGGCTGTTCGGATAGGTCCGGCCCGGTATCGAGTTGATCATTTTACCAATCCCGGACAGCGGTGCCTCGACTGGGAAAGGCACGAGGATTTTGCCCGGATAAGACTGTGGTTGCTGCGCGTCCTTGGTCAGGATGTGGCAATCCCACAGCCCGTTCAGATTGCACCATTCCTTACGAACCATCTGGGGGCGCGGATATTCGGGAAGCACCCCGTTCGGTGAAACATCCTTCGCCCAGCGAGTTTGCGGAAAAGCCCCCGGCACCATTTTCCATTCCTGAGCCGAACAGCAAATGGTCAACCCAGTCGCCGCACACAAAAGCAGAGAAAATCGCGCTATATGATTGTGCAGATTTAGTCTTATGGAGGTGCCAGAGTTCATGGTTGCGAGATGCGGCGATTTTTATTGAGCGTTACTAGACCAGCGGAGGCCTTCAAGATTGGCTCGGGCTGAGCACGGTAGCCAGTGCGCAATCGGAATACGGGACAGATATTTTGTGGCTCTGTCGATCGTGTGCAGGCGGTCCGAGCGGTTTTTTTTGAGTCGTTCATCCGTTCGTTGGAGGGTGGCCCCCTGCCGCTCGACCGCCGGATGATTTCTCCCCCGGGGGGGAACTTGCCGCAGTGCCATGCTGCGCCGCGATAATTCCGACAGCGATGTGGCTGCGCGGTGCTAGTGGTCGCCGGAGAAAAGCATTGCGCCGTGTGCGGTGGTTCGAGGAATCTCCCGCTCCCAAATTTCCAACATCCAACACCGTCACTATGAAAACTCCCATCCGCATCGCCATCACTGGAGCCGCCGGACAGATCGGCTACTCGCTACTTTTTCGCATCGCCTCGGGCTCCATGTTCGGGCCGGACCAGCCAGTCATTTTGCATCTCATCGAAATCGAACCCGGGATGCAGGCGCTGAGCGGCGTGGTCATGGAACTGCAGGACTGCGCCTTTCCGCTGCTGAAAGGCATCGTGGCCACGGCCTCGCTCGATGAAGGTTTTACCGGTGTGAACTGGGCGCTGCTCGTGGGCTCGGTGCCGCGAAAAGCGGGCATGGAGCGCAAGGATTTGCTCGGCATCAACGGCAGGATTTTCATCGGGCAGGGGAAAGCGATCGAGAAAAACGCCGCGCCCGACGTACGCGTGCTGGTGGTGGGAAACCCATGCAACACGAACTGTTTGATCGCCATGAATAACGCCAAGGGCATTCCCGCCGATCGTTGGTTCGCCATGACGCGCCTTGACGAAAACCGCGCCAAGTCGCAACTCGCGCTCAAAGCCGGCGTGGACGTGACCAGCGTCACGAACCTCGCGATCTGGGGCAACCATTCGGCCACACAATATCCTGACTTTACCAACGCCAAGATCGACGGACGCCTCGCCACCGAAGTCATTACCGACACTGCTTGGCTGCAGGGCGAATTCCTCACCACCGTGCAGCAGCGTGGTGCGGCGATCATCAAGGCGCGCGGTCTTTCCAGCGCGGCGAGTGCGGCCAACGCGGTGGTCGATACCGTCCGCGCGCTGACCACACCCACCGCCTACCGCGACTGGCACAGCGTAGCTGTCTGCTCGCGTGGCGATTACGGCGTCGAGGCTGGCATCATTTCGTCCTTTCCCATCCGCACGAACGACGACGGCTCCTGGGAGGTCGTGCAGCACGTTCCGGTCGGCGAATTCAGCCGCGGGAAAATCGACGCAACGGTGGCAGAGTTGACGGAGGAGAAATCACTCGTCGCGGAACTGCTGGGCTGAGTCTAGGCCAGGCTGGTCGCCGAGCCAAAGCAGCTTGGGCTTTAGCCGATAGCATGGGAGTTGGGCTCAACCCCAGGCTCCCTTGGTGCGCTTGATGTCGCCTGACCTACGAATGGAGACGACCTACGAATGGAGACATAGCCCGTTGGGCCATGCTCAATGCGCACTTGGTGCGGAAGCGCCGAAATCCCCAATAGGGGCTGTCTTCGGTCGCTTATTTTTTGAACGGCGACTTTTCCTTACCAGCGCGGATCCGAGCCCAGCGGGCTTTGGCGGCCGCCGCGAGTTTTGCTTTGTGGGCGGCGGACATCTTGGTGGCCTTGGCTGCTGCTGCCGGGGCTTTTTTGGCGGCTGGTTTTGCGGCCTTCGCTCCGTTGACCTTTGCCCATCGGGCCTTGGCTGCCGCGGCCATTTTTGCGCGAGCTTCGGGACTGATGTTGCGCCTGCCGGTTCCTTTACCGACTGCGGCTTTGGCCGGAGTTGGAGCCGGAGTCGGAGTTGCTCCCTTCACCTTGGCCCAACGGGCTTTCTGGGCGGCAGCGATCCGAGCGCGGCCCGCCGCTGACATGCCGCCCTTTTGTTTAGCGGGTGCGGCTAATGACGCGGGTAGTGAGGAGACGGACGAACCACCAACGATTGAGGCGAGTTCAGCTTGTAAGCTCTCGATCTTTTCAGCGATGGCGAGGGCTTGTTTGAGTTGAGTTAGGTTGGGCGTATTCATGGCAGGAAGATTTGTCGGAAAAACGAAGCATCGTCAACCTGTCTGTTGTCTGACAACGTTTCTATTGTGACCGACCTAACCGACCCCAAGTTCATCAAGCTCAAATACCTTCTCTTTTTGCTCCCGGGTTTTCACTTGTCCGGTTTGTTACTCATTCACGCCGCAGACTGGACCGTGGCACTCTTGATGGTCACGATGATTTGGGGCCTCTGCAGCTTTTACTCCTTCGTCTTCTACGGGATTCAGCACTACGTTGATCCACGTTGCAAATTTTCCGGGCTCTGGGGCTCCGCCCAGTATGTCATGGGACGGCAAAAGCTATGACCAAAGCGCGACAGAGAGGGTTCTATTTCGCCGCCGCGCTGATGGTGGTCGCCTCGGGACTGCTATTGCGTTCATCAGTCCTGCACGCGCCGCCGTTTCTGAAGAAGTATGGTGCGGACGCCTTGTGGGCTTTGCTGGTGTTTCTGCTGATTTGCGTCCTGAGTCCGCGCTGGAAGATCCCACGCAGCGCCGGGCTTGCCGCCGTCATTTCCGCAGGCGTCGAAGTATCCCAGCTTTATCACGCTCTCTGGATCGACGCTCTCCGCGCCACACGCCTGGGTGCGCTGGTTCTGGGCAGTGTGTTCAACTGGCCCGACTTCCCGGCCTACGCCACGGGAATCGCGCTGGGCGCACTTTTGGACGCCGTAGTGCTTGCCAAGTATCGTCCAGCCGAAGAACTCCGACCCAAATGAAATCGCCAATTGTTATTCTTTCCGTGTTGGTGCTCACAGGCTGTAGCACCTTGGACAAACCGCCGGTCACGCGCGCGACCGCGGTCTGCCCTCAAGACGGGGAGCCATACCCGTTGTGGACGCGGGCGACGAGTTGGTTGCTGACTCCTTTGACGGGCGCATCGGGCACCGTGGAGTTTTGAACCGCCAAGCAAGCGAGGCAGGCTGGTGGCCTGCCTCGCGGGTTGGAGTTGTGGGTGAAGTTAGAAGCCGAAGATCAAGGACAGCGGCGAGATGTGGCGGTGGGTCTCGCGGCAGCGCGGGCGCTCTTCTTCGTATGAGCGGTAGCGCACCGTCGGAGCCTCGCGGTAGTAAGTAGGACGCTGTTCGTAGTAATAATCGCGGCTGGGCCGATACGCTTCACGATAGACCTCGCGATAGACAGGGCGTCCGCACCGGTCGTAGCCGAGGAACACGCGTTCGCGGCAGTCCGCGTTCGCGGTTGGAACCAAGGTGGTAAGACCGGTGAGGAGGAGTGTGGCAATGAGGAGTTTTTTCATAGTTGCCGATTCCGACGCGACCTCCCGCAGACCTATTCAAACGGCGCACCCATTTTTCAAAAAGTTTGTGGCACCCAGAAGGAAGCCGTCGTCGAGTGCTCCCGACTTGCCTGCTCCAACGGAGGTCGGGATACGATGCACACCGATACGGTTCCAGCCTCCGTCCGCCCGCGGCGGTCAATCACTGCGGCGTCCGCCGGTGAGCAAGGGGAGCAGGTGGTAAAGCATGTAACCGAGCGAAGTAATAAGCGCGGCGACGTAGGTCCAGCCGGCGGCGTCGAGCACCTTGCGGACGCCGGCCACTTCCTCGTCGGTGCCAATGAAACCCATCTCCGCGAGCACCCGTTTCGCACGGGCCGAGGCGTCGAACTCCACGGGCAGGGTGACGAGGTTGAAGAGCATAATGACGCCCCAGGCGGCGGCCATGATCCACGAGGCGGTGTGCCAGTTGATGAGGCCCGTGAACATCCCGGCCAGTGGCAGCCACATGACGATCTGGCTGGCGAAGTTGGTCACGCCTACCGCGGCCATGCGCAGATGCAGCGGCGCGTAGGCCTGCTGATGCTGGATGGCGTGTCCGCACTCGTGCGCCGCGACGCCAAACGCCGCGATGGAATTGCCCTTAAAGTTTTCTACGGAGAGCACGAGGCGCTTGTGCGCGGGATCGTAGTGATCGCCGAGCATGCCCTCCTGCGCCACGATCTCGACATCGCGAATGCCCGCGCGCTGCAGGATGGCGTGGGCGACTTCCGCGCCGGTGGCGCGCGAGGAAGCGGGGACCTGGCTATAGCGGCGGTACACGCTTTTCACGCGGGTGGCGGCCCACAGGGAAATCAGCATGGTTCCGGCGAAGAGGATGATGGCGAAGAGGCTCATTGTGGTTGGTATTTCGTTTGCCGCAGAAGACCGGATGCCTGCTCGCGTGGCCGTGAACAGCGGTCTGCGCAGTGTTACCGTCAGACTGCCAACCGGGAAAAACGTTCACCCGCTTTCGGACTTCCCACGTCTGCTTCGCGCGTGAATGTTCACCGCCCGCCATGCCCGACCCCATTGCCAGTGCCACCGAACTCACCGTCCGCTACGGTCCGCACACCGTGCTCGACCGCGCCACGATGGCGGTGGAGGAAGGCGAACGCATCGGGCTCGTGGGTCGCAACGGCTGCGGCAAGTCCACGTTTCTGCGGATCGCGGCGGGCGAGTTGCAGCCGGACGCGGGCATGTTCACGCGGCGGCGCGATTTGATGACGGGCTGGCTTCCTCAGGCTTTCGCGCTGGACGAGGAGGCCACGGTTTTCGCGAATATCGAGGCGGGCGCGGCGCACATTCTCGCGCTGCTGGCGGAGTATGAAAACACGCCCGCCGAGCATCCGCGCAGCTCCGTGCTGCTCGATCAGATCAACCACTTCGACGGCTGGGATCTCGACCGCCGGATCGAAAGTCTCGCGACGCATCTCCACGCGCCGGATCGCGACCGCTTGGTCTCCACGCTGAGCGGCGGGGAAAAACGGCGCGTCGCGCTGTGCCGCGCGCTGGTGGCGCGGCCAGACTTTCTCATTCTCGACGAGCCCACGAACCATCTCGACACGGAGTCCATCGAATGGCTGGAGGACTTTCTCTCGCGCTATCCCGGTGCGTGTCTCTTCGTCACGCACGACCGCTATTTCCTCGACCGCATCGCCACGCGCATCGTCGAGCTGACGCGCGGCGGTTTCCTTTCCTATCAAGGCAGCTACAACGATTTCCTCATCGCGAAGGCGACGCGCACCGCCGTGGAGGAGGAGCAGGAGCGGAAGCGGCAGAAGTTTCTCAAGCATGAGCTGGAGTGGGTGCGCAAAGGGCCGCGCGCGCGCCGGACGAAAAGCGTGGATCGCATCGAGCGTTACTTCGAGGAAGCCGCGAAAGACGGACCGGAGCAGGAACTGGATGTGGAGTTGATCATCCCGCCGGCGGCGAAGTCGTCGAACCGCGTGATCACGCTCACCGATGTTGGCATGGAACTCGGCGGGCGCGTGCTCTTTGACTACGTGAATCTGGATCTGCCGATGGGCATGCGGCTCGGGATCGTGGGGCGCAACGGGGTGGGAAAATCCACGCTGCTCAAAATCATCATGAGCGAGCTCGTCCCGACACATGGGAAGGTCGAGATCGGCGCGCGCACGCAGGTCAATTACGTGGATCAAAACCGGCTGGTGCTCGACGAAGACAAGACCGTCTGGGAGGAGGTCGGCGAAGGCGGTGAGCATGTCCGTCTCGGCGACGAAACTCTTTCGCTGCGCGCCTATCTGCGGCGGTTTCTTTTCACGGACGACCGCATCAACTCGAAAATCCGCCTGCTCAGCGGCGGCGAACGCAGCCGAGTGATCCTCGCGAAAGTGCTGAAGCGCGGTGGCAACGTGCTCATTCTCGACGAGCCGACCAACGACCTCGATCTCGCCACACTGCGTCTGCTCGAAGAGGCGCTCGTGCTCTTCAAAGGTAGCGTCATCGTGGTCAGCCACGACCGCTATTTTCTCAACCGCGTCTGCACGCACACGATGGCGTTTGAAGGTGAAGGTGTGGTCACGATGAACGCCGGTGCCTACGACTACTATCTGGAGAAACGCGCCGCGCGCCGAGCCGCCCCCGCCCCGGCTCCAGTGGTGAAAACTGCGCCCGCTGCGAAGTCGGAAAAGGCGCGCAAACTCAGCTACAAGGAGGCGCGCGAGCTCGAGACTATCGAGGCCGAAATCCTTGCCGCGGAGGAAAAGGTCGCGCTGATGGAAACTGCGCTGGCCAGCCCGGATTTCTACGCCAAGCACGGCCACAACTGGGACACTTTCGAGGCTCAGCTCGAAGCCGGCAAAACCGCAGTCGCCCGGCTCTACGCGCGTTGGGACGAGTTGCAGGCGATCGCGAATGGGTAGGCACGCGCGTGCTGAGTGTGCAGTTTTCAGTATTCGGTGTTCAGTGAATCGCGCCTTCGCAAAACTGAACACTGCCTGCTGAATACGCCCGCCCGATGCCCAAGCCCGATCCATTTCCGACGCCCGAACTCCTCGCCCCCGCGGGCGGCTGGGACTGTGTGCGCGCGGCGGTGGCGAATGGCGCGGACGCGGTTTATTTCGGGCTGCCGAAATTCAACGCGCGGCTGCGGGCGGACAATTTCACCGGGGCGGAGCTGCCGGAGGTGGTGGAGTTTTGTCATCGGCATGGGGTGAAAGCATACGTCGCTTTCAACACGCTCGTTTTTACCGGCGAACTCGATGCTGCGGCGGAGTATCTGCGGCTGCTGAGCTGCGCGGGCGTGGATGCGCTCATCGTGCAGGATGTCGGGCTGGTGCGGCTGGCACGGGCGATCACGCCGGAGCTGCCGATTCACGCAAGCACGCAGATGACGATCACCTCGCCGGAGGGCGTGACGTTTGCGAGGGAGCTGGGCGTCGAGCGCGCGGTGCTGGCGCGGGAGTTGTCGCTGCGGGAGCTGGCGAAATTCGGCGATTGGGAAACGGCGCTGCCGCTGGAGGTGTTCGTGCATGGGGCGTTGTGCGTGGCGTATTCCGGGCAATGTCTGACGAGCGAATCGCTCGGCCAGCGGAGCGCGAATCGCGGCGAGTGCGCGCAGGCGTGCCGGATGCCGTACGAGCTGGTCGTGGACGGCGCGGTGCGCGATCTCGGCGACCGGCGGTATCTGCTTTCACCGCAGGATCTGGCGGCGGTGGAGGAAATCCCCGCGCTGCTGAAACTCGGCGTGGTCAGCTTCAAAATCGAAGGGCGCCTGAAGACGCCGGAATACGTGGCGGCGGTCTGCCAAGTCTATCGCCGCGCTCTCGACGCGGCGCTCGCCGCGCGCGCGGAAACGGAGGTCGCTCCGGCGGACCGCTACCAGCTCGAGATGGCGTTTTCGCGCGGGCTGTATTCCGGGTGGATGCACGGCGTGAATCATCAGGAGCTGGTCTCCGCGCGATTTGGGAAAAAGCGCGGGCCGTTTGTCGGGCGAATCGTGCGGGTCGGCGTGGACTGCGTGGAGCTGTCGCCGGAAGTCCCGCTGCAGCCCGGCGACGGCGTGGTTTTCGACACCGGCGGCGATACCAATGCGGAGCAGGGCGGGCGGATTTTTGGGATCAAAGGCGGGCGCTATTTCTTCCAGCACGGACACATTGATTTCACACGGCTGAAGCCCGGCGACCGCGTGTGGAAGACGGACGATCCCGAGCTGAACAAGCGCCTGCGGCAGTCCTTCGGCGGAAAGGTCGAGCCGCGGCGGCGCGTGGTCGTGGATGTGCGCGTGAGCGGGCGGGCGGGCGAGGCGCTGGTGGTGGAGGGGAGCGTGGTTGCGCCCACGAACCGGGCAACCGCGCGCTCCGCGCTGGCGCTGCAACCCGCGCGCACCGCGCCGCTCACCACGGAAAAACTCCGCGAGCATCTCGGACGCTTCGGCGAAAGCGGCTACGCGCTGGGTGCATTTGAAAACGCGCTGGAGGGCGAGGTCATCCTGCCCATCGGCGAAATGAACCGGCTCCGGCGCGAACTTGTTTTCCAGCTCGACGCCGCGCGGGCGGTGCGGCGCGCGGATTCGGACGAAAGCTGGCGCGCAGTTTTTGGCCGCACTACGCCGGACACGCCTCACGGCGCCGGGCAGCCCAGCCTGCGCGTGCTCTGCCGCAGCATGGAGCACCTCGCCGCCGCGCTGACCTGCGGCGCGGGCGAGGTGTATGCCGATTTCGAAGACATCCGCCGCTACCAGGACGCCGTCGCCCATGTGCGCTCCGCCAGCCCCGGCACGCGAATTTTCCTCGCCACACCGCGCATCCAAAAGGCCGGCGAGCAGGGCTTTTTCAAGCTCATCGAAAGATCCGCGCCCGATGGCGTGCTCATCCGCAACCTCGGGGCGATCGCCCATTTCGCCGCGAGCCCGTTGCGGAAAGTGGGCGACTTTTCCCTCAACGTCGCGAACCCGCTCACCGCGCAATATCTCATCGCCCAGGGCCTGGAGCGCGTGACCGTGAGCTACGACCTGAACATCGGCCAGGTGCTCGATCTGCTCGCCGCCGCGCCGCCGGAGTGGTTCGAGCTGACCATCCATCAGCACATGCCAATGTTTCATATGGAGCACTGCGTTTTCGCGGCATTTCTGTCGAAAGGGAAGGACGCCACGGACTGCGGACGCCCGTGCGAAAAGCATCTCGTGCATCTCCGCGACCGCGTGGGCATGGAGCACCCGCTGCGCGCCGACGTGGGCTGCCGGAACACGCTATTCAACGCCGTGCCGCAGACCGGCGCGCGCTTCTTTGCCCAACTCGGCGACGCCGGCCTGCGTGACTTCCGCATCGAGTTGCTGGAGGAAACCGCCGCCGAAGCCGAACGCGTGATCCGCGCCTACCTAGCGCTCCTCGATGGCCAGCGCGCCGGCGAAGATCTCTGGCGCGACCTCCGCGCGCAGTCGCAGCTCGGCGTCACGCACGGGACATATCAGGAAGGCTGAGGTTCCGCCGGCCGATTATGATTGAGAGTAAGATGTGGATGACGATTAAAAAGCCCCGCGTACCCTTATTCTCCGAGCCATGAAATACACCTCCGCCGAACTCGCCGGAATGATCGACCACGCGCTGCTCCACCCGACGATGACCGATGCCGAGACGCGCGCAGGCTGTGAATTGGCGAAAAAATTCCAAGTCGCTAGCGTGTGTGTGAAGCCGGCGGCGGTGCGGCTGGCGGCGGAAGTGCTGCGGGGATCAGGCGTGGCGGTCGGGACGGTCATCGGTTTTCCGCATGGCAGCAGCACCACGGAGGTGAAGCGCTACGAAACCGAGATCGCCTGCCGCGACGGCGCGACGGAGATCGACATGGTAATCAATGTGGGCCACGCGCTCGCGGGTGATTT
Source organism: Chthoniobacter sp. (assembly GCA_021414005.1). GTDB lineage: Bacteria > Verrucomicrobiota > Verrucomicrobiia > Chthoniobacterales > Chthoniobacteraceae > Chthoniobacter. The sequence goes on along the minus strand of JAIOPH010000027.1, from coordinate 442,314 downwards.
CGACTCGGTGGAAGGTGACGTGCGTGCGGTCTGCGACGAGGCGCACCGGCATGGCGCGCTGGTGAAAGTGATTTTTGAAAACGACTATTTGCCCGACGACGCGATCAAAATCCGGCTCTGCGAAATTTGCGAAAGGGCGGGCGCGGATTTCGTGAAAACGTCCACGGGCTTTGGCTTCGTGAAACAGCTCAGCGGCGGCTACGACTATCGCGGCGCCACCGCGCACGATCTCGCGCTGATGCGCGCGCATTGCTCGCCGAGGGTGCAGGTCAAAGCCTCCGGCGGAGTCCGCGATCTCGATGCCCTGATCGCGGCGCGCGATCTCGGGGCGACGCGTTGCGGGACCAGTTCCACGGCGCAGCTTCTCGAAGAATACCGCCGCCGCGAAGCTGCGGAAAAAGCCGGTGTCGCTGCCCCGACCGATCCCGGTTCGCTTGGCGGCGGCGGCTATTGAGGATCGCCACCGTCCGGCCAGCCGTTCTTACTGCAACCCATATGAAAAACTTCCTCTCCCTCCTCGCGAGCCTCGTGGTCTGCGCGACCACCCACCTTTCCGCCGCCGACCCGAAGCCCGTGCGGGTGCTCGTCTGGGACGAGCAGCAGCCCGACCAGAAACGGGCCTACGGCGAGAAATTTCTCGGAGAAACCATCGCCGCGCACCTCGCGGGCTTGCCGGGTCTCACGGTGCAAACCGCCAACCTCGCGGAGCCCGAGCAGGGCGTCGCCGAGGCCGTGCTCGACGCCACGGATGTGGTGGTCTGGTGGGGCCATGTGAAAAACGCGGCGGTCACCAACGCCAACGCCGAGCGCATCGCCGCGCGCGTTCGCGAAGGCCGTCTCGCCTTGATCGCGCTGCACTCCGCGCATTGGGCCAAACCTTTCGTCCGCCTCATGCAGGACCGTGCGAAAGCCGACGCCCTCGCGCAAGTGCCCGAAGCGGAACGCGCGACGGCCAAATGGGAATACGTCAACGAAAGTCCCATCGGCAAAGAGCCGCGCCGCGACGCGCCGCTCACGCCGAGCGTGACCCATCAAGGCGACGTCTGGCGCCTCGCGCTACCCGTGTGTGTCTTTCCGGCGTATCGGCCGGATGGCGCGCCGTCGCACGTCACCACGCTCCTCCCGCAACACCCCATCGCCGCGGGTCTTCCGGCCAAATGGGATGTTTCCCAGACCGAAATGTATGACGAGCCATTTCACGTCCCCGCACCCGACGCCGTGATTTTCGAGGAGCGCTGGGACAAAGGGGAGCACTTCCGCAGCGGTTGCGTCTGGCAGGTCGGCAAGGGCCGCGTTTTTTACTTTCGTCCCGGACACGAAACTTACCCGGTTTACAAACAGGCCGAGCCGCTGCGCGTAGTCGAAAACGCGGTCCGCTGGCTGGCGACCCCGGTGAAATGAACATCGCGGGGGCGTCGGAAAGTATCCCGACCTTTCCCTTGACCAGTCTGGGCGGCACCCATAATCTCCGCGCCTAGTCCACGGGCTGTGGCTCAGCTTGGTAGAGCGCTTCGTTCGGGTCGAAGAGGTCCAGGGTTCGAATCCCTGCAGCCCGACCACCTTTTTACAAACGTATGAGGGTCGGTTTGTGAAAGGATCGTCTCCATCACAGGCTGCAAACTCCGCGAAGCGGGCGGGCTTTCATTTTTCGGACGAGGCGGCTTTACTCCGCGAATGCTAGAAATCAAAGACCTCGTGGTGAACTACGGCTCGATCGGCGCGCTGCACGGCATCTCATTAAAGGTGGAGAAGGGGAGTATCGTGACGCTGGTGGGTGCGAACGGCGCGGGGAAGACGACGACGTTGCGCACGATCTCGGGCATCGTCCCGGCGAAGTCGGGGACGATCACATTTGCGGGTGAGGAGATCACCAATTTGCCGCCGCATCGTATCGTGGGGCGTGGGTTGGCGCAGTCGCCGGAGGGACGGATGGTTTTCTCGAACCTCACGGTGATGGAAAACTTGCTGATGGGAGCCTACTTACGGAACGACAAGGAGGGCATCGCGAAAGACCTGACGTATATTTTTGCGATTTTCCCGCGGTTAAAGGAGCGCGAGTTACAGACGGCGGGAACGCTGAGCGGTGGCGAGCAGCAGATGCTGGCTATCGGGCGCGCGCTCATGAGTAAACCGCAGTGTCTGATGCTCGACGAGCCATCGCTCGGGATCGCACCACTGCTGGTGAAGACGATTTTCGAGAAGATCGTGGAGATCAATCGCGAACTGGGTTTGACCATTCTGCTCGTGGAGCAAAATGCGAATCTAGCCTTGGAGGTTTCGCATTATGGGTACGTCCTGGAGACCGGGCGGATTATCCTCGAAGATAAGTCTGCGGCTTTGCGCGAAAATGAAGAGGTGCGCGCGGCGTATTTGGGAGGGTGATAAAACGAATTATTGGACACCGGCAAATATTCGTGGCAAGAAAGCCGCTAACTCCCTGATTTATGCACAAATCGACACTCCTCGCCCTCGGTTCCGCGATCATATTCGGCCTGCCGGTGGTGGCTTCCGCCTACGACGACGATCCGGGATACGGTCAATATCGTCCGTGGTACGGCGGCGAGGACCGCACCTATCGCCGCAGTGGTGATTACGGGGGCGGAGACCGTCGTTTCCTGGAGCCGATTTACTATCGTCCGACGCAGCGTTACTACGCCAAGGGCTTCACAGTGAGTTACCGCTACATGCCGGTTTACTGGCAGGACCTCGGTTTTGGGCAACAGAACGAATCGTCGAACTTCCGCACTGAAGCGTTCAGAATCGCCAACAAGGACATCGCCCTGTGGGGTGCGAAGTCTCCTCGTCTCGTGGTGCCAAATCGCAAGACTCCGTCCCAGACCGCCATCACTTCCATAACGCCCACCGTGAAGCCGACGCCGGTCTATTACAGCACGCAGGACACCCTGCCGGTGCCGGCGGCTCCGCTGCCGACGCCCAATCTCGATCCGGCACCGATTCCCGCGCCAGCACCCACGCCACTGCCGGTGGAAGCGCCGAAGCCGTAATAATCCGGTCGCTCCGAACCAGGGTTCCGGGCGACCGAAAATGAGCAAAAATTCACCTTGTCACCCCGAGGGAGGCGTGGCAGCTTCCGCGCTCCTTTTCACCAGAAGCATTTTTATGGCATACGCAATATTCAAAACCGGCGGCAAACAGTACCGCGTCGCGCAGGGTGATGTGATCGAGATCGAAAAGCTCGACGCTGAACCCGGTGCGGAGACGAAATTCTCCGAAGTCCTCATGGTAGGTGCCGGCAGCAATCTCAAGCTCAGTGGCGACCTCAAGGGGGCCACCGTGGTCGGCGAAGTCGTCGAACAATTCCGCGGTCCGAAGCTAATCAACTTCAAGTTTCGCCGCCGCAAGGGTTATCACCGCACTGTCGGACATCGCCAGAATCTCACCCGCGTGAAGATCACCAGCATCCCGGCTTGATCCAGCTTTTCCACTCATACATTTCTCACTCATATGGCTCATAAGAAAGGTCAAGGATCAGTCAAGAACGGACGCGACAGCGTCAGCAAACGGCTTGGCGTTAAGAAGTTTGGCAGTCAGACCGTGATTGCTGGCAACATCATCATCCGTCAGCGTGGGACGAAATTCGTGCCGGGTAAAAACGTGGGCTTGGGCCGCGATTACACGATATTTGCCCTCGTCGATGGACGCGTCCGTTTCGACCGCGAAGGTCGTCGGGTCAACGTCGATCCGATGCCAGCCTCGCTGAACTAGCTGCCTCGTTGGTGGGTGGGTTTCCCGAAGCGGAAGCCCGCGCGGGTGTTCCTTCGGCACTTCGGTGCTGCTGCTTAATTTCGTGGCAAGCTCTCGTCGCTGACCGCTTGGAGATATTCCCGGTACTCGTTCCTTGGGAGTGCGGCGATTGCTGATTGGAATGCGGTGCGGTCGATGAAACCTTGATTGAAGGCGATCTCTTCAATGTTTGCGATCATCAGACCTTGGCGGTTTTGGATGGCGGAGATGTAGTTGCTGGCTTCGAGGAGGCTGGCTTGGGTGCCGGTGTCGAGCCAGGCCATCCCGCGGCCGAGGACGCGGACGTTGAGTTTGCCACGCTGGAGGTACTCCCGGTTCACATCGGTGATTTCGAGTTCGCCGCGCGGGCTGGGTTTGAGATCCCGGCAGATCTGGACGACCTCGCGATCATAAACATAAAGGCCGGGCACCGCGAAATGGCTGCGTGGTTTCGCGGGTTTTTCCTCGAGGCTGATCGCCTTCCCATCCGGGCCAAACTCGACGACGCCATAGCGCTCAGGATCGCGCACCTGATAGCCAAAAACGCACGCGCCACCCTCGGTTTCCACCACGCGCAAGGCGTCGCGGAAGAAGTCGAGTTTTCCGTAGAAAATGTTGTCGCCGAGGATGAGCGAGACGCCGTCCGCGCCGATGAATTTTTCCCCGATCAGAAAGGCCTGCGCGATGCCCGCGGGCTTTTCCTGCTCGGCATATTCAAAGCGCATCCCAAGATGCGCGCCGTCGCCAAAGAGGCTGCGGAACTGCGGCAGATCCTTGGGCGTGGAAATGATGAGCACTTCGCGGATCCCGCCCAGCATGAGTGTGGCGAGCGGGTAGTAGATCATCGGCTTGTCATAAACGGGCAGGAGTTGTTTGCAGGCGACGCGGGTGAGCGGATGCAGGCGGGTGCCGGCGCCCCCGGCGAGGATGATGGCTTTGCGGGATTTCATGGTGCGATGGGTGTAAGCGATTTGGCGAAAACCTCGATGGGTTCATTGCCGGGTCGAATTTCGGCGACGCGGACGTAATGGATTTTCACGTATTCGTAAACCGGTGCCGCCCATTGCGGAAAGCGGGACGCGGGACCGCCATTGATCGCGCGGTGGTCGATGATGATCACAGCCGGCTTTTTTTCCTCAAAGTCGCGGACGGTCTGGGCGACCCAACCGGGCTCATGCGTGGCGTTGTCCACATAGACGTTGTGGAGATAGGTGCGCCGGTTCGTCATCAGATTGTAGCCGGGCATGTAGGGGTAGCAGACGAGGAAATCGTCTGGCCGTGAGTGCTTGAAGACGGCGTCGCGGATGGTCGTGAGGGTCTGCGCCTCGCGTTTGAAAGCGCGCACGCGCACGCCGTTTTCTCCTACGAACTTCGTCTCGCGTCCGGTCCGCGCGGCGATGGTGCCGGCGGAGGGATGTTGGAACGCGAAGAGCGCAAAGAGGGCGAGATGCACGACGAAGAAAGTAGTACAGCCCCCAGTGAAAAGCAGCGTTGTTCGGCTGGCTTTCGCACCGCCTTTCAGCAGCGCCAGGCACCCCACCATCGCCACGATGAAGCCCGGCATGAACTCGGAAAGATGTGGGCGGTCAGGGCGAAAGAAAAAGAACTGCGGAAACGTGGTCAGCGAACCGCCGATGAGAAGCAGCCATTTCATGGAGTGCTCATGGAGCACGAACCCGCGCCGCCAGATCCGCAGACCGAGACTGAGCACGCCGCCCGCGAAAAAAAGCGTGAAGCCGACGAACGGTGCGTAGGTCAGGAATGCGAGGATGCGGGTGTTCTTCGCGGAACCGCTCCAAATGTCCGACAGTGGCCGGCGCGCAAGCGTGGAACGATCCGGCGCAGGTGCGGGCGCGTTTCCAGCCCCATCCGCAGGTGCGGCTGCGGCTGGCGACGAAACGGACGCCCCGATTTGATCCGCCAAGCCCCCGCGCAATGCGCCGAACCACGCGGGAACTTGTCGCGCAAAATGCGCCTCCACCCCGAGCGACCGAAAATAGCCATACGCCGGCATTTGCTCCGCCATCGCCACCACCACGAGCAGCCCCGCGCCCAGGAACAGATGCGTCGCGCGCTGGGACAGCGCGAGCCTTTTGTCCGCGAGGATGAAAAGCAGCAGCAGCCCCCAGATGACCGCGAAGAAAATCGCGATTTCCACTCGCACCAGCGCCGTGAGACCGAGCACCGCGCCGCTCAGCGCCACCATCCGCAGCCACCGGACGCGCGGGGAAAAATCCACGAACACGAAATGAATGAGGCACGCCGTATTCGCCATTTCGGCGAGCGGGATGTAGTTCTTGAACTGCGACCCCGGCAGCGCCACCAGCACCAACCCCACGGCCATTCCCAACCAGCGCGAACCGCTGAGCCGCGTCACGATTCCGCAGCCGAGCAGCGCGGTGATCGTGGAGAGCGCGAAAAAGAACGCGCGCGCCGCGAGGTAGTTCACCCCGGTCAGGTGAAACAGCCCGACGAGCGGATAAAACCAGCCCGCATTGTAGCCGAGCGCCACGTCCGCCCAAGGACGCTCGCCCTGCATCAGCCGCTGCGCGATCAGACAGACCGTGCCGCCTTCGTCGTGTGGATTAAACCAATACCGCAGGTAGCTCCCGTAATACGCCAGCGCCGCCGTCAAGATGACCAGCGCGGGCAGCCACCGGAGCAACGCCGCTCTCCCAGTAGCCGACGCGGGCTGATTTTCTTGCGCTAAAGTGCTGTTCACCCGGCGGAAACTAGAGTCTTTCTCCGCAGCGTGAAACACCAAACTCCCGAGTCCGCCGCACCCGAGACGCCACAAATCGAAGTGCCTGTGCAGGTCATGTTTTTCGACACCGACTGCGCCGCCGTCGTCCACAACATCGCCTACCTCCGCTTCATCGAAATCGCCCGCACCCTGCTGGCCGAGCAGCTTGGCATGGGTCTCGTGGAAATGGCGCGGACGAAGATTTACCCCGTGGTCGTCCGCACGGAGATCGACTACCGGAAACCCGCCGTCCTCGGCGACCAGCTCATCGTCCACGGCCGACTCGAAAGTGTGGACCGCCTGCGCTTTTGGTGCGCCTTCGAAATTCGCCGCCCCGCCGACGGCGTGATCATCGTAACCTCGCGCCAGATGCTCGCGGTGATCCAAATGCCTCCCGGCAAACCCGTGCGTCTCCCGACCGACTGGGCCAGCCGCTTCGCCCATCTCCAGATACCGCGCTCTCCTCGTGGATAGCCGCCGCTCCGTCCCGTTAGCGCCCGCAAGTGGTTTTACTGGACGTCGCGGAGAAAATGATAGTTTGTAAAAATCCGCACCCACTTATGAATCCTGCCCGTCTTCTCCGCCTCGCGATTTCGGTCGTGGCCTTTGGCAACTTCCATCCACACGCCTTGAGCGAGCCGCCATCTTCCGCGCCGAAAACCAAACCGAAACCCATGAAAGTCGAAACCAAGCCCGCCATTCCGAGCGACGAAGAACTCCGCAAGCGCCTCACTCCGCTGCAGTACGCCGTCACCCGTGAGAACGCCACCGAGCGACCATTTCAGAACGAGTATTGGAAGCACAACGCCGAGGGCATTTACGTGGACATCATTTCGGGGAAACCGCTGTTTTCCTCAAAGGACAAGTTCGACACCGATTGCGGCTGGCCGGGCTTCGCGAAGCCCATCGACGCCGACGAGGTAAAGGATCTGGCCGACAAATCTCTTGGCATCGAACGAACTGAAGTACGTTCAAAGACCGGCGATGCCCATCTGGGGCATGTGTTTAATGATGGGCCGAAGGAGTTGGGCGGATTGCGTTATTGCATTAATTCGGCGGCCCTCCGGTTCGTCCCCAAGGAAAAGATGGCTGAGGCCGGCTACGGCGAATGGCTGAAACTATTCACCCCGAAGAAAACTCCGACAGCGAAGCCTGCGGGCAAGTAAAAGAAAAGCGGCGGCGACGAGCCCAGCGCGCCAGACGTGCTCTCGGCAGTTCCCTTACAGCAGGTGCCCCATCTTCACCCGCTTGGTTTCGAGGTAGCGGGCGTTGTGCGGGTTGGCGGGTGATTTGATCGGGACGACTTCCACGATCTTCAGGCCATAGCCTTCGAGGCCGATGACTTTCTTCGGGTTGTTCGTGAGGAAACGCATTTTGCGCACGCCGAGGTCGAAGAGGATTTGCGCGCCGAGCCCGTAGTCGCGCAGCTCGGCGGGAAAGCCGAGCTTTTCATTGGCTTCCACGGTGTCGAGGCCTTCCTCCTGGAGCTTGTAGGCGTGAATTTTCGCCGGTAGGCCGATGCCACGTCCCTCCTGCCGCATGTAAAGGAGCACGCCGCAGCCGGCGGCTGCGATCTGCCGGAGTGCGGTGTGAAGCTGGCTGCCGCAGTCGCAGCGCATGGAGCCAAAAACGTCGCCGGTTAGGCATTCGCTATGGACGCGGACGAGGGTGGCGCGGCGCGGAGAGATCTCGCCTTTGACCAGCGCGAGGTGGTGGGTGCCGTCCACCACGGAGCGATACATGTGCAGGTCGAAGTCGCCGAAGTCGGTGGGCAGTTTGATGATCTGCTCGCGCTCGACCAGTTTCTCCTGGCTGCGGCGATAGGCGATGAGATCGCGGATGGAGCAAAGGCGGAGCCGGTGTTTGCGGCGGAATTTTAGCAGTTCGGGCAGCCGCGCCATGGTGCCGTCGGCGTTGAGGATTTCGCAGAGCACGCCCGCGGGCGCGAGGCCGGCGAGCCGGGCGAGGTCCACGCTGGCCTCGGTGTGACCCGCGCGCCGCAGGACGCCACCAGCTTTGGCGCGCAGGGGAAAAACGTGGCCGGGTTGGACGAGGTCGTGCGGCCGGGCTTGGGGATCGACGAGGAGCTGGATGGTGCGCGCGCGGTCCGGCGCGCTGATGCCGGTGGTGACGCCTTGGGCGGCGTCGATGGAAACAGTGAAATCGGTGCGGAAGCTCTCGCGGTTTTCCAGCACCATGCGCTGCAGGCCGAGTTGCTCGGCGCGTTCCTCGGTGATCGGCGCGCAGATGAGCCCGCGCCCGTGCATCGCCATGAAATTGACCGCCTCCGCCGTGATTTTCTCCGCCGCCATGACGAGGTCGCCCTCGTTTTCCCGGTCCTCGTCGTCGGTCACCACAACCATGCGTCCAGCGCGGATGTCCTGGATAACGTCGGCGATGGAATCGAACTGCGGAGCGGCGGGCATGGGGGAGAAAGTCATACGCCGCGCCCCGGTGTGGCAAGCAATCGGTGCGGGGAGAGAATGGGCAGGACAGGATTCGAACCTGTGAAGGCGTAAGCCAGTGGATTTACAGTCCACCCCGTTTGGCCACTTCGGTACCTACCCGGTTTTTTGGGGGAGCGCTTTATACGAGTGCCCTTCGGGGCTCGCAAGCGTTTGTGCTCAGAATAATTTCCACCACGGCTTTTTCGGGGCGATGGCGGGTTTCACGGGCACGGGCTCGGGGGGAAGCTCCTCGCGGGGCATGATTTTCACGGACTCAATGACGATGCGGTCGATGGGGTTGTCATTGCTGTCCACGGATTTGGTGCTGATGGCGTCAAGCGTGGCGAGGCCCCAGATGATGTCGCCGAAGACAGTGTATTGGCCGTCGTACTGCGGCATCGGCGCGAGGCAGACGAAAAACTGGCTGCCGCTAGAAAGGCGCATGGGGTTGATTTTGTCGGGCAAGCGCGCGGCGGCGACGGCGCCTTTGGTGTGCTTGCGGCGAATCTCGGCGGGAAGGGTGTAGCCGGGGCCGCCGGTGCCCACGTTGGCGCGGTCCTTCTTGCGCGTGAGCGGATCGCCCATTTGCACGAGGAGATGGGGAAAGGCGCGATGGATGGTTTGACCTTTGTAAAACTTTTTGCCGGCGAGTTTCTTGAAGTTTTCGACGGTGCGCGGGGCGTCGTTTTCGTAAAACCCGAGCGCGAACTGCTGCCGCGCTTTATCGGAACCGACGCGGAGAGTGACGAGCGCGACGTCTTCGGCCCGCGTGGTGGCGAGGCTTGCTGCGCAGGCGGCGGCGAAGAGGATGAGATGCTTTTTCATGAAGGGACGAATGGAAGTGAAGAGGCGGCAACGCGGATTTCCGGGCCGGTTGGTTCGGTGGAGCGGGCGAGCAGTCCGCTGGTGGGCGAACCGCGCCGGAGATAGCCGAGGGCGACGGGTTTTTCCAAGGCAAAACTCCACGCGGCGCTGGTGATGAGGCCGGCGGGTCGTTCTTCGCCGGGCGAAAAAAGGGACGCGCCAACGGGGGTGGGCGTGGCGTCGTTGGAGATGAAGCCGCTGAGCTGGCGGTTGACGTGGCCCACGCTTTTTAGCCGCGAGATGACCTCCTGGCCGATGTAGCAGCCTTTGTGAAAATCAATGTGCGTGCGGTCGAGCCCGGCCTCCGGAGGGAGCGTGTCCTCGCCGAGTTCGTGGCCCCAGCGCGGAATGCCCGCTTCGATGCGGAGGGTTTCGAGGAGCGCGGCGTCGAGGACTGGGTGCTGCGCGAGGACGGCGGCCCGGTCGGCGGCGGGCAGGCGCACGTCCCAGCCGTAGCGTCCGAAACGGCGCGCGGGCACACTCCAAGCGCCGACGACGGCAGGCGGCGGGAGGCCGAGGAAATGCAGGAGGGCGCGCGTATCGGTGATGTCTTCGAGCGCCGCGTCATCGGCGATGATGTAGCGCTCGATTCGCGTAGGCAGCGAGTCGCGGAGCGCGGCGTCGGCGTCGATGTGCAAAGCGTCGGCCGTGGCCGTGATGAGCACCTCGGCACAGAGGCGGCCTTTCGCCGTGGTCACGCACGCGGGCTGCGTCTGGCCGGTCGCGAGTTTCGTCACGTTGCTGGTGACCTGGCCGTTGAGATAGCGAACGCGGTCCGCACCGGTGAGGACCAGCTCGACGCGCGCCGAGAGATCGGCGATGCCGCCGCGCGTTTGAAAGTCGTGGTAAGCCGCGCGGAGGTCGGTCATGCGATCACGCACTAACCGCCCTTCCGCGAACCCGGTCCGCCGGTGGTCGGCGGTTTCATCTGCTCCACTTCAATCGGTTTTCCTTCCGCCTCGCGACCACGCTTCGCGGACTTCGGCCGGGCTTTGGACGTCGGCAGTTCCACGACCTTCGCGATCTTTTCCTCCACCACGCGTGCGGGCGGCGGCGGACCTTTTGGCGCAGCGCCCGGGGCGGCAGGCGGAGTCAACGCGGGCATTTCCGCGGCAGCGGCAGTGTCCGCGTAGGTCCGGTAGAGTGCGGAGAAATCCAGATCGCCCCAGCCGCGTTTAATGGCTCCGAACATGATCCCCGCGGTGAGCGTGGACACGGGCACTTCAAGATCGAGCCAGTTGGCCAGACCCACGCCGAGTTCCATGTCCTTGAACATGTGCTTGAGCGAGAAGTGTGGCTCGTAATCCCCCGCGACCATCTTTGGCAGCTTGAGATCCACGACTCCGGAACGGCAGGCGTTGGGCGCAATCGCCGCCGCCAGCACTGCCGGATCGAGTCCGGCCTTTTGGATGATCGCCAGCCCCTCGGCCAGCGTCTGCACGGTCACGGCGGAAAGCATGTTCGTCACAACTTTCACCGTCGCGGCGTGGCCCACTTCCCCGATGGGGACGATGCTCTTGCTGCTCGCGGCCAGCACGGGCCGCGCGCGCTCCAGCACGGCATCCTCACCGCCGATGTAATAGACCAGCTCGCGCTTTTCCGCCGCCAGTTTGCTGCCGGTGAAAGGCGCATCGAGAAAACTCGCGCCACGAGACTCGACATAGCGCGCCGTTTCGATCACCGCCTCGGGACCGACCGTCGCGCTGCAAATGATCAAATGCTCCGGCGTAAGCGCGTCGCCCATCGCCTCGACCACCGAAAATAGCGCTTTTTGGTCCGCGACGAAAATTTGGATGATGTCCGCGACTTCCGCGACCTCGGCAGGCGAGCCGAGAAAGTTCGGCGTCGGCTTCACGCTGCGGTTCCAGACAAAGACCTGAAAGTCCGCGGCCCGCAGCCCCACGGCTACGCGCGAGCCAATGATGCCCAGGCCGATAAGGCCCACGGTTTTCGGAGATTTGCGCGGCATGGTGGAAAAAAGCGGAGCGCACGGGAAAGTGCGCGGAACGCGATCCTGCCGCAGACTATCCGCGTCCGGCAACGCGTTATTCACACGCGCCGCCACCCGCGCCGCGCCCGACTACTTCGGTGCAGGTTCTGGGGCCGGAGCGCCGGCGGGCGGCAATTCGGGAGCGGTCGGCTTTGGCGCTTCGGGCAGGTTGATCTTCACGTCGGCTTTCTCGCGGAGCCCTTTGACGACTTTCTCGATCTCCCCCTGCCGCTTCTGCTGTTTCAGATAAGCCAGCAGCTTGGGCTTGGCCTGTTCGAGCGTCACGGTTTCGGCCTCCTTGCGGTCGGTAACCTTGATGACGTGAAAACCGAACTGACTGCGGACCGGCTCGCTGATTTCGTCCTTCTTCATCTTGAAGGCGGCGTCGGAAAACTCCGGCACCATTTGGCCGCGGCCAAAGAAATTCAGATCTCCGCTGTTCTGCTTGGCGCTCGGGTCCTCGGAAAGTTCCGCAGCCAGCTTGTCAAACGGCTCACCCTTTTTCACGCGGACGGCGATGGCCTTCGCCGCCTTCTCCTTTTCCGCCACGACCTCGGGCTTCGCGTCCTTGTCCACGGTGATCAGGATGTGGCTCGCGCGAACCTGCTCGGGCTGTTTGAACTGATCGGGATTCTTTTTGTAAAAATCCTCCGCCTCGCTGTCCGGCACCTCGTCCTTGCCGTTGATCTGTGCATTGATCCAGCTCTCCTGCTTCATCCCTTCGCGGATGTTTTCCTTCACCTTGTCCATGGTCATGCCGCTCTTTTCCACCTGCTCCTTGAACGCTGCCTCGGAGCCAAACTTGGTTTTGAAGCCCTCCATTTTCGCCTTCACCTCGTCGTCGGTGACCTTGACGTCGGCCGCGCGTTTGGTGACGAGCTTCTCGACGATCATGTCATCCAGAATCATGCGGTAACCCATGATGCGCTGCTCCTCGGGGAGCTTGTCGCCGGGGATGCCCTGCGCAGCCAGCATTCGGGAAAAGGCCGCGTCGAGTTCCGCCTTCTTGATCTCCACACCCTCGACCACCGCCACCGGATCGGTGATCTTGATGACCGCTTTCGGAGCGGCAGCCTCTTTCTCCGCCGGAGCCTTTTTCGCCGGCTCGGCGGGTGCCGCCTTTTTCTTCGGCGCGTCGGCGGCCAGAAGCGTGGACGCGGTGAGAATGCTGGCGGTGAGGATGAATGTTGGGATGGATTTCATTGGGAAAAGGCGGCGAAACTGCCACGCAGGAGGAACCTTGGCTAGTGCGAATATCAGACGGAGCGGCGTGGCGGATGCGGTGTAAAAACGGGCTCCGATGGGCCGAAACCGCTGCAATGCTGCTCTTTCGCCACCGCGACGTCAGCGACCGTTTTTATCTTTGTCTTTGTCTTTATCCTTTTCGCCGCGACGTCGCTCCTGTGCGGGTTGTTGTTGCGGGACGGCCTGCTGCTGGGGCGCGGATTGCTGGCGGGCCGCTTCCTGCGCGGCCTTTTGCTGCTCCATCTGCTGGCGGCGTCGTTCGCTCTCCTGCTGCCGGGCGGCTTCCTGAGCAGCACGCTGTTGCTCGGCTTGCTGGGCGCGCTGCTGCTCTTGCGCTTGCTGCTTCGCCGCTCCCTGAGCCGCGCGCTGCTGTTCCATCTGGAGTTTCCGCTGTTCGATGGCTTGTTGCCGGGCTGCTTCCTGAGCGCCGCGTTGCTGCTCGGCCTGCTGCTCACGAGCGCGCTCGGCGGCTTGTTGTTTCGCCGCGTCCTGTGCGGCTTTTTGCTGCCCGGCTTGCTGCCGGCGCTGTTCGGCGGCCTGCTCCTGCTGTTGCTTCAGACGCTCCTGCGCCTGCGCGGCGGCTTGCTGACGCTGCTTTTCGGCCTGCTGTTGCTGCGCCCTGGCTGCTTCCGCGTCTCGTTGTTGGGCGGCGCGCTCCTGCTGGGCTTGAAGTTTCTCGCGCTCCGCTTGAGCGGCGCGTTGCTGCTCCTGCGCATTGGCCTTGTCCGCGGCTGCTGCGGCTGCAGCGGTTTCCGCGGCCTGCTTCTGGCGCAAAGCCGCCGCGCCCGCCTCGGCGTCGCGCTGCCGGATGGCGCGCTCCTGTTCGCCGCGGACTTTCTCGGCGGCAGTTTGAGCGGCCTGCTGTTTTTCCGCCTCGATCTTCTGCCGCTCAGTAGCGGCCTGCTCGCGCGCGGCTTTGGCAGCTTCGGCAGCAGCTTGGGCCGGTGCGGGATCAGTGACGACGGACGGCTCGACGGGTTTCACGGGGCGTCCGTCGCCAGTGCCGGGCTGCGGCTTTTCCCCGGGTTTATGAAATCCCCCGACCGGCGCGCCTTGCCGAGGCTTTTTTCCGCGATCTTCGCCCGGCGCGACCACTGCCGGCGTGGGATCGGCCGGAACTCCATTCGGCGCGGCAATCCGCGGATCAGCGGGTTGCACGTCCTCGGGTGAAACGGCGGGCCGCGTCGCGGGTGGGGGCGGCGTTGCCACCGGCGCGGGCGCGACCGGGGTAGCGGTCACGGGCGCTTGGGGACGGTCGCCTTTACCGCGCTGGCCCTTGCCTGTGAAAGCCGGCACCACGGCCTGCGGATCGGCCTGCGCGGGCACCACTTTTAAATCCGTCGCGACCACCGCCCGCGCGGGCGCGGTGTAGGGCGTGAGACCCTTCGTTTCGCGCTGGAAGCGCTGCCGCAGATCCGTGCGCTCCTTCGCGTCCTTCACCCCGGACCAGCCGTTACGCACTTTGTCCGCCGCGAAAACCTTCTTCACCTTGTCCTTCAAAAAGCCCGGCTGCGCGGGAGGCGCGACGATGGGCGCATTGACGATGAGCTGGTTTCCCACGGTGCGCGCATTGGGAGAAAAGCGGCCCGGCCCGCTGTGAAAGTCCGGCCGGTCGAAGCGGGTGTGGCGTACGAGTTTCAGAGCCGGAATGGGCCGCTCGCTTTGCCTGTTGATGAAGGCGAAACTGAGCCCGCCATTGTAGATCACCGGCACGTCCCCGTAGGAGTTGTAGGTGATGTTCGTGATGTTCACGGTTGAGCGGATGATCGTCACATTGCGCGCGCGGTTTATGATGACCGGACGCAGCACCGGCGCGCCAAAATCGCGCACGCGGCAGAAGCTATAGAACGCCGGGCCGATGTCGCACACCGTATCCACCCAGGTGCTGATGCCGATCTCCGGCTGCCAGTAGGCGCGCGGTGGCAGCGGTGCCCAGCCGACGTAGTCGTCGCTCTTTCGCCACGAAACCCATGCCGGTCCCCACTCATAATCCGGCACCCAGCACCAGCCCTCGCCTTCCACCGAAATCCAGCGCCCGTAGTGATACACGATGCCCGCGAAGTCCTCGTAGCCGACCCACGTCCAGCCCGCGTCGGTGAAAGCCCAGTAGCCATCCGCGTAAGGCGTCCAGTCCGCCTCGACCTCCGTGGGTCTCCAGCAAAAGCCGTAATCGGCGATTTCGATCCATTCGCCGTACGGCAGGAGCGCATCGTAGAAATAGTCGAACGACACATCCGCGGCCTGTGCCGGTCGCGGCGCAGCGAGAGGGAGGATCGCGGCGAGGAGGAGAAAGAGGAGCGCTTTGAGTTTCATGGCAATGTAGCTTCGGACTGACTGGCTGGAGTTTCATTCAAAGATTCGCATGCCGCTGCTCGCGCGGCTTGGATTTGCCAAAAATGAGATCGCCACTTGGCAGCCCTTCCTCGCTGCCTAGAATTCATGCCCGTGAAATCCTTCGTCCGCCTTTTCCTCGCGCTGCTCCTCACCGTCACCGCTTGGGCCGGGGAAAAGAAGCTTCTCGTCGGCATGGAACTGGCCTACCCGCCGTTTGAAATGCGCGATCCGCGCGGTGAGCCGGCGGGCGTGAGCGTGGACCTCGCGCGGGCGCTCGGCGCGCAGCTCGGCATGGTTGTGGAAATCCAGAATCTCCCATTTGACGGCCTCATACCCGCGCTCAAAACTGGCAAGATCGACATCATCATTTCTTCCATGACCGCCACGCCCGAGCGCGCGCAGTCGATCGATTTTTCCGAGCCTTACCTCAAGACCGGCCTCTGCCTCCTCGTTCCTGCGAAAAGCGGCATTCAGTCCATCGCCGACGCCGACCAACCCGGTCACCGCATTGCCGTGAAGAAAGGCACCACCGGCCATCTCTACGCCCTGCGCGCCCTCAAATCCGCGCGCCCGCTCGTGCTCGACAACGAAAACGCCTGCGTGCTCGAAGTCGTGCAGGGCAAAGCCGAGGCCTTCATTTACGACCAAATGTCCGCCTTCAAAAATGCGCGCAAAAACCCCGACACCACCCGCGCGATTCTCACACCATTCCAGCAGGAGGGCTGGGCCATCGGCGTGCGGAAAGGCGACAACGAGCTCCGCGCGAAAGTAAACGCCTTCCTCGCCAGCTACCGCGAAAATGGTGGCTTCGAAAAACTCGGCGACGCCTGGCTCGGCGAGCAAAAGGCGGAGTTCAAGAAGCTGGGGATTCCGTTTTATTTTTGACGCAGCGCGTCGAGCGAAGTG
Source organism: Chthoniobacter sp. (assembly GCA_021414005.1). GTDB lineage: Bacteria > Verrucomicrobiota > Verrucomicrobiia > Chthoniobacterales > Chthoniobacteraceae > Chthoniobacter. Next base: position 426,041 of record JAIOPH010000027.1, on the reverse strand, counting down.
CTCCCGCTCCGCCATCCCCTGAACGGAGATTTACGGCACCTTGTGCCCCTGAACGTATTCGGGATAGCGGCTTTGGAGGAGGTTGTTGAGCTTCTTGACCTTCTCATCATTGCCGGCGGCGCGGTAGGCCTGAATGGCTTTGGTAAGGGAGCGCGGGGTGATCTCGGGGTGGTCCACGCCGGCCAAATACACCGTTTCGTAGAGCTTCGCGGCTTCCTCCGATTTGCCGCGGGCCATTTGGATGTCGCCGGCGCTGATCTTGCCTTCGGCGTTGAGGTCGCCTTCGGGCTGGAGGTTGAGCGCGGCGTACACGGATTCCTGCGCGGCGTCGAATTCCTTGAGCGCAATCTGCGATTTCGCCAGGGTGAGCAGGCCGTTGGCGCGCTGGTTGGGGAGCTTTACGGTCTTGAGGTAGGTGGCGACGCTATTGGCGGCTTCCTGGTATTTTTCGAGCACATGCTGGGTGCGTCCGAGGAGGAGGAAATCGTCGGGCGTGACCTCGTCGCTCGGGGTGAGCAGGAGGAGGTATTTCTCGGCAGACTCAAAGGCACCGCCTTTGTGCAGTTCGGTGCCGAGCCAGCGGAGGATGGCCGCCGGCACCTTGGTCTTGCCCTCTTTCGTGTAAAAATCCACCTCGCGCGCGGTGGCGACCTTGTCCTCGAGATTGTATTGCGAGAGCAGCAGCCGGATGCTGGCCTTCTCGCCGAACTGCTCTTTCTCCAGCTTCCGCGCCTCTTCCAGATACGGCACGGCATCCTTGTAGTTCTTGGCTTCAAAGGCGGCCCAGCCGAGCCAATAGACGGCCTGCGGACGGGCGGCTGTTTTCGGGTATTCGGCGAGGAGGAGTTTGAAGGCTTCGACCATCGCAGGGTTGTCGCCCTGCATGCCGAGGATGAGCCCCTTCTGGTGCAGGGCCATTTCGCGCTCGGCGGCCTTGGGAAATCTCTTGATGAGGTCGTTGTAGTCGGCGAGTGCGGCACCGAGATTTTTCTGCGATTGCCAGCCGAGGGCGCGCTGGAGGAGCGCTCCGGGGATGAGCTTGTGGGTGGGGTAGCCGTCGATGAAGGCGGTAAACGCTTTGGTGGCCTGATCCACGGCTTTCAACTCCATTTGGCACCAGCCGAGTTTAAAGAGCGCCTCGGCTTTCATGGTGCCGGCGAGTTGGCGGGAAAGCTCGACTGAGGAGTAAAGAGGTGCCGCGTTAGCGTAGTCCTTCTTTTTGAAATAGATCTCCGCTTTCATCAGTAGCGTCTGATCGCGTTTCTCGGACTCGGGATTGGCGGCGAGATACTGCTCGATGGCGGGCAGGATCTGATCGCTGCCGCTGGTGTAGAGCATCTTCAGTCGCTCGTACTGCGCTTCGCGGGAATAGACCGAATTGGGGAAATCTTTGAGTATCTGATCATAGTAGCGCATGGCCTCGTCGGCCTTGCCGAGCTGGCGCAAGGCGTTGGACACCAAAGTGAGCAACTCGGGCAGCACGTCGGCCGAATACTTCTGGCCGGGCTGATTGTAGGCATCGACGACCTGCTGATATTTCCCGCCATCATAAGCGACCCGCAGCACGCCGACCTGAGCGACCTCTTTCCAGCGCGCGGGACCGGGCATGGTGAGCGCCTTCTTGAAGGCAGCCTCGGCGTCGGCGGGCTTCGGAGGTTCAAGTTCCAGCGACCACAGACCGGTGCGGACGGTGGCCTCGAGTTTTTGGTCGGGGTTTTCGGCTTTGACCGCCAGGACCTGCATCTGCCTCAGCGCGTCGGCGGTGCGACCGGCATCCTTGAGCAGCAGCGCGGCGGAGTAGCGGCTGGCATCTTGAAAGGGATTGGCCTCGCTGGTTGCGGCGAGATCCTCGTAGGCGATGCGGGCGTCGCCTTTCTGCCCAAGTGCTTCGAGCGAGCGTCCGGTGAAGAACTTCGCCGAGTTCACCACGGCGGGATCTTTCAGCCGCACGGAGGCTTTGCGGTAAAGGTTGAGCGCCTCGCGGTATTGCTTTTCGGAGTAACAAATCTCCGCGAGTCGATAGGCCGCCGGCCCGATGAAGTCGCCATTCTGAAACTGCGCGAGCAGGGTCTCGTAGGCGTTCCGCGCGGCGTTCAGCGTGCCGTTGCGGCGGTAGGATTCGCCGAGGCGAAAGAGCGCCTCGGGCCGCTGCTCGGTGTTCGAGTAAAGCGACAGGTATTTCTCGTACTCGGGCGCGGCCAAATCGAACATCTTCTTGGCGTAGTAGCCATTCGCCACGTCGAGCTGGAGCTGCTCGGCGGTCCGCGCCGTACCGGTGGGGCCCACGCGGATGGTGCCGGGATCGGCGGGATCGGGTACCGCGACGGGGCGGGGCGGCGGCGCGACGACGCCGGGTGGCCGCGGCGTGGCGACCGGCAGCGGCCGCGGGGTCGCCGGTCGCGGGGCCACGGGTTCAGCGCGCGGGATCGGCTTCCCGTCGTCATCCAGTGCGAAAGGCTTGAGCGGCGGTGCGCCGTCCTGCCCTTGGACTTGCGGCAGCGCAAAAACCAGCGCTGCCAAACTCACTCCTGCGAGACCCCGGCGCTTCATTCCGCTTTACGCGTGGCAAACGCGACGTTCCAGATGTTGGCCTCCCGGCAAACGTCGAGCACCGCGTTGATATAGGTGAACTTCGCGTTTTCGTCGCCACGCACGATGATCGAATAGTCGGGATACAGGCCGGAGAGTTCCTTCAGGCGGTCCAGCAACTCGGGGCGGGGCACGATCTTGTTATTCCACACCACGGTGCCGTCGGTGCGGATATTGAGCACCGTTTGGTTGACCACGGAGGCGGATTCCGTGGCGTTCTGTGCCGAGGGCACGCGCACAGGTAGATCCAGCTCCTTCTTGGCAAAACTCCACGTGACAATGAAGAAGCAGAGCAGCACGAGGAGGATGTCCACCATCGGGGCGATTTGGAAACCCATGGTTTGCGGCTCGGCGCGTTTGCGGAGATTCATGCGGGGCGACTAAAACTCTTCGTCCACGGCTATGCGCGAGCCTTCGCGCTTCTTGCCATAGTTCAGCGCGACCAGCCCAATGAGATGCGCAGTGGCGATCTCGAGGTCGGAGATCAGGCTCTGCACCCGGTTGCGAAAGAGGGAGTAGAAAAACATTGCGACGATGCCGAGCACCAAACCGCCCGCCGTGGCTACGAGGGCTTGAGAGACGCCGTGCGCCAGTCCGATGTCGCGATTCATGCCGGTCTGGCCGCTCGACAGTTCGGTAAAGGAACTGATCAAACCGATGACCGTGCCGAGCAGTCCGATCATCGGCGAGAGCATCCCGATGTCCGCGAGATACACGGTACGATGCTGGAGTGAAGCCGCCTGGCTGCCGGCCTCGGTCTCCGCGATCTCGCGCACGACCTCGTAGGTGGCAGTCGGGTTTTTCGTTGCGAAATCCAGTGTGCGTTGGACTACCCGCGCTACGGCCTCGCTGTGCCGGCTGGAGATGGCGAGCAGGCCGAGGTAGTCCCGCTTTTTCAAAAGCACATCAGCCGTGTTCATGTACTGAGGTGTGAGGATGGAGCTGCGGCGAAGAGTGAAAAGATAGACGAGCACCAGCATCACGGTGACCACCGAGAGGATACCGAGCGGGATCATCGGCCAGCCACCATCCTGAATCATCTGGAGCAATGTTACGGACTTCACTGAGGCCGCAGCGACCCCGTCCTTCCGCGTGCCGCCACCCACTTGAGTGGTCGCACTACCAGCCGGAATCCTCGTCGTGTCCTCCCCCGCCGCGCCGTCCTTGGCCCCGCGATCATTGATCGCCGTCACGGCGCTGTCCTTTTTTGATGGAGCGGAAGCCTGCGCGAGGAGCACCGGCGACTGGGTGTCTGGGGGACTGGCCTCCTGCGCGTGGAGCGTCGCCGCTCCGAGCAGTGCAGCCAGAAAAAGGGCGTGGGATTTCATGAATGACGAGGGCGCATAGTAGCGACCGAAAACCGCGTTGCAACCTTCACGTAGCCGTTCCGGCAGGGCAAGCCGGCCGGTGAATCCGTTCGCATTTTCTCCGCGTGACAGCACGGCTGGCGCGTGGCAAATCTCCCGGCCTTATGAAAAAACTTCTCCATTCTTTCATCCTCACCACCACCGCCCTCGCCTTGGCCCTCGCTCCTGCCGCCCGCGCGGCGGAGGCCAAAGAGGTCGCGGTCATCAAGACTTCCGCCGGCGAAATGGTCATCGAGTTCTGGCCGGAAACCGCGCCGAAGACGGTGGCGAATTTCATCATGCTCGCGAAGAAGGGGTTCTATGACGGCACCGCGTTTCACCGCATCATCAAGGGCTTCATGATTCAGGGCGGCGATCCACTTTCCAAAGACCCGAGCAAGGAAATGCTGTGGGGCACGGGCAGCGCGGACGAGAAATTGAAGGCGGAATTCAGCGAGCGGAAACACGACTTTGGCGTGATCTCGATGGCCCGCGCGGCGAATCCCGATTCCGCGAGCTGCCAGTTTTTCATCTGCCTCGAAGGGGCCCAGGCGCTCAACGGCAAATACACCTGCTTCGGCAAGCTCATCAAAGGCGAGGACGTGCTGAAAAAACTCGGCGACACGCCGGTCGGCCCGAGTGCCGGTGGCGAGCCGAGCAAGCCCAAGGAGCGTGTCGGCGTTGAAAGCGTGAAGATCGTCGCTGCCGACTCGATCAAGTAGTCGCGCGGCTTCCGCCCGGGCGCGGCCATTTCACCGGTTGCGTTCCGGTCCGTGCCATCCCACTATCCCCACGCCCACGCCGCGCCGGTGCGCGGCGTGGCGGATTCCCTTTTTCGCATGTCGTCCACCACTCGCAAAGTCACCCTCGGCCTTGTCCAGATGCGCTGCACCGCGGATCCGCGCGCGAACCTCGCCAAGGCCCTCGCCAGGACCGCGGAGGCCGCGGATCGCGGCGCGCAGATCGTCTGCCTGCAGGAGCTTTTCACCTCGCAATACTTCTGCCAGGTCGAGGATCACAAATACTTCCAGCTCGCCGAGGAAGTCCCCGGCCCGAGCACCGAGGCGCTGGCCCGGCTCGCGCAGGAACGCGGCCTCGTCATCATCGCCTCGCTTTTTGAAAAGCGCAGTGCCGGCCTCTATCACAACACCGCCGCGATCATCGACGCCGATGGCCGTTACCTCGGCAAATACCGGAAGATGCACATCCCGGACGACCCGCTTTTCTACGAGAAGTTTTACTTCACGCCCGGCGATCTCGGCTTCCGCGCCTGGCAGACCCGCTACGCGAAAATCGGCGTCTGTGTCTGCTGGGACCAGTGGTATCCCGAGTCCGCGCGGCTGACCGCCCTCGCCGGCGCGGAGATTCTCTTTTTCCCCACCGCCATCGGCTGGCATCCGGGCGAAAAGGCCGAGTTTGGCGCGCGGCAGCACGGCGCGTGGGAGACGATCCAGCGCTCCCACGCCATCGCCAATGGCTGCTACGTCGCCGTGCCCAACCGCATCGGCCACGAAGCGCCCGACGGCGGCGCTGGCATCGAGTTTTGGGGCCAAAGTTTCGTCGCCGATCCTGCCGGGCAGATCGTGGCGAAAGCGTCGGTGAGCGAGGAGGAAATCCTCATCGTTGAAGCTGATCTCGACGCACTCGACACCCAGCGCACGCATTGGCCGTTCTTTCGCGACCGGCGGATTGATGCTTACGGGGACATCGGGAAGCGGTTCATCGACTAGGTCAGATTTTCTTCCTGCCCCATGCCCCACACCGCCACTAGCACTGAGACCCCCGCCGCCCGCGGTTACCGCATGCCCGCCGAGTGGGAGCCGCACGAGGCCACCTGGCTTTCCTGGCCGCGCCCGGACGGCGTCAGCTTTCCCGATTCCTACGAGCGCATCGTGCCCACTCTCGCCGAAATGGTCCGCGCGTTGGGGCGTTCGGAAAACGTCCACATCAACGTTTGTGATGCGAAACACGAAACGCTCGTCCGCGGCCACCTCGCCAAGGCCGGCGTGGCCACGGATCATGTGACCTTCTTTCGCATCGCGACCAACGAACCGTGGTGCCGCGATCACGGCCCCATCTACCTCACCCGCGACGCCGCGCCCCGGCTCGCCATCGTGGACTGGGACTACAACGCGTGGGGCTGGAAATATCCGCCCTTCGACTTCGACGACGACGTGCCCAAGCGCATCGCCGAGGAGCAGGGACTGCCGATCTACTTTCCCAAAATGGTCCTCGAAGGCGGCTCCATCGATGTCAACGGTGCGGGCACGCTGCTCACCACGAAATCCTGCCTGCTCAACCCCAACCGCAATCCCGACCTCGCCCAAAAGGACATCGAGCAGCGCCTGCGCGATTTCCTTGGCGTGAAAAACATCCTCTGGCTCGGCGACGGCATCGAGGGCGACGACACCGACGGCCATGTGGATGACCTCACGCGTTTCGTCAGCCGCACCTCCGTCGTCACGGTCATCGAGGAAGACGAAAACGACCACAACCACGACCCGCTCCAGGCTAATCTGGAAGCGCTCCGCAGCATGCACGCCGAAGACGGCACGCCGCTCGAAATCCACGTCCTACCCATGCCCGGCCGCATCGTGCGCGAAGACCTGCGCCTGCCCGCGAGCTATGCGAATTTCTACATCGCCAACCGCGTCGTGCTCCTCCCCGCCTTCTCCGACGTGAACGACAAATGGGCCTGTGCCGTTTTGGAGAAAGCCTTCCCCGACCGCGAAATCGTGCCCATTGACTGCCGCGAACTCATCTGGGGACTCGGCGCCTTTCACTGCCTCACCCAGCAACAACCCCGCCTCCCATGAACCGTCTGCTCCGCCGCCTCGTCGTCCTCGCGTTCGCCACCGCGTCCGCTTTCGCCGCGCCGCTCGACCCGCTTTTCACCGCGGAAAACGTATGGGCCATGAAGTCGTCCGACTTCATGGCCACGGCGGGAAATCTGGGCTACCGATGGACCTCGAACGCGCAAGATTCGGCGCGGGTCGCCGGGTCGGGGGCCACGGCCTTCGGCCTGCCCGTGGTGGAAAGCGTCGCGCGCTTCGAATCCGGCGCGCTCAAGGAAATCAGCGTCACGCTTTACGGGCGCGGCGATTCCGGCGACTGGCCGGAGGAGAAATTCGACACCCTGGTGCGCACGGCGGCGGACGCCATTTCCGCCGCGACGAAGGTGAAGTTCACCGCCCGCGGCAAAGACCCGACCAATGCCGTCAAAGCCGACGGCTTGCTCTGGTCCACGCCCCAGGCGCGCTACCTCCTCGAATACAGCAAAACCAAGGCGGTAAAGACGCGCGACATCCCCTTTCGCGCCGAGTTCGTTCGTCTCGAAGTTTCCGGCCCGGAGAAGAAACTCGGTCTTCTCGCGGGCGCGGCTACATCCGCGCACACCGCGAAATTTTCCGGCCCGGCTCATGTGAAAAAGGACGCCGCTTCCGGCGACGTCTGGATCGGCGACGTGCCCATGGTGGACCAGGGCCAGAAAGGCTACTGCGTCGTCGCCAGTGTGGAGCGCGTGATGCGCTACTACGGCGGGTCGGTGGATGCCAACGAACTGGCCCAAGTCGCCAACACCTCCACCGAAGGCGGCACGAGTTCCGACGCCATGATGACTGCGCTGAAAAAACTCGGTGCCCGACTGAAAGTGCGCGTGCGCGACGTGCAGCCCGGCGACTCCATCCGCGACCTCCTCAAGCTCATCGCCGACTACAACCGCGCCGCCAAAAAAGCCGGTGTCGCCGAAGTTCCCGACCCCGGCCACATGATTGACGTCGGTGCCGTGTACCGCGCGATGAATGGCGCGGTGCTCAAGGACGTGCGGACGAAAAGCAAATCCGACATGAGCCGTTTCCAGCGCCAGATCCAGACCCACATCGACCAGGGTGTGCCGCTGCTCTGGACAGTCATGCTCGGCCTCACCACGGAAAAGGGCATCCCGCAAACCGCCGGTGGCCACATGCGCCTGATTATCGGCTACAACACCCAGAAGGAGGAAATCCTCTTCTCCGACTCTTGGGGTGCGGGCCACGAACTCAAGCGCCTGCCCCTCGCCGATGCCTGGACCATGACCACCGGCGCGATGAGCATCGAGCCGCTTTAGGCGGCGGTGTGGAAAGGGCGCGTCCTTCCCCCGGCGGTTACTTGTTGATCAGTGTTAGCACGCTCTTCGCCGGAATTCCCTCGTGCAACACCATTTCGGTGATCACCGGCTGCTTGGGCGCATCGGGCTTGGGCTGCCCGAGAAAGCCCTGAATGCTCCCGACATGCCCCACGACATTGCCGCACCCATCGAGCACCGCCGCTCCGCTGCTGCCGGGCGCCCAGTCGGTACTCACATTGAGGCGCTGCGTCCGCGGATCGTTCTCCCCTTTTCCCGGCTCGCGGACATAGAGGCGGTTGACGATCCCGTTGCTGAGGTAGCCGCGCGCGCCGTGCGGATCGCTCAGGCACCAAACGCTGTCACCCGCTTGCACCTCGGCCGCCAGAGGCAGCGGTTTCAGGTCATTCACTCCCACGCGCAGCACCACCGCGTCCGTGGTGGCGTCGTCCGCAATTACGGCGACGACGGGCAGCACTTCGCTTTCGCCGCGCACGAGGATCGCGTGAGCCGTGCCTTGCTTCGCATTCTGCGGCGGCTGCATCACATGATGGGCGGTGACGGCGGCGTCCTTGGCGATGGCATACCCGCCGGAGAAATTCGTGTGCCACTTGTCGCATCGGGTGCATTGGAAAAACCAGCCCGCGCGCAGGTAGCTCGCTGCCGCGTGACGCGCCATCTCCCTCCCGGAGAGCGGGGCTGTGCGCCTCGGTTCGAGTTCCACCGGACCGGGCTGCGGCGCTTTTTCCTGTGCGGAAAAAACGTCCGCAGTCATCAGCTTGCCGGCCGTCATCAGTTCCCACGCCCGTTTGCCAAGGGGATCCTCCGGCGCGGGAGCGACTTTCGTTGCCGCTGCCGGTTCCGTCGATGCTTCCTCCGCCCAGGCTCCGAAACTTGCGAGCAGGGTGAAGGCGAATGCGACGCGGAGCAGCAGGAAACGGGACGGGCATTTCATCGCGCGGACCGTATCGCCTTTCGTCATGGCGGCAACGTTCACGCGCAAAAATGTGTCGTGCGGAACCCTTTGGCCCACTGACTCCGTCGCGGTTCTGGAAATGGCTGGCCCTCGCTTTTTCCCCCTCCTATTTTCGCCGGATGAAATCCCCCACCGCGCTGGCTCTGGCGCTGATCTTTGCCACCACGCTGCGCCTGGCCGCGGAGCCCAAGGCCATTGTCGTCGCCACCTACAACGTCGAAAACTACCTCGGCGCGGAACCAGTGCCGGAAGGCGGAAAATCGCGCGGGAAACCCAAGACCGAGGCGGCGATCGCGGCGGTGATCCGCGTCATCAAGGAGATCAATCCCGACGTGCTCGGGGTGTGCGAAATGGGTTCGCCGGAGCGGTTCGAGGACTTCAAGAAGCGGCTCGCCGCGGAGGGGCTTGGCTACGTGGATTCCGAATACCTGCAGGCCGCCGATCCCGACCGGCATCTCGCGCTGGTCAGCCGCTTTCCCATCGTGGCGCGCCACTCGCGGGCCGATGTCCCTTTTGAAATCACCGGCCAGCCGGAGAAAGTGCGCCGCGGTTTCCTCGATGTGACGATCCAGGTCGCGCCCGACTACCAGCTCCGCATGGTCGGAGCGCATCTGAAGTCGAAGCTCGCCGTGGCCGAGGGCGAGGCCGTGGTGCGCCGGCACGAAGCGCAGGAACTGCGACGGCATCTGGAGAAAATCCTCGTTGCCGCGCCAGAGACGAACCTCGTCTGCTACGGCGATTTCAATGACACCAAGGACACGCCCATGTTTGCCGAGATCAGCGGCATCCGGGGCACGCCCACCTACCTCGATGACGTGCCGGCCAGGGACGATCTCGGCGACCGCTGGACCCACTATTGGAAAACGGCGGAAGTTTACGCCCGCATCGATTACCTGTTCGTCAGCCCCGCGCTCGTGCGCGATCTCGTGCCCAACTCCGGGCGCGTGAATCGCTCGGAAGTTTGGAGCGCCGCCAGCGATCATCGCGCGGTCTCGGCGACGATCGTGCCTCTCAACAAAAAATGACCCGCATCACTCCATCGCGCCCGCTGCGCGGCCTCGTCGCCCTTCTCTTGGCGTCCGCGCTCAGCCACGCCGCGGTTCGCGCCGGCGACGCCGATGCCGATTGGAAGGCGCTCGCCGCCCTTGATGTGGGTCCGCAGGAGAAACCGCCGACCGAAGCTGGCGCGCGGGAAGCGATCCTTGCGCATCTCGCCAAACAGGAGCGGGCTTTACGCGGCTTTCTCAGCGCCCACGCCGACGATGGCCGGGCCTTTGAGGCGCGCCTGCGGCTGGCCCGATTGCTCCAGATTCGCGGCGATTTTCAAGAGTCGGACAAAGTGCGCGCCGAGGGAGCAAAGATCCTCGACGACCTCGAAAAGACCGCCACGCCCGAGCAGCGCGTCGAACTCGATTTCGCCAAAGTCGCCCGCCTCATGCGCAATCTTCGCGAGGTCACGCCGGCCCGCCGCACCGAGCTGCTCGCCGCTGCGCGGAAGTTTCAGGAAGCGCATCCCGCCGACCGCCGGCTCGCTGAATTGCTCGCCGAAGTCGCCACGCTTTTCGACGCTCAACCCAAGGTCAAGGAGGCCCTGCTCGCCGACGCCGAGCCGCTCGCAAAGGAAGACCAGCTCAAGGCCCGCATTGCTGATGATCTCAAGCGGGTGCGCCTGCTCAGCCAGGAAGTCGCCCTCACTTTCACCTCCATCCAGGGGCGCGAAATCAAGCTCGCCGACCTCCGCGGTCGCCCTGTGCTGATCGTCTTTTTCGCCGCGCCGTCGCGGCCTTCGGTAGGTGCGATTCTGGCGGTGCAAAACGCCTTAACCGAACTGCCGCCCAGCAGCGTCCACGTCCTCGGCGTGAGCCTCGATGAAAAGCGCGAAACCCTCGACGCCTTCCTGCAAGCGCGCGCCGTGAAGTGGCCCGTGGCCTTCGACGGCCAGAGCTGGGAAAGCCCGCTCGTCCGCTCCCTCGGCATCAATGCCGTCCCCACGGTGTGGCTGCTCGACGCCCGCGGACGCCTCCGCTCCCTGAACGCTCTCACTGACGTCGCCGGCCAGGTTCGCCTGCTTCTTCGAGAGCGCTGATGTAAATTCTTTCCACCTGCGCGGCCATCGTTTCGGCGGAAAACGATGCCGCGACTTTCGCCCGCGCCGCAGCCGCAAAACGCGCGCGCAGCTCCGGGCTCGCGAGTAAATCCGCGACCCGATCCGCGAACTCCCCGCTCGCGCCGGGAGGCACGAGAAAGCAGTCAGCGCCGTCCACCAGAATTTCCTCCAGCCCATCCAGCTTCGGCGCGACCACCGGAACGCCGCTGGCCATCGCTTCCAGCACCGTGAGCGGCGTGCCTTCGTAACGCGACGTCAGCAGCAGCACATCCGTCGCCGCGTAGATCGTGCGCGGATCGGCGACATGCCCGGCGAACCTCACCCGCCCCGCCAACCCGAGCGCCGCGGCCTTCGCTTTCAGCGATGCCTCCTCCGGTCCGGTGCCCGCGATAACGAAGCGCACATCCGCGCTTCGCCTCGCTAGCTCGGCGGCGACATCGAGGAACAGCGCGAAGTCTTTCTGCGGATGCAACCGCCCCACGCCGGCGACGAGCGGTGCGCTCGCGGCCTTGTCGGCATCAGCCTTTGCGGGCGTGTAACGCTCGGCGTCCACGCCGTTGTAAATCACGGAAACCCGCCCCGCCGGCAGCGCCTCGCGCTCGGTGAGAAAGTCGCGCGTGGATTTTGAAACCGCGCAAACGTGTGTCGAGAGGTGGTTTGTCGCGGTGTCCAACCAGCGCGCCCAGCGGCTGTCGTGGCGCAGGCGGTCGTTGCATTGATCGTGGTTGATCCGCACCCGGACGCCGAGCAGTGCGGCGACCGGTTTCGCGATCCAGTTTGCGCCGAACAAGTGGCAATGCACGATGTCGAAGCGCCGCGCCGTGAGCAGCCGCGCGAGCCGCCAGACGTAGAGTGGGAGCCACTTCGCGGGAGACAGCGAGTGGACCGGAACGCCCAGCGCCGCGAATTGTTCCCAGAAAACTCCGCGTCCATGCATGCACGCCACTTCGGGTTCAAAACGCTCGCGGTCGGCGTAGCGAAGCAGATTCAGCAGCGCGGTCTGCGCACCGCCAAGGTCGAAGCTGTCGATGACATGCAGCACGCGGTATTTGGCTGGCGGCATGGGATTCGGGCCTCAGCGGGCCGCGAGGGTTGCGAGGGTTGCGAGGAAGGCATCCACATTTGCCTGCGAGTCGTGATGACGCGCAAAGTAGTCCGCGCAACGCGACTGCATGCGCTCGAGCGCCACGGCGTCACCGAGCATCTCCCGCGCGGCTTCCTGCAAACGTCCGATGCTTCCGCCCGCGCAGAGCCCCGCACCGTCACGCGAAATCATGCCATCGGGATCGACCCGCAGTGAGAGCAGCGCCGTGCGGCCCATGCCGGCTTGCAGAAAGGTGTTGGGAAATCCCTCGAAATCGGAAGTGTTCACGAAGATGCGCGCGCGATGAAAGAAGCGCTGCACTTCGTGATAAGGAACCAGCGGGTGAAACTCCAGATTGGCGATTTTCGCAGCTCGCCGCCGCACGCTTTCCCAAAGAGCGTGGTCGTCTTTGAGCGGACAAATCATCACGCAGCGCGCCTGCGGCAGCGCTGCCGCAAGATCGAGAAAGATGTCCGGGCGCTTGAGCTGCTGGGCGCTCGAGACCCACAGGAAGTCGATGTCCTTCGACGCTTCGGCTGGCTCCGGCGCGGGCGGAACCAGATTGCGATAGATGCCCGGTTGAAAGCCGAGTCGCGCAAACTCGCCGCGCTGATATTCGGACATCGCGATGTGCCGGTCCACGCGCCGCAGCGCGAATTCGTAAAGCGCGCCGCGGACGGGGTTCATTCGTCGGTAATCGCCATTCACGTCAATGTCGCTGCCGGAAATGAAGGCCAGCGAATAACCGAGGCGGCGTCGCAAAAGCGTGAGGAGAAAGACCCATGTGCCCGCACCCATGACCGCCACCCACTCGGGACGTTCCTCGCGTAGCACGCGGTACACGCGCGGCAACGCGCGGAGCGTGTCGAGGAGCGCACCCGTGTGATAGCGCCCGCCGGTACGCGTGCGCACGCCGTCGAGCGTGCGCCGGTCAGGCTGGCCTTCGTCGGTGCCGAGCAGGACTACGTCGTGGCCCCGTTGCGCCAGATGACGCGCAAGCAGCGCCATTTGCAGTTCCGCGCCGCCGGAAACCTTCGACGTGCTTTTTTCCAGCACGAGATGCGCAAAGCTCGAGAACAGCACAAATCTCATGGCGCGGCGTAACGTCGTCCGGTGAGCCGCGCGCCAATCAATTGAATGATTGAAACGGGATCGGTGAAAAATGCGCGGGCGAGTTCGGCAAGTCCGGCAGTGAAATTTGCCGTACCCACGTCGCGCGCCACTTTGGCGTGCTGAAGTGCAACGGTGCGGAGGAAATCGCGGCCGCGAGCCCGCGGATGGGCGCAGCGGTACTCGGCGAGCAGCGTCGCGAAAGTCCTGCGAAACGCGGGCAGGTCGGCTGCGCACATGCCTGCACGAAATTTCATCAGTGCCGCGAAATCTTCAGCGGAGACTTTGGTCGCCGGAAAAACGCGCGCCGCCCAGCGCTGTAGCACCCTCAGCGACTCCTCGTGTTTTGCCGCCTCCGCGCGGTGCGACAGCGAATCGTGCGTGTGACGGTAGAGAACGAGGCGGTCGGCGAGATTCGCCGTGCGGCACCGCGCGGCGACTCGCGTCCACAGGTCGTAGTCCTGGCAAATGCGAAACGATTCGTCGTAGCCGCCAAGCTGGACGACCGCCTCGCGGCGAAACATCGCGGAGGCGTGGATGAACGGATTCTCGAACAACGCCGCCCATTCGATGCTGTCGGTTCCGAGCGGCGTGTTCAGCGTCCCCTCGAAGCGGCCCGCGCCGTCGATCACCCACGCCTGGCTGCCGAGCAACACGAGTTCGCGATCCTCGCGAAGGCGCGCGACTTGCCGCGCGAGCCGCTCGGGCAGCGCGATATCGTCGGCGTCCTGGCGCGCGACAAATTCACCACGAGCCAGCGCCAGTCCTTGATTCAAACACGCCGTCTGGCCCTTGTTCTTTTCGTTGCGGATGAGGCGGATTCGCGGGTCGCCAAAATTCTCCACAATCACCAGACCCGCATCGGACGACCCATCGTCAACGATCACGAACTCAAAATCGGCAAAGGTCTGGCGAAGGATGCTCGAGACAGCGGCACGCACATGCTGCTCCGCGTTGAACATCGTCATCAGCACGGTCACCGGCGGTGTTGTGGAGTCAGGTGCGGTCATTGGCGGCCCGCCAGCAGCGCGCGAAAGATTTCTCCGTGCCGTTCCAGCCACGGTTCAACGGCAAAGCGGGCGGCGGCCTGGTGGCGGGCCTGCGCGCTGAAGGCGGGCCACGCCGCGATGATCTCCTGCACCGCGTTGCTCATCGCCACCGGATCGGGGGAATGCATGCGCTCCCAATCCTCCGGCACCGGCAGCAGCCGGCCCGAGCCCGCATCCACCAATTCCGGTAGTCCGCCGCTCGCGGGACCGACCACGGGCAAGCCGCAGGCGAGTGCCTCGATGACTACGGTGGGGCAGGGGTCCATGTATTTCGGGTGGAGCAGGACGTGGTGCGCGCGACACATTTCCGCCGCCTCGCTTTGTGAAAATGCGGGCCGCAGCGCGACATGTTCGCGCAGCCCAAGGGCGCTGATCGTGCGCCGGACCTCGTCATCGGCACCGGCCCACTGCATTGGCCCCGCGATGGTCAGTCGGGCTGCACGGCCTGTGCGGTGCAGCTCCGCGAGGCAGCGTAGCGTGACGAGCACGCGGTCGGCGTAGGTGTGCGTACCCATCGCGAGCAGGCGGATCTCCGTCCGCGGCGGCGGCGTTTCAGCGGGAGAAAAAAGCGCGGTGTCCACAGGGTTGAACAGCACCTCGGATGGACACTCGGCGCGGCCGAGCAACCGGTCTGCGGAGGCGCGGCAAAAGGCGCTTTGATAAACGACGTAATCCGCCGCGCGCAGCAGTGCGCGCATCGGGTCATTCACTTCGGCGGTGAACGGCCCGGCCCACGCGGGATAGGCGACGCCATTTTGATTCCACACGAATTTGACGCCACGCTCTTTCGCGAAGCGCACCAACTCCGGGGCATGCGGCGGGATCGCGCTGCTCACGAGGTAGAGCACATTGAAAGAGTCCGCGCGCGCCGGAAACGCGCGGTCGAGATGCGTGAGCTTCACCCGCCCGCCCTGCACCAGCGCACCTATGCTTTGCGATAGGGCCGCGCCATAGCTGAGCACCGGTCCGTCTTTGGCGAGGTGAAAATCCGCGGCCCGCAGTCGGTACCGGAACCACAACCGCGCCGGAACGTCCACGGGCGCGCGCAGCGCCCGACGCACGGAGCGCGGGAGCAGACGGGCCAGACGATCGACAATCACGGACGGGTCGCGCGCAGCGGAAAAAACGGCGCGGCGTGACAGAGGCGGAGAACGAATTCCGCCGCCCGCCATGCGAACAGACGCGCTCGGCTGACGGAGATCTCCTGCGCGATGGGGTCAGTTAGCAGCACCATGCCGCGCGGAGCCTCGGGCTGCACTGCGCCGCCGTAAATCAGACCCTCGGTGGGAAAGATTTCCACTTTGCCGAAAAACCGCCGGGCGTGGGGCGCGACCACGCACGTTCCGAGGCCGAACTCCTCCAGCGGTGCGAAGTCATCCATGAGGATGGCTCCGCCGGGCGCGAGCAGCTTTGTGCTGTAGGCGAGATCGTGAACGACGGAATACAAGTCGTGGCCGGCGTCGATAAAGATGAGGTCGAACTGCCGTTGCTCGCGCGCGAGAGCCGGCAGCGTTCGCGTGGTTTCGCCGGTGACTTCGCGCAATACTGCAGTAAGCGCGGGATCGATGTGAAGGCTCCAAATTTCACGGCGACTCGCGTTGAGCACTTGACGCGCTCCGTCGATCTCGATGGGCCAGCGGATGGGCAGATCGGTGGGCGAAAGATCGAGCGTCGTAATTTCCACGGCCAGGCCGTGACTCCGCGCAGACGCTGCCATGCTCATGCAGCCGAGCCCGCGTCCGGTGCCGATTTCGAGGATGCGCTGCGGTCGGCGGAGCTGGATGAGGCGGTCGAGCACGAGCGCCCGTTCAAAATTTGCCGGGGCGAAAATCCCGTCTTCTTCACATTTCAAACCGGTGAGCAGACCGAGCTGCCACACCCGCGCACGGCACTCTTCGTTCGCCGCGTTTTGCAGCCAGCCGGTGGCTGGGGCGGGTTTCATTTCGGGAGAAAGCGAAGAATTCATGCGCGCGGAGATTGCGTAGGCGGAATGGAGAGTGTCGAGGTTTTGCGGCATCACGCCGCCGACCGGGAGCAGCGCTCGATCAACTCCCCAGTGCGCTCGGCGAAAAGCCGGATGTCGCCGTGGTTGCGCACGGTTTCCAATCCGCGGCTGACGAGCCGCATGCGAAGCTCACCCTCCTCCAAAACGCGGTGCGTATTTTTCGCGAGATCGGCTGCGTCGCCGGGTCGTGCGAGCAGGATGTTGTCGCCGCTCACGAGTGCCTTGCGCGACCACAGCCCGGCGGTCTCGGTGAGTACGACCGGCGTACCACAGGCCATCGCCTGAAGCGTCACACTTTGGCCCGAAGGCTGGAGCGTGGGCCGGATCGGCACGACCACGCAGCGCGCGCCGCGGTAAACTTCGCGGAGAGCGTCGTCGTCGAGTTCGCGACCGTGCCAGCTTCCGGCGATGTGCGTCACATTTGGCGGCAACGGCAGCGGCAGCGGGCGGCGGGTGATGATGCGGATGGGACAGCCGATCTGCGGCGCGGCGCGCAGGAGAGTTTCGTAATCGCGTTGGCCGTCGTTGCCGACGGAAAGGACGTAGTCGCCAGTCGCACCATCGCCGGGCTTCCAGAAATCCAGATCGACGCCGAATTCATTCGGCACGATCCGCTCCTCGGGCAGGCCGAAAAACGCGCGCATCTCCGCCAGCTCGCCGTCGGCGAAAAGCATGCTGTGCATGCGTGCGAGCAGCCGCCGGGAGACGGCTTTGCGAATGAAATTGTGCGGGTAGTTCAGCACCCCGCATTGGATGCCGATGACCGGCCGGCGAATGCGCCCCAGTTTCGTGAGCAGCGCGAGCGCGAAGGCGATATTGCCCGCCGTGGCGACGATGCAGTCGCACGCGTTCAGCCGCTCCGCGAGCGCCGCTCCGCGGGTGAGCAGGCGCGGATCCATTTTCACCGGGCGACAGCTTAGCGGAAACAGGTAGGTGAGTGCGCGAGCCAGCAAGTCGCCCGGTGCGTCGGGATCAATCTCGTAGTGTTCGATCTTCCAGCCCTGCCGTTCCAGTTCGATGGCGCCGTAGAAAAATTCCGTCGGCGCGGTCCCGCACCGCACCTCCGGCAACCGGGCGAGGCGCCCCTTGATATAAACGAATGCGATGCGTCGTTCAGCCACAAATCTCCTCCACGAATTGCCGATGCGCCGCAGCGACCACCGGCGTGCTGTAATGGCGGGCGATCACCTCATGCGCGGCGTTTTCCTCGCCCGCGAAATCGAAGCGGTCCGATAAGATGGCGTCGAACGTTTCCCGCCACTGCGTGGTGTCGTAGCAGATGCGCAGGCCGTGGCCCGACGAGCGCCCGGCGACATCGAGATAGCTCGGGAGCGGGCTGCCGAGCGCCACGCGGCCGCAGGCCATGGGCAGGGCGATTTTCCATTCGGTGTGGCCGAGGTTGTAGGTGTTGTCCAGAAAGCGCGGGGAGATGAAGACGCCGCCGTGGCTGTAGAGATCAAGCAGGCTCGAGATCGATTTCCACGGCACGATGCGATGATCGATGGTGCCGAGTAGCGACTCGAAACGCGCGCGCCACGGCGGCACCCAGCGATCGAGCGCTGCGAGGGAACCGGTCACGAGAGTTAGTCGGACGTGGCGGGCGAATTCGCGCAGCACGTCGTCGATGCTCAACAGTTCAAACAATTTCACCGCCTCACCACTCCACAGCAGGTCGAGCTTCCCTGTTCGCGCCCATGCGCGACGCGGCGGGGCTTGGCGCAGGTCCACATTGTCGGAGATCCAACGGATGCAGGCATGATGTCCGGCGCAGGTTCGCGCGATGTGCGAAGAGTCGGCGATGAGCGCGTCGGAGAGCGCCGCCATCGCCAGGGCCTGCCGCTGCTGTTCCGCGCTTGGGGCCATTTCGCGGTAGTAGAATGTGCCTTCCGACGGGGTGAAATAGTCCACGTTCACATCAAAAATCACGCGCGTATCTTTGGCGCGCAGCTCTTGTGCGAGCAGGCGCGACTCATCGCTCATGCTTTTGAGAAAGATGACCGCGTCGTAGCGGCGGAGCGGGTGATACGAGCTATAGCTCGCCCCCTGCGCAGCGAGTTCGCGGGCGATCCAGCCGAAGCGCATCAGGCCCACCGAGGAACTGGTTCGGCAACCGAACAGCCATTCCCACGGACGTATCTTTTGCTGCGCCACGCTTGCCAGCGACGGCACGCGACCGTCGATGACGAAGCCAACGCGGAGCTTCCGGCTCATTGCGCGCGGGCGGCCGTCACACGGCGACATGTCGCTTCCAGCCGCTCGGCGAACGCGACGATGCTGGCTTCATTCTCCACAGTGGCGCGCGCGGCAGTGCCGATCCTTTCCGCGGCAACGGGATCATCCAGCAGTCGTCGGACGTTCGCCGAGAGCGCTGTGCTGTCGCCGGGGGCAGTGAGCAAAACATTGTCGCCGTCACGCATCATTGCCGACGACCAAAGACCGCGCGTGCGGGTCAGCACGACCGGGGTGCCGCAGGCCATCGCCTGGAGCGTGCTGCTTTGCCCGGAGGGCTGATAGGTCTCGCGCAGCGGAGTAACGACGCAGCGCGCCCGCTGGTAAAGGTCGCGCAGTTCGGCGTCGGTGAATTCGCGGCTGCTGAGCGCGCCGCGTTGCACGGTGACATTCGGAGGGAGCGGTTCGCGCAATTTTCTCGTCGTGATGATGCGGATTGGCGCGGGGATCGCGAAGGCCGCGTCGAGCAGTGCGGAAAAATCACGCTGCGAATCGTTGCCGACGGAGAGCAGGAAGTCGCCGCGCTCGCCGCCGGGACGCCAGAATCGGGCATCGACGCCGAACTGGTTTACGGTGACCTGGTCGGCGCCGAGTTTGAATTCATCGAGGAACGGGCGGTATTCGCCTTCGCCGAAAAGGATGGAGTGGCTGGCGTGGACGAGCGCGCGTTGCACGCGGAGCGCGAGAGGATTCAGCCGCTCATTGATGACGCCGCACCGGATCGCAACGATTGGCGGGCGCAGTTTTCCGCGTCGTGCGAACCACCCAAGTGCCGAGGCCGTTTTCGCGCACATCGAGACGACGCAATCAAAGGCGTTCAGTCGCTCGCAAAGCTGGCGTGCGACGCGGAAGTGGCGCGGCTCCGTTTTGCCGAGCACGAGTTTCGCGCCGGGCAGCGCGTCGAGCCAGCCGTGCTCGCCGTACGGGTCGATCTCGATGCACTCGACCGCGCCGCGCGCGGCCATTTCCAATGCCCCGTAGGCGAACTCCGTGGGCGCGCGGCCTGCCCGCATGTCCTCAATACGAACGAGTCGTCGCAGCAGCAGAAACGCGATCCGCATCGGGTCACCGACTGACGAGCGATGCCTGCATCGCCTCGATGTATTCGAGGCACATGCGGTCGCCAGAAGGCATCGCGGCCAGAAGTTTGCGCCGCAATTCGCCGTAGCGGTCGCGAGCTTCGAGCAGTGCCGTTTTCACGTCGGCATCGAAACCCACGCCGTAACGCAATCCCGCCTCGACCACTCCGCCACCGTGGCGGTGATAGACGAGCGGTAGGCCGCATTGCGCACCCTCGACGTGGTGCATGCCGCACGGCTCCCAGCGCGTGGCGGTGATGTAGAGATGACCCTGTCTAATCAACTCGCCGAGCTTACGTCCAGCGGCCGGCGGAAAGGTGCGCGCAGCACGCCAAGTGATCGTCTTTGGCCAGCGCCCGATAATCCACAGCTCGAATCCCGGCAGCTTGCCGTCGGCGATCAGCGCATCGATCTGCTCATATTCGGCGAAGCCCTTCAGCGGATTGTCCGACCAATGGTGTGTGACCAGGCGCATCGGCTCGCCCTCGCGCCAGCGGGCTGCACCCAGCGGATGGAAGAAGCGCGCCGGCGCGCCGTTGTAAATGACCGTGTGTGGGCGGGTGGAATCGAACCAGCGCTGGGCGTGGTAATCGCGCAACCATTCCGAGATGAAGACCGTGAGATCGGCCTGGGCATTGGCTCCGGCCAGCATCTTGTCCATCCAGTCGGTGGCTTTGCGCTGATCGCATTCATTCACGCGATGGATGATCCGCACATGAGGATGCTTCTCCTTGAAAGCCGCAATCTCGCGTGGACCAAAGGCCTTGAACTGCAAGTCCTCGCGCGGGTCGATGATCAGGATCGCATCCACTCCGGGGTGCAGGTCGAAACACACGCGCCAGCCGCGCATGGTGAGAAAGTCGCGAAGCTGCGAGACAAAAATACTGCTCCCGCCCCACGGGCCGGAAGTGGGGCGCATGCTGATGGCAAGGGTGGCAACGGGTCGGCGGAAAAACATAAGAACGTCAGGCGAGGGACTCGTAAACACCGCGCAGAATGGTAGCGGATTTCTCCCACGAAAAATCAGCTGCACGTTTGCGCCCGGCGGCGACCAGTGGCACATGCACGTTGGGCTCAAGTGAGCGACGCATCGCGTCAGCCAAAGCGGTTACGTCATGCGGATCGAAGTAAAGCGCGGCCTCGGCCGCGACTTCGCGAAAGACGGCGATGTCGGAGGCGATAACCGGGCAGCCGCAGCCCATCGCTTCGATCACGGGCAGGCCAAAGCCTTCCGCGAGCGAAGGGAAAACGAACGCCGCGGCACCGGCGTAGGCCACGCGAAGCGCATCGTCGGAGATACCGGGCAGCAGGACCACGCGGTCTTCGAGTCGGTGCGCAATGAGCAGCTCGATCTCGTGCGTTTCCAACTCCGGTCGCCCGCCCGCCACCACGAGCGAGCCGCCGGTATCTCCGGCTACGGCGGCGAAGGCGCGCAAAAGCGTGCTGAAGTTTTTGTAGGTGCCGCGCCTTCCGACGTAGAGCCAGTAAGGCGGGCGGAGCCGGTGTTTTGCGATGAAGGCCGCGATTTCATCCGGCAGCGTGGGCGTGCAGGCAAAGAGTTCGTTGCACGCGAGCGGCATGACCGTGACCAATTCGGGGCGCACGCGGCAGAACTCGATCAGGTCGTTTTTCGTGGCCTCGGAAATCGCGATGAGCGCGTCGGCGCGCTGGATGCACGCGCGCTTTTTTTCGATCATATGGGTGCTGCCGGTGACACCAGGCAAACGCTCGTGATTGAAGTCATAGACCGTCACTACGATACGCCGTGCCGCCGTGAGCGGGTCGGTGTAATAGGTCGAGTGGAAGATATCCGCGCGTGTGCGACGAGCCTGCCACTGGCTCCAGGCGCTGAACAATGCGCGGGGCGGCAAGTCCCATTCGATGATCTGCCGGACTCGCGGTGAAGTGGGCGCGCCTTTGCGGGCCCGGTTTGTGAGGTACAGCGTGAACTCGTAGGCGGGGCACTGCGCAATGACGCGGCCCAGCGTTTCGCGCCAGACGCGACTGACGCCGCCGTGCGCCTGTTTCAGCATGTGGCCGTCGATGAGTATTTTCATGCGGCGGAAATCTTACGCGCGGTCACGTTCAGGCTCGTGCGCGTGCCTTCGAGTTCGTCGAAGCTGGCATCGTGAATGAAGTCCATGTCGCGCGGATCCCACGTGGCGAAATCGCCGAACCCGCTTTGGCCGAGACACCATTCGAGGAACGCACGGTCGAACGCGCAGAGGTGGCGGTTTTGCGCATAATCCTGCTCGCCGCAGATGCGCCCGAGCAGCCGCGGATAGAGCGGCATCCGGCCTTCCGCGTGGATTTTTGCGACGGCGCCAAAGTCCGGAACGGCCACGCGGACGAGGCCGCCGGGCTTGAGCATGCGGTGGATCGCGCGCATCGCGCCGAGCACGGTTTCGGGGCCGTTGCGCCCGGCTTTTCCCGGCGAGCGGTAGTGCTCGAGGACGTGCGAGACATAGACCTCGTCGCACAGCCCGGTGAAATGCCGCGCGCACCATTCGAGATCGCCGAAGACATCGACCGCGCGCGTCCAGCGGAGATCGACATTCACGTAGCCAGGCTGTGCGGACTGGCCGCAGCCATAGTTGATTTTCAGCGGCGTGTGACGGCGCGCGCGATGCAGACGCACCGGGCGCGTGACGCGGTGGGCGATGAGCATGACGAAGTCGGTGATCATGGGCGGAAATTGAGGCACTCCTCCGCGAGCCGATCGCAGGCGTGCCCATCGAGAACCCCACACTCCTGTTCGACCGCGCGCGCCCGTGCGGCGCGCTGCGCCTCGGGGTGCGCGAGACTTTCCACGATGAGCCTCTGCAAGTCGGTGCGGCTCTCCGCCACGCTCACCGCGCCGTATGCCGCCATGCGCCGCACATGCCGGTAGCTCGGGTAATCCACGACGATCGCCGGGCGCAGCGTCCGTTGATCGTGCCGGCCGAAGTACCACATATTGATGACCGGCTTGTCGAAGATGCAGCCTTCGAGCGCGATGGTGGAGTAGAGATTGATCACGAGGTCGCACCACGCGAGCGAGTTTCCCAGCTCGGTTTCCTCGATCTGGAGGACTTCGAGGTGCGCCGCGCCGCTGGCGAAATCAGGATCGCCCACGCTCACATGCACGCCCGCGAGGCTGCGCGCGTGGGCGATGAGTGCGGGGATAAAGGGCGAGGCCATGAGCGTCTTGTTCGGATAGACGCGCAGGATGAGTTGGCAGTCGCGGCCTTGTGCATGGAGCAGGCGCAATATTTCGAGTATCTCGAAGTAATGAAACTCGAAGGTCGAGCCGGCAAAGAGGATCACCGGTTTCGCGGGATCAAGGCCGCACCCGCGCAGAAATTTCGCTTTGTCCGGCTCGCACTCCGACTGCAGGCGGTCGTAACGGATCGCACCAATCGAGACGACCCGCTCCGGCGGGATCGCGTGGAGACTAATGGCGTCCTGACGCATCGCCGAACCCCATGCGAGCAGGCGCTCGACGGGCACGCCGCGAAATCCTTTGGACGAAAGGCTGTCGTAATTGCCCACGCAATGCAGCACCGGGACGCCGTGCCGCCGCGCCCACCAGGTCAGCGCGCCCTCGGACTCCGTGCCATAGGTGCCGGTGCCGAGGAGGAGCAGCCGATCTAGGTCGCGTGGCTCCACACCGGTCACATGTACATCGCGGTAAAACAGCGACTCGACGGCGAGCAGGGCACGCATCGAGTTACGACTGCGGGCGACGAGCTTGCCAATGGCGTAGAGCGCTCGCGGAAGAAATCCGCTGCTCGCGGCGACGCGGTAGCGCATGCGCGCGCCGACTTCGCGCGCCGGATAGAGGCTGCGAAAATAGCGCGCGAAATTGCGCAAACGCGCGAGCCAGCCGTCTCCCAAATCGACCGAGCAGGCGCGGTATTCCGCGCCGGGCAAGCGCGCGAGTAACGCCGCGTAGTCCGATCGCACGAGGAAACTGATTTTGATTCCACGCGCTCGCAGCGCCTCCACGACGCCGGGCCGATGCAGATGATTCGTCGCGCCCTTGCCCATGAGTGCTATGCCGAGCCGGCAGGCCCGGTGCGCAGCGCCTGCCGACGCACGCTCAGCTGCAGCGGTGGTTTCGCTCACGGGGCGACCTCCGCTGTTTTCACCGCGTCTTCCTCTGCCGGATAGACGAACGGCGAGCCGCTGATGATGCCGTCGCAGATCACGTCCAACCCTTTGTTCGCGCCGGGGCGCAGCTCGCCGATACTTTGAATCGCCACGCGGAACGGCGACTTGCCCTCCGCCGTCTGCATCATCGGGAGCGGGATCATGCGGCGGAAAAAGAAATGGAATGCGTATTTCCGTGCGCGGCGCACGGCATCATCGTCCATGCGTTTTCCCAGCGGCAGGCGGTCGAGCAACTCGAAATAATGCGCCGCCGAGCGCGCATCGAGCGTGACGCCTTTGTTCCGGATCCATGCCTCGCCCGCTACGACGACGGGCACGCCCATGCTCGTCAGTTCAACGCCCGTCTTCGTGCCGTAGATGATCACGCTGTCGCATTGCAGCATTGCCGCGTACGTGCTCACGTCGCTGTCCGGCGCGATGACGAAAACATTCGGCGGCAGCTCGGGAAAAGCGCGGGCAATTTCCTCGGCGACGAGCTGACGCGAGCGCACGGTGCCGCGGATTTCCGCCGGATGGACGCGGATGACGAGCTGCAATTCCGGTCGGCGCGCGAAGTAGCGAATCGTCTCCATGATCCATTCGAGCATGTTGGGAAAAGCATTCGCGGGATAATGGAGCTGCGCGTCCCAAACCACATTCGTGAGCAGTCCGATGCACGGCTTCGAAAAATCGACGCCGATTTTGCGGGCGATTTCGGCGATTTCGAACTGCGGCTTTTCGTGAAACCAGATCCAGTCCTGCGTGCCGTGCCAGCGGCTTTGGAGGTAGTCCGTGAGCCGCGCCTCCATCTTCTCCGTCCACGGCATTTCCGACCAGACGGACGTCGGCTCATCCATGAGCGTGTGGTGGTACGTGGTGCCGTGGCTGAAGATGAAGCACTGCCTGCGATAGGCCGGATTCCAATTCACTACGCGCACGCCGCGCGCCCTCGCCGCCTCGCCGATGAGCCCCTGCGGTACGTAGATGCCGTGGTTGAAACACGCCGCCTCGAAGCCACCTTCGGTAAACAGCCGGTCCGCCGCGCAGGCTGTGAGAATGGCCGCCGCGAGGTAGCGCCGCAGCACCGCTTCGGCCACGGACGTCTCGTCGAGCACGCCCTTGGCGAAAAAGCGCAGCGCACCGGCGAGCGCGTGCTCGCCCACGGCCATGTCGCGAAAACGGAAGGTGGCGATTTCCGCATGCGGTATCTTCGCAGCGATGCGCTCGGCATCGTCCCGCTCCGCCCGCGTCACCGAATCGCTGTAGCGATGCACCTTCAGCCCGAGTCCTTCATACATCGCCCGTGCCGGCCGGTAGCAGGCCGCGCATAGTTCCCCGGTCGGTCCGCTGCGGCCGTAGTCCGAAATGTCCGCGAAGTGCCCGATCTGCGCTTGCTGGCAAGCCGGGAGAAATTCGTCGCACAACAAAATCTCGACACGCGCGCCGCGCAGGGTGAGCGCGACCGCAAGCATGGATTCCGCGGTCGCGCCCGCGTAGAACCCGCCCATGCTCGTGGCGATCAAAACGCGTGGTCCTCTTGCCGCCGCGCGCGCGTCCGCCCAGGCAGGCTGATCCCGCTGTAGAATGGCGCGCCAATCGGTGTGCCAGTTGGGCGGGCGCTGAAACGGCGCGAGCGCGCGCGTTTTCAGCTGGGAAAGGAGACGTTTCATCGAGAGGCGGCCGACGCGAGTTTGCGCAGATGCTTGGCCTCCGGGGAGTCCGCTGGGAGCCAAAGGACGTTTTTCGCGCGGTCGCCGAGCGGCTCGAAGTGCCGCAGCTGCGCACCGCCCGCTTCGGCGCGGCGACGGGCCGGGAGGGCATCGAGCGTGTGGCGCAATGCGGAAAAACCTTCGTAGCCGCAGGACTGCAGCAGAGCGGCGATTGGGGTCAGCGCCGCGCCGGTCTCAACGTAGATGCGCGGAACGCGCGTTGGCGTGAGGTGCTCTCCGAGCCCGGTGAGCACAGTGAAATCATGCCCTTCCGTATCAATTTTCAGGAAGTCGATGCGCTCGACGAGGCCCTCGGTGAAAAGCGTATCCAGCCGTCGCGTACGCACGGTCACGGACTGGCCGGATTGCATGGCGAGCGAATGGAGCCCGTCGTGGGTTTCATTGAGATAGAATTGCGCCTCGCCCTCGGCGTCCGACGCGGCCCACCGAAGCATCGTCGCGCGGTCGTCGAAGCCGTTGAGCCGCAGATTTGCCTCCACCGTTTCCTGCAGTCGTGGATGCGCCTCGATGAAGAACACACGCGCCGAGCGGTAATGGAGCGCGAGCAGGCCCATGAGTCCGGCATTCGCGCCGCAGTCCACCATGGTGCCGCCGAGGGGCAGTAAGTTGCGGATCGTCCATTGCAGTGCCGGCTCAGCGAGTTCGTGAAACCAGAAAAGGGTGCGCTGATTCGATTTCCGCAGGTCGAGCGCCATGCGCAAGCCCGGGACGATTTCGACAACTTGTCGCGCCGCCAAAAGGCGCGTGAAAATTGCCTCCAGCGTGTTGCGGCCAAACTGGACACGGCGGTTGAGGTAACCGCGAACGATGGAGCGAGCGTTTGTCAAAGGGTGCTGCTTTCCAGCAACGCGAGATCGGCGAGCACCATCTCGCGCACCAGATCATGGAAGCGGCGTTGCGGCACCCAACCGAGCACGTTGCGGATTTTTGTGGCGTCGCCGACGAGGCGCGCGGGCTCGGAGCGCCGGTCGAGCGCAGTGTCGTGGCGGAGAAAGTCGTCCGCGGACAGATCCACGACCGCGAAGGCAGCGCGCGCAAAGTCCAGCACCGAATGGCTTTCTCCGGTGGCCAGCACGTAGTCGCCAGCGCTGGCATGTTGCAGCATAAGCCACATCGCCTCGACGTAGTCTTGAGCGTGCCCCCAATCGCGGCGCGACTCCACGTTCCCGAGCACCAATTCGCTGGCCCGCCCGAGTTTGATGAGCGCGACCTGCCGGGTGATTTTGCGCGTCACGAAATTCTCTCCACGGCGAGGCGACTCGTGATTGTAGGCCATTCCGTTGCACAAAAACATGCCATAGGTTTCGCGGTAAACATGCGCGACCTGTGTGGCGAACGCCTTGGCGCAGCCATATGGACTGGTCGGGCGAAACGGCGTGCCCTCGTGCTGCGGCGCGGTCTCGGCATCTCCGAAAACCTCGGAACTCGAAGCATGGTAGATCCGCACCGGCTGCGGTTCGTCGCGGCAGATTTCGAAGAGCCGGAGGCTCGCCATCGCCACCTCCTCGCAGGTGGATTCAGGAATCTCGAAACTCAACCCGACGTGGCTTTGTCCGGCGAGATGATAGACCTCACTGGGCCGTACTTTGCGGAAAATCCGGCGAAGCGTGGTGGCATCACTCAGGTCGCCGTAGTGGAGAAAAAACCGCTGTCCGTAGATCGCCGGATCGTTTCGCAGATGCTCGACCCGGGAGCGCAGGAGGTTGCTCGTTCGGCGGACGATGCCGTGGACTTCGTAGCCCTTGGCGAGCAGCAAATCGGAGAGATAAGAGCCATCCTGACCGGTCACGCCGGTGATGAGTGCGATGCTTTTGCCACTCACGCTCCCACCTCCTCGACGGCGGCGATGACGCGATCCTGATCCTGTTCGGAGAGGTCGTTGTAAAATGGCAGGCGCACGAGCCGGGTGCTCACGTCCTCAGTCACCGGGCATTGTCCCGGCTCGCCGCCAAACGTGCGGCCCATGCGAGAAAGATGCAGCGGCAGATAGTGGAAAACTCCGAGCATCCCGCGGCTCCTCAAGTGCGTGAGCAGCGCATCGCGGCGCTCGGGCGTCGGCAGCAGCACATGGAACATGTGGTAGGATTGCCCGCACTCCGGCGGCACCACGGGCAGGCGCGCACCGGTGCGCCGCGCCCAGCCGGAGAGGCCCTGGGCATAGCGCTCCCACACGCGCTGACGCTTGGCCTGGATGCTGGCGCGCGCTTCGAGTTGGGCGAAAAGGAACGCCGCGAGGAGATCGGAGATTACGTAGCTGGACCCGAGATCGACCCAGCTATACTTGTCCACCTGCCCGCGGAAAAAGCGGCTTCGGTCGGTGCCTTTCTCCCGGAGGATTTCCGCGCGCTCGATAAACTGCGGGTCGTTGATGAGCAATGCGCCGCCTTCGCCGCAACTGAAGTTTTTTGTCTCGTGAAAACTGAGTGCCGAAAGCCCGCCGAAGGTGCCGAGGAACCGCCCGCGATAGCGGCCGAAGAGTCCGTGCGCATTGTCTTCAACGACTGGGATGCCGCGTTGCGCCGCGAGCGCGCCGATGCTTTCCATGTCGCAGCCGACTCCAGCGTAATGCACCGGGACAATCGCTTTCGTCCGCGGCGTGATGAGCGCG
Source organism: Chthoniobacter sp. (assembly GCA_021414005.1). Lineage (GTDB taxonomy): Bacteria > Verrucomicrobiota > Verrucomicrobiia > Chthoniobacterales > Chthoniobacteraceae > Chthoniobacter. Next base: position 397,896 of record JAIOPH010000027.1, on the reverse strand, counting down.
GCAAGTTTGGTCTCGTCGAGGTTCAGCGTGTCGGCACGCACGTCGGAAAAAACCGGCCGCGCGCCGCGCAGGACGAAGGCATTGGCGGTGGAGACGAAGGTGAATGACGGCAGGATGACCTCGTCTTCGGGACCGAGATTGAGCAGCAGCGCGCTCATCTCCAGGGCGTGCGTGCAGGAGGTGGTGACGAGCGCTTTACCCACGCCGAGGATTGATTCGAGGAGCGCCTGACATTGCTTGCTGTAAGGCCCGTCGCCCGACGCGTGACCTTGGCGGATGGCGCGGCTGACGTGCTCCATTTCCATGCCTTCGAGGCAAGGTCGGTTGAATGGAATGGTGATTGGGTTCATCGGCCGAGGGTTATCGAAAGACTGTCGAGCACATCCGCGGCGCAAACTTCCGCACCGCCTTCCGTCTGGACGCGGGTGACGAGCAGCGCGCCGTCGCCGGTCAGCACGACCGCGCCTTTGCCCGGCAGCACTTCGGTCACGCGCCCCGGCACGCGCCCCACGTAGTTTCTCGCCGCGATCCGTTCGGCGGCCCACACGGTTAGCGGCCGTGTAGCGAGTGTGGTGGTCGCCCCGGAGTACGGACGGCTGGTGGCGCGGATGAGGTTGTGGAGACGGGCGCTGCCGGCGGCCCAGTCGAGAGCGCTGTCGGCAGGGAGGCGTTTGCAGGTGTAGCTCGCTGCGGTGTGGTTTTGCGGAGTGATCTTCGCCGTGCCGCTGGCGAGGGCGGTGAAGTTTTTCTCGAGCAAATGCAGGTAGGTTTCCGTCACGGCGGACATCACCGCGGCGATGGTGTCATCCGGCCCGATGGCGATACGACGCTGATCGACGATGTCGCCGGCATCGACCTCGGCGGCTATGCGGAAGAGCGTGACGCCAGTGTGATCCTCGCCGTTGGCAATCGCCCAAACCGTCGGTGCAAACCCGCGGTATGCCGGGAGCAGCGAGTCGTGGAAGACATAGGTACCAAAGTGCGGGCGCTCGTAGATGCCGGGCGGGATCAGGTAGCGCCAGCTCACGGCAAACATCAGGTCCACGCGCTCGTCCGCCCAGAACGCGGCCATCTGCGGCCCGGCGACGTTGCGCGTTTCAAAAAAGCGCGCCCCGGCTGCGGTCGCGGCGCTTTTTATTGCATCGAGAAATGGCGGCTCGATGGGCTCTTCGCGAAAGCTGACAATGGAAAGGCGCGCCCCGGCGGGGAGTATGGACACCAGTTTACCGAGGAATTGCAGCCCGCGGTTGGTCGCGCAAAGCAGGATGACGTGCATGTCAGGAAGCGCGGGGCGTTTGCTCACGCACGGCGTAAGTGGGGCGGTCCATCATGCGGAGGTGCATGCGCGCGAGGTACTCGCCGATGATGCCGAGTGCGAAGAGCTGCGCGCCGGAAAAAATGGCGATAACCGACGCGAGAAACGCGAAGCCCGGAACAACTCCGCCTTGAATGAGATAACGCCCGACGACGTACACGAGCACCGCCATTCCGAAGAGCGTGAAGCCGAAACCGATAAGGCTCGCGAGTTGCAGCGGGCGCGTGCTGAAGCCGGTCATCATGTTCAGCGCGTGGCGCAGGAGCTTGCGAAAGGTGTAGTTCGACACGCCGATGGTGCGCGGCTCGTGCCGCACCCGCACGGCCGCAAAGCGCGTGGTGGCCCATGTCAGCAGGACATCCACGGACACGCTCGGATTTGAGTATGTGGCAAAGGCTTCGCGCAACTGCGCGCGGAAGACGCGGAAGGCGCTGACATCGCGCGCGACTTCGGCGCCCATCGCCTCCTGCAAAACGATCTTCGTGATTTGCGATGCGAGGTCGCGCCACAGCCCGTGGCTCTCGCGCTGCGGCGTGCCATAGACCACGTCGGCTCCCGCGGCGAGGCGGTCGAGGAGCAGCGGAATTTCTTCGGGCGGGTGCTGCAGGTCGTCGTCAATTGTGATGATGATTTCACCCGTCGCTGCGCGGATGCCGCAGAGCAGCGCGTTGTGCTGGCCGTAGTTGCGGAGGAGCGAAATGCCACGCACCTCCGCGTGCTCGCGCGCGAGTTTATCGACGACGGCCCAGCTACCGTCGCGGCTGGCGTCGTTGACCATGATGATCTCCATGCGCGAGGAACGACTGGCCAGCACACTCTTCAGTCGCTCGACGAGCGGGGTGAGCGAGTGCTCGCTGTTATAGACCGGGACGACGACGGAGATCGTCGGCATGGTGTCGGGTGGTTTCATTGGGCGGCAAAGGCCGTGGCGAGGCTGTCGGCGTCGAGGCCGTGGGCGCGGAGGACTTCGTCGTGCTGGCCGCAGCGGGGGAAGTCGAGAACGCCGAGACTCTGCACGCGCGCGGAAATGCTGAGGCGCGAAAGGTGCGCGGCGAGCATCTCACCCTGACCGCCAGCGACGTAGTGGTTGTCGAGCGTGACGATTCTGGAAAACCCGCGCGCGGTTTCGCGCAGCCATTCGTCATCCACGCGGTTGAGCCACGGCAGGTTCACGAGGCGCACGCTGACGCCAGCGGCTGCGAGCTTTTCCGCCGCGCGCCACGCCTGCCCGAGCAGCACGGGACCGTAGCCGATGACGAGCACGTTCTTGCCTTCGCGCAGCGTGACGCCCCGACCGAGCGTAAGCCGGTAGCCTTCGGGCAAAGTGAAAGGCGCATCGACCGGGATGGAAGTGAGCCGGAGGTAAGTGCTCTCAGCGTTTTCAAAAACGGCCCACTCGACGGCCTGCGCGACCTCGGTTTCGCACGACGGCTCGACGAGCACGAGATGCGGCATACCGCCGAGCGCGGAGATGTCGCGCACGCTCTGGTGCGAATGGCCGGGCGTGCCAGGGATGAGCCCGGCGAGCGAGCCTGTGTAGATGATTTTCGTGCGCTCGCTGGCGTTGTTGTAGATCTGCTCATTAGGCCGCGTGGAGAGGAAGCACGCGAACGAATGCACGACCGGCAAAAGCCCGCGCAGCGCCATGCCACCCGCGGTGGAAACCATATCCTGCTCGGCGATGCCGCATTCGTAAAAGCGCTCGGGGAATTTCTCTTTGAACGGGATGAGGCCGGTATCAAGCAAGAGATCGCCGTCGAGCGCGACGAGCGCGGGATTGCGTTCGGCGGCTGCGATGAGCGCATGCGAGTAGGCGGGGATGAGCCGCTGGAAACCTTCCACCGACGGGCGTTGCGGGGCGATGCTGGTCTCGGTGTGCAGTGCGGCTGCGCCGAAAGCGGCGAGTTGCGCGTTGGCGCTCGCGAGCATTTCGGCGACGGCCTTTTCATACACCGCGAAGTCGGGCGCGCCGCTGTGGAAACGGTAGAGCGCGACGTCGGAATCCATCGAGGTATGCTCCATGAAGGAGACGCCGCGGCCCTTGATGGTGTCGGCGATGAGGATTTTCGGGCGGTCGGGGATGGTCTTGAACTCGGCAAAAATCTGCGCTAGCCGCGACAGGTCGTGGCCGTCGCACCGCGCGACGTGCCAGCCGAAACCGGCGAACTTTTTCTCCAGATCGCCGAGGTCGCTGGTCAGCGAAACCTTCAAATCGGATTGAAATTTATTGTGATCGACGATGACGGTGATCTCGCCGAGTTGGCGGTTCACCGCGCCTTGTAGTGACTCGTAGATTTGTCCCTCTTGCAGCTCGCCGTCGCCCGTCAGCACATAGATCGGCACGGCTTTTCCCGCGTGGCGGTTGGCGAGCGCCATGCCTTTCGCTTTCGAGATTCCCATGCCGAGCGAACCGGTGTTCGTGACGGTCTGCGGCACGGTCTCGATGTCGGGATGTCCGGGCAGACCGTCGAGCCGGCGCAACGTGTGGATTTTCTCGAAAGGAATCCGCCCGAGGCCGATGAGCGCGGCGTAGAGACCGGGCGCGTCGTGGCCTTTCGAGCTGAAATAAATGCCGTCTTCGCCGAGTTCCTCGAGCAGCAGCCAGCTCACGAGGTCGAGGCTGCTGAAGCTGCTGCCGATGTGGCCGGAGCCGGCGCAACCGATCATGTAGAGCGTGTTGATGCGCACGAGCGTGGCGAAAAGTGCGGCGCGTTTTTCGCGCGGCGCGGTGAGTGCGCGGACGCGGTCGAACTCGGCGCGGGGAATGTAGCGGAGCTGGTTCATGGAATCGAAATTGTGGGTAGCACGGCCTCGCCTCGTTCGAGGAGAAAGTTGGCGTGCCACCAATCGCTCTCGTTGTTCACATCGAGTCCTTCGCTGCGTTGGGTGAAGAATGGCATGACGGTGTGGCCGGAGATGGTGCGTGTGTCCGTGACGACGCGCGTCCAAGCGATTTCGAGGCTGGCGTTTTGCACGAAGACTTCGGGCAGCGCCGCGTACTGGGTGCTGTGCCACGGCAGTTCCGCCGGGCCGAGTGGCAGCAGTGGGCTCATGCGCGCGCCGCGGACGATCCACATTTTCCCTGGATGCTGCGCGCACCTTTCCACCGCGCGCAGCGAGTCCACGCCATCTTGCGCGAGAAACTCCGTCCACGCGCGGTGGATGGTTTTCGGCAGGCGAAACGGGCTGGTCGGGCGCAGGATGCTGAAGCAATCGAACTCGTGCCCGGCTGCGCGAAGCTGACGCAGTGTGCTTTCCACCCACTCGATGTCGGCGGACTTGTCGCCCGCGATTTCCGCCGGGCGGAGAAAAGGCACCTCCGCGCCGTAGCGGCGCGCGATGTCGGCGTAGTGCTCGGAGTCCGTGGAAACGACCACTTTCGCAAACACGCCGCTCTGCCGCGCGGCGGCGATGGTGTAGGCGAGCATTGGGTGGCCGGCGAGTTCGCGGATGTTTTTGTCCACGACGCGCTTCGACCCGGAGCGGGCCGGAATGAGCGCGATACAGCGGGGCTCAGAGCTGCGCGGGGTCATGAGTGACATAGACATCCTTGAGCGTGGAATAGACGTCGAGCGCCTCGGTGCCGGGTTCGCGCGAGCCGTTGCCGGACTGTTTCATGCCGCCGAAAGGCATGTGCGGCTCGCTGCCGAAAGTGCCGGCGTTTACGACCACGACGCCGGCTTGCACGCGTTCGATGAACTCCTGCGCGCGATGGACGCTGCGCGTGTGGATGCAAGCGGTCAGGCCGTATGGCGAATCGTTCGCCATCGCGAGCGCAGCGGCGAAATCGGGGACGCGGTAGAGGCAGGCGACGGGGCCGAATAGTTCGCACGTCGAGATTTCGGCGTGCGGGTTTGCGCCCTCGATAAACGTGGGCGCGATGTAGTAGCCGGCGTCGTCCAAGCGCGTGCCGCCGCAGAGCACGGTCGCGCCGTCGGCGCGGGCGCGATCGATGGCGGCGAGAATGTTGGTGAGCTGGCGCTCGTTGACGACGGGTCCGTAGTCGTCGGCATCGGTGGGACCGACTTTGAGCGCGGCGGCACGGGCGAGGAGTTTCGCTTTCAGAGTCTCATAGACGGACTCGAAACAGATCACGCGGCTCGCGGCGGCGCAGCGCTGGCCGGCGTTGCTGAAGGCTGACTGGATGATCCAGTGCGCGGCGTTGTCGAGATCGGCGTCGTCGCACACAATGAGTGGGTTTTTGCCGCCGAGCTCCAGCGAGACGCGCGCGAGGCGGCGGCCGGCGGACTCGGCAATTTCGCGCCCCGCGCGTGTCGAACCGGTGAAGCTCACGACATCGACCGCGGGATGAGCGACGAGCGCCCGCCCGGCTTCCGGCCCGATGCCTTGGATAACATTCAGCACGCCCGCAGGCAGTCCGGCGGCCTGCGCAATTTCGGCGAAAACCCACGCAGTCGCGGGCGTGTCCTCCGCGGCTTTCAGCACCGCGGTGTTGCCGCAGATGAGCGCGGGGAAAACTTTCCATGCGACGTTCGCGATCGGCGTATTCGCCGCGATGATCAGCCCGGCGATGCCGATGGGCCGGCGGATGGTCATCGCGGATTTGCACGGCGTTCCGCTGGTCGTGGTGCGTCCGTAAAGCCGCTGGCCTTCGCCTGCAAAGAACAGTCCAAGCGCGATCGCGGCATCCGTTTCGCCGAGCGCAGACTTCATGTTTTTTCCCGTCTCCAGCGCGACCACGCGGGCGACGCGCTCGCGCTGTTCGCGCAACCCCATGCAGATCGCGTGCAGGATTTCGCCGCGGCGCACAGGCGTCGTCGCCGACCATGCGGCGAAAGCCTGCCTCGCGGATTCGACAGCCGCGTTTACGTCCGCCTCACCGGAGCGGATAACGCGGCAGGTCGGCCCGCCCGTCGCGGGATTGTGCTTGGTGAAATGGCTCGCGGATTCCGGCGTGGGGCTGCCGCCGATCCAGTTGGTGATTTCGTAGGGAAAGTCGTGCATGAGGTGGGATTATTCCCAGTCCAGTTCGATGTGGGTCAATCCTGCTTCCGCGATGCGGCGACGGAGCGCGTCGGTCTCCTCTCGCAGCTCGGGGATTTTGCGGTCGTGCGTTTCCACTAGGATGCGCTCGATGCGCGCGGTGCAGCCGGTGTCGATGAGCTTGTTCAAAATCGGACATTCCACGCCTTCGACGTCGAGCTTCAGCAGTTTGATGGGGCCCGCAATTTCCATGATAAACGCCGAGAGGTCGATGACTTCGACCTCCACGCTCGTGCCCGCATTGACGTTGGCCTTGAACGCGAGGAGCGATGAGCCGTTCGCCCATTTCACCTGGTTCTTCGCTGCCTGCTTGTGGAGGTAAAGGCGGAGCTTTTCGGGTCGGTCGAGCACGCCTTGATTGTGGCAGTGGACGTTTGGAAAGCGCGCAGTGCGCTTCTGCAAAACGCGAAAAGCATGCGGGTTCGGCTCAAACGCGTGAACGGTCGCGCCCCTCGCGGCCAGCGGCACGGTCACGTCGCCGAGGTTGGCCCCGCAGTCGATGGCGATGTCGCCGGGCGCAAACTCGATCTCCGCAATTGGTCCGGCGAGCGTGTGCGCCTGTGGCTTGCGGACGAGTGTCCAAATCCATTCGACGAGACGGCTCATGGGCGCGCCGCCTCGTGGCGGCGGAAGGCCTCGAGGTCGGTGGTGGTCACGCGGTAAAGCCGCAGGTTTTTTGAAGTCGCGAGCTGCTCACCGAGGTGCTCCGTGCCCATGTAGTCGTCATGTTTGGCGATGACCACGTAGTCCGGCAGGCGCGACAGTTGGCCGGTGAAAAAGACGGGCGTGGTGTTGCTGTTATCGATTACTAAACCGCTCTGGAAATAGGGCTGATACTTGGCCAGGGCGAATTGCCCATAGACGCGGAAGCGCCAGTCGAGTGGCGCGGGCGTCTGCACGAGCAGCGCGGCGGGCTTCACTGCATCGAGCTTCTTGATGATCGCGCGGAGGTCGTAGCTTTCCTTTTTCGTGGAGTTGCCGGCCATCAGATCGGCGAGCAGCAGCGTCGCATGGGACTCGGCGCGCAGGCCGGCCGCGCCGACGGTCAGTTGCAGCGTGACCCACAGCGCGCACAAGGCCGTCGCGAGCGGACGTCCGGCTATCGGCGCCGTGCGGCTTTCACGGCTGCGCGAAAAAGCGGCGATCAGCGCCACAGGAAGAAACGGTACGGCGAACATGAGCGCTTTGACCGCTGAGTAGTTCCGCTGGAGCAGCAGGAGCAGTGTGTAAGCGGCGAGCGGTGTGACCACGGCGCTCACGAGCATGCGCGCGAAGGGATCCTTCCCGCGGAAAAAAATCACGCCGGCACTAATGACGAAGAGCACGGCGAGTGCGGCGGTTAAGACCATCACGGCTAGCCCGAGGGGCCACAAAACCGGCGTACGATCCAGCGCGCGCGTGATCGGAAATAGTCCGAAAAGAGCCGTGGCGACACCGGATTGAACGACCGGCCCGAGCAGGTGCGTGGCGGTTTCCCCGGCGATCTCCGAAGCGCGGTAGCGATGGTAGCGGATGATCCAATCAAGCTGGCCGGAAGCAGCAATCAGCGCGACCGCCGCGAGTCCGCCAGTAGCGCAGAGGGTCGCGGTTTTCCACGCGCGACGATCCTCTTTCACCGCGAAACCCAGCGGCAGTGCGAGCGCGAGTGCGAGGCTCGGCGCGAACTCCGTGTAGCAGCAGCCGAGCGCCGCGAGGAGCAGCGTGAGCAGCGCGATATTGGCCCACCGCGCGCCGCCGTTCGTGGCGAGCAGACTGGCCGTGACGTAGGCGATTACCAGCGAGAGCAAGCCGGCGAGCACCTGGCCGAGCGCATCCACCTGCATGAGCATTTGCGGCCAAAATCCGAAAAGACTCACTGCACCTGCAGCGAGCATCCACGGCATTGGCATACCGAGGCGGTGCGTCCACAAAAGCGTGATGGGCAGAAGCAGCGCGACCATTGCGAGATTGAACGGATAGTAGAATCTGTAGGTTTCCAATCCCGTGACGACTGCGCCGTATCCTTCGAGCGCCATGAGATTGTAGCGGAGAGGGAACAGCGCGGTGCGCGCGGTGTAGAGTGCGGTGGGGCTGAGAAGCGCGAGCTTTTCGGCGTCAGCCTTTTTCGTGAGGTCGGCCCCGGCGAGAAAGTCGGGCCACGGCACGCGACGCAGGGATTCGGCGAGCGTCGTGTAGCAGTAGGCGTCCGCGGGCTGGCTTTGAAAAACGGTGTGCTGCATCCCGCCGGTGATGATCGTCGAGGAGCGCACGGCGAGGAGCGTTAGGAAAAAGACGGCGGCGAGCAGCAGCGGACGGCCACGCGCGGCGAGGTCGTGGCGGAGTTCGGCGCGTTCGTGGAAAAGGAGAGCGAGGCTGATGGCGACAAGCGCGCCAGTCGCAGGCCACGCCCACTTTTCCACCGGAGCAAAATAGCGGACGAGCGGAAAGGCGGCGATCACGACGAACGCGAGCGCAAGCGCGGGTGCAAAAGCAGCGGCAGCGAAGAGGCGTTCGGGACGCCCGCGCGTGAGCGCGTACGCAGGGCCAGCGCCGATGGCGGCGAGGATGAGCACGAACAGGATCGGGCTCAGCGCTTGGTGAAAAAGCATGCGGGAAAAATGGGCGTCACCACGCGGTCCAGCCGCCGTCGATGGTGACGGTGGAGCCGGTCATGTAACGCGAGGCTTCGGAGAGCAGAAAGACAATCGCGCCGTTGTAATCGCTCTCATCGGCCATGCGGCCCATCGGCATGCGCGTGTTGTAGCCGGCGAGAAAACGCTCGTCCTGATTGTTGAATACGCCCGCGAGAACAAGCGTGTTCACGCGCACATTTTTCGCCGCCCAGTAGGTCGCGAGGTAGCGGGTGAGATTGAAAAGCGCGGACTTCGAGGCGGAGTAGGCGACCGGTTTGAAAAACGGCGCGCGGAATTCATAGATGCGCTGGTCGGGGCTGACGACGCCGTAGATCGACGAGACATTGATGATCGAGCCGCGTCCGGCCTGCGCCATCGCGCCGCCGAAGACCTGGCAACAGAGGAACGTCCCTTTGGCGTTCACTTCCATGACTTTGTCCCACGACTCTGCGGGATAGTTTTCAAACGGGCCGGTCTCCTCGGCGGGGGCATTCGGCGGCGAGTCTAGCGCGGCGTTATTGATGAGGCCGAACGGCGTTTCCCAACGCGCGACAATTTGCGCGAGCGCGGATTCGAGCGAATCGCGGCGCGTGATGTCGGCGGGCATGAACATCACCTGCGGCGACTCTGCGAGGTCGCCAAGCTTGGCGGCCACAGCATCCGCGGGCATCAGCAAATCCACGACCGCCACACGCGCGCCGCGTTCGACGAGCGTGTGCGTGTATTGCCGTCCGAGCTGGCCGAGCCCGCCGGTCACGACGACCACGCGGTTTTTTACATCAAAGAGTGGATCGCTCATCCGAGCACCTGATCGAAAAGATCGCAGACCTCGCGCACCGCGCCGTGACCGCCCGGCGCAGTGGTGCGGTAAAGCCCGTACGCGAGCACGTCGGGGTGCGCATCCTGGACGATAATCGGCAGACCGGCGCGCGTAAGGCAGGGAAGGTCGTTGATATCGTTGCCCACAAAAGCGAGCTGCGCGGCGGTGCAACCAGTCTCGGTGAGGAGCGCATCAAGCGCCGCGCCCTTGTCCTCGCAGCCCTGGATGCAGCGCAGTTGCAGCTTCTTTGCGCGGGCGGTGACGACCGGATTCACTTCGGTCGAGAGGAGGCACATGGCGAGTCCTCGGCGGCGCAATTTCGCTAGGCCGAGGCCGTCCTGTCGCGAGCAGCGCACGGCTTCACGCCCGTCCTCGAAGACATAGACCATGTTGTTCGTGAAGACGCCGTCGAAGTCGAAGACCAGCAGTTTCACCGCCCGGATGCGCGCGGCCAAGGCGTCGTCGTCGCGTGTCATTTAGCTCAGGGCGGCAGTTTCAAAAAGCTCGTCCTCGGCGAAGGCCCGCGCCGTTTTGCGTCCGAGCACCTGTCCGATTTGCGCGGGCGGGATGCCGCCGCCGGGGCACTTCATGGCGATGTCGGCCTCGGTGAGCACATGGTCCGCAGGCAGGTCCCGCGCAGCGAAAAGGCTCTTGCCCATTTTCTTGATTGCCGACGCTTCGTTCGGCAGGAGCTGCTTCACCGGACTGCCGAGCGCGACGCGCGTGCGCTGGAGGTCGCGCACCATTTTGTGCATGCCGATGGGCTCCAGCGAAAGCGCATGGTCGGTGCCCTTCCATGTGTGGTTTAGCGTGAAGTGCTTTTCGACGACGCGTCCGCCGAGCATGTAGGCGGCGACGGCCATGACGATGCCATTCGAGTGATCGGAAAGCCCGGCCACAACTTCGGGGAAACGCTCGCGCAGCGTGGTGATGACGCGCAGATTCATGTCCTGCGGGTCCGTCGGATACGTGGCCGTGCATTGCAGAAAAATGAGCTGCGGATTGATAGGCATGACTTCGTCATATACGCGCTGCGCGTCGTCGATGCTCCCGCCGCCGACGCTGACGATCAGAGGCTTGCCGAGCAGCGCGACCTTCTTGATGAGAGGGATGTTCTTCAAATCGCCGGACGCGATTTTGTAGAGCGGCATGTCAAACTCCGCGAGGAAGTCCGTGCTCGGGAAATCGAACGCCGTCGCGAAAAAATCGAGCCCGAGTTCTTTTGCGAGCTGCTGCAATTCCACGTATTCCTTTTTCCCGAACTCGAGGAACTCGCGGTGCTCGCCATACGTCGCGCCGAAGCTGTTCTCGTTTTCGTACGGCATGTCGAAAGCCTTGCGCGTGTAAAGTGAGCGGTTGTCGCGCTTTTGCAGCTTCACCGCATGGCAGCCGGAGTCCTTGGCTGCGCGGAAAAGCGCAATGGCCTTCGCCATTTCGCCCTGATGGTTGTTGCCGACTTCGGCGATGACGTAGCAGTCGCTGTCGTCGTCGATGGTGCGGGTGCCGATGGTGAGGGAGCGTTTGGTCATGATTGCGTGGTGGCGTGGGATGGCTGGTGAAAATTGTGGCCGAGCATGGCGGCGATGCCGTCGCTCAGACTTGTGTCGGTGGCGAAAAGCGCTTCGGCGGGGGCGGCGCGCATCTGGCCGCCGAATCGGAAGACGTTCCGATTCCAGAAGTCAATCGGCGCGCTGGGGAGCTGGAAGATTTCGCGTGAGGCGATGATGTCCACGTCGCGGCCGAGGAAGGGCGGCAAATAGGTGTGGCTGCCGAGGTCGCCGTTTGTGATGAAGACGCAGCGCGCCGCGTGGTCGATAAGGCAACTCTGCTCGCGAAACGAGCGGCCGGGAAAAATCATCGCGCCGGTTTCGGTGCCGAGCGCGGAGGCGCTGTCGAGGGCGCGACCGGTGTCGAAGGAGAGGACGATCACGGGCAGATGCTGCGCGAGCGCGCGGACGACGGGCTCCTCTTCGACGATCATGCCGTGCTGCGGGCCGATGGCGCGGCGGCGGGTCTGGACGAGCGCGTAGGGGCGATCGAGGTCAAAGCCGAGCGTGCGTTCGATTTCGGCGCGCACGCTGCGGTCGGGCTCAATTTTGGCGTAGCGGTTGTTTTCGGCAAGGCCGGGTGCGCCGTAGATTTTGCCGGGATGCTCGGGCCGCCCGTAATAACGGCGGTCGGCTCCGAAGATGCAGCCAGGGAAGGCTGTGAGGTCTGTGCTGAAGATGAATTCGGCGCGGTGCGTGCCGCGCAGTTTAGGCGTGAGATGATCGCGGAGTTCGGCACGCAGGTTTTCGGCGAAAGCCAACTGTTTCGGCGAACGGTCGCGTGAAGTCGCGTCGGGCGGGATCGCCCAATAAGCCGCGGCCACGCTCTCGCGGAACGGCGCGAAGTCGGAAATCTCCACGTATTCCTGCGCCGTCTCGTAGAACGGCTGGAGCCCGCGCCGCCCGGCGATGGCGATGCGGCTGGAGGTGGGAAGCTGGCTTGCGAATTTGCGCACCACGCCCTGCCAGTTGAAAAGCTCGTAGCCGAATTCACCGAGGAACACGAAGACGTAGGTGGTGTCGGCGCGCGGTGCCCCCACCGGCCAGGTTGTGCGGATGAGAAAGTCGCGCTGCACCGGATTCGTCCACGCCTCGCCAGTTAGCGTCCCCTGCCGCGCGGCGAGGGTGAGCGTGTGGAAACGGCTCCATGTCGCCTGCGCGCCACGCGCCGCGAGGCTGCGCAGCAGGCGCGAAGGAAGCTGGAGGATCGAATGGCTCACATCAAATTGCGAAGCTGCTGGAGCCGCGCATACATCGCATCGGCGGCGGCATCATTGAGCGGTTTGGCTTCGCCGAAATGGTTGCGCTCGGGATTGAAAACCGCGCGTGCCTTTTCCGGCACGGGCAAGCCGAGCGCCTCGCCGAGTCGCGCGGTTTGAGCGTTCATGTCGGCGTTGTAGTCGATCACGAACATCGGCTTGCCGCCGCGCTGTGCCGCGATGTCGAGGAGCGACTGGTTGAAGCGCATCCAGTAGTTCAGCGCGGTGCGCTGCGCCCGCCAGCCGGTGATCCATTTTTTGGAAAGGAACGATTCCACGACCTGCTCGGGTCGGCGGTAAATACCGACCACGATGTCGAAATACTCCATCCACAGCGAAGGCAGAACCGTGGTGCGCGGATCTTTGAAAGCGAGGTAGGGCGAGGTGCTTTTCGCCGCCGCCTGGGCGTCGATGTAGGCGATGAACTCTTTCGTTTTCTGGTGCCACTGCGGGCCGACGGTAATCTCGGTATCGGGCAGTTTTCCGTAGGGCAGACCGTGCTTGGCGCCGAACTCCTGTTCGAGAATCGCGTCGTTGATCTGGCGCGTGAGCGTGTGCTCGAACTTGTCGCCGACCTCATCGACATAGACGCCGCATTCGGAAAGAAACTGGGTGATGAATGATGTGCCACTGCGGCCCATCCCGATGACTGCGATGCGTTTCATGTGGTGAGTTTGGAAAAGAGCCGCGCGAGCAGGCCGGCGGCAGGGAGCCGTTCGCGCGAGAGGCAGACCATGATGGAGTTATCCTCGCCGGGGCCGATGCGCTGGAGGTTAAAGCCAATGTCGCGGAAGTGGTGCGTCTGACTTTCCGTGACGGTGAGGATGGCGAAGCGTGCATTATCGCGTAGCCACGCATCGGCCAGTGCGGGGAGGTCGCGGTCTTCGGGTTTCAAATCGGCGGATTCCCAGCCTCGATACGTATTGAGCATCAGCACGAGATCGAAAGGCGGTGCGACCGGTGCGCGGAAAAGATGCTGGATGAGCGCACGGTGCAGGCCGATTCCGGCGGCGGAGACTTCCTCATGCGTGTCGATACTGCCGGCGTGAAAGTCCGCGCCGAAGCACGCGGCGGCGGGATGGGCACTTTTGATTTGGAGCAAGATGAGGGCATCGCCGCACGCGATGTCGAGGACGCTAAAAGCCGCGGATAATCCGCCTGCGCGTTGCAGTGCGGCGATCTGGCGGAGGATGAGCGCGGGCCGCGAATTCGGCGCATCGACCTCACGATCCCCCACGCCGACGCGCTGTTTGATCTTCGACTGGATGTCGTGGATCGGCGTGCGCGGCCAGAGATACGCGCCTTCCGTATAGGCGGCGGCAAACTGCGTTTCAAGCGATGCGAACCACGCGGCGTGTGGGCTTTCAGACATGCAGGCGGCCAAACTCATGAATGCGGTCGGAGATTTCCGCGACTTCGTTGTCCGTGAGTGATTGATGAATCGGGATGCAGAGGGTCGAGCGCGCGGCTTCCTCGGCTGCGGGCAGGCTGATTTTTGCGCCGTAGTGCGCGACCCAATGGAGCGGGTAGTAGCGGAAAGTCGTGTAGATGCCGCGCTCGCGCAACCAGCCCGCCAGCCGGTCGCGAATGTCGGGAGCCATTTGCAGCCAGTAGAAATAATAGGACGACTCCGCTTCGGCGGGCACGGGCGGCGGCAGTTCCATCCACGGCAGGTCGGCGAGCAGCGCGTCGTAGCGCTCGTGGATTTCCCGGCGGCGACGGATGAAGTCGGGCAGCTTGCGAAGCTGCTCCAGGCCCATCGCCGAGGAGATGTCGTTCATGATAGAGCGGCGACCGTAGCAGGAAATGTCGAACTCCCACCAGCGCGTATCCACGCTAGTGGTGAAACCGCTCTTGGTCGTCATGCCGAGATACATCAACTCCTCCGCACGCTGCGCCAGTTCCGGCGTGTTCCAGTAGGTCATCGCGCCGTCGCCCGTGACGAGGATCTTCATGGCGTCGAAAGACCAAACACCGATTTCACCGATGGTGCCCGCTCCGCGTCCCTTGTAGCGCGTGGCCACGCTGCACGCGGCGTCTTCGATCAAAGTGATGCCTACACCGGAAGCAACCGCGTGCATCCCGTCGAGATCGCCCGGCAAGCCGCCATAATGCAGGATCAGCGCCGCCTTGGTGCGCGGTGTGAGCTTGGCCGCGATGGTTTCCGGCGTGGCGTTGAGCGACCGGCGATCCACATCGCAGAAGACCGGCACCGCGCCACGCGCGGCGATGGCATTGGCCGCGCCGACAAAGCTGATCGTCGGCAAAATGATCTCGTCACCCGAACCGATGCCGAGCACCTCGATCGCCTGGAAAAGCCCTTCTGTGCAGCAATTGACGCTCCTGACCAAATTGCGCTCCACGCCGAGATGCGTGGCAAAATCCGTCTCGAACTGCGCGGTCAGCTTGCCCTTGCCAAGCCAGTTTGACTGAAAGACGCGCCCAATGGCGGCGAGTTCATCCGCGCCGAGCGCGGGTTGAAAGACATTGATCATGGGAATGGGGATAAAGTAACAGCGCCAGTCATCTCAGAACTGGTAGTACAGAAAAACCGTCGGGGTTTGATTCATAAAGAGGTAACAGACATAAAAACCCGCCGCATACGCAAAAAGCCATTTCCGTGAGCCGGGAAACGTGATCTTGGATGTTTCCGGAATGACATTGGTAAGAATCAGGCAAATGCCTATCCAGACCGCCAGCGCCAGCGGGATCGCCTGGCTGCCACCTGCCGCCCCGAACATGGTCTGCAACCAATGGCCTGCCATGTGCATATTGTCCGACCGAAAGAGAACCCAGCCCAGGACGACTAGAAGGAAAGTCACAAACCGGGTAAGATACGGACCTGCCTTCTTCCTCAAACCGGCGGTGTACCGACCGGTGACTAGCAACGCGCCATGAAAAGCTCCCCAAAGCACAAAGGTCCAGTTGGCACCGTGCCATAAACCTCCGAGCAGCATCGTCGCCATGAGGTTGAGCGCGGTCCGGGTGCTTCCGCCGCGACTGCCACCCAGTGGTATGTAGAGGTAGTCCCGGAGCCAGCTTGAAAGGCTGATGTGCCAGCGCCGCCAGAAATCGCCGATGCCTTCCGCGCGGTAAGGTGCGTTGAAGTTGATCGGAATGTGCAGGCCGAAAAGCAGACCGAGCCCAATTGACATGTCGGAATATCCGCTGAAATCGAAATAGAGCTGGTAGGCATACCCGAGGGCCGCTCCCCACGCGGCGAGCGGGGATAGCGTCGTGTAGGACTGAAGTAACGGATTTACTAGAGCCGCGATCTGATCGGCAATCAGGACTTTCTTCGCCAGACCGAGGATGAATGTTCCGATACCCACCACCGCCAGCGATTCCGACAGCGGGCGGTCGATATTCTCGAGGTCGTCCTCGATCTCCCGATAGCGCACGATGGGACCGGCCACCAGTTGCGAGAACAGGCAGACGTAGCCGAAGTATTCGAAGATGTTGCGCGTGGCTTTCACGCGACCGGCAGCAACATCCAAAATGTAAGAGATGGTGTGAAATGTGTAGAAGCTGATGCCGATGGGCAGGACGACGTGAATGAGCGGCAGCGAGAAAGGGAGACCTAGCCGATTGAAATTCTCGGTGAAGAAATTGAAGTACTTGAAGAAGCCAAGCAGCAGAAGGTCAGTTCCGATGGAAAGCGCCAGCCAGCCGCGGCGCGTGAAGGGCTTGGTTCCGTCCGTAATGGCCAGCGCTGCAAAGAAGCTGACGAAGCTGGAGAAAAGCAGAAGGAAGCAGAATCGCCAGTTCCAGTAGCCGTAGAAGATATAACCGCTAATCGTGAGGAGGATGTAGCGCTGCGCTTTTGTCCCGGCCGCCCAATACAGGGCGAAGACCAGAGGAAGAAAGACGAACAGGAAGACATTCGAGTTGAAGATCACGGATTCGAGAAAGGGCGTGCGCCAGACATGTCGGAGCTAGTTCCGCGATGCCGCCGGGGCCGCGAAGGCATAGTGCATGAGTCGTGCGGCGTTGGGCTCCGTGACGTGGGCTCCGTCAAACCATTCGTCGGGGGACAAGCCGATCCGAAGAGGATCGGTGCAGTCCTCTAGATCGCAGCCATACTTGACGGATAGCTCATTCAGGAAAGAAACCGTCTGCCGCAGAAGGCGGTCATAGTTACATTTGTCCACCACGTAAGCATGAAGCTCAGAATTTAGCGGAAGAAGACAGATCACGACCTGTGTTTCGCCGGCTTTTGCTTCGCTTAGCAACTGTTCAAACACCTTTTTGCGCTCTTCCGAGAGCCCGTGCATCCGGCTGTAGCGTGTGAAATACTCTTTCTTCGTATCGCTGATGTGGGTGGCTAAATCGAAGGTGCCGGCTTGACGCTCAGCGATCCAGTTTTGCCAACGAACCGTTCCGTCTGGAGCCAAATCCGTGATGCGGGGAGCATGGTTGGCGAGCAGCCAGAGGGAGCGTGCTGCGTCCCTTAGATAGGTTGCGGAGAACAATGTCGCCGGAGAAACACCGTGCTCTGATGTCATAGTCTCGAAGAAGCGTCGCATTGCGCTCGACTCCGAGGCTTCAGGGTGAAGCTGCCTCCAAAATGCGCTGTTCTGCTGCAAGCGGGCGTCTATCGGGTCGGCGTCGTGGAGTAACTCAACGTCGTATCCGATGACGAGCAGCTTGGGCGTATTGTTCTGGGTGCGAAGCCAGCGGTAGATGGCTAGATGATCTTCGGCGCGGGCGCTTTGGACGGCGAAGTTGAAACAGCGGAGGCCGGTTTCCTTTTCGAGATCGGCTGGTTGGAAAGTCAGGGTGCGGCTGGAGCCGAGCAGAATTCCAGTCACCGGATTATCCGCGGACGCTTTCGCGTAAAGGATGGTTTTCTCCGACCGGCTGTCCATGACGAGCGGGCGGATGATACCCGTGGCAAAGTCTTTCCGCGCATCGACGAGCCAGACAAAGAGGACGTGCCCGAGCAACAGCGCAGCAACAAAGAAGACGTAGGAGCGGATGACCTTCACGAAAGGAATGCGTTATCAGACCGTGGCGGGCGCGGCTGCGGGCTGGCTGGCTTCCATCCTCCATTGCGCGGGTACGAGGCACACGCCGTTGGTGATTTTCGGCAGCTTGCCATTGCCGAAGAAATCGCCGCCCGCGACATCGAACTCGAAGGCATTGTCCATGGCATCGATTGCGCGCTCCGCAGCGCCGGATTGCGCGGCGATGATGAAGCTCAGGCGGTAGGTGGACACGGGAAGCGGCAGCCGCGGGATACGGCAGACAAATGATCCGGCCGACGGGAGGTCGTCGAAATCGAGGACGTTCAGGCGGTTGCTGTGCGTGAAGACCGGTGTTTCGAGTTGGGTCTTGACGAGGATTTGTACGGTGAGGCCGCGGAGCTGGCGGAGCTGCGGGTTTGCAAAATGCACATGGATGTCCACATCCTGCCCGGCGAAAAGCGTGCGCGTGGAGCGCCCGTCCATGTCGCGCATTTCGATGGCGGAGACGCGCAGTTCGCCGGAGCCGGAGCGGTCTTTGCGGTCGTGGAGCGAGACGCCGGTGGCCCCGATGCTGTCGAGGTAATGGGCGATGGCCTCGGTCTGCGTTCCGTCGAAGGCGAGTTGTCCGCCTTTGAGGACGATGCCGCGCTGGCAGAGATTTTCCACCGACGAAAGATTGTGGCTGACGAAGAGCACGGTGCGCCCGGCGCGGGCGACTTCGCCGAGTTTGCCTAGGCACTTTTGCTGAAAGGCGGCATCACCGACAGCGAGCACTTCGTCGATGATTAAAATCTCGGGCTCCAGATGCGCGGCGACGGCAAAGCCAAGGCGGACGCGCATACCGCTGGAGTAGCGTTTTACCGGCGTGTCGAGGTAATCCTCGACGCCGGAAAAGGCGGCGATTTCGTCGAAGCGTGCGCGCACGTCGCGCTTGGTCATGCCCATGATGGCACCGTTGAGATAGACGTTGTCGCGCCCGGTCAGTTCGGGGTGAAAGCCAGTGCCGACTTCGAGCAGGCTGGCCACGCGGCCCTGCATGAGCGCGCGTCCGCTGGAAGGCGGAGTGATTTCGGAAAGGATTTTCAGCAGCGTGGATTTGCCTGCGCCGTTGCCGCCGATGATGCCGACGACTTCGCCCTGGCCGACCTCGAAGGACACGTCCTGCAGCGCCCAGCACGTCCCGTTTTCCACACGGGCGTGGCGCGCGAAGATCGGCGTGTTTGGATCTTCGTGCCCGCGCACGCGCGCCCACCAGCTTTGCAACTCCTGGTAAAGCATGCGGCGGTCGATGACGCCGAGGCGGTATTGCTTGCTGAGATGCTCAGCGCGGATGACGGCGGACATCAGATCGTGTCGGTGAATTTTTTCTCCACGCGGCAAAACATCACGAGCCCGGCGAAAAGGATGATCGCGCTCTCGACAACGCCGAGCGCGAGCTGCCAGCGCTCGATGATGCCCGCCCCGAGAAACGCGAAACGGAACGACTCGATGATCGGCACCATCGGGTTCAAAGCGAGCAGCCAGCGGGCTTCGGCATGCACAGCAGAAAGCGGGTAGGCGACGCAGCTTCCATACATCCAGAGCTGCACGCCAAAGCTGACGAGCATCGTGAGATCGCGATAGCGGGTGGTCAGCGCGCTGACGAGGCAGCCCGCGCCGAGTCCGAGCGCAGCCATTTGCACGAGCAGCAGCGGCAGTACGATGACGCGCCAGCTCGGTTGCACGGGAGCACCTTTCAGAAAAAAGAACGAGCAGAAGGTAAGGAAGAGCGTGAACTGAATGGCGAAGGTCGCGAGGTTCGTAATGACGATGGAGAGCGGAACCGTGAGCCGCGGAAAATAGACCTTTTCAAAAATTTGGTTGTTCGCGCTGAAGGTGTTCGCGGTCTTCGTCAGGCAGTCGGAGAAGTAATTCCACGCGGTGATGCCGCACATGTAGAAGAGGATCGAGGGAATGCCATCCGTCGGAATCTTCGCGACCTTTTGAAAAATGACGACGAAGACAACCGTGGTGAAGAGCGGCTGCAAGACGAGCCAGAGCGGACCAAGGACGGTTTGTTTGTACTGCGCGACAAAATCGCGATGGACGAAAAGCGCGACGAGATCGCGGTAGCGCCAGAGGTCGCGGAGGCGCAAGTCGAGCCAGCCTTTGCGCGGTTCGAGGACGCGGCTCCAGACAGGCGGAACGGTGCTGGCGGAGTCGTTCATCGCGCGGCGGATGCGGGCAAGCTGCCGCCCTTGGTCGTGGGCGCGGCGATTTGGCCGGCCAGACCTGCGCGGTGCCTTGGAGGCAGGTGGATCATGGACTTGCATGGCCGCTTTTTTCCCGGCAGCGGCCGGCCGGGGCCGTCACATTTCCGGAAGGCGGGCCTGCCGGAAGACGGACATGAGGCTGACCTCGATTTCGCGGGTCTGGCCGAGGAATTCGAGGAGGACGCGGACGCGTTCCTGTGCGGAGCGCAGGTGGGTAATCACCCCATGCTGGCCGCGCAGCGGGCCTTCCACGATTTCGACGGCGTCACCCTCGGCGAACTGCAGGGCGACCGTTCGCACTTCCTCGGCACCGATGTAGCCGGAGAGATCGGCGATGGCTTCGTCCGGGACGGCGGCGAAGCGGTCGCCAAACTGCACGATGCCGGTGATGCCGCGGCTGTAGCGCACGCGGGCGTGTTGCTCGCGGAGACGGAAGCGGGCGAAAACGTAGTTGGGAAAGAGCGCCTCCACGAACCATTTCAGCCCGGTGCGCGTGCTCTTCTGAATCCGCAGCCGCGGGCAGAAAACTTCGCAACCGAGCGCCTGGCGCAACTGGGCGGAGGCGATGTGTTCGCGCTTGGGCTGCGTGCGCAGGCAGTACCAGCGGGGCACTTCGGGGGCCGGGGTCATTTCTTCGGTGGGCGAAAGCATGGCGATCATCCTAGGCGACGAGGAACTTCAAAAGCCACGGCAACATTGCCTCGCCCTTTTCCTTCCAGTGCCGGAGTTTGGCGAGGCGCGCGTTGGCGGCTTCGCGCTCGCCCTTGGGGAGCTTCGCGAGATGCTGCTCCATGCGGCCAATACGCGCCGCGCCGCTGTCGAGGTGCGGCTGGAGCTCCTCCTTGATGAAAGCGCTGGCAAACGTGCTCAGCTCGAAATCCGCGACGTAGTGATCGCGCCGGTCGCCGGCGACGTACACCGACCGCACCGCACCAAACGAGCGTAGCACTTTCAGCCCCTGGCTGGCGGCCCCCTTGCTCATGTGCAGGCGCTCCATCAGGGCGTCCAGCGCCAGCGGTTCGGAGGAGGCAAACAGAAGTCCGTAGATTTCGCCGACGGACTTCGGCATGCCGAGCAGGCGCACAAAGCTGATGAACAGATCGATGGCCTCCACTTCCAGCGGCGACAGTCCGCCGGAAGGGCGCCGGGCGGCGGCTTTGCGCGTGGCGAGGGTGGAGGTTTTGGCCGGCATCGGCGAAGGTTTTAGCGGCCAGCGGCAAATTGTTCAAATAGAAATGAACACGATGGACGAAATATTTTGCGGTCCCAAAACCGCGCCGCGTTCCCTCTTGCCGCCGCCAGCCCCCGTCCCCTTTAATGCGCCCGCCCAGCGCCCTGATGATCTCGATCACCGTCCCAGTTTTTAACGAAGCGGAGTCCCTCCCGGAACTCCACGGGCGTATTCGCGACGTCATGGTGGCGCTCGGGCGCCCTTGGGAGTTGATCTTCGTGAATGACGGCAGCCACGACGGCAGCGCGGCGGTGCTGGACCGGCTGGCCGGCGAAAATCCCGCGGTCAAAGTCGTCCACTTTCGTCGGAACTATGGCCAAACCGCCGCGATGATGGCCGGCTTCGATTTCGCCGGCGGCGAGGTCATCATCCCGCTCGACGGCGATCTGCAAAACGATCCCGCCGACATCCCGAAGCTGCTCGCAAAGCTCGACGAAGGCTTCGATGTCTGCTCCGGCTGGCGCAAGGACCGGCAGGACCATGCACTCCAGCGCAACCTGCCGAGCATCCTCGCCAACAAGCTCATCTCGGCGGTCTCCGGCGTCCGCCTGCACGACTTCGGCTGCTCGCTCAAGGCCTACCGCCGTGAGGTCATCAAAGGCGTGCGGCTCTACGGCGAAATGCACCGCTTTCTCCCGATTTACGCGGGCTGGCACGGCGCGAAGATCACCGAGGTTGCGGTGAATCATTTCGCCCGTGCCAGCGGCCAGTCCAAATACGGCCTCGAGCGTGTGCTCAAAGTCTTGTGCGACCTCGTGGTCGTGAAGTTCCTCGATAGCTATGCCGAGAAGCCTATGTACATTTTCGGCGGCGTGGGCGCGCTATCGTTGCTCTTCAGTTTCCTCGCTGGCGGCTCGGCGTTGTATTTCAAATTCTTCGGCCACAAAGCCTTCATCGAGACTCCGCTGCCGCTGCTCTTCGTCATGACCGGGATTACCGGTGTGATGTGCATCCTCATGGGGCTGCTGGCGGAGATGATCATGCGAACATTTTACGAGAGTCAGGGAAAGCGTGTCTATCTCGTGCGCGCGACGCGCAATTTCGATCCGTCCGCTGGTGCTACGGAATGATCAGGACCATCCCGGGCTTGATCTTCACCGTGCCCGTGGCGCGCTCGAAATTGGCGTCCTGAATCGTTTTCGCACGCGCGGACGTTTTGTAAAAGTCGCGCGAGATTTTGGCAAAGGTGTCGCCGGATTTGACCGTGTAGGTCCGCGCGCCTTTGGGGATCGGCTTTTTCTCCGGCTGCCCCGTCGCGATTGGCCCCTGGGACTTCAGCGTGCGCAAGGCGGCGATCTGTTTCATCAGCTCCGCATTCTCCTCGCGCAGTTTTTTGTTTTCATCGCGCAGACGGTTGGCGTCCGCCGGGTTGGTGGGCGCGCCATTGCTCAACTCGGTGCGAAGGTTCACCTGATCCTCCTTCTTCAGATTGCGCGCGTCCTTGGCATGCGGACCCGTGGGGGCCAGCGCGAGATAGCGTTCGAGGTGATGGAGCGCGTCGAGCGGGCTCTTGAGTTTTTCTGTGTAGAGCACCGCGAGATTATAGTGCGTCTCGGCGGACTTCGCCGTGCCATCGAGCGAGGCTTCGTAGAACTGCACAGCTCCGCGGAAATCGCCCGCGGCGGCTTTCTTCTCCGCCGTCGCGAGATTGTCCTTCGTCCCGTTGTCGAAAAGCCGCGTGCAGCCGGAGCCCAAGCCCATCGCGAGCAGGAGCAGCAGGGATGCAGCGTGGCGGGGAAACGTGGTCATCCGTCCGCGCGTTTCACTCCGGCGCGCTCCAGCGTCTCGACCACGGTCTTCACCACCTTCACGCGGGCATACCATTTATAATTGGCTGCCACCACCGTCCACGGCGCGGTGTCCGTGCTGGTCCGCTCGAACATTTCCTCTGCTGCGCGATTGTGCTCATCCCACTTGCGGCGATTGCGCCAGTCCTCGTCGTTGATCTTCCAGTGCTTGTATGGATCAGCTTCGCGGCGCTTGAAACGCAGGAGCTGCTCATCCTTCGAAATGTGGAGATAGAACTTCACAAAGATCGCGCCGTCGTCGGTCAGCAGCCGCTCGAAGTCGTTGATCTCCTCGTAGGCCCGCTTCCACTCCTTGTCGCTGGCGAAACCCTCCACGCGCTCAACCAGCACGCGACCATACCACGAACGGTCGAGAATGACCGCCTGGCCGTAGGGCGGGAGTTTGTTCCAAAACCGCCAAAGATAGTGCCGCTGATGCTCCTCCGCGGTCGGCTTCACCACCGAATTCACGCGCAGCAGCCGCGGATCGAGCCGCTCGACGATGCGCTTGATCGCGCCACCCTTGCCCGCCGCGTCCGGACCTTCAAAAATGACCACCAGCGTGCGCTTGGTCTCGCTCAGCGTGCGGGTCAATTCGAGCAGCTTTAGCTGCTGCTCCTTGAGCCGTGGCTTGTAGTCTGCCTCATCGAGTGACTTGTGCTCCAAGTCATCAAGACCGCGGCCCTTTTTGAGCCCGTTTGGTTCGCGCAGATTCGGCATGAGCGCGGTTATAGCGCACACATTTTTTTTCGCAAGCGGCGCGGGCAGATCAACCGGCTGCGGTCGCAGCGTGAGCGGGTCGCCGCTGCTCCTGCACGGCGAAAAACATCCACTGCGCCAGTGATGATGGCTCCGGCACGCCCTGCTGGCGGAAAACGAACCGTGCGGTTCTGTGGGCAGCCCGGGATGTTTCGTTGGTCAGATTTGGCGTCCTTCTATTCACAAGATTTAAAGAACAGAATTCCTCCACCGACTAAGGAGACCAGTCCGAGATAGATGGCCACAACGACCGGAAACCCAGGGTTTCCCCCGCCCATCGCAAAGAGGCCGCGATAGATGAAGGTCTGGCCGGCGAGCGTGGCCAAACTTAGAACTGTCGCGGTAACGGCAGCCCACTTCGTATTCTTTCCAGCGAAGGCAAACCCCAGTGGTAGGAAGGCCAAAAGGTATGTGACCGACATCATAATTAGGTATTCCATTTATTTTACCTAATGTAACCGCACTTGTAAGATAAAGTGTGCAACGACAAAGGGACAAGTCTTTTAACGTCGCTTACTAATGTGATCACCTAACTTAATTAGGTCTGGAACGTAAGCAGTCGATTGGCCAAACCCTTGCAGAACAAATGGATTGCCGATTTGTATCTCGCAATCAAGATTCTTGCTTTCCCTCACAATGTTTGAAGGAATCTCAACAGGGTGCATCCCTGTGGCGAGATACATCAGCTTTTCCGGTTGCCCCCGGAAACTAATCCACGTGAACTTCAAGGAGCCGTCATCCATGCGCACGGACTGGACGCTTTGAGGAGGATGTTTCATTTCAGGAGCATAATAGCTGACATCTTTAGAGCTTTCAATAAACCTAACTCCCCCAGTGAGCAGCACTCTCTCGTTGTAAACGGGCATGAAATGGACTTGCCTCTTAACAGGCGCTGAACAAGAACTTAACACAAGGCAAATAGCAACCGAGATAGAAGTAATAAATACGCTATTCATTTAGTCGGAAAGATAAAGGGATAGGTGTTTTAGCGCCAGTCGTCCTGCGCTAACTGTACGCGGTCCCATTCCTAGTCGGCCCAGATGAAGCGGATGGGCTTGTCCACGTCGGGGTGGAGGCTTTGGTGGACGGGGCACGTGTGGGCGGCGCGTTCGAGGGCTTCGCGGTGCGGGTGCGTCGATGGGAGCGGGAGGGAAAGTTCGCAGGCCAGCCGGGCGATGCGGCGCGTGGGCACGGAGGTCATTTCTTTCTGCACGGTGATTTTGGTCCCGCGCAGCTCGATAGCGTGGCGCTGGGCAAAGATGCCCATGGTGGTGACGATGCAGGTGCCGAGCGCGGTGGCCACGAGGTCGGTGGGCGAGAAGGCTTCGCCGCGACCGTGGTTGTCCACGGGGGCGTCGGTGAGGAGCGTGGTTTGGGACGGGCCGTGCGTGGCTTCGCAGCGGAGGTCGCCGAGGTATTGGATGTGGACTTCGACCATGGGAGTTTCAGTGGTTTTGGAGAAAGCGGCAGGCGGCGGTGAGCATGGCGTGGATGCCGGGTTCGACGGCGCGGAGGTAGCCGGCGGAGTCGCGCTGCCAAAGGGCGCGCACCTCGTCGAGATGCGCGTCGGGCAGTGCGTCGGGGCGGCTGGCGGCGTGCGGGTCGTAGGGGAGTTCGAGCGTGATCATGGCGGGCGCGGTGGCGTCGGGATACGTCAGGCCGTAGCCGCACCACTGGCCGAGCGAGCCGGGGCAAATGGCATAGGTTTCCTGGAGGCGACGCTGACCGCGGCCCAACTCCGTCACGCGCAGTCGGTACGGCCGGCGCGCGGCGTCGTCGAGTGCGGCCCACATGGCCTGCGCGAGCGCGGTGGATTGCGGACCGTCGGCGTCGAGTTCGGCGAGCGCCCAGTGGAGGCTCACGATTTTCGCGGGCCGCCACGCGAGGATGAAATCGCGCAGCGCTTGCGACTCCGGCTCGGACCATGGAGTGGGGCCGGGCGGCTCGGCGCTTTCCGCGTGCCAATTGAAGCCGCAGTTGCGATTCAGGTCCACGCCGCGCGCGTTGTAGCGGCTGCCGCGCTTGTAACCATCGGGGTTGGCGAGCGGGAGCACGATCGTCGGACAGCCGTCCAGCGCGGTCCAGGCGGAGCTTTGGAAAAAACTCTCCAGCAGGACCACGGTGGCGGGTTCGTTGCCGTGCGTGCCGCCGATGAGCAGCGTGAGATTTTCCGGCGGAGCCGCCGCGGCGAGGTCAAAGTTGGCGTAAGCGGGGATGCCGAGTCCTTCGCAGGAGGTGCCGATGGAGCGGATGAAAATTTGGCTGCCGGACATGAAATTTCCGGGTAAGGATTCCAGAAATCCACGCGACGGAAAGGCCGAACCCCCAATCCCCGGTTTTTTCCCGCGCCCCGCCCATGAAGCTCACCAGCGTCTGCCGTGAACTCCACCCGCGCCATGCCTTTCGCATCAGTCGCGGGCGGCGCACCGAGGTGCGCAATGTATTCGTCCGCCTCGCGCACGACGGCATCGCCGGCTATGGCGAGGCGTCGCCGAATGCGTTCTACGAGGAGACTTGGGAGGGCGTGATGGAGAAAATCGAGGCGGCCCGCGGCTTCGTCGAGGCGCTGGAGTTGCAGACGGTGGCCGGTCTCGAAGCGGCGTGGGGAAAAATTTGGGAACTGGTGGCACCGTCGCGTGCCGCACTCTGCGCGCTCGATCTCGCCATGTGGGACTGGCTGGCGCGGCGGCGCGGCGTGTCGGTGACGAAGCTGCTGTGGGACCGCGCTCCGAAGCCGATCACGACGTTTTGCACCATCGGCCTTTCCACGCCGGAGGAGCTGGCGGAGAAACTCGCGGAGGTGGCAACGTTTCCCCGGATCAAGATCAAGTCCGACGCCGCGGCCAGCCTCACCACGCTGAAACAGATGCGCGCCCGCTCCGCTGCGCTGCTCGCCGTGGACGCGAACTGCGCGTGGGGCGCGACCGATTTGCGCGCGCTGGCCCGGGAACTCGCCGCGCTCCGCGTCGTCTTCATCGAGCAGCCGTATCCACCCGCGCGCGATGCCGAACTCCCGCGCGTGCGCGCGGTGTTGCCGCTGATGGCGGACGAAAGCTGCGTGGTCGAGGAGGACGTGGCGCGCGGCGCGCCGATTTACGACGGCTTCAATATCAAACTCGTGAAATGCGGAGGCCTCACGCCCGCGCGGCGGATGGTGCTGCGAGGCAAAGCACTGCGGAAGACTATGATGGTCGGCTGCATGCTGGAAAGCAGCGCACTCATCGCCGCCGGCGCGGCCGTGGCGCAGCGCACCAGCTACGCCGATCTGGATGGCGCGTGGCTGCTGGGCGATGACCCGTTTCGCGGCTGGCAGTTTGCGCGCGGCGTGCTCACGCCACCCGACGTGCCGGGACTCGGCGTCGAGCCGGAGCCGGGCTTGTTTGAAAGCTGACCTCCGGGCTTGCGCTGCTCCGAGCCCTTTGCAACCTTCCCCGCCCTATGTCCAGCCCCGCCGAAACGACCGTCACCCCGGAACCCGGATTCGATCCGCTCGCGTTCTGGATTTTGCACCGGACGAAAATCATGCTTTTCACCGGCCTCTTCATCGTGGCGGCGGCGGCGTACGGCTTCTCGGAATGGACCCGAGCCCGCGCGCTGGCCGGCGCGCAGGAGTTGCTCGCGGCGGCGAAAACGGGGGACGACTACCGCAAAGTCATCGCCGAATTTCCGGCGACCAACGCCGCCGGCAACGCCCATCTTTTTCTCGCCGAGCAACTCCGCAAGGAAGGAAAGCTCGACGAATCCACGGCGTTGCTGCGCAACTTTACGGAGAAATATCCCGAGCACCCGCTCCTCAGCGGCGGCTGGACCAGCCTCGCGGCCAATCTCGAAGCGCAGGGCAAGGCCGACGAAGCGCTCACGATTTACCAGAAGGATTCCACCAGCTACAGCGCCTCGTTCAGCGCGCCGATCGCGCTGATGGCCCAGGCGCGCCTGCTCAAGGCTAAGGGCAAGAATGAGGAGGCCGGCCGCATCTACGAGCAAGTCATCAGTCGCTACGACAAGTCTATCATCGCCGAGCAGGCCGCGGAGGAAAACAAGCAGCTTAAGAAGTAGCTGGCGGGCGGGAGGCGATGCGGGAAATTCGTCGCGTCGCGATGCGACGGACTATTGCCCGGGGATCGCGATGTAAAAAACCTCGGAAATTCGGCGGTCGCTTTTAGTAGTCCCGTGCGAGGAGGTAGTCGGCGAGGGCGCGGAGGGTGGCGGCGTTTTTGCCGAAAGGTTTCAGCGACGCGTGGGCGGCAGCGGTAAGGCGGTGAGCTTCTTTGCGAGAACGGTCGAGGCCGTGGATGGCGGGGTAGGTGGCCTTGGTCGCGGCGACGTCTTTGCCGGCAGTCTTGCCGAGTTTCTCGGTGGTCTGGGTGACGTCGAGGATGTCGTCGATGACCTGAAAGGCGAGGCCGAGAGCCTGGCCAAAATCGGTGAGCGCGGCCAGGCGCGCGGGAGTGGCGTTGGCGCTCATGGCTCCGAGGCGGATGCTGGCGGTGAGGAGCGCGGCGGTTTTGCAGCAGTGGATGTATTGAAGCTGCGGGCCGGTGAGTTTTTTGCCCTCGCCCTCGAGGTCGGCGACCTGGCCGCCGATGAGCCACCGGCTGCCGCTGGCACTGGCGAGTTCGCGGATGAGCGCGGCGGTGGAGTAGCGCGACGTGGGCGCGGCTTGCGCGAGAATTTCAAAGGCGATGGTGAGCAGGCCGTCGCCGGCGAGCACGGCCACACCTTCGCCGAAGACCTTGTGCGAAGTGGGGCGGCCGCGGCGGAGATCGTCGTCATCCATGCAAGGGAGGTCGTCGTGGATCAGCGAGTAGGTGTGGATGCACTCGACGGCGCAGGCGGCAGGCGTGGCCTGCGGAAGGCCGCCGCCACAAGCTTCAGCGGCGGCGAGGGTGAGCACGGGGCGGAGGCGCTTGCCGCCGGCGAAGAGCGAGTAACGCATCGCCTTGTGGATGGTCACAGGTTTGACGCTGGCGCGCGGGAGAAAGCCGTCGAGGGCGCGGTCGATGCGGGCGGTGCGGGCGGTGAGGTAAAGGGCGAGGTCCATGGGTGAATTGGCTGATGTGGCGAGTGGGCGATTAGACGATGGGCTTGGCTGGGCGTGTCGTCTGGTTCAATCGCCCGATCGCAATATCGCCAGATCCATCAATCCTTATGCCGCCCGAGCAGGCCGGTGAAGCCTTTCCACAGCTTGCCGGCGTCGCCTCCACCAGCGGCGGCACCTTCCTGCCAGGCGGCGATTTCCTGCTGCATGGTGCGGACGGTCGGGTGGCGGTCGTCGCGGTTGAGACTGAGCGCCTTCATGGCCACGGCGGCGAGATATTCGGGCAGTTTTTCGCCGGGCCAATGCGGGCAGGGCGGCTGGTTGGCGAGCGCGGTGGCGGGCGCGTCGCGGGGGCTGAGCGCCTGTTCGAGGAGTTCGGAGTCGGTTTCGCCGGTGATGGGATCGCGCAGCGTGAGGATGCGGAAAAGCAGGCCGCCGAGCGCGTGGATGTCGGTGCGGGTGTCGATGTCTTCGAGCGCGCCCTCGGCCTGCTCGGGCGAGGTGTAGCGGGAAAGCGCGGGCTCGGCGCTGGCTTCGGGAGCCTGGACGCGCGAGGTGGGTTCGTCGTCGAAAACGAGGAGCTTCGCGAGGCCCCAGTTGTTCACGAAGACTTCGCCGTAGTGGCCCACGGTGATGATCTCCGGGCGCAGGGTGCAGTGGACGACGCCGTGGGAATGCGCGTAGGCCACGGCATCGCAGACTTTTTGAAACACCGTGAGCAGCGCGGCGAGGCTGGGCCTCGGTGCATCGGCGGTGGGCGCGGCCACGGTGTCGAGCAGACCGGCGAGGGAGTCGCCCTCGACAAAGCGCGTGGTGGAGTAAAGGCGCTGCTGCTCGTCGAGGCCGAGGTCGTAAATCGGGAGGATGCCCGGATGCTGAAGCTGCGCGGCGATCTGGGCTTCGCGGATAAAACGGAGCACGTAGCCGGGTTTCGCCTGGCTCTCGGGCAGCATGATTTTCATGGCGACCGCGCGGCCGAGCGAAAGGTCCCGCGCATCGTAGATCGTGCTGGTGCTGCCTTGGACGATGATTTCACCGACGGCGTAACGCTGCGTACCGAGGAAGCCGGTGGCGAGAAACTGGAAGACGGATGCGGGCAGGCCGGCGCGCTGGAACTCGATGGTCGCGCCGCCGATTTGAATCTGACATTCGAGCGTGATGGCGGTGGGGCCAAAGGCGGGCTGGTCATTGACGCGCGTGCCGACGGTGCTGCCGAGATCCTCAATGAAAAACTCGCCGTCGTCCTCGACCGTGAGCACCGCGTGTTTCGCGGAGACGGATTGCTCGTCAATGGTGATGTCGTTGCTCCGGTCGTGGCCGATGCGGTAACGCCCGCGCCGGAGAACGCAGCGGGCCACGGTATGCCCGTCGCAGGAAATGATGGCTTCGAGCGGATGGGCGAGGGAGCTAGGGGTGGTCATGGGTTCAGATCACGCCGGTGGTGAACATCGTGGAGCCGATGCGCAGTTTCTGACCGGTGGTGAGCGGGGCGATTTGATCGCTGGTCAGCGGCACGTTGTCGAGCGCGAGTGCGCCGCCGGGGAGGGCGAGATTGCGCAGCCAAAAACAGCCGCGGTGGTGGTGGAAAGCGGCGGGACTTTCGCCCGCGCCGCGGGTGTCCCAGATGAGCCGGTCGCGCGCATTGAGGCCGAAGCCGATTTCGGAAAAAAGCCAGATGCTGCGGCGGATTTCCGGCTGGCCGCGGCGCGGCTCGCAGACGAGCGCGCCTGGTGGCTCGGGCGCGCGAATGCTTTTCCCCGGCCACAGCTCGGGCAGCGCGCGCGGGGTGGGCTGCAGCAGCGGGATGAGCTCGAGGTCGTACTCGTCGGCGAGCGAGAGGATGGCGCGCTGCCGGATGGGCGCGGGGTGGTCGGGCGAAAGGAGCAGGCGATCGAGGTGTGTGCCGTTGAGGCTGGGCGTGGAGCCGTTGCCATCGCGCACGAGCAGGCGTCCGCCGACATTTTCCAAAACGACGTGGACGCGCCCGAGCAACTCGGTGAGCACGGCGTTGGTGTCCGTCTCGGGATAAAAGCGCGTGACGAAATCGGCGGATTGAAAGGAGCGGCCGATTTTGAAATGCGTGCGCGCCATGAGGTGGATTGCCGGCTGTGCCTCGTCATCCGGGGTGAGGATGAGGGCGTCGCCGGGCTTCGGCTGGCCGAGCAGGGATTGAGGAATGACCGGGGTGCGCGCGCGGGGCGGGACAGCTCCGAGCGGGACGGGCGGGGCGACGTTGCTGGCCTGGGCGGTGCGCAGGTCCTTCCACAGCGCCTGACAGTCCGGGTGCGGGGCTACGAGGAGCGCGCGGCGGAGGACGCCGTTGCCGTTTTCGCCGAGTGCGCTGATGGGGCTGTAGCGGCGGCCGTCGAGTTCGCGCTGGCGTCCGCCGAGCAGTTCGTAGAGCAGCTCCGCGAGCACATGAGGCCCGCCGGTTTCGGTGCTGGCGGCGGCCGCGGAAGGACCGGCGACGAGCGTGCGGCTGGTGTCGCGCGTGGTGTCGGAGACGAGCGCACGCACGGCCAGCGGGTTCACTTTCAGCGCGAACGGCGGCCATGTGTGGACGGGCTCGGTAATGAGCGCCTCAGGCGTGGCGGCGTCGCCGAACTGGATGAAGATTTTCCCGAGCAGCGGACGCGGCATGGGCAGACCTTGCGCGGTGAGGAAGTCGAGCGTGGCGGGCAGCGCGGCGAGCAGGCGGAAGATGTCGTCGGCGCTCAACTCGCGACGACGGCGGAGGAGGTCGAGGAGGGAGAAACCGTGGATCCATTCGCGGACGTGAACGCCGGTCTCGGGATCGAGGGCGTCGTGCCGCAGGAGATGCGGATGGCGGAGGCTTTGGGCGCGGCGCAGAGCAGTTTCGAGCGCGTGGCGCGCGGGCGCTTCGAGGCTGCAACCGGCACCGAGCAGCTTCACCGCGACGGTTTCACCAAACGCCTGGTCGCGCGCGCGAAACATCTGCCCATCAGTGATGCCGGGGATTTCGTCGAGCAGCTCGAAGCGGTCGGCGACGAGGCGGCGGATGGCGGAGGCCGTGGGCATGGCGGAAAAGGGACGCGCGTCTTTTACTCCACGAAGCGCTGCGCCACGGGCATCCGGCGGCCAAGGCCAAAGGCGCGACTGGTGACTTTCAGGCCCGGTACGGCCTGGGCGCGTTTGTATTCATTGAGGTCCACGCGGCGCACCACCCAGCGGATGGTTTTCTCGTCGAAGCCGCGGGCGATGATCTCGGCGGTGCTGCGCTGCTCCTCGACGTAGCCTTGGAGGATGGGGTCGAGGATTTCGTAAGGCGGGAGCGTGTCCTGATCGCGCTGGTCGGGCTTCAACTCGGCACTCGGCGGTTTCTCGATGGTGGCGCGCGGGATGATTTCGCGGTCGCGGTTGATCCACTCCGCGAGCCGATAGACGGCGGTTTTCGGCACGTCGCTGATCACGGCGAGGCCGCCGAACATGTCGCCATAGAGTGTGCAGTAGCCCACGGCGAGTTCACTCTTGTTGCCGGTGGTGAGGAGCAGGTGGCCGAACTTATTCGAGAGCGCCATGAGCGTCATGCCGCGCAGGCGCGGCTGCATGTTCTCCTCCGTGGCGTCCTCGGGCAGCCCGGCGAAAATTTCGCTGAACTGCGCGCGAAAGGTTTCAAAACTGCGCTGGATGGAAATTTCCTGGCAGCGGATGCCGAGGTTTTGCGCGAGCTGGAGGGAGTCGTCGATACTGCCGCGCGAGCTGTACTGCGTGGGCATGGTGACGCCGAGGACGTGCTCCGCGCCGAGGGCGTGGGCCGCGATGCAGGCCGTAACGGCGCTGTCGATCCCGCCACTCAGGCCGAGCACGGCGGAGTGAAAACCGCATTTATGCAGGTAGTCGCGGGTGCCGAGCGCGAGCGCGTGGAAAAGCTCCTCGGGCTCGGAGGGAAAAGGCGGGACGTGGAGTTCGGAAGGCGGAGTTCGGAGTTCGACTACGGCAGCGTCTTCGGCGAAGGCAGCGAGCCTGGTCTGGAGCGCGCCGGTGGCGTCGATGGCCAGCGAGTTGCCGTCGAAGATGAGCTGGTCGTTGCCGCCAACGGCGTTGCAGTAAAAAATGGGCACGCCGTGGCGCGCGGCCACCGCGCTCAGCATCTCGGCGCGGCGCGCTGCTTTGCCGATGGAGAAAGGCGAGGCGCTGAGATTGAGGATGGCCGTGGCCCCCTGCGCTATCAGGCTTTCCACGGGCGACGAACCGTAAAGCCGGCGCGGAAGGTACGGCTCGGTCCAGATGTCCTCGCAAATTGTGATGCCGAATTTTTCGCCGCCGATCTCGACGGGCGCGACGGCCTGCGCGGGCTCGAAGTAGCGATCCTCGTCGAAAACGTCGTAGGTCGGCAGGAGCGATTTGTGGACTCTGCGGAGGGGCTGCCCGCGCTGGAGGACGGCCGCGGCGTTGTGAAAAGGCTGACCGGGGCCGGGGTTGAGGTCGATGAACCCGACGACCAGCGGTACCTCGCCGACCTCGCGGTGCAGTTCATTGAGCGCGGCGAGATTCAGTGGGACGAAGCGCGCTTTGAAAACAAGATCCTGCGGCGGGTAGCCGGTGAGCGCGAGTTCCGGCGTGAGGACGAGGCCCGCGCCGCGCGCCGTGAGATCGCGGTACGCGGCGAGAATCCGGCGCACATTGCCGGAGAGATCCCCGACGGTGGTGTTGAGTTGGGCGAAGCCGATTTTCACAAACGGCGCAGTGCGCCGCCCGGGAAACTAGCGATGGGCATGTTCCGCCGTCGAGCCATGAAGGCTCTCCTTCCAACCCTCCCCGGATTCCCAGAAAGCCTCCTGGACGATGTGGCGGAAAACCCAGAACAGGCACGCCGCGCCAAAGCCGGAGACCATACTCATCAAAATTTTGTGGGTGAACGTGCTTTGCATCTTGGCAGTAAGAATAAGCAAATCCCTTGCCGCGCCTCCTGTGGAAAAAACGCGACCCGCATCCTATCCCTGCTCACTGCTGGGGCGCGTTCGGCTGGCGAAGACTTCTGATTTACCAAAACCCCCACTGGCCGGTGCGCATGACCCAGAGGCCGAGTAGTAGATTGGTGACGGCGTGGGTCAGGACGCAGGCGCTCAGGCTCCGGGTGCGGTAGGCCACGAGGTTGAAGAGCGCACCGGTGAGGATGGCGGCGGGCCAGTCGGCGAAGGAGTGTTCGAGGCAGAAGCCGCCGACGGTGATACCGAATGATTTCCACGAAAACGCACCGATCGGGACGCTCGTGAAGTCGTCGTCGATGAAGTAACGGAGCATGAAGCCGCGCCAGAAAATTTCCTCGAGCAGCGGGACGATGATGACGAGGCGGAGGAAGCGCGTCGTGACATTCGCCCAATATGGCCAGCCGACCGCACGAAAAAAATGCGGCTCGAAACCAACGCGTCGTGGGTCGGCGCCGAGCCACTGCTGTGGGGCGATCCAAAGAATGAGAGCGACGACACCGATGAGAATCGCGAACCACGCGCCGACCGGCCAGCGCAGGGCGTAACAGCGCCAGTAGCGGGCGAGGAGCCAGCCGCCGACGACGGTCTGCACGGGGAATACCCAGTAGCGGGGTTCATCTACCATCCAGGAGCCGTGCGGGAGGAGGTGGCCGGCGATTTCGCCGAAAAGCATCACCGCGAGGAACGCGAAAAACGGTCCGACATAAGCTTTTTCGTTAAGGGTCGCGCCAAACATGCCGAAGAGGATTTGAGAAACATGAAACAAATCGCAACCGACGAACCAACGCCAGAACATCTCTTGAATCTGCTCGATTCCGAGCTGGCGATGCAGCGGGCGCAGACGGAGAGCCCGAGTCGCCGCCGCCTGATGTTCCTGACGGGCGGCGTGCTTTTCATCGTCATCGCCGCGGCCGCCGCACTGCTCGTGCTGATGCAGATGCTCTCCGATCTCGAACGCGCGCCTCGGCCCTTGAAGGCCGAAACGGCTTCCTGCGCGGCGGGAGGAAAATTTTGAGATCATCCGCAGACCCGGCACATCGGCTGCTTAAATAAACTCCCAAATGGCCAAAGCACTGACATCTATCATCGGCGTGGATCTGGGGCGCTACTCGCTCAAATCCGTGCTGCTCCAGCGCAAATCGGCGAGCCGCTACGTCGTCACCCACTACGCCTCCCAGGTGCTCAGCGGTCCCGTCGATTCCGCGGACAGCCTCGGGCGCGAACTAAAATCCCTTTTTAAAACGATGGGTGGCTCGGCGAAAGCCTGCGCCGTGGGCATCTCCAGCCCGGACGCGCTCATCCGCATCATCGAGCAACCGGAGACGCCGGTGACCCTTTTGCGCGACGCGCTGCGACTCAACGGCATGGCTTTGCTCAATCAGGATTGCAAAGACTTCGTGCTCGATTGCGACAACATCCCGACGACGCAGGCCAGCGCCGACCCCGAAGTGGCGGGACGCAAACGCTATCTCGTGGGTGGGCTGCCGCGGGCGCAGGTGTCGCTGGTAGGCAATGCGCTGGAGCAGAGCGGTGGAAATGTCGGGGCGCTGCAACTGGCACCGATCTGCGCGTTCAATGCGTTCGAATTTGCGCATCCCGAAGTATTTAATGAGCAGGCCTTTTTCCTGGTGGATATCGGGCACACCAATTCCACCGTCATGGTCGGATCAAAGCGCGAGTTGATCCTCGTGCGCTCGATTGATTTCGGAGGCAAGTCGCTCCTCGAATCGCTGGAAACCATGAGTGACGAACCTCGGGAGGCGATCATCCAGGCGCTCGAACAAGAGGACGAAGTGATGGGCGAATACGCCCGCGTGGCCCTGGCTCCGCTGGTGCGCGAAATTCAGAGTTCGATTGGCTTTCTCGAACATCGCCACGAGGAAACGATTGGCCGGGTCTTTGTCTCCGGCGGTCCCGCGAAATCGCCCGCCGTGCTCCGCGTGCTCGGCGATGATCTCGGGCTGCCCTGCGAAGCGTGGAACGCGCTCGCCAATTGCGAATCCGCGCTGTCGGCCAGCCGCAGCGAACACTTTGCCCACGACGCGCTCGACCTCAATGTCGCCTGCGGTGCGGCGGTGGAGCTCCTGAAAGGAAACTGAACCATGTCGCTGCATCTCAATCTCTATCACGAAGTCATCCGTGCGAAGGAACTCAAGCGGCGTGATCCGCTCAAGCTCACGATGTATGGGCTGGCTGCGGTCGTGGCCGCATTCGCCGGCTACTACGTGCTGCAGGCCGTAAAGCTGCACAGCCTCAATAGCGAGCTGGCGACGGTGAAGGCGGAGTTCGACAGACTCGACCCCCAGGCGAAAACCGCGAAAGCCCGCGAGGACGAACTTCAGACTCAACTCAAAGCCGGTACGCTCCTCGTGAAGAAGGTGGAAAACCGCTTCTACTGGGCACCCGTGCTGGAGCAGGTGATGCAGGTGGTGCCCCGCGAAGTGCAGGTCACCCGCCTGACCGGTGAGATCACTGGTGAGAGTAACCGCCGGTGCGCGCTGTCTATCGACGGACTCTCCGCCGGAGCCGATGCCCGCAACGTCGCGGAGACGCTGCGCACGGCGATAGCCGAGAAAATCTCGCCACAATTCAAGAACGTCACCTCGAAGTTTCGCACGCTCGAAGACGGCACCGAGATGGCGATGCTCGACGGCAAGCAAGTGCCCACGGCCACTTTCGCGATCAACGTGGAATTCTACTCCGGCGAAGAACGTGCCGCCGAACCAGTCAGGAGAAAAAAATGAAACTCGGAAAAGAAGAAATTCAAAAACTGGTCCTCGCCGGGCTCATGGTAGTGGGCGTGATCTATTGCTACTTCAACCTACTGCTCGGGCCAATGGGCCGTAGCCAGGAAGCCGCCCGGATAAGCATCGAAGCGCTCGGGCCGACCATCGCCGCCGCCAAAGCGCAGATCGCCAAAACCGCCGAAGTGGAACGCGCCGCCCCGGCGAACATGGAAACCACGCGCCAGGTAACTGCGATGATCCCGGACGGTTCGCCGGTGGCTTGGTTTCCGCCGCGCGTCGGCGAGTTCTTTAAGCAGCACGGTCTGGACAAAATTTCGACCCGCCTCGCCGGGGAAGCCGCGGAAAAGGAGATGCCCGGTTTCCGCCGGATGTCCTGGAGCATCGATCTGCCGAAGGTGGGCTTTGTGCCTTTTGCCACCGCCGTGGCCACGCTCGAAAACGAGGAGCCGCTCCTCGAAATCAACGGCCTGCAAATCGAGGCCGGACGCGACGACATCGAAAGCCAGCGCGCACTTTTAACCGTCAGCAACTACGTCAAACAATGAGATCACATCCCCACCTCCTCGCCGCCCTCGGCAGCCTGCTGCCGCTCACCCTCCCCGCCGCGGACACCGCTCCGGCGAAAGACGACAGCGCGCCTGCGCCGTACGTCCTGAAGCGGCGCTCCACCTTTTCGCCGCCAACCGCGGAGGCTCGCGCTCCATTTTGGCCGATCGGCTGGATGCCGCCGAAAAGCGTGGCGTCCGCACCGACCCAGGCCGCGCCGACCCACGAGCCCGCGCTTGATGAAAAGAGTTTCCGGGTCACGAGCATTCTGCTGGGCGACGGCAGCACGCCGTCGTTCGCGGTGATCAATGGCCGTGCTTATGGCGAGGGCGAATTTTTGAAAGTACCGCGCGGCTCCGCTGAAACCGCCCAAAGCAAACTCATGGCGCGCATCCGTGTGCAGCGGATCAACGACGGGCGCATCGTTCTGCAACGCGGGCAGCAGACGCTCCTCGTTTCGCTCCAGCGTCCGGAACTGGCGCTCAAGAAAATTCAGGAAGAGCAACTGCTTTCCGACGACCGCTGAGCGCGGCTCAACCGTTGAGTTGCGCGAGCACTTCGGGATCGCGCACGTCGGCCCAGTCGCCAGCCAGTTCCAGCGCTTGCACCCGGCGACCGCTCAGGGCGAGGGCACGGATCGCGTCGGTTAATTCGTATTCGCCGCGCGGAGATTTTTCGAGTTTCGCGGTGAATTCAAAAACGCTCGGGCGAAATGCATAGACGCCGGCGTTATACCACGGACTTGTGGGCTCACCGGGTTGCGGTTTCTCGCGCAGATCGGTCATCTCAAACTGCTCGTTCACAAACACCGCTCCGCCCTTGGCAATCTCGCCCGGGTTGTATTTCACGCTGATGAGCGCCTCGGCCTCACCCAGAGCGACGAGGCGGGCGTAGTTCGCGGGATCAATAAGGATGTCGCCATAGCTCAGAATAAACGGATCGGATCCCGCGAAATCTTTCGCCAGCTCCACCACCCGCCCGGTGCCGTCTTGCACGACTTGCGTCACGTATTCCACGGCGACGCCAAACTTTGCGCCGTCGCCGAAAAACTCGCGCACCACATCGGCGCGGTAGCCGACTACGATCAGAAAGTGCGTCACTCCCGCCGCCGCGAGCCCTTCCACGATGTGCTGCAGGATCGGCTTGCCGCGCACCGCGATCATCGGCTTTGGCAAATCAGTGGTCAGCTCGCGCATGCGCGTGCCTTTGCCCGCGGCGAGAAGGACGGCTTTGTGGATGGTGGTCACTTTTTCGCCTCCTGGAGAAACTCGCCGATGCGCTCCATCGCAACTTTGATCTGGTCGAGGCTGGTGGCGTAGCAGCAGCGGACGAAGCCTTCGCCGCTGGGGCCGAAGGCGGGGCCGGGGACGCACGCGACCTTCTTTTTCTCCAGCAGGCCGAGTGAAAACTCGCGGCTGGTTAGGCCGGTACCGGCGATCTTTGGGAAGATGTAAAATGCGCCGACGGGTTTGAAACATTCGAGGCCGAGTTCGTTGAAGGCGCTGACGATGTAGTTGCGGCGGGTCTCGTATTCTCGGCGCATGGATTCGACGGCGCGTGCACCGTTTTCCAGCGCCTCGATGGCGGCGTCCTGGGCCATGGTGTTGGCGCAGAGGATCGCATATTGGTGGATCTTCATCATCGCGTCGGTGAGCGGCGCAGGCGCGCAGGCGTAGCCGATGCGAAAGCCCGTCATGGCAAACGCCTTGGAAAATCCATGAAGAAAGACGCAGCGCTCGCGCATGCCGGGGAGGCTGGCGATGCTCACGTGCTCCGCGCCGTCGTAGGTCAGCTCGCTGTAGATTTCATCGGTTAGGACGATGAGGTCGTGGTCGATGCAGAGGCGCGCGATCTTTTCCAACTCGGCGCGGGACTGGGTGGCGCCGGTGGGATTGCAGGGAAAGTTGAGCATCAGCACTTTCGAGCGCGGCGTGATTTTCTCGGCGAGCGCCTCGGCGGTGAGGCGGAAGTTTTCCTCCGCGCGTGTGGCAATGGCCACGGCCACGCCATGCGCCATGGTCACGCTCGGCGCGTAGCTCACGTAGCACGGCTCGTGGTACAGCACCTCGTCGCCGGGATTGATTATGGCGCGCAGCGCGAGGTCGATGGCCTCGCTGACGCCGACGGTGATGATGACTTCGGTGCGCGGGTCGTAGGCTACGCCGAAATGCTTGTGGACGTATTTGCAGATCGAGGTCCGCAGCTCGGGCAGGCCGAGGTTTGAGGTGTAGTGCGTGCGCCCGTGTTCGAGCGAATAAATGGCCGCCTCGCGGATGTGCCACGGGGTGTCGAAGTCGGGCTCGCCCACGCCGAGCGAGATGACTTCCTTTTCCTGCGCCACGATGTCGAAGAACTCGCGGATGCCGGACTTGGGAATATCGCGCACATGGGTGGCGATGTGTTTGGTAAGAGACATGAAATTTATGATTGAGGATTGGTGATCGAGGATTTTGGCGAGGTGGAAAATGCCGCCTGACTCTGCCTCCGCCGAGCGCGGAAAGGCGCGGCCCGGAAGGCCATGCAGGCGGCTACCGAGCTCGCGCCGCCCAAATCCTAAATCCCAAATCGTAAGTCCTAAATGGCCTCATGGTGCCACCGCGAGGCGCTCGGTTTTGGTCTCGGGCAGGAGCGAGACGCCGTTTTCCTTGTAAGTCTTCAGCCGGAAGCGCGTGGCCGTGGAGATCACGCCTT
This sequence comes from Chthoniobacter sp., assembly GCA_021414005.1. Classification (GTDB taxonomy): domain Bacteria; phylum Verrucomicrobiota; class Verrucomicrobiia; order Chthoniobacterales; family Chthoniobacteraceae; genus Chthoniobacter. Next base: position 358,369 of record JAIOPH010000027.1, on the reverse strand, counting down.
TGATGGTGCTGAGCTTTTCCGAAATGAACGCCGCGATGTCCTGCAGCGTGTTGCCTTCCACCACCACGAGCAGGTCGTAGCCGCCGCTGATGAGGTAGCAGCTTTGCACCTCGGCGAAGTTCGCGATGCGGCCGGCCAGCCGGTCAAAGCCGCCGCCGCGCTCCGGCGTGATCCGCACCTCGACCACCGCCGTTACCAAGCCGGATTGCACTTTCTGCTGATCCACCACCGCCTGATAGCCGAGCACAATCCCGTCTGCCTCGAGCCGCGCGAGCCGCTCCGCGACCACCACCGGGGTGAGGCTCAGCTCCTTCGCCAGATCCTCCACGGAGGTGCGGGCATTTTGGCGGAGCAAGGTAATGAGAGGGTCCATGGCGGTTTGGTGGGCGCGCAGCATACACACGGGGCGGCGGTGGTCAGCGGAAAATTTCCGCGCTGTGCCCAGTCTCAGTCGCTCTCGCTCAGACGCTTCTGCTGCGCGCCGTGGAACAGCGCGTGGGCTTCGGTGAGGATGCCGGGGATGCGCTCCGCGAAAGGGTGGCCCGCCAGTGAAGCGCGTATTTTCTCCGCGTCGGGATGTGCCGCGTTCGTGCCGGGGAACCAATGCCCGGCGTTGCCCATCAGATTGTAGCGCATCTTCGCCCAGTCGGTCAGATCGAGCGCCTTCGCGAAACTCCACAGACGCAGGATTTCCTGAAGATTCACCTCGCCGGGCAGATCCACGTAGTTCGGCAGATCGCGCCACAGACTCGTCCACCATTCTTCGCCCAGCGCCGCCGTCAGCTCCGCGCGCAGCCGCGCCTCGATGGGTGCCACGACTTCCGCCGCGCGGTCGAAATGCGCGAGCGCGGACACATGCTCGTCGAAGTCCGACGGCCGCGCCGCGCCGACGCTCAGCGTATGAACCTGCGGGCGCGCCAGGCAGTAGAGATCGTTGAACTGCAGCGGCGTGAGCGGCGCGCACAGCGCCTGCATTTTCGCCACTGGCTGCTGGAGCATTCCGCCCTTGTCCGTCGGGCTGATGATGAACACACCCATGTCCCGCGCCGCCGCGGCCTCCACCGCCGGCCAGTTGAAAGCGTTCACGAAATACCAATGCAGATTCACGTAGTCGAAAGCGTCGCTCGCGATCGTCTCCAGGATCACATCCGTGGTGGCGTGCGTGCTAAAGCCGATGTGCCGGCAGCGTCCGTCGCGCTGGAGCTGACGCGCGGCGTCGAGGCACCCGCCGGGCCGCAGCGTCCAGTCGAGCAACTCGGCGTTATTGATCCCGTGAATCGAAAGTAGATCGACGTGATCGAGCTTCAGATACCGCATCGAGGTGTCGAAGGTTTCCAGAAACTCCCGCGCCTTCGCCATCGGCGCGACCTTCGTCTGCACGATCATCTTTTCGCGCGGCAGCTTTGGCAAAATCCACCCGAGCTGCATCTCCGAGCTGCCATAGCCGCGCGCGGTTTCGAGATGGTTGATGCCCAATTCCAGCGCCCGCAGAATCGTCGCCTCGAGATTGCGCTGCCCGTCCTCCGGCACCTCCTTCGGCCCCACGTCATCCCATTTGTGCTGAAAGCGCATGCCTCCGCACGAGAAGACAGGCATCTGGAGACCTGTACGGCCAAAGCGGCGGTATTTCATGGGCGAGGGATTTACGGAGTTCCGGTAAATAACGGAATGGAAAACGGAACTGGACTGGGGAATGCGCCCTCGCCGAAAAACCATTTGACGCTCCCCGCCCGGCTCCCTACTTTCCGCGCACTTTCATCAAGAGTGACCGAGGGACTGGCCCAATGAAGTCACGGCAACCGCTCGATGCGCAAGCATCGGGGACCAGGTGCCAAATCCAGCCGAAGGCGCGCCAGCGCCGGAGGAAAAGATGAGGGGGATTCCCAGGTCGCAGCCGCAGAATCTTTGTCCTCGTCGCCACTCGATCCTCGATGGGAGCTCACACGACTTATGGACAAACCATCACCCTTCTTCTCGAACCTCAAATGCCGCGAGTGCGGCCGCCTTTATCCGAAGCAGGCCATCCACGTCTGCGACTTCGATTTCGGCCCGCTCGAAGCGGCCTACGATTACGACGCCATCCGCCCGGTGCTCACCCGCGCGGCGATCGAATCCCGCCCGCACACCATGTGGCGCTACCGCGAGCTGCTGCCCATCGACGGCGAGCCGACCGTCGGCACGCAGGTCGGTTTCACTCCGCTGGTCAAAGCCGACCGGCTCGCGCGGGCACTCGGCATCCGCGAGCTTTACGTCAAGAACGACACCGTCAATTACCCCACGCTTTCCTTCAAAGACCGCGTCGTCTCCGTAGCGTTGAGCCGGGCGCGCGAGCTGGGTTTCAAGGTCGTGGCCTGCGCCTCCACCGGCAACCTCGCCAACTCCGTGGCCGCCAACGCCGCCAGCGCCGGGTTGAAAAGCTACGTGCTCATCCCCGCCGATCTCGAGCAGGGCAAAGTGCTCGGCTCACTCGTTTATGGCACGAATGTCATCGGCATCCACGGCGCCTACGATCAGGTGAACCGGCTCTGCTCCGAAATCGCGGGCAAATACGGCTGGGGCTTTGTGAATGTGAACCTGCGCCCATATTACGCCGAAGGCTCGAAGTCGATGGGCTATGAAATCTGCGAGCAGCTAGGCTGGCGCATCCCGCAGCACACCGTCATCCCCATGGCCTCCGGCTCGCTGCTCACGAAAATCCACAAAGCCTACGGCGAGTTTGCGCGGCTCGGCCTCGTGGAAAACGCGCCCTTCGCCGTCTATGGCGCACAAGCCACCGGCTGCGCGCCCATCGCGCACGCCATGAAACGCGGCACCGACATTGTGAAGCCGGTGCCGAAGCCCGAGACCATCGCCAAGTCGCTCGCCATCGGCACGCCCGCCGACGGCTACTACGCCATCCACGCCATGAAACAGACCGGCGGCAGCGCCGAGGATGTGACCGACGACGAAGTGGTCGCCGGCATCCGACTGCTCGCCGAGTGTGAAGGCATCTTCGCCGAAACCGCCGGCGGCGTCACCGTCTCCTGCGCGAAAAAGCTCATCGAAACCGGCAAGATCCCGCGCGATGGCAGCGCCGTCCTGTGCATCACCGGCCACGGCCTCAAAACGCAGGAAGCCATCGCTGGCAAATGCGGCGAGCCGCGCCTCATCAAACCCAGTCTCCGCGAATTCGAGGAGCACGTTTACAGCAAAGACACCGCCGCCGCCTGACGGCGAAAATTCGAAATCCGAAGCTCGAAATCCGAAACAAATCTTAAATCCTAAATTTCCCATGCCATCCGTCCTCATCCCCACCCCGCTCCGCAAACTCACCAATGAACTCGAAGAGGTCAGCGCCGCTGGTGCCAACATCGGCGAACTGCTCGACAACCTCGACCGCGCCTTTCCCGGCCTCAAAGACCGTGTCTGCGACGAAGCCGGCAACGTTCGCCGTTTCGTGAACATCTTTGTCAACGGCGAAGACATCCGCTTCCTCGAAGAGAAAGCCACGCCGGTGAAAGACACCGACGAAATCAGCATCGTCCCGGCGATTGCCGGAGGTTAGAACTGCGCCATGAACGAAAAACAACGCCTCTGGCTCATGTTCCCCACCAAGCTCGTTACGCGCCCCGTGTTGTGGGAACTGGGCAGGCAATTTCCCGTCATTACCAACGTCCGCCAAGCAAGCGTGACCGAGGAGATCGGCATCGTCTCGCTCTCGCTCGAAGGCGAGCGCGAGGAAATCAAAAAAGCCATTGCCTGGCTCGAGGAACTCGGCGTCAACGTCGAGCCGGTCGAGATCAACACCATCGAAGGCTGAGCCAAGGCGGTTGCCACAGCTCTGGGCGGGGCGAAGGCGGAAGACGTCCACTAAACCGGAGCAAACTCAGACTCGGCTGGAAACGAAACGTCGGGTTACGACGCGAGACACGCAGCTTTAGTAGGCAAATGGATGCTCCAGCGTGACTTTTAAAACGTGGTCGGCGCGCGGGTGGTGAGTAAAGCGGCGGGCGCGAACGCGTTTCGATTGTAGCCCCGTCCCTTTGTCCGGATGGAGAAGCGAAACATTTGTTATTCTACAAAAAAAACACACCGCCGGACAGAGTAATCTGCACAGCCTGTTCCGCAGTGATATCGGAAAACAGCTTATATTTTCTGGTATGAGCAAGAAGTTCCTCGAGCACGGGCGCGATGGTTCTTTTTGTCAATTTGGCCGGAGCTTTAACAAGAATCCCAGAGGCAGATGACATCACAGTCAAAAGATCCGCGCCAAGCAGTGAGTGCAATTTCGTAAAAATGCGTATCGCATCCTCAATTCTTTTGCCTGAAGCATGAATTGCTTTGATCGCGTCGATCTGAATGTGGAGTGATCGCTCAGACAGTAATCTTATTTTGCTCCAATTATCCATAATTCCTTCATCGGATGTTCCCTCACTCCCATCTTCAAGGAACATCCAGATCCCAGCATCCCTTGTCTCGTTCCAGCTATCCACAACAAAATCGCGGGCGAACATAAAGTCGAATGGCCAGTCAAAGAACCAAGTGAAGCATGGGACACTTCCTGAAGACAATTCCAACGATTCAGAAACGGCGTATACCTCTCGAACGCACGTCTTCGAGAGTTTGGTGAACAGAGACGGCTTCATGGCCACGGCATATGGCGAACGTCAAACATTGGGAATTCGTTTTGTTGGCAGCAAAATGATTTTGGTGCGAAGTCGAAGTTGCGAATCTCGCCCCCTTGTAATCCGGGAAGGAGATTCCAGCCGTTGACAATGCCGGAGGTGTTTCGTCTCTTGCCGACCTTATGCTTCGCCCACTTTTTCTCCTGCTCGCGCTGTTTTCCGCGGATGCGTTGGCCGATCCGCTCGCGGAGATGGCGGCGTTTTCGTCGCTGAAAAATGTGGACCTCGCAAAACTCGCGAGCGGCGAGGTGGTGGTCGGGCGCGGGCCGACGATGAGCTTCCCGCGCGGGCTGGCGATCGAGAGTGCGTATGTGGTGAAAGCGCCGGTGGCGAAGACGCTGGAGCTGCAGCGGCAGTGGTCGCCGGCCCGGCATGCGGAGTTGAAAATCTGGCTGCATGGCGAACTCCCCGCGAAGCCGACCGCTGACGATTTCCGCCGCATCGCCAGCGCGCCGAGCAACGGCCCGGTCAGGGCGCTCATCGCCGCGACCGAGAAGCTCGATCCCGCCAAACCGGGCGTGAATCTCAGCGCCGACGAGGCCAAGGCGTTCGGCAAAGCGGCCGGCACGCCGTGGAGCGCGACCTGGTCCGGCGCGCTGCTGGCTCGCGCGCAGGCTTTCAATGCGGGCGGTCTGGCGCGACAGCCGGCGTATGCGTGGAAAGGCGAGGCGATCTCCGCGGCGGATGAACTGGCGCACCTTTTGAAGGAGGTGCCGAAGGTGCGCGCGCAGTTCTCGGGGATCACCGCCGCGCTGACCGGTGGGTCGGCGAAGACGGCGCATTACTGGGAGATGTTCGACGTGGAAGGGCAGGCCGCGTTTTCGCTCGGCGCGACATTTGAAAAGCCGACGGCCGGCGGCGCGCAGACGGCGGACGTGCAGTATTACGCGAGCGGCGGCTACTTCGTCCTCGCGACGTTTTACCAGATGTGGCCGGTGGACATCGCGGGCCAGCCGGCGACGCTCGTGTGGCGCGGCGATCTCATTGCGTCGCCGGAGCTTAGCGAGCTGCGTGGCATGGAGCGCATGGGCTCGGGCGCGGCGATGATGAAACAGATCAAGCAGCTCGTGAACGCGTTCCTCAAGGACTCCAAATGAAGATACCCGCTCTCGTCGCCACGCTTTCGCTTGGCGCCTCGGCACTCGCTGCCGCGGAAATTTCGCACCAGTTCGACACCGAGTTTTCCCTGACGAGCGGCGTGCGCACCGACCTCGGTCATGACCGCTCGGGTGACGTCGCCGGCGTTTCCACGCTTGTGCGCGAAGTGGCGTCCATACCGCTCGGAGACGGCCCGCTGCTACGGGTGGGCTTCGACTGGCAGCGCTTTTCCTTTGCCCTCCCGAGCCGCGCGCCGCTGCCGAATACGCTGCAATCGCTCAGTGCCGTGGTCGGGCTCGACCTGCAGGTCTTCGACTCGTGGCTCATCCGCATCGAGGCGGAGCCCGGCTTTTACAGCGGCTCGGGCAATTTCACGACGCGCGATTTCAACGTGCCGTTCGTCATCGGCGGCTCCTACATCGCCAGCGCTGATCTCCAGTGGATCGTGGGTGTGAGTGTGGACTTGAACCGCGCGATCCCCGTCTTTCCCGCCGTCGGCGTGCGGTGGAAATTCGCCGATCAATGGGTGCTCAACGGCGTGATGCCGCGACCACGCCTCGAATACCTGTGGAGTAGGGAACTCACGCTCTACCTCGGCGGCGACCTGCGCGGCTCGACCTTTCGCGTGGGCCGCGATTTTGGCGACTCGCACGGAGCGCCGAAGCTCAACCGCGCCGTTGTGGATTTCACGGAAATCCGCGCGGGGGTCGGGGCGTCGTGGAAAGTTTCGTCGTGGCTGTCGGCGGAGATTGAGGGCGGCGTGGTCGCTTACCGGGACTTCGACTTCCACCGCGCCGACGAAAACTACCAGAGCAAGAACGGCGGAGCTTATGGCCAGCTCGTTTTCGGGATGAAATTCTAGCGCGCCAGTCCCGCCATCACGCGCCGCCGAGGAGCGTCTTCGCGTGGGCGACGGCGCTTGCGCTTTTGCCGCCGAGCATGCGGGCGATTTCTTCGATGCGCGCCTTGCCTTCCACTTTCTGGAGCTGGGAAACGGTGCGGTCGCCGGCGTAGTCCTTGGTGACAACGAACTGCGTGTCGGCCAGCGCGGCGACCTGCGGGAGGTGGCTGATGCACAGCACTTGATGCCCGGCGGCGATGGATTTCATCTTCGCGCCCACGGCGTGGGCGATCTCGCCGCCGACGTTGGCGTCGATCTCATCGAAGACGAGCAGCGAAATGGTGTCCTGCGCGGCGAGCGAGGACTTTACCGCGAGCATCACGCGCGAAATTTCGCCACTCGAAGCGATGGCCTTCAGCGGCTTGGGCGGCTCGCCAGGGTTCGGCGCGAAAAGGAAGGCCACGCTTTCGAGTCCGTGCGCGGTGGGCTTTTCGTGCGCGATGAGCGTGGCGGCGAACTCAGACTTTTTGAACCCGAGATCGCGCAGATGCGCAGTTACGCTCGTGGCGAGTTTCGGTGCGGCGGTCTTCCGTTTCGCGCCGAGTTTCGCGCCGGCTTCGAGCAGCGCTTGGCGTGCGCCTTCGATCTCCCGCTCCAGGCGCGCCAGTTCCTCGCCGCGCGATTCAATCTTCCGCAGGCGCTCCGCCGCGGCGTCGCCAAAGGCGATGACCTCCGCGACGGTGCCGCCATATTTGCGTTTCAGCGTTTCGATCAGCGTCACGCGCTCTTCCATTTGCGCGAGGCGTTCGGGATCGAGATCCATTTCCTCGGCGTAGCCCTGGAGCGAGCGCGCGAGATCATCCAGCTCCGTCGTCGCGCGCAGGTGGGACTCGGTAAACCGCGCCGCCGCCGGGTCCACGCGTTCGAGTTCGCGAACCAGGCGCCCGATTTCCATGAGCCGACCGACTACCGCATCGTCCGCCTCGCTCAGCCGACCGATAATCTGCGTGGAAAGCTCCAGCAGCCGCCGGCTGTTCGACGCCACGCCGTAGCGCGCGAGCAATTCCTCCTCCTCATCGGAGCGGAGCTGCGCGGTCTCGATTTCGTGAGTCTGATGCCGGAGCAAATCGACCTCGCGCTCCAGCGCCGCCTCGCTCGTCGAGAGCGCGGTGTGTTCGGCGGTCACCGCGTTCAGTTGCGCAAAAAGGCCCGCGTATTTTGCACGCAGCGCGTCCGCGCCGGCGAAGGCATCAAGCAGTTCGAGCTGCTTCGCATCTGAGAGCAGCGACTGATGGTCGTGCGGTCCGTGCAAATCCACGAGGCCGTCGCCGAGCAACTTCAGCACCGCCAGCGTGGTCGGGCTGCCGTTAATGAACTGCCGGTTCGTCCCTGCGGTGGAAAAGACGCGCTTCAAAATGAGCTGCGCGTCCTCGCACGGCTCCACGCCTTGCTCTTCCAGTCGCGCATTCAGCCCGGCGACATCCTGCACCGCGAAAACTGCCTCGACCGTGCAGCTCTCCGCGCCGGTGCGGATGAGCGCTTTTTCCGCCCGCTCTCCGAGGATGAGCTGGAGCGCGCCAACGATGATCGACTTCCCCGAACCCGTCTCGCCGGTCACCGCCGTAAAGCCTGGCGCGAGCACCCACGCCAGCTCTTCGACGAGCGCGAGATTGCGAATGCGGAGCGAGGTGAGCGTGGCGGCCATTTGGGAAATGACGAATGCCGAAGGACGGATGCCGAGTGAAGCCCGAAATGCGCCGTGCTCGCGGCGCGAACTACTTGCTGCCGGGCTTCACGGCGGGCGTGCCCGCGAGGTCGGGCGGAAGCTGGTCGGGCTCGAAGGTCTCGACGTCGAGTTGCGTCAGCGAGATGAAAGGGCAGCCGAAGTCCGGCAGCTTCCCGCCGCTGCGATCCACCAGCGTGGCCACGGCGGCGACCACTCCGCCGTGCGCGCGCACGATTTCGATGGTCTCCTGCACGCGCCCGCCGCGCGTGACGACATCCTCGGCGACAATGAACCGCGTGCCGGGTTTGATTTCAAAGCCGCGGCGCAATACCAGCCGGCCAGCGTCGTCCTTCTCTACGAAGATGTGGGGTTTGCCCAGCGCGCGGGCGATTTCGTGGCCGACAATGATCCCGCCGAGCGCCGGCGAAACCACGCGCTCCGCCGCGATGGTGCGCACTTTGTCCGCCAGTGCGCCGCAGACCTGCGCAGCGATCTGGGTGTACTGGAGGAGCAGTGCGCACTGGAAAAACTGCCGCGAGTGCAGCCCGGACCGGAGCACGAAATGACCGTCGAGCAGCGCGTTCGTCTGGCGGAAAAGGTCGAGGACTTCAGCGTTGGTCAGCATGGGATTGGAAAATTCGACTTTCGGATTTCCGCCGTCAGGCGGCAGCCGTCACTTCGATCTCCACCTGTGAGCCGCGCGGAAGGCCGGCCACCTGGATGGTCGAGCGGGCGGGGAAAGGCTCCGTGAAATATTTGGCATAGACTGCGTTCATCGCCGCGAAGTTCGCGAGGTCGGTGAGGAAGACGGTTACTTTGACGACGTTGGAAAAGGTCATGTTATTGGCTTTGAGCACGCCGGTGATGTTCTGGCACACGCGCTCGGTTTGCGCCGTCACATCCGTGCCCACGATTTCGCCCGTCGCGGGATCGAGCGGGATTTGTCCGGCACAAAAGAGCAGGTTGCCCACGGCGACGGCTTGGGAATACGGGCCGACGGCGGCGGGGGCTTCGGTGGTGGCGATGATGCGTTTCATAAAAGGGCCGGGAGCCTAGCAACCCACCTTCCGCTGTCAACGCGGGGTCCGCCGAAAGAACGCCGTCCGCATGGTGACGATTTCGAGGGCAGTTACGACACCGTCGAAACGTTACGCCAGCTACTCTTCAAACCTACGTCGCCGGGCTGGCGGCGAATTCTTTCCGCAGTTCGGCGCTGCGCTCGATCGTCTGGGTGAGAAGGGTGGGGACGGTGGGGAGGGCGCGGGCGCGGAGATAGATCTGGTAGCTGAAAAGTCCTTTGCTGAGGCCGATGCAGAGTTGGTTCAGCGTGACCAGCAAGCGGCCAAGGGCGTTGAGGCCGACGGCTTTGGGGAAAGGCGCGGGGATGCCGCGGACTTCGAGGACCTGATAGCCGGTTTGGTCAAAGAGTTCGCGCAGCGAGCGGAAGGTGAAGAGGCGCGTGTGGGTGCGGTCGAGGATGCCTTTGCGGCCGTAGTTGAAGTTGCCGAGGAGCAGCATGAAGCGCGTGACGGCGAAGCCGATGTTGGCCGTGGTGAGGACGATTTCGGGACGCTTGTTCGCGGCGGCGATGCGCAACTTCTCCATGAAGACCTCGGGGTCTTTGAGGTGCTCGATAACGTCGAGCATGAAGATCTGGTCGAAGTCGGAAACCGGCACGGGGAACTGCCCGGAGTCGATGTCCCAGTAGCGGAATTCGACTTTGGGGTGATCGGATTTCTCGCGCACGTACTGGTCCACGCCAACTACGTGTGCGGCGGTTTCCGCGAGGTGCTCGGCCACGTAGCCCTGGCCGCAGCCGATGTCCAGGATCCGCGCGCCGGGTTTCGCCGAGGCGATGGCCAGGGTGTGCGACGACGGGAAGCCGACTTTCAAATCGTAGGTCAGCTCGATCTGGCCGACATCGAATTTGCGATCGTAGAGCAGATTCATCTCGTGGCACTTCGCCCGGAGCATGGTTTTGAAAATGTCCCACGCGTATTTCACGCCGTTCACATGGCAGATTTCGTCGCCGTAGAAAGTGGGGATCGGGATCTCGCGGATGGTGATGCCCGCGAAGTGGAGCTGCACGATGATGTCGGTGTCGAAATGGAAGTCGTTCGAGTTACGCTCAAAGGGAATGCGCTTCAGCGCCTTTGTCGCATAAAGCCGATAGCCGCTGTGAAATTCGCTGAGCCGGGTGCCGAGCAGCGCGTTTTGGAAAGTGGTGAGCACCTGGTTGCCGACCCATTTATACATCGGCATGCCGCCCTTGAGCGCGTCCTGCTTGTGGATCATGCGCGAGCCGAAGACGGCGTCGGCGTCTTCCTTGAAAAACGGTTCCAGCAGCGCGGGCAGTTTCTCGGGCGCGTACTGGCCGTCGCCGTGAAGCAGCGCCACCACATCAAAACCGTGGTCGATGGCGTAGCGATAGCCGAGTTTCTGGTTGCCGCCGTAGCCTTGGTTCTCGGGGTTGCGGAGGATGGTGATTTTAAAATCGCTGGTGGTGTCCTCGCGTTTCAATCCGGCCTGAAAGGTCGCGTCCTTCGAGCTGTCGTCGATGATCAGGACTTCGACATCGCGCGTGCGCAGCTCGGCCGGGATGCGGTCGAGCACGCTGTGGATGGTCTTCTCGGCGTTGTAGGCGACGATGAAGATGAGGATGCGTTTTCCTGTGAGGTCGGGCACGGCGGGATGGTAGCGAAGAATGTGCCGCCGTCGAGATGCAGGCGGCGCGGCGGGGGAAAAAGCGCGCGCCTTTTTCCGCCCGCGGGGCGGCTCAGTAGCGGCTGCGGATGCCGCGGGCGATGGAGTCGGCGAGGCGCTGGCGGTAGGCGCCTGAGCCGGCGATACGCGCGCCCTCGGAGCGGTTCGTGAGGAAGCCGCCCTCGACGAGGATGGCCGGGCATCTGGTGTTGCGGATGACGTAAAAGCCGCGGGCGCGAACGCGGCGGTCCTCGCTGCCAGTGCCCCGCACGACACTGCGATGCACCGCCGAGGCGAGACTTCCGCTGCGCCGCGAGTAGTAATACGTTTCGATGCCGGAGGCACCCTCACGTGGGGCGGAGTTGAAGTGGATGGAGACGAAGATGGCGTCCCTCATCGAATTGGCGACGTAGCAGCGCTGGTCGAGGCCCACGAAGTAGTCACCCCGCCGGGTCATCATTGTGCGGTAGCCCATTTCAGCCAACCGCGCCTGAAGGCGGCGCGCCACGTCGAGCGTATAGACTTTTTCCGGGTAGCGGTCCCCCGGCACCCCGCCGCGATCGTGGCCGCCGTGCCCGGCATCGATGACCACCGTGGGCCGCGCCCATGCCGGGGACGCCGCCAGACTCAGGACGGCGACGAGGAGAAAAAGAAGGGAGCCGGATTTTTTCATGGCAGAGAAGACGGGAGGCTTTGGAAAACGGCGGCGGAAGGCGAGCGGAATTTTCCCCGCGCGGCGGGCGATCTTGCGCAGCGCTGGTTTTGGATGGTAATGCCCCGTCAGCTTTCCCGCCCAATGATTATTCCATACCGAGTGACCACTCTGACGATGCGTTCACCGTGGGCGAATCTGGTATTGCTGGCGTTGAATATCGTCATGTTTGCACTGACCGCGGCGCAGGTTTTGTCGGACGACCAAATCAGTCATCTCATCCTTGCCGATTGGTCGCCGCCCGCCTTCATCGGGTATCAATTTCTCCACGCGGGCTTCTTTCATCTGGCGGGCAACATGATTTTGCTGTGGGTCTTCGGAAATGCGCTCAACGGCATTATGCACGATTTGGATTTCACGCTTACATACTTGGCGGCAGGCATCGTTGCCGGGGGGCTGCATCTTGTGGTGGACGGCGCGCCTGTCGTGGGAGCAAGCGGGGCAATTTCCGGTCTGATGGGCCTCTACCTCGCCGTTTACCCGCATAACGAAGTCTCGTGTTTCTATTGGATTCTGCGCCCCGGCACTTTCGATGTGAAGGGATACTATCTGATCGTCGGTTGGTTCTTGTGGGATGTGATTTCGGCGCTGCGCGGTGTGCCGGGCGTGGCTTGCTGGGCGCATGTCGGCGGAACTCTCGCGGGTTTTGGCACGGGAGTCTTACTGTTGAAAATGGGGCGCATCCACATTGCGGATTATGACAATCCGACGGTGCTCGATGTTTTTTCCCGCCGCCGAGAATGAGCACCTTCATTGAGTACCTTTTGCAGCAAGGTATGGCGCTGCTCGCGCCGGTGGGAATGGTGTGGGGCGCGCTGATTCTGCTTACGGTGCTGCTGTGGTGGCGGCAGCAGCGCGGACTGGCGGCGCTGGTGGCGGCGCTCGTGGTTTTCATCACGATCATCGGAGGCACGGCGTTGCCGGGTAGCTTGCTCGCTTCGCTGGAGCGGCCGTACGCCGGCGTGGCACCCGATTCCTTGCCTACGGCGGATGCTGCGGTGCTGTTGGGTGGCGGCGCGGACATTGCGCGCTACGAGGTGGGCGGCGTGCATCTCACGCCGGCTGGCGATCGGTTGGCGATGGCGGCGGAGGTGATGCGGCTGGGCAAAGCGCCGGTGCTGCTGCTCGGCGGCGGTGTCCGAACCCTCGACGGGCGCACGCGTTTCGAAGCTGATGCCGTGGCACAATTGCTGGCGCGATGGGGGGTGCCGGAGAAAGCCATGATCTCGCTCGGCGGTTGCACGGACACTCACGATGAGGCGATCGATACGCTGACGCTGGCGCAGCAGCGCGGTTGGCGACATGTGCTCGTCATCACGTCGGCGAATCACCTCCCGCGCGCCGTACCGACCTTCCGGCACATGGGTCTGGAAGTGACGGCGGTACCGTGCAACTTCCTAACGAGCGTGGGCGCGGGCGAGGTGCCTTGGGTGCCGCGCGTGCCCGGCACGGACGGCTTTGTGAAAATGGGCATCTGGCTGCACGAAAAAATCGGCTGGTTGATGTATTGGCGGCGCGGCTGGCTCATGCCGGTTCCGCCGAAATGAACGCGCCGCCCCGCACTTTGCCCGCCGCTACACCACCTCGCGAAACGGTTCGAAGCCGAGGTCGAAGAGGTTCGCCGAGTTGTCCATGAGCGTGGGCAGCGAGCTGACGAACGGCTCCCAGTCCTGGCTGTTCACGAACTGCGTGTCCCACGTCACGAAGACGCCGCCGGGCACCACGTTCGATTGCTCGATGAGGACGCGGATGTCCTTTTCCCAATCGAGGATCGTGACGTAGCCGAGCGTGGCCGGGCGGTTGACCAGCGGGCTGTAGGAAAAGCGCTGGAGAAAGCCGTCGCGCTCCTCGACGGACGGGAATTTTCCGTGGGCGTGCATGGAGAGCGCGGTCACGGTCTTCGGGTCGAAATCACAGAGCTGGTAAAAGCGCACGAGGGTGTCGCGGATGATCGTCCAGTCCGCCGCGGTGCGGGCGCTGCGCACGCCGAACTTGATGCGATCGGCGGTGCGGGTCAGCGTGCCGTTGTCGCCGAAAAACTGCGCGCTCAGCTCGTAGCCGAAAAGATCGTCCCAGCGTTTCAGGCGGATCTGGTCGGCGCGCAGGCTGAGGCCTTTGATCGGGTCGCAGAGGGCCGCGCCAAAGGCTTCCAGCCGCGCCTCGGCAAAGCCGCGCGGCGCGGCATACGGCACGTCCACATGGACGCCGAAGTAATCCATCGGGAGAATTTCCATAGGCGGCGGAGGCTAGCGGGAGCGGCCCGGCGGAGGCACGGCATTTTTTGGCGATCTGAGACGGGCCTTGCGGACTCGACAATTCTCCACTCGCTGGCGATGGAATCACGCGTGCCGCCCATCCCTTTTTCTGTCCCACTTCCGCCGGACATGGTTTGCCGTCCTCCCGCGCCGTGACTTGGGATTACCTCATCGTCGGCGCAGGCTTTGCCGGCGCGGTGCTGGCCGAGCGGCTGGCCAGCCAATGCGGAGCCACCTGCCTGGTCATTGATCGCCGCCCGCACCTCGGCGGCAACGCGCACGACCACTACGATGCCGCCGGCGTGCTCGTGCATGACTACGGCCCGCACTATTTTCGCACAAACTCCGACCGCATCGTGGAATACCTCAGCCAGTTCACCGAGTGGCATGCGGTCGAATACAAGATCCTCTCGTGGACGCACGGGCGGTTCTGGCAGTTCCCGATCAATCTCAACACCTTCGAGCAGCTCCTCGGTCGCCCGTCCACGAGCGAGGAAATGGAACGCACGCTCGCGGAATGGCGCGTGCCCATCGCCGAGCCGCACAACAGCGAGGAGGTCATCGTCTCGCAAGTCGGCACGCGGCTTTACGAGATGTTTTTCCAAAACTACACGCGCAAGCAGTGGCGACGCGACCCGCGTGAACTCGACGCCAGCGTCTGCGGACGCATCCCCATCCGGCTGAACCGCGACGACCGTTATCTCTCCGAGAAATTCCAAGCGCTCCCGCGCGACGGCTACACCGCCATGTTTCGCAAGATACTCGCGCATCCGAAAATCGAGGTGCGGCTCGGCACCGACTACCGCGAAGTCCGCGCGCAGCTCGCGCATCGGCACCTCATTTTCACCGGCCCGCTCGACGAATACTTCGAGCACCGTTTCGGCCCGCTGCCGTATCGCTCGCTGCGCTTCGAGCCGGAGACGCTGGCGCAGGAATACTTCCAGCCCGCCATGCAGGTGAACTATCCGAACGACCACGACTTCACCCGCATCGTCGAGCTCAAGCACGCCACCGGCCAGCGGCTCTCCGTCACCACCATCGTGCGCGAATACCCGGAGGACTTCGGCCCGGGAAAAGAGCCCTACTATCCGATTCCCGCGCCCGAGGCCCGCGCGCTATACCAGCGCTACGCCGACCTCGCCGCCGCCGAAGCCGGCGTGAGCTTCGTGGGCCGGCTCGCGACCTACCGTTATTACAATATGGATCAGGTCGTGGGCATGGCGCTCGCCGAGTTTGAAAAGCTGCGCGTCCCGCAAACATGAAGACCGATCTCCACCTCCACTCCCGCCACAGCGCCCGCGCGCCGGAGTGGCTTTTCCGGCGCGTGGGTCTTCCGGACAGCTATTCCGAGCCGCGCGCGCTTTACACCGCGCTGCGCGCCCACGGCATGGATCTGGTCACGCTCACCGACCACAACCGCATTGAGGGTTGCCTCGAAATCGCCGACCAGCCCGGCGTTTTTCTCAGCGAGCAGGTGAGCACGCGTTTCCCCGACGATCGCTGCGAAGTTCACGTCCTCGTCTGGGGCCTCACCGAGGCGCAGCACCGCGATCTCCAGGGCGTGCGGGAGAACATCTTCGAACTGCAAAAATATCTCGCTGCCCAGCAACTCACGCACGCCGTAGCGCATCCGTTTTACCGCGTGGACGACCGGCTCAGCCTCGCGCATATCGAGAAACTGACCCTGCTCTTCCAGCATTTCGAAGGACTGAACGGACACCGCGATGCGCTGCTCAGCAGCGTCGTGCGCGAGGTGCTCGGCGGGCTCACGCCGGAGAAAATGGACGAGCTGGCGAACCGCCACGACCTCGCTCCGACCCACGCTGAGCCGTGGCGCAAGATTTTCACCGCCGGCTCCGACGACCACGGTGGGATGTTTCCCGCGTCGGCCTTCACTGAAACACCCGATGGGGAAACCGTCGCAGATTTTCTCGCCGCCATCCGCGCCGGTCGTTGCACCACGCACGGCGCGGGCGGCACCCCGCTCGCGCTCTCGCACAGCCTTTACAACAACCTCCGACAGTTCGTCGGCGACAAGGTCTCCGGCGCGAAAAGCTCCAGCCTGCTCGGCAAAGCGTTCTCGCGCTTCATGGAGGGCGAGGATCCGACCGAGTTTTCGTGGACGGACAAGCTCGCTTTCGTGGCCGAGGGCATTGCCAGCGGAAAGATTTTCGAGCTGGCGAAGCCGGCCAACGCGTCGCTCTGGAAACAGTTCGCCGGCACCTTCACGGGCGGCGCGATGAAGAAACTGCTGGCCCGCGAAACAGAGGGCATCGCCGAGCCCGAGCGGCGCGCGTTTGTCATCGCGAATTTTTTCGTCAACCAGCTCGCGTTCCGCTTTTTCACCACCTTCATCCGCCAGCTCTCGGACGGAAACATCATCGAGGCCATCCGCGAAGTCAGCGTGCTCCTGCCGGTGCTCGCGCCGCTCGCGCCGTACTTCTACGCCTTTCGCAGTCAGGCCCCCGACCGTCGCTGGCTCGCGGAAGTCGGTCGCGCGCTCAACGGCCGCGTGCCCGCGCCGCTCGAAAACCGCAAGCGCGCGTGGTTCACCGACACCCTCGAAGACGTGAACGGCGTGGCCAACACCATCCGCAAACTCACCGCCGCGTGCATCGCGGAAGGCGGCGACATCACCGTCGTCACCTCGCGCTCCAGCATCACCATCACCGGCATTCCGATCAAAAACTTCGCCCCGGTCGGCGAGTTCGAACTGCCCGAGTACGAGCTTCAGAAGCTCAGCTTCCCGCCCATTCTGCAGATGATCGACTACATCCAGCGCGAAGGTTTCACCGAGCTGATCATCTCCACGCCCGGCCCCATCGGCGTCACTGCGCTGCTCGCCGCCAAGCTCCTCGGCCTGCGCACCAGCGGCATCTACCATACCGACTTTCCCCAGTACGTCCGCATCCTCACCGACGACAATTTCCTCGAAACGCTGACCTGGAATTACATGAAGTGGTTCTACGAGCAGCTCGACCTGCTCTACGTGAACAGCGAGGGCTACCGCCGCGCGTGGGCCGACCGCGGCATCGCCGCCGACAAGATCCGCATCCTCCCGCGCGGCCTCGACACCGCGCTCTTTCACCCTTCGCGCCGCGATCCCGAGTTCTGGTCAAAGTACGGCATCGCCCCCGGCGCGACCGTCCTCCTCTACGTCGGCCGCGTGTCGAAGGAAAAGGACCTCGACGTCATCGTCGCCGCGTGGCGGAGGATGAAAGGCGAAGGGCGAAAGGCGAAAGGCGATGGCACCAGGGAAAAGGAAGCCGCCGATGTCGGACACAGTTCGCCCTCCACTTCCACGCCGCAGGCGCATTCTGAACTTTCGCCTTTCCCTCTCGCCCTCGCTTTCGTCGGCGACGGCCCCTTCCAAAAAGAACTCCGCCAGCTCCTGCCCGATGCCGTCTTCACCGGCTACCTCGCCGGCCTCGAACTCGCCCGCGCCTTTGCCAGCGCCGACGTCTTCCTCTTTCCCAGCACCACCGACACCTTCGGCAATGTCATCCTCGAAGCCCTCGCCAGCGGTGTGCCCTGCTTGGTTTCCGATCAGGGCGGCCCGAAAGACCTCATCGTCCACGACACCACCGGCTACATCACGCGCGCCCTCGACGTCGCGGATTTCACCACGCACGTCGAAAAAATCGCGCGCGACCCCGCGCGGCGGCAGGCCATGGGTGTCGCCGCCCACCACGCCGCGCAGGACCGCGACTGGGCGGAAGCCGGGCGGCAGTTTTGGACGCTGCCGGAAAGCTGACCCGCGTTCGTTCCAAAAAAGTGCGCCGCCGGAGATGGTCGTCTCCCGCGGCGCAGTGAGTTTTTCCCACACGTACGGCTCAAGCCGCGCGGCGGCGTCGGAAGCCGAGCAAGCCAGCGGCGGTACCGGCGAGCAGCGCGATGGAGCCCGGCTCCGGCACCATCGTCACACGGTAGGCGAGCACCATGTTGTCGTTTTCCAGGCCGGCGTTGTAGCTCTGGAGGTTGCCGGCGGCGTCGAGGTACTGGCCCGTCCCGCTGAGGAAGTCGTTGTCATTGCCGACGAACAAAAAGTAGTCGTTCGGTGCGAGCGGATCCTGCGCGGACACCAGCGACATCGCCTCCCATTTTTCGGAGATCGTGTTGGTGTTGCCGGGCGCGGCATTGAGGTTGAGTCCGAACTGCTCCAGCTCTGTGACCCCGAGGTCGAGCTTGCCCAGCATGTTGAGGGCTTCCGTCCAGGAAATGGGCGTGATACTCGGGCTGAGCACGCCCGTCCCGGCTCCCGTGGTGGTCAGCCCACCTTCGGCATCAATCCCAGCAAAGCCGGTGATGTCGGTGGCGAGGCTCACATCGGCGAGCAGGATGGACTTGAAGACCGGCGAGCCGCTCGCTCCGCGCCCGTTGCCATCGCGCGAGAGGATCAGGAGCTGGTGATCGTTGATGGCGATCAGCTCGCTTTGCGCGCCGGCACGATTGACTGCGGGTGTCCCGCCGTTGTCATCGATGCGCGGAAGCTGGATAACGTATTGCTTTGATGGGGCCGAAGGCGTCGCCGAGCCGGAGATGTCGTACTCCATCAGGCGGACGGCGTTGGCGCGATTCTGATTGCCCGAACCCGAGTCCTGAATCGTGGCGCTCTGGAGCATGGTGAAGAGCTTGTTGCCTGAGGCGGCGACGCCTTCAAAGCCCTGATTGTCACGGCGGCCGTTAAGCGGTGTAATGTCGAATCGCGGAGTGCCGACCGGGCTGTGCGGGACCAGAGCCTCAGGGACGCCGAGCACGCCGTCGATCTGCTTGCTCGCGTTGAAGTGATACACGCGCGCGCCGTATTCGTCGCCGATGTAACCGGAGCCATCAGGACGCAGCACGAGCGCCTCGGCGTCCAGCGTCAGCCGATTGGCAAAGGTGCCGTCGCTCTGCGTGGTGTTGCCGGGAGCGATTGGGAGGGTGTTGCCGAAAAGTGTCGTGGAACCCGTCGCCAGCAAGCCTGTGGTGTAGATGGGCGCGGTGTTGACGTTGTTGTCGTGGTCGTAGGTGAAGCGCTGCGAACCCGCGAAAGTCATCGCGATTTGATTCTGCAGCACGGTCGTCGCGTTGCTGGTGTACGGCGTGAAGGTGAAGTTCACGCTGTTGATGCGCGCCGCATAGTTAGAGAAGATCGCCCCGGAATTGTAGCCACGGTCCGGCAGCATGTTGAACGTGCCGCTCCACGAGCCATCGTTGTTATTCGTGAAACCCGTTATTTGCATCGCCGAGAACGAGCCGAATGACTCACCCGTCGCGCCGTCAATTGTGTTCGACGCGATGCGACCCACACCCTGCAGGCCCTTCACCACGAAGCTCGTGCCACCGATGCTCACACCGCCTGCGGACCAGGTGCCGGTATTCGGGACGAGAATATCGCGGCTGCTGGAGGTGTATTGCGCGAGGCTGGTGAAGGAGAGGCCGAGGAAGGCTGCGGCGACGAAGGAACGAAGAAGAGTTGGTTTATGCATGCCGCAAACCTGCGCGAGGTCTGTGACAGCCGTGAGGCACCCGCGTGAAAAAACGCAGAAGATTTCTCACCGCGCATTTCGATCAGGATCCTTAGCCGCAGGCTGCGCGGTGCGGCTGCGGGCGCGG
Organism: Chthoniobacter sp.; assembly: GCA_021414005.1. GTDB lineage: Bacteria > Verrucomicrobiota > Verrucomicrobiia > Chthoniobacterales > Chthoniobacteraceae > Chthoniobacter. The sequence continues at coordinate 338,772 of JAIOPH010000027.1, read as the reverse complement.
GCGAATTACGCGAAAATCTGCCCAGCGGCAGGCTCCGTCAGTTCTCGCGCGAGGTGCCGACAGGTGCCTTCCTCGGCGGCGGACCGCCGAAGCGTCCCAGTTCATCGGCGAAAATCTTCCGGGGATTTTCGCGCAGATATTTCAGAATCGCATCCATGAACTGCGCGCCGAACTCGTCCAGCTTCTTCGTGCCCACGCCGGTGATGTTGGCAAACGCGCGCTCGGTGGTCGGGTATTCGCGCGCCATGATGCGCAGCGAAACGTCCGAGAAAATGATGTAGGCCGGCACGTCGCGCCCGTCGGCGATTTCCTTGCGCAGCTTGCGGAGCACCTCGAAGAGAACGTCGTCGCACGCGATGTCGCCGACGCGGCGTTTGACCTCGCGGGCCCGCTCGGGCTCGGCGGGCGGACGCGTGAGCGTGACGGCGCGGCGTGAGCGCAGCACTTCCAGCCCTTCCTCCGTCAGCTCGATGGTGCTGAACTTCTCCGTCGATTGCCGGCAATAGCCGAGCCGGATGATCTCGCGCCCGAGGGCCGCCCATTCCGCGCGTGTGTGTTCCTTCCCGATGCCATAGGTGGAAATCTGGTCGTGCCCCCACTTTCGCACTTTCTCGGACGCGCCACCGGTCAGCACCTCGACGATGTGGTTCAGCCCCACCGCGAAGCGCGACGCTTGCCGCAGCCGATAGACGCACGAGAGAAATTTCTGGGTCGCCAGCGTGCCGTCAAAGGTCTCACGCGGTTCGAGGCAGTTGTCGCAGCCGCCGCAGTTCGGTTCGCCAAATTCCTCGCCGAAATACCGCAGCAGTTCGGCGCGGCGGCACGCGGCGCATTCCGCGTAGTGGACCATTTTCTGGAGTTGCTCGCGGGCCACGCGCTGCTCGTCGCCGGATTTTTCCTCGATGAAAGACGTCTGCTTCACCACGTCCGCCGAGCTGTAAAGCAGCAGGCACTCGCTGGGCAGACCGTCGCGCCCGGCGCGCCCGGTTTCCTGATAGTAGCCCTCCACGTTTTTCGGCAGATCGTAGTGCAGGACGAAGCGCACGTTCGGCTTATTGATGCCCATGCCAAAGGCGATGGTCGCGCAGATGACGTGGATTTCATCGCGCAGAAAAAGCTCCTGGTTTTTTGCCCGCACCTTGTCATCCAGCCCGGCGTGATAAGGACGCGCGGCGACGCCATCGGCGAGCAGCCGTTCCGCCACGCTCTCCGTGGCCTTGCGGCTGGAGCAATACACGATGCCGCACTCGCGTTTGCGTCCGCGGATAAAGGCGAGCGTTTGCTCATACGGCTGCGCTTTCGGCAATACGCGGTAGGCGAGGTTGGGGCGGTTGAAACTCGCCACATACGTGCGCGGCTCGCGCAGTCGTAGATGCTTGACGATGTCTCCGCGCACGCGCTCCGTGGCCGTGGCCGTGAGCGCCATGAATGGCACCGCGGGGAAAATCTCGCGCAGCTTCGCGAGCTGCCGGTACTCCGGGCGAAAGTCGTGGCCCCATTCCGAAATACAGTGCGCCTCGTCGATGGCAAACTGCGCCACGTTCCATTCGCGCAACCTTTCCAAAAACGTCGGAATCATAAGTCGCTCCGGCGCGGCGTAGAGCAGGCGGTAGCGATGGTCGTAAAGATCGCGCAACCGCGCGCGGGATTCCGTCTCGCCGAGCGTCGAGTTCAGAAACGTCGCCGCCACCCCGCTCGCCGTAAGCGCATCCACCTGATCCTTCATCAGCGCTATGAGCGGCGAAACCACCACCGTCAATCCCTCGCGAACCAGCGCGGGCAATTGAAAACACAGCGACTTGCCTCCGCCCGTCGGGAGCAGCGCAAAGACATCGCGCCCCGCCAGCGCGTCCGTAATGATCTCCTCCTGCAACGGACGGAAAGAGTCGTAGCCAAACGACTGCTTGAGCGTGCGGTAGAGCGCGGTGGACGACATGGAAACACGCACTTCACGCCAAGCCGGTCCACGCCGCAAGAGCCGACGCGCCGTTTGCGGCCACTCCGTGCTCGCCGTGCGAAAACGTCCGCGCTTCGCCATACGGCACACCTACAGCGTCGTTATCGTCATCATTTCGCGACGAACGTCCGCTGGCTGAAACATTCGCCGCGAGAAGATCACCGAGCGTTGCTTGTGGACGAGGTGGGACGGTGGGAAAGAGCGCCCGGCTCGGTCCACGGGCCAATCTATTAACCCATCAACTCAACACACTCGTTCCATGAAAAACCGCATTCCTCACGCCCTGACGCTCGCCGTCAGCCTCGTCCTCGCCCACGCCGCGAGCGCGCAAATCACCGGCCCCAGCTCCTCCGCGTCGCCCTACGCGTTGCCGTCCGGCCCGAACGCTGCGCTCTGGCAGACCACGTCCATCCTTTCCGTCACGGATGGCGTCGCCTACGGCGGCAGCAACCCTGCGGCCAATCCCTATGGCGTTGGAAACCCATACCGCATGGTCGGCATTCCCGACGGTCTCGGAGCCTTCGACAACGGTGATGGAACCATCACCGTGCTGATGAATCATGAGATCGGCAACACCGTCGGCATCACTCGCGAACATGGTGCGTTAGGTTCCTTCGTATCGAGCTACGTGATCGACAAGAACACGCTCGCCGTCACCTCCGGGCAGGATCTGATGAAGCAGGTGTATGGCTGGAACAGCTCCCTCCAGCAATCGAATACGACCACCAGCGCGCTGGCCTTCACGCGCTTTTGCTCCGCCGATCTCCCGGCGGTTTCGGCATTTTACAATGCGGGCACCGGTCTCGGCACCACCGAGCGCATCTTCATGCACGGCGAGGAAAGTGGCGCGACTGGCTGGCAGCAGGGCACCGTGGCGACCGGCGCGGATGCCGGCAAGAGCTACGTCCTCGGCAAGTTTAACCTCACCACCAACGGCTCGGGCCTCACCGGCGTCGGCGGTTGGGAAAACGCGCTCGCGAATCCGTTTGCGCAGGACAAGACCATTGTCATCGGCAACAACGACGGCGGCACCGGCATCATGAACAATGCTCTTGCGGTTTATGTTGGAACCAAGACCAACACTGGGAGTGCAGTGGACAAGGCCGGCCTGACCAACGGCACGCTCAAGTTCGTCAGTATCGCGGGTAATGCCGCGGAAATCGTCAACGGCACGACCCGCGCGACGAACATCACGAACGGCACCTCTTTCACGCTCAGTTCCACCGCTTCCACGGTTTTTTCTCGACCCGAGGACGGCGCGTGGAATCCGCTCAACGCGAATCAGTATTATTTCGTCACTACCGACCGGATTGACCAGGTGTCCGACGGGCTTGGCGCGCAGATCGGCCAGACCCGCCTCTGGCGGTTGAACTTCACCGACATCACCAACCCCGACGGCGGTGGCACGATTGATCTCCTGCTCGATGGAGCCACCGTCTCCGGTCAGAAGACGAACATGTTTGATAACATGACCGTCAGTTCCGACGGCACGATCTATCTGCAGGAAGACGTGGGTGGCTCGGCGCACAACGGGAAAATCTGGCAGTTCGATCCGGGGACGAGCACGCTCACTCAGGTTGCCAAACACGATGTGGCTCGTTTCGGCGATGTGGGCATCGGCGTCACCGCGCCCTTCAGTAATGACGAGGAGGCCTCCGGCGTCATCGACATCACCTCGCTCATGGCGGGTTCCGTCCTCAACACCGGCCTCGCCGGAGAAAAGTGGCTCCTCAGCACAGACCAGGCTCATTACAGCGGTGGCATTCCGGCCTACGCGGTGGAAGGTGGCCAGCTTCTGGCCCTGCACCTCGTGCCCGAGCCCAGCGCCGCGCTCAGCTTGATGAGCGGTGCCGCCATGCTCCTCGGCCTGCGCCGCCGCCGCGCCTAAACCATCGCGGCTTCATCTACCGCTGAACATCGCCCGCCGGGGTTCCGCGCAGTCCGTGCGGAGCCCCAGCCGGGGCGGGCGGGCCACCTACCTACTCCATGAAAACTCTCCTTGGCGCGGTCAGCGCGCTGCTTTGCTCCCTGCTCCCGCTGCACGCGGTGAACTGGAACGAAGCCATCGACGGTGACCTGTCCGGTAACAATCTCGCCCCGACTCCGCTGACGCTCGGCCTCGGCGTGAACCTCATCTCGGGCACCATGGGCAAGGATCTGCCGCAAGCTCCCGTGGACCGTGACATGTTCACCTTTATGCTCGCGCCCGGGCAGTATCTCACGTCCATCGATTTCCTCGTCTTCACGCCGACGAATCAATCCTTCTACGCCATCGCCCCCGGTGCCACGATCAACGACACCGACCCGGCGACGCACCTCTCGAACACCCTCATCAACGGCACCGGCGAATTCCTCGACAACCTCGCGCTCGGAGCCTACAGCGGCGGCACCGGGCTGACCGATCCGGTGGGCCCCGGCACCTACACCATCTGGTTGCAGGAACTGTCCTCCGTGGTGACCTACCAGACCGCCTACACCGTGGTCCCCGAGCCCGGCGCGTGGCTCTCGCTCCTAGGCGGCGCGGCCCTGCTCCTGCTTTTGCGCCCGCAACGAAATCTCCAGGCCTAAACACCCAAACACACACCACCTCTTGGTCCTGGGTTAAAGCAAAGGGGGCTCTCCGCGAAAGCGGGGAGCCCCTGATTTTTTTGCGACCTGTGGCGGGAGGGGAGGTTCTTTCAGCGGCTCGATTCACGGGCTCCGCGGGCGCGCGCGCTGGTGCCGCCGATGAAGGTATCGATGACTTTCACGTCGCGAATTTCGAGGGGTGGAACGGTAAGCGGGTTGCGGTCGAGAAGGATGAAGTCGGCGAGTTTGCCGGGCTCGAGGGAGCCGCGGTCTTTCTCCTCGAAGTTCTGCCACGCGGCTTCGCTGGTCACACTGCGGAGGGCGTCCATGACGGAAATGGCTTCGGCTTTGCCCAGCACGTGGTCGCTGGAGGTGAGGCGGTTCACGGCGGCCCAGACGAGGAGCAGCGGGTTCACGGGCGTGACGGGCGTGTCGTTGTGGACGGTAAAGCGCAGGTGGTTTTGGAGCGCGCCAGCGAGTGGGGAAATCCGCGCGGCGCGCTCGGGGCCGAGGAAGATGTCGCGATGCCGGTCGCCCCAATAATAGACGTGGCCGACGAAGAAGGATGGCGTGACCCCGAGCTGCGCCATGCGCGCGAGCTGGTCTTCGCGTGCCGTTTGGCAGTGCTCGATGCGGTGGCGGGAGTCGGGCCGCGGGTCGGCTTTTTGCGCTGCGGCGAAGGCGTCGAGGATGTCATCAATGGCGGCGTCACCGTTGCCGTGGATGGCGATGCGCAGCCCTTTCCGGTGATAGTCGGCGACCATGCGGATGAGTTCTTCGCGCGGGCGGGCGGGGTAGCCGCGGTAGTCGGTCTGGCCTTCGGGTGGTTTGAAATACGGTGCGCTGATGTAGCCGGTGTAGCCTTGGAGCGATCCATCCTGCCGCATTTTCACGCCGGTGAGGTGGATGCGTTCCGCCGGCGCGCGCAGGTCGGGAGGCCGATCTGCGGAGCGCGCGGCGAGCAGCGCGGAGATGCGCAGACGGAGCGCGCCGCTCGCCACGGCGTCATCGAGATCGTGCAGCGTCTCCGGCGTCGCGCCGGCGATGACGGTGGTGGTGACGCCGCTCGCCAGGTAACTCGCCTGCGCTTTCACAATCCCCGCCTGCCGCTGCTCGGGCGTATAGCCGGGAATGTGGATGCCGACGAGCGCGCCGGCTTCCTCGAAGACGCCGTTGGGTTCGCCGGTCTGCGGGTCGAGGCGGATGCGTCCGCCGCGTGGCTGCCCGGTGGCTTTGGTCACGCCGGCGATTTCCAGCGCGCGTGAATTGGCGACGGCGAGATGCCCCGAAACGTGGACGATCCAGACCGGATGCCGTGGTGAGACGAGATCGAGGTCGGCGTGCGTGGGGTGGCGCGCCTCGGCGAGCAGCGTGTCGTCGTAACCCCAGCCGACCACCCACTCGCCCGGCGGCGTGGCGTCGGCCTTGCGCTTCAGCGCGGCGACGAGTTGCTCCATGTTGCGAATCCCGCCGATGGGCGGGCTGTTCAGATCCACCTGATACAGCTCGGCCAAACCGGCGTCGGGAAAGTGATCGTGCGCTGCGTAGAAGCCCGGCAGCACGGTGCGCCCGCGCAGATCAGTCTGCGCAAAACCGGGACGCAGGCCCGCGGCCACGTTGTCCTTTTTTCCCACCGCCACGATGCGCCCATCGCGCACGCCGAGCGCGTCGAAAGTTCCACCCGCCGCGTCCATGCTCAGCACGGTGCCGTTGAAAAAAAGCGTGTCGCCGCCGACCGCGGAGCTGGCGAGGAGCAGGCCGCCGAAAAAAAGGGCCGCGCAGCGCAACGGAGAAAAGCGGAGCAGATTCACGCCGCGATCATCGGCGGTGGAAGCTGGAAGCTCGACTGTTTTTGCGCGCCCGCCACGATGATCCGCACGCGACGAGATGGCGACTACCCCTGATCGGGACGGCAGGGAAGCAGCAGTTGAAAGACGGTGTTGCCCGGCTGGCTTTCGTAGCGGAGCACGCCGCCGTGTTGGGAAACAATCCCGGCGGTGACGGTGAGGCCGAGGCCGGTGGCCGCGGCCTTTTTCTTCGTGGAAAAGAACGGCTGAAAAATGCGGCCGCGGATTTCGTCCGGGATGCCGGGGCCGTCATCGGTGACGCGAACGGAAACCCAACGCGCGCAGGCGGTGGCCGTGGCATCCTCGGGGGCCGACTCGGGGCGGAGTTCGATGCTGATGTTTCCGCCGGTGTGAAAGGTGGAGTCGAGGGCGTTGCGGACGATTTCGAAGACAGCCGATTTCACCCGCGAGGCGTCGGCCCAGACCGGCGGCAGATTGTCGTCAACGTCGATGTCGAGCCGCGTCCTTGGCCCGCGCAGGGTGTCGAAAGTCGGACGGAGCATACGGACGAAATCGCCGAGCTGCACGTCGCGCCAGACGACATTCGACGGACGGACGATGGCGTGCGCGCGGTCAATGAGGTGGCACGCGGCCTTGGCTCCGTCCTGGATGCGGGCGAGGCCGTCCACGGTGCCACGGTCGAGGTTTTTGTTGTCGAGGAGCAGGCCGACGTAACCGTGGAAGAGGGTCAGGATGTTGTTCATCCGGTGGGCGAGTCCGCGGACGAGCTGGTCCTGAAATTCGGAGTGTTCGATCTGCATGGGCGGCAGATGAGAAAGCAGGTGGTGTGCGCGGGTCGGCGGGTATTTCTCGCGACCTGACGCGCCCTCTGATTTTGGGAAAAAACCGTCCTACTTCCGGGCCTCGGGCGTCACCGTCAATTCCACACGCTGGCCTTCGCGCTCGACGGTCACCTTCACGGGCGTGCCGATCTTCACGGCATCGAGCGCGTAGGTGTAATCGTAGATGTTCGCGATCGTTTGGCTGCCGAAACTGACGATGACATCGCCGCCTTGGAGCCCGCCTTTTTCCGCCGGGCTGCCCGCGCGAACGCCACTGAGTTTCACGCCTTTCACCTCGGTGGAATAGTCGGGGATGGAGCCGAGATACGCGCGCAGGGTGTCGCGCGAACCGGTTCCGGTGTCGTTGCGTTCCACGCGCGCAAAATCGGGACGCGCGGGGGTGTCGGCGAGGTCGAGGATAAGCTGCTGGGCAAACTTCGTGATGCGCTCGAGGCCTTCGGTGTTGAGCTTGTCGGCGGTGTCGGTGGGGCGGTGGTAGTCCTCGTGCGAGCCGGTGAAAAAGTTCAGCACCGGGATGCGCTGCGGGTAGATGCTGGTGGTGTCGGTCGGGAGGTACGGATCGTCCTGTAGCGTGAGATTGAATCCGGCGGCGACGTTGCGTTTTTCGATCAGCTTGCGCCACAGTTTGGAGCTGCCGACGCCCTGGAGCGTGAGGCGGTTTTCGCGCAGGCGACCCACCATGTCGAAGTTCACGTAGGCGACGATTTTCGCGGGCGGCACGGGCGGCTTTTCGGCAAACGCGGCGGAGCCGATGAGGCCTATTTCCTCACCACTCCAGAACGCGAAAATGAGGCCCCGCTGCGGTTGGCCACGGTCTGTTGTCGTCCGGTCGTGGGCGAGCGCGGCGGCGAGTTCCAGGACGGCGGCGGTGCCGCTGGCATTGTCGTCCGCGCCGGGATGCACCTGACCCTCCTCGCCGGCACGCGCCATCGAGGAGCCGGTGCCGCGTCCGAGATGATCGTAGTGTGCGCCGACGAGGACATACTCGTCGGTGCCGACCGGCGGGAGGAAGCCGAGGACGTTGCGGTCGGTCTTTTTGAGGTGCTCGATGCCCGTGGCGAGACGCACTTTGACCTTCGGCAAAATGAAGCCTCCTTCCGCGTGCGGGTTCTCGCTGTCGAGCGCGGTCTGGAGATCTTTGAGCTTCTTGCCCGCCGCTGCGAGCAGCGCGTCCGCCGCGGGGCCGCTGATGGATGCGGCGATGATGCTGCTGCCCGTGTTGCTGCCGTCGTTGGTCAGCGGGAGCAGTTCGCCGGCATTGGGTGAGTTTGGCCCGGCGACGACGAGCACGGCTTTCGCGCCGCGCTCGCGGGCCATCATCGCCTTGTAGCGCAGGCCGGAGTAGCGGTTGAGCTGCGCGCGGCGCGGCGGCTCCACGGCCTCGGGCACGTAGCGCAGGAGGAGCACAATTTTGTTCTTCACGTCGAGGCCCTCGTAGCTGTTGTAGCGTGGGTTTTTTCCGTCCTCGGGCACGCTGAGCCCGTAGCCGGCGAAAACCACTTCGCCCTCGATCTGGCCGTTGTCGGAGAACGGCAGCGGGCGAAAATCCGTGTCGAGTTTCCCATCGAGCGTGGCTGCGCCGGAGATCGCGAGCTGGCATTTTTCGGGGAGCACGCGCTCGCCGGCGGTGAAGGTGAACGGCTGGAAAAAGTCGTCGCCGAAAGGTTGGAGGCCGGCGCTTTTGCACGCGGCGGCCAGCCAGTCCGCGGCGGCCTGCGCGCCTGCGCTGCCCGTCGCGCGGCCCTCGCGGGCGGGCGCGGCGAGCCAGGCGGCCTGGCTTTGCAAATCCGCGGCGCGAATCTCGGGAGAGAGCGGGAGCGCGGCGGTAGTTCGCGCGGCCGGGGCGTCCGCGCCACGGGGGGCGGCTTGCGAGAGCGCCTCGCGCGCGGCGGCGTGATTCCAGTCGGCGAGGAAAAGCTGCGATTTGCCATCGGCGGTGCGGCCGCTGGTCCAGCAGAGTTTATTGCCGTCGGGCGAAAAGACCGGCAGCCCGTCGAAGCCGTCGGTGAAGGTCACGCGCACCGGCTCACGCGTGCCGGCGGTGTCCACGATGAACAGCTCGAAGTTGGCGAAGCCGAGCTTGTTCGAGGTGAAGACGAGATACTCGCCGCTCGGGTGGAAGAACGGCGCCCAGGACATGGACTTGAAATCCGTCACGCGCCGCTGGTCGCTGCCGTCGAGTTTCATCGTCCACACGTCGGCGATCATCCCGCTTTCGTCGAAGTGCCGCCAGACGATGCGCTGGCCGTCGGGTGAAAAAAACGGCCCGCCGTCGTAGCCGGGCGCGTTGGTGAGCCGGCGCACGTTCGAGCCGTCGGCGTCCATGAGATAGATGTCGCCGAACCACGCGGGATCCTTTTCGTAGCGGGCCCGCTGGTCGGGCGGGAGCTGCTCCAGCGGAAAGGCCGCGCGCAGCGAGCAGAAGACGATCTGCTTTCCATCCGGCGAGACCGCACCCTCGGCATCGTAGCCAGGCGCGTGCGTGAGATTCACGAGTTGCGTGCCGTCCCGCCGGGCCGACCAGATGTCCATCGCTGCGTCGTAATCCCACGTGTACCGGCGCTGTTTCCCACTGGCGCGGAACTCGATCTCGGCCTTCTGCTTGGCGGCGCTTTCGGGATCGGCGTGGGTGGAGGCAAATATCACGCGGTCGGTGCCCGGTTGGAAAAAGCCGCACGTCGTCTTGCCCGTGCCGGGCGAAACGCGCGTGGTTTCGCCCGCGACCAGATCGAGCAGATACATCTGGTAGAATGGGTTGCCGTCCTCGCGCTCGCTTTGGAAAATGAGCCGCTGGCCATCGGGCTGGAAGTAGCCTTCACCGCTCCGCTTGCCCTCGAAGATGAGCTGGCGAGTGTTGGCCAGGAAGCGCGTCTCTTTCGCGGCATCGTCCGCGACGGCGGTGAAGGCCAGCAGCGTGAGCCACGGCGCTAGGCGAGCTAGAAAAAACATAAGGATCAATGGGTGGGCCAAAGCAACCTCACTAAGTCGGACAATGCCAGGCCGGGCTCTATGCACGGCACTTTTCTGCAACCCGATCCTTACCAGTTTTTGAGCCAAACCGGCGTGATGTCCGAGGCGCTGCCAGGTGCTGGTGCCGCCGTTTTGCCCGCTGTGGACCACAGATCATAGGTCGCATTGTAACCCACGCCGGTCGTCCGCGTCGCCGCCGGATTCGTGAGGACTAACGTGCGATAAGCCTGTTCCGCCGCTGCGCCTTTGGTCGAGTAGCCGTAACTATTGCCCCAGGGATCCTTAATGAATTTCACATAGCCCGCCGTTCCCATGGCCTTCGATGAGTCGATGCTCAGGTTGCCCGGCTTAAAAAAATCCGAGAGGTAACTCTTGGGTTCCGGTGGGTTGGCATTGGGCTCATTTCGACCGTTCGCGTTCAGGTCGCCGCTGATTTGCTGGTAGAGAAATAGCGCCGAGGCTTCATAAGAAGTAGGCGTGCCGACTGTGCGAGGATCGAGCGTGTCGGTGATCGTGGCATCCTGCGGGAAAGAGCCGTTGTCGGCTTTGTAAGCCTCGCAACCGGCAGCCAGAGCTTTAATTTCCGCCTCGCAACGCGCTCGGGCAGCCTTGTTCTGGACGAGTCCGGCGATGGAAAGGACGAGTGCCGCGAGGATGGCGATAATCACCATGACCACGAGCAGCTCAATCAAGGTGAAGGCACTCTGACGGCGAGGGGAATGAGACATAGTGAAAAGTAATGACCTGTGACTAATCCGCCAGCGAAGAAACGACTACCCCCCGCCGCTGGATTGGTTGCCCATCTTTTGGATGATCGAAATCAACGGCATAAAGAGGGCGATGACGATCGTGCCGACGATCAGCGCGAGCAGCACGATCATGATTGGTTCGAGCAGCGAGGTCAGACCCTCGACGGCGTTATCGACCTCGTCATCATAGACCTCGGCAATCTTCAGCAGCATCTCGGGGAGCTGGCCGGTTTCCTCACCCACGTCCACCATCGAGATCACCATCGGCGGAAAGACTCCACTGGCTTCGAGTGGCTGGACGATGGATTCGCCCTCCTTAACCGCGTCATGCACCTTTGAGACCGCCTCGGCGATGACCACGTTGCCCGCAGTATCGCGCGTGATGTTCAGCGCCTGCAGGATCGGCACACCGCTCGTCACCAGCGTTCCGAGCGTGCGGCTGAAACGGGAGATCGCCCCCTTGCGGAGCAGATCGCCAAAGAGCGGCATCGCCAGCGCCACCCGATCAATGAACCGGCGTCCACCCTCGCTTCCTGTCAGCAGCTTATAACCGACGACGACCGCGCCGAGGACAACCAGAGTGAGCCACAGATACGGCGGCATGAACATCCCCTTCACGACATCGCTCGCCGCGATCACGGCCCGGGTAATCCACGGCAGCTTTGCACCCTCGAGCATTTCATTAAAAATCTGCTCAAACTTCGGCACGATGAACGCCATCAGGAAGACCATGATGAGCATGGCGATGATCAGCACGATGACCGGGTAAGCCATCGCCGAGATGACCTTGTTCTTCACCTTCTGCGCCTTCTCCTGAAACTCCGCGAGACGGTTGAGCACGAGTTCCAGCACACCGCCGAGTTCGCCGGCCTTCACCATGTTGATGTAGAGCTTGTTGAAGATCAGCGGGTGCTGCGCCATGGACTCCGAGAAGGTGCTGCCGCCCTGCACGGCGTCGGCGAGCGCGTGGATGGTTTTGTGCAGAACCGGATCTCTTTCCTGCTTCGCCAGCACCGTGAGACTGCGCAGCAGCGGCAGGCCGGCGTCGATCAGCGTGGCGAGCTGGCGGGTGAAAATCATCAGCGTCTTGCTCTTGATGGTCTTCTTTTCAAAAAGAACGATCCCGGGCTTTTTGCCCTTCACCGCCGGGGCATTGCCGCCCTTTTTCGCCACGGCCTTCGTTGTCTTGGCTACGGCTTTCCCCTTGCCCTCCTCGACGACACTGGTGGGAAAATAACCGGCTCCGCGCAGTTGGCCGACGGCATCATTGGAGCTGGACGCTTCGATGACACCGGCTGATTCCTGACCGCGCTGGTCGAGTGCAACGTAATTGAATCTTGGCATAAAAAATCGGGGGCTGAATTGGGGGGTTGGCGGGAAAGTAAAAGCGCGGCTTGGCGTTGTCGAGGCGGAGCTTGGAAAAAAACTGGCGGGCTACGGGCGGAAGATGAGATAGACCGCGCCGCACACGCAGCCGGCGGCCCAGAGGTAGTAGAGCTTCAGCGGCTGCTGCATGTAGAAAACGGCGAACGGCAGCAGGGTGGTTTGAGCGATGACGGGCATGATTCCCGGCTCCTATACGAGAGCCCGGCAGTCCGACAAGGTATGCCAACGTCAGCGCATTTCGCGTCCGAGCGCCTTGAGAATGGCGCGCTTCACTTCCAGCGCGTCGATCGCGCCCTCCGCCTGGTAAAGCACCTCACCTTTCGCCCCGAGCAGGACCGTGTAGGGCAGCGCGCCGCTCCACGTTTTGTCAAAGGCGGCGATGAGCGCGTATTTCTCGGTGCTGCCGAAAAGCAGGTTGCGATTCGACGCCTGCTGCTTGGTCAGAAATTTCAGCACCTCGTTTTTCTCGTTGGGAAAATTCGCCGCCACCGAGACGAACTCGAAATCGCGCCGCCGGTACATCCGGCTGATCTCCACCAGCTCGGGAAACTCCGTCACGCACGGCCCGCACCACGTCGCCCAGAAATTTACCAGCCGCAGCTTGCTCCCTTCGCCTTTGCGCAGCGCGGCGAGACCGTCCGCGTCCACGAGATCCACGCTCACCGGCTCTTTCGCCAGCTTTTCCATGAAAGCCGCGACCTGCTCCTGCTTGCCCGCCCATTTCACCGAGCAGCCGATCACCGGCGTCTGCGCCGGCTCCGGCGCGCGGCCCGCGAGCACCGCATCGAGTGCATCGCGCAGGTCGCGCTTTTTGACCAGCGCCTCGCGCTCGCTGTCGTCGATCCGCCCCACGTAGCGCAGCTTCCGCCCGGCATCGAAGACGAACGCGTGCGGCGTCACCGTCGGCCCATAGGCGCGCGCCACCGTTTCGGTGTCGCCGTCGTAGAGGTAGGGAAAGTTGAACGCCGCGACCTTGGCACGGACTTTCATGTCGGCGAAACTGTCGCCGAGATCGGTGTAGGCGAGTTCGTCGAGCCGCACGGATTTCGGATCGTTCGGCGAGATCGCCACCACTGCCACTCCCTTCGCCTTGTATTCTTCCGCGATCTTTTTCAGCCGCTCCTCATAGGCCTGCGCCGTTGGGCAATGGTTGCAGGTGAAGACCACGACGAGCGCCTTCGCCTCGGCAAAATCCGCCAGCGACCAATCGCGGCCATCCACTCCCGGCAGCTTGAAATCCGGTGCCGCGGCCCCCGGCGCGAGCGTCGGGATTTTCGGCACTTCGGCAAAAAGCGCACCGCTGGCGGTGAGCGCGACGAACAGCAGGCACAGCGTCTTCATGGGGACCGAACGGACGCGGAACTTCGGGCGAAGTCAATCGCGGGCAGGCATGCTGCGGTGGAATTGCGGCTAACAAAAGTCATCCCGCGTGGTAATAACGCCACCCCGGTTTCTGTCCCCTCGAAATTTTTCCTTGCCACAAATCCCGTCTCTTTTTTATCCGAAATTCCAATGATCAAAGTTCGCAACTTGAAGAAAAATTTTGGTCCGAAGGTCGCGGTCAACGGTGTTTCGTTCACCGTGGAAAAGGGCGAGGTGCTCGGCTTTCTCGGGCCGAACGGCGCGGGTAAATCCACGACCATGCGGATGATCACCGGCTTCATTCCACCGTCGGGCGGCGATGTTTCCATCGGCGGTTTCGACATCGTGGAAAAGCCGCTCGAAGCCAAGCGGCTGATCGGCTACCTGCCGGAAAACGCGCCGTCCTACGCCGACATGAGCGTCGCCGGATTCCTCGCGTTCACTGCCGAACTGCGCGGGCTTTCCGGCACGGATTTGCGCAAGGCCGTGGACCGCGCCATCGAGATGTGTTTCCTCGAGCCGGTGCGGCACCAGAGCATCGAGACCCTCTCGAAAGGCTACCGGCATCGCACCTGTTTCGCGCAGTCCATCATCCACGATCCCGAGGTGCTGATCCTCGATGAGCCGACCGACGGACTCGACCCGAACCAGAAGCACGAAATGCGGACGCTGATCCGGCGGATGGGCGAGAAAAAGGCGATCATCTTTTCCACCCACATTCTTGAGGAAGTGGATGCCGCGTGCTCGCGGGCGATCATCATCGACCGCGGCGTGATCGTGGCGAACGGCACGCCCGCCGAACTTCGGCAGCGCTCGGCCAATGCCGGTGCCGTGGTGCTCCGCCTGGCGTCCGGCGCCTCCGGCACGGGTGTAAAGGCGAAGCTCGATCAGGTGTCCGCCGTCGAGCGTTCGGTGGTCGTGAGCGAGTCGCCACTCACGGTCCGGGCTTTTCCGCGGAAGAACGGGCGCGGCCCCGACTTCGCCCGCGCGCTCGCCGAGGTCGCGCTGCGCGAGCGCTGGCCCATCGAGGAACTGCACACCGAAGAGGGCCGGCTCGACGAGGTCTTCCGCACCATCACCGTACCGGACACCGACACGAAAAAGGAGGACGCACAATGAACAGCAGCATCGGCAACATCCGCACCATCGCGAAGCGCGAACTCGTGGGCTACTTCTCGTCGCCCGTCGCCTTCGTTTTCATCGTCATCTTCCTGCTCCTGGCAGGGTTTTTCACCTTCATGATCGCGGGTTTTTTCGAGCGCGGTGAGGCGAATCTCCAGCCCTTCTTCACCTGGCATCCGTGGCTCTACCTATTCCTCGTCCCGGCGGTCGGCATGCGGCTCTGGTCGGACGAACGGCGGCTCGGGACGATTGAGTTGTTGCTCACCATGCCGGTCACCGCATGGCAGGCCATCGTCGGAAAATTTCTCGCCGCCTGGGCGGTCCTCGCGCTGGCGCTGGTGCTCACGTTTCCCGTCGTCGTCACCGTCAACTATCTCGGCCACCCCGACAACGGCGTGATCCTCGGCGGCTACATCGGCAGCCTGCTTCTGGCCGGCTCCGGCCTGGCGATCAGCAGCATGACCTCGGCGATCACCCGCAACCAGGTCGTCAGCTTCATCCTCGCGGTGGTCATCTCGCTTTTCCTCATCCTCGCCGGCTACCCGCCTGTCACCAACCTGCTGGTGCAATGGGCGAGCCCGTGGTTCGTCGAGGGTGTCGCCGCGTTTAGCGTGATGACGCACTTTGAAAGCATCCAGAAGGGCGTGCTTGATTCGCGCGATGTCCTCTACTTCCTCTCGGTCATCGTCTTCGGACTCTTCACCACCGGCGTCGTCGTGCGCGCCCACCGCGCCGGGTAGCGCGCAGTTTTTACGAACATGAAAAAAGGACTCGAAACCTGGCTCTTCTCGTCCCTCGGCGTCGTCGCGATGCTGGGGATTTTGATCGCCGCGAATTTCATCGCCGCGCGCGGCAAACAGCGGATCGACCTCACCGCCGAGCGCGCCTACACGCTTTCGCCCGGTACGCGCGCCATCCTCGCGAAGCTCGATACGCCGGTGCAGGTGCGCCTTTACTGCACGCGCAGCGAAAACGACATGCCGGTTTATCTCAAAACCTACGCTCAGCGGGTCGAGGATTTACTTGGCGAATTCCGGCAGGCGTCGAGGGGGTTGGTGGAAATCCAGAAGCTCGATCCGCAGCCGGATTCGGACGCGGAGGACTCGGCCAAGCTCGACGGCATTGAGGGCCAAAGGATACAGGCAGAAAGTGAGGAATTCTATCTTGGCCTGAGCGTCAGTATGCTGGATCAAAAGGATGTGATTCCGTTCCTCGGGGATATCCCCGACCGCCTGCCGAAACGCGAACAGCGGCTGGAGTACGACATCGCGCGGGCGCTTTCCAGCTTGATGACCTCCACAAAGCCAGTGGTTGGCATCATGAGTCCGCTACCGGTCGCGGGCATGCCCATGAACCCGATGATGATGCAAATGGGGCGGCGAGGTGAACCGGCTTGGGCGATCCACTCGGAGTTGAGTCGCGACTTTACCGTGAGGATGGTCGAAATGTCCGCCGACAAAATTCCGGATGACGTTAAAGTTCTCGTGGTCATTCACCCGAAAGGGATCACCGACACAACTCAGTACGCGCTTGATCAATTCGTCCTTCGCGGAGGTAAACTGATAGCGTTTTTAGATGCGCTTTCTGCGTTGGACCAACAGGCTGGGATGATGGGAGGGATGCCGACAGGATCTTCGATTGACAAATTGCTCAAGGCTTGGGGCATTGCCTTCGACACAACCAAGGTTGTAGCGGATATGAATTTCGGCACCAAGACTCAGGAGGGAATGAATCCCGCGTTGCTGACTTTGACGGAAAACGCAGTGAGTCAGAGCGACATGGCCACCGCCAATTCCGACAACCTCTGGTTTGTTTTCGCTGGCGCATTTTCCGGAGCGCCGATCGGAGGTTTGCAAGAAACGGTGCTCGTCAAATCATCGAAGGACTCCCAACTCGTCGATCCCATGATTGCCCAGATGAGTGGTGGCGAATTGTTGAAGAGCTTCAAAGCATCTGGCACGGAGTATCCCTTGGCTGTTCGCTTGGAGGGGAAGTTCAAAACTGCTTTTCCTGATGGCAAACCGAAAGCGCCAGAAGCCAAGAACGAAGAAAAAAAACCGGACGAAAAAAAGGATGTGCCTGCGGAAACTGGATTGAAGGAATCCGCAGAGGAGAATGTCGTCATTCTCGTGGGTGATTCCGATCTCCTTCAAAATCAAATCGCAGTCGTTCAGGTGGTGAATCCCTTCAATGGCCAGCGAATGAGTATGCCGCGAAATGGCAATCTCGCCATGAGCCAGAGCATGATCGAACAATTGGCTGGCGACAGTAATCTGATCCGCATTCGCAGCCGCGCTTCGCGGGCACGGCCTTTCAATGTTGTGCAGGAGATCGCGGCGAATGCTGCCGCAAACTCCCGCAGTCGGCTTAAAGAATTGGACGCAAGTCTCGCTGAAGCGCAGACGAAGCTGAGCGAACTCCAGCGCAGCAAGACGCCAGAGGCCGGCCAGCATTTCATCCTCTCGCCGGAGCAGCAGGCGGAGATCGCGAAGTTCCGCAAGAAGGAGACCGAGGTGAAACAGCAGCTCAAAGCCGAGCGCAAAAAACTCCGCACCGACATCGACTCGCTGGAAACCCGCGTGAAGTGGATCAACATCGCCGCCATGCCGCTGGTCGTCGCTGCCGCTGGCCTGCTCCTGGCCCTGACCCGCCGCCGCCAGGCTGCGCACTAGACTTTTCCCATGAAAGGCAAACACCTCGCCATCCTCCTGCTCCTCGTCGCGCTCGCCGGGGGCGCGGGCTACTTCCTCTACAAAGACAACGCTGCCACCTGGAACGCGGGCGGCACCGCCGCAGGCGCGAAGATCCTCGATTTCCCGATCAACGACGTCGCGCAGGTCGCCATCAAATCCACCGCTGGCGAACTCCATCTCGTGCGCGCGGCCGACGGTTGGACGGTGCGCGAGCGCGCGGACTACCCGGCGGTGGGCGAGCAGGTCGTCGGCCTCATCCGCAAGCTGTGGGAGCTGAAAACCGTGCAGGAGGTGAAGGTCGGGCCGTCGCAAATGGCGCGGCTGGAACTCGCCGAGCCCGGCAAGGAAGGCGCGGGCACCGTCGTCACGCTGCAGGACAAGGACGGCAAAAAACTCGCGGCGCTGCTCGTGGGGAAAAGCCATCTCCGCAAAGGCGGTGGCGGTGGCATGGGCATGTTCGGCGAGAACGACGGTTTTCCCGCCGGGCGCTACGTCGCGCCACTCGGCAGCACGCGTGTCTCGCTGGTGTCCGACACGCTGGAGAGCGTCGCGGTGAAACCCGAGACGTGGTTGCAGCGCGATTTTTTCCGCATCGAAAACCTGAAAACCGTGAAACTCGAAGGCGCGACGCCTGCGCATCACTGGACGCTCACGAGGGAAAGCGCGACCGGTGACTGGAAGCTCGCCGACGCCAAGGCGGAGGAAAATCTCGACGCCGCCAAAGCCGGTTCCGTCGCGTCGCTCTTCGCCAACGCCAGCTTCGCCGACGTGCTCGCGCCCGATGCCAAACCGGAGGACACCGGCTTGGACAAGCCTGCGACTGTCACCTTCGAGACGTTCGACAAATTCACCTACGTGCTGAAAATCGGGAAGCCCATCGGCGAAAATCAACCGGTGCTCATTGCGGTCACCGCCGACCTTCCGGCGCAACGCGAGCCCGGCAAAGACGAGAAACCCGAGGACAAGACGAAGCTCGATCAGGAATTCCAGACCACGCGGAAGCGGCTCGAAGGCAAGCTTACCGCCGAGAAGAAATTTGGCGCGCGGCCCTACCTAATGGCGAAAACCACGCTCGACCAACTGCTCCAGGACCGCACCGCCCTGCTTGCCGAAAAGAAACCCGAGCCCGCCGCCGGAACGCCCAAGACGCCGGTCAGCGCCACCACCCCGCCAATCAGCCTGCCGCCAGCACCGGAAAACGCGCCGCAGTGATTTCATCGTCGCGCCCGCCGCGCCTGCGGTAGGTTGCCAGCGCGCCCATGAAAATCGCCATCTATCTGCTTCTCGCCGTGCTCGTCTTTGGCGTCTTTCGCACGCACCGCAGCGTGCGCCGGAGCACCAGCGCCGAGGAGCGCGCCATCACCATTCGCATCTCGGCGTTTGCCTGGCTGGTTGGCTTCATCTTTCTCGCCGCGTTCCTTTTTCTCCCCAATAAACAGCGCGTCATCCTGATGATTCCCGCCTTCATCTTCGTCGTCAGCCTGGCCAAATTCTGGCGCGACAAACGCGCCCAACTGCGCCGCGCCACCGAAGAGCAGACGCGTCTCGACCGCATGAAGCGTGTGAATTGACCGCCGGAATAAGGCCGCCCGCCTGACGCGCGGCACCAAATGGATGCCCACGCGACGGCTGGCCCGAGGCTTGCGCGACGAAGCAGCGCCGCGTTTGTTCCGGCCGGTACGCCGCCTGCATCCATCTTGCCCGTCGTGAAACCTCTGCCCGCAAAACTCCGCCGCCTCGTCCGGGCTTTCGCCTGCCTGGCGCTTGCGGCCCACGCGCCGGCCGCGGAGCGCAAACTGCAGCGCTTCGACGGACGCGAATATCTCCCGCTCGACGCCGTCGCCGCCACCTTCGGCTTCCCCAAACCTGCGCCCCTCGGACGCACCAGTGCCGCCACCTCCACGCTCACCCCGGTCATTGGTGCGGCCCACGCCGCGGAGTTTGGCAGCACCACCGTCGCGCGGCTCACCGCCACCGCCGCCACCATCGCGCTGGAAAACGGCCCGCTGCGGCTGGAAGTCACGCCCGGCCTCAGCGAGGCCAGCATCAACGGCGTCCGCCAATGGCTGGCCTTTCCCGTCCGCCTCGAAGACGGCCGCGCCTTTGTCTCCCAACTCGATGTCACCAAAATCCTCGAGCCCCGCCTCCGCCCGGAACGCATCGCCGGGCTCGCGCCCGTCCGCACCGTGGTCCTGGACCCCGGTCACGGCGGCCACGACCGCGGCGCGATTTCCCGCTTCGGATTTGAAAAGGACTTCGCCCTCGACATCGCCCTGCGCCTCCGTCCGCTGCTGGAAAAAGCCGGGTACAAGGTCGTGCTCACGCGCATGGACGACACCTTCGTCCCCCTCGAAGAACGCCCCGCCATCGCCAACCGCATCCCCGATTCCATCTTCGTCAGCATTCACTGCAACTCCTCCAGCACCGGTGCCGAGGCCCGCGGCTTCGAGATTTTCTCCATCGCCCCGCGCGGCGTCGCGCCTACCAACGACGCCTCCCCGAGCGACCGCGATCTGCTCGACCAGCCCGGTCACATCGCGGAAATCGCCAGCGGCGCGCTCGCTGGGAGCATCTACCACGCGCTGCTCGGCCAGGTGCCCATGGTGGATCGCGGGTTAAAACACGCGCGCTTCGCCGTGCTCCGCCGCTGTGAACGCCCCGCCGTGCTCGTCGAATGCGGCTTCGTCAGCAACCCGACCGAAGGCTCGCTCATCAGCGCCGGCCCGTGGCGCGAACGCATCGCCGCCGCCGTGGCCGCCGGCGTGCAAGGCTACGCCACCCTCGCCGCTGAAAAAATCCGCCCCCCGACCCTCACCGACTACCGCGCCGCCACCCGCCGCAGCGAGTCCGCAGCCTCGGCCACGCCGTAGATTCGACTTCATTACCCGCCGCAACCCCCGGCTTTGTCGCGTCGGAAGATTTGTAGCCGTGACGTGCGATCCACGCACAGAACTTCTCGCGCCTGCATTTCAGCCGGGAGGGAGAATTTCTTCGCGTCGTCATGTTGGTCTGCTTTAGTGGCGGCGCTCATGCTCACAACGTCCCGCTTTTCTCTCCTCCTGCTCTGCGTCGCGAGCTTCGCGACGGGAGTGCTCGCCGACTCCATCGCCCTCAAGAGTGGCGAGCGGATCGAGGGCAAGATCCTCAGCGAAACCGCCACCGAGATGACGGTGCAGGTCCAAATCTCTGCCGGCATCACCGACGAGAAGAAAATCCCCAAGACCGAAATCGTGAAGGTGGATCGGGTGGCGGCGGACGAGACGGCTTTTCGCGGGATCATGAATCTCCAGCCGGGGAAGACCTCGTATGTGACTGCGCAATACGACAGCATCATCGCCGCGCTCCAGAGCTTCATCGCCCAGTTTCCCGACAGTGCGCATGTGGCCGAGGTGCAGGCGACTTTGAAGACATTTGAGGCGGAGAAAAAGCGCGTGGTCGCGGGTGAGATGAAGTTTGAAGGCATCTGGCTGAGTCACGCCGCCGCTGTGAAGCAGCGCGTTCAGATCGGCGGGAGCCAGTATCTCGCCGCGATGAAAAGTGCGAACGCCAGCGGCGACGCCATCGGTGCGCTCAATGCCTTTGCAGCGCTCGAGAAGAATTTCGGCGGCGCGAAAGTCCTGCCGGAGGCCGTGGCCTTTGCGCAGCAAATCCTCGTCGCGCTCAAGCCGGCGGTGGAGCAGGCGATCGTGAACCAGAAGATCAACAACGCCGAACGCGTGAAGGGCGTGGCCGCGGCCGGGCCGGCCCAGCGCGCTGAACTCATCGCCGCCTACCAGCGCGAGCAAACCCAGGCCGACGCCGCCATCGCCGCGGCCACCGCCGCGAAGACGTGGCCGCCTTTTCTGCCGAGCAGCGACAAATGCCTCGCGGCCATCCTCACCAAAATCCCCGCGGAGGCGAAGCGGCTCCAGGATATGCCTGTGGCGGCCATGCGTGAGTCCATCGACATGGCGGAAAAGGCTCAGGCCGAGTTTGCCAGCAAGAACGTGGACGCGGCGTCGGACATGGTCGCCGAAGTGCTGAAGCTGTGGCCCGCGAACGACCTTGGGCTGCAATTGCGGGCGCAGATCGCGGCGTTGAAAGTCACGCCCAGGCCCGTGCCCGGGGCGACTCCGGCGGCGACTCCCGCCGCGACGCCGACGCCGGGCGGAAAAATTGCCGCCACGCCGAAGCCGAACTCTTCGCCCAAGCCAGTCGTCAAAACGACACCTGAGCCAGGTCCCGCTGCCGTGCCCGCCTCCCCCGCGGCCAAGCCTGCGGAGCCGGAGGAAAAGCCGTTTTTTATGACCATCGGTGGAGCGGCCACCATCGTTGG
Organism: Chthoniobacter sp.; assembly: GCA_021414005.1. Lineage (GTDB taxonomy): Bacteria > Verrucomicrobiota > Verrucomicrobiia > Chthoniobacterales > Chthoniobacteraceae > Chthoniobacter. The sequence goes on along the minus strand of JAIOPH010000027.1, from coordinate 317,000 downwards.
CGTGCTCGCGCTCATCCTCGTCGGCGCGAACCTTTTCAACAATTTCCGCCAGCGCCGCCAAGAGCCTGAGGAATGATTCGGACCATGAAACGCCAAGCCCAGATCGATCGCCGCACCACCGAGACGAGGATCTCCCTCGAACTCGCCATCGACGGACGCGGCGCGAGCACCATCGCGACGAAGATCCCATTCTTCGACCACATGCTCACGCTTTTCGCGCGCCACAGCCTCTGCGACCTCACGGTGCAGGCGGACGGCGATATCGAGGTGGATCTGCACCACACCGTGGAGGACACCGGCATCGCGCTCGGGCAGGCCTTCGCCCAGGCGCTCGGCGAAAAGCGCGGCATCCGCCGCTACGGCCACGCGTATCTGCCGATGGACGAAACGCTGGCCCGGGTCGTCGTGGATTTCAGCGGGCGGCCTTTCCTCGCCTACCGCGCGCCGGAAGGCGTAGCCACCATCGGCACGGCGTTTTCCTTCACGCTGATCGAGGAATTTCTGCGCGCCTTTTCCGTCCATGCCGGCATCAATCTGCACGTCGAAATCCTCTACGGCCGCGATGCTCATCACATGGCCGAGGCCGTCTTCAAAGGCCTCGCCAAAGCCGTGGATGCGGCTTGCCAACTCGATCCGCGGGTCGAGGGTGTGCCGAGCACCAAGGGCAGCCTTTGAGATTTAGGGAGTAAAATTTGGGAAGTAAGAAGTGCCTGCCCGCCCGCGCTTTCCCCACTTCCTAAATCCTAGATCTTACTTCTTACTTTCCCCATGCTCGCCCTCATCGACTACGGCTCCGGCAATATCCGCAGCGTGACCAATGCGCTGAAGCGCGAGGGTGCGGACGTGGAACTCGTCAGCGATCCGGCGCGGCTCGCGGCCGCGGAGGCTATCGTGCTGCCGGGCGTCGGTGCGTTTGGCGACTGCGTGCGTGGATTGCAAAGCCGCAGACTTTGGGAGCCCCTGGCCGAGTGGCTCGCGGCGGACCGGCCTTTCCTTGGCATCTGTGTGGGCTACCAGATGCTCTTCGAGGAAAGCGAAGAATCGCCCGGCGTGCGCGGCTTCGGATTCTTTGGCGGCGCGGTGAAGCGCTTCACCACGCCTGGTCTCAAGGTTCCGCAGATCGGCTGGAACCAACTCGACCTCGCCGCCCCGGCGCATTCGCTCTGGCGCGGCCTTCCGCCACATCCGCACGTCTATTTCGTCCATTCATTTTTCCCCGATCCCTCCGAGGGCGCTATCGTCACCGCGCGCTCGACTTACGGCGAAACCTTCGCCGCCAGCGCCGCGCGCGGTCGCGCCGCCGGCGTGCAGTTTCACCCGGAGAAAAGCCAGGCCGTCGGGCTGGCGATCCTGCGCAACTTCATCGCTTCGGTTCCGGCGCGGGCGCTGGCGGGACAAGGATAAAAGGCGGGCACTTTCGCTGCGCCGCACTCGACCGGCACCCCGTGGCCGGTCCGAAGATGAACGGAATTCCGGGCGGTCTGTCGTATGACAGCCTGCTCTTCCCGCGATGAATCCTCCTCCACTACCGGCGTCCCCTGTTGCGACTGTTCTCCCCGTCGAAAAACCGCGCGCCCTCGCCGATGGCGAGCGCTTAGTGCCGACCCTGCTCGCCACCGGTCTCATCGTCGTGCTGGGCGATTTTCTGTTGTGGGCAGTTTCACCGGGACTTTCGCTGGCGATTTTTGTCGCGGTCATCGCGTCGCTGATGCTGCTCCGGCGCGGGCGCGCGGCGGTGAAAGCGCGGGTGCTGGTGCCGTTCGCGCTGCTGCTCGCTTCGGCGTGCCAGACCGCCGTCGAGATTTCCTTCACCAATGTCGCGGTCCTTACGGCGCTCTTCGCGATTCTGTTGGGCGAGCTTTGCTACTCCCAACTCGCGGCGGGTTGGGCGCGTTGGTCGGAGTCGTTCGTGGCATGGGCGTCCGCGCTGGGTCGGTGGGGCTGGTTGGTGCGGGCACTGAATGAGCAGCCGCAATCGAAAATCGGGACCGCCGGACGCATCGAGAAATTCGCACGGCTATTTCGTATCGGCCTGCCCGCCGTGCTGCTGCTGGCGGTTTTCGTCGTCATTTTTTCCTCCGGCAACCGCATTTTTGCCGAGTATCTCGACCGATTCGGCACCCAATTTTTCACCTGGCTGGCGAGCTTCGACCTGTCGGTCCCGCGTTTCCTTTTCTGGATCTTCCTCGCCACGCTTGGACTCACTTTCATCCGCCCGCGGAACGGCACTGTGATGCCGCGCGGGTGGGCTCAGCCGCTGCAGGAATGGCGGCGCGCGGATGCCAGCGTGGCCTTCTGGCAAAGCGTGATGATTCTCGCTGCGCTGAACGCGCTCTTCTTTGCCGTGAACACCATCGATGTCGTCTATCTCTGGATGCACACCGCGGTGCCCGCCGGGATGAGTGGGAAACAGTTTTTGCACGAAGGCGTGAACAGCCTCATCACCGCCACGGTGCTCGCCGGCGTGGTGCTCACGGTCCTTTTTCAGCAGTCCGGCGACATCACGCAGAAGCGGTCATTGAAGGCGCTCGCCTTCGCGTGGATCGCGCAAAATTTAGTGCTCATCGCCGGGGTGTTTTTCCGGCTGAAACTTTACGTCGATACTGAGGAGATGACGGCGAAGCGCGTGTATGTGGCCTGCTTCCTCCTGCTTGTCGCGCTGGGTTTCATTTTTCTCTGCGCGCATGTGCGGCGGGGCCGCGAAGCCTCGCGGCTGATCTGGCGGAACGCCGTGACCACCTTCACGCTGTTCTTCGTCCTGCAATTTCTCGACGTAATCGGCTGGGTCTGCCGCTACAACGTCGAGCGTGGGCCGAAGCGCGGAGACGGCTACAATTTTAACATCGCCTACCAGCTCAACCTCGGTCCTGACGCCTGGCCGGTGCTGCTCCACGCGGCAGAAACCCTGCCTGAAGGCAGAGTGCGGGAGGATCTCCGACTCGGCCTGCGCGAAGTCGAGCGCACTCAACCCTCGCAACCTTGGAAGGCAAACTGGCGAGAGCGGCAATTCCGGCGCGACCGCAATGCGCGCGATTTGTCAATCTGGGCCGATCGGCAGCCGGTCCTGAAGCTCGAGGAAAGCAAAGCACCAATCATTGAGAGCTACTACCGGACGAAAAAGGAACTGGGACTCTGAGCCGGGCGGCAGTTTTTCCCCACACGATGCGCGCCCTCCTTTTCCTCCTCCTCACCCTCGCTGCGCACGCCGAGCCGGCGCGGCTGCAGGTCTTCATCGCGCTGGCGGACAACCGCACGCAGGGCATCGCCCCGGTGCCGGAAAAAATCGGCAACGGTGACGACGCCGAGACAAATCTTTACTGGGGCTGCTCGGAGGCGCTGAAGCCCGTGCTCCGCGCCAGCCCTGACTGGAAGCTCGACCGCACGGAAAAGAACCCGTTGCCCGATGTCCTGGAGCGCGCGGTTTTCCGTCACAAAAGCGCGCGCTGGGAACTGGTCGCGAATGTCTATCGCGGCTCGGCGATCAAGGCCTGCACGACGGCGTTTTTCTCGGCATTGGCGAGCGAAGCGCCGCGCGAGCAGACGCCGCTCGTTGCCTACATCGGGCACGATGGGCTGATGGATTTTGAACTGCCCGCCGAAGCCATCATGCGCCGCGGACCAGGACGGCAGGCCATCGTGCTGTGCTGCCAGAGCCGCGAGTATTTCTCCGCGCATCTGGGAAAAGCGGGCGCCATTCCGCTGCTCACCACCACGCAACTCATGTATCCCGGTGGCTTCATCCTGCGCGCTGCGCTCGACGGCTGGACCGCTGGCGAAACGCCCGGGCAAATCCGCCAGCGCGCCGCCGCTGCCTACGCGCGCAACCAAAAGATCAGCGTGAAAGCCGCCGCCGGAGTTTTCGCCAACGAAGCGCAAAAGCCGGGCGGGGCTGGGCGATTCTGAAATCACTCCCAAGCGTCGCTCTTGCACAAAGACCCGCGCACGGGAGAGAGTCCGCCGTGTTTCCGCAAATGCCGGGGTGGCGAAATTGGCAGACGCGCCAGACTTAGGATTCGGCTTTTTGCCATTTCTGGGGGGTTTCAGTTCGTTCCAAAAGCGACGCTTAAATAACTGATGGAGAGACGCTATTGCCTCATTTGCTCCAGTTGACCGCCAACGCCAGCCAGAACGCGAAAGTGTAGCAAAAAGTGTAGCACCATTTCTGGACTGCCGGGCATTGACGAAGTCGACGCTCATCACCCCTACGCAGCCCGGCAAGGTCGTCGTGATTCCTGCGTAGTGTCAAAAACATTGAAATCTGGTAATAATAAGTAGGGGAGAGGTTTAGCTCCCAGCTACGCCCTCCCCTCCGCGTCGATTCCGGCGCGGGTTTTCGTAACCGACAAAGAGGCTCTATGGCGCAAGCGCGCTACTACAGCCGGTCGCGCTGCCCGTCATTGACCCGCAGCTCACGCGGTTTTCCGCAGTCGAGCGGGCGGCAGAAGTGCTGCGCTACTCGACGGCGCGGACCGAATTCTGGCTCTCACCGGGCAGCACCTTGCGCGCCGTCCTGCGCGTGAGCCTCAAGCTCGCGCTGCTCATTGGCCTGCCGATGCTCATCCTCGGCCCCGTCGTGCTGCTGCTGCTCGAAGGGGCGGCGGCTTCGGCGTCACTCGCCACCATCGCCGCGAACCTCGCGGCCCTGAGCGCCTCGCTCATTCTCGCGGTCATCGGCTTCGCCGTTCTGGCCGCACTCGGGCGGAGCCTGCTCCGCTCAAAATAACCAACCATGCGGCTTCCGGGCCGTGCGTGCCGACAACGGCGTGCCCAGCCTTCGCCGTGTTTTCAACACCAACAAGAAAGGAACCATCCATCATGAATCCCATCACTCTGCCAGTGGCAGAGCTGAAGCCAGCTCTCGCCGGCCTCGGCAAAATCATCGGCAAACGCACCACGCTGCCCGTGCCCGGCTGCGTGCGAACCGAACGCACCCGCGAGGGTCGCATCGAACTCACCGACGGCGGCACGTCCTCGCGGGTCACTGCCATCCTATGGGAGGAACTGGAGGGCCGGGCGCTGCCGATCCTTCTGCTCACCGGCTGGGATCGCGACGGCAACGCCGCCACCACCACGGTGCTCGCCGACCCCGAGGGCAACGGTCCCGGGCATCTGGATCACAATTTGTGATTCGCCCTGCCATCCTTGACGCCCGCACTGAACTGATCCGCCTTCGGGTGGGTTGGTTCGGTGCGGCGTATCGGGAAATAGGAATCCGCTCACCGCGGGTTCTTTTTTAGCTATTCGGTGATTGTGCGTTTAGGAGCACATCGACCGCTTCTCGCACCTGGAGGGCCAATGGCAGGAACTCGGGGTGCAGGCGATAATCCCCATGAAAGAGCTCGTTTCTCAGGGCCGGGATCAGGCAGGCGAGCTTTTCGGCGCAGGTCGTCCGCCCCTTGTCGATAAGATCCCGGAATTTCTTCCGCAGCGGCTCGATTTTTGAAAACGATCCGTCCGCGATCACGCCTTCCTCGACCGCGCGCACGAACAACTCTTTGAAGGCGGCCGTCTCGTCCCTGTAAAAATGCTTCAGCATCTTTTCCAACCCGATCACAGCCTGGAAGAATACCGGGGAAACGAGCGTGAAGTCATATCGGGAAAACCGGATCAAGCTCCCTGCCGTGCGGAAATACACCACCGTAAAGGCGGGGAATCCACGGTGGTCCCGGCAGATCCAGTCGGCTTTCTCTTCCAACTCGGCGTCCGAAATACCAACGCTCGTCCAAAGGCCTTGCGGCTTCACCCCTTCAAATACTCTGCAATCGCCGCGAACTGTTCCAGAGCGGCTTCGAGGTCGGCGGCGATTATCTCGGAGGCTGGTAGATTCGCGCTTTCCTCCAGCGCGTCGTTTTTAGCCAGAAGATGTCGAGGTTCACCTTGTCGCGCTTGGTCAGCTCTTCGTAGGTGAAGGACTTGAACCGCTCGCTTTCTTTGCGGTCGTGACGGTTCTTCTGGTGGTAGCAGGCGACGAAATCATCGAGGTCGCTCCGCTTAAGGGTGTTTTCTTTGAGCGTGAAATGCAGGTTGGTGCGGAGGTCGTAGATCCACATTGAATATTTGGCGGTATCTTGGCGTTTCGTCGCGTTGCGTGGATCGCTTGCGAAGCAAGTGTTAACGGTGCTTTTTGGCTCGTTTCCTCCATTTTTCCGACGACGGCTAGAAATCCACGGGTGTAGCACAATCTGTAGCACACGGATTACAGGCTTGGTCGAACGACCGACGGGTGAAATCGGCGAGAATGCTTATCTGTTCGTCGAGCAGTTTCATCAGCGGCGGGGCGGATGACCTAGCGTTGGAAGATCAATCTGGCCTCGCACAAACGCACGCCGACGGTTTCAGGTATCGCGCCAGCATTCTCACCAGTCCAGCCGCTTAGTCTTCATCGCGCGGCAAAAACTTCATGGACTCCTGCACTGTTCGCATGGAGCGAAATCGATTGGTCAGGCGCAGAATCAAATCCTGGGCGCCGACGGTGAAGAGGTAATTGGCGTGGCAGAGCCCGGTATTCGATTATTCAATGCGGGCGTTGAGCCCAGTCGCTTACGCGCGATCATCTCACACTTGTACAGAAAGTATCCAGTCGCGAAGACATCCCACAGAGACTTAACCTGCCCGCAAAATGGGGAAGTTGCTGCGCAAACTATCATTCGACGCGGCATCGAAAGCGGAGCTAGGTGCCGCCCGCTGAAATCGGGGCGGTTTGGAAGCAATTCCACAAATACCCCTCGACTGCCCCAACGGCATGAACCGCAAGTAACCATACCCACATGCCACGAAATCCTGATTACATGACGCAGACCCGAATCGCTCCTTGCCGCCCCGACGAAGGCGTGGAGGGCACTTTGGTGAAGGCGAAAATACCTTCTCTGATACCGACGAACCCTCATCAGTCCGAGAAATAACAACCACACCTACAATCCAGTATGGACACCAAAAAATCTACCGCTCCATTCTGTTTGCTGGCTGCGACGCTGTTGTCCGTCTGCTGCCTCTCGGCGACGGAGAATAGAATCGCCACCGATTCGCAGCAGCAGTCGCTGAAGTCGGACGCCAAACCGGCTGACATGACAAAGCCGGTCAAGGTCTTCGTTTTAATGGGACAGTCCAACATGGTGGGCATGGGTAGAATTGCCGGCCCGGAGGGATCCTTGGAAAATGCGGTGAAGACGAAAAGCAAATATTCCTACCTGATGGATGATATCGGCAACTGGTCAGAACGAAAAGATGTCCGCAACGTGCGCGTCATGGTCGGGAAAGGTGGCGGAATGCAGCTCTTTAACAATGAATGGATGACAGTTACCGGTACCAAGACGATTGGTCCGGAATTCGGAATTGGTCATTCGCTGGGGAATGCCATCGAAGCGCCTGTCATGATTCTTAAGAGCTGTATTGGAAACCGCAGTCTTGGGTGGGATCTCCTGCCCCCGGGCAGTGAGCGGTTCGAGTTTGATAGGAAGACCTACGCCGGGTATAAGGATTCACCTGACTCTTGGGAGAAGGGCACCGAACCGACGCCAATTGGATGGTATGCCGGCAAGCAATACGATGACGATGTCGCCAACGCCAAAAAGGTGCTTGCGGATCTCGACAATTACTACCCCGGTGCGAAGGGCTACGAAGTAGCCGGATTCTTTTTCTGGCAGGGCGAGAAAGACGGCGGAAACACCGCCCATGCGAATCGCTACGAGCAGAATCTCGTCCGCTTTATCAAGCAGGTGCGCAAGGACTTCAATACCCCAAATGCGAAGTTTGTTCTTGCCACCTTGGGCGAAGCCACGAAGGGCAGTGAGGGCAATGGTGGAAAGGTTCTCGACGCCCAGCTCGCAGTTGACGGCAACACCGGCAAGTATCCGGAGTTCAAAGGAAATGTGGCCACTGTCTATTCTAATCCGTTGTCTCACGGTGGCAGTGGAAACGGCCACTACGGGGGTAACGCTGAAACCTATATGGACATTGGCGAAGCCATGGGAAAGGCCATGCTCAATCTATTGGAAAGCAAAGAATAGAAACTCTGCGACGCGCCCGAATGACTCGATTAAGACCGTTCTTCGGAACCGATCAAGCGTTTCCCAGTCGATACGATAATGATTACTCATACGGATTCTCTGCGATTTCCAAGTAGAAGTCGGCAATACTCTGGCTTGGCCGACGAGGAATCTGCGCAGGCATGTGGACAATTTGTGTGTCTATCAGCGTGTAACCGCCGCAGGCGAGCGACGGTGTGGCTGCTGACTGCGCTCGCTTTCGTCGTGCCAGTGTGCGCAGCCGACCGGAAGCCCAATTTCCTCTTTATATACACCGATGACCAGCGATGGGACGCCATGGGCGTCGTGCAGCGTGAGCAAGGGGACAGGGCGCGCTTCCCGTGGTTCAAATCTCCCGGCATGGACCGCCTTGCAGCGGAGGGCGTGCGGTTTCGCAATGCCTTCGTAACCCTGTCGCTTTGCTCACCGAGCCGCGCGGCGTTTCTCACGGGCTGCTACAATCACCAAAACGGCGTGACCAACAACAACCAGGATTTTCCCGCGGAGTCCGTCACCCACGCCACGCTGCTGCGCGCCGCTGGCTATCGGACGGCTTACATCGGAAAATGGCACATGGGCGACCAACGCGGGCAGCGGCCGGGCTTCGACTACTCGGCGAGTTTCATCGGCCATGGCCAGTATCAAAACTGCCCGTTTGAAATCAACGGCGTCTCCGCGCCCACGAAAGGCTGGGTTGATGATGTGAGCACGGACTTCGCCATCGCGTGGATGAAGGAGAATAAGGAGCGTCCGTTCTCAATGGTCGTGGGTTTCAAAAGCCCGCACAACCGGCGCGGCGGTAACAATCTGCCGGAACGTCTGCGCGACCTCTACGCGGGCGAGACCAGTCGCTCGACGCCGAACTGCGGCGTTTCTGCCATTTTCCAGAAGCCCGCCACGGATGGTAAACAGCCGACGGGACTGTCTGAAAACCAGGTTCACCTCGACTACCTCCGACACATTCGCGGAGCTGATGAAAACGTCGTCCGGTTACTGGATACCCTCGACGCACTCGGCCTCGCCGAAGACACGGTCGTCGTTTACGCGAGCGACAACGGCTTTTACCTCGGCGAGCATTGCTCCGGCGATAAACGCTCGCTTTACGAAGAATCGCTCCGCATCCCGCTGCTCGTGCGCTATCCGCGGCTTTTCAGCAAAGGAGCCGTCGTGGATGAAATGGTGCTCAACGTGGACCTCGCGCCGACCTTCCTCGACCTCGCGGGAGTGCCCGTGCCGCAGGGGATGCAGGGCGTGAGTTGGAAAGAACTCGCGGCGGGCCACAAGCCGGCCAGGTGGCGAACGTCGTTTTTCGCGGAATACTACAAGGAACTCGGCGACGTGCCGACCTGTTATGCGGTACGCACCGCGACGCACAAGCTGGTGAAGTATCCGAATCGGCCCGAGTGGACGGAACTCTTCGATCTCACGGCCGACCCTTACGAAATCAAGAATCTCGCCTCCGACGCCGCGCTGACCGCGCAGCTCGAAGCCGAGCTGCAGCGCATGATGAAAATGGTGAACTATACCCCGCCCGCGAGCCGGGATGAGCCACCCGAGGCTCCGCCGGAGAAAGCCGCAGCGCTCATTCCTCGCGAAACCCGCAGCATTTCTGGCTGGCAGGTTCACATTCAAACCAAGCTCCTGAAAAGTGAGCCTGCGGCTACCGAGCACGCGCTCCTTCTGCTCAAGAAAATGCTCGATGAAATCGTGCGCGTGGTTCCCGGTGATGCAGTCGCCGAGCTGCGGAAAGTGCCCCTCTATTTCTCACCCGCATACAAGCCCGGAGGCAGCGGTGCTGAATTTCACCCCGAGGATGGCTGGCTGCGCGACAACGGACGCGACCCCGTAATGGCTCGCGGCGTCGAGTTTTCCGGCGTTGCCGATTTTGAAGCCGAGATGAACCGCATGCCCAACTTCGCGCTGCACGAACTGGCTCACGCCTATCATCTTCGCGTGCTCAAAGACGGCTTCGCCAACGCGGAAATCGTAGCGGCCTACGACCGCGCCAAGGCTTCGGGCAGTTACGAGAAGGTCGAACGCTGGCACGGCAACGGTAAGCCGAACACCCACGAACGCGCCTACGCCATGACTGACCCAATGGAGTATTTCGCCGAAAGCACCGAAGCGTTCTTCGGCCGTAATGACTTTTTTCCATTTACTCGCGAAGACCTCAAGGCCCACGACCCAGCCATGCTGGCCCTGTTGGAAAAGCTCTGGGGCACTGCAGCGGGCGCGAAATCAAAACCCGAAAAATGAACGGGCGGTTCACTATCTGAAACGCTCCTTTTGATCCGTGCCCGCCGCATTCGTGATCGAACAACCATAGAATTTAGCAACCCATGAAATTTGTCCTCACCCTCATCGCGGCTTCCGCGTTCCTTTGCGAACCATCTTTCGCGGCGCAGAAGAAACCGCTCAAGATTTACCTCCTCGCAGGGCAGTCGAATATGCAGGGGCACTGCAAGGTTGCGACTTTCCCCTACCTCGCCATGGATCCGGCGACCACTCCAATCCTGAAAAAGATGGTCAACGATGATGGCACGCCGCGAACCATCCAAGACGTTTGGATTTCATCCCTCGGGACTGGCGAGGAGGAAAAGTTTGGTAAGTTGACGACGGGTTTCGGTGCCGAGCGGAGTGGTCCAAAGATCGGTCCCGAACTGACCTTCGGCATTTACATGCACGAGCATCTCGGTGAGCCGATCCTGCTCATTAAGACTTCCTGGGGCGGCAAGAGCCTCTGCTATGACTTCCGGCCACCCAGCGCCGGGGTGCATCCCTTTCATGCGAAGCAAATCGAGGAACTCCGCAAGAAGCAGGCGGATACCTCTCAGACCGAGGCAGAATACGCCGAGCGGACCGGGAAATACTACCGGCTGATGATCTCCCATGCCAAATCGGTGATAGCCAATATCAAGCGAGTCGATCCCGAGTATGATCCGGACCAAGGGTATGAAGTGGCCGGTTTCTTGTGGCTTCAGGGGGAAAATGATTTTGGCAACAAGGAGACCTACCCGAATCCCGGTCAACCTGGCGGGTACGACGAATACAGCCGGCTTTTAGCCTGTCTGATCCGCGACATCCGCAAGGATCTCGGAGCACCGGAAATGCGCGCGGTTATCGGGGTGCTGGGGATCAATGGGGAACTGGATACGAATCGCCCGCGGGACATCGAGCCGGAGCACATTCCGTGGCTCCGTGAGTTCCGCAAGGCCATGAGGGCACCCGCTGCCATGCCCGAGTTCAAGGGTAAGGTGGCGGCCGTTCAACTCGAGCAATTCTGGGAGCCCAAGTTGGAGGAACTACAGTGCCGGTGGCAGAAGGTGAAGGAGAAGTCGCGTGAACTCAAAGACTCCAAACTCGGAAAGGATGAACAGAAAGCTGTTATCGATGCGTTTCTGAAGACGGTTTATACCCCCGAAGAGTCGAAGTTGATGGAAAGCGGAATCTCGAACGCCACCTATCACTACCTCGGCTGTGCGAAAATCATGGCCCGTTTTGGCCAGGCATTTTCCGAAGCCATGATGGACGTGTCAAAGTGATTGCCCTAGGCCGTTCTTCAAACCGCTTCATGAAGCTCATCACCCTCCTCGCGTTTGGCTTAACGGCAAGCGTCGCCGCAGGAGCGGACTCCTTCTACAAGGAGCAACCGCTGTTTTCCACGGCTCCTGCGGAAACGGCTTCACTTCAGAGCATTGATCGCTTCGGTCCCGTCGGCATTGGCATAGAACTGCATCAACCGGCCTTCGTGATGAAGGTCAAAAACATCGAGCCCGGATCGCCCGCGGCTGCCACCGGCAAGCTCAAAAGCGGCCAAATCATTGAGACAATCAACGGGCAGAATCTCAAGGACATCGACCCGCGAATCCAGCTCGGCGACATCATCACCACCGCTGAGGCTTCCGATGGCTTGGTTAAGCTGGTCGTCAGGGATGCGCCGGAGGCATCGCCTCAGGAAGTGTTGGTTAAAATTCCCGTACTCGGCACCTACAGCAAAACGTGGCCGCTCAATTGTCTCAAGTCGGACAAGATTGTGCGCGGTTTCGCCGACTACACGCGGGCGGCGGGGCCGAGCAATAGTTTCGGCGCGATCGGCATGCTGTTCCTGCTTTCAACCGGCGAGGATCAGGACCTCGATCCCGTGCGCGCCTGGGCGCGAGGCAGCGCTCAAGGTGCGCCGACCTATGCCTGGCACCTTGGCTTTGGTGGCATCCCGCTTTGCGAATACTACCTGCGCACCGGCGATCAGGCGGTCCTTCCGACCATTCAGGGTTGGGTGAACAGCGCCGTGAAAGCCCAATATCTCGATGGGTGGGCCGGGCGAGGCGGGGTCGCAGCGGTTACTTACGGCGGCGGTGGTGGTCACCTCAACGCGGGTGGCACTGCAGTGGTCACGTTCTTACTTCTGGCGAAGGAGTGTGGTGCCGAGGTGCCGGATCACGCGTTGCTCGGGGCGCTGGGCCACTTTTACCGCTGGGCTGGTCGGGGTAATAATCCCTATGGCGATAACCGACCGGAAGACGGCATGGTGGATAATGGCAAGAATGGCAACCTTGCCTTTGCGATGGCGGCCGCAGCGTCTCTAACGCCGAACGGTGAACAATCGGTCTACGCGGGTGCTCGTGATGCCGCCGCACTGACCGGCTTCTACACCACCACGTTCATGTTGCACGGTCATACCGGCGGGGGCATCGGTGAAATCTGGCGCAGTTCAGCTATGGGGCTGCTCCAGGAGAAAATGCCAGTGCAATACCGCGAGTTTATGGACAATCGCCGCTGGCACTATGAATTGTCGCGCCGCTTCGATGGGTCCTTTGGTATTCTGGGTGGCGCTTCCTACGACACCGTCGCCTGGGGTGCTGGCTACGCGCTAACCTACACCGTTCCGCGTAAAACCTTGCGCATTTCCGGTGCGCCACCATCGAAATATTCCAAACCCTTCCGACTCCCTCAGCGCCCGTGGGGTACCCGGGCCGATGATACCTTCGAGTCAATCGAGCCGGTCGCCTATCCCGACGGCACGCGGCCGGATTTTTCGCGTGAAACTCTCGCGGTTGACTCCGGGCGACCGCTTCTTGCCCGATTTTCCAAGAACGAGGTTGGCGACGAGATGCTGCGCCGCTACATCCATCACCCTGACCATTTCGTGCGCCTCGTCACAGCTCGCAAGACCATGGGCCTCGACACGCTCTATCTCGGTAAAGCGATCGACGGCGGCGGCAAGCCCCGGCCTGCCCTCATGCAGGAGTTCGTCCGCTCCGAGGACCCGCGTGTCCGTCGTGCCGCGATCAACGCAATTGCCACCGCGCTCAATGGTGACGCCCTGTCGTCCTTTATTCGGCCCGCAATGCTCGATCTATTCGTGACCATGCTCAAGGACCCGGAGGAATCGTGGTGGGTCAAAGATGCCGTGCTTAACGTTTTCGCGCGTCTGCCGGCCAAGGACGTCGCCCCGCACGTTGATCTCATTCTACCGTACGTCAAACATCAGGAGTGGTGGCTGCAAAGTGCCGCCCTCAACGCACTTGGCCCGCTCGCCGCCGACCCTCATTGCTATCAAAGAATCCTCCCAGCCATCGGTGAAATGTTGCGCACCTGCCAGCGTTTCAACGCCACTCATTCGGTCGAATGGGAAGAAATGTTAGGCACCCTCCGCGCGGCAGCTCCCGAGGTGCAGAAACTTGCGACCGAATCCCTGAAGTCTGCCTATACGGGTTTTGCCGGTGTAAAAACTGCCCCCGGTGGCCAGGACATCACCACTACGTATAACTCGCAGATGGATTTTCTGGCCAACACTCTGGCCGGAACCGAAGGCGGTTACGATCTGCTTTACAAACTCGGCAAGGAACGCTTTCCGGAACAATTATTGCCCTATTCGTCGATCTTCCTTTCCGCCGACCCGGCGAGCTTTGGCCCGGAGTTACAACGCGCCATCGGTCCGATCATCCGCGATCAACTCGTTTACGAGTATCTCGGCCGGAACCATAATCACCTGCTGGCCGAGGCCCAAGCCACCCGTCAAAGTAGCACGATCAGCAGCGGTTTCGATAATCTCGCGGCTCTCTATCGCAAGGTAGGCGTACACGACTACGACTGGCACGTTGCCGAACCGAACCTAAAAAAGGCTACATGGGACTACTTCACCTTTGATCCTCCCGAGCAGCAACAGTACGACATATCGCCATGGCGCTATCGTAAGGTGACACTTCCAGAGGGAATGGAGAATTGGTTCAATCCGAGTTTCGATCCCGCCCAAGCCGGTTGGAAAAAGGGACAGGCACCGTTTGGCCAATATGAGGGCAAGCTCCTCACCGACCCGAGGCCGCGCGGGCGATTCAATTCTCCCGACCCAATGCGCACGCTCTGGGATAAGGAAGTCTTGTTAGTGCGCGGCACCTTCCAGCTCCCGACACCCAAAACGGGATACCTCTATCGGATCGTCGTTAGCACCGGCTTGTATGTTGGCGCAGGTGACGGCTACCGGCTCTACCTCAACGGCAAACAGCTGGTCGAGGTCAAGGAGGGCATTGGACGCAATTCGGGGGGAACCCTCCGCGGAGCTTTCATTACCAGGGAGCTGCTGGATGAGTTTGGCAAGGGGCCTGTCACCCTTGCCGCGACCACTTTTCTCCGTTTCGGCGACCGGGCGATCGTCACCATGCCACCAGTACCGCAAGGAGTTTTCAGCATGTGGATCGAGGAAATGAAACTCCCGCCGCTGGATGACGCCGCATTTCGCAAGTCCGCTACGGTGATCCCAATGCTGTCCGCAGCGTGGCAGGAGAAACAGGACCCTAACAACCTTGAACTTCAGACTACGGACGACCGGTACCACTATGACGGGAAGTTTATCGCCAACCCTAGGTTGCTAGGATCGTGGACCGCCGTCGCGATGGTGCCGACGTTCGAGGCATTCGATCCTGCCAGACCGGACGTCATCAAGAATGCGCCCTTCGGGGGCCTTACGTTAAAGGAGAGTGGTCTGACTGACAAGGCGGTGCGGATTTGGTCCGGTGACACCTTGATAGACATGACTCGTTGGGAGGCGCTCAAGATGACGGTCCGGACCATCGCCGGCACGGAGTATCTCGGCGTCGAAGCCGGCGGCTTCAGCGAGAAAAACCCCGCTGGTTGGAAAAGCCCGCTCATCGTCATGAAACGGAGTCAATGAATTACTGGGTGATTTTTCTAACCAACTCCGCGAATGCTGGCGTCATAATTGCAGGATAACTTCGTGAGCTATATCCATCTCTCCCGCCGCCCGCTCCGTGCGCCGATCGCGCTGACTTTCAACCTCTATAACGAGGAAGACCTTCCAGCTTAACCGTTCACTTCTGCGGCTACTAATAGCACCAATATGAAATCACTCCTCTCTGCCTGCTGTCTCGTGCTCGCCCTGTTCGCTCAGGTGGCTGTGGCCGAAGCGCCCGCATCCGGAACCCCCGGAAACACCGCGAGCGGACAAATCAAGGCATATTGTCTCGACTTTAACTGGTCGATCCCCGATCGCAAACGCAAGCCATTTGCCACCCCCGGAACCTGGGCCGATGCTGATCCGGCGCAACATGTGGCGTGGTATAAGATGATTGGTGCAAATGTGATCCAGAGCTTCTGCGTATCAAACAACGGTTACGCATGGTATAAGAATGGAGTGGTGCCTGCGCAACCGGGTTTGAAACACGATTTTCTTCCTGAGGTCGTGAAACTTGGGCACAAGGAAGGGATGCTCGTAATGGGTTATTTCTGTGTCGCCGCAAACCAGAAATGGGGGATCGACCACCCGGACCTGAGCTACGGAACGCCCAGCACGTATCACATTCCCTATACCGACGAATACCTCGCCTATCTCTCAGCATCGATCACCGACGCGGTGAAAAAAACTGGGATCGACGGTTTGATGTTCGACTGGGTATGGATGCCCGCAAGGAACTCATTCCAGTGGCTCGACTGCGAGAAAAAACTCTACACGCAGTTGATGGGCGAGGATTTCCCGGGTGAAGACAAACTGATTCCTGGGTCGCCCCTTTACCGTGCCTATGGCCGCAAAGCGCTCGAACGCTGTTGGAAAACGATTCACAAGGCGGCGAAGGACGCCAACCCAAAGTGCATCCTTTGGCTGACCAGCAACCAGATCAACCATCCCATGCTCCTCAATTCGGAGATGTACAAGGAGGTCGATTGGATTATGAACGAATGCGGGGACATGAAGCGTATTGAAGCCGTAAAGGCTATGATCGGTGCGCATACCCGTCTCATCACCTGCCTCGCCGATTGGAATGGGCAGGATGCCAGGCAACTCGTGCCGGAGGCACTCGCCGCAGGTGTGGGTCTCTACGGTTTTGCCGCGCCCCGCGACGAACATGGACTCGTGCCGCTCGACAAGATTCTATCTCGCCCGGTGTCGGAACTTTCAGGAGATGACCGTAACATCGCGATGCTCGCCCGCGCCTATCACGGCGCCCCGATAGACTCCGTCTGGAATGGCAAGGACGGCTTTGTCTCACCCACAAAATAGGTTCAAAATCTTACACATCTCGATCCCGATGAACATTGCTCATAGTATTCTCCGACTCGTCACTGCGATTGCGCTCGGAGGCGTTACCGTCAGCGCTCAACATTTTGAATACAAGGAGCATCACCTTGGGCCGACAGGGTTGTTCGGCGTGACGTCCCCGAAAGACATCCGGATCACCAAGGTGCAGCCAGGCTCGCCGGCTGATGGCAAGGTCAAGGTGGACGATGTGATCGTGGCCGCAGGCGGAATCGCGTTCAAGGAGGACACGCGTCCGAGATTCGCCGCGGCTATTGACGAGGCGGAATCGGGAAAGGCCAAGGGCATCCTGAGCTTGACGCTTAAAGACGGCTCCAAGGTCAACCTCCAGCTCAAGGTGCTGGGCTCTTACAGCGATACTGCCCCCTACCGCTGCTCTAAGACTGATACCATCATTACCCGCACAGCCGATCACCTAATCGCGGCCCGGGATTTCAACCACCATGGTTTGCCCATCGACTTGCTCGGGCTTATGGCAACGGGCGAAGCCAAGTACATCGAGGTAGTGAAAAAGGAGATCCACTCCGTGCCATGGGCAAAACCGGACGTAGCACTTTCTGTAGAGAAGTATGACACGGTCGCATGGGCTTGGGGTTATACCACACTGACGCTTTGTGAATACTATCTCCTGACCCGCGACGAGTATGTCCTTCCAGCCATTAAGGCCTATTCGGTCGCCCTCGCCACCGGTCGGGATGCCGCGGGTCTTTGGGGCCACGGTATCGCTTCTCTCGACATCAACCGTGGCCAACTGCATGGCCGTTTGCAGGGCTACGCCGTAATGAATCAGTCGAGTCTGCCGTGTTTCGTCTCATTGCTACTGGCCGACAAATGCGGGATCAAGCACCCTGAAGTTCAAGCCGCAATCGCTCAGACCCATAATTTCTATGATGGCTTCATCAGCCGGGGGACGTTGCCTTACGGCGTCCACAATCCCAATGCCAAAGTCTACAACAACAATGGCATGAGCGGCCTGGTTGCGGTGGCCTTTGCCATTCACGGAAATACCCGCGGTTCCTCCTTCTTTTCCAGAATGGCAGCCGCCTCGACCAACACCATGGAGACCGGACATACCGGGCACTACTTCAACCAACTTTGGACCGGACTGGGTGCCGATCTTGCTGGTCCTGAAACCTCGGCGGCGTTCTTCAAGGAGACACGCTGGCTGCACACGCTCAACCGTACTTGGGACGACAACTTCACTTATGACGACTGCGAGGGTAAAGAGGGCAACTTTTCTTACCGAGGTCTTAGCGATGCGGGGTCGCATCTGCTGAATTACTGCCTCGGCCGCCACAAACTTTTCATTACCGGCAGACAAACCGATCCTTCGATTTGGCTCAAGGGCCGAGAAGTCGGCAACACGATCGCTCTCGCCACCATGGATATCGAGAGTATGAACGATGATGATCTGCTTGCTTTTTTCGGCCACGCGATGCCGAAGGTGCGCGAGGAGGCCATCTGGACACTCCGGGCAAGGAAGCACAAGCTCATGGAGCCTCTTAGGCAGATGCTTAAGGCAGGCACTCCCCTGCAGCGCCAGAGCGCCATGGCATATTTTGGTTCTGGTTGCCCGCAAGAGCAGATCGCCTCGGCCCAGGCGGACCTCATAGCCATCATGCGCGACTCGCACGAGGATATGGGGGTGCGGGCGGATGCCGCCTCGGCCCTGTGCGGCCTCGGGAACGCGGCCTATCCTCTTTATGATGAACTGCTCAAACTGATTATGATCCCGAAGCCACAAGACTCACTCGGCAAGATCGACGAGCGCCTAGGCACCAACGTCAATGGCCTATGCAAAGATCCCTACGCCGCTGGATTGGTTAAAGACAAGGAACTGTTCTACGGGGCGGTCCACAAGCTCCTAAATCACAAGCGCGCCAACGGACGCATCGCGGGCGCAAGTTTAATCGCGAATATCCCAATCGAAGATTTCCACGTAGTTGCCGATGAGATCCAATACATCATCGCCGATCAGGATTTGACTTATCATTCCTATCACAATCTGGGGCCCAAAACAGGCTGCATCTCGATTCTGGCAAATCTCAACATCGAAGGGGGCATCGAGTCCGCTTTTGAAACGATGGATTCTCCAAATGGCAAGGCCGGCTTCAAGATCCGAATGCTGATGGATGTGTTGCCTAAATATGGTGCGGCTGCGGACTATGCCCTCCCGAAAATTAGGGCCATGAATGCCGGCAAGTTCCAAAAAGAATGGGCGGCGATGATCAAGGAGATCGAGTCGGACACGAAACCTCGCAAAATGATCAGCTTTGAGGAGGCAAAGCGCGCGGGCGAGAAGCCATCAAAGAATTAGAAAGTACCGCCGTTCGCACGCACACGCTCAATCATGCCGACCATCCATCATTCGAACGGACCGGAAATATGAATAACTTTTCGATGCGATCACCAGTATTCCTCTTTTTCGTAATCGCAGTGCTGCTTCGATCAGTGATATCGGCGGCCACAGAGGAGACGCCTGCGGCCAAACCGGCCCCCGCTATTGAATTGGGGGCTCCGTTTGCCGACCACGCGGTCCTCCAGCGCCAGATGAAACTCCCAGTGTGGGGCTGGAGCAAACCGGGCACAATGGTGACGGTGGACTTTGCCGGCCAGAAGCAGACCGCGCAAGCGGATAAAAGCGGGAAGTGGATGCTTGCGCTCGACCCATTGGAGGCGAATGCCACGCCGCAGGAGATGGTTGTCTCAGAGACTCCAGGCAGCAGGATGACTCTTACGAACCTATTGGTTGGGGAGGTCTGGATGGCTTCGGGCCAATCGAACATGCAGTGGCTTGCGGGCAAATGCGATGTCGCCAAAATCGTCGCTGCGCTCGGAGCCAAAGGGGAACTACCGCCGATTCGCGAGTTTGGGGTTACGACTGTCGTCTCGACATTACACCCCATCGAACATGCCGGCGGTGAGTGGAAAACCGGTGGTTTCGAGAACTATAGCGCGATCGCCTTTGCTTTCGCCGAGAAGTTGTATCAAGAACTCCACGTGCCGATCGGCATTCTGAACTGCTCGTTCAGTCAGACCAGTATCGAGGCCTGGACACCACGCGAGGGTTTTGCCGATGGCACTGATGAATACACTAAGAGTGTCTATCAAAAAATCCGGGAAACCGACCCGGCCACGCCGGAGCACAAGGCGGCTTGGAATAAGTTCTATCAGGATTTGGAAAATTCCATGAAGGCCAATGCTGAGTTGGCCAGGAACGGAAAGGAGGCTCAGCCTATTTCTGCAGCCACGCCGGGCAATGTGAGTGACAACCGGGATCCCTCATGGATGTTCAATGGAAAACTCAATCCTGTGATCCCGTATGCCATCCGCGGCTGCATCTGGAATCAGGGCTATGCGAACATCGCAGGCGGTCTTGCCTACTACGACAACTTGCATAGCCTGATTGGGGGCTGGCGCAAGTGCTGGAACCGTCCGGAGTTGCCGGTCTATTTTCATCAGTTCTACTGCCCGAATGACGTGACCGACCAGCTCAGTCTGGATAGCATGTCCCAGATGCGACTTGGCACCTTATTGGCGCGTGACATTCCGCATACTGGGATGGCCTGTCAGATCGATGTCTCCGGTGCCATTCACTACCGAAACAAGGCCGTTTCGGGTCAACGCCTCGCCTTGCATGCCTTGAAAAACCAGTATGGCAAAGACCTTGTCGCCGACGGGCCGATTTACAAATCTTACAAAGTGGATGGAGATAAGGTGACCGTAGAGTTCGACCATGCCAAAGGCGGCTTGGTGGTCGGTGAAACCGGCACCAATTCCTTGGGAGGCAAAGATCAGGGAGCGACCGGTTTTTCCGATCCAAAGATAATCGAAAATGGTGATGGGAAAGTCACCCTATTCTATCTGGCGGACGAAAAGCGCGTCTGGTATCGGGCCAACATGAAAACCGATGGTGAGAAAGTGACAGTCAGTTCGCCTCAGGTTAAGTCGCCACGGGGTGTGGCCTATGCCACCGGCGGCGTCGGGTTTGTCCCGAATCTCTACAACCATGCGCTGCTGCCGATGGCACCGTTCATCTATTACGATCACAAGCTCGTCACGGCCAATGGCTGGCCTGATAATCCGGTCAAAATTGACGCGGTGAAGCCGGACGCCTCGCAATTGGGCTTGGTTTACGAGTATCGCAAGATGCCCTTACTCAGCACCCAGTTTGTCAAAAACGCGGTGTTTCAGGCCAGTGTGCCGGTTGCAGTTTGGGGGTCTGCTGTTCACGATTGGGGATACGAGGCAAAAGGCAAGGCGGAGATCAAGTTCAGCTTCGCCGGAATCGAACGGACCATTCCTGTTACGCCGGGTATGAAGGAGTGGCAGGTCGTGGTGCCGCCAATGGAGGCTACTGCCGAGCCAAAAACACTCAAGGTCGTCTTCACAATCGACGGCGAGGTTGTCCACCAGCGGGTTTGTGGCGGGATTGTTGTCGGCGATGTTTGGTACGTGGCGGCTCCGGCTTTGTCCCCGATGTCGGGTGGAGACCAAGAGGTCGCCGGTGGAGGGGTGGTGCGGGTGATGACACGCAGGGCTAACAGAGCCGGCAATATCCGGCCATCCCGTTATAGCGTGGCGGTCTCAACCACACCGGATAATGCGTATGCTTCCAAATGGGAGAATGCCGGCGCGGATTTGGCGGGTGTGCTCGGACGTCGCATCTCCGCGAAAACCGGCAAGCCCGTGGGTATCGTTTTTATGCAGAGCGCAACCGGCAAGGGAATCGTGGATCCGGAGCTGAAAAGTTGGATTAGT
Organism: Chthoniobacter sp.; assembly: GCA_021414005.1. Classification (GTDB taxonomy): domain Bacteria; phylum Verrucomicrobiota; class Verrucomicrobiia; order Chthoniobacterales; family Chthoniobacteraceae; genus Chthoniobacter. The sequence goes on along the minus strand of JAIOPH010000027.1, from coordinate 295,664 downwards.
GCGGACTACCTGAACCAAACGCCGAGCCTCGTGGCCGACTATCAGAGTGTTATCGCAATGTTCCCGGGAAACCCATTCTATGATGTCAATGTGAAGCGCTACATCGCCGATTGGAAAAAATACTGGAGTGATTACATCCCTGCGATGATCGCGGACAAGAGAGTGCCGGACGGAAGCGCTTGGGGAACCTATCCGACCTTGGCGGTCGCCACCAGCCAGTCGGAGGCCTCACAGGCTTATAATGTAATGGTGCATTCGTTCACTCCGGCGAGTTTCAAGGGCATTGTCTTCCTGTGCAGTCAAAAGATGTTCGACGCCGATCAAGGCGCCAACTTTGGAGCCGAGCTTTCAGTGCTGGCCAATTGCTGGAAAAGCAAGTTTTCCTGCGCGGATCCACAGTTCTTTTACACGATTCCAGCCGCCACGCTCGCGCCAAAAATTTCCAGACCCGCCGGAATTAAAGGTGTGAGCACGGCGTGTGAGATCAGCCATTGGTTAGTCGCCAAACCGGGGGATGCAGACGACGCTTCAGCGGTGAACGCTCAGATGGTGGAGATCGTGGATCGGATCACCAAAGAAGCCTATAAGTAATCCGTGAGTCCGCTGAGGTGTTCGGGCAAAAGGGCGGCAGACGACCGAATAGAAACGCATAATGCGGCTTGCGAGTCGCGTTTTTAGTACTCCTGCAAAGCAAAATATATGAAAACCAAACCATCGATAGGCAACCTCGTCGCGCTTGTGATCGCGGGACTCGTTCTGCAGGCAACTGCGGCCAACGACATCCCGGCGATGCTTTCCCGACCCGACAGCAAACCGGGAGACGCCTCCAAACCGGTAAAAGTTTATATCCTCGCCGGGCAATCCAACATGGTGGGAATGGGTGATATCACCGGTGCCCGACCGCTTTATCCGAGTATTTTTCTGTCGGCGGATCCTCGAATCGTTCCGGGGACGATGCCGGTGGGAGGCTTCGGACTTGCCGCGCATGCTGTCTATCAGACGACCGAGGCGAAGTCTGGCACAGGCGCTTTGGTTGCACTCCACAAAGGCGCATATGATCCGAAAATCGACTATAACAAGCTGACACCTGCTCAGACTTCCACGGTAGCGTTGGGAACTGCATCCGAGAAACTGCCCTCCTTCGATGGCCCGCATACGGTGGTGGTGAGTGCCGCCATCGATGTGCCGGTCACCGGGATCTACACTGTTCATGCGGGATTCGATGACAGCAGCTACAATGTCGTCGTTTTGGAAGGCAAGGAGGTGTATCGCAAGGAGCCGGGTGGGAAGCCGGTGATCGCCAAGATCACCCTTGAGCAAGGCCGGCGGTACCCATTGACAATGACCTATTTTAGAAGCGGATCGGCTGCGTTCTGGCTGGAGCAGGTGGATCTCGGCGGAAAGGGCGATCTTGAGACGGTGACGAAGACGGACCACAAGTTCACGTATCTATTGGATGAGGCGGGCAAATGGACGGAGCGCCACGACGTGTTTTATAAGGAAGCCCGTCTTCATCCGGAAGGTGGCGGTTCACCGCTCTCAGCGAACTCAAACAATGGGAGATCGATCGGGCCGGAGCTGGGATTTGGAAGTGTCGTGGGCACCTTTCATGACGAACAGGTGCTGCTGATCAAAACGGCGCAAGGCAATCGGTCGCTGGGTTTCGATTTCCGCCCTCCGTCCAGCGGTCCCGCAGGAGCTGCGGATGAAAACGAAGGGATGGAGTATCGTCTGATGGTGAAGGGGGTACGTGAAACCCTCGACCATATTGACAAGATTATGCCGGGCTATAAAGGGCAGGGTTATGAAATCGCGGGCTTCGGCTGGTTTCAGGGACATAAGGACAGCGGCTCGACCAAGGAGGACTATGAGAAAAACTTGGTCAACCTGATCAATGACCTGCGCAAGGAGTTCAAAGCGCCCAAGATGCCGGTCGTCGTGGCGACGGTCGGATTCAACGGATACCGTCTGGCAGAGGGGCCATGGAAAGGGGTCTGGGAAGCGCAGATGGCGGTGGGCGATGCCAAGCAGCACTCGGAGTTTGCCGGCACGGTGACCTCGGTGGACACCCGTGATTTCTGGCGGGATGTCGGTGAGTCACCGCGCGAGCAGGACTATCATTACAACCGAAATGCCGAGACCTATCTGCTGGTGGGTGAAACTATGGGGCGGGCGATGGTGCGCCTGCAGGGTGGAAAAGCCGAGGTGATTCCGAAGTCGGATCGGGAAGCACGGACCGCGGCCCGAGTGGCCGCGGAGGCCGCCAGGACGATCCCGACAGAGGACCAAAAAGCCGCCTCGCTTGCGGCAATCAAACCAATGATTCTGGACGGTGCGCTGATGGCCTTCGCGACCAACCCGCGGTATCAACCGGCTTTGAAGGAAGCGCTCAAAGGGGAAAAACCTGAAAGGCCCTCGCAATATCTGGATGACACTTTGGATGAAGCGGTGACCTACTACCGCGAGGCGGGCATTTCGGACTATGATTGGAAACCCGTCCGCGGAGATCTCAATGGCCCTTGGGAATACTATGCTTTCGATCTGCCGCCAGCCGAAGACAAGACGAAGGGAATTAGCGACCTGAAGTTGACCTGTCCGGCCGGAATGGAGGACTGGTTTGCGCCGGGCTTTGACGCGAAAGGGGCAGGTTGGAAAAGCGGCGGAGCACCGTTCGGGGTGCTCGGCGACGCGCCGCTGGTCCCCATTCCGGATTGGTATAAAGGCTCCAAGCGCGATGAACCCACGACGGCATACAAGGGAGATGTGTTGCTGTTGCGCCGCAGCTTCGATCTGCCCCCGGTGAAAGAAGGGTGGCGTTACCGTATCCGGGTCGCGGGCAGCGGCCATGCCAATTTAGGCGAAGGATTCGCGATTTACGTCAATGGCAAGCTGCTGGCGGAGTCAAAAGCCGGCGTTGCTGCCTGGCGCAGAGAGGGAAAGAAGCCGCGCGGCGGGCATGTCTGGGCTGATTTCCGCGATCAATTCAAAGGCGGCAAAGTGACCATCGCGTTGAGCAATTTCCCGATGAACAACCGAACGCCCAATGTGTTCATACCAGTTGGAGCCCCGTTGAGCATCTGGCTGGAAGAGATGAAGCTGCCGCCGTTCGCCGAGTAAACGAGCCGGATGGCGGAGCATTCCGATCAAGCCGACACTTCCCCTCGGCGATCGACTTCAGCGCAGGGGCGCGGGTCCGATCGTTCCGCCGCGGACGAACTCCGCTGGGTTCAACATTTGCCGGAGGTCTTGGCCGCCATGGCTAACCGTCGCCGCCCAGCGCACGATCCGGCGCACCCACGGGCGACTGTCCCAGCGGATATGAGCGATCGACGGGCTACACCAGGCAAAGGTGGGATCGGGATCCGCGCAGACCAGTGAAACCTGTTCGGGTACCAGAATGCGTCGCCGGGCGAGAAATTGCTGCGTCCCGGCAAAAATTGCGGCTTCCTGGACGATCAGTGCGGTGGGCGGTGTAACCCGGAACAGCTCGCCGAGGATATGGTGCAAGCCTTCCACGGTTTCCTCCCAGTCTGGCAGGTTAAAGTGATCGGGTCGGCCGCGCATCAGTCCGTGAGCTTCCAACTCGTCGAGGAATGCCTGTTCGGGCACCCCCGGCGTTGGCAACCGCCGCCGTGGGCGGACCAGCATGACTATGCGTTGGTGGCCAAGTTCGATCAGCAGCCGCACTGCCGTCCTAATCGCCGGCACCTTGTTCGGCCCGGTGCCTGCGATCGGCAGCCCACGCCAATGCCCAAACAGGGCGAAGACCGGCTGCGACCGCTCCGAGAACCACTGCAATACCGCACGCGAGCCGGCAACCACCAACCAGGCGTCCGCCTCGGTCTTCTCCACCATCCGGGCGATGCGCCGCAAATCCATGTCCAATTCGACCATGCACTGGTCGGCGTAGTCGACACTGTGTCCCGCGTCTTCCAATTGGTGCTGGAGTTCCACCATGTAATCCGTTTGCCGGTCACTGGGATCGGAGGACAGGATGGCCACCCGTCGCGGACGCATGACGACATCGCTGGACTGGACGATGAGGCGCTTGCGGCCCTGACCCTGCCCCACCAGCAGACCTTCCTGCTCGAGCTGCTGCAGCGCAGCCGCCACGGTCTTGCTGTTGACCCCGAGATCCGCCGCCAGCCGGTCCACCCCATGCATCTTGCCACTCAACGCCCCCTTCTCCAACTCAGCGCGCAGGTGTGCAGCGACCTGGCCAGCAGCAGAGAGAAGTCGAACGGGTTGCATAGCTTTCCAACTGTATCCCAAAAGGGGGGAGTTTGGAAGAAAAGAAAAATTTGTGTTCCTCGGAAGGTGGGCGAATTAGCGATGGATGAAATAATTTTAGGGCCTCCCATGCGCACGTTGTGCGCGCGGAAGACACCCTAAATCAAAAATCTCAACTACACCAAACCAAACCAGCACGAAGCCCTCTATCAACCATATGAAGACAACCGCAATCAAAACATCCACACTCCCCCGTTCCTTCCTGGCTGACTCCATCGCCGCGCTGCTGGCGCTTACCCTCGGATCGGGATCGGCGCTGGCATTCACCGACGGGACGTGGATCCTAAACGGCGATGCCCTCTGGAGTAACAACACAACTGCATGGTCGGGCAATGCGATCGCCGATGGCGCGGGCGCGACGGCGACGTTCGATACGGTCACATTCACCGCCAGCCGTAGCATCACTCTGGACACAAACCGCACAATAGGCATCTTGAAGCTCGGTAACGGCGGTGGTAACAGAAACTTGAACCTCATAGGTAGTACCATACTGACCTTGGACGGCAATGGCAGCAACGCTCAGATCACTTTTAAAAGTGGAGGGCAGAACTCTAGCATCGCAGTTCCGGTCGAACTTAAAAGCAATCTGCTCATCACCAACAGCGATGCTGGTGGTAATAAGGGGTTTTTCTTTTCCAACGGTCTTTCCAGCACCAACGGTGACTTAACGATCACCAACACGTCTAACGCCAACTCGCGGACGAAATTCAATTCGACGGTTTCCGACGGAACCGGAACCCTTACCTTCAACCAGACAAACGGCTGGGCGGAGTTCAACAACGCCAATACCTTCACTGGCTCGACCACCAACGGTGGCGGCACCCTCATCCTCGGCAACAGCCTTGCCCTGCAAAACAGTGCGCTGGATACGGCCAACAGCGTCACTGGCAGCGCGAGTGTCGGCCTTAGGATCACTGGGACTGCGGCGACCGCTTTGACTCTTGGTGGTCTCACTGGCAATAAGAACTTGGCTGCGACGGGAGGGGTCTTCAACACCACTACTAACGGCTACGCTACGTTGGCCGCCCTGACCCTGAACCCTGGCACCGGCAAGAGCTACAGCTACTCTGGCGGCATCGCCAACGGTGCGGCGAATATGACCCTGACCAAGACCGGCTCCGGTATGCAGACGCTCACCGGCACCAACACCTACACCGGCGCGACCGCCGTCAATGTCGGCACTCTGGCCATCGGCGGATCCGGCTCGATCAATACCAGCAGCGGTATCAGCGTTGCCGCGGGATCCGCGCTGGTTTACAATAGCAGCACCGCCCTGAGCGTCGCTCCTACCCTCAACGGGGCCGGTATTCTGAACCGCGCCGTGCTCGGCGGCACCGGCCCGATCGCTGCCGCACTGACGCTCGACAACTTGGGCGATACCCTCTCGGCGGGCAACAGCCCGGGCGTGCAATCCTTCACCGTGGGCCAGACTTGGAACTCGTTCACCGATGTCTGGCAGGTCAACGATTTCACCGGGACCGTCGCCGGGACTGCCTTTGACCAGATCAGCATCGGTGGTGGACTCACACTCTCCGGCGGTTCCGGAAATTACAGCTTGAACCTGCAGTCGCTGACGGGCTTGAATGTCGGTGGCAACGTGCCGAATTTCAGCGAGACCGACCGTTCGTGGACCATCGTGACTACCACCGGCGGCATCACCGGCTTCGATGCCGCCAACTGGACGATTGATGCCACCGGCTTCGCCGATGTCACCACTGGCACTTGGAGCCTGGCGACCGCCAATTCCAACAACGATCTCGTGCTGAGCTACACCACGGTTCCCGAACCCGGTACCGCCATCCTTGGAGCCGTCGGCATGCTTACCCTGTTGCGCCGCCGCCGTCGCAGCTAAATCGCCTCTAAATAATCTGTGCTTGGACGAGGGGAAAGGTGGGCTCAATCGCTCATCTTTCCCCTTGATCCCAAGGCTCTTGACCTACGCCGATTCACGTCAGTCTCGAACAGCCACCTCTCCGCTCAAAGGCCCGGCAACGGAATCGCTTTTCTCACCATAGCCTAAAACCCAAACGACTCTCAAACCATGAAAACCGACACTCTTGATCCCGTCCTCCGCGTACCCCGCCGCGCGCGCCACACCTCCCGCCGGATCCTATTCGGCACCGCCGCCGCGCTGCTGGCGCTGACCTTCGGAACCGGGAATGCATTGGCTACCGACGGGACGTGGTCAAACACCGCTGGCGGCACTTATGAAACGGCAGCAAACTGGTCCGGTGGGATAAACGTAGCCGACGGCGTGGGCGCGACGGGGACTTTCACACTCTCCCTTTCCTCTTCAAACCGGACCATCACCATGAACTCAAGCCACACACTTGGCGTATGGAACCTCGGCCAAGGCGGCAGAACCTTGACTTTCAGCCCCAGTGGCGGCGCCGTGCTGACCTTGGACAACACCGGCAGCACTAACGCCCAGATCAATGTAGCTAACGGCGGAAAGAACATTGTCAACAATGTGGGGATAGAACTGATGGACTCACTCGATATTGTTAGTGTTTTGGCTAATGGCCAGTCGTTAACCCTCAACACCATCACTGTCAAAAGCGGAGCCAGCAACAGCGGCAACTTGGCGATCACCAACAGTTCCGTCGGCGGTGGCAGCCCGACGACGTTTTTTGCCGGAATCATTTCTGATGGCGCAGGCACCATCTCCTACGAACAAAAAACGGCAGGGTTCAGCGCCATGGGTGCAGCAAACACGTTCAGCGGTTCGACCATTGTGAGCGGTGGCGTTCTCCGGCTTGATAATGCTCTTGCGCTACAAAACAGCGCACTCGACACTACGAACAGCATCCTTGGAGACTCAGTGGGGAATGGGGGGGCTGGTAACGGCCTTAGAATCCACACCACCGTAGGAACTGGCCTAACGCTCGGTGGTCTTATTGGCAATAAAAACTTTGCTGCGACAGGAGGGGTTATCAACACCGTGTCCGGCGGCTATGGGGTGATAGCCAACCTGACTCTAAACCCTGGCACAGGCAAGAGCTACAGCTACTCCGGTGCTATCGCCAACGGTGCGGCAAATATGATCCTGACCAAGACCGGGGCTGGCACACAAACCCTCTCCGGCGCGAACACCTACACCGGCGCGACCAACGTGAACGTCGGCGGGCTCTATATCAACGGTAACCAATCGTCCGCCACCGGTGCTGTGACCGTCGCCAGTACTGCCACCCTCGGCGGCACCGGCACCATCGGCGGAGCCACCACCATCCAAAGCGGCGGTATCTATAGCCCCGGAACGACCAGCCCCGGCACCCTCACTCAAGCCGCCGGTCTGTCAATTAGTGGAGGAGGCATCTTCAACTGGAGCAACAGTACCGCGAACGCCAGCGGCACCGCAGGCACCGACTGGAGTGTGGCCAATATCACCGGCGGGAGCCTGACGCTCGACACGACCGCCAGCACCGGGTCCAAACTCAACCTAAGTTTCACCAGCATCAGCACCGACTTCACCACCGCTTTCTGGGATTCCAACCAAAGTTGGAACATCATCACCGGCGGTGTCTCGACCGCGTTCGATGCCAGCAACATTAGCATCTTCATCAATGGCGTGCAGCAGGGATCGAACAACATCATCACGGGCGAGGGTGCCTTCACGACGGTTGTCTCCGGCAGCAACGAACGACTCATCTGGACCTCAACCGCGGCCAGCATCCCCACTGCCTTCTGGTCGGGTGCCAGCAGCGGTGACTGGGGCACCGTGAACAACTGGAATACGACTGCCTCCGGTGGCGTCGTGGTCGGAATCCTTCCCAGTTCGGCGACGGACGTGCATTTCTCCACCATCTCGCCCGCACCGGGCAATCTTGGATCCGTCGATCTGGCGGCGGATTTTGCCGTCAAGACGCTGAGCTTTGATGCCGGAGCCGCCGCCGTCACCATTGGCAGCGCCAACAGCAGCACCCTGACGATCACCCCGGCCTCGTCCACCAGCGGGATTGTGGTGGACACCACGGCTGGGGATAACACCGTGAACGTCAAGGCCGCCCTCGGTGCCGATCAGACTTGGACTGTTGGCACCAATCGCACCCTGAGTGCTACCAATCAAGTTAGCGGCGGATTTGCCCTCACGAAGGCCGGCGCGGGCACCTTGACCCTGAGCGGCAACAATACCTTCACCGGGGCTCTGATTGTGCAAAACGGCACGCTTGTAGTTGCTACCGTGAACGACGCAAGCACCTCCGGTTCCATGGGTGCGAGCGGAAGCAATGCAGTGCGCACACAACTTGGCGCGAACGGGGAGACGGGGACCTTGGAGTACACCGGCGGCACCGCTTCTACTAACAGAATTTGGACCATCGGCGGGACCGGGGCCGTGATCCAGGTGGATAATCCCAACGCCATTCTGACCTTCAACGGCAGCAGCAACCTGAACGGCACCGGCACCCTTACTAAAACCGGTCCGGGAACGCTCCACCTGACATTCGGTAGCAGTGGCTACACCAACGGCACGATCGTCCTCAGCGGCGGCACCCTGGCGGGATCTGGCAACAACCAGGTGTTCGGTGCCGGTACCGTCACGCTGACTTTGAATGCCAACACCACGCTGGACCTCAACGACACCACGCCGCGGAATTTCGGTAAGAACACGACCGTTAACGGGAGCATGACAATTCTTTCGGAGAAGAGCGTAGCGGGTTCTGGCGTGGACTATACGATGGGCACCCTTGCCATCGGTGCAAGCACGCTCACGGTCGGTGGCGGCAACGTCACCAGTGGCACGGCCGGGCTGATTTTCGCCGCCACCACCCTGAGCGGCGCATCCACCTTCAACATTACCAACCCGGTGGGTGGAGGCACGACGCAGTTGACCCTCGGCGCGGTCACCAATGCGGGATTCACCCCCACGCTCACCGGCAATGGCAACTTTGCCCAGAGCGGGGCGACCAACGGCACGGGCGGGTTCACTCTCGACGCCACCTACAGTGGCCTTGCCACCTTGAGCCAGGCCAATGCTCACACCGGCACGACAACCGTTGGCGGCGGCACGCTGGCGTTGGCGCATGTCAACGCGGTGCAGGCCAGCACCCTGAACACGGGCTCCGCCGGAGCGCAAAGCGTGACCTTCACCGTGGCGGGAACCAATACCTACAATCTCGGTGGCCTGAGCGGGGCGGACGACCTCAACGCCGGGACCAATTCCCTGAGCGTGGGAGCCAACAATGGCGACACCACCTTCACAGGCAACGGCACGGCGACGACTTTCACCAAAGTGGGCACCGGTACCCTGGACCTGAATGGTGCGAACCAGACCTACGGCACCCTCGTGGCCCAAGACGGCACGACCAATGTGAACGGCACCATTGGCAGCGGCACCTCGGTGGTGACGGTGACGGATACGGCCGGAGGCGCTGCCACCAAGCTGCGGTTTGGCAGCGTGAGCCAGACGCTGAGTTCGCTGAGCATCGGGGCGGGCGCGACGGTGACATTCACCAGCGGGCTGGCTTCCGGCGCCTTCACCGGCGGCGGCGGCAAAGCTCCCGGTTTCGGCGGTGCCGCCACCGTGCCCGAGCCCGGCACCCTCGGCCTGCTGCTCGTCGGCGCGCTCGGGGTGCTGAACCGGAGGCGCCGTCAGGCGTGAACCCGTAAAGTAGCTTGGACTTTAGTCCAAACGCCCGGTGTTTCCTTTGGACTGAAGTCCAATCTGCATTGGAGCGACATTTTTCCAGGGCTGATTGGCGTTGGTCCTTGGAATGTGGGTGTCCGGAGTTTCGTAGTGGTGGCTCCGGCCCCCCTTCATGGGAGGTTCAGGGTCTCGTAGTGGTGGCTCTGGACCCCGTAGTGGTCGAAAGCCGGGCGGTGGGTGCCGCCCGGCTTTCATCCCCACGCCGAGGACAACTTTTCATGATCCTGAACAAACAGAATGGCGAGCGATCCAGCGCGCCCCCCGCCAGTGGCGCGGGGCTCCGTGAGCCCGGTCCTGTCTGGTGCAAGCCACGCCCGCGCTGCGTTCACGCGAACGGCGGGCCGGTGCCTGCGGTGCTGGTGCGGCTGTGCGATTTCGGGGCGTGGATCGTCCTCCTGCCAATGGCCCGTGGCGACAGTGGAAACGGCCACTCCGGGGGCAGAGCCAATGCCTACATGGATGTTCGGCCTCGCCATGGGCGAAACGATGGTGGAGCTTTTGAAAAATAGAATCATTCGCCGACCCAAACGGGCAGATCGGCCGGTCTCAGCTGCAACCTCGCAACGACACTCAACCCAACCATGAAAGCATCGCTCAACCTCCTGCTCCCACTCCTCGCGCTCGCTGCGTGCTTTTGCGGCCAAACTTACGCTGCCGAAAAGAAGCCGCTGCAAATTTACATCCTGGCGGGGCAGTCGAACATGCAGGGCCACGCCAAGGTGAGCACCTTTGAGCACATCGGGATGGACCCGGGAACGAAGCCGATGCTCGCAGAAATGCTGGCCGCGGATGGGAAGCCGAAGGTCTGTGAGCGGGTGTGGATTTCATCGCTCGGCAGCGCCGACACGGTGCAGACGGGGAAATTGACCGCTGGCTTCGGCGCGAGTCAGGGTGGGCCGAAGATCGGACCGGAGTTCACCTTTGGCATCTACATGGAAAAACTTACGAATGCGCCCATCCTGCTCATCAAAACCGCGTGGGGCGGCAAGAGTCTGAATACTGATTTCCGCCCGCCGAGCGCTGGCCCTTATGTCTTCAATGAGACGCAGCTCGCGAACTTTCAGAAGCAAGGCAAAGACATCTCGGCCATCAAGGCGGAGAAGGAAAAGGAGATGGGCGTTTACTACCGGCTCATGGTTGAGCACGTGAAATCCGTTCTCGCCGACATCAAGCACGTGGTGCCGGACTACGACGCCGCGCAGGGCTACGAGCTTGCGGGCTTCGCGTGGTTCCAGGGGTGGAACGACCTCGTGGATGGCAGCACCTATCCGAACCGCGACAAACCCGGCGGTTACGATGCCTACAGCGTGGCGATGGCGCATTTCATCCGCGATGTGCGGCGGGATTTGAACGCGCCGAAGCTGCCGTTCGTCATCGGCGTGCTCGGCGTCGGCGGGCCGACGGCGGAGTATGGTGCCGACCAGCAGCGCTACAAGGTGACGCACCAAAACTTCCGCGATGCGATGGCGGCTCCGGCGCAGTTGCCGGAGTTCAAAGGCAATGTCGCAACGGTGCTGGCCGAGAAGTATTGGGACCGCGAGCTGACCGCGGCGAAGGCGAAGGATAACGAAATCAAGCAGCGCGCGAAGAAGCTCGCCGCGGAAAGCAACCTGACACCCGCCGATGAAAAAGCGGCGCTGGAAAAAATGCGTACCGAGGATCTCACGGAGCGCGAGCGGCTGGTGCTGGAGAAAGGGATTTCCAACCTCGAATTCCACTACCTCGGCTCGGCGAAAATTCTCGGTGGCGTCGGCAAGGGACTCGCGGAGGCGATGGCGGAACTCAAACAACTCAAAAAAACAAACTGATGAAGGCGTCACTCCTCGCGTTTGCCCGAGCCGCCATTTTAGCCACGCCGCTTTCGGAAAACGTCCACTTCAGATCCGAAGGCCGCGCCGCACTCGCCGCCAGAGTTGCCGCCGAGATCGAAGCCGCGGTGAAAAAGTAACCCCGTCGGGAAATCCCCCTCTGCGAACTCTTATGAAGATTTGCTTCCTTTCCCGCTCCGTATTCACCGCCATTTGTCTGACCATGCTGTGGGCCCTCCCCGCCTGGGTGCAAGCCACCGCGCCGGACCTCACCGCGGCGGGCGTGATCGCCACGATCGACCGCACCTCCACCTACAATCTCGGGCCCACCGGACTGCGCGGCTGGATCTATATTGGCGGCGGCAACGGCGCGGACGGCACCATCACCGTAGATAGCCGCCAGATCCTAGTCACCGTGGCGAGCGCGCCCGGCAGCGCCGTGCTGGCGGTGGACGACGTGATCCTCGGCGCGATAGCGGGCAGCAGCGGCACCGTGCCGCTCTTTACCAGCGATGCTCGCAAGGCCTTTGGCGTGGCCATCGGCGAAGCCGAGAAAACCGGGGCCGGCACCCTGCGGGTCAAACGCTGGCGCGCCGGCGTCACCACCGATGAGAATATTCCCATGACGATCATGGGCGATTACACGGCCACCGCTCCCTACTCCTGCCCGAAATCCGCGCTGATCTTGGCCAATGCCCGCACATCCCTGGTCAGTCAGCTCCTTGCCAACCCGAACTTCCTGACCAGCGACTGGGCTGGCGCCATCAGTGGGCTGGCTTTGTTGGCCGGGGTGGCGCCGGGCGATCCTAATTACACCACGGTGCAAACCCGTTTGCAGACCTATGCCCGCGCGCTGGCGGTCACGCCCCCCCAACCATCGGGCCTCTACGTCTGGGACTGGGGCTACATCGGCGTGTTCCTCGGTGAGTATTACCTGAGCACAGCCGACGCCCAGGTGGTCACCGGTCTCAACAATTACACCGTCGCCATCGCCAAGGCCCAGAGCCGCTATGGTACCTTCGGTCACGGTGGTGCGCTCTTGAAAGCCGACGGCAGTCTGCACGGCACGATCCCGCCCTATGGCCCGGTCAATCAAGCTGGCCTCCCCGCCAACATCGCCATCGTCTTAGGCAAAAAAGCGCTGCTGGCGGCAGGCCAGGCGATCGATCCGGAGATCGACCCGGCGATCCAGCGTGGCTCGGACTTCTTCGCCTGGTATGTCAACAAGGGGCCGATTCCGTATGGCGAACATGAGCCCTTCATGGACGGCCACTCATCGAACGGCAAGGATCCGTTGTGCGCTGTGCTCTTCGGTTTACAGGCCGGCCGCACCATGGAAACCGAATATTTTTCGCGCATGTCCACCGCCGGTTTCAACGGCCGCGAATACGGTCATACCGGCCAGGGCTTCAGCTACCTGTGGGGAGCCATGGGGGCCAACATGGGTGGATCGTTAGCGGTGGCGGAATACTTGAAACAAGTGCGCTGGCACCTTGATCTGGAGCGTCGCACCGATGGTTCGTTTGTCTATGACGGAGCAGAGCAATACGGCGCAGGCTCGACCGACGACGGAACCTATCTGGGCGCGAGCGGCTACTATGGGATGAACCCCACGGCCACCTATGTCCTCACCTACTCCCTGCCGTTGCAACGACTTTATATCACCGGCAAGAACGCCATCTCCGCCAACACGCTCGACGCGACCAAGGTGGCCAACGCCATTGCCGCCGCGACCTTCAAACTGGATTGCCCCGGCTTCACCACCACCCAGCTGATCGCCGCCTTGAGCGAGTTTGATCCGGTAGTGCGCAACTATTGCGCCATTGAACTGGCCAAGCGCACCCTAACCACGGCGGAACTCACCACCCTGCGCGGCATGGTCACTGGCACCAATGCCAACGGACGCATGGGTGCGTGCCAGACGCTGGGTATTCTTAAGGACGCCACCGCCTTGCCATTGATCACCCAACGACTTGACAAGACTATCGAGACGGACTCGTGGGTGCGGGCCCAGGCCGCCACTGCGATCCGCAGCTACAACTCCGCCACGGCCAGCGCACAACTCACCCCGATGCTCACCGCGTTCACCGCCAACGCCACCGACCCGGATGTGATCGTGTGGGACGATCCCATCCAGATTTCCAATGGCTATCTGGGCTTTGCCCTCTTTGGCGACGCCGTCTATGGCGGTAACAATATCGCCAGCTATACGATCAACGCCTCCAAGAACCTGCTCTATCCGGCAATCAAGGCCGGCTTGAAACAGCCGGATTCCAAAGCGCGCTTAGGGCCCGCCCGATTTTGCTACGACCGACTGACACTCGCGGATGTGCAGGCGCTCATCCCGGATCTCATTGAGGTTATCGAAACCGAGAGTCAGGCCGACACGATGTGGAGCATGGATCCCCGCGCCCAGGGTATCAACACGCTGGCCAAGTATAAAATCAGTGAAGGCATTCCTCTGGCGCTGGCCTTGCAGGAAGTGCCGACGGGCTTTGGCTGGGGTTCGGATGGGTTTCAAGTTCCCGGCCTCAATGCGCTGGCGGCCTATGGGGATGCCTCCCGTTGGACCTTGCCCACGTTGCGAGGCTATCTCGGCACATGGGATCCGCTGTCATCCGCATACACCACCCTCGTCAACACCATCACCTCCATCGAAAACGCCATCACTGCGGCACCCCAGAACCTCGGCCTGGCCGTGGCTAATTCGCAAGTCGTAGCCACCACCGGCGCCAAGGCCATCACGCTCACCGGCACATCACCCCGGACTTCGGTGACTTTCACAAACGTAACCGCAGCAGCCCACGGCACGCTCACCGGCACCGCCCCAAACCTGACCTATACCCCGACCAGCGGTTACACCGGACCGGACTACTTCACCTTTCAGACCACGGATGGTCTAACCACCTCGGAGCCGGGGACGGTGAGCATCATTGTGGGTACCGCCGGCACCGGCCTGAAAGGCGAATATTTTGACAATGCTGATTTCACCAACCTGAAACTCACCCGCACCGATGCGCAGGTGAATTTCGACTGGGGCACCGGTTCGCCGAATGCCTTGATCGGGGCGGACACCTTCAGCGTGCGCTGGAGCGGCGTGCTGCTGGTGCCGGAAACCGGAACCTATATGTTCTCGACGCTCAACAGCGACGGAGCCCGTTTGTATATCAACGGAGTGCCAGTGATCGATGACTTCGTGGATCAAACGACCAACTGGAAAGACGGCGCTTCCGTCAATTTGACAGCGGGCCAGATGGTGGACCTGCAAATGGAGTATTATGAAAACACCGGCTCGGCGGTGGCAAAACTCAAATGGACCGGCCCCTCATTCGCGGGTGCCAACGGGACGATTATCGCCAGGGAATGGTTGTTTGACGGGACGGGAATGACTCGAACTCCCTATGCTCACGCGCAAACTGTGACCCAGGTGCAAAATACCGCCCAGGCGATCACCCTAACGGGCAGCGGCGGCACCCTGACCTACACGGTCATCACCCAACCGACCCACGGCACTCTCAGCGGAACCGCGCCCTACCTGACCTACACCCCGGCCGCCAACTACAACGGCTCGGACAGTTTCACTTTCCTCGTCAACAATGGCACCAGCAACTCGACCCCGGCCACCGTGTCCATCGGCATCCTGGCCGGTCTGCCCGTGTCCTACACCTGGTTGAACGCCGCGTCGGGCAATTGGAGCGTGGCGGGCAATTGGACTTCGGGCGCACTCGCCGCCACCGGGCAGGCATACTACAGTCTCAATTTCACCCCGTCCGGCACTTATACCGCCACCCAGGATCTGAACAATGGGTTTCTGCTCAACCAACTCAACGTGGCCGGCGCAGCCACCATCGCCGGCACCAACAGCCTGGCCTTCGCCGCCAACGGCACCCTGCTGCCGCAGTTCAATCAGAACAGCATCAATGCGGTGACCGTCAGTGCTCCGGTGAACCTGACCGCCGTGACCAGCTTCGGCGGCACCGGCGGCGGAGCGGTGACGATCTCAAGCCTGATCTCCGGCACGGGAGGACTGACCAAAGACAACGCGGGCATGCTGCAACTCTACGGTTTGACCCCGAATACCTACAGCGGCGGAACCATCGTCAACAGCGGCACTCTGCATTTGGGTGCCATCATCAATGGCATCAGTCCGAATGTCGTGAATCCTGTGGGATCGGGCACGGTCACACTGAACGGTGGGACCATCGAGTTTGACAGAGTCACCGCGTCAAACGCCCTGACCGTGAACGGCGGCACGCTCTACAGTAACAACGGATGGGGCACCACCTGGAGCGGACCGATCACCCTGAACGCCACCGCCACCATCAATGCTACCTGGAACCTGACCCTCAGCGGCACCATCAGCGGAGCCGGCGGCTTTACCAAGACCGGCGATAACACGCTGACCCTTTCCGGCGCCAATAGTAGCTTCGCTGGCGCGAAAAGGATCACGGCTGGCACGCTGATCTGCACGAATTCAGCCGCCCTTGGCACCGGCTCCCTTGATATCACCACCGGGGCCAAGGTCACTTTGAATTACACCGGCACGCGCACGATCGCCGCGCTCACTTACAACGCCGGCGCTGCGTTGGCTCCCGGAACCTATGGCTCCACCGTCTCTCCGGCCACCAACAAGAACGACACCTATTTCTCGGGCACCGGAACGGTGACCGTCCTCCCCGCGACCACCACCACGCTCGCTCTAACATCCGGGAGCACGCCGTCCAATCCAGGCACACCTCTGACCTTCACCGCCACGGTGACCGGCAGCACGCCGACCGGCAATGTGACGTTCTACGACGGCACCGCGCTGCTGGGAACCAGCGCCTTGAACGGGTCGTTCCAAGCCAGTCTCACCACCAGCAGCCTGGCGATCGGGTCACACAGCATCACCGCCCGATACGCGGGCAACGCAACCAACGCGACCAGCACTTCCGCCGTCCTGGCCATTGAGATCACCAGCCTGCTGCCCCCCGCGCCGACGAACCTGCTCGCCGCGCCCGGCAACAACACTATCGCCCTGAGTTGGACGGCCTCAGCTGGTGCCGCCAGTTACTATGTGAAGCGATCTCTGACCAACGGCGGCCCCTACACCGTGATCGGCAATCCCAGCATCTCAAATTATACCGATCTCACCGCCGCCAATGGCACCACCTATTACTACGTCGTGTCCGCCATCAATGCCGCCGGGGAAAGCGCCAACTCCAGCCAGGTTAGTGTCATTCCCGCACCCGTGCCCACCACCACCACACTCGTGTCCTCCCCGGTCGCCACCGGGCCCTATGGTTCCACGGTGACCTTCACCGCGACAGTGACCGTGTCCGGCGGACCCGCCACGGGCACGGTGACCTTCAAGGACGGGGCCACGGTGCTGGGCAGCGGCACCTTGAGTGCGGGCACGGCCACTTTCGTCACCAGCACGCTCGCGGTGGCCAATCACTCGATCACTGCGACTTACGGCGGCGATCCCACCTTCGACAGCAGCGTTTCCGCTCCATCCGCTTATTCGGTGACGGCCAAGGCCCTGACGATCACCGGCGTCACAGCTACGGACAAAATCTATGACGGTAATACCACCGCTGCTCTAACTGGCGGCACGGTTTCCGGCGGCGTGGTGGGCGGCGAAACGGTGACTGTGGTTCCCGGCAGTGGCACCTTCGCCAACCCAAACGCCGCCACCTGGGCGGTGACGGCCAGCGGCTTTGCACTCGGCGGTGCCAACGCGGGCAACTACACGCTCTCCGCGCAACCCACCGTTCCCAACGCCACGATCACGGCGCGGCCGGTCCAGTTGACCGGCACGCGGACCTACGACGCGACGGCGCTTGCAACTGCGGCCAACCTGACGATTTCCAACAAGGTCAGCAGCGATGACCTCACCCTGACCGGCAGCGTCAATCTGGCCGCCAAGGATGTCGGGGCCCAGGCGATCCTCACCAGTTCCTCCACGCCGGCCCGGGTGCAAAGCGCAACGGGTAGCACCGGCTCAAGTGCCAATACCACGTTCAACGTGAATCTGACCACCAGTCCGCTTGCCGGCAACACCTTGGTCGCTGTGATCTCCACCCGCGGCACCAGCGCCAACCGGGTTTCTGCCATCAGCGGCGGCGGCGTCACCTGGTCCCGCGTCTCGCAGGCCACCAACTCGGGCGGCACCACGACGGAAATCTGGTATGGCCCGAACGTCTCCGGCGGCACCACGGGCATCACCATCACCCAGGCCTCGTTGCGCTCGGCCGCCGTCGTGATCGAATACAGCGGCCTGTTGACCCCAACGTCGTTCGACCTGGCGGCGAACGCCACCGGCAGCAGCGCCGCCGCAGTCACCGGCACCACCGCCCCGACCACCCAGCCCAATGAGTTGTGGGTCGGCGGGATAGGCATCGCGGATGGTCGCAGAACTTTGATTGCTCCTTATGGAAACGCTTTCACGGTCGTTGCCTCCCCGCAGTCGGGCACAGCGAATACTGACGCGATGATCTATGCTCTGGAGAAAATTGTCGGCACCACCGGTGCCGCCAGTTCTAGCGGCACGGTCAGCACCTCCGACGCATGGTCCGGTGCCATCGCCACTTTCAAGGCGGCTTCGACCAGCACCCTGACGCTCACCGGCACAGCCGCCGCCAACTACACGCTCACCGGGCTAACCGGGTCGGTCGTGATCACGCCGAAAACTCTGACTGCGGGCGGTTTGGCTGCTTCGGCCAGAAATTACGACGGAACGACGGTGGCTGTTCTGGCTGGAACCGCGGCTTTGTTTCCCGCCGAGGCGGCGGGCGCGGGCACGACCAGCGACGGCAAGCCCTACAGCGGCGACAACCTCACGTTGGGAGGTGCGACCACAGGGACGTTTGCCGACAAACATGTGGGCAACAACAAAGCCATAACCGTCACCGGCATCACCCTCGGCGGAGCGCAGGCAGGCAATTACACCTTCAACCAACCGCCGGGTCTAACAGCCAATGTGACGCCGCTGCCGCTCACCGTGGCGGCGGTGAGCGTGACCAAGACCTACGATGGTTCGACCGCCGCCGCAGGCATCCCGACAGTCACGCCGCCGCTCGCTTCCGGCGACACGACCACCTTTCTCGCACAGGCTTTTCAGGACGCCGCTGCCGGCACCGGCAACAAGGTCATCATCCCGACCATCACCATCGATGACGGCAATGGCGGCGCCAACTACGCACCGACCCTGACGAACTGCACCACCGGCACCATCGAGAAGGCCACGGCCAGCGTCACTCTTGGCGGTCTGGCGCAAACCTACAACGGTTCGCCCAGAAGCGCGACGGCCACCACCAACCCATCCGGCCTCTCGGTCAACTTCATCTACAATGGTTCCGCCACCGCGCCCACCGCCACAGGCAGCTACGCGGTGACCGCCACCGTTGCTGATCTCAACTATTCCGGCACCGCCACTGGCACGCTGGTCATCGCAGGGTCGATTATAGATTGGCAGGCTGGTCATTTCACCGCCGCTGAAATCACGGCCGGCTTGGCGGCGGACGGCGTGGATGCGGACGGCGATGGGTTCGCCAATCTCGTCGAATACGCTTTGGGCACCGACCCGCGCAGTTTCAACCCGCAACCACTGGCCGTCGCCCCCGCCGCTGGCAACCACGTCACCCTCACCTTCGTGGCGCGCCGTGCGACCGGCGCGGGTTACGCCAGTCGCACGCGCAGGTACACCGTGGAAGAGAGTGCCAATCTCGCCAATCCCAGCTCGTGGCTACCCCTGGTGGGTTGCATCGACATCGTGGGCGACGACCAGACGGTCGAAGTCAGCTTTACTACCACCGGGCCTAACAAGTCTTACCGCCTCAACGTGCGCTTGGAATAGCGTCACCGCCCCGAACAACAAGCCCAATCCCAACGTGCGCTGCTCTACGGACGGCTTGGTATGGGCGGCGGATGGCCATCACGTGGTTCGCGCCGCTACGGCATGGATGCGGCAAAGCGAGGCTCCGGCGTGACCTCTTGGCGCGATTGTATTTCCGCGTGGTGAAATACCCGGGTGATCCGGAATGGAATTACGTCAACGTGCGCCGTTACTTCATTTATCTTGAACACTCCATCGACCTCGGCACGCAATGGGCCGTCTTCGAGCCCAATGACGAACCGCTCTGGGCGAATGTGCGCAACACGATCACCGCTTTCTTCATCAGGAATGGATCCGCGGTGTGCTGCCCGGAGCGAAGTCGGAGGAGGCTTTTTTGTCCGCTGCGACCGGTCTACGATGAGCCAAAACGACCTCGATAACGGACGCCTTGTCTGTCTGATCGGCGTGGCTTCCGTTAGGCCCGTCGACTTCATCATCTTCCGCATCGGTCAGTGGACCGCTGACCGGAAAGCCAACCTCTGAACCGGCGGTTTTTCCGGCGAGCTCACTGGCGGATGGCGGCGTCGATCTGCTGGGGGGTCTTGTGGTCGGTGCTGCTCTGCTTGTTCAGCGCGGCTTGCAGGGCTTGGAAAAAGGAAACGTCGTTGCGGGTCTCCGTGGCTTCATCGCTGGTGGCGCAGAGAGCGAGCCGAGCGGAGCGAGACAGATTGTCGACAGGCAGCCCGAAGGGTGAGCGCGGGGGCGCTCATCAACGCGCGGGAAAGGTCCGTGACCACCTGCACCCAGCGCTTCTTGCCGTCTTCCTGTTCGAGAATGTGCTTCTGTCCGGCGGGGATGAGCGCGAGGCGTTCGGTGGGTTTGCCGGTGGTCCACTCGTCCCAGTTGAAGCCGTGCATCAGGTCGCAGCCGATGCCGTGTTTCGCCAGCATCACGGCGATGGCCCGCGTGGTGTCGAAGGTCGGGTTCCCCTAGCCCCGTTAAGATACAAGGATACAGAAATACAGGTCGACACGGTTTTAATACACGAATACAGCCGCTCCATGAGCATCAAACTTGAAATTCCTGAAAGCCTCTTCACCCGCATCAAAAAAACACGCCATCCCGTTCGTGGACTTGACCCCGATCTCAGTCATTGAGCGGTGGGCAGACCACTTTGAGGGGCAGAAAACCGAAACGAATGGCCATCCGAAGACTGCATCTCCGACACCAGAACTTCCCGGCAAGATGTTCAGCCCTGTGAATCCCCCGGACTTAATGCACACGCGATGCCGTGGCACGTTTGGGACGCTGCCTTTCCGAAAGTGGAATAATCTCGTGCGAATCGCCCACACGCAGGCCTTCGCAAAGGCGCAGTCTTTTGAAGCGTTGAGAGCGGTGACACCTGCCCAAATCCGAAAAGGTGATCACTCTGGCGACAGCGGTTACCACTTTTTGCCCGAAATTGGCATTTCAGTCCAAGGCGTGGATGCCAACCATGCGTGGCAATACACGCTCGGCCTTGCTCAATTCTTGAAAACTCCACTCCGAGCGTCCGTAGAGTGGCGGCACAATGACAAAGCTGCATTCCCTGGGGAAATGGGCACAATTGAATGGGCTCGGTGATATTGGCTCTTTGAGATCATCGACTTGCCGTCCATCGCCTCCACGCGCTTCTCGAAATGCGCCACCAGGTCGGCGGCCACGAGCGCGAAGCGTTTCGGGTCGCCCACCAGTGCCGGGGGAAGTGCGAAGGCAGAACTCGGAATTACGAGCATGTGGCGTCAACCAACGCCTCGCCTTCGCGGATGCGTCGCGCGATGAAGTCTCGCTCGGCGGGGAGTGTGGCGAGGTTTCCTGCCTGCCGAAAATGGGTGAGCGCTGTGATTTGGTCGCCGATTTCGGCGGCGAAGGTGCCTCGGATGACGTGGAAAAGATGATAGGGCTCCAGTTTGCTGCGGTCCTTGATGGCATCGAGTGCGTCCATGCCTGCCTGCGGGCCGTGCACGCGCGCGACTGCCACGGCTCGATTCATGGCGGTGACGGGCGATGCTTTGAGCGTGAGGAGTTGATCGTAGAGCGCGAGGATGCGCGGCCAGTTGGTGCTGGCTTCATCGGGTGCGGTGCTGTGGCAGGCGGCGATGCCGGCTTCGAGGTGATACTCGCTGATGGCGGTGCCCTGTGCGGCGCGACCGAGGCACTGGATGCCGCGCTGGATCATGGTTTGATCCCAATCGGCGCGGTCCTGTTCGTGGAGGCGCAGGAGATTTCCCGCGTCGTCGGTGCGCGCGCGGAGTCGTGCGGCGTTGAGGAGCATGAGCGCGAGCAGGGCGAAAGTGCGTGGTGTCTGCGTGGCCGGGTGCGCGGTGAGCAGGGTGACTAGGCGGATGGCTTCGTGGCAGAGGTCTTCGCGCACGAGGCGCTCGCCGCTGCTGGCTTTGTAGCCTTCGTTAAAAAGCAGATAGAGCGTGCCGAGGACGCCATCGAGTCGGTCGGGCAGGTCGGCGGGCTCCGGGAGGACAAATGGGAGCGCGAGTTCGCGAATGAGCTGGCGAGCGCGCACGAGACGCTTGGCGATGGCGGCTTCGCTGATGAGAAATGCGGCGCCGATCTCGGCGGGGCTGAGTCCGCAAAGGGTGCGCAAAGCGAAGGCCGTTTGCACTTCGGTGGAGAGTTGCGGGTGAAAGCAGACGAACATCATGCGCAGCGTGTCGTCGGCGAAAGTGTCGTGCGTTTCGTTCTCGGGAGACGAGAGCCAGCGCTCGTGCTCGACGGCGATGCTGTCCTGCTTGGTGTTCCAGCGTTGCTCGCGTCGCAGTTGATCCAGCGCGAGATTCTTCGCGGTTTGCGTGAGCCAGGCGGCGGGGTTGTCCGGCACACCGCGATACGGCCAGGTCTGTAAAGCGCGGACGAGCGCCTCCTGCACGACGTCCTCCGCAAGTTGCAACTGATGGGTGCCCAGATGCGCCGTCAGCGTAGCCACCAGCCGCGCGCCTTCATGGCGGAAGAAGTGCTCGGTGATCTGGCTGGCGCTCATGCTTGGATTCTCGAGGCCAGTTCCGCCAGCTTCGCCACGGTGTTCATGTTACGCCCGGTGCCGATCTTGGTGGCTGGGATGGTGAGCTTTGAACTGCCCATGCCTTCGCCATAATGGACGTAGATTTCGCGCTGCCCGAGGTGCAGTTGTTCTTCCTTCTGACCTTTGATTTTATCGAGCGCATCGGAAGGCGGGGAATCATTGAGAAAGTGAACGATTACTCGATTAGGAGCCGCATCGGGGAAGGGATTGCCTTTCAATATAGCATTCAGCTCTGCGGCGGTGCGCACGATGACTTCGACGGGTTTGCCTGCGTAGTGCTGGAGTCTTACTTCCAGAGCTGTCTTAATTTTTGTCGCTGATGACTTGGTGGCAAAAACGACGTTGCCGCTGGCGATGTAGGTCTGGACTTGAGCGTAGCCCTCGGCTTCGCACATGGCCCTGAGTTCGGACATGGGCAGCTTGCATGTGCCGCCCACATTCACGGCGCGAAGGAGTGCGATGTAGGCGGACATCGGGTCGGCTTAGTGGAGTTTCTCGCCGCGCTTCAGCATTTCTAGCAATTGCGCAAAGCGTCGCGCACGGGTCTCCGGCTTCTTTGCAGTCGTGAGGCGAAAGTAAATGGCGTAGCGGTTGGCGTTGTTGAGCGTGGCGAAGAAGGCTTTTGCCTTGGCGTGTTTGCGCACCGCGGCGAGGAAGTCCTCAGGCAGTTCATGCGTGCTCGATGAATGATACGCCTGCGCCCAGCGGCCATCGGCTTTAGCGGCATCCACAGCGGTCTGACCTGCGGGTTGCATCCGGCTTTCATTGGTGAGGCGTTCGATGTGACCGATGTTAATCCGTGACCACACACTGCGAGGACCGCGCTTGGTGAATTTTTGCAGCCAATACTGCGCGTCGAAACTTTTCTTCTGGCCGTCAATCCACCCGTAACAGAGCGCTTCGTCCAACGCCTCCGCATACGTGATGCTTGCGATGCCGCTGTCCTTCTTTGCGAGCTGCATCCAGATGCCTTGGTGCTTCGCGTGGTTCGTCTTCAACCACCGGCGAAACGCTGCCGCATTGGCGAAGGGAACGATGGGTTGTTCAGCGGATGCCATGAATCCCTACGAGGCTGCGGCTTTGAGCGTGGCGATGTCGAGTTTCGTCATGGTCAGAAGGGTGCGCATCAAGCGGGCGGCTACGTCTGGTTTTGCCTGCGCAAATAAAGAGCCGAGTTCCCGTGGAACGATCTGCCATGACAAGCCGAACTTGTCTTGCAGCCATCCGCACTGCTGCGCTTCGACGGGGGCATCGGCAGTCAACTTCGACCAGTAGTTGTCTATCTCTTCCTGTGTGTCGCACATGACTTGAAAGGACACGGCTGCGTTGAGCTTGAAATACGGTCCGCCATTCAGTGCGGTGTATGTTTGGCCCAGCAACTCGAAGGTAATAGTCAGCACTGTTCCAGCGCGTCCCACATGCGCCGGATGATCCGACTCGGGGAGGTGGGTGATTTCGAGAATACGTGAGCCGGGGAAGACGCTGAGGTAAAAGGCAACGGCGTCTTCCGCATTGGCATCAAACCAAAGACAGGGACTGATTTTGTTCATGGCAGTGCGTTTGTGGAGGGTTAGAGCTTTTCGCAAAGCTCCACGAGTTGATCGAACGCCTTGTTCCAGCCTTCGTGAAAACCCATGGCGGCGTGCTTGTCGCTGGCTTCTTTGGTCCAATGCCGGACCTTCGCCGTGTAGCGCGTGCCGCCATTTGGCAGCGCTTCAAAGGTGAGGATGCCCACGAACATAAAATCGGGGTTCGGCTCCCAGTCGGCGAAGAAGCAATCGGTGAAGACGAGCTTTTCGTTCGGAATAATTTCGAGATACACGCCGCGATTCGGGAAGCGCTCACCGTTGGGACCGCAGATGTTCATGCTGTTGAATCCGCCGGGCCTCACGTCCAGCTTCACGTCGGAAACATACCACGGCTTCGGGCAAAACCATTTCGGATACGCCTCGGCATCGGTCCAGCTGGCGAAGAGTTTTTCAGGCGAAACGTGTGTTTCGCGGGTGATGACGAGTTCGCGTTCGGAGAGCGGAGATGGATTGGGTGTGGATTGCGGCATGATCTATTGGTGGACAGTTGAGCGGTGGAAAAAGGAATGGATCAGGATTGATGGGCCGCCTTCACCTCAGCCATCGGGCGGCAGAGGTCGGCGATGGGGCGGACTTCGATTTGCGCTCCGTGCGCGAGGATGGGACACGCTTTTGCGATTTCTAGCGCGGCATCCATCGTATCCACGCCGAGCAGGAAGTAGCCGGCGATGGCTTCTTTGGATTCAGCGAAAACGCCATCCGTCACTGCGGCACCGCGCGTGCCGGAGACGAGTTTGCCTTCCTCCATCAAAGGCTGCGCACCACGCAGGATGCCGCGTGTGTTGAGCCCTTCGACCCATGCGTAGAAGTCGGTCATCACGCGCTGGAGTTCGCTCGGCGACATGCCGTGATTCCAGTGGGTGCCCCGGATGAAGAGCAGATGTTCGTTCGTAGGTTGTTGTGGATTCATAAAGTGGTGTCGGTGCTCATGCGAGTGAGGCGAGGGACTACTGGGCGGCAGGAGCAGGTTTCGCCGTCGTGACGAGCTTTGCCACATCAGCGAGCCCCTTTTCAAACTGAGGGCCGCACATGGATTCGCAGCTCATGAAAATGCTCATCAGCCGCCCCACGAAGTTGCTCTTGCCATACATGGCCCAGGTGACGGTCGTTTTGCCGCCTTCCGGCTTGAAGAGGTAGTCCACGGTGCTGACGCCTTCCATCGGCTCAATCCAGTCCATGCGCAGGCGCACAAGTTCGCCCGGCTTGCTCTCGATGATCGTGGCCCTGCCTTTGCCAGTGGCCTTGCCCGCCCAGCTCGCCACTGCGCCGACGCCTGACTCCGGCCCTGTGTATTCCACCTTCGCAGCGGGATCGAGCTTCAGCCAGGGATTGAACTCGTCGAATTTCTTCGGGCTGTTGAACCAGCCAAAGAGCGCCTCCGGTGGCGCGGCGATGGTGAGACTGCGCTCCACGCGGAAGTCCGGCGATTTGAAAGCAGCGACGAGGAGGACGAGGGCGATGATGGCGGCAAGGCCGAGGAGGATCTTTTTGATCATGGTGGTGTGGTGTTTGGGTTGAGGTTTGTGAGTCTAAACGGGCTTCGATTCCGGGCAAAATGCGCCGGGAGCCATGTGGAAGAGCTCCCAGCAGTGGCCATCGGGATCTGCAAAGCTGTGCTGAAACATGAAGCCATGATCCTTTGGCTCGGCATAAACGGAACCGCCGGCGGCCACCGCCTTGCGCACCAGTTCCTCGACCTCGGCCCGGCTCTCGCAGCTCAGGCAGTTCAGCACCTCGATGGATTTCGCCGTGTCGCAGATCGCTTTCGGCGAAAACTCGCGGAACTTCGCTTCCGTGAGCACCATGACGTGGATGTGCTCGCTGATGACGATGCACGCCCCCGTATCATCCGTGAACTGCGGGTTGTGCGAAAAGCCCAGCGCTTTGAAGAACGCGAGCGAACGCGGAAGAGATCGGAGACGGGGAGGTTGATGAAGATTTGGGTGCTCATGAGTTTGGGTTCGATTTTAAGTTTACGAAACGCACATGCGCTTCAAGGAAACGACGAACGAACGATCGAGCCGAGGACAGTCAGGCCAAATTTTTTTGAAAACGTCTGTTGATCAGCCGAGTCCGCTCGAAAACCCACGATTCGGATGTTTTGGACGCAGTTGAGGATGTCGAGCTTGCGGGCGTTGATGAAGAGGGGCCCTTAGCGGCGGTCGCGGAACCCGTGTTTGGGGTCCCTGGCGTAGTCGCCCTAGCCGGCGAGGAGTTTGGCGCGGTGCTCTTCGAAGGTGTCGGAGTTGTGTTTGAGGAAGATGACGCCGAGGACGACGTGGTTGATGGGTGCCTCCGCGCCCACCCTTTGGGTCGCCTTCGGCGATCTGTCTCGCTCCGCTCGGCTGTATTCCGCTGCGTCCATGTTGTTGCTCCGGTTATCCTTCGCTTCGCTCAGGCTCCGCAGGTTGGCTTCGCATCGGAGGATTGCGCTATCGCGCAGGGCGGTGTCGGCGGTCGCCCCCGATTTATTGCGCCAACAGCTGTTTGTCGATGCAGATGGGGGAGGTCAGAACCCGGCGGCAGCCAGACTCGTCGGCATCGGCGGTATGCGGCGATGGTGCGGCGGAGGGGAGATGCCGGGTAGCGCCTTGCGGCTCGACGTGACGACGTGCCAATCCATAGCTTTTCCGACCTATGCTTCCCGTCACCCAAGATCCTGCCTCCAAGCCCGCCGCTCCGGCGGATCTGGAAATCAAAGATGCGCAGCTCATTTTCAACCACGTTTGGAAACAGCTCGAAAAGGACTGCGGGCGCGACCGGCTGCGGTTTCCCAAGGAGTTGATTCTCCTCGGCGGTGCGCCGGGCGCGGGGAAGGGGACGAACACTGACTTCATTCGCGAACTGCGCGGCATCACCGCCCAGCCCATCGTGGTGAGCCAACTGCTCGACAGCCCGGAAGCGAAACAACTCAAGGCTCAGGGCGGCATGGTGGGCGACCGCGAGGTGGTCGGCATCCTCCTGCGCAAACTCCTCGAACCTGAGCAGCAAAATGGCGCGATCCTCGACGGCTTCCCACGGACAAAGGTGCAGGTCGAGTGTCTGAAGATGCTCTTTGACGAGATGATGGCGCTGCGGCGCGAGTTTTCCGCGACGCCGGAGGCCGCGGATTTCAAGCAGCCGATCTTTCACATCATGGTGCTCTTCGTCGATGAGGCCGAGAGCATCGCGCGGCAGTTGAAGCGCGGGCGCGAAGTGCTCGCGCACAACGAGGAGGTGAAACGCTCCGGGGTCGGTGAACTTCAGGAGGAGCGGGCCACGGACATCGACCCCGCGCTGGCCCGCAACCGTTACCAAGTGTTCAAGGAGAAGACCTACGACGCCCTCGTCTCGCTCAAGAAGATCTTTCACTACCACTTCATCAATGCCCAGGCGCCGCTGGAACTGGTGCAGGAGAATATCGTCCGGGAGCTGGAGTATCAGAGTTCGCTCGAACTCGACCCGCGCACTTTCGACGTGCTCCGGAAACTGCCGCTGGCCAGCGAACTCATCCGCTACGCCCGGCAGGATCTGGTGCGCCGTCTGGACGGCTACAAGGTGGGGCACCCGGAGCTGTTGCAGGCCGTGGTCGAGTTCATCGAGCACAAGATGATGCCGATCGTTGTGCGCCACGCGATTTCCGGGCGGGCTGACATCAACTCGGAGGACGCGCTTTTCCACCAGCCTGAGGCGCTGGCCATGCTCATCGATATTTTCTCGGAGCGCGGCTTCCACGCGACGGTCGATCTGCACCGCGTGGAAATCCCCGATCGATTCGACCTCACGACGGGCGAGATTCGCTGCCGGCTGAAGAAGGTATTCCGCTTCAATATCCGTTTCAAAGGCTCGCAGATTCGGCGCGGGTAACCCACTGGCCTGGAACCGTCGCGGTTCATCATCGAGTCCCCATGCAGGTTCAGCCACCTCCTCCGCCGCACTCTCGCACCGCGTGAAAAAGCCCGCCCTTCTCAAAGTCATCATTACCCGGCTCGAAGCCGAACTCGCGCTCAGCCTCCACGCGGCCCGAGCCGCCGCAGCCGGTGCGACGGACGAGCAGAATAAAGCGGAGAACAAGTATGATACGCGCGGCTTGGAACTTTCCTATCTCGCCGCCGGCCAGGTGCGCCAGATGGCCGAAGCGGAGGCCACGATCGAACAATTCCGGGCGCTGCTTCTCCGCGACTTCGGCCCGGGATATCCGATTGATCTCAGCGCAGTCGTTTCCCTCGATACCCGGAAGAAGCCCAGGGATGCCCAGCCGCTTTACTTCCTCGCCCCCCGCGGCGGCGGCACGGAGGTTTGCTACGCGGGCCGCGACATCCTCGTGATCACGCCGCAGTCACCCCTCGGCCAGCAACTCCTCGGCCGCCGGCAAGGGGACGTCTTTTCCTTCGGTCCCGCCGCCGCCGAGCATCGCATTGCCAACGTGTGGTGAGGGATTGATCGCCCGCCTCCAGACACTGGCCACGACGATGCCTGCCGGAGCCAGCGCGAAGAGTGAAAGATGGCGCTCGAAGCAGAGAAACGTGCCGCGCTGGCGACCGGAAGAGCATGGCACGATGAGGCCGACGAAGACCGTTCACGTTCTGGGGCAGGTTGGCAATTACACCGGCGGCGTGAGTGTCTTCGCCGAGACTGACCGGCACATGCGCGGCCACATCGGCATTCTCATGGGCCGTTCGTTGCGCCCGTGGCAATTCCCGCACCGGCGTTCTTTCGATGATCAAAGCAATGGTAATCGCCGGCCTGCCTACCGGGTTTATTTCTACGGAGGTGGCGACGCTCCCGCTGAACATCGTGGTGACCGAAAGATTTCATTTCGATGTCCGCCGCCACCTGCCGAACCGGATCTGGCTGCGCTCGATCATCTCCCCTCAGCAAAGCGCCGGTCTGCCATCGGTGGAGGAATTGCGGGAAAGAGCCTGGCTGAGCGTAGCGTTTGAATCCACTCCTGGCGGACAGGGCGCTTGCGGACATTGAGCACCTTCGTGTAGGAGTGCCGTTGCCGTGATGAACCAGTTCGTTTCAATGCAGAGGGTTTCAAACCGCTTCAGTGTAGTAAAAAGTGTAGCACTGTCCAGCGGCAGCCTTCTTTCGTTCTGTAAGCATCTGATAATCAACATGCCGGGGTGGCGAAATTGGCAGACGCGCCAGACTTAGGATCTGGTGGAGCAATCCGTAGGGGTTCGAGTCCCCTCCCCGGCAGGGCGCGCTGCGAGTGGGCAGCGTTGGTCGATTTCTAGAAATCGCTGGCGGGGGTTAGCATCTCGGCGCGCTGGCGGCAGATCGGGCAGTTGTCGCCGGGCTTGAGGTGGAGGAGTTGGCCGAGGTCGGGGGGCACGGCACCGTCGCTGGTGGGTAGGGTGATCCCGTAGAGCTGCACGGCCTTGGTGCGGCACCACGGGTTGCGGAGGGCGCGGAGTTTGAGTTCGGCGTCGGTGGCGAGGGCAAAGGTTTTTTCGGGCGCGAGAGTGCGGAGGAGGCCGAGGGCGTCGATGGCTTGGGTGACTTCGAGAGGGGTGGGGCGCGTGGGGTCCGGTGGTTCGTCCGCGCGCCGGGGAGCGAGAAAGAGCTGCCATTGCGCGAAGGTGACATCCTCGACGAAGGCGAGCGCGGTGAGCTGGGCGGTAGGTCGCGGGATGTCGGGTTTGTCGGCGAGAAATTTCAGCAGCGCGCCGAGCCGCGGCTCGGTGTCGGCAGTGGCGCGGTAGCGTTGCGCGGCGGGGGCGTTTTTGGCGGAGAGGGCGGCGGCGGGCAGGGCGACTTCAGCCGTGGTGCCGGCGGGGATGGTGAGCTGCGCGGCGCGAAGAACGATGAGGCGGTTGCCGCCCGCGTGGTCGGCAGCGATCAGGCCGGCGGGGATCGCGACGCTCGCCGGAGTCGCGGACGTGTTGGTGATCGCGAGTGAAAGCTGGTCGCGCCCGTTGCCGGTCCATGTGGCTTGCAGGGCGGAGCGCGCCAGCGCGGCGGTGAGCGGCAGATCTGCGCCCCGCGTCAGGCCTCCCAGCGCGCAGAGCACGGCCAAGGCCAGCGTTGGGCGGATGGCCGACACGGCCTATTTTAGCTTGGCCTTGGCGGCTTCGACGGCGGCGGTGGCTTTTTCGATCTCGGGTTTCACGTCCTGGACGAGCTTGTCGGCCGCAGCGTATTCGGGCGTGCCCTGCGTGAGCTTGCCGCGGGCCTCACGGCGCTTGCCGATTTCGGCGGTCAGTTCATCCAGCTTTTTCTGCGCAGTGGCGATTTCGGCTTCGACGGCTTTGTTCTCCGGCTTCGGCGCGGCGGCGACTGGGGCTGCCGGTTTCTTCTCCTCGGGCTTGGCATTGAGCTTGGCGATTTCCTCGGCGGTCAGGCCGCGCACGATGTTCAGCTTGGGCAGGGCCGCCTTGAGTCCGCCGGTGGCTGTCTCGGTGATCTTGGTTTCGAAAACGTAGAGCGACTTCAGATTGGTCAGCCCCTTGAGTTGTTCGAGGCCGGCGTCGGTGACCTGCGTGCCGTAGATATTGAGGTAGGCGAGGTTGGTCAGGCCTTTCACATGCGCGAGGCCCGCGTCGGTGAGCGGAGTTTTTTCCAAATGGAGCACGCGCAGATTTTTCAACCCGGCGATTTGCGCGAGGTCAGCGTCGGCGAGTTGCACACCGGCGAGGTCGAGTTCCTGGAGATTCGCCACGTCCTTGAGCGCGGCGAAAATCTTCGGATCGGGCTTGTCCTTGCCGAGGCGCACGAGGGCCGAGCGCCAGTTGAGGCCGGCGGCGATGGGACGGGCGTCGATGCCAAGTTTGGCCAGATCAGCGACGGCTTTCGTTTCGGTGGCGGTCGGCGCGGGGCCGGTGTCCGGCGCGGGATCGGCGGCAAAGGCAGCGGTGGAGGCGAGGGCGAGGAGGAGGAGCGCGCGGATTTTCATAGAGTCAGGGTGGGAGAGTTAGCCAGCGTCGCGGTGGCGAGACAATGGCAAAGCGCCGGTTACTTTTTTGGCAGGGTGTCGAAGGCTTTGAGCACGTCCTCGGCCTGTTTGTCGGTCGAGGCGCTGAGCTGGTTCCAGACGCATTTGCCGTCTTGGATGAGAAAGGACTGGCGCTTGACAAAGCCGAGCGTGACCGGCACGCCGAAGGCCTTGGCCACGGCGTTGTCACTGTCGGCGATGAGCGTGTGCGGCAGTTTGTATTTCTCGGCGAATTTCTTCTGCGCCTCCGGCTTGTCGCCGCTCACGCCGAGCACCTGAATGCCCTTCTTCTGCATCTCGCCCCAGCTATCGCGGATGCTGCACGCTTCCTTCGTGCAGCCGGGCGTGTCGGCTTTCGGGTAGAAATAAACGAGCGTCACGCCTTTGGCATACACGTCCTTGAAGACGACGGCCTTGCCATCCTGATCCACCGCGCTGATGTCCGGCGCGGCGCTGCCGACGGCCAGTGGATCGGCCTGGGCAAAGGAAGCGAACCCAAGGAAGGCGAGGAGAGTGGAGAAGGACTTGAGTTTCATGGTGCGGGAATTTCGCGCTGGCGCTGGTTTTGGATGCAATGGAGTAATCGGCGCGCCGCCGTTTTCTTAGCGGGCGTCAAAAGACTCACTGCCCGCGTGTCATGCTGAGCGGAGCGTAGGCTGTGCGTAGCGCAGTCGAAGGACCTCCATCTTTTCGAGGGAGGAGGAGGGGTGGCAGTGAGCCGGTTTCGCCGCAGACAAAGTTAGAGATCCTTCGATTCCGTTCCGCCCCGCCTGCGCCGGCACGGAACTCCGCTCAAGGGATGACAGATTTTTCAAAGTCGGCTCGTACGCGCCGTTCAGTCGTAGATCAGCTCCGCCGTCGCGCGGCAGGTGGCGGCGCTTTTCACGCGCAGCCAGTAGCCGGATAACGCGGCGGGAAACTCGTGCACGAGCGGCTTCCCCGCCGGCACGTCAAAGCTGCGATACGGCTGCCACCCGCCGTCGCCGGTGATGTCCACCTCGACGCCCATCGCCACGGGCCGCGCGGCGTCGTGCGAAAGCGTGAGCGTTTTGTGATCGTAACCGCGGAGCAGGTACGGATCGCTCGGCTGGCCCGCGGTCACGGGCGTATCGCGCCAGGGGCCGCCGGTGCCGCGCGGCTTGCCGAGATGCCAGAGGTCATCCACCGCACCCACCCACAGCGCGCAGTTGCCGTCGTCGCTGCGGACGATGCGCCCTCCCTTCGCATCGCGCGCGACGCCGCTCATTACGAGCAGGCCGCGGTAGCTGGCGTAGTCCCAAATCGCGCGGTTGTGCGTGGCGATGGGGCGGATTTTTGAAAAGCCGCCGGCGTTGTCGGCGGGCATTTCGTAGAATGTGCCGAAGGCGTTCAGCAGATTGCGCTCGGTGCAGACTTCGCGGCAGACGCGCGCGCCGTCAGTCGCCGTGCCGCGCGGGAAACGCCAGCGCACGCCCTTTGCGTCGGTCCAAAATGCGGACGCCGCGTCGGCGGTGATCGCTGTCTTCGGGATCGCCGCATTCTTCGCCGTCCACTCCGCGCCCTGCGGGTCGTCGGCTTTTTTCAGCAGTAGCTCGCCGTCGAGATCGTAGGCCGCGCCGTCGTGGATGAAGCGCAGCGCCTTCAATTCCGCGCCGCGCGCATGCAGAACGCCGCGCGTCGTGTCGCCCGTGCCGAGGCCGTCGAAGATCGGTGCAGCCTCCGCGCTACGCTTGTCGTCGCCGCGGTAGTGAAACATCGCGGTCACACGCTCCGCGTCGCGCGACGGCACGAGCCGCAGCCACGCGCCGGTCTCGGCGAGTTCCGTCCATGTTGCACCCCGCGCGGGCACGATGACTTCGCGCAGCCGCGTCCATTTTCCATCGCCGCGCAGGTCCACTTCGAGCGCGACGGCGAGTGGTTTCGCGCCGTCGTTGGTGAGGTAGAGCGAGCGGTGCGGGTAGCCGGAGAAAAGGAACGGCTCGCTCGCGACGCCGGCCTTCACCGCGTCATCGAGCCACACCGCACCGCGTCCGAGCACGGGGCCGCAGGCGTCGAGCTGCGCGGGGGCGATGAACCACAGGTTCGATTGCGACTGCCCTGGCGCGGCCAGTTTCCCTTTCAACGGATGCTCGTTGAGGAACTCGCTCTTCGCCGTGTCGTCGCAGCCGAGGACGATCCGATCGCTCCAGCGGCAGAAGTCGCCCACGACCTTGAGATACGTCGAGCGCGGCGCGATGCCCGCGGTGTTCGCCGCGGAAAAGGTGCGCGGGAATTTCCAAAACCCGCCGTGCATCGTCATCAGCAAATCCGGCTCGCCGATGTCGCGGATGCGCGGCCATTCCGTGTTCCAGCCGTGCGCACCGTCGTAGCAGTGGCTGGCTTTCGGCAGGCGAAAGGCGCTCCATTTTCCATGATCGAGCAGCATCAGAATCAGTGACCGATGATCCCACCCGATGCTCCACAGCGGCGCATCCGCTGCACTGCCCTCGATCCCGCCCGGCCCCGTCACATCGGTGAACTGATTGCGCCGCACCACCGTCCACTTTTCCGCCACGCCATCCCACTCCGCCAGCACCCCGCTCGGCGTCGCCGGATCGCGCAATGCCGCCGGCGCGTGATCGCCATTGTTGGCGTACACATAGCGGCCCTGCGCGGAGTAAAAACCCTTGCCATGATAGCCCGGCAGCTCCGCATGCCGTCCCGCCTTGCGCTGCTCGTCGGCCCACAGCTCGGTCACGGCCAGAGTCTTCACGTCCACCTCGTAGATGCCTTCCTCCATCGTCGCGTAGCAGATTTTCCCCGCCGGCTCGGTGAGATGCCGCGCCAGCCCCGTGAGCCGCCCGTACATCTGCGTTGCCACGATCACCCGTACGCCGCCTTTTTCATCCACCACGTATGGCCCGATGAAAAGCTGCCCGCTCTCGCGATGAATCATGCGGTTCGCCGACGTGCCGCCGATGCTCTCCGGGCGGATGATCTGCGCCAGCTCAGGTGTGATTTCGTAGAGCCTGTCCGTTGAGCCCTGCGGCTTGTGCGGCGCGTAAGTCACCACCCACAGCCGCCCCGCCCACGGTACCACCGCGCCCGTGCCGCACTCGCCCTCCTCGTTGAACATCGCGAGCTGCGGGTAGATGCCGCTGACCTCGCGCGGCTCCGCGGTTCGGACAAAAGTCGCGCTGCCGAGCAGAGCGGCGGCGAAGATTGCGAGAGATCGTTTCATCGAAAGACAAGCGACTGGGCTTCCGTCGCTTGGGTATTTATCGCTTGGCAATGGGCTTCGAGCATGCCGATTCGCTCTTGCCGAAAGTGCCGCCGGACCATCCTCCCCCTCCCGCGCTCCCGCAGCCCGGCATGACACGGCAAGCCCAGCCGGTGCAGGCTCACAGCGGAAGCCAGGCGAGCACGCGCTGGATTTCCTCGTCCCAATAGCGCCAGTCGTGTGCGCCGGCGCTTTCGTGATACGTCGCGTCGATCTGGAGGCGATCGAGGTGCGCGTGAAAGGCGCGGCTTTCGCCGAGCATTGCGTCCTCAGTGCCGCAGGCCACGTAGAGTGCGGGCCGCGGGGCGGTCGAAGCGGCGAGTTTTTCTGCGAGGAAAAAGAGGTCGGCTTCCGTGCCCGCACCGCGCAGTTCCGGTCCGAAGAGGCCCATGTATTCGGCGCGGCTCATCAGCGCGCCAGGGCGGCCGGCCTCGCGCAGCCGGCGGGCGAGGTCGAGTGCGCCGGAGAGGCTGGCGGCGGCGGCGAATTTCTCCGGGCACCCGAGCCCGAGCCGCAGCGCGCCGTAGCCGCCCATCGAAAGCCCGGCAGCAAACCGCTGCTCCCGCGCGCTGGACAGCGGAAAGAACTGCTCGCACAGCGCGGGTAATTCCTCGCTCACAAACGTCCAGTAGTTCGCCCCGCCGGCCGTGTCCTGATAGAAGCTGCGCCCGACCGCCGGCATCACTACCGCGAGATTTTTCTCCGCCGCATGGCGCTCGATCGAGGTGCGCCGCATCCAAATCGTGTGGTCATCGGACAGCCCGTGCAGCAAATAGAGCGTGGGATATTTCTCCCGCCGCGCGCCGCCGGCCATCCCGATCTGCCGCGAGGCCGGCTGCGGGATGAGCACATGGGCCGCGCAGGTGAGGCCGAGGGCTTCGGAAAAGAAATGGAAGTCGAGGAAGGCCATGAGCGAAAAGACGCGCGCAGTCTTCCCGATGCCGAAACCACGCGCGAACCTAAAACTGCATCCGCGCTCGCGCTCTATTCCGCCTTCACCTTCGTATAACCAAAGAATCCGCGCTTTTTGATCATCTCCGCCACCTGCGGCGGGACCATCGTCTCCCAGCCTTCGTCGTTCGCGGCGATGCGCTTCAGCACGTCGCGCGAAAAGATGTGGAGAAATTCCGGCTTGTAGTTGTCGAGCTGCATGAAGCTGCCGCGCTCGGTGAGGTAGCCGTAGAGTTTGCGCAGTTCCGGAGCGACCTGAAGAGTCTCTACCGTCACCAAATCCGCGCCATCTTTGGAGCGAAGCGGATACACGAAAACCGTGAGGTCGTTTTTGAACAGACGCCCGAAGGATTCGAGGATGCCGCCGGGAAGCTGCGTGTAGTATTTCTCGTCGAACAATTCGATGAGGCTGGCCGCGCCCATGACGATGCCGATGTGTTCTTTTGTGCGCAAGGCGAGATAGGCGGCGAGCCGGTAGTATTCGAAAAAGTCCGAGATCAGCACTGTAAAACCGGACGCCGCGAGCAGGTCGGCGCGGGCCAGGAAATCGCGGCGGTCCACTTCGCCGCCGCCGGCCAGCAGGTTGCGCATGGTGATCTCCATGAGCGGCAGCACCGTCTTGCCGGCCACGGCGGGGTGGGCGGAGAATTTCTCAAGCGCGGAGTTCAGCATGTCCACATTCACATGGGTGACCGGGCGGAAACTCCCGCGCTCCACGAGGATGGCCTTTTTATACAAAACCTCGCTCGGCTGCAGCACCGCGCGATCCGGGCCAAACATCGCCGCGCCGCTCAGACCGAGCTGCACGAGCTTGAGCGACATGAGGCGGTTGTCCACGTAGCGAAACTCGATGCCTTTGAAATCAATGAGGTCGATCTCGATGCGGCCCGTACTCAATTTGTCGAGCAGGCTCTCGACGAGCTGATCCGGCTCGTGGTGGAGAAAAAACGCGGCATAGAGCAGGTTCACGCCGACGATGCCGAGCGCCTCCTGCTGGAGCGCCGCCTCGGTGTCGAGCATGCGCACATGGACGATGATCTGGCTCGGCTCGTCGTGCGGGTGAGCCTGGAATTTCACACCCATCCAGCCGTGGCACTCGTTGCCGCCCTTGAAGCTGCGCGCCACCACCGTATCGGCGAAGGCGAAGAACGAGGTGTTGTCGCCACGGCTGTCGCCCAGCCGGTCGAGATTGAGCTGAAACTCGTGATCGAGCATCGCCTGCAAGCGGTCGCGCGAGACATAGCGCTGCGTCTCGCCGTAGATCGCGTCGCTCACCGTCATGTCGTAAGCCGACATGCTTTTCGCGATGGTTCCCGCCGCGCCGCCCACGCGAAAAAACCAGCGTACCACCTCCTGCCCTGCACCGATTTCGGCAAAGGTGCCGTAAAAGCGCGAGTCCAGATTAATCCGCAACGCCTTCTGGTGGGTATCGACTGTGCCTTCGGATTTCATCGTCATGGTTCGCGACTAAAGCAGGGGCGATGCCCGAAGGCGAGCCGGATGCTTTGGTGCGGACAGCGCTCCCTTGGCTGGCCCGGTGAACCTCTACCAGTCCTTGCTGCGCAGCTTCTTCACCTGCGAACGCTTCTTTTTATTCTGCAAAATCCGCTCCTTCACCCCGCGCGGACGTTTTGAGTTTTGCCGCCGCTTCTTCTCCACCGCCGCACGCACTGCCGCCCGTTCCGCGCGCCGCGCATTCTCGATCGCGTCCAGCAGGCGCTCCCAGGCGATCTGCCGGTTCATGGATTGCGAGCGCGTGTCCTGCACCGTCACCGCCACGCCCGAGGGCGCGTGGCGCAGCGTCACGGCGGTCGAGACCTTGTTTACATGCTGCCCGCCCGGCCCCGAGCTGCGCGCGAACTTCTCCTCGAAGTCCGCGATATTCAGCCGGAGCTGCGCGAGGCGTGCGGCCCGGCGGGCGGAGAAATCCGGGGACGTGCTCATTCCTTTCTACCGGGAGAAAGACCGGCGCACCCACGCGCCGCACACATGCCCCAGCGCCACCGCGACGAGCGACAGCACCACGGACAGCGCCACATTACCGCCCGCCGTCGCCCATTTGCCCTCCTGCGCCAGTTCCAGCGTCTGGAGGCTGAACGACGAAAACGTGGTGTAGCCGCCGAGAATGCCGATCACGAGAAGTTGCCGCGTCAACGGCATCGGCCCCAGCGCCGCGATGAAGCCGATGAAAAACGATCCGCTCACATTTACAAACACCGTGCCGAGATGCACCGCGCCCAGTCGCTCTCCCATGAACGCCCCGAGCCAAAACCGCAGCACGCCGCCAAGCGCGCTGCCGAGGGCGACGAGGAAATAGGAAAGCATCGGGCTTATGGAAAGCGCATGCCTGCTTCGGGAGCGAGCGGCTTTAGCGATTTTTTAACGGGGATGGCGGGCCGTTTAATTAACGCTGTGCGTGCGGCGAGCAGATCGTGGAGGCATGCAAGCACACGACTGGATCCAACTCGCCATCTACCTCGCCGCGCTGTTCGTGCTCGCGCCGGTGCTCGGGAAATTCATGCACCAGGTTTTCAGCGGTGAGCGCACCTTTCTGGCGCCGCTCCTCGGACCGGCCGAGCGACTGATTTACAAACTGGGCGGCGTCGATGCGCAGCGGGAAATGCGCTGGACCGGCTATGTCGTCGCGCTGCTCGCCTTCAACGTCCTCGGCGGCCTGCTCACGCTTGCGCAACTCATGACGCAGGCGTGGCTGCCGCTCAACCCAGAGCACCTGCCGAATCTGCCCTTCGCACTCGCGCTGAATACGGCGGTGTCATTCATGACGAACACGAACTGGCAGGCTTATTCCGGTGAGAACACGATGAGCTACCTCTCGCAGATGGCCGGCCTGGCGGTACACAACTTCACCAGCGCCGCGACCGGCATCGTCGTGGTCATCGCCCTAATTCGCGGCCTCACGCGCCGGTCCGGCGACACGGTCGGAAATTTCTGGGCCGACCTCGTGCGCTGCACGCTCTACATCCTGCTGCCACTCTCGCTCGTCTTCTCGGTCGTGCTCGTGCAGCAGGGCGTGCCGCAGACATTTCAAGAATACGCGGCGGCGAAAACGATAGAGGGCGCAGAGCAGATCATCCCGCTCGGCCCCGCTGCGTCGCAGATCGCGATCAAACAACTCGGCACCAATGGCGGCGGATTCTTCGGCGTGAACTCGGCGCATCCATTTGAGAACCCGACGCCGTTCACCAACTTCCTCGAAATGCTAGCGATCTTCGTGATCCCCGCCGGGCTCACTTACACGCTCGGCCTGATGACCGGCGATCGTCGCCAGGGCTGGACGATTTTCGGCGCGATGTTCGCGCTCTTCATCATGGGTTTTGGCCTGTCGTGGTGGGCGGAAATGCAGCCGAATCCTGCGACCGGACTCGTGTCGAATATGGAGGGCAAGGAAGTGCGGCTCGGCATCATGAATTCGACGCTCTTCTCCACGATCACCACGGACGCGTCGTGCGGGGCGGTGAACGCGATGCACGACAGCCTCACGCCGATCGCTGGAGGCGTCGCGCTTGTAAATATGCTGCTCGGCGAAGTCATCTTCGGCGGCGTCGGCGCGGGCCTTTATGGCATGCTCGTCTTCGTCATCCTCACCGTCTTTCTCGCCGGCCTGATGGTCGGGCGGACGCCGGAATATCTCGGCAAAAAGATCGAGGCGCGTGAAGTGAAGTGGGCCGTCGTCGCCGCGCTCGCGCCGTGCGTTTGCATTCTGCTCGGCACCGCGATCGCCGCCTCCGTGCCCGCCGGTTCCGCCACGATCAACAATCAAGGCGCGCACGGTTTCAGCGAAATCCTCTACGCCTTCACCTCCGCCGCCGCGAACAACGGCAGCGCCTTCGCGGGCATCGGTGTGAACAACGATTTCTACAACTACGCGCTCGCGATTTGCATGTTCCTGGGCCGCTTCGCCGTCATCGTGCCGGTGCTCGCCATCGCGGGCAGCATGGTCGGGAAAAAGATCGCCCCGCCGTCGCCGGGCACTTTCCCGACGAGCGGCTTCACCTTCATCGGCCTGCTCATCGCCGTCGTGCTCATCGTCGGCGGACTCAACTTTTTCCCGGCGCTCTCGCTCGGCCCGATCGTCGAGCACCTCCTCATGGCCGCCGGCCGCACCTTCTAATCCGACATGAACGCCACACTCAATCCGCCGACATCAACGCCCGCGCCTGCCCCCGAATCCTCGCGCAAAAAGCCGACCGCCTTCACCGATCCCGCGCTGGTCCGCGGCGCGATCATCGACTCGTTCGTGAAGCTCGATCCGCGCACGCAAATCCGGAATCCCGTGATGTTCGTCGTCTTCGTTGGCGCGATTCTCACGACGATCGCGTGCTTCACCGACCCGAGCGGATTCAACATTCAGGTCACGCTCTGGCTGTGGTTCACCGTGCTGTTCGCAAACTTCGCGGAAGCCATCGCCGAAGGCCGCGGTAAAGCCCAGGCCGCCACGTTGCGCAAGATGCGCACGACCACGATGGCGCGCCGCCTGAAGGGTGATCGCGAAGAAAAAGTCGCCGCCGGCGAGCTGCGCAAAGGTGACCTCGTCGTGTGTGAAAATGGGGACGTCATTCCATCCGACGGCGACGTCGTGGAAGGCATCGCGAGCGTCGATGAAAGCGCGATCACCGGCGAATCCGCGCCGGTCATTCGCGAGAGCGGCGGCGACCACAGCGCGGTCACGGGCGGCACGCGCGTCATCAGCGATCGCATCGTCATCCGCATCACGAGCGAACCCGGCAACACGTTTCTCGATCGCATGATCACGATGGTCGAGAGCGCCACGCGCGGTCGCACGCCGAATGAAATCGCCCTCGGCATCCTGCTCGTCAGCCTCACGTTTGTGTTCCTGCTTGCGGTCGGCACGCTGCGCCCGATCGCGCAACTCAGCGAAAAGCTGGCGGGTCAAAGCGGCGTCATCAACGTCTCGCTCGTCGTCCTCGTCTGCCTCACGGTCTGCCTTATTCCCACGACGATCGGCGCGCTCCTCAGCGCGATCGGCATCAGCGGCATCGACCGAATGATCCAGCGCAACGTGCTCGCAACTTCCGGCCGCGCGGTCGAAGCCGCGGGCGATATCGACGTTCTGTTGCTCGATAAAACCGGCACGATCACGCTCGGCAATCGCCAGGCAGCCGCATTTATCCCTGCACCCGGCGTCGATGAGAAAGATCTCGCCGCCGCCGCGCATCTCGCGTCGCTCGCCGACGAAACACCCGAGGGCCGCAGCATCGTGGTGCTCGCGAAAGAACGCTTCAATTTGCGCGCCCGCGATGTCGCGGAAAAACACGCCGAGTTCGTCCCGTTCACCGCGCAGACCCGCATGAGCGGCGTCGATCTCACCACGCCCGAAGGCATCGTTCGCATGCGCAAAGGCGCGGCCGAAAGCGTGCGCCGCTGGGTCGTCGAAAACGGTGGCGAATATCCGCAGGCCGTCACGGAAGCCGTTGAGATGGTTTCCAGATCAGGCGGCACACCGCTCGTCGTCGCGGAGCAGCATTGCGTGCTCGGCGTCGTGCAGCTCAAGGACGTTGTGAAAGGCGGCATCCGCGAGCGTTTCGCGCAGCTTCGCAAAATGGGCATTCGCACGATCATGATCACCGGCGACAATCCGATGACCGCCGCCGCGATCGCTGCCGAAGCGGGCGTCGATGACTTCATGGCCGAGGCCAAGCCCGAGGACAAACTCGCGCGCATCCGCGAGGAACAAGCCAAAGACCATCTCGTCGCGATGACCGGCGACGGCACGAACGATGCGCCCGCCTTGGCGCAAGCCGATGTCGGCGTCGCGATGAGCACCGGCACGCAAGCCGCGCGCGAAGCCGGCAACATGGTCGATCTCGACAGCAATCCGACGAAGCTCATCGAAGTCGTCGAGATCGGGAAACAACTCCTGATGACGCGCGGCGCGCTCACCACCTTCAGCATCGCGAACGACATCGCGAAATACTTCGCGATCATCCCTGCGATGTTCCTCGGCCTCTACGCGACCGAAGCTGGTGGCAAAGGCCCGCTCGCCGCACTCGATCTCATGCACCTGCACAGCCCGCAGAGCGCCATCCTGAGCGCGGTCATCTTCAACGCGCTCATCATCATCGCGCTCATCCCGCTCGCCCTACGCGGCGTGAGCTATCGCGCGCTCGGCGCTGCATCCGTGCTGCGCAGAAACGTGCTCATCTACGGCATCGGCGGTGTCCTCGTGCCCTTCATCGGCATCAAGGTTCTCGACCTCCTCCTCGTCGCACTTCACCTCGCCTAGTTTTATGAAAAACATCCTGCAATCACTCCGCATCCTGCTCGTCCTCACCGTCCTCACCGGCGTCGCGTATCCGCTCGTCGTGACCGCCATCGCGCGCGTTGCGTTTCACGATGCCGCGACCGGATCGCTCGTAAAAAAGGGCGGCGAAGTCGTCGGCTCTGCACTGCTCGCGCAAAAAACCGAAAGCCCAAAATATTTCTGGCCGCGTCCGAGTGCCGGTGATTTCGCGACGGTCCCCAGCGGCGCGAGCAACAAAGGCCCGACCAGCGCCGATCTCGTAAAATCCATTGCCGAACGCCGCGAGAAACTCGGCAAGGACGCGCCCGACGAAATGCTCACCGCGAGCGGCAGCGGACTCGACCCGCATATTTCTCCCGCCAGCGCAAAGCAGCAGGCTCCGCGCATCGCAAGCGAAAGAAAGCTGCCGTTGGATCGAATCGAAAACTTGATCGAATTATACACCGAGCGTCCGCAGTTCGGCATCTTCGGTGAAACGCGGATCAACGTCCTCACGCTGAATCTGGCGCTGGACCAACCCCAATGACCCACGCGACGAACAGATTTTGCATGCCCCCCGCGATGCGAGCGAAACTGGCTATAGTCGTCGCTTCGGTCTCGCTGATCGTTTTCATCGTTTGCCTTGGAAAAGTGATTCGCGAATCGCAACGCGACCGGCTTCTGATTCCCGATGAGAAAGCGGTCGCCGCCGCCATGCTGGAAAAGAAGCTCAGCGGCCCTGGCTACTTTTCAGCGACGAGTGACACAGATGACCCGCGCGAACCGAAGATCACGGTTGATGACGCGAAGGCACAGGTCGCGCGCGTTGTTTCCGAGCGCCATCTCGATGCGGAACACGCCGCCAAATTGAACGAGCTCATCGATCGACTTTCCGAGCCGGCGACATCGCGCATCGTTGGTGAAGCGACGGTCAATCTCCTGCGTTTGAATCTCGCGCTGGATGCGCAACGATGAATTCGTGCCCGACGAAAACCGCCCCAATCCCGATGCACTTCTCGCGGCGATTCATGCCGATGAATCGAAGGCGCGACGCGGACGGCTGAAGGTTTTTTTTGGTATGTGCCCCGGCGTGGGCAAGACCTACGCGATGTTGGAAGCGGCGCAGCGGAAGGTGAAGGAAGGTGTGGAGGTCGTCATCGGCGTCGTGGAAACGCACGGCCGTGCCGAGACGCTCGCGATGCTGGAAGGCATGCCGATCGTGCCTCGCGCGAAGATCGAACATCGCGGCGCGGTGCTGGAGGAAATGGATTTCGAGGCGATCCTCATCTGGCATCCGCGACTCGTGATCGTCGATGAACTCGCGCACACGAACGCGCCCGGCTCGCGACATCCAAAGCGTTATCAGGACGTGCTCGAATTGCTTGACGCGGGCATCGACGTTTACACCACGCTGAACGTGCAACACGTCGAGAGTCGTACGGATGCCGTGCGGCAATTCACCGGTGTGATCGTGCGGGAGACGGTGCCGGATTCCATGCTCGATGTCGCCGACGAGATCGAGCTCGTGGACCTCACGCCCGAGCGGTTGCGGCAGCGTTTGTCCGAAGGAAAAGTCTATCTCGGCGATCGCGCCGTCGCGGCGGGCGAGAACTTTTTCCGTGAAGGAAATCTGACCGCGCTCCGTGAAATGGCGCTGCGACTAACGGCCGAGCACGTCGATCGCAGCCTGCGCGCGATGCAGCCCACGGCGAAAAGCGATCCGTGGCGCAGCGGCGATCGTTTGGCCGTGGCGGTGAGCGCGAGTCCGCATTCCGCTGAGCTCGTGCGATGGACACGCCGCTATGCCGCAAGTCTGGAAGCGCCTTGGATTGCGGTCGCCGTGGAGTCGCCCGAGAGCCTCGGACCCGAAGATGAAAAACGCCGCACCGCGAATCTCGCGCTCGCGCGGCAGCTCGGCGCGGAAGTCGTGCTCACGAGCGGTGCGCACATTGGCGAGGCGTTGCTGCTCGCCGCGCAAGAGCACGCCGTGACGCAGCTCGTGATGGGAAAACCCGACGGCCCGCCGTGGCGCTGGCTGCTCAATCGCCGCTCGCCGATTCCCTGGCTCATCCAGCACAGCGGCCGGATCGATGTGCAACTCGTCCGCACCGAAGCGAAAGGCGACCGCCCGCTCGTCCCCGCCCGCGATCGTCCGCAAATGTATTTTCGTGAGTTCGGCATCGCGCTCGGCATCGCTGCGGGGGCCACGATTTTTTGCCAACTGGTGCAAGGCTTAATCGGCTACTGGTCGGTCGCGCTCGTTTATCTGCTCACTGTTACACTCGCCGCCGCCACGTTGCGGCGAGGCCCGACGCTGCTGCTGGCGGCGCTCAGCGCGCTGCTGTGGAATTTCCTCTTCATCCCGCCGCTCTACACTTTCTACATCAGCAAGCCGCATGACGTGATGATGTTCGCGATGTTCTTCATCGTCGCGATCGTGATCGGGCAACTCACGAGCCGATTGCGCGAGCGCGAGCGTCTGGAACATCGCCGCGAGCAGCGCGCCAATGCGCTCTACCAGCTCACGCGCCGGCTCGCCGCCGTAACTTCCCGCGACGCCGCGGTGAAGGAAGTGCTGGCGCAAATTCAGAAAAACTTCGGCCTCAATGCCGCCGCGCTGCTGCGCGATGACTCTGGTGCATTCGCGGGAAATGCGCATCCCGCCAGCACGTGGAAACTCTCCACAAAAGAGGAGGGCGTCGCCGCGTGGGCGTTTCAAAACAAACGTGCGGCCGGCCGCGACACCGACACGCTCCCGGACGGCGAAGGTCTGCATTTGCCGCTCATCGTGGCGGACCGAGTCGAGGGAGTGCTCGGTGTAGAACTCGGCGCGGCGGACAGTCTCGTGCCCGAGCAGCGCGAATTGCTGGAAGCATTTGCCTCACAGCTCGCGATCGTCGCGGAGAAAGAGCGGCTCGCTCACGTGCAACGTCGCGCGCAGGTCGTTGCTGAATCAGAGCGCTTGCAGAAAACGCTTTTCGACAGCGTCTCGCACGAACTCAAAACGCCAATCGCCGCGATCCGCGCGGCGCTCGATCAGCCCGAGGTGAATCGCGACGAAATCCAACGCGCGAACGATCGCTTGCGCCGCACGGTCGATCACTTGCTCGACGCCACGCGCATCGAATCCGGCATGTTGAAACCGGTCATCGAATGGTGCGACGCCGGGGAGCTCGCGCGCGAAGCGTGCGAACTCACGGGCGTCGGAGAGCGCGTGCAGATGGATATCGCGCCCGATCTTCCGCCGCTGCGCGCCGATCACGGCCTCATCGCTCAAGCCCTGGCGAC
Source organism: Chthoniobacter sp. (assembly GCA_021414005.1). Lineage (GTDB taxonomy): Bacteria > Verrucomicrobiota > Verrucomicrobiia > Chthoniobacterales > Chthoniobacteraceae > Chthoniobacter. The sequence goes on along the minus strand of JAIOPH010000027.1, from coordinate 250,783 downwards.
GCTCGTGGACAACGCAACCATATACGGCTCCGCCAGCGAGCCCGCGCTGCTCACCGTGCGGCGGAACGGTGACCTGATTCGCTTCGAAGTCGCCGATCGCGGGGCTGGCTTCACGGATGGCACCGAGGAGAAAATCTTCGAGAAATTCTTTCGCCTGCCTGGTTCGCCCGCGGGCGGGGTCGGTCTCGGACTTTCCATCGCGCGTCATCTCGTCGAAGCGCATCGCGGCACCCTCACCGCCGAAAACCGGCCCGCGGGCGGAGCGCGATTTATTCTCCAGCTTCCGATCGGCGGAGAGCTCAAGCTGCCCGCATGAAACCGACCGCGCTCATCATCGACGACGAAGTGCAAATCCGCCGCCTGCTCACCGTCGCGCTCGAAGGCGCCGGCTACAACGCGCGCGAAGCGGAAACCGGCACGCTCGGTCTGCAAGCCGTCGCGCATCTTCGGCCGGACGTGATCCTCCTGGATCTCGGCCTGCCCGATCTCGACGGCCTCACGGTTCTAAAACGCCTGCGCGAATGGAGCGCGACGCCGGTCGTGATCCTGACCGTGCGCGATGATGAAACCGACAAAGTCGCCGCGCTCGATGCCGGTGCCGACGACTACGTGACGAAACCTTTCAGCACCGTCGAACTCCTCGCCCGCCTCCGCGCCGCACAACGCCGCGCGCAGCCTCGCGAGGAAACCAGCATCTTTCGCCACGGCGATCTCGAAGTGGACGTCGTCGCCCACATCGCCAAACGTGCGGGTGATGAAGTGAAGTTGAGCGCGACCGAGTGGGCCTTGCTCGCGCTGCTCATCCGCCACGCGGGGCGCGTGCTCACGCACCGGCAGATTCTGCGCGAAGTGTGGGGGCCGAAAGCGGAGGAGCACCGCCAGTATCTGCGCGTCTATTTCACGCATCTGCGAAAGAAGATCGAAAGTGATCCCGCGCATCCCAAGATCATCCGCACCGAGCCGGGCATCGGCTACCGGCTGATCACGGGTGATTAAAATCAAGAAGCGGAATGAAGTGGCCGTGTCGCATCGTCGGCGAGGGCGGAGGCAAGGATCCGGTAGTGTTCGATGTGATTGTAGGCTTGGGCGCTGATGCGAACAAAGCGCCGGGCGGGCGCGCCCCAGCGGATGATCGGAACCTCGATGCGATGCGTTTCAAGGAGCCGGGTCTGAAGCGGGTCGATGCGGTCGTCGGTGAGCGGAACGCGCCGATGGGATTCGGAGAGCGGGATTGTCGCCATTGCCGCGAGCATCGCGATTGGCGCGGGCAGAGAGACGCCGAGTCGCTCGGCGATTAAAGCGCGGGCGCTCGCGGCGAGTGTGCGGTTTTGCTCCAACAGTTCCGGCCATCCGCCGGGGTGGAGACTCGCGCCAAAACGGATCGCGTCCGGGACGGCGAGCCAGGCGGTGGGGTCGAGAGTCCCCGGCCAGTCGAAGCGATCGTGAAAATGCGAGCGATCGGGCCGGCGGATGTTCTCGCCGTGGGAGAGGACGGCGGGACGGATGGGCGCTTGTTTATCCGCGCGAACGTAAAGAAACGCCGCGCCCTTTGGCGCGCAGACCCATTTGTGAAGATTGCCCGTGTAGTAGGCGGGGCGGAGAGCGTCGAGATCAAGGGGAACGCTGCCCGGCGCGTGAGCACCATCGACGAGGCAGTCGATGCCGCGTGCGTCGAGGAGGTGCACGATTTTTTCAATGGGAAAAACGAGCGCGGTGGGACTCGTGATGTGGTCGATGAAGGCGAGCCGCGTGTGAGTGGTAATGGCTGCAAGGATGGCGTCGATAACCTGCTGTTCGTCGGTGAGCGGGAAGGGGACGCGGGCGGTGACGACTTTCGCGCCGGTGCGTCGTGCGATGTCGAGAAGCACATTGCGGCAGGCGTTGTAGTCGTGGTCGGTGGTGAGGAGTTCATCGCCGGGCTGGAAGTCCAGCGAACGAATGACCGCGTTGACGCCGGCGGTGGCGTTGCTGATGAAAACGAGGTGGTCTGGATTAGCTCCGAGGAATACGCCGAGATTTTCGCGTGCGGCATCAAGCAGCGGATTAAAATCGCGATGCAGGAAACGCACCGGCTGGCGCTCCATCCGGAAGCGCATCTCCTGTTGCGCGGCCAGAACCGGTAATGGACACGCGCCAAATGAACCGTGATTCAGGAAGATCACCTCCGGCGAAAGCGACCAGTGCCGTACGTGCGAGTTCGTCATATTTTGGGAATGAAAGGCTGGTGCCCACACCGTTCCGACTGCACCGGCGGTAAGCCGCCATCCGCCGCCGGGCGGCTTTACTTGAGGACTTCGGCGGCGGTTTTGCCGATGACAAGGCCTTCGATGACGGTGGTGGTGGCGGTGAGCGTAGGCTTTTTTTGAAAGAGGACGCCGATGCGGTTGGGCAGCGAGATTTTGCTGGCGGCGGCGCTGAAGGCGGGCGGGCCGAGGGCTGCGAGGGTGGGATTGGCCCAGAGATCGAGGGTCACGTTGAAGCGGCCGGGGCCGGCGGGCGTGGCCTGGCAGCGAATGAGGAGCGGCTGCGGAACATGGGCCGGGCCGGGTAGGGTGGCGGAGCCGCGGGCGGGAAAGCTGACGACCGTGAGGCGTCCGGCGGTTTCGGAAAAGCTGAGCCGGATGACTTCGTCCATGGCAGTTTCGCTAAAGACGTTGGCCTGGAGTTCGTACACGCCGGCGCGGGCGGTGGTGGGGAAGTGGGCGAGCTTAAAGCTGTAAAACCATTCGCCTCCCTTGCCATTCGGGGCGAGGGCGGGACGGGCTGTGAGGTCGCGGTGGAGGACGGTCTCGACGGGACCGCCGGTGGTGGCATCGCCGCCGGGGCGATGCTGGTAAAACCATGCGCCCGCGCCCAGGGCGGCGCAAAAAATGAGGATGGCCAGCCACAGCCCGGAACGATTCGCTGCGGTGGCTGGTGCGGGTGGCGGTGCGGGGTCGTCGGCCGGCGGGAGTTCGGGTTCGGTGGTGGGAAAGTCTTCCGGCGGAAGCTCGGGCGAGGGTGTCGTCGCGAGGTCGTCGCCAGCGGCGGTTTCCAGCGGCCAAGGATCGGCATTTTCCGCTACCAGCTCGGGCTCCCCGCTTTCCTCGTCGGGAGCGGCGGCGTCTTCCACCAGCGGCTCGTTTTCACCGGGCGCGGGGATTTGCTCCGGGATCACGGGCAGCGTTTCCTCGATGACGGCGCGGGCTTTCGGCACGGCGGCGACGCGAGTTACGGGAACGGAGCGTGGGACGATGCCGGAGAGGGGCGACTTCGGGCGTGGGCGGAAAATTTCCGGCAGGATTGGCGGGGCGGGAGGGTCGAGGGCGGCGAGCGCCTGGCGCGCGGCGGCGGTGGTGGGAAAGCGGCCGCGTGGATTCGGGTCGAGGAGAGTGCCAACCCAGCGCGTGAATTTGGCGGGGAGGTCGGGGCGGACTTGTGCGAGGGCGTTGGCGGGGAAGCGCTGCCAGGCGGCGGCGAGTTCCTCGCGGGTTTCGCCGGTGATGGGGACGGTGCCGGTGAGCAGCCAGCAAAGGCACGCGCCCATGGCGAAGAGGTCGCCTTCGGCCGAGGCGGGCGCGCCGGCGAGCCGCTCGGGGGACATCCAGATCAGGGCGTCGGCGGGCGGCTCGGGGCGGTAACGGGCGAGGCCCCAGTCGAGCACCCACACGAAGAGGCGCTGGCTGGGGAGTTCGCCGAGGATGAGGTTGGCGGGCTTGATTTCGCCGTGCGGGACTTTGATGGCTTCGCCGACGGCGATGGCGCTGAGCAGTTGCGCGGCCACGTCCACGGCCTGCGCGCCGTCGAGCCGACGGTTGGCGGCGGCGTCGGTCCAATTTGGCCCGTCGGCGTATTCATAGACGAGGACCATGCCCACGTCTTCGTCGGGGATGACGTCGAGGAGTTGGGCGATGTTGTTGCCGGCGGTGCGGCGGACGCGGGCGGCGTCGCGAAAAAGCGCGTCGCCATCGAGCGGATGCGGGAGTCCGGTGTCGATGAGAAGCTTGAGCGCGACACGGCGGCGGGTGGCCTTTTCCACACCACGATAGACGAGGCCCGCATTCCCGGCGGCCAGCCGGGTCTGGAGGTCAAAACGCTCGGTCGTCTGGCTCATGGGTCGCGGAGACGTAGCGGAATCTCGCGTGGATGGGGAGAACTTCCGGCGGGGCCAACGCCTGAGAATGATTTGCCTTGGGAGATTTGGCTCTCGCCCCAAACGTCCGCGTGGCCTCGCCGTAACGAGGGCGTTCGATGTTGTGTGTCCTTGCCGGACGGGAAACGTTTGGTGACATTCTGCTGGCATGAATCTCCGGGAGCCACGTCCGCGTCAGCCTTTGGCGGCGCTGGCGGTTTGGGCGGTGGTCGGGATCTTTGCGGCGGACCGATGGGCGGTGGAGCCGTGGTGGACGGTCGTGCTGGTGGCGTGCGGCGGGCTCGCACTGCTATGGCGCGCTTCACCGATTGGTGTGTGGTTGTTTTGCGGCGCGGCCTTTTTCTCGCTGCACACTCTGCGGCATCATGGGCACGCGGCGAAAGAATTGGCGCGGGAGTTTGCCGCGGGGCCTCGTGTGGTGAGGGTCACGGGCATCGTCTGGGAGGAGCCGGAGCCACCTGCGTTTTGGTCGCGAACGGTCAAAGCGCGGTTTCGCATGAAGCTGGAATCCATCAGCTTTGCGGACGAAGCGCGCGCGGCGGATTCGCTCGTCGAGGTGAGCTGGGCGGGCGAACAAATCCCCGTCTATGGCGACCGCGTTTCGCTCACCGGCAGCGGAACGAATCTCGAACCCACGCGAAATCCCGGGCAGTTCGATGCCGCGGCCTACGCGCAGCGGCAGGGCGTGTGGTCGGAAATCCGGGCGCGTTTCGCCACCGACTGTCGCATCGAAAGCCACGGTCACGGTCACCCCGCGCAAACTTACGCCTTCCAGGCGGCGCACTGGATTCAGCGGCAGCTCGCGCTCGACCTAGAAGGCGAACCGGAGATCGCCGGCCTCATCACCAGCATGGTGCTGGGATTGCGCGGCGAGACACCGCCCCAGATGAAGGCGCTCTTTCAACGCACCGGCACCATGCACCTTTTCGCCGTCAGCGGACTGAATGTGGCCATGCTCGCGGCCATCGCCATTTTTCTCCTCCGCCGGCTGCGTCTTGGTCGCGTGCCGAGCATCGTCGCCACCATCCCGATTCTTGTCGGCTACGCGCTCGTCACCGGGCTCACGGCGAGTTGCGTGCGCGCCACCATCATGTGCTCGCTGGTGCTGATCGCGTATCTCGTTGATCGCCGCCCGCTCGTTTTTAACAGCCTCGGTGCCGCTGCGCTTGGCATCCTCGGGTGGGATACCAACCAACTTTTCTCGCCCGGCTTCCAGTTCTCATTTGTTCTCGTGCTCGTCATCGTCTGGCTCTCGGCAAAAATCCAGCGCCGCCTCGAACCGCTGGGCCGGCCCGATGCTTTCCTGCCCCGCGCGCTCTGGCGCTGGCCGCAGCACGCGAGTGCGGCGGCGGCGGGAAAGTGCGCCGCGGCGTTGGGCGTTACCATCTCCGCATGGCTCGGCTCGCTGCTTTTTACGGCGGGATATTTCCATCTTGTTTCGCCCTCCGCGCTATTGGCCAACATGCTCGCCGTGCCGCTCGCTTTCGTCGTCCTCGTGCTGGGCATCGCCACGCTGCTCACCGCGCCTGTGTGGAAAATGGGCGCGCTGCTCTGCAATAACGCGAACTGGTTTTGCGCCAAGGCGCTGCTCGCGGTTTTGAAAGTCTGCGCGCTTGTTCCTGGCGGGTGGATCTATGTCGAGACGCCCGCTTTGGCATCGCCGCCCGCCGCCGAGATCACGGTCCTCGATCTCGCTGATGGCGGCGCGGCGCATCTCCGAGCCGGCGGGCGCGACTGGCTGTTCGATTGCGGGAGCGAAGTCGCTTACGAGCACCTCGTCCTGCCCTACCTGCGCACCCGAGGTGTGAACCGCCTCGACGGGTTCCTGCTTTCGCACGGCGATGTAAAGCACCTCGGCGGCGCGATCCCCTTGCTCGACGATTTTCAACCGTGCGCCATCGTCGATTCCGTGCTGCGCGACAAGTCGTCCAGCCGCAAAACCTTTCACGCCGAACTTGCCCGACGCAGCGTCGGCAAAGGACTCTACGCGCGGGGCGACACGCTCCGGCTTTCACCCGACGCCACCGTGCGCGTCCTCTACCCGCCAGCCGGACTTCAGCGTGCCATCGCCGACGACAAGGCGCTCATTTTGCAACTCGAAGCCGCAGGCACGCGCATCCTGTTTATGTTCGACAGCGGGTTTGCCACCGAGCAGTGGCTCGTGGAAAACGAGTCCGATTTGCGCAGCGACATCGTCATTAAAGGGCAGCACGCCAAAGATCTCTCCGGCACGCTTGATTTCCTCGCGTGCGTGCAGCCGGATGTCGTGATCAGCACCGCGCTCGGTTACGGCGACCCGGTCGAGCCGCTGGATGTTTGGGAGCGAAGCGTCGCGGAGCGTGGCATCATTGTTTTCCGCCAGGACCGCACAGGAGCCGTAAAAATCGTGGTGCGTGAGAAAGGCTTTGTCATCGAACCGCGCCGCGCCGCTCAGATCTTTCGCAGCCGCGCGCGATAAATCGGCAGGCCCTGCGCGAGAAAGCGGCGCTCAAAATCAGTGAGCGGGTATTCGGAATCGTCCGGCCAATCCAGCCGCTCATAGCCTTTGGCCCGGGCGAGCACCTTTTCCATCCACTGGAAATACGGCTCGTCGTCCGTCTTGATCCGCAACTCCCCACCGGACGCGAGGATACCGTGCAGCGCCTCCATGAACCCATCCTGAATCAACCGGCGCGGCTGATGGTGCCGCTTCGGCCAGGGGTCGGGGAAAAGGACGTGCGCAACCGCCACGCTCTCCAGCGGGAGTACATAGCGCAGCGCGTAGGCGGTCTCGATGCGCAGCAGGCGCACGTTGGTCAGGCCCACCTGCTCGACTGCGCGGCAGACCTTGCGCACGCGCCCGAGCAGACGCTCGATGCCGAGAAAATTGTCTTCGGGATGCAGCTTCGCCATCGCCTGCAAAAAGCCGCCCTCCCCGCAGCCGATATCGACCTGCAGCCGTCCCTCGCGGGGGAAGATGTCGCCCACCTTTGCCCGCGCAAAGTAATCGGCTGGGGCGAACTCCATCTTTTCCGCCGGCTCCTGATCGTCGGCTTCTTTTTCGCGAAACGCTGCTCTCATATGCGCAGCCGATACGCGGGCGGCTGCGAGGCAGCAAGCGCATTTCCGCGTCAGTCGTCGCGCGCCAAACGAACTTCACCAAACGGCTTGGCATGACAATTGAGACGTCATCCTTCTCAAAAGCGCGTCTGGAGCGACCGACTTCAGGCTTTCAAACGAGAAGTATCCCGTCGAATCGCGACAAGCACAAATTTGGCACGGTCTCTGCAACTGGCGGGATTGCAACGAACTATCAATCCCAAGCAACTCATTCCCATCCATGCCATCCCACAAGCACGCAGCCATGAATGCAACTTCAACCAGAATGAACCCCATTAATAACGACCATGGTTGCCGTCCATCTCGCCATGCCATCTTTAGCATTCGACGCATGGTATTCGCGTTTCTGCTCACTCTTACCCTTGTTGCTCGGGAGGAAGCTAATGCGGCGGTGGCCGGCTATGGGTACGGCTACAACTTTGGACAGAACGCCACGGCCCCTGGTTTGTATGAGGTGGATTACTCCACCGGGGTAGCCTCGTTTTTAACTTCGCTTACACCTACTTTTGCCTCAGCGAACGGATTGGCCTATCTCAACGGTTTGGGCAGTATTGGGAGCATCGTCTATGGCAACGACGCTGACTCACGTATCGCCATCGTGAACCGCTCGAACCTCAGCCAGGTAGTTTCCGGGGATTTGAATGCTTTCACCACCGGAGCCTTTACCGGGCCCATCCGCAATGGAACTTCATACAATGGCTCTTTTTATACCATTGCCCAGGGTACGGATGATCTTTGGAAGATCGACTTTAATTCGGGAACCTTCCTCCTCACCGCGGCAGTCAAGGTGGCCGATATGTGGAATAACACCAAAGGTTACAATTTCGGAGACATCGCCATTTCCAACTCTGGAATTCTCTACTCCACCGCCATCAACAATGCCACCAACAATGCAGAGTTCTTCTCATATGACGTTGTCGCTCTCAACTCCCCGACAAATTTGGGCTCGGGTTTGTATAATGGGTTGGGTTTCGGCAACAATGGCCTCCTCTATGGAAGCTTGGACAGCACCGGGCATTCCTGGAATGAAATCAATACTGTAACTGGCAGCATCAACTCGGTGATTGGAACTGGTTTAACCTATACCTTGGCGGATTTGACCCAGGCCGCGCCAACTTCTGTCGTCCCTGAACCGTCCTCCACGTTACTCCTCATTGCCGCCGGTTTGGTCATCCATTTTCGTCAACGCCGGGTCTCGGCAATTTGAGATGAAAGTATCCCGGCGATCACGCAGTGATTCTTCCGTTGAAGGACATTCAAGTCGTTTTGCTATTTGAATTTGGGACAGAGATGCTGGTCGGCTTGGCTCCAATTTTTGATTCAATGCATCTGCCGAACCTTTCGTAATGGCGGCAGCAAAGGTAGCGGCGCGAGGCGGCTATTTCGGACGGAGATTGGCGAACTGAACGGTGGGGCGGGTGCCTCATGAAGCGCACTGATGCTGCGGGATTTTGCGGGTTGCCGCGGTGGCGGGCGTCGTTTTCACTCGCGTCATGTTTTTCGTCACCATTCTCGGCAGCGGCAGCGCGGGAAACTGCGCGCTGGTGGAGACGGCGCAGACGAGGCTGCTTATTGATGGCGGGCTCAGCGCGCGGCAGATCGGAGCGCGGCTGGCGCTGTGCGGGGTGAATCCGCTGGAGATCGACGGCATCCTCATCACGCACGAGCACGGTGATCACGCGGGTGCGCTCAATGTGTGGTGCAAGCAGTTTGCCACCCCGATCTACTGCAACCGCCTGACCGCCGAGGTGCTGCAACGCGATCGCCCCGAGCTGCGCAAAGACTGGCGCCTGTTCGTGACCGGCAGCGCGTTCACGATCAAGGACATCACGGTCGAGACGTTCCCCGTGCCGCACGATGCGGTGGAGCCGGTAGGTTTCGTGTTGCATCACGGCGCGGACGCGCTCGGCGTGCTGACCGATCTCGGGCAGGCGACGAAGCTCGTCCACGAGCGGATGCGCGCCGCGCAGACGGTGCTCATCGAGACGAATCACGACGAGAAGCTGCTGCAAAACGACACCAAGCGGCCATGGTCCGTGAAGCAGCGCATCATGTCACGCCACGGGCATCTCTCGAACGCGGCGGCGGCCGGTGTGCTCGCGGACTTGCTCGGCGGGCGGCTGCGGCGGGCGGTGCTCGGGCATCTGAGCCGCGATTGCAACAGCCCGGAACTCGCCGTCGGCACGGTGCGCGCGCGGCTCGACGCGGCGGGGGCGAACGAAGTCGAGGTGCTGTGCGCGGGCCAGCGCGAGATCAGCGCGCGGCTGGCCGTGGCCAGTGCGTGAGGGTGATCCCGTGGCGCGCGAGCAGCGGAGTCAGCGCGGCGTAGTCGGGCTCGGCAGGCTCGGCACCGGGGTGAAAGTAGAGTTCGCTCGCGCCGTCGGGGAGTTGTGCGAGGCGGCGGGCGATGGCCGCGGTGGTCATGCGTCCGGTTTCGCGCAGGCCGAAAACGCGGTCGGCAAACAGCACGCCGTGCTTTGCCAAATGCGGGAGCGCGGCGCGGCTGAGCGCTTGGAAAATCCACGGCACCGGGGCGAACGGGCCGGGCTCGCGGACGAGGCGCACGGCGCGAAAGCCGTGATCGAGCGCGATGGGCAGCGTGAGCCGGAAAATCGTGGGATGGAGATGCAGGTGCGTGTGTCCGTCCCAGTACGTCGGCTGCAGACCGAGTGCGCGGAATCGCGCGAATTGCGCGCCGATCTCGCGCCGCAGCGGCTCGGCGAGCGCGGGCGAAAAGGCGTAGCGCAGCCCGGCGCGCGCGGGCGACGCGGGGAAGTTTCCACGCGTATCCGTGAGCGCGGAAACCTCCGCCGCGCGGCCCGCACAGAGCGTGAGATGCAGGCCGACGCCGAGCACGGGATTGCGTCGCGCGATCTCCACGGCCTCCGCGGCGGCGGGCTCATTGACCATCAAACTCGCCTGCGTGACGAAGCCCGCGCGGTGGGCGCGCTCGATGGCGGCATTGATCTCCGGGCTGCGCCCGAAGTCGTCGGCGGTGACGATGAGGTGTTTCAATTCACGGGGCGCGCGGGCAGGCTGGGCCGCGCAGCGATGACGATTAGGCCCATGTCCCCCACCCCGCGCAAGGCATGAGCTGGCCCTCCGTCATCACCGGCGCGCTCGCCGTCGGCAGCGCGCTCTACACGTGGCTCGCCGCCAGCCACGTGCGGGCGTGGCTGGCGAAAGCCGCGCCGCTGGAATCTTCCCCGCGAGATCTTCCCCCGTTGACGCTGCTGCGTCCGCTGAAAGCGGGTGTGCCCGCGCTGCGTGCCAAACTCGACGCGCTCATTGCGGCGATGCACCCCGGCGATCAGCTCATCCTCGGCGCGGATGATGGCTCGGTCGAGATGGGCGTGTGCTCTGCATTGCGCGATTCTTTTCCCGAACGCGAGATCGTCGTCGTCGCCTGCCGCTCCGGTGCGGCGCTGAATCCGAAGATCTCCAAGCTCGTCCAAATGACGCCGCACGCCCGGCATGGCCATTGGCTCTTGAGCGACAGCGAGTCGCTGCTCGACGTAGCGTGGCTCGATGCCTTTCGCCGCGAGTGGCAGACGAGCGGCGCGGATGTTCTCACGGCAGGCTACCGGTTTGTGAATCTCGCCACCTGGCCGCAACGCCTCGACGCCTCCGCGGCGCTCTGCGGGCTGTGGCCGGGACTGGCGATGGTCCGGCGCTTTGGCCGCGTCGATTTCACGCTCGGAGCCTACACCGCCCTGCGCCGCGCGGATGTGGAAGCCGTCGGCGGCTGGGCGGCGTTCTGTGATTTTCTCGCCGAGGACAACCGGCTCGGCGCGGCTTTGGCCGGAACGGGCCGCACGATCCGCCTCAGCGCGCAGGTCGCCACGCTCGACGCGGACCCGCTGACGTGGCGCGACTACTGGCGGCACCAGCGCCGCGTCGCCGTGACGTACCGCGCCTGTCGGCCAGCGGGCTTCGCGGGCATGGTTTTCACGAATGGTCTTGTTGCCAGCGCCCTGCTGGTCGCCCTCGCCCGCGTTCCCAGCGCTTCGGTGGTGGCGTTCCACTGCGTGGGATTCGTCATGGTGATTCAGCTCATCCGGTGGTGGTGCTTCCGCGCTTTGGCAAAAACACTGCACTTTTCCATCCCGTGGCTTTTGCCCGTCATGCTCGCCGCCAGCGTCGTCGAACTCGCCTGCTGGATTGCCGCCTGGTTCGACCGCCGCGTCTGGTGGGCTGGCCGCCGCTGGCGCGTCAGTTCCACCGGGCGGATGCAAAGAGCCCCATGAAGATACGCCGGGGAAGTGCAGGGCTGTGTCCCGATGTCACACTCGCGAGCAGCAAAGTGCGACATTGCCTGTGTCATGTCGCACTTTTCGACGCAGTCGGTATCCGTCGTAAGAGACCGAAGTCCAATGCATTAGGAATCATTTTCGTCCCCGGCGTGTCCTCTGCTAAATGGGCGGTCCAACCATTTTTCAACGATCTAATCCTTTCCTTTTATGGCTAAAATTCTCGGCATCGACCTCGGCACCACCAACTCCTGCATGTCCGTCATGGAAGGCGGCGAGCCCGTCGTGCTGGAAAATTCGGAAGGCGCACGCACCACGCCCAGCGTTGTCGCTTTCACCAAGAGCGGCGAGCGCGTGGTCGGCCAGGCGGCCAAGCGCCAGGCGGTGACCAATCCCACGAACACCATATTTTCCGTGAAGCGCTTCATGGGGCGCAAATTCGACGAAGTGCAGAACGAACTGCATCGCGTGCCTTACAAAGTCGTAAAGGCGGCCAACGGCGACGCGCACATTTCCGTGACGGTGAATGGCGAGACGAAGACCTACTCGCCGCCGGAAATCAGCGCGATGATTCTTGCGAAACTTAAGTCCGACGCCGAGGCCAAGCTCGGCGAAAAAATCACACAGGCCGTCATCACCGTGCCCGCGTATTTCAACGACTCCCAGCGCACCGCTACCAAGGACGCTGGTAAAATCGCGGGCCTCGATGTGCTCCGCATCGTCAATGAACCGACCGCCGCTTCGCTCGCTTACGGCCTCGACAAAAAGTCCGACGAAAAGATCGCCGTCTATGATCTCGGCGGCGGCACCTTCGACATCTCGGTGCTGGAAATCGGTGACGGCGTCTTCGAGGTGAAAGCCACGAACGGCGACACGCATCTCGGCGGCGACGACTGGGACAACGCTGTGATGGACTGGATGTTCGCGGAGTTCAAAAGCGAATCCGGCATCGATCTCACGAAGCAGCCCGACGCCGTGCAGCGCATCAAGGAGGAGGCCGAGAAAGCCAAGATCGCGCTCTCCAGCTCGCAGGAATACGAGATCAATCTGCCCTTCGTCACCGCCGACCAAACCGGGCCGAAGCACATCCAGAAAAAGCTCACCCGCTCGAAACTCGAACAACTTACCGACGCCCTTTTCGAGCGCACCATCGGCCCGGTGAAAGCCTGCCTCAAGGACGCCGGCATCAACGAGAAGGACGTGAACGAACTCGTTCTCGTCGGCGGCATGACCCGCATGCCGCGCGTCATCGAAACCGCGCGCAAGCTCGTCGGCAAAGAACCGCACAAGGGTGTAAACCCGGATGAAGTCGTCGCCATCGGCGCGGCCATTCAGGGCGGCGTACTCAAGGGCGACGTGAAAGACGTGCTCCTGCTCGATGTCACGCCGCTGACCCTGGCCATCGAGACCGCCGGCGGCGTCGCCACCGCAATGATCCCGCGCAACACCACGATCCCGACGCGCAAATCGCAGATCTTTTCCACCTACAGCGACAGCCAGCCCGGCGTGGAGATCAAGGTCCTGCAAGGCGAGCGCCCGCTCAGCCGCGACAACAAAAATCTCGGCACCTTCCACCTCGACGGCATCCCACCCGCACCGCGCGGCACGCCGCAGATCGAAGTCACTTTCGATATTGATGCAAACGGCATCCTCCATGTCAGCGCCAAGGATCTCGGCACCGGCAAGGAGCAGAAAATCTCCATCACGGGCAGCTCCGGCCTGAGCAAAGACGAGGTCGAGAAGATGCAGCGCGACGCCGAGGCCCATGCCGAGGAGGACAAGAAGGCCAAGGAAGCCATCGAAATCCGCAACAACGCCGACAACCTCGCCTACCAGTGCGAGAAGCAGCTCAAGGATCTCGGCGATAAGCTGCCCGGCGATAAGAAGAGCGACATCGAGACGAAGATCGCCGCCGTCCGCGAAGCGCTCAAAGGCAGCGACACCGACGCCATCAAGTCTGCCTACGACGCACTCCAGACCACCTTCCAAAGCGCCAGCGAAGATCTCTATAAGCAGGCCGCCGCCAGCGCTGGAGCCGCCGGCCCGGACGCCGGTGCGCAAGGCTCCGCCGGTCCTGAGACTGGCTCCGCCAAGAAAGCCGACGGCGATGTCGTTGATGCGGAGTTCGAGGTCGTGGACGACGACAAAAAGAAGTAACCCACCAGATCCCCGACCCATGCGCCGCCTCGGCCTTACCCTTTGTCTCCTTGCCTCCTCGTTAGGTGCCCGTGCCGAATCCATCGAGGACCGCATGGCTGCTCTGGAGCAGCAGGTCAAAACGTTGCAGGAGGCTTTGCGCAATCAAAGCGCTGCCACAGCGCACCGGAGTGAGGCCATTGATGCGGAGTTCGCCATGCAGGACGAAAGCGGGACCGACTAATCCGACCAATACTTTACCGACGCCGCAGTTAGCTTCCAGTGAGCTAACCCTGACCGGAGGCTAACAACCGGCGTCCCAGTAGAAACCAAACAACCAACAACCAACAAAATAGAAAGTAACTACCAACATGGCAGTCAACATTCGACCCCTCGCAGACCGGGTCCTCGTGAAGCCTCTCGAGGCCGGTGAAGTCAAAAAAGGCGGGATCATCATTCCCGACGCCCACAAGGAAAAACCGCAGGAAGGCAAAGTCGTCGCCCTCGGCACCGGCAAACGTGATGACGACGGCAAGCTCATCGCTTTCACCGTCAAGAAGGGCGACACCGTCCTCATCAGCAAATACGGCGGAACCGAAGTGAAAATCGACGGCGAAACCCACCTAATCATGCGCGAGGACGACATCCTCGGCATCATCGGCTAAGCAGCCGTCACCCAACTCATAACCAGTAACTTACCCAACTAACATCTATGGCAGCTAAACAACTCCAATTCGACGAGACCGCCCGTCACGCCCTCCTGCGTGGCATCGAGAAACTCGCCAAGGCCGTCAAGGCCACCCTCGGGCCATCCGGCCGCAACGTCATCCTCGACAAGAAATTCGGCAGCCCGACGATCACCAAGGACGGTGTGACCGTGGCCAAGGAAATCGAACTCGAAGACGCCTATGAAAACATGGGTGCCCAGCTCGTCCGCGAAGTCGCCAGCAAGACCAGCGACGTCGCCGGCGACGGCACCACCACCGCGACCGTTCTCGCTGAAGCCATCTTCAAGGAAGGCCTCAAGAACGTTACCGCCGGCGCCAACCCGACCTCGCTCCAGCGCGGCATCAACAAGGCCGTCGAAGCGCTTGTCGCCGAGATCGCCCGCATTTCGAAGAAGGTGAAGGACCGCACGGAAATCGCGCAGGTCGCCACCGTCTCCGCCAACTGGGACACCACCATCGGCGAGATCATCGCCGACGCGATGGACAAGGTCGGCAAGGACGGCACCATCACGGTCGAGGAAGCCAAGTCGATCGAAACCAGCCTCGACGTCGTTGAAGGCATGCAGTTCGACAAGGGTTACCTCTCGCCTTACTTCGTGACCAACGCAGAGTCGATGGAGACCATCCTCGACAACCCCTACATCCTCATCCACGAGAAGAAAATCAGCTCCCTCAAGGATCTGCTCCCCGTGCTCGAGAAGACCGCGAAGACCGGCAAGCCGCTCCTCATCATCGCTGAAGACGTGGAAGGCGAAGCCCTCGCGACCCTCGTGGTGAACAAGCTCCGTGGCACCATCCAGGTCGCAGCCGTCAAGGCTCCCGGCTTTGGCGACCGCCGCAAAGCCATGATGGAAGACATCGCCATCCTCACGGGCGGCCGCTGCATCACCGAAGACCTCGGCCTCAAGCTCGAGAACATCACCCTCGAAGACCTCGGCCGCACCAAACGCGTGACCATCGACAAGGAGAACACCACCATCGTCGAAGGTAGCGGCAAGCAGGCCGACATTCAGGGCCGCGTCTCGCAGATTCGCCGCCAGATCGAGGAAACGACCAGCGATTACGACAAGGAGAAGCTCCAGGAGCGCCTTGCGAAACTCGCCGGTGGCGTGGCCGTCATCAATGTCGGTGCCTCCACCGAGACCGAGATGAAGGAGAAGAAAGCCCGCGTCGAAGACGCCCTCCACGCCACCCGTGCGGCCGTGGAAGAAGGCATCGTCCCCGGCGGCGGCGTCGCTCTCATCCGTGCGCAGAAGGTGCTCGACACCCTCAAGCTCGAAGGTGACGAAGCGATCGGACTCCAGATCGTGAAACGCGCCATCGAAGCCCCGCTCCGCACCCTCGCCGACAACGCCGGCCAGGAAGGCGCGCTCATCGTCGCGGAAGTCAAGAAGCGCAAAGGCAATGAAGGCTACAACGTCGCCACCGGTGTCTATGAAGACCTCATCAAAGCCGGCGTCGTGGACCCGGCCAAAGTGACCCGCAGCGCGCTCCAGCACGCCGCGTCGATCTCCGGTCTGCTCCTGACCACCGAAGCGATCATCACCGAGAAACCCGAGCCGAAAGCGGCCCCGGCCGGCGACCCGCACGGTCACGGCGGCGGCGGCGGCATGGGCGGCATGGACTACTAAGCGCCCACGCTTAGCATTCCGCAAACAACGAACGACCGCCGGGTTCCGCGAGGAGCCCGGCGGTTTTGCTTGTCGGTGGCAAAGGAGCGGCGTGCTTCCAGCCGCCGGCCCACCAGCGCGCGCAGCGCCATCTTCTTCCGGAATGTTTGCGCTTCGCGGTGGGATTGAGTCGGCGGCTGGAAGCGCGCCGCTCCTTTCTCGCGGCGGGAGAAAAATCTCGACGCCCGCGGCGGCGCGGCGCGCAATCCCACGCATGAAATTTCTCTTCCCGCTCATCGCCGTCCTCGGCACCGCGCCATGCTTCGCCGCTGATGCGCCGGTGGATGAAGGCCAGGCCACGCCGCCGTCGCGGATCAAGGTGGCGAAGGACTTCAAGGTCGAGCTGCTCTACTCGGTGCCGGCGGCGACGCAGGGTTCGTGGATCAATCTCTGCACGGACGACAAGGGCCGCATCTACACGAGCGACCAGTTCGGCGGCATCTACCGCTTTGCGCCGCCGCCCGCCGGGCAGACGCTCAATCCGGCGACGATTGCGAAACTGCCCGCCGACATCAAGGCGGGCAATGGCCTGCTGTGGGCGTTCGACGCGCTCTACGTGGGCGTGAACGACTACCAGAACCGCACCAATTCCGGGCTCTACCGGGTCACTTCGTCGAAGGGCGACGACCAGCTCGACAAGGTGGAAAAGCTCCGCGACATCGACGCGCGCGGCGACCACGGCGTGCATGCGGTGGTGCTCGCGCCGGACAAAAAATCCATCTTTCTCGTCTGCGGCAACGGCGCGAAACCCGTGGCCACCGACTCCTCCAGCGTGCCGCGCATCTGGGGCGAGGATCATCTGCTGCCGCGGATGCCGGACGGGCGCGGTTTCATGCGCGATGTGCTCGCGCCCGGCGGCAGCATCTACCGCATTTCACCCGACGGAAAAACGTGGGACCTCTATGCGTGCGGCTTCCGCAACATCTTCGACGCCGCCTTCAACCGCGACGGCGAACTTTTCACCTACGACGCGGACATGGAGTACGACCTGAACACGCCGTGGTATCGGCCCACGCGCATCTGCCATGTGGTGAGCGGCGCGGACTACGGCTGGCGCAACGGCGCGGGCAAGCGGCCCGAGTGGTATCCCGACACGCTGCCGCCGGTCATCAATATCGGCCCCGGCTCGCCGACCGGCGTGACCTTCGGCTACGGGGCGAAATTTCCGGCGAAGTATCAGGAGGCGCTGTTTGGCTGCGACTGGAGTTGGGGAAAGCTCTACGCCGTCACGCTCCAGCCGAAGGGCGCGAGCTATACGGCGGTGAAGGAGGAGTTTCTCTCCGGCACCCCGCTGCCGATCGCCGACGCAATCATCCATCCGCAGGACGGCACGATGTATTTCGTCATCGGCGGGCGGAAGGTGCAGAGCGGGCTTTACCGGGTGAGTTATGTGGGGAAGGAGAGCACCAGGCCTGCCAGCGTGATGAGAACGGCAGGCCGACACTTCGCATCGTCGTTCGGCAGCGCCGACGACGGCAGTGTAATGAGAGCAGGTATGTGCGACGACGCGCACGGGCGACAGATTGATGAACTTGGAGTCACAACGATCTGGGACTATCTAAAATCCTCGGATCGCTTCCTTCGCTGGTCCGCGCGCACCGCCATCGAGCATCAGCCGACAAAGAATTGGGCTGACACGGTTTTCACGGAAACGAAGCCCGCGATCCAAATGGAAGCGCTGCTCGCGCTGGCACGCGTGGCGGGCATCGACCCACAACACCGCGAGCCGAACGATCCGCCGGTGGATAAAGCGATGCAGGCGAAGCTGCTCGACACGCTAGGCAAGTTCGATTGGGACAAGCTCAACGAGGAGCAGCGGCGCACGCTCGTCCGCACCATCCAGATCGTCTGCGTCCGCTTCGGCGCGCCCGACGCCGCGCAGACGGAGCGGCTCATCGCCCAGCTCGATCCGCACTTTCCCGCGCCCACGCGCGAGCTGAACTGGCTCCTCTGCGAGACGCTCGCCTTTCTCCAGGCACCGCACACCGCCGCCAAAGCCGTGGCGCTCATCGAGCGCGCGCCTACGCAGGAGGAGCAGATGGAATACGCGCGCGACATCCGCCTGCTCAAAGCCGGCTGGACCACCGAACTGCGCACGCGCTACTTCGCGTGGTTTCACCAGGCTGCGAACTACCGGGGCGGCGCGAGTTTCGACAAGTTCGTCGAGTTCATCCGCAAGGACGCCGTGGCCAGCCTGAGCGCCGAGGAAAAGACCGCGCTCGCCGACGTGCTCGCGAAAAAACCCGAGCGCAAGTCCGCGCTCGAAGCCGCCGCCACCATCCTCGCCGGCCGCACCCCCACCGCCTGGACGCTCGACGAACTCACCGCCGCCGCCCGCACCGGAATGAAAGGTCGCAACTTCGCCACGGGCCGCAGGATGTTCGGCGCAGTCGGCTGCTTCGCCTGCCACCGCTTTGGCAACGAAGGCGGCATGACCGGCCCCGACCTAACCACTGCCGGCAGCCGCTACACGCCGCACGATTTCCTCGACCAGATCATCAACCCCAGCAAGGAGATCAACGAGCAGTTCGTCCCCACCGTGCTCACGAAAATGGACGGCACGCAGATCATCGGCACCATCGTGAACCTGAACAACAACACCGTCATGGTGAACACCGACCCCACCGACCCCGCGCAGGACATCGAACTCGATCGCGCCACGATCAAAAGTATCGAGCCCTCCAAAGTCTCCCTCATGCCGCCCGGCCTGCTGAACCTCCTGACCAAAGACGAAATCCTCGACCTCGCCGCCTACGTCCTCAGCGGCGGGGAGGAAAAGAACGCGATGTTTGCGAAGTAGCGCCGCTGCGGTCGCGGTTGCAGAAAGAGCCCCCGCAGACCGGTTGCAATTAGCCCGTGGTCCGCAGGCCGCTGGCGATGGCGTTGATCGAAAGCAACAGGTCGGGGAGTAGGGCTTCGGCGGCGGGTTCGTCGCCAGCGGCGCGAAGGGCGCGCCAGCGGCGGAGCATGGCAATTTCCTGGAGGTGGAGCACGCGGAGCGCTTCGGCGCGAAGCTGGAGCGTTTTCAACATGCGCGGGCGGCGCTCGGTCATGGGCACACCGCGGAGCTTTTCGAGCATCGTTTTCGTGAGCCGCCACTCGGCGAGGATCAGCGCCATGAAGCGCGCGCGCAGCGCTTCGTCGCCGACGAGTCCGGCGTAGGCATGCATGAGTTCGAGGTCGCTGCTGGCGATGCTCGATTCGATGTTCGTGAGGACGTAGTGGAGGAAAGGCCACGCGCGCATCTGGCCGGCGAGCGCAGCGAGTTCGTCGTCATTCAGCGCGCTGAGTCCCGAGCCCGCGCCGAACCAGCCGGGCACGTAAAACCGCGCCTGGCTCCAACTGAAAACCCACGGAATGGCGCGCAGATCGGCGAGGCTGGGCTGACCGGTGCGGCGCGCGGGACGCGAGCCGATGCGGCTGTGCTCGAGTGCGTCGATGGGCGTGGCCTGGCGGTAAAAGGTGAGGAAGTCCGGTGTGTCGAGCAGCCGCCGGTAGGCTTGCTGACTGGAGTGCAGGAGTTTCTCCAGCACGGGCGCGAGCGCGGGCAGGCCGATGCCGGCGCGTTCGTGGCGCAGCGTGGTGCCGGTGACGCCGGCGACGAGGAGTTCGAGATTGAAGGTCGCGGTCGGCAGGTTGCCGAATTTCTGCGCGATGGTTTCACCCTGCTCGGTGAGGCGGATGTCGCCGCCGAGGGAGCCGGGCGGGAGCGCTTCGAGGAAGCGATGCGTGGGCCCGGCGCCGCGGCTCACCGTGCCGCCGCGACCGTGGAAAAAGCGAATGCGTACGCCGGCATCACGGCCGAGCTGGGCGAGGCGCGACTGCGCTTTTTGCAGGCCCCACTGGCTGGCGAAGATGCCAGAATCCTTGTTGCTGTCGCTGTAGCCGACCATGACCTGCTGACTGAGCGGCCGCTTTTCGCGCCCCCAATTCCACGCGAGGAAGTCGAGGCTGCGCCGCGTCATCGGCTCGTCGAGGAAGCTCTGCAAAATGGCCGGACCGGCTTCGAGGTCGCTGAGCGTTTCAAACAGCGGCACGACCGGCAGCATGCACACGAGCCCCTCGCGCAGCATTCGCGTGAGCCCGGCCTCGCGCGCCAGCACATACACGACCAGCAGATCGGACAGCCGGCGCGTCATGCTCACGATGAGCGCGCCGATGCCGTCCGCGCCACAGCGCGCGATGTGCGCGGCGAGCACGCGGTAGCAGCCGAGTACTGCGTCGGCCTCGGGGCCGGCGGAAACGCTGCCGTGCAGAAACGGGCGCGGCGATTGGAGTTCCTTTTCGAGAAAGCGCAGGCGCTCCGTTTCGCTCCAGTCTTCCCACTGGCTGCCGTCGATGCCCGCCGCGCCCATGAGCTGCGTCAGCGCCTTGGCGTGAAAGGCGGAATTTTGGCGGATGTCGAGCTGCGCGATGTGAAAACCGAACACGTCCAGCGCGCGGAGCACCGGGGCGACATCGCTCTCGGCGAGGCGCGTGGCACCGACGGCGGTGAGCGAATCGTGCAGCGCGCGCAGATCGGCGGCGAGTTCCTCGGCGTGTTGATACAGCCCGCTGCCGGCGCGGATTTGCGCGAGCTGATGCGGCGCGATCTCGACCGGAAGCCGGGCGAGCAGCAACTCGCCGAATTGTCGCCACGGTTCGCCGGCATTCTGCGCGAGAATCGCGCGACCAGTGTCACCGAGGCTGGCCGCGATTTTTTCCCGCAGCTCCACAAGCGCGGTCGGCGGCGGCTGCATCCAGGCGGAAAGGCTCAGCTTGCCCACGAGCGCGCTAAGCTGCCGATGCAGTAGCACGAGCGCATTGGCACGCAGGCGTTCGAGCGTCTCGGCGGTGACCTCGGCGGTTACGCCGGGATGCCCATCGCGGTCGCCGCCGACCCAAGTGCCGAAGCGCACCGCGGGCAGCGTCGCGCCGTGGAGCAGCGCGGGATCGAAACCGGCGTCCTGCCACGCCAGGCGGAGGCGCGCGTCGAGTTCGGGCAGCACCGCGGGAAAGACATCGCGCAGGTAGTGCAGGACGTTTCGACGCTCGTCGGCGAGGCTCGGTTTTTCGAGAAGGATTTCGCCGGTGCGCCAGAGACGTTCGAGTGCGGCCTTGGTCTGCTCGCGGAGCAGCGTCTGCGCGGACGGCGTGGGGCTGCCGCTCTCGCGGGCGTCGATCAGCGCAAAGAGCGCGCGATGCTGTTCGAGCACGGCGAGACGTTTCGCTTCGGTGGGATGCGCCGTGAGCACCGGCTCTACGCGCACATGACGAAAGGCGTCCGCGATTTCCTCCGGCGTGAAGCCCGCGGCTTTCAGCCGCCGCAACTGGTCGCCCCACAATCCGCGCTCCGCCGTCAGTCCCTCGCTCGTCTCGCGCAGCGACCGCATCGCGGCGGCGGTGTTTTCCTCGACCATGTTCAGGAGCTGAAAGGCGATGGAATACACCAGCCCGAGTTGCGGCGGGAGCGCTTCGGCATCCTCCGCTTTCGCCCCGGGGCCAAACCACGGGAGATGCTGCGCGAGTGGCCCGAGGCCGAGTTCCGTCAGGACTTCGCCGAGGCACTCGACGAGAAATCGGAGGTCGCGGTCAATCTTCTCAAAGCCGATCGCGATGTAGTCCGGTGCGTTGGTTTCCTGCATAGAAAATTTGCCGCGCCCCTTTCACGGATACGCGCGCTGGCGGCAAGAAAAACCTGCAAGAGAACTTGAAGCATGAAAGGGGACGGAGCGGGGACGCTGCCAATTTGAGCCCATGCCTTTTCCCTCTCGCTAACGCTTTCCCCCTTTCGCCGCGCGCGGACCCTGCCGTAGCGTGCCGGCCTGATGAGTCCGCTCTCCACAACCGCCGCCGCACCGTTGACGACGGGCTTTTTCGCAGACTACCGGCCACCGGCGGAGGTGTTCGATGAAATGCAGGCTGCGGGTGGCGCGGTGCGGCCACACTGGCAGGAACTGGCGCGGCGGCTGGAGCGGCTCGGGGCGGAGGGTCTTCGTGAGCGGCGGGAAAACGTGCGCGGGCTGCTGCGGGAACATGGCGTAACCTACAATGTTTTCGCCGAGGGTCGCAGCGCGGAACGCCGCTGGGAACTGGGCACCCTGCCGCTGATCATCGCCGCCGAGGAGTGGGCGAGGCTGGTGCCGGGGCTGATTCAGCGGACGCGGCTGCTGAATCTCGTGCTGGCCGACATCTATGGTCCACAGCGGCTGCTGCGCGAAGGCGTGCTGCCGCCGGCCTTGCTTCAGGCGAACCCCGGCTTTCTCCGCCCGTGCCACGGCATGCAGGTGCCGCGCGGGATTTTTCTCTCGCTCCATGCCATCGATCTCACGCGCGCGCCGGACGGGCGCTGGTGGGTGCTCACGGATCGCACGCAGGCACCGAGCGGGTTGGGTTACGCGCTGGAAAACCGGAGCATCGTTTCGCGGGTGTTGCCGGAGGAATTTCGCGCGTGCCGGGTGGAAAGAACGGCGGCGTTTTTCGCGGAACGGCGCGCCGGTTTGCAAGCGATGGCCCCGTGGACGGAGACGCCGAACATTGTGCTGCTTACGCCGGGCCCATTGAGCGAAACCTATTTCGAGCACGCGTATCTCGCGCGGCAATTCGGGCTGCCGCTGGTCGAGGGCGGCGATCTCACGGTGCGCGACCGCAGCGTCTTTTTGAAAACGCTGGACGGTCTGCAGCGGGTGGACGTGATCGTGCGGCGGGTGGACGACACCTACTGCGATCCGCTCGAACTGCGTGGCGATTCGTTCCTCGGCGTGCCGGGGCTGGTGGAGGCGGCCCGCGCGGGCCGGGTGGCGATTTCGAATGCGCTGGGTTCGGGTGCAGTGGAGTCGCCGGCGATCCTCGCTTTTCTGCCGAAGCTGGCGCGGCATCTCCTCGACGAGGAGTTGCAGATTCCGAATGTGGCGACGTGGTGGTGCGGGCAGGAAGCGGCGCGGGAGTCCACGCTGCGCGGGTTGGGGACGCGCGTGGTGAAGCGGAGTTTCGTGGGCCACGCGGAGCCGGCCTTCGGCGCGGGGCTGTCGGCGGAGGCGCGGGAAAAACTGGCGGCGCGCATCCGCGCGAACCCGGAAAACTATGTGGGGCAGGAGCGTGTGGCGCTTTCCACGGTGCCGCTGTGGACCGGCGAGCGGCTGGAGCCGCGCCCGCTGATTCTGCGCTGCTATGTGTGCGCGACGGTGGACGGTTTCGCGGTCATGCCGGGCGGGTTGACGCGCGTCTCGGCGACGCCGGATTCGCCGGTGGTTTCGTCGCAGCACGGCGGCGCGAGCATGGATACGTGGGTGCTTTCCGCCGGGCCGGTCGAGAGCGTTCCGATGGTGGAAACGAGCGCGGCCACGGCGTCGTTCGAGCGCGGGCACGCGGCGGTGCCGAGCCGCGTGGTGGAGAATCTTTTCTGGCTGGGCCGCTACGCCGAGCGGTTGGAGGACACTACGCGCCTGCTGCGGACCGCACTCGGACGGCTGGCCGGCGAAGGCGGGCCGGGCGACGAGCGGGAGCTGGCGGCGCTGGCGCGCTGGCTGGTGGTCACGGAGACACTGCCCGAGCGATTCGGAAAGAAGTTCACGCCCGGCGAGTTGGCGGCGGCGCTGCGCGATCTGGTCTTTGCCCGGGAGGAACCCGGCAGCGTGCGCGCCCAGCTCGCCCGCGTGGGCTTTCTCATCGCCAGCGTGCGCGACCGGCTGAGCGGAGACACCTGGCGCATCCTCAACCAAATGCAGCTGGAATTTCCCACGACTATCCGCCGCGCCACGCCCGGCTCCATCGTCGCCGCGCTGCATCGGCTCATCATTCAGCTCGCGGCGTTCAGCGGCATGGAGATGGAAAACATGACGCGTGGGCCGGCCTGGCGTTTCCTTGCCGTCGGGCGGCGTCTCGAACGCGCGATCAATGTGGCCACCAATGTTCGCGCCGTTCTCGCCACCGATCCCGCTAGGATCGACGCATTGCCTCCGCTGCTCGAATACACCGACAGCACCATGACCTACCGCCGCCGCCATTTCGCGCAGCCCGAACTCCCTGCCACACTCGATTTGCTGCTCGCTGATGTCAGCAATCCACGCTCACTCGCCTTCCAATGCCGGGCCATCAGCCGCCACTGCGACGAACTGCCCGCGGCGAACGGCACCCGCCCGGATTTTGCGCCGTTTCTTCAGGTCGTTGCGCGGTTGACGGTCGCCAATATCCCAGCGCTTGGGGAAGCAGCGCGGAGTGGAGAACCCGCCCGGCTGGAGGCGCTGCTGGGAGAGATCATTGACGGCTGCTCGGCGCTGTCAGAGTTGCTCGGCGCGACTTATTTCAGCCACGTCATCCCGCGCCTCAGTTAAAGTTAAGAGTCGGAATCCATGCTCTACGACGTCACTCATCGCACCACCTACACCTACGAATCCGACGTTTCGATTTCGCACCACGTCGCGCATTTGCGCCCGCGGGCGCTGCGGTGGCAGGAGTTGCAGAGCTTCGCGCTGGAGATCATGCCCGAGCCCAACACCCTCGCCGAGCGGACCGATTTTCACGAAACTCCGACGACCTTTTTCACGATCGAAAAGCCGCACGCCGAGCTGGTCGTCACGGCCCGCAGCCGCGTGCGCGTGGCCGCGCCGGTGCTCCCGCGCCAGAGCCCGGCGTGGGAGACGGTGCGCGCGGCCTGTGCGGGTGACGTGCTGTCCGAAGCGACCGCCACCGGCGAATTCCGTTTCGATTCGCGCCACATCGTTCGCAGTGCCGCATTCGCCGACTACGCCGCCGCGTCCTTTCCCGCCGGCCAACCTCTGCTCGACGGACTGCGCGACCTGACGTCGCGGATTTTTCGCGACTTCAAATTCGACAAACGCGCCACGACGGTCGCCACACCGCTGCTCGATTTTTTCCAAAATCGCCGCGGCGTTTGCCAGGACTTCGCGCACTTCGGCATCGCGTGCCTGCGCTCGCTCGGCCTGCCTGCGCGCTACGTCAGCGGATATCTGGAAACCATCCCACCACCGGGAAAAAAGCGTCTCATCGGAGCCGACGCCTCGCACGCGTGGCTGGCTGCGTGGTGTCCCGGCTACGGCTGGATCGACGCCGATCCCACGAATAACCTGCTCCCCGGCGACCGCCACATCACCGTTGCGTGGGGGCGTGACTTTAGCGACGTGAGCCCACTGCGCGGCGTGGTCGTCGGCGGCGGCGAGCACGAGTTGGAGGTCTCCGTGGACGTCGCGCCGCTCGCGGAGTGAGGTGCGGTTGACGCCGCGGGCGCGCGGAGCCTAGCGTCGCGCATGTCCCAGCCCGCCACCCCGGAACATCTCCGCCTCGACGAAGACGCGCGGCGCGAGGGAAACTGGAAACGCTGGGGGCCGTATCTCTCGGAGCGCCAGTGGGGCACGGTGCGCGAGGATTATTCGGCGGGAGGCGAAGCGTGGAATTATCTCCCGCATGATCACGCGCGCAGCCGCGCCTACCGGTGGGGCGAGGACGGGCTGCTCGGCATCACCGACCGCGAGTGCCGGCTGTGCTTTGCCGTGGCGCTGTGGAATGGACGCGACCCGATTTTGAAGGAGCGCATCTTTGGCCTCACGAACCCCGAGGGCAATCACGGCGAGGACGCGAAGGAGGTCTGGCACTATCTCGACTCCACGCCCACGCATTCCTACATGCGCGCGCTCTACAAGTATCCACAGGCGGAGTTTCCCTACGCGCGGCTGGTGGAGACAAATGCGCGGCGCGGGAAAACGGAGCGCGAGTTTGAGCTGGAGGACACGGGTGTTTTCGACGAGTCGCGCTACTTCGATGTCACGGCGGAATATGCCAAGGGCGCGCCCGACGACGTGCTCATCCGCCTCACGCTCGCCAATCGCGGCCCGAATGCCGCACGCCTGCATGTGCTTCCGACGTTGTGGTTTCGCAACACCTGGTCGTGGGGCTGCACGCACGAAGGCTGCACGCTGAAGCCGCGCCTCACCCAGCTCGACGCGCGGACGCTGGCCGCCACGCACGAGACGCTCGGCGAGTTTCGCTTCGCCATCGACGCCGACGCGCCATGGCTGTTCACCGAAAACGAGACGAACAATGCGCGCATTTTTGGCACGGCGAATCTGTCGCCTTTCGTGAAGGACAGTTTTCACGAGGTGGTGATTCACGGGCGCGCGGAGGCTGTGAACGCGCGCGGCCACGGCACGAAGGCCGCGCCGCATTGCGTGCTGGAGATTCCCGCCGGTGGCGAAGTGGTGCTGCGTCTCCGCCTCGCGCCCGCGGGTGCGTGGCCGGCGGCGCCGTTCGCGGATTTCGAGGAAATCTTCGCCGCGCGCCACGCGGAGGCGGCGGAGTTTTTCGCAACGAAATATGCGCCCGCACTCGGGGCCGAGGCGCGCAATGTGGTGCGCCAGGCGTACGCCGGGCTGCTGTGGTCGAAGCAGTTTTACCACTACGTCGTGAAGGAGTGGCTGGCCGGCGACCCGAACTTTCCCGAACCGCCCGCCGCCCGCCGCCGCGCGCGCAATCACGACTGGCAGCACCTCTTCAACGCCGACGTCATCTCGATGCCGGACAAGTGGGAATATCCGTGGTACGCCGCGTGGGATCTCGCGTTTCACATGATCCCGATGGCGCGGATCGATCCCGACTTCGCGAAGCAGCAACTCCTGCTCTTTCTCCGCGAATGGTACATGCACCCGAGCGGCGCGATCCCGGCCTACGAGTGGAATCTGCGCGACGTAAATCCGCCCGTTCATGCGTGGGCCTGCTGGCGCGTGTATAAAATCAGCGGCAGGCCCGGCGCGCGCGACACGCAGTTTCTCGAACGCGTTTTTCAAAAGCTGCTCATCAATTTCACTTGGTGGGTGAACCGCAAGGACGTGCAGGGCAAACACATCTTTGCCGGCGGCTTTCTCGGGCTGGATAACATCGGGCTTTTCGACCGCTCGAAGCCGCTCCCGAGCGGCCAGTCGCTCGCGCAGGCGGACGGCACGGCGTGGATGGCATTCTACTGCGAGACGATGCTCTCGATCGCGCTGGAACTCGCGCTGACGAACCCCGCGTATGAAGACATCGCGTCGAAATTTCTCGAACACACCGTCGAGATCGTGGACGCGATGAACGATGTCGGCGACGGCGGGCTGTGGGATGAAACGGATGGCTTTTACTACGACCAACTCCTCATTGAAGGTCGGCACAAAGTCCCACTGCGGGTGCGCTCGATGGTCGGACTGCTGCCGCTTTTCGGCGTGGAAATTTTGGAGCAGGACACCATCGACCGGCTGCCCGGTTTCAAGAAGCGGCTGAAGTGGTTTGTGAAAAACCGCTTCGATCTCGCGCAGAACATTTCCTACCTCGAAAAGCGCACGAGCAATGGCACGAGCGCCCGCCGCCTGCTCGCCATCCCCACGCGCGAGCGGCTGCTGCGCGTGCTGAGATACGTGCTCGATGAAAACGAATTCCTTTCCCCGTACGGCATCCGCTCGCTCTCGCGCATCTATGGCGACGCGCCCTACACGCTGGAACTCGACGGCGACGACTACTGCATCGGCTACGAGCCCGGCGAGTCGCAGACCGGGATGTTTGGCGGCAACTCGAACTGGCGCGGCCCGGTGTGGCTGCCGATGAACTACCTGCTCATTGAGGCGCTGGAGCGTTACCACCATTTCTGGGGCGACACGCTGCAGGTCGAGTTCCCCACCGGCTCAGGCACGCTCATGAATCTCGCGCAGGTCGCGCACGAGCTGTCGCGGCGGATCACGCGGCTTTTTCTCCCGGATGAAAAGGGCGCGCGCCCCTGCTTCGGCGGCGACCCGCGTTATGCCGCCGATCCGCACTGGCGCGACCATCTGCTCTTTCACGAGCACTTCTGCGGCGAAACCGGTCGCGGTCTCGGCGCCTCGCACCAGACCGGCTGGACCGCGCTCATCACCCGCTGCATGAACATGGTGGCCCGCGAGCCGCAGGAGTAAAAGTAGCTCGGACTTCAGTCCGCTTTCCCCGGCACTTTGGACTGAAGTCCAAGCTACTTTGCGCAAACGCGCTCCTCAACGATTCTCACTCTCCACAACGATGTCCGCGCCCGAGAAAGCCGATCCGAAAATCAAACTCCGCGATGTCCCACACAAGCCGGGCGTCTATCTCATGCGCGACCGTTTCAACCGCGTGATTTACGTGGGCAAGGCGCGCGATCTGCGCAAACGCGTGGGCCAGTACTTCATGCCGAGCCGCGCCATGCGCGCGGACATCAAGACCCGAGCACTGCTCGACGCGATCTGGGATTTCGAGTGGCACCTCGCCGGCAGCGAGCCCGAAGCGCTGCTCCTCGAAGGCCGCCTCATCAAGGAATTCCGCCCGCGCTACAACGTCAGCTTCCGTGACGACAAACGCTTCCTCATGGTCAAGGTGGACATGGCCGACGCGTGGCCGCGCTTCCGCCTTTCGCGTTTCAAAAAGGAAGACAACGCCCGCTATTTCGGCCCGTTTGCCCACGCCGGCCCGCTGCGGCAGACGCTGAATTTCATGCGCAAGAGATTTGGCGTGCTGACCTTTGGCCGCGGGACACCGAGCGGGCGCGAACTGAAATCCTCGACCTATCAGGTGCCGATGAAACTTGCCGACATCACCGCGGAGCAATACCGCGAGCGCATCGAGCAGGCGTGCGAATTTCTCGCCGGCCAGTCGAAGGAGTTGCTCCAGACGCTGGAAGACGAAATGCGCAAAGCCGCCACCGCCCTCGATTTTGAGCGCGCCGCCGACCTGCGCAACATGCTCGACGATTTGCGCAAGACGACGAAGCCGATGGCACGCTTCACCCGCGACCAGCGCAACCGCCTCGGCGTCACCAGCACTCTCAACCCCGTGGCCGACCTCGCGGCCCTCGGCGAAGCCCTTTCCCTCGGCGCGCCACCGCGCCGCATGGAGTGCTTCGACATTTCCAACATCAGCACCACGCACATCGTCGCCAGCATGGTTTGTTTTGTGGATGGCAAGCCCGCCAACCAGCTCTACCGCCGTTTCCGTATCCGCACGGTCGCGGGACAGGACGACTTCGCGAGCATGGCGGAGGTGGTGCGGCGGCGGTATGCGCGGGTGCTGCGGGAGGCGAGTGCGGAATGCGGAATGCGGAATGCGGAATCTCCCGACGCGCCGGCGGATGAACGAATTGAATTCTCACCGGAGTATTCCCAGGAGGACACGGCCGACGCTGTGCGCCGCATTCATTCCGCACTCCGCATTCCGCACTCCGCACTTCCCGACCTCGTCATCGTGGATGGCGGCAAAGGCCAGCTCTCCTCCGCCTGCCGCGAACTCCAGCGGCTCGGCCTGCACGATTTGCCGATCGTCGGGCTCGCGAAAGAGTTCGAGGAAATCCACCGGCCCGGCCGAGCGCAACCGCTCATCCTGCCGCACGATTGCGGCGCGCTGAAAATGCTCCAGCGCATCCGCGACGAAGCGCACCGCTTTGCCAACGGCTACCACCAGCTCCTGATGAAACGGCGCATCGCCGAGAGCCTGCTCGACGACTGCCCCGGTGTCTCCGAGTCGCGGAAAAAATTGCTCCTGCAAAAATTCGGCAGCGTCGCCCGCCTCCGTCGTGCCAGCGTCGAGGACATTGCCGCGACCGAAGGCATCAGCGCGAAGCTCGCCCAGCAAGTAGCCACCTTCCTGGCCGAGCGCGCGTAGCTCGCGTTAACGCGGCGGCTGATTCTGCGGGAGAGGGCCGGTTACTCGCTCAAGCCGCGCGCTCTTGGCGATTTCCCGGTCGTCGGCGAAGACGTGCAGACCCTCGCCGCGACCATAGCGGTTGCCGGTTTTGTCGTAGAAGATCGCGAGCTGGTGTCCGTGGTAGGCGACGTTTTCGAGGCAGAAGTAATCCCAGTCCGCAGGTGCGAGCGGGTTCACTTCGACCTGGCTATCGGCGCGCGGGCGGAGGCCGGCGAGGCCGGTGATGACGAGGTCGCAGAAAGTCGAGTGGTTGTAATCCTTGCCGCGCTCGACGCCGCCTTTACCTGCGTCCCAGGTGCCGTTTTTCCAGGCCTTGAGGCGCGTGCGCGAGATCCAGTCGCCGGTCTGCGGGTTGAGGTTCTCGTCGATCCACGGCACCACTTTTCCGTCCTCGCGCTTGAGTCGGTGGCTGGCGGCGTAGGTTTTCAGCGTGGCAAAATAATCGGCCTTGGTCACCGCCGTCTGCGGCTCCGGGCGGTTGAGCAGATTGGCCAGCGCGGTCAGCGTGACGGCGGTGGCGTAGGGCCAGCCGGGACCGTTCCACTGGCACTCGTGGCCTTGGTAGGAGAGGGCAAAACGCGGGTGCCGCTGCTCCGCGGTCGTCGGGCCGAACGGTGCCTGAAATCCCTGCGGATCCGTAAGCTGCCGCCACGCCTCCGCGTAGGGCGCGTCGGGCAGGTTGAAATACCACGGCGTGAAACCGTGCAGTTCGCGCACGTCGGCGAGCTTCGTGTTTTCGCCGCGCGGCCGGACTTTGAAAAACCTGGCGTCCGCGTCCCACAGCTTCTCCTGCACGAGCTGTTTGATCTTCGCGGCTTTCTCGCGAAAGGCGGCGGCGTCTTCGGTCTTGCCCGCCAGATCCGAGAGCCGTGCGAGCGCCGTGGTTTCGCCATACATGTAGCTGTTGATCGTCGCCCGGTAGCCGCTGCCGCCGATGGAGACTTCCATTCCGTCGCGGTCGTCGATTTGCCAGAACAACCCGTTCGCGTCGCGGTTCGACTTCTGCCACGCGGCGAAGTTCGCGCTCAAGTCCGGCAGCAGCGCCAGCACCGGGTTGGCGCGGCCATCCACGAGGTGGCGCGCCCACAGCGCGTCCGCCGCCCAGAAGCTGTATTGGCGAGGCTGGCCGCCGCGGCGAAACCAGAACGTGGCGTAGTCGTCGAGATAGCGTGGATCATGAATCCAGCGCCCTTCGTAAAAGTGGTGCCCCGCCGCGCAGGAGATCGTGTTGTGCTTCGCAGACCACGAGACCTTCGGCAAAAACTCCGTCACCACGAAGCCGTCGGGCGTCTCCCGCAGATGCTTCCGGAAAGTCCACCAGCGGAAGTAGTAGGTTTCCTCGATCACCTGGTCCGGGCACTCGAAGCGAGGGACGTTTTGCTGCATCCAGTCGCTCGCCGCCGCATTGGGGATCGTCGTCGCCACCAGCTCGGAGTCATTCGTTTTGAAAGATTCCACGTAGTGCGCGAGCACGTCGGACCTAGTCAGCAGATTGGCGGCGCGGCTGATACCGAGCGGCAGGCACAGCGCGAGGGCGAGGATTCGTGCGGAAGTTTTCATCGGTGCGGAAGTTTTTTTCGCGAGGGCGCGACGCAGGTTCTATAAAGTCCGCGCTCGCTCGTGGAAACCACGAACCGGCTCCCGCCCCCGGCCGTTCCGCATGGAACTGCTTCCGACCTACCGACGGCGGCGAGCCAGTCCAGCGAGCCCGCAGCCGAGGAGGAGCAGCATGGCGGAAGGCTCGGGGACAGTCGAAGTCACCATGAGTCGTCCGCTGCCGGTGATCATGCCGGACTCGTGCTCCACGCCGCTGCCGAGCGCTCCCCAGATACCGGTGGCCTGCGGCACGCCATCGATGAAAAGAGCCCGGATGGTGTCCACTGCAGGCCCGGTGTTGAGGTTGAAAATTCCACCCGAGGCCAGACGAATGTCCGCGTTGTCCGCGAGGTAGGGTGCGCTGATGCTGAGGGTTCCGAGGTTGACGGTGGTATCACCGCTGTAGGTGTTCGAGCCGGAGAGGGTCAGGGTTCCGGTGCCTTCCTTGATCAGGCTCCCCGATCCAGCCATCGGCGTGCTGATCGTCGAGCCGGCGAAATTCGTCGAGACATAGGCGGGGCCATCAAGGGCGATCTGGCCAGCGCCGGAAACCAGCGGTCCGTCTGCTCCCGTGGTCAGCCGCCCGTTGTTGAAGCGCAACCGTCCGTCGGCGTTCTTGAGAAACACCCCCGCGTTGAACCCCAAGACTGCGCCCACCGTGGCTGAGCCAATGGTCGTCCCATTGCCCAGATTGATGACCGAGTTGGTGCCCAGCACATAAAGGGGGGTGTTTGAGGTCAGCGTGCCGCCGTCATACACGTCCAAATGGTTTCCCGAGCCTCCGTCGGTGGCGGTGGAACCGGTCACGTTGCCGCCGACTCCCATCGGCAGAGTGTAGTTGATGGCCGATGACGAACCGCTGCCCGTCACTGTAAGAGAGTTGTTATCTCCTGCCTTTCCGATGGAGAAATTTCTGCCGCTGCTTGACCCGGTGAAATTGAAAGAGCCACCCGCCGAGATCGTCATGGAGTTGCCGTTCGATCCGGCGACGCTACCAATATCGAAAGCGGAGTTACTCCCCTCATTGATGACCGCCGTCGAGGCGGTCCCCGTAACGGTGATCGAGTTATTGTCCCCACCATTGCTGCCAATCGCCAACCGACGCGGAAAGAGCGTCGCTCCGGCGCTTACCGTCAGGCTGTTCCCGTCGCCGCTAGCACCGATATTGATAAAGGAAGCCACTGCTCCCCTCCGGTCCAAAGTGCTGCCTGCGCCCGTGACGACGATGGCATTGCTATTCGCCCCAGCATTGGTGCCGATGGTCCAGGTGTTGGTGCCACCACCACTATTTTGCCGGAGGTAGGCCCCGTTGGATATGGTCAATGAATTGCTCGATGAGGAAACTCCCATGTTCAATTGCGCTCCGTTGTCCCGCATTTGCCAGGAAGGAGCGGCGGCTGTGCCAGGGCTTGAAATCGTGACACTGTTGCCACCGAACGTGCTTCCCCCAACCGTCAGACCGCCAGCCACCACCGTGCCCGAATCGGAGAGCGTCAGGGTATTGTTGGCTGAGGTTTGGCCGACGAGGTTGACCCCGTTGGCCCTGTTTGTTTGCAGACTGCTCGCCGCCTTGAGCGAACCGATGATTGCGAGTTCCCCACCACCTTCCACCGTGAAGCGCGCACTCAGACTGGCGTTCACGTCCCCTGCGAGAAAGTTCTGCCCGCTCAGGACCAATTTCCCGCTGCCGTCTTTGGCGAGCACATTGCCAGCGCCTGATGCTGTGGGAGCTGTCGCGAGCGAGCCGATGTCCGCGCTGATTGTTGCCGTGCCGGCATTAACCGTTACACCCAGCGTGCTCGTCGTGTTGCCAAAGCTGAAGAAATTCGCAGCGCTTCCGTTGTTATCCACCGCCCAATTTCGCAGCGGTGCTGTAGTGTCGCCGAACATGATGGCGTCGAGCGTGCGCCCGGAATCCAGATGCACCGTGGCGTCAGCCGTGAGGTCGAGCGAAGCAAAATTCGCGGTATTCCCAAAGCCATCGGCGACCGCGCCGCCGCTCCATTTCGTCGTGTCGCTCCAAAGGCCTCCGCCATTGGTGGTCCACGTCCCGCTCGCGGCGCGTGCGGATTGAGCCGCGAGCAGGCCGGCGACGGTGGCCGCGAGGATTTGGGTGGAGTGACAGAGATGGAAGATGCTTTTCATGGGCGGACGCTCGGGGATTTGGGATTGGATTTCGGGAGGCCACGACGCAAGGCGTCGGTGTGGCTGATATCGCATAATTCTTTTTGTGCGCAAGCTGGCCATCGTTATAGCGCCACGAAGCTTCGGAGGTGAGCCCTTTCACCCGCTACAAGAAATTGGCGAGACCGGCTTGTTGACAGAAGTTTCTTTCGGAGACGTGGGTCGCGGGTTCTGTATCCTGACCCGCAGACTGCCCAGTCACTATAATACCATGCGCCTTTACACCCTCCTCGCGGTCCTCCTCCTCGCCACCTCCGTGGCACCCGCCGCCGACACGGCTGCGCCGCTGAACATTCTCATCCTCCATGCCGACGACTGGCGCTACGACACGCTCGGCTGCGCCGGTAACCCCGTGGTCAAGACGCCCATCCTGGACCAGCTCGCCGGCGAAGGCACGCGCTTCACCCACGCCTGCGTCAGCACCTCCATCTGCGGTGTCAGCCGTGCCTCGATGCTCACCGGCCAGTGGATGTCCCGGCACGGCAACAAGGCCTTTGCCATGTTCAAGACGCCGTGGGCTGAGACTTATCCAGGCATCCTCCGCGCGCACGGCTACTGGACCGGGCATGTGGGCAAATGGCACTGCGGCAATTTCCCGCAGGAGCAGTTCGACTTCGGCCGCGCTTACAGCGGCCGGCACTTCATGAAGGAACCCGACGGCTCGCTCATCCACGTCACCCAAAAGAACGAGCGCGACGCGCTGGAGTTTCTGCGCACGCGCCCGCAGGACCGCCCGTTCTGTCTCACGGTCGCCTTTTTCGCCGCGCATGCCGAGGACGGAAACCCGAAGCAATACCTGCCCCAACCCGAGAGCGCCGCGCTTTACCAGGATGTGACGGTGCCGGTGCCGAAGACCGCGAGCGACGAATATTTTCACCGCCTGCCGCCCTTCATCGGCAATGAGAAAAACGAAGGCCGCAACCGCTGGCACTGGCGCTTCGATACGCCGGAGAAGTTCCAAACCATGATGAAGAACTACTACCGTCTCTGCACCGAGGTGGACACCACTTGCGGCCGCGTGCTCGACGAGCTGCGCAAACAGGGCGTGCTCGACCGCACGCTCGTCATCTTCACCGGCGACAATGGCTATTTCCACGCCGAGCACGGCCTCGCCGACAAATGGTATCCGTACGAGGAAAGCATCCGCGTCCCCCTCATCGTCCGCGATCCGCGCACGCCCGCCGCAAGGCGCGGCAAGACGGACGACAACTTCGTGCTCAACGTGGATGTCGCGCCGCTGATCCTCGCCGCGACCGGCCAGCCCGCGCCCGCCACGATGCAGGGCCGCGACTTCGCCCCGCTCTATCTCGCGGAAAAAAAGCCCGCGTGGCGCGACGAGTTTTTTTACGAGCACGGCACGATCAACAACAAGAACTTCATCCCGTCCTCCCTCGCCCTTGTGCGCAAAGACGTGAAATACCTCCTCTGGCCCGAGTTCGACACCGAGGAACTCTTCGACCTCCGCGCTGATCCATTGGAGGTAAACAACCTCGCCGCCGATCCCGCCCACGCCACGCAGCTCGCGGAATTGCGCAAACGCTTCGCCGCACTCCAGGCCGAGGCGAAGTGACGTCTGACTTTGTGAGCGTCCTTCCGCTGCGAGGTGCGCATGATGTGCATGATGCCGTCGCAATTTTCTTGGCTCCAAAGACCGCCGCCGGACGGGTTTGAGGCCGCGATTCGGTTGGCAAGCCCTTGCCACGTCGGGCGGCCCGGTGTTCACATCTGTCATGCTCATCCGCCGCTCCACCGATGCCGGGCCGAGGATTTCGCCCAGCTCGCCACCCCAGCTCACGGACGTCGGCGAACTCCGCTCATGGGTGGAGGAAATCTCCGTTCCCCGGCACTTCCATTTTGAATCCAACGCCAATCGCCGCGTGGCGCTTTGGCTGATGGAGCGGCTGCGCGGCTGGGGCTACGAAGTCGCGTTTCACGGCGAGGCGCGCAACGTCGTGGCCGTGCCGCCCGGACTGCGCGGCACGGCGGTGCTCATCGGCGCGCACTATGACAGCGTGCCCGCCTGCCCCGGCGCGGATGACAACGCCAGCGCCGTCGCCGCGCTGCTCGCCGTCGCGCAAGCCTGCGCGGCAGGCGGTACGTTTCCGCGCGTCGCGTTCGCGGCCTTCAACCGCGAGGAGGACGGATTGATCGGCAGCACCGAGTTCGTGCGCGACACGCTCCCCACGCTGCCGTGGCAGGTGACCCAGGCACATATTTTGGAAATGGTCGGCTTTGCCCTCCACAAACCCGGTTCCCAGAATATCCCCGAAGGCCTCCCCATCGCGCTGCCGGACACCGGCGATTTCCTCGGGCTGCTGGCCAACGGCACGTCCGCGCGGCTCCTCGGCGAGATCCTCGCGCACGCCCGCGGCGCGCTCCCGGATTTTCCGGTGCTGGGCCTCGAAGTCCGGCTCGGCCTGGAGCGCTTTCTCCCCGTTCTGCGCCGCAGCGATCACGTGCCGTTTTGGGAAAAGGGCATCCCCGCCGTGATGTGGACCGACACCTCCGAATTCCGCAACCCGCACTACCACCAGCCGAGCGACACGCCGGACACGCTCGACTACGACTTTCTCCGTCGCGTCGCTCAACTCCTCGCCCACACCGTTCTCGGCGAGTAAGGCCATCACGCTCTCCAAGATTGCACGCGGTGAGGGCGTTCACTGACATCGGGCGATGAAAACCGAGCACTCCTCCAAGCTCACGCTGCTCGACCGGCTTTCGCGGCTCACATTTGCCCAGGCCTTGCTCGACAGCGCCAGCTAGCGCAGCAGACCATCGGCCCGTGACCGCTCAACTTTCCTTCACCCTTTTCCGCGAGTTACGTCCGGAGTTTTTCCGGGTGCTCTGCTTGGAGGATTCGCGGCTTTATGTGGATGCGCTGGATGCGCTGGAACGCGCGGCGGCGGACGCACCGCGCGGCGTGGAGCGGGAGGATGCGCTGGCGATTGTGGAGCGCGAGGTGGAGCGACACTCGGCGGGCGAAGTGACGGCACGCGAGCGTGCTCGGGCGGCGCTGGATTATTTCGAGGTGGCGGGGTGGGTGGAGACGGAGCAGGGCAATGACTGGCAGCGGCTCGTGCATTTTCATCCGAATGGGCAAACGATGCTGCACACGCTGCGGCGGCTGGCATTTCCGGAGGGCGTGGCGTTTTCGGACAAGCTCGTGAACGTCTGCACCACGCTCGCGAACGCGGATGCGCTGTGTGCGGAGCCGTGGGCGCAGGTGGAGACGTGCGCGGCGAATCTCCAGGCGGGCATCGCGGAGTTGCGCGGGATGCAAAAGGCCATCGAACGCCACACGCGGCAGCAGCTCGCGGCACCGACGCTGCGAGAAAATCTGTCGGTGTTGTTCGACCAGTTCGCCGAGCGCATCGGGCACGCCTGCTACGCGGAACTGGTGCGCTCACGATTACCGCTGCGGCTGGCCGAGGCGCGGCGCGCGGTGAGCGTGCTCGGAGTGGATGCGGATGCGCTGGGAAAAATGCAGGCGGAGGTGATGCGGCGCGACCCCGCGGTGTCGGCGGAGACGGCGCACTCGCGTGTGCGGCTGCGGCTCGATGAGTTGGAGCAGCTTTTGGAAAGCGTGGTGCCGGTCGCCGATGCGGTGGACCGCAGGACGGCGGAGTTCACGCGGCGTTCGCTTGCGCGGTTCCGTTATTTGCAGGAGACGACGAGCGAGAGCCGCGCACATGTGCAGGCGTTCTTCGAGGCGCTGAATCTCCACGGCGCGGGCCGGCGTGTGGCGGAGATGGACGACGAAGCGGCGGAATTCCCCGCGCTGCGGCTGCACGACGCACGGCTGATGGCGGGACTCGAATCACTCTACACACCGCGACTTCAGCGAGGAGTGGGTGAAATCGCTCCGCTCGACGAGGAGGCGTCGGACGACGAGCGCGACGATGCGCTGCGGCGCGTCCAGTCGGCGCTACGTGACTCGCTCACCGTGGCGCGTGCGAACCGCTTCGTGGAGGAACTCCTGCCGGAGCGCGGAGCGCGCATGTCGTCGTCGGAAATCCCGTTGCGCTGCGACGATGACCTCGCGGATCTCATCGCGTGCTTGCTTCACGCCCGCGCGGCGGATGCGCGCTATCGCGTCGAAGTTCCTGCGACTATGGACGAAGCTGCCATGTCGGAGTTCGACACGAAATTGAACCGTCGCATCGAACGCTTCACCCTCTCTCGCCGATGACACCGGTGCCCGCCAACTCGAACGGCCTCCTCGCGCGTCTGCCGGAGGCCGACCGCGAACGTCTCGGCGAAGCCCTGCGTCGGCTCGTGGCGAATGGCGCCATCCTCGGCACCGAGCCAGGGCAGTCGGAACTTTTCCAATGGGCGCAACTGAACCGCGAGTGGACCGAGGAAATGGCCGCGCTGCTCGACCTGAAACTTTTCTGGGACCACGAGCTGCGGTTGGTGCAGGCGGTGCCGCAGTCCGGCGCGTTCATGCTGCGGCTGAAGCTCGACGCCACGCTCGTGCTGCTCACGCTTTGGTATGAGTTCGACACTGCCGTGCGCGACCGCGGCGAGACGCCCCCGGTGCGCATCACCGTCGCGCAGCTCAACGACTCGCTGCGCACGAAATTCGAGCCGCTCCGCAAGAGCCTGCCCAGCCCGACGCGGCTCGTGGAAATTCTGCGCCTCGCCCAGCGCAAATCGCTCCTTCATTTCTCACCGGCCGAGCAGCCCGCCGACGCGCTCATCGAAATCCTGCCGACGCTGAAAAGGGTCATCCCTTTTCAGGACCTCGCCGACTGGTCGCGCCACGCTGAGCGGCATCTCGCGGCGGCTCTGGGAAGAGACGACGGCGACACCGAGGAGGAGGACGCGCCATGAGCCAGGACAAGAGCCGCGCCATCCGCCTCACGCGCCTGCACGCGCTGAATTGGTATGGCTACCGCGACAGCATCACCGTCGAGGGGAACCTGCTGCTCGCGGGCGTCACCGGCAGCGGCAAGTCCATCCTCATGGACCTCATCCAGTTCGTGCTCGTCGGCGATTTGCGGCTCGTGAAGTTCAACCAATCCGCCACCGGCGACCGCAGCGACCGCACGCTGAAAGGCTACTGCCTCGGCGATACGAAGCAGGAGGAAGCCGGCGTGACGCAATACATGCGCGACTCGGCCATCAGCTACGTCGCGATGGAATTCACCTGGCCCGGCGGGAAGCGCGTGGAGACGTGGGGCTTTCGCATCGAGTTCGCCAGCGCGGCGGAGCAGCAAGGGCGCGTCTCGCCGTTCTTCATCCCGGCCTCGCTGGGACGCGCGGATTTTCTCGATGAAGAAAAACGCCCGCTCAGTCACGCCGCGTTCAAGGCGATGGCGGAGTCGCACACCGCGCGCGACGGCGTGACCGGGCGGCTCTACGCGGAGCTGGGCGAATACCTCCGAGACATGTGCCAGCCGTCGCATCTGAACTTCGACCGCTCCGTGCTGCGCTCGCTCCTGCCGAGCGCGATGTCGTTCACCTTTCTCAAGAGCTTCAACCAATTCTGCCGCGACTTCATCCTGCCCGCCGACCGGCTCGATGTGCGCGACGTGACGGACAGCTACAAGAGCTTCATCGGCTACGAGCGGCAGCTCGCCGAACTGCGCGACCAGCACACGCGGCTGGAGGCCATCGCGAGCCATTTCCAAACCCACGCCGCGCTACGCCGCGACGCCGCGCTCGCGCGCTGGCTCGAAGCCGAGTGCCGCCGGGACCACGCCGTCGCTGCGCTGGCAGATGGCGAGCGAGCACTGGCGGAGTTGAGCGCCGCGTGCGCGGAGGAAAATGCGCGGCTGGCCGTGCTC
The DNA here is from genome assembly GCA_021414005.1 of Chthoniobacter sp. GTDB lineage: Bacteria > Verrucomicrobiota > Verrucomicrobiia > Chthoniobacterales > Chthoniobacteraceae > Chthoniobacter. The sequence continues at coordinate 211,531 of JAIOPH010000027.1, read as the reverse complement.
GGCGAGAGCATCCCAAAACTGCGCGGCGAACTGGAAGCGCTGCGCAACACCATCCGCGAATCGCCTGGCGGCTCGCTCTATCTCGACATCAAGCGGCAGAACTCGGAACTCGTGGTGAAAATCGGGCGCTTGAAAGACGTGGGCCGCTCACTCGACTCCGCGCTGGCGAACCGCGTGCGCGGTGCGCGCGAATGGGTGAAAGCCGCCGCCGCGCTGCCGCTGGAACTCGACACGGAGAACGTCGTGGCCGTCGAGCGTGGCATCGCGGCAATGGAGACGGGAGGCATCTCCAAGTTTCACGCAACCTTTCACACGCTACTCGATGCCGCCCAAAAGCTCGCCGCGGATTTGAGCCGGCTCGGACAGCCGACGCAAAAGCGGCTCTCGGAACTGCGCTCGGAACTCGGCCAGCTCCGCGAGCAAATCGCCGCACTCGCCGTCGGCAAGCTGCCCTTTCCGACCCGCCTGCTCGATACGCTGAACAACTCGCTGCTTGCGCGCCGCACGGACCTGCCAGCGCGCCATCTGCGCGAGTTGTGCGAGGTGAGTGACGAACGCTGGCGGCCCGCCATCGAGGTCGCGTTCACGCGGAAATTCGCGGTCGTCGTGGATGCGGAGGACTACGACGCGGCGGAGAGGCTTTACCATCAGCTCCGCGACTCCGCGGCAGGTGAGTCGCTCGTGAATCCCGCGAAGGCGCTGAAGCAGAAGCGCGCGGTACAGCCCGGTTCGCTGGCGGAGAAGTTGACGACTTCGCATCCCGTCGCCGCCGCCGTGGTGAGCCAGCTTTTCGGCGGGCTGATGTGCGTCGAACAGCGCGAGCAGCTTCGTGAACACGAGGCGGCCATCATGCCCGACGGCTTCATCGCGCGCGGCGCATTCGTCGAGCGCACGAGGCACTACGACAATCTGCCTTTCGTGGGGAAACGCGGGCTGGAGCAGCAGCGTGCCTTCAAGGAACGGCAGCGCGGCGAACTCGAAGCCGAGGAGCGCCGGCTGCGTCCGCTCGCGGATGCCATCGAGGAGGTGCAGCGGCAGTGGCGCGACCTTTTCGACCCGCCGCCGTCGCTGTGGCAGGACCTGACCGCCGCGAGCGAACTGCCCACGTTGCAGGAGCAACTCGACAGCAACATCAAGCGGCTGAATCAAATCGACCGGGCGAAGTTCGACCCGCTCGCGCAGCGCGACGCGGAGCTGACAGCAGACATCGCGAAGCAGGAGGACGAGCAGCGCGGATTGCTCGGCAGCGCGAAGCGGCATCAGTTTTCCCAGCAGGAGAAAGTGGCGGCCAAACTCGCGGAGGAAGCGGATGCGCGGAAGGCGACCTTCGACCGGGTGAATGGAGAGGCGGATGTCTCGCAGTGGCTTCCTCGGCTCGGCGAGCTGCGCGACGAAATGCTCGCCGCGTATCCGGCAAAGGATGTGGCCGCGGAGCGATTCAACACGCGCTTTCACGATGCCGACAAAGGCGCGGATGCGGAGTGGGAGCGCGTGAAGGCGGCGCGGCGCGAGCTGGCGCTCACGCATCCGAAGTTCGACGACCTCGCCATCGAGGACGCGGACAACGCCGCCTACGACCGGCAGTTCGCCAAGCTGCACGACGCCGACATTCCCAACTACGCCGACAAATCCGCCGACGCGCGCCGGCGATGGGAGAAACTTTTCCGCACGCAGGTGCTCGAGAAGCTGCGCTCGGCGCTCTTCGTAGTGGAGAACACGCGGCTGCTTTTGAACAACCTGCTCAAGCGGCCCATCGGCAACAATCGCTACCACATCGTGAAGTGGGAGAACCCTGACTTCGCCATCTACCACAAGCTCCTCGACGCCTCCGCGCTCGCGCACGAGGACGAGCTTTTCTTCGCCAGCGCCGATGCGGACCTGCGCGGTGCCATCGAGAAATTCCTCACCTTGCTCGTCGAGCAGCCCGACGGCAAAGCGACCGCCGAGTTGCTCGATTACCGGCATTACTACGACTACGACATGGAGGTGGACGACCTCGACGACATCGGTGCCGTGACCGCCACTTCGCGTGTGGACCGGCAGAGCGGAAAGTTCAGCGGCGGCGAAAACCAGTCGCCGTATTTCATCGCCATCCTCGCCAGCTACCTGCGCGCCTACAAACGCCACGACACGCGCAGCAAAGCGCCGTCGCTCGCGCTGGTGCCGATTGATGAGGCGTTCTCGAAGCTCAGCGGCGAGCGCATCAAGAACTGCATCGAGGCGCTCGCGCAGCTCGATTTGCAGGGCGTGTTTTCGATGAGCACGGGGAACATCCCGTATGCCTTCGAGCACTGCGACAGCCTCGTCGTGGTATCAAAGGATGAACGGCGAGTCGGCAAACGGCTCGCCATCCGCAACACGCCTGTGAGTCTGCACAAAGACTCGCCGGAAGCGCGGCGACTGCTCGGGCTGGAATGAGGCCGCGTTCGCCGATTTTCGCCGCACTCGCGCGCATCTACGAAGGCTCGCAGGCGGGCAAGACTGGGGCTGGCATGAACGACGTGCAGCCGACCTTCGCGGCAGTGTGCGCCGAACTTGAGAAAGCGACCGGACGAGTGCTGGAGGGCGAGGCCTACGAGCTGGCGATGGAGGAGCTGGACACCGCGGACGGCAAGGTGCTGTGCCTGGAGTGGGAGAACAAACGCGCCCGCACCACGCTGCTGAAACTCCGGCTCTCGCCCGCCAAGGAGCGCGAGTTTTACGACTGGATCGGTCGTGAATCGCCGACGGCCCGCCGCGAGAATTGGACGCAACTTTTCCGCGAAGCGGCGGCGTGGGAGGTGCCGGTGCGCTGGCGTGCGGAATGGGCGCAGTTTTGCGCTCGCCGGGCAGACAATGCGCGGTGCTGGCGGGCGATGGAGCCTTTCGGCATGGCGCAGTTGGCCCGCGGAAGGCGGATGCTCGAATTCATCGCACGCCTGCTTGCGTGGGAAGGCCGCCGCCTCGTGCGTTACGCAAGCTACGAACTCACAGCCGATTCAAAGCGCCTGGAAAAATGGCAGGGCTCTCTGGAGCAGTTGCTCGCCGAGGCGACTTGCGGCGCGGTACGTGACTTCGAATCGCACGGCCTGCTGCCAATGCCGCGCGTCGCGACCCTCCACGGCCCGCTGCGTGTGTGGAGCGGTGTGAATCTCGCTCTCGACGCCGGGCAACTCTCAGACCCGGCAACACTTTCCGCTGCCGACGTCACCCGCGCGTCGCACATCGAGACGAGCGCCCCGCGCTGCCTGATTCTCGAAAACAAAGCGCCCTTCCTCGAAATCGCGAAGCTCCGTTCCGGCGTGCTGCTCGTCTGGAGCAGCTTCCCGAACGCCGCGAGCGTCGCGCTCCTCCGCCGCCTGCACACCGCGCATCCGGCGCTGGAGTTTTTCCATCACGGCGACACCGACCCCGCCGGCTACGACATCCTGCGCGACCTGCGCCACCAGACCAGCATTCCCATCCACTCGCACCACATGCGCCACGCGGACGATGTCGCATCCGTCCCGCTGGCCGCCGGCGAGCAAATGCGGCTCGCCGCATTGCTCGAAGACCCCCGCATGACCACCGAGCACGCCGACATCGGTGCGATGCTCAAGAGCGGGCGGAAAGGCGACTTCGAGCAGGAGCGTCACCGCGAGCCGCCGTTGGCGGAATGGCCGTTCTTCGGACCAGCCTGAAAATCCATACAAGGTGAGGGCGCTGGCGTATCTCTGCCGGGTATCTCTGCGATCAACGAGATGGATTGCCGGCCGACTTTGGGCTAAAGCCCAAGCTACTTTTTCATGCACCGTCGCACTTTTCTCCGCGGACTCGGCGCGGCCGTCGCGCTGCCTTGGCTGGAGGCGATGGCTCCGCGGGGGCGTGCGGCGGGGGCGGTGAAGGCACCGCAGCGCTTCGCGTTTCTCTATACGCCGAATGGCTACAATCAGCAGACCTTTGTCCCGAAGACGACGGGCGCGGAGTGGGAGCTGACGCCGGCGCTGGAGCCGCTGGCCGCGTTGCGGAAGGAGATCACCATTTGCACCGGACTCGATCGCACGTTTGTCGGCGGCACCGGCGTGCATGCGCAATGCGGGGCGTGCTGGATGACCAGTTCGCCGCCGAGTGAGACGCTGGATGGCGGCTTTCCCACGAATACCACGCTCGACCAGATCATCGCGCGAGAGATTGGCGGCGACACCGCGCTGCCTTCGCTGGAACTGAGTTGCAACGACTTCGCCGACAGCAAGGAGACGCGCTACTACGAGTGCATCTCGTGGGCCGCGCCGGGCTATGCGGCTGGTGTGGAGAAAAATCCGCGCGCGGTTTTTCAGCGGCTCTTCGGCACGGCGGGAAGACCGACGCGCAGCGTGTTGGATGTGGTGCTGGCGGATGCGAAGGCGCTGCAAGCGCGGCTCGGTCGCGCGGATCAGGAAAAGCTCGGCGAGTATCTCGAAAGTGTGCGCGCGACGGAGCATCGCGTGGAGCTGGCGGAGAGAGCGGCCAAGCGGCTGGGTAAGCCACCGATGGCGGAGCCTGCGGGCATCCCCGAGGAGCGCGGCGATTATCTGCGCCTCATGGGCGACCTCATCGTGCTCGCGTTTCAAAACGATCTGACGCGGGTGGCCTCGCTCATCGTGGACCCGGAACGCTGGGATTCACCGCGGATGTTTCACGGTGTCTTCGACAAGCCGCAAAATCATCATGTCCTCACGCACACCAAAGGCGACGAGGCGAAGGCCGCGATCACCAAGATCGACCGCTTCCACGTCGCGCTGTTCGCGCATGTCGTCGAGCGGCTGCGCGGCATTCGCGAGGGCGAGGGGACGCTGCTCGACTCTTGCTGCGTGGTCATGGGCAGCGGGCTGAGCGACGGCGATTCGCACAAATACTCCGACCTCGAAGTGCTCCTCGCGGGTCGCGCGGGCGGAGCGCTGAAGCCCGGCGCGCATCATCACTTTGCCGGCGAAGTGCCGCTGGCCAATCTCTGGCTCACGCTCGCGCAGGCCGCTGGAGTGAAGCGCGAGCGCTTCGCGGATAGCACCGGCAAAGTAGCTTGGACTTCAGTCCAAAGAGCCGTCCGAGTGGACTAAAGTCCAAGCTACTTTATGAAGCCGTTCGACCCGCGCGCGCCCGTCCGCATCCACGAGATGCATCTACCGCAGTGGCGGCAGGAAGGCGTGACGTACTTCGTCACGTCCCGGCTCGCGGACTCGATGCCGCGCGAAAAACTCGATCAGTGGCGCGATGAGCGCGACACTTGGTTGCGTGCCCGCAGACTCCGCACCTTGGAGGAACTGGACCAGCTTTCGGCGAAAGACCGCAATGACTTTCACCGGCACTTCACGGCGGAGTGGCATCGGTGGCTCGACGCGGGTTACGGGGCGTGTGTCCTGCGAGCGCCGGAAGTTCGGGAAATCGTCGTTTCCGAGTTAGTGCAGTGTCACGGAGAACGCTACGACCTCGATGCGTGGGTGGTAATGCCGAATCACTTTCATGTGCTGGTGACGCCGCTGAGGCAATGGAAGCTGGGCACCATTCTGCAAGGTTGGAAAGGAAGGACGGCACGGGCGATCAATCAGCAGCTCGGACAGACGGGGACGCTGTGGCAACCGGAACCCTACGATCACATCGTGCGCAGCGAGGAACAGTTGGAGCACTACCGCCGCTACATCGCGGAAAATCCGGTCAAAGCGCGGTTGAAGGAGGGCGAGTATGCGCTTTCGACGTAGCGCTGAAAGTAGCTTGGACTTTAGTCCAAAGTGGCTGCTGCTGCTGTTCGTTTGGACTAAAGTCCAAGCTACTTTCCTGCACGCCGCGCCCGATTTTTCGCGCGAGGTTCTGCCGCTTTTGGAAAAGCACTGCTTCGACTGTCACGGCGATGAGAAGAAGCCGAAGGGTGGCGTGAATCTCGAACGGTTCGGTAACGACGCGGCGGCGATGGCGGATCGCCGGGTGTGGGCGTCGGTTTTCAGCAAGGTGGAGTCGCACCAGATGCCGCCGCCGAAGCGCGATGCGCAACCGACCGAAACCGAACGTGCAAAGCTGCTCGCGTGGATCGCGGACCTCGCCGTGCGGCCCGATCCGAAGCTGGGCGCGCGTGATCCGGGCCGCGCGGTGCTGCGTCGGCTGACACGCTTGGAATACAACAACACGGTGCGCGATCTCTTTGGGCTGAAGGTCGATGTTTTCGTCTTCCCGGAGCGGCTGCCGGTCGTGAGCGATTACTTCCAGCCCGCCGCAGGCCGGATGCCCGAGCGCGTGGAGGTGCCGGTGCGCGAGTACGGGATGAAATACGCCGTGCTCCTGCCCGACGCCGGCCTGCCGGGGGGGAACCGCGCAGAGCACGGCTTCGCGAATCGCGGCGAGGCGATGAACCTCTCGCCGCTGCTGCTGGAAAAGTATGTCGCGTTGAGTCGCGCGATCGTGGAGAGCCCGAAGCTGCCGCAGCAAAGCGCGAGTTTCCGCGCGCTCATTGCCGATCCCGCGGTCGTGCCAAAGGCGGAGACGGTCGTGGCGGTCGGGCCGGGCGCGGAGGGATTCGCGGCGGTGCGGGAGTTTGCGCCGAACCTCGATCTGCCGCTGCAGGCGACGACGGGTGGCGCGGTTACGGTCACGTATCAATTTCGGTTCAACGTGGATGCCGCCGCGCAGGAAGGCATCGGTGGCGTGTGGGACGCGAACGCGCGTGATCTCACGGTCAAAGGCGGAACGCCGGTGCGGGTGCGCTTCGGCGCGGATCGGCACAAGACCCTGCGCCTCACACCTCGCGAGGATTTGTGGGTCGCGGGATTTTCGACCGTCGAGGAAACGTCGGGCGAATCGCTTTTCACCAATGCCGTGAAAGGCGCGAAGACGCTGCGCTTCACGCTCGCCGTCGAGGGTGGGCTGCCTGGCGAAGCGGTGCAGGATCTCGCGCTGTGCGCACTCAGTCGGGAGAAGGAACGAGGGCCAGTCGCGATAACGGTGAAGTTTAGCGGCGGCGGCGCGCACACGCTTTCCGCGGACCTGCCGGAAGGCGCGGGGAAGGGGAATACCTTCTTCGCGTTCCGCGCGCCGGAGGGGCGGCACATCACGGAGCTGGTCGTGGATGGCTCGAAATTCAGCGGCAATTATGTGCTGCTCGATGATCTGGGTTTCATCACCGCCACGCCGCAGGCTGCGCCGGTGGCCGCGACGTTAAAAATGTCCGCGCGGGAAAAGCAGGACATCGCCCGCGAGCGGCTGGGCGGCTGGCTCGCGCGGGCGTTTCGGCATCCGGTGGATGAGCGCACGGTCGCGCGCTACGCGGGTCTTTTCGACGACGCAATCAAGTCGGGCGCGACCTTTCCCGCCGCGATGAAGGAAGCCGTCGCCGCCGCGCTGGCGTCGCCGGAATTTCTCTACCTCGCCGAACCGGTGAACGGCCGCGCCGCCGTCCGCGCGCTGGAGGACCACGAACTCGCGAACCGGCTCGCCTATTTCCTCTGGTCTGCCCCGCCCGACGACACGCTGCGCGCCGCCCGGCTCCACGAGCCCGCCGTGCTCGACGAGGAACTGCGCCGCACGTTGCGCGATCCGCGCGTGCGCGAACTGGCGGAGTCCTTCGCCGTGCAATGGCTGCGGCTCGACCAGCTCTATACGGCGAAGCCTGATCCGCAGTTGTTCCGCGGCTTTTACTACGGTCAGCAGGGCAAGCGCACGCTGCACGGCCCGATGCTCACCGAGGCGTTGCTGCTTTTTGAAACCGTGCTCGTGGAAGACCGCAGCGTGCTCGATTTCGTGAACGCCGACTATACATGGCTGAACCGCCAGCTCGCGAAGCTCTACGGCCTCGAAACCGCCTGTGCCGCGCCGCTCGCGAAGCTCCCACCCGCCAGTGCCGATGAACTCAAAAACATGCGCGCCAACAGCGCGTGGGTGCGCGCCCCGCTGTCCGACCGCACGCGCGGCGGCTTCGCCACGATGGCCGGCCCGCTCACCGTCACGTCGCTGCCGTTTCGCACCAGCCCGGTGAAGCGCGGCGCATGGCTGCTGGAGACCGTTTTCAATCGCCCGCCGCAGGAACCGAAGATCGCCTTCGTGCTCAAGGACGCGGAGAAAGCGTCCACGACCGCGCAAAGCGTGCGGCAGAAGTTTGAGCAGCATCGCGATCAACCCGCGTGCTTTTCCTGCCACATCCGCCTCGATCCGCCGGGCTTCGCGCTGGAGGCGTTCGACCCCATCGGCGCGCGCCGCACGCGGGACGGCCAGCAACCGGTGGACGCGCGCGCCGAGTGGAACGGCCGCGCCTTTGACGGCCCCGCCGGCTTCAAGGCAGCGCTGATTGAAAAGCCCGAGGAGTTTGTGCGCGGGTTCATTGAGCATCTGCTCAGCTACGCGCTCGGCCGGAGGCTGGAGATTTATGACATGCCTGCGGTGCAGGAAATCCAAAGCGCGGCGGCGAAGGATGGATACAAATTCAAAACGATCGTGCGGGGAATCGTGCAGAGCTATCCGTTCCGCCACGTTCGGGAAAAGTAACCCGGCGCGGGTCGTTAATTTTCCGCCCTCCAGACCGCGGGCAGGCTGGGCTTGGTCTCGCGGAGAATTTCGAGAATGGCGCGACGATCATCCGCGGCGAGCTTGGCAAATTGGGGATCCTGATCCTGGCCCGTGAGGATGGCGTGAAGTCGCGTGAGAATGCTGTCGCGGATGGGTGCGGGCAAGGCGTCAAAGGCCGGGTTGAGGATGAGATAGCTGCAGGGGTATTTGAACAGCCGCGTGCGCAGATCGAGGTCGCGCAGGGAGCGCCCGAGGCGGTCGCGCGGGCCGGTTGCGGTGAAGTCGCGGATGAATGCCGGGCTGCCCCCGATGGGTGCGGTGAGCGGGGCTTCCTCGGTGAAAAGGAGGTAACGAAGAAAGGCGTCGGTCTGCGGCTTGAGGTAGCGAATGTGGCCGTACATCGCGAGCATCTGCTGGGCGTCGAAGTTCAGGCGGGTGATGTAATTGTGCATGTGCGCCTGATGTTCGAGCACCATGAGGGCGACGATGTCGCTGCCGGACGCGAGCGTTTTCGCCGGATCGAAAAAGGCGTGTAAATCGACGAGGTTGCCGCGCCAGTTGGGCTCGCGGAGCTGGCGGGCGAAATCTTCGCTGCCGATGAGGTTGCCGCGATGCGTCTGCGCTCCGTGTTGCCCGGTCACAAACCAGCCGGCCCAGCGGTCGGCGAGCGGAGTGCATTGGTCGATGTCGCTGATTTCGTCGCGACTCTCCAATTCGCCGGAGAGGTCGGTGGGCACGGAGCGGAGGATGTGACCGGGGACGCCGAGCGAGCGCAGGCCACCGTGGCACTGGAGGCAGTCGGCGGAGCGCGTGAACTTCGGCTTGCGGAGCTTTTCCTGATCGAGGGTGTAGAAGATCGCGCCGAGCTTGGGATCAACGGTGGACACTTCCATGACCGGCGCGCCGGGCACGTAGCCGATGTAGATGTCGTCGTTGAAATAGACGGAACGCGGATTTTTCGGATTGATGTAGGTCCGTTGGAGCGAGGTTTTCGAGAATACGAGCATCTGCGATGAGCGGGGAACGTGGAGTGCGTCGAGCAATCCAGGAAGGTAGCCGAACGTGTCGTCCCAATGGAGCTTCACCTCGCCGCTTTGAATGCGCTGAGTGAGCGCGGCGACGGCGTCGGCGGGCTCGGTGGTGCTGTAGCGGATCGGTGCGGCGTCGTATTCGAGCGGGTGGGTGGAGCCCTGAAAATCCTCAGCCCGCGCGAACCCGGTGAGGGCGGCGGCGAATGCGGCAAATGGGATGAGGCCTTTTTTCATGTGCGAGTTGCTCCCTCAGTTAATCCTAATCGTAATCTAAATCTTAATCGGCAAGCGGAGCGCGCCAAGGGGCGGCGGCAGGAGATTGAGATTAGGATAGGATTAAGAATTGCCTCCACTCTCGACGCATTCGCCCGCGCCCGCCCCGCCGACTTTGGGCAAGTGTGCCCATCCCTTGCCTGGCATTTTTCCCGCACCGCCCGGCTTGCCCGCCTCGCTCTCCCGATGCACTATCCGCGCCCATGCCATTCATCCGCGACATTCACTCTGCCTGCCGTGAGGCGGGCCGCCCGGCGGTTTCGTTCGAGTTTTTTCCGCCAAAGACCGACGAGGGCGACCGCGCGCTCATGGAGAAAACGCTGCCCGAGCTGCTCGCGCTGAAGCCGGATTATTGCTCGGTGACGTACGGTGCCGGCGGCAGCACGCGCGACAAGACCGTGGGCATCGTGGATCGCATCCAGCGCGAGCACGGGCTGACGGCGATGATGCACCTGACGTGCGTGAATTCCACGCAGGCGCAGCTCGGCGAGGTGCTGGCCGAGGCGCGCGCGCGCGGCATCACGAATATCCTCGCGCTGCGCGGCGACCCACCGGGCGGCACTGGCGAATGGATCGCGACCGAGGGCGGGTTCCAGTATTCCAGCCAGCTTGTGCGGTTCATCCGCGAGCTGGGCGGGTTTAGCATCGGCACGGCGGGTTTTCCCGAGGGGCACATCGCGCAGACGGCGGGCAAGCTGGCCGACTGGGATTTCCTGGCGGGGAAAATAGACGCCGGCGCGGACTTCGTCATCACGCAGCTCTTTTTCGATAACGAAGATTTCTACCGCTTCCACGACTACCTCGAGAAAAAGCTGGGCCGCGTGCCGCCGATCATCCCCGGCATGCTGCCGATCCTTTCGGGGAGGCAGACGAAAAAATTTACCGAGATGTGCGGCGCACGGCTGCCCGTGTCGTTTGTCGCGCGGCTGGATGAAATTGGCGACGACGATGCGGCGGTCATCGAATATGGGATCGAATACTGCACGAGGCAGTGCGAGGCGCTACTGAAGTTCGGCGTGCCCGGCTTGCACTTCTACTCGCTGAACAAGCCGCACTCGACCGTGCAGGTCGTGCGCAATCTCGGCCTCGCGCGGTGAGCCTGCGCGTCTGGACCTACGCGGGCTGCGGCACCTGCCGGAAGGCGCAGCAGTTTCTCGCGGAGCGAAAAATCGCGCATGAGCTGATCGCCATCCGCGAGCACCCGCCAAGCGTCGCCGAACTGCGCGCGATGCGGTCGCACTTGGGCGGCGATCTGCGCCGGCTTTTCAACACCAGCGGCCAGGACTACCGCGCGCTGAACCTGAAGGAACGCCTGCCGCAGATGAGCGTGGATGAGGCGCTCGCGCTGCTCGCGTCAAACGGCAACCTCGTGAAGCGGCCCTTCGCGCTTGGAAGAAATCGTGGCACCACGGGTTTCAAGCCGGAGGAATGGGCGCGCCTTTTCGCGTAGCCCGCCGGATCCGTACAAAACAAGAGCCGCTTCTTTTGGGGGAGAAGCGACTCGAAGTTTTCAAGCCTCCGCAGCATCCACCCGGGTTCCGTTCCCGGATGCCCACGAAGGAGCCGAGTATCAGGCGCGCTGCTTAGAGCTTGCCCTCGAACTCGACCAGACGCTGGAGCGCTTCCAGAAAATCCTTAAACGCCGGAGCCGGGAGCATGATCGTGTCACGCCGTCCGCCTACGTCCTCGGTGATTTTCAGAAACCGCCCACGCTGATTTTCTTTAAGGTCGAGAAAGAAGATTTTGCGATCGTTCACAACCTTTTCGGAAGCGATCGGATCGGATCCCATTCTCTCTCCAGGATTATCATTCATCATTTTTGTCGTTGGCTGTCTTGTTTCTCCAGCCCAACCGCGGGCTGGCAGGGCGCGAAGCCTAGACAAATGCCGGGGCAGCGCAACAGGAAGATTCGGTTATTCTCATTGGCTATGGTTTTTTCGGCGTTGTGCAGACGTGGTTCACTTTGGCAAAGGGGCGCGCCAGGGCTGGATCAGTGCCGCAGCCCGACCGCTGTCCGCACGCGCTGCATCACTTTTTCCGCGATCGCGCCCGCCCGCTGCGCGCCGTCGGCGAGCACGCCGTCCACGTACCCGGGATCGGCTTCCAGCTCCGCGCGACGGGCGCGCTGGGGAGCAAAAAAATCCCACACCGCGCCGAAGAGCCGCTTTTTGAAATCGCCATAGCCGGTCCCGCCCGCGCGGAAATCCACCTCCATTTTTTCCACCTCCGCAGGCGGCGCAAAGAGCCGGTAGAGCGCCACGATTGACGAACTCGCCGGATCTTTCGGCGCCTCCACCGGCGTCGAGTCAGTGACGATGCCCATGATCTTTTTGCGCAACGTCTTTTCCTCGGGAAACAGCTCGATGGTGTTGCCGTAGCTCTTGCTCATCTTCTGCCCGTCGAGTCCGGGGATTGTCGCCAGCGTCGGTAAAATGCTCGCCTCCGGCACCGTGAAGATCGGGCCGTAAAGCGCGTTCATTTTGTGCGCGAGATCGCGCGTGACCTCGACGTGCTGCTTCTGATCCTTGCCCACCGGCACCACATTCGCGTCGTAGATCAGGATGTCCGCCGCCATCAGCACCGGGTAGGCGAAAAGCCCGTGCGACGGCGTCTTTTCCTTCGCGAGATGGTCTTTGTAAGCGTGGCAATTTTCCAGCATCGGCATCGGCGTCTGGCAGCTCAGCAGCCAGGCCAGTTCGGTGTGCTGTGGCACATCGCTCTGGCGGAAAAGCACTGCCTTCGCCGGGTCGAGCCCGCACGCCAGAAAGTCCAGCGCCACCCCGCGCACATACTCGCGCAGCTTGGCCGGATCGAAAACCGAAGTCAGCGCGTGATAGTCCGCAATGAAGTAAAACGCTTCGCCACGCTCCTGCCATTCAATGGCCGGGCGCATCATGCCAAAATAATTGCCGATGTGCGGCTGGCCGGTCGGCTTGATGCCGGAGAGAATGCGGGGCGGGTGCATTTAGGATTTAGGGTTTAGGATTCTTTGCCGGAGTGAGCGCGCACCTTTCCCGCCGCCGCCGCGCGGTGTCAAGGCATGCGCCGCCTGCTTGGCTCTGGACTGAGGCTCCGCTCAGGATGGCCGGCTTTTCAAACCGCCTCGCCGTCCACGGGCGCGAGGTTTTTCTCCTCGAACTCTTTGCACCAACCTTTGATCTCCGTGTCGTTGAAGATCTTGCCGAGGACGCGGCGGAGGAGGCCTTTGAGGTTGGCGTTGTCCACGTCGCGGAGGCTGCGGATAGCCTCCTCCTTATAGCTTTCGAGCAGGGTGCGGCAGCGTTCGTCGGCATGGAGTGAAAGGTAGAGCGCCTCGGTCTCGGTGGGCGCGGCGGTGGAAAGGCGGCGCCATTGGGCTTCGAGCGCGAGCTTCTGCGCGGCGCGCGTGGCTGCGAGGGCCTGGTCGGCACCGGCGGCTTCGAGCGTGGCGCGTTCATAGGCGGTGGCGAGGAGGAGGCTGGGGCGCTGTCCCGCAATGTCATTGGTCTCGCCGCTCGCGCCGAGATCACTGAGGTCGTCGCGGATCTGGTAGGCGATGCCGAGGGCTTCGCTGTAGGCGGCGAGCACGCTCTCGTTTTCCTCGAACTGCCCGGCGTAGATCGCGCCGAGCTGGAGCGCGACGGAAAAGGCGGGTGCGGTTTTTTTGCGAAAGATGTCGATGACTTCGAGCGAGGTGAGCGGCTGCGGCGTGCGCGCCCAGACGAGTTCCGCGCCCTGGCCGCGGCAGAGTTCGCGCTGGCCCTCGGCGGCGATGCGGAGCATTTCGGCTTTCTGTTCGGCGCTCGCGCGGCACGAGGCGAGCAGGCGGTAGCCTTCGCCGATGAGCAGGTCTCCGACATTGAGCGCCACCGCCACGCCGTGCTCTTCGTGCAGCGTTTTCTCGCCGTAGCGCTGCGCGTCGCCGTCCTCGATGTCGTCGTGGATGAGCGAGGCTTTGTGGAAACATTCGATGGCCACGGCGACCTTGCGCAGGTCATCGGGCAAGGCTGCGCCGGGTGTGGCGCGGAGCGCCTGATAGCAGGCCACGGTGAGAAACGGACGCCAGCGCTTGCCCGCGCGTGCGAGCCAGGTGCGGCCGATTTTCTCCGTCTCGCCCTGCGGCGCGCCCATGATCGCATCGAGGCTCAGCGGGGTGAACCAGAAGTCGATTTCATCGCGAAGCTGGCCGAGGTCGAGGCGGCGTGTCTGGTCGTCGCTGGTGAGGTGGATGTAGTCCCACACCCAGTCGATATCGACGTTCGTGTCGATGCAGTCGTCCTGGAGCAGCGGCACCGCGACGCCGGGGATGGCGGCGGCTTCCATGTAGGGAAAAGCGCGCTCCAAAACGCTGAGGCACGAGACGCCGACGATGGCCTCGATTTTTCCTGTCTGGATGAGCGACATCACGATGGCGCTGCCCTCCGCCACGAGCACCGCGTAGCCGAGCCGCTCCGCCTCGGCCTGCAAATCCTGGATCGTGCAAAGCCCGCACTGCTTGCACAGGAGCCCGAATTCATCGAACGGCGCGGGGCACTTATTCTCCACGCGCAGGCATTTCGGCAGCAGCAGCAGGCGGCGCTCGAAAGGCACGGCGGCTAGCGGCTCGCGCCACATTTCGTTGTTCAGAAGCACGCCGATGTAGTCGCGGTAAATGGGCTCGCATCCGAGCTGCGCCACGAGCCGGTCGGCGTGGACTTTCAGCTCGTCCGGCGGCATCGGCGGCACGGGCTGATGCTCCGCGACGTAGGCGCGCACGCGTTCGAGAATGTGCTGCCGCTGCACCAGCGTCTGCGGGATGTTCTTTTTCGGCGGGCGGATTTTCTGCACTGGCACTGGACGCGGCAAGGCAGTGGTCGCGGCGGGAGCAAGCGTGGTCGGCGGCATGGGGAGGGAGTATTGGCGTGAAAAGGAAAACGGCAAGGGGCGGCTGCGGCCTTTTCCCGGCGCATCGAAGCCAACGTCCGGGCAAACGAAAACCGGCACCCGGAAAGACCGGGTGCCGGTTTCGGCAAAGGTCGCGGTCGGAGCCGCGAGGAAAAGAACTTAGTTGGGCTTCTTCTCAGTCGGAGCGGGAGCCTTCTTGTCGCCGCTCACTTTTTTCTCCACTTCGGCCTTCGCCGGTGCGGGGCCGAACTTGGTGATCTTCACCACTTCATATTCCGTGGCGCTTTTCTTAATCCGCGAACCGCTCACGGTGTCGCCCACTTTGATGTCGGAGAGCTTGGCCGCTGCGTCGCCATTCTTAATGTCGGTGGTGTCCGTGACGACGAACTTCACGACCGTGCCGTCCTTGTTGTTGTGGCTAAAGGTCTTCGCCGCTGCGTCGATGGCATCGACCTTGGTGTACATGCCCATCGCTTTAGCAGCGGGAACGGCGGGCTTCGCCGGAGTAGCCACGGGCTCGGTCGCCTTGTGGACTGCTGCGGCTGCTTTGTCGATTTTTGCCTTGGCCGCTACGCCTGCTTTAGACGAGGGAGCGGCTGGTTCAGCAGGTTCGGCTGCAAACGCGCCGGAGTGAATGGCAGCCAACGCGATGAGGGTGAGGAGTTTTTTCATGATGATTATGACTTTCTGGGTTGATGTTTTGGCATCCGGCGCGACCACGAAATGCAGTTGCACTTGCCAAGTGCCTGCCTAGTCACCCACCCAAAGTGCGTCAAGGGCGATTTTCCAGCCCGCACACGCTCTGGAGGACTTCTTCGTATTCGTCGGTGATGCGAGGGAGGTCAAAGGTTCGCGCCTTTTCCCGACTCGCGCGCTTCATCGCGAGGAGAGCAGGCCGGTCGGCGAGCAGCGAGCCGAGTTGTGTCGCGAGCATGCCGGTATCGCCGACAGGAAAGACGCGCCCATTGACGCCGTCAGCGAGCACATCGCGCATGCCGGGAATGTCGCTGGCGATGATGGCGAGACCGTGTTTCAGCGCCTCGATGGCCGCGACGGGGAGACCCTCGGAAAGCGACGGCATGACCAGCGCATCGGCTTGCGCCAGCACGCGCTGCACGGTGGGCGCATCGAGCCAGCCGGTCAGTCGCACCCGCTCGCCGAGACCGTGGCGGGCGATGCTCTCCTCCACGGCGGGTCGGTGCGGACCGTCGCCGATCATGGTGGCCAGCCAGGGCTCCGCGTGGAGTTGCGCAAGCGCTTCGGTGAAAACGCGCGGTTGCTTCTGCTCGCTGAACCGGCCGACGAAGACGAAGTGAGGCTGCTCGCTGACACTTGCCGCCTGCCCCTTCACGCTTTCGTCTCCAAGGTCGATGCCATTGAGGATACGCACGACTTTCCGCCCGTAGGCCCGCTCGGCGAGTTCCTGCACGAAAGAGCTGACGGCGGTCGCGGCGGCAGCGCGGCTCCAGACGCGGCGGGCGATGGGACCGATGAATTTGAACAAGGTGTCGGTTTGCTCCGGCACGCCGCCGGGGACATCGCCGAGGTGCGCGGTGAGGACATACGGAACGCCAGTGAGGCGATGCACGGCCCAGGCGAGCAAGCCGGTGGGCATGGCAAAGTGCGCATGGATGACATCGGGGTGCCACGCGCGGATGTGGCGGAGCGTGGGGAGAAAACTGGTCGCGCAATAGGCGGCCATTTCGTGAACGCGGCAGGTGTCGGGCGCGCGGCGTCCGCTGGCGGTGCGGAAGACCTCCACGCCGCCGATGCACTCATGGACCGAGCGCCAGCCGAGCGCGGCAGTTTGCACGCGCACCTCGTGGCCGCGTGCGACCATCTGCTCCGCGATGCTCTGCGCCACGCGCCCGCCGCCGCCGCCGAGCGGCGGATATTCGTAGCAGAGGACGAGAATTTTCATCGCGGCATGGTGGTGTTCCGGGACGCGTGCGTTTCCCGGAGCGAGCGGGACGCTCGCAGTGGCAGCGGGGCGTTCATCGTTTCATCCACTGGCTGAGCAGCCAGTAACTCCAGAGGAAGAGCCGCTCGTCGCGCGCGCCGCTCAGGTGGGCGGCGTGCTGGCGCTCGGCGAAGGCCGCGTCGAGATACGGAAAGGTGCGGGCGTGGTCGAAAGTGAATTTCCCCTCGCGCAGCCAGCGGCCGATGGGCATGCCAAAGCCTTTCTTTTTGCGGTCGATGATTTCGCGCGGGAGCAGCGGATCGAGGGCGCGTTTCAAAATCCATTTCGTCTGGCCGCTGCGGAGCTTGAGCTGCCACGGGATGCGGCGGGCGAGATCGACCACCTCGATGTCGAGAAATGGCGAGCGGGCTTCGAGCGAACACATCATCGAGGCGCGGTCGATTTTGGTGAGGATGTTGTCCGGCAAATAGACGTTCGTGAAAAACTGGAGCGCGCGGTCCACGAGGTTCGGCTGGGCGCAGCGGTCCCAGGCCGCGATGGCTTCGCTATAAATTTCCTCCTCGTTACACGGCTCGCGGAAAAGCTGGGCGAGGCCGCTGGGTTCGAGCGCGCCCATCCAGACGGCGTTCCAGATTTTCGGCGGATAGCTCAGGCCCATTAGCGTGCGCTTGATTTTGAAATCGAAGCTCACGTTTTCATGCGAAACCGGCAGGCGCGCGGCGAGCAGTCGGATGGCGTGATGCACCGGACGCGGCACAAACTTCGCGTAAAGCTCGGCGGCGCGCAGGGCGCGAAAGGGATCGTAACCGGCGAAGAGTTCGTCGCCGCCATCGCCGCCGAGCGCGACGGTGACGTGCTGGCGGGTGAAGCGCGAAAGCAGATACGTCGGGAGCAGCGAACCGTCGCCGAGCGGTTCGTCGAGCCGCGCGACGATCTCGGGCAGGAGCGCGACGGACTTGTCGAGGTCGAGGATGTCGTTGTGATGTCGCGTGCCGAGTTTGTCGGCAACGAGTTGGGCGAAGGTGGACTCGTCAAAGCTGGGTTCGTTGAAGCCGATCGAAAACGTGTTGAGCTGGCCGGCGGGGACGTGCTTCGCGGCGAGCGCGGCGATGGCCGAGCTGTCGATGCCGCCGCTGAGAAAGACGCCGAGGGGCACGTCGGACATCAGTCGGCGCTGGACGGCGCGTTCGAGGGTTTCCCGAATTTCCTCACAAAGTGCGTCGGAAGTAACGAGCGCCGGACTGAACGAGGGATCGGCATCAAGCACGAACTCCCACCACCGCCACGTCTTCAGCTCACGGCTGCCGAGATCAAAGGTGAACGAGTGCCCGCCCGGCAGTTTCCACACGCGTTCGTAAATCGAGCGCGGCGCGGGGATGTAGCAGTAGGCGAAGTACTTTTTAAGCGAGAGCGGCGAGAGGTTGCGCGGGCAATGCGGATGCTGGAGCAGCGCAGGCAACTCGCTCGCGAAGCCGAAAGTTTCGCCCTCCTGAAAATAGTAGAGCGGCTTTTTTCCAAAGCGGTCGCGGCTGCCGAAAAGGCGCTGCCGCGTGCGGTCGTAGATGACGAACGCCCACATGCCATTGAGCCGCTCGACGAAACTCTCGCCCCACTCGCGGTAGCCGTGGAGCAGCACTTCGGTATCGCTGTGGTCGGTGGTGAACTGGCAGCCGCGCATCTTCAACTCCGCGCGGAGTTCGGCGTGGTTGTAGATCTCGCCGTTGAAGGTCACGCCGAGCTGCTGGTCGGCGGTCCACATGGGCTGCGCGCCCCCGGCGAGATCCACGATGGAGAGGCGGCGATGCCCGAGGAAGACGCCCGCTTTTTCCTCCGCCCAATGCCCCTCCGCATCGGGGCCGCGGTGCGTGATGGCGTCCGTCATCCGGCGCAATACGCCGGAATCCCCGCGCCCCGCGAAGCCGGCTATGCCGCACATGCGGTGGGACGATTGGAAGGTGGGCGCGGGACGGACATGGGAAAGACAAGCGCAGCCTTGCCAAAGACGCGCCCGATTCGGCAAAGACTTTCGCGTATGAGCAGTGAGCAAAAGAATCTCTTTGTGAGCGAAGGCCACGTCACGACGACGCAGCGCTGGGCGCTGGCCGGTCACCAGGGATGTGTGGTTTGGTTCACCGGTCTTTCGGGTTCGGGCAAGTCCACGATCTCGCGCGAAGTCGAGCGCGAGCTGTTCGAGCGCGGCCTCCACGCCTTTCTGCTCGATGGCGACAACCTGCGGCGCGCGCTCAATGCGGACCTCGGCTTTTCGCCCGAGGATCGCGCGGAAAACATCCGCCGCACCGCCGAGGTGGCGCGGCTGCTGGCGATGTCCGGGCAGGTGACGATCACCGCTTTCATCTCGCCGTATCGCGAAGATCGCGAAAAAGCGCGCGCCATCGCCGCCGCAAGCGGGTGCGAATTTTTCGAGGTGTTCATCGACGCGCCGCTGGCGGTCTGCGAGCAGCGCGATCCGAAGCAACTCTACCGCCGCGCGCGCGCCGGGGAGATCCAGCAATTCACCGGCATTGATGCGCCGTATGAAGCGCCCGAGACGCCGGACGTGCATGTGCGCACGGCGGAGTTCGAGGTGCGAGAATGCGTGGCACAGATTGTGGACTTCCTGCTCCCGCGGGTGCAGCTAGCGACGGCGCAGGTGTAGCGCGCTCCCTTTTCTGCTAAAGCGCGGCGAGCAAGGCGCGCAGTCGATCGAGACCCGCGATGCCCGCGAGGACTTCGCGCAGCGAGTGCAGGGCCGCCGGGATGTGGTCGAGAAAAGGCGTGCGGCCGTCAGCGTGGCCGAGTTTGCCGTAGGCACCGAGCGCCTGCATGAGGCGCTGCATGGCGCAGAGTTCGTAAAGCGAGCGGAAGCCGGGCGCTCCGTGGCGGCCGGGACCGTGGAGGCCGCTGAGGTAGTGGGCGAGGAGTTCTTCGCGCTCGGCGGGCGTGAGCGTGACGTAGGGATCGAGGAGCAGCGAGGCGATGTCGTACTGCGCGAGTCCGGGGCGGAGACCCTGGAAGTCGATGAGGCAGATTTCGCCGTCGCGTACGATGATGTTCTGGCTTTGGAAATCGCGATGCACGAGACAGCGCGGCTGCT
Organism: Chthoniobacter sp.; assembly: GCA_021414005.1. Lineage (GTDB taxonomy): Bacteria > Verrucomicrobiota > Verrucomicrobiia > Chthoniobacterales > Chthoniobacteraceae > Chthoniobacter. Next base: position 191,865 of record JAIOPH010000027.1, on the reverse strand, counting down.
TGGCCAGATGCTCGGCGATTTCACGAAGCCGCGCGCGGTCGCCTTCAGCCTCCAGGCGCTCGGGGCTGATGCGAAAATGCCGGCCGAGGCAGTGCTCGAAAAAGTAATCCTGCTCCCAGCGGTAAAGTGCGGCGTCGAAGACCGGCTGCAGGATGGTGAGCGAGTCCGCGCCGGGCGCGCGATGGGCCTGCGTGTGCAGAATGAGCGCCTGGTCGAGGGTGCGCTGGTAGAGCGCGCGGCGCTGGGGCCACGGGTCGTGGCGTCGGCTCCAGAGGTCGGTCTCTCCGGCGTCCTCCATGATGATCAGGCCTTCGCTTTCATCATGAAAATGCGTGACCGGCACGCGCACGCCGACGCCGGCGAGGAAGCGCGCGATGGCGACGTAGTGTTTGTTCTCCGGGCGATCCTCGCCGTAGCGCACGAGGATGAGCGTCTGCCCGCCTACATGCATGCGCCAGAATTTGCGCCCGGAGCCGCCCTTTTCGATAGGGAGGACAGAGATACTGTGCGGAGCGTGGCTGGCGGACATGGGGCGAAAAATGTGCGCGAGTTCTTAGGCGAAGTCGAAATCCGTCTGTGTCCCCTCGGCCCGCGCGGCGCGGGTGACGATGCAGCGCGTGAGATCCGCGCCGGGTGCGACCTCGGCGTTTTCCCACACGAGGCAATCGCGCAACACCGCGCCCGCGCCGACACGGGCTCCGGGGGCGATGGCTGTGGCTCCGCTGATCCGGGCGTCCGACGCGACGTGCGCGGTCGGGTGAATCCACTCGTCGGGCCGCATGCCGTTTTGCGCCAGCGCCGAATGCACCGCGAGATACTGCTCGCGCGAGCCGAGATCCCGCCAGCTTCCGTCGTCGATCACGACGCCGCCGAGCTTCGCGCCCGCGCGTATCATTTCGCAGAAAATCGGGATGACACTGATTTTCGTCGCGGGTGGGATGCGCCGGATGAACTCGGGACAGACGATGTAAATCCCCGTGAAAAGAAAGCGCAGATCACTCGCCGGATCGACTTGGTGGCTCAGGTCGGTGACGCGTCCGCTGGTGGTGTCGCAGGCAATTTGGAGAGGGCCATCCGCCGAGCGGAGGATGAGCGTGACTTCATTGCCGCGCTCGCGGTGAGCACGGAGTGCGGGTGCGAGCGGGAGGTCAGTAAAAATGTCGCCGTTATAGACGATGAACGGTTCGTCGCGCAGGAGGTCGCGGACGTTCCAAATGCCGCCCGCCGTTTCCAGCACCTCCGGCGACTCGTGCCGAAAAATCAGTTTCGCCCCGCGATAGTCTGCAGAGGGGAAAAACTCCGCGTATCGCTCCGCCTGCCAGTGGGTATTCACGACCAGTCGCTGAATGCCGACTTCGAGCAAGTGGTCGAAAGCGTAGGAAATCAGCGGGCGGTTGACGACTGGGATGAGCGGCTTCGGGCGGCGCATCGTGACCGCGCGCAAGCGGGTGCCGAGGCCGGCGCCGAGAACAAAGGCTGTGCGAATGGGTGGCATGAAAGCGCCGGAAGGTGCCCGGCGCTTTTCGGAAAAGCCACTCGGTTCGCACGCCTCGTCACGCCCGATCCGATGCGGGAAAAGGAATCGGCGCGGCGTTCTTCGCGCGGACGATTACGAACCGAGCCAGTCGTAGTGGAAAAACTCGCCAGCGGGTTTGTCCACGCGCTCGTAGGTGTGGGCGCCGAAATAATCGCGCTGTGCCTGGAGCAGGTTCGCGGGAAGGCGCGCGGAGCGGTAGCTGTCGAAGTAACTGAGTGCGGCGCTGAAGCCGGGGACGGCGACGCCGTATTCGATGGCGGTCTGGACGGCGGTGCGCCAGTTGGTCTGGGTGCGCTGGAGCACTTCGGCAAAGAACGGATCGAGGACGAGATTTTTGAGCGCGGGATTTTTTTTGTAGGCCTCGGTGATGTGGTTGAGAAACCGCGCGCGGATGATGCAACCGCCGCGCCAGATCGAGGCGATGTCCTCGAAATTCAGGTTCCAATTGTAGAGTTCGCTGGCCTTGCCGAGCTGCACCATGCCTTGCGCGTAGCTGATGATCTTTGACGCGTAGAGCGCGTCGCGGACGGCCGCGATGAGCTGCGCGCGGTCGCCGCGGTAAGGCGCGGGCGTCGGTCCGGCGAGCACAGCGCTCGCGGCCACGCGCTCGTCTTTCAGCGAGGAAAGGATGCGGGCCTCGACGGCACTGGCGATGACCGAAAGCGGCACGCCCATCTCGCTGGCGTGGCCCACGGTCCATTTGCCGGTGCCTTTTTGCCCGGCTTTGTCGAGGATGAGATCGACGATGGGCTGGCCGGTCTCGGAATCCTTCCGGGAGAAAATGTCGGTGGTGATTTCGATGAGGAAACTGTCGAGTTCGCCCTTGTTCCACTCGCCGAAAATCTGGTGAAACTCCTCGGCGCTGGGGTTGAGCGCGGTTTTGAGGATGGCGTAGGCCTCGCAGATGAGCTGCATGTCGCCATACTCGATGCCGTTGTGCGCCATCTTTACGTAGTGACCCGCGCCGTCCGGCCCCATGTAGCGGCAGCAGGGCTCGCCTTCGGCCACGGCGGCGATTTTCGTGTAGATCGGCGCGAGTGATTTCCAGCCTTCGGCGGAGCCGCCGGGCATGATAGACGGACCTTTCAGCGCGCCCTCCTCGCCGCCGCTGACGCCGACCCCGAAGAAGTGAATGCCCACTTCCTTGAGCGCTTTTTCGCGGCGCTGGGTGTCGGTCCAGAGCGAATTGCCGCCGTCGATGATGACGTCGCCGGGTTCGAGCAGCGGGACGAGCTGCGCGATGACGGCATCGACCGGGGCGCCTGCTTTCACCATGATTTGCGCGCGACGCGGACGTTTCAGCGCAGCGACGAAATCGGGGAGCGTTTTGGCAAAGACGAAGTTCTTCCCTTTGCCCCGGCCTGCCTCAAACGCGTCGGTGACGCTGGTCGTGCGGTTGAAGACGGCAACGTGAAAGCCGCGGCTCTCCATGTTCAGGACGAGGTTTTCGCCCATCACGGCGAGACCGATCAGGCCGATGTCACAGGTATTCATAGGTTTTGGTTTCAAGAAAAGATGCGAGGGGTGGGAGAGTAGGGTGAAGCGCAAAGAGGACGCAACGGAGTTTTGGCCAGGATATTTCCGGTCTTTCGTGGACGCGGCGACGGGGCTCGGCTAAGCGCTTGGGCGCTGCATGAATCTGCCCAACCAACTCACCGTCGCGCGCTTTTTTCTGACGATCATTTTCGTCGCGGCGCTGTCGTCCGAATGGGCGTGGCATTTCACCGTGGGGCTGGTGACGTTCGTGGCGGCGGGAATCACGGATTATCTCGATGGCGAGATCGCCCGGCGGCGGAATTTGGTGAGCGATTTTGGCAAACTCATGGACCCGCTCGCGGACAAGATCATGATTGCCGCGGCGTTCATCTGCCTTGTGCCGCTGCATGCAATTCCGGCTTGGGCGGCGATTGTCGTGATCAGCCGCGAGTTTCTTATTACCGGACTGCGTCTCCTGGCGGCCGGGAAAGGCATCGTGCTGGCCTCCGAGCGCCTAGGGAAACACAAAACCGCGTGGCAGATCGTCATGGTGATCTACTTCCTACTCCTACTCGTGCTGAAGGAGTGGGAACTTGCGGGCCGGATTCCGGCGACGCTGCTGACGCCATTCCCTCAGGCGTGGATCTACGGCGGCCACGCGCTGCTGTATTTAGCGCTCGGGCTAACGCTCTATTCCGGCGTCCGCTACCTGTGGAAGCACCGGGCGCTTATCGCCAGCGTGTAAGTACGGTGTCCGCTACTCCGGGATAACAACCTGGTCGCTAGCGAGAAGTTTAATATCTTTAGATGGATCCTTTTCAATCAGCTTGAGATTAAAAATCCCCAAAATCTTTCCATCGCGAACGACGCGGATTTTTTTTACATCGCCGAAATCGGATGGGCCGCCAGCCCCGCCAATTGCCGAAGCCAAGGTCATGTCGGTCGTCCATTGTTGTTTTCCCGGCCCTTTGACACCACCACTAATTGTGACGGAGCGCTGCACCTGCGCCTGTTCAACGCTGATAATCACGACCGGCTTGGTAAAGATCTTGTCTGCGATATATCGCGCCTGAACCTGATCTTCGACTTGGGAAGAAGTAAGACCAGCGACCTTCATTTTTCCAATCATCGGAATGTTCACTATCCCATCCGGCCCAACGGCGAACTGTAGATTGGCGATATCTTGGATAACTCCGGGGTCCACTCCCGTCAGGCGCCAACTGAAGACGTCGCCAGCATGAATGGTGTCAGCATGGGTGCGAGTGACGAGGAGCCCAAGCAGGGCGAGGAGAAGGCTAATCTGGCGCATGGGTGAGGTAGGTTAGTAGTCTTCGCGGGATGACGGGCGGGGACGGGCGAGTTGCGGAGCAGCGGTTTCGATGCGGGGCGCTTCGCGACGGGCACCGTAGTATTCGTTGTAACTGTTATAGTAGGAGTAGCCGTCGTCGTGCTTGGAATCGACGTTGTTGAGCACGACTCCGATGAGACGTCCGCCGACGCCGAGCACGGCCTGTTTGACCCGCTGGAGCATGGCCCGCGGAAAGCGCCGATGCTGGACCACCATGATGGTTACATCCACTTCGCTCGCCAGCACCGCGCCATCGCTCACGCCAAGGATCGGCGGAGAGTCGAAAAAGACGAGGTCATACTGTTGTTTCACTTTGGCGATGAGGTCGGTCATGCGCTGGGAGTTGAGAATGCCCACGGAGTCGGCGGGCAATTCGCCGGCGGGGATGAAAGAGAGATTGTCGATCTTGGTCGTCTTGATGACCTCATCAATCTCGGCGCGACCCAGGAGATAGTCGGTCAGGCCAAACTCGTTACTCACTCCAAAAAGCTTGTGTTGGGTGGCGCGGCGCAAGTCAGCATCAACGACAAGAACATTGTAACCGCCTTTCGCGCAGGTATAGGCTAGGTTGTTCATCGTCGTCGATTTGCCCTCGCCAGGCCCGCCGCTGATCAGAGTGAATGTATTGGCGTCGCGATGGGGTTTGTTGAATTCCACAGCCGCACGCAGAATACGGTAGGCCTCCGCGTCGGGAGAATCACCAGTCGTTTGCATGAGGACGCTGATGTCCTTCGGAATCACGGCGAGAACCGGAATCTGGAGGAAGCGTTCAACATCATCCAAAGTCTTCACGCTGGTATCGAGATACTCGATGAAGAAGGCGAGGCCGATGCCGACAAACAATCCGAGAGCAGCAGCCGCAAGCATATACATCGGGACATTGGGCTTGGCGGGAGCCACCGAGGGCTCCGCCTTTTCCCAAATCCGCGCCGGATCCATCTCGATGCCTCTCTTCATCCGTTCCGCTTTCAAGTTAATCTCGGACGTTTCCAAAATCCGGCGCTCCTGCAAATAACGATTCTTGGCGTCGATGTAGTCCTTGATCCGAGTCTTTTCCGCGACCTGCGCTTGCTTGGCGACTTCGACTCGAGCTGTCGCATCTTCCAGTTTTTGCTTTTCCAACGCATAGGTGTTGGCGATCCCGCTGAGCTGGCCATTCAGGGCGATCTGTAATTGGCTACGATAGACGGCCGTCTGTCCGCGCAGCGAGGTGATTCGCGGATGATTTTCGCCGACGCCAGAACTGAGCAGCCGCTTTTCCTCCACGCTGAATTCGCCGATCGCGCGGCCGGTTTGGGTCACCGTCGGATCTTCAATTCCCATAGACCGCAACGCCTGTGGCAACTCTTCGGGCTTGAGTTTCTGGAGCAACTCCAACTGCAGCTTGGCTGTGCTGACGCGGCTTTTCTGTAGGCTGAGATCCTTCTCGATGAAGTCCACCTCCGTTTCCTTGCCACCGCCGGTTAGAGAACTCTGCTCGTCCGGATTTGGATCGGGAATTCCGCCTTCAGTGCGCAACCGTGCCGCTTCGGAACTCGCGGCCAATACTGCCGCCCGCTGTTTGGTGACTTCCTCGGTCAGCTGTTCGAGCCCGCGATCCACATTTTTCTGCAAATCTGCGCGCCGCCGCTCCACATAGACCACGCCGATGGTGTTGGCGATGTTGGCTGCCCGGTCGCGATCAGTGTCATAGATGCCGATGTCGATTAGGCCGGTGTTGCGCACCTCCTGAAGCTGCATGGAGCGCCGGACACGGTTGAAGGCCTGCTGAGGACTTAGTTTTTGTCCCACGGGAGCAAAAGCCTTGGCCAAGTCGAGACGCTCAATCACCGGATAAAGAATCTCGGTGGTTTGCAAAATTTGGAACTGGGTCGCGACGAACTGCGGATCAAAGCTCTTGGCATTTCCGCCGCCGAAAACGCTCACGGGACCGGAGTTGTCCTGCTTCACCTCCATCCTCACCTTGGACAGAAACTGTTTCGGCAGGAAATAGGTCGTGACGCCAGCTGTGACCATGACAAGGAAGAAAGTGAGCAAAATCAGCCCAATGCGTACTTTGATGACACGCCAATAATCTAGAAAGTGAAGCTTGGCTTCGTTGGTTTCATTCATAGGAAAAGTGCGGTGGGTAGAGAGATGCCGTTGGAGGGAGTAGAAAAAATTTCATCCGCAATCGGACGAAGGGAAATCTTGGAGTCTGCGGAGCCGATTCTGTTCAAAAATCATATTCGGCACCGACAAAAATCCGGTTCCGATAGTAGTCCCTAGCCGAATTCGAGCCAAATTCGCGTACGTAGCTGTAGTTCGCATTCAGCGTCCAGCGCCGATCAAGAGTGTACTCAAAGCCGATGGTGGAATCGACGGTGTTCGTGACCGTCTCAATGTCCGTCACATCGCTGGTCGTGGTTTGCCGAACAACATTGGAACCCAGCGTGCCGCGGAGGCGGGGCGAGAAGGATTGTGACAGACTCAGGCCCACCCGGAGAGAAACCAGCTTACTTTGGGCGTCCGGCGGCTCTTCAAAGCCAAAACGTCCGTTGAATTGAATAACCGTGGCCTTGGCCAAGCGATACGCAAGGGTGGCTTCCCCATATGGCGAGGTCGCGCTGATGCCGCTTTCGTCGAAAGTCCGTTGCGCTACCCCGATTCGCACTGTCGCCGTGAAGAGCCGGCTCAGGGCAAGTTCCGTCCCGAGCAGGCCGAAAAGCGTGTGTGAATCGCGGTCCCGCGCGCCGGTGTAGCTGGTAGTGCTGTAGCGCACCTCACCGAGGAAAGTGAATCGGGGGGAGAACAGATAACGCACCTCTTCGCCGAACGTGAAAGTGTCATAGTCGCCGAGCTGCTCGGTGGCTTCCTGGTAGCGTAGCCCCCCGTAATTGATGCTCCCGACCGTGCTGAGCCGTGGCGTGATGCGATACGATAGGTCCAGCTTTGAACTCAAATTGAGGAGCGGGCCGGTCTGCCGCGTGGAGGTGTTCACCTGCGTAAGGTCGGGCTGCGTCTGGTAGCTGGCAGTGCCAGAAGCAGTGAACTGGAGCCGAGGTGTCAGCCGCCGGAGGTACAAGAGCGAAAGCGAACCCGTATAATCGACATCCTTTCCCGGACGATCCCAGTACCAGTCGGCACCGGTTCGCAGGTCAAAGGTGAAGAGCGTCTTGCGCGAAGCAAATTGCACGTCCAAGCCAACATTTCCGCGCGTCAAAAAGCTGCCGATGCGCTTCTGTCCCGCACTGCCGGGGATGACGATCTTGCGCGTCGTTGCGGCCGTGCCGGGGATCGTGACGGTCGTCGTTTCGCCGTTCGGCCCGATCCCGACTTCTTCGCGTGCGGATGTAGCGGGGCGGTCCAGCACTTGCACCACCACATCCGGCGAGCCCTCGTTATTGCTTGGTGCCTGAAAGACGTTGTCGTCGTAGCCAAAGGAAACGGTGCCCGTGTAGCGGAACCGCGGCCGGGCCAGTCGGCCTTCGCCGGCCGTAAACTGCTGGCTCGGTTTCCCATAAGCGCCCGGAATTGTGTACGTCGGCTCAGTTCCCGTCGGAGGCTTGGGCTTCTCCACACCCTCGCCAAAGGCCGACGCAGCCCCCGGGGCGTTGCTGCCCGGACCAGTCCCAGGCCGCAGCCGCGAACCGGTTCCCGTCCCCGTGCCAAAACCAGTCCCAGTCCCCGTGCCGGTGCCGTTACCGCGGAAGGCGTCGGGTGTCGTCGTCCCCGGCAGTGCTGGTCCCGCGCCGGGAACCGACGGGGTTTCTGGCGTTGGTGCGCCAAAGGCACTGCTGCCGCGGGGCGCGGAACTCCCCGGAGGCGGCGTTGCGGTTCCTGTTCCCGGCGGCTGCGGTGACCCAAATGCCGAACTGGCACCCTCTTTCGGCGCATCCGCTTCCGTCGCATTTTGGGCAACGGCGGAACTGAGAACACAAGACGCGGCAGCGATAAGAGCACACCCGTGGCGGGGAGAAATCATGGAAGAAATTCGAGAGTCAGCGGGTCGATGTGCAGGGGCGGATGAAAGCGCGAGGGATTAGACGTAGCGGCGCGCGCGACGCAATAGATATTTCCGACGCTTCGACGTTCGAACAAAATTCAGCAACTGTGCACAAATCGTGGTTTTTCAGTCGCACCACCTGCTCCCGATGAAGCCTTCCGATTGCCCCGATTGCCTGCTGCCCTTCGACGCGTTCTCCCGCCGCACGCTGCTGAAAACCCTCTCGTGCGGCTTTGGCTACCTCGCCTTCGCCGGCCTCGCCACGCGCGCCGCCGCCGCGGAAAACCCGCTCGCCCCCAAGGCCCCGCACTTCCCTGCGCGGGCGAAACGCGTCATCTTTCTCTCCATGCGCGGCGGGCCGTCCCATGTGGACACTTTCGATTACAAACCGCAGCTCACCGCCGACACCGGCAAGCCCGGCAAGCGCCCTGGCACACAGCTCCTCGGCTCGAAATGGAAATTCGCGCAGAGCGGCAAGAGCGGACTGTGGATCTCTGAGCTGTTTCCCCACGTCGCGAAGCATGCCGACGACCTCTGCCTCGTGCGCTCCATGCAGACCGATCTGCCGAGCCATCCCCAGTCCTTCATGAAAATGCACACGGGCAATTTTCAGTTCGTCCGCCCTTCGCTCGGCGCGTGGTCGCTCTATGGCCTCGGCACCGCCAATGAAAACCTGCCCGGCTTCATCACCATCACCCCGCCCAACGGCTTCGGCGGCGCGCAAAATTACGGCAGCGCCTTTCTGCCGGCGATCTACCAGGGCCAGCGCATCGGTCAGGACAACCGGCCCATCGCCGGTGCCGAGGTGCGCAATCTCGAAACGCCGCTCAGCCCCGGCGCGCAACGCACCGAGCTGGAACTCGTGCAGGCGCTGAACCGCGAAAAGCTCGCGCGCGATCGGGTGAACCCCGATGTCGAGGGCGTGATTGAATCCTACGAGCTCGCTTTCAAAATGCAGGGTCAGATGCCCAAAGTCATGGACCTCTCGAAGGAAAGCGCGGCCACGCAAAAGCTTTACGGTATCGGCGACTCGGCGACCGACGACTTCGGCCGGAAATGCCTGCTCGCCCGGCGCTTCATCGAAGCCGGCGTGCGTTTCGTGGAAGTGTCACACGGCAACTGGGATCACCATTTCAACCTCAGCGCCGCGCTCGGCAACAGCGCCCGTGCCGTGGACCTGCCCATCGCCGGCTTGCTCAGCGACCTGCGCACGCGTGGTTTGCTGAAAGACACCCTCGTCGTGTGGGCCGGCGAGTTTGGCCGCACGCCACACGCGCAGGGCGGCGATGGACGCGACCACAATAACAAAGCCTTCACCGTGTGGATGGCCGGCGGCGGCGTGCGTGGCGGCCTGAGCTACGGCCAGACCGATGACTACGGCTACGAGGCCGTGGAAAACAAAGTCCAAATCCACGATCTGCACGCTACCCTGCTCGCGCTCCTCGGCCTGGATCACGAGAAACTCACCTACCGTTACGCCGGGCGCGACTTCCGCCTGACCGACGTGGCCGGAAACGTGGTGAAGGAAATCATGGCGTGAAGACTTTGAATTATCCTGCAACTCCCGCGTCCGAGTGCCGTTGAAACCGCCGTGTGCGTGGCCCGTCCTTTGACGAGTTCCGCGCCACGCACCAAACAAACAAACCAAACAGAAACCAAAGAAATGAAATCACTGACCACCATCGTCGCCGCGCTCGCGCTCGGCTCCATCGCCTTTGCCGCCGATGAAAAACCCGCGCCGCCTCCCGGTGCTCCGCACGCTGACGGCGACAAGAAACCCCACGGCCCCGGCGGCGATCGCCCGCGCATGAATCCGGAAGACGTCTTCAAGAAGCTCGACGCCGATAGCAGTGGCGACGTCAGCCTCGCTGAATTCAAAGCCGGCCCGCGCGCACAGAAAGATCCGGCCAAGGCCGAAGAGTTCTACAAGAAGATGGACGCGAACAACGACGGCAAGTTGACGCTCGAAGAGTTCAAGGCCGGTCATCATGGCGGCCCTGGCGGCGACCGCAAAGGCCCGAAGCCCGGCGGCCCCGGCCCCGACGCCCCGAAGCCTGAATAGCCCTGCCTGAGCGCGCTCCGCGCGCTCGCAATCCATTCGACGCCCAACGTCTGGCACCCGCCGGCGTTGGGCGTCTTTTTTTTGTTGATGGTGGCTTTTGCATCGCGACGTTTTCGTCGGCCCTGAGCAATCATCCGCCCGGTATGAGCAAAACCACCGTCCTTCTTCTCGTCGCCGCCGCGGTGGTGACGCACGCACAATCCTGCGCCGGCGATGATTCCCAAAAGCCCGGCGGCAAGCAGCGTGTCGTGCAGGCTCGGGCGAGACATGGGAAAATCATCGCGCAGAAATTTCACGATGCGGGGCTGCCCTATCCGGCGCGCGAGATTTTTCTGCGGTGGCTAAAACGCGAGGCCGTCCTCGAGCTTTGGGCGCGCGAGGGGCACGGCGCTTTCGTGCTCGTGACCAGCTTCGACATCCTCGCCTCGTCGGGCGGCCCCGGCCCGAAGCGGCGGCAGGGCGACGGCCAGGTGCCGGAGGGCTTTTACGAAATCAATCGCTTCAATCCCGAGAGCCTCTTTCACCTCTCGCTTGGCCTGAACTACCCGAATGCCGCCGACCGCATCCTCGCCACTGCGCCCGATCCCGGTGGCGACATTTTCATCCACGGCAAAGCCGTCAGCATCGGCTGCGCGCCCCTCGGCGACCCCGGCATCGAGCAGCTCTACCTCGCAGCGCTCGACACCCGCGCGCGCGGCCAGACACGCATCCGCGTCCACGTCTTTCCCGCCCGCATGAAGGGCGCGGAGTGGGACGCCTGCGTCGCCGGGCATCCCGCGCTCGCGCCGTTCTGGGCGCAGTTGCAGCCGGGCTTCGACGCCTTCGAACGCGACCACCTCATCCCGAACAGCACCATCGCGGCGGACGGCCGCTACCAGATCGCGCCGGCCCGCTGATCCGGGCGCTGGCGTTGCGCGGCGGTGAGCGGTGGAAAAGCGCCGGTGGTCGGCGAGGTCGTGGCCTCGATGAAATGCGCGGCCGCGCTTCGCAGCGCGCGCCAGCGCGGGAGATCGTGGTCCGGTGCCCAGACGATGTGCCGGAGCAGGCTGCGCCACTCGATGACGGCGCGCTCCAGGTCGCCGGGGCGCAGCAGATCGGTGCAAAGTTTCGCGCGCGGCGTGCCGTGCTCGGTAATCTCGCGGACGACTTCGCTCGCGCCCGCGCCGTAGTCCAGCGGCACGCCCATTTCCAAATACCCGGGCCAGTCCGCGCGTTCATAAGTGCGCTGACAGAGCGCACCGAGGCGTCCGCCGAAAACGGGATCGTCGCCCGCAAAACGCGGGCCCGCGCGGAGATTGGCGAGGTCGAAGATCAGTTCCTCGATGGCGTAGCTTTCATCCTCCAGCGCGGCGGCGATGGCCAGTCCCTCGCCGTGGTGGAAAAAGCTGAAGATGATCCCGCGCGGCGTGGGTATGCCATCGGCGGCGATGAGCCCAAGCTGCCGCCACGCAAAGGCGGGTGTGGCTGCGATCTCCACGCGCTCGCAGAAGGCGGTGAGTTCCGGGCAGTCGCGGCAGGGTGCCGGCAGCACTCGGCGTTCCGGTGGCGCGAGCAGCGGTACCCCGTGGGAGTCCGTGAAAGCGGCGACCTCCACGGCGGCGAAATCGAGGCGCGCGAGCAGTTGTTCGCCGCGTTCGAGTAGCGCGACCACGCGACTCTGCGGGCAGCCCGCCAGGGCGGGCAGCGGCTCCAGCACTTGCCGGCGAAACTCCTCCGGCCCGACGCGTGGCGTTTGCAAAATGCGGCGCAGCCACGGCGCGAGCGCGAGCACCTCCTCGCCGCGGCGGGTGCCGAGCGGCAGTTCGCGGCCATACCGTTTGCCGTCGTCGGATTCGAGTTTGCAGAGGTTGCCCGCGCCCCGTCCATCGAGCGTGCGGGCGAGCGAAAGTGCGGGTCGCCAGCGGTCGTTCTCGCGCGCGAGCGCCGCGCCCAGCGTTGCGCTGCCGGGCGCGGGTCGCGTCTCCCACTGGCCGCGCGAGTTGAGCATTTCCACCACGCCGCGGCGGGCGAAGCGGGCGCGCTCCATGTCGATGCCAAGCCCGCACGGCTGCGGCCCGGTGGCGCGGGCATGCTCGATGCCGAGCGGAATCGGCTGCGCCGTGAAGAGTCTTTGATTCAGCGTGAGCGTAGCCGCGAAAGGCTCCTCGCCGCGGCGCACTGCCGCGTGCATCACCGCGAGCAGCGTGGGCCAGTCCACTTGCGCGGCGCGCTTCAGCACCCGCGGGCGGGCGTCGTGCAGACGCGGCGGGCGCGAACTGATGAGCGCGTAGCCGACATCATCCAGACCGCGGCGGCCGGCGCGGCCAAACATTTGCAACAGCTCATCCGCCGCGACCTCGCGCTCGAAGCTGCCCACCATGTAGCGCGTGTCCGTGACAACCACGCTGCGCATCGAAAAGTTGATTCCCGCGGCAAGTCCCATTGTGGCGACCACCGCGCGGAGCTGGCCCGCCTTGGCCAGCGGCTCCACCAGCCCCGCGCGTTGGGCGTAGCTCAGTCCGCTGTGGTGGAAGGCCACGCGCGCCGCGAGCAGTTTCGCCAGCTGCGGCCCGGCGAGCTGCTGCTGTTCGGGTGTGAGCGTGAGCGGGACCGCGGCGGGCAGCGCGGTGGCCAGATCGCGCGCCAGTTCCTCCGCCGCGCGGCGTCGCGGGGCGAAAAGGAGGATCGGCCCGAGATCAGCGCGCAGGGCATTGGTGATCAGCCGCGGCCACCAGCCGCGGATGCTGTGCGGGGCTTTGTTTGGCAGCGATTCCAGATCCACTTCCTCGATCGGCACCGGCCGCTCCGTGTGCGCCACGAGCACGGCATCGCGCCCGATGCGGCGCAGCCACGCCACCACATCCTGCGGGTTCGCCACGCTGCCGCTGAGCAGCAGGAGCTGCGTCGCGGGCGGCGCGAGCGCGAGCGAAAGCTCATAGGTCACGCCGCGCAGCGCGTCGGCGATCATCTGGTATTCGTCCACCACGAGCAGCCGCGGCCCGGTGCGTCGAAGGAATTTCTCCTTCTGCGTCTCGAGCGTGGCGACCACGATTTTTGCATCCAGCTTGAACGCGAGATCGCCCGTCGCCAGTCCCACATCCCACCCGCGCGCCTGCCACTCTGCGAGCTTGTCATTGGCCAGCGCGCGTGTCGGTACGGTGAAAATGGCCGGCCCGCGCAGCTCCGGCGCGAACAACTCGAAGACGTAAGTTTTTCCCGCGCCCGTCGGCGCATGCACCACCACGTCCTGCCCGCGGCGAAGGGCCTGCACGGCCTCCTGCTGCCAGAGGTCGGGAATGGTCAGGCTCCGCATCACCGACGCGGCGGTGCTTTTTTGGGCGTCACGCGACGTGGCGGCGGCGTGGCCCTGGTGGTCGGCTCGTCGTATTTTTTCGTGCCCGGCCAGATCAGCCTCCACGGCTGATGCTTCACGGTATCGGTGGCCTGTTCGAGGTTTTGACCGATCGAGGAAAACTGCGTCCCGACATCGCGAACGGTGCGGTTCAGGCTCTCGGAAGCTTGCCGGAAGTTGCGGAGCGAGACCTCGACGTCACGGTTGTTCGTGAGGCTGGCGGTGAACTTCTCCGCGTTCTCCAGCGTGCGCGCGAACGCGCTTTCCGGGCCGGTGAGAGTTGTGAGCTGATCCAGCGTCTTTCCAAGTTTACCGTCTTCGGCGGTGATCGTCTCGATGTTCTTCAAGGCTACGTGCAGCGAACCCCGCTCGCCGGTGAGTTCCTCGAGATGACTGCCGGTCCTTTTGAAATGCGCGAGCGCGAGCGGCAGATCGGCACCGTCCGCAGTCAGGCGCGTGAGGTTGTCCGCCGTCTTTTGCAGGCTGTCGAGGGTGGTGGTCACCTTGGCCAGCGCGGGGTCGATTTTTTCCAAAACGGCGGGCACCGCGTCGGCCAGTCCGCCAGGCCGCTCGCCGAGAAAGCTCGCGCCGTCGTCGGCCAGTCCGCTGGATTCCTCGCCATTTGTGAAATCAATCACGGACTCTCCGAGCACGCTGTTCTGCGTCATTTGCGCCTTCACCTTTTGGTAGATCTTCGCGTCGCGATCCACCTGCACTTCGATGAGCGTTTCCATCTTCGGCGTGGGCCGTTCCTTTTCCGGCACGGGCGAGAAAAGCCGGCGCACCTGGCCGATCTTGCGGCCGGCGAGCAGCACCTGCGCACCGGGTTTGATGCCGCCGGCGTTGTCGAAATAGATGCGGTAGGTGTGCTGCGGCACGAATACGCCCGGCGCGCCGAGGTAGAGCAGCACGGCCACGAGCACGCCGAGCGCGACCACCACGAGCAGGCCGGTGCGGATTTCGTTGCGGAGGATGTTCATGAGAAGTGGCGGGTGACGGCGGGCGAGGACGCATGCAGAATGGCGAAGGACGAAAGACGAGGGAATGACGAAGCACGCACGCCCAAGCGCACGGCGGGAATTTTAGCATTCGTCATGCGGATTTCTTTCATCATTTGTCCTTCTTCGTCACCGGCCGCCCTCCAAAATCGGCCCGTCGATATTGCCGGAGATGAACTGTGCGACCACCGGGTCGGCGGATTTTTTGAACTCCTCCGGCGTGCCGTCGGCGATGATGCGGCCCTGATAGAGCATGGCGATGCGGGTGGCGATGCGGAAGGCACTCTCCATTTCGTGCGTCACGATGACCGAGGTTGCGCCAATTTTTTCGCTCAGCTCGATGATGAGCTGGTCAATGACCGAGCTGATCACCGGATCGAGGCCCGCGCTCGGCTCGTCGTACAGGATGAGCGCCGGATCCATGATGATGCCGCGGGCGAGGCCGATGCGTTTGCGCATGCCGCCGCTGAGTTCGGCAGGCATCTTGTCGCGCGCGTCGGCCATGCCCACGAGCGCGAGTTTTTCGTCCACCAGCGCGTCGATCTCGGCGGGCGTTTTGTCGGTCAGTTCTTCGAGCTGCAGGGCGAGGTTGTCGCGCACGCTGAGGGAGGAAATGAGCGCGCTGTATTGATAGACCATGCCGATCTTCTGGCGCATGGCGTTGAGCGGGCGGCGGCGCATCTGCGAGACCTCGCGGCCTTGGAACTGCACGGAACCCGCGCTCGGTTTTAGGATGCCGAGGAGGAGCCGGAGCAGCGTGCTTTTGCCACTGCCCGACTGCCCGAGCACCACGAGACGCTCGCGCGGGGCGAGGCGCAGGTTCACGCCCGTGAGGATTTCCTTTTCGCCGAATGCGAGATGCACATCGCGCAGCTCAATGATGGGCGCGTCGTCGCTCATTTGTCGAAGAGGGCCACGAGCACCACGTTGCACAGCGTGTCGAAGCCGATGACCGTGGTGATCGCCACGACGACGCTCTCGGTGGTGGCGTGACCCACGCCGGCCGCGCCGCCGCGCACGGTCAGCCCTTTGTAGCAGGCCACGAGGCCGATGATCAGGCCGAAAAGAAAGCTCTTCACCACGCCGGCCACGATGTCGCGGATGAGCAGACTCTCCAGCGCGCTCTCACCGAAGCTCCGCCACGGGATGTCGAAAGCCCAGCGCGAGATCGCCGCCGCGCCGCCCAGCGCCGTGAGATCAGACACGACCACCAGGCACGGCATGAGGAGAAACACCGCGAGCAACCGCGGGCTCACCAGATAACGCAGCGGCCCGAGCCCCATCGCCTCGATGGCTTCGACTTCCTCGGCCACTGTCATCGTCCCCAGTTCCGCGGTGAAGGCCGCACCGATGCGCGCGGCCAGCATGATGCCGGTCATCAGCGGGCCGAGTTCGCGCGAAAAACCGATCGCCACCAGCGGCGGGACCAGCCGCTCCTGGCCGTACGGTTGAAGCTGATAGCCGGTGAGCAGCGCCATCGTCAGCCCGATGAAAAACGAGACTAGCGCCACCAGCGGGATCGAGCCCACTCCCACGCGTTCCGTTTGCTCAAAGAAACTCGTGAGCCGAAATGGCAGCCGCCCGCGCCGCGCGTGATCGCCCATTTCCTGCACCGTCTGGATCAGCAACCAAACCGCGCTGCTCAAATGCTGAAGCAGGGCGCGGGCGTATGGCAACGGGTTGAGCATGGCGTGCGCGGAGCTTCGTGCAGCCCGGCGAAAGTGTCGAGAGGCACGCCTTTCCACCCGTAGTCATCAGAGAGTGGATGGCCGCTAACCTCCATCGCTCCGCAAATCATGAAAACTTGAACTCTCGGTCCGCGAGTCCAAGGCCGTGGCGAAGGAAATGCCTGCAACCGCTGGCACAATGCAAGCGCGGTTCACACGCCGCGCGGATGATGCCCCGTCAGATTGAGCTTGCCCGTGGCTGCGTCGATCTTGAGCACCGACCCCGTTACGGCTTGGCCCCCACCAAAACCGAATTGACGCTGGCGTCGCCCCACGGACCCGCGCCGCTGCCGTTGATCATAAAGAACGTCGTGCCTGCGGGCAGGGGCTTGGTCGAGATCACCTCACCTTTGCCGATCGTGCAGGGGATCGTGCTCAGCCCTTGGTTTTTCCATTCTCCCGCCGTGGTGAAGCCGACCACCGCACCTTTGAGTTCGCCGGTGAATTTCGCACGGACCAGCCCGTCCTTCGCATCGACCTGCGGCCGCTCGAACCTCGGCATGGGCGCGTTGCCATTGACGACGCCATTCGCAAAGCCGCCGATCTCCCACACTTCCTCCCAGCCGAACCCATGTCCGTGGACCAAAAATGGACGGATGCACAAAGTGCTCGTGCCTCCCGCAGTCGCGGCCGACTTGCTGAACATATCGAGTGGAAACACCGGCTCATTGAACCCGCTCACCCACAGCATCGGCATCTTCGCATAGGGCAGGTGCGCCGAGGGGTCCCACTTCGCCAGGTAGGTGCGGTACTGCTCGTCCGTCATCTCGTGCCGCCGGATGTATCCGCCGCCGTACACCGGGATGACAAACGCGAACCGCGCGTCCACGCCCGCCACGGCGCTCACGATCGTGCCGCCCCACGAGATGCCTGTCAGCCCGATCTTGTTCGGATTGATCTCCGGGAAGGAGCGCAGGAGCGAGTTGGCCCGGACCACATCCGCCACCGCGTGGTAGAACCATTGCTCCGCGTCCGGCAGCGCGATGTCGCCAAACCAACTGAGGCGTTTCGGCCCCGCGTTTTCGTGCCCGACATCGGGGGGAAAGTTTCCCTCCACGCCGAAATGTTTCCCGCCCGGCAGATGCCCTTCCAGGTCCATCGAGATCGCCGCATACCCATTCTTATTCCACTGTTTCACCCATGCGGGAAAAGCCGTGCCGCCTCCGCCATGGGCGCACACCACCGCGGGCCAGCCACCCTCGGGCGGTTTGCCTTCTGGGGCCGCGTAGTAGGCAAACACCCACGTCGGCTTCCCTTTGAAATCCGCGCCTTCGTAAAAGAACGAGCGCATCCCCCGGGCGGGCCGTTCCGTCGTGGGATGAACCACCGGCGGCTTCGAGAGCGCGGGCACATCCCACGGGATGACTCTTGGCGCGGCGGAGGGCTGGGTGGGCTCTGCGGCAGTGGCGTCAGGCAGCGTGAGCGGCACCGCCGCCGCGGCAATCATCAATATCCAGTGCAGTTTGCTTTTCGGTTTCATGTGTTTTGGCTCTCTTAAACCTTGCGGTTCAGCCCGCTTTCGTCACGCACTTTGGCCCGTCGGTTGCGGAATCCAAACACACCGTCACTCCCTTGCTGGTCGCGTGCGGGCATCTTGGGAAAAAGGCTGCGCGCGGCCGGACAACGTGACGTAATCCCCTCCGCGCCAGTTTCTCCACCCACCCACCAACGCATTATGAAATCAGCCCTTCGCAACCTGCTACTTTGTTTGCTCGCAGCGCTGGCCGCCCGGGCCACTGCCGCGGCCGAGCCCGCCGGGACGACCGCGTGGGAGCTCTGGCTCCCGCCCAGCGGAAAGCCTGTCAGCGCAGTCTTCGTCGCGCCACGCTGGGGCGATGGCGCAAACATGGTGAAGCTCATCCAGACCAAACTCGGCGAGGAGCTGGGCATCGCCACGATGCTCAGCCGCGAAGACAAGCTGACCTTCAAGGAGGACCACTTCGTCCCATCGATCGCCACGACCCTCACGGCCGCCGCCGCCGAGCGCAAACACCCCGAGCTGGCCCACGCGCCCCTGCTCCTGTGGTCCCATTCCAACGCCGCCGCCTACGTTCAGCGCAGCCTGAAGGACTTTCCCGAGCGCATCGTCGCGTATTGCCTCTTCAAGTCCGCCTTTGGCCACAACAACGACCTCGGGACCGGGACGGCCAGCGAGGTTCGCGAGTTTGGCTACAAATCGCCCCTCATCCAGGACGACCAGCGGAAGACCATGTCGAAGGCCGCCGCGGAAGTCCTCGGCCAGAGCATCTGGGACATGAACGACCGGATCAATTCGCCCGGCTACAACCAGGAACACGAGCGCACGGCGATGCTCAAGAACCTGGCCGACGCCCGCCAGCAGGGTGCCCTGGTCCACGTCACGCTGGTGCGCGGCACCCACCACGTGATCGACGGGCAGCAGGAGCTGATGCTGGCCTTTTTCAAAACCGCCCTAGCCCTCCGCCTCCCGCCGCAGGCCGATCCGGCAAAGGGCCCGGTCAAACTGATCGGTGGCCTGGAAGAACGCGGCCTCGTGCAGGACGCGCCGAGCAAAGTGGTGCAGGCGTATGCCGATGCCCCGGCGGGCGAGAGCCGCCGCGCCGGCTGGTGGCTGCCCACCCGGGAGTATGCAGCCCTTTGGAACGGCTACGCCCTCAACGCCAAAGGAACCGTGGCCCCGCCGGCGAAGTAGTTGGCCCGTGTCTTTTCCTTTCCACCCGCAGCAGACCCCTTTTTGCCGTCTTTAAATTGGCTCCTGACGACCGCCCGCCTCACGAAAGCGCCTCGTTGCCCCGCCAACCAACGCCAGGCCGATCAGTGAGACCGTGGAAGGTTCCGGGGCGGACGCGGTTGCGGGACCGGCACTCACGGTGATGTCCAGATTGTCCACGAGGAAGTTGCCGTAACCGCTGACGCTTCCAGCCGAACCATCACCCAGAACCATGAAACTCGCCGGGCCGCTGGACGCCGTCCCCGAAGCCAGCAAGGCACCGTCCAGGCACACCGAAGCCACCCCATTGTAGATGTGCGAACCATAGGTGTGAAAGGAGGTCATATCCGCAACCGGCACGAACACGTCGGTACTGCCGAAGCCGTAGTAAAAGCCGTTTTCAAAGAAATAGAAACCCAGACCTGATCCGGGCGTCCCTCCAGAGTGGACAAAGATCCCTCCGGGCGTCACCAAAGCCCGTCAGACCGCCCGAAACCGCACCCACCGAGTAAATCCAGCCCGAACACGCCCACGGCTGCCCGAGTTCGTCCCACTGGGACGCCTCGCAACCCGACTGATGGCAGTCCGCCGTCCGCTTCCCCGGCCACGAAGCGCAGCTTCCCCGGCCAGCCAGCGTGACGAAGCCTTCAGCTTCGTCACGAGGGGCGCAAAAGCCGCGCGGTTTTTGGCAACAGGCGCGGCTGATTTTTCGGCTGGGTGCTTTCTCGCAGACGCACCGATGGGCCACATTCGGCTCCGGGTCACAGGCTTGCGCACCGTGGCGTCCGCCGCAATGTTCCGGCATATGACCTTTCCCTTCGACGAGATATGTGTCCTGGTCGCGAGATGTGGCCTGTCCCTGCCCCTTTTCGTCACTGCGGGCCGATTTAATTGCAAGGCCCTTCGGATACTCCTCGTAGTTGTTTGCCTTTCAGGTGCCGCGCTCGCAGCACCTGATGAAGGCGGGCCTTCCACCCCAGCGCCACTACCATTCGGCTGCAGGCTCGCTGAACCAGCAGAACTAACCCGACTCCCACAGGCCAGCGCGGAGGAACTCGTGGCGATTTTGTCGCAGCCAGACAAATACGTCGAGGTGCTGGACGAATCCCCCAGGGGTTCCCATTCGGTTTCAATGTGGGAAAGGGCCATTGCTGCGCTCCAAGGAAAACGCGAACAGGGGAGGCCGCTAGTGGCTGGGATGCTCCGAAGCGAAAATACTGACACCCGTGCAAACGGCGTGGCGGTTCTGATGTCAGATGAGCGGCAACATTTGGAACCGTACAGGGCCTCTTTCCTTAAACTGCTTGCCGACCGTTCTGCACGCGTCCGTATGAATAGCGCAGCTATTCTGGCCAAGGTGAAGGATCAGGACACCGAGTCCGCACTGTTAAAGGCGATCTTCAGGGACGATGCTTCCGATGACGAAATTCGGATCATTGCCGCGACTCTTTGCACTGAGCCGGTGGATGAGGGGAAAGTGATCCCGGCGATGGTAAGGCTCATGGACAAGTCTCGTTCAAGTATGGCGGTCATCTGGACCACCATGCAGGCGAGTGCGCGACTGGCGCAGTCCAAGGCCCATGGGGAAAAACTCATTGCGTGCTACTGGCAGGTGCTCAGTACTACCAGTGACAGTGGCCTCGCCTCTATTGCTGCTGGTGCCTTTCCCAAGGATGACGAGCGAACCTTGAAATATCTCCGCCAGTCCGCAGACATCGCAAACCCCGTTGTTCGGCAGTACGCTGTGTCCGCACTGGCAGGCCACGGTGGTTTTGACCCGCAGCGTGAAGCCGGTCTGTTCAAAAAACTCGTGAATGACAGCCATCCAAGAGCGCGGGCGTGGTTCATAGGCTCCCTTTGCTCGCGAAAGAGAGGTATCTCAACGAGGTACCATATCCCAATAGCGCTAAAGATATGGCATGATGATCCTGACGAGGAGGTTCAGACCTGTGCGCTGAACTCCATTTTCGATGTTCTAGAGCAGTTAACAGTGTACCAATTACTGAAAGATCGATCCCTGATCATGGCTGACCAGACGCTTTCCCTGCCCCATAAAATGCTGGACGTCCTGAACGGTCAGGGAAAAGAGAGTTGGCGCAGAATTATTCTGTTTCGGACGGGCGCGCTGGATTTCAAGCTGAGGAGTATTCCCGACGGCGCACGGGCTGCGGAAGTAAAGGCATGGTGGCAGTCACAGGAGGCTGCCGCTCACTAGTGGCTAAGAGCTGGCCCCCAGAAGGATAAAAAGCGAGCCGGGGGACAGTGTATCCCCCGCCTCAACGTCCGCCGACGAGCCGTGGGAGAGACTGAAATCGCCCCAACGTCCGTCGTCGAGCCGAGGGAGAGCCTGAAATCGCCCCCCGCGTCCGCCGTGGAGGCGAGGGAGAGACTGAAAACGCCCCAACGCCCGCCGTAGAGGCAAGGGAGAGCCTGAAATCGCCTCTACGGCGGACGTAGAGGCGAGGGATACACGCCAACCGGACAAAAAAGCGCCATTTTCGCCCCCTCTACAGAGAAGCCCGCCCCAACGCCCGCGCAATTCAATGACCGTCCCCTCGGGGGCGGATTCCATTTTGGCCGGTGTTCCGCCGGCTGCGGCGATCGGCGAATTGCCATCGGTCCCTCCGTGACACCTCGCCTCCGCCCACGAAGCACAGCTTCGTCACGAGGCGAAAACAATGACAGGCTCCAAGGTTCCTGCTAAAGTCCCGCACGCGAGTCCATGAAACTGTTTGCTCTTACTATGGCTGGCGTTTTGATGTTTGCGGAGGCTGGCCATGCACAGATGACGGTGGAGGAGGCACAGCGGATGTTGGAGGTCAGCTTTACTGCCGACGATCGCGGGCCCGCTCTGGCCTTTCTGGCCAAGCAAAAGAACCTGCCGCCATCGCTTGGTCCCGCACTGGGCAGGATCATTCTTACTGTTGGTGAGACAAATCGTAATGAGGCACGTCAGGCGATGGAACTCTTGGCCAAGCTTGGCGACGCATCCTTTCCGATTATCGTCAAGCTTCTGCAAAATGGGGGCTTCGAGGTGTGGGCGTACGCAACTGGGGTGATACGGCGTTTGGAAAACCCCGACGAGAAAGCCTTTATTCAGGCGATGCACCCATTGCTTGAGAAGTTCCCGACCGATGAGCGATTTCCGGGCATCTTTGCCTTGGGTGCGTTTCCGCTTTCAAGCGATACCGCCACCTCACTCTCGCGGGAGAATCTTCGAAGCGCTTCCGCGCTTGAGACGGCCCTCCTCATCTCACGCCATTCCAAGGATCCCGAACTCTTCCGGGAGATGCAGAAAGCCCGCAGTGCCATCGTCCGATATGCCGGAGCCGCCTATGCCGAGCGACTGCTGACCCCTCCGCAGGACTGGATGCTTTCCCATGTTCCCCAACCAATACCTCCTGAAGAGGTGGCACGGCGCAAGGAGGTTGCTGATCGGCTTCGTCCCCTCGCACTTGAGGCGGCAAAAGAATGGCTGATGTTCATCAGGAACCCATCTCATGGTCGCGAAACATATTTACTCCTTTCCTCCCTGGAGCTGATCAGTGGTCCGTTGGTTGAGTCTGAGATCCCCGCCATGGTGGCCGCTCTGCGGGCAAGACTCCAATTCTACCGAGAGGGACGGGACCTAAACAGCTCACTCTACTTCCACGATCTCATCCGCTATCACCTAATGGAGCTTGAGAAGCAGCAGCGGAAGCTTGAGAAAAATTAGCGGGTTGCCCCTCCCATTAGGCATCCCCTGTTGCCGGTTTCACTACATCTCTCCGGCACACCTATCCCTAACAACGCCAACCCTTCCTTCAAAGTCCGGGCGGTGAGGGCGCAGAGTGTGAGGCGGCTGGCGCTGAGGTCGGATTCAGCTTTGAGGACGGGGACAAAGGGCCAACTCAATCATGCTGCATCGGGGCATTCGCGCGAGCATCGCTGCGTGCGGTCAGACGAACGGAAGAATCGGCTTACTTCACAAACACGATCTTCCCCTCCACCGCATCCGCGGTGATGACGTCGCCTTCGCGGAAGCGGCCGGCGAGGATTTCGAGGGACAGTGGGTCGAGCACGCTGCGCTGGATGGCGCGCTTGAGCGGGCGGGCGCCGTAGATGGGGTCGTGGCCTTCGCTGGCGAGGTGCGCTTTGGCGGCGTCGGTGAGGGTGAGGGTGATCTTTTGCGCGGTGAGCCGTTTGGTCAGGCGGGCGAGCTGGATCTCGACGATCTTCGCGAGGTCGGCGTCGGAGAGGCGGTCGAAGATGATGATCTCATCGACGCGGTTGAGGAACTCGGGGCGGAAGTGGCTGCGCAGGGCTTCGAGGACGAGGGCTTCGCGCTGCTCGGCGTTTTCGTCGCCGAGGATGTGCTGGGAGCCGATGTTGCTCGTGAGGATGATGACGGTGTTTTTGAAATCGACCGTGCGGCCCTGGCCGTCGGTGATGCGGCCGTCGTCGAGGACCTGGAGGAGGACGTTGAAGACATCGTGGTGGGCTTTTTCGATCTCGTCGAAAAGGACGACGCTGTACGGCTTGCGGCGCACGGCTTCGGAGAGCTGCCCGCCTTCCTCAAAGCCGACGTAGCCGGGAGGCGCGCCGATGAGCCGGGCGACGCTGTGCTTTTCCATGTACTCGCTCATGTCGATGCGGATCATGGCGTTTTCGTCGTCGAAGAGGAACTGGGCGAGCGCGCGGGAGAGCTCGGTTTTGCCGACGCCGGTGGGGCCGAGGAAGATGAACGAGCCGATGGGGCGGTTTTCATCCTGCAAGCCGGCACGGGCGCGGCGGACGGCGTTGGAGACGGCGGTGACGGCCTGCTTTTGGCCGATGACGCGGGCCCCGAGCCGGTCTTCCATTTGGAGAAGTTTGTCGCGCTCGCCTTCGCGGAGATTGGTGACGGGGATGCCGGTCCAGGCGCTGACGACTTTGGCGATGTCCTCCTCGGTGACTTCCTCCTTCAGCATCGGCGTGCCGCCGCGCTGCATCTCGGCGAGCTTGGCGTTGTGGCTTTCGAGTTCGCGCTGGGCGGCGGGGATGTGGCCGTACTGGATCTCGCTGGCCTCGGTGAGATCGCCGGTGCGCTGGGCGCGTTCGAGGTCGGTGCGCAGTTGTTCGAGCTGTTCGTGGAGCTTGCGCTGCTCGTCGATGACCTTCTTTTCGTTCTGCCACTGGGCCTTGAGCTGGCTGCTTTTCGCGCGGGAATCGGCAAGTTCGCGCTCCAGTTTTTCGAGGCGTTCCTTGCTCGCGGCGTCCTTCTCCTTTTTCAAAGCCTGCCGCTCCATCTCGCGCTGCATGATCTCGCGTTCGAGCTCGTCGATCTCCGTCGGCATGGACTCGATCTCGATCTTCATCCGGCTGGCGGCTTCGTCCACGAGATCGACGGCTTTGTCCGGCAGAAAGCGGTCGCTGATGTAGCGATGCGAAAGCGTGGCCGCGGCGACGAGCGCGCTGTCCTGAATGCGCACGCCGTGGTGAACTTCGTAGCGCTCCTTCAGCCCGCGCAGGATGGCGATGGTGTCCTCGACGCTCGGCTCATCGACCTGCACCGGCTGGAAGCGACGTTCCAGCGCGGCGTCCTTTTCGATATACTTGCGATACTCATCGAGCGTGGTCGCGCCGATGGTGCGCAGCTCGCCGCGCGCGAGTTGCGGCTTGAGCATGTTGCTGGCATCCACCGCACCCTCGCTCGCGCCCGCCCCGACGATGGTGTGCAGCTCGTCGATGAAGAGGATGATCTCGCCCTGCGAGTCGGTGACTTCTTTCAAGAACGCCTTGAGTCGGTCCTCGAATTCACCGCGGAACTTCGCGCCCGCGATCATCGAGCCGATGTCCATCGAGATGACCTTCTTGTTTTTCAACGACTCCGGGACATCCCCGCTCACGATCCGTCGCGCCAACCCCTCGACGATCGCCGTCTTGCCCACGCCCGGCTCGCCGATCAGCACCGGGTTGTTTTTCGTGCGCCGCGAAAGCACCTGCATGACGCGGCGGATTTCGTCGTCGCGCCCGATGACGGGATCGATTTTCCCCTTCTTCGCCAGCGCCGTGAGATCGCGTCCGTATTTCTCCAGCGTCTGATATTTCCCCTCGGGATTCTGATCCGTGACGCGCTGCGAACCGCGCACCTGCTGCAACGCGCCCATCAGCTTTGCGCGCGTGATCCCCGCGTCTTTCAAAATGCGCGCCGCTCCGACTTTCGAGTCCGCGAGCGCCAGGAGGTAGTGCTCGGCGCTGAGGTATTCGTCCTTCAGCTTGGTCATTTCCTCCTCGGCGGCGTTGAGCGTGGCGGTCAGTTCCCGCCCGAGCCCGACCTGCCCACCGTGGACCGTGGCCCGCCGCGCCAGCTCGGCCCGCAGCTTTTCCTCCACGCCGCGCGGGGCCACGCCGAGCTTGTCGAAAAGCGGCCCCGCGAGTCCTTCGCTTTGCTCCAGCAGCGCTAGGAGAAAATGTTCGTTGTCGATTTCGGAATGTCCGGCCTTCGAGGCCAGATCCTGCGCGGCCTGCACGGCCTCCTGCATCTTTTGGGTGAAGCGGTCGAATCTCATAGGTGAATAGTCTGCCGCGCATCCTAGCAAATAGCTGTCCCAGAGTTGTCCAGAAGCGCCCGCACTTTGCGCGCGCCAGCGTGGCGCAACCCGCGAGCCACCGCGCTCCTCGACGCAGACAACCTGTCGCGATGCGGTTCCGGCTTGCGGTGAAAGGCACCGGGGAGTTCATTGCGCAGCGTCGTCCCGCGCTCATGGTTGAACTCCGCAATGTCACAAAACGCTTCGGCGGCTTCACGGCCGTGGAGGAGGTTTCCCTCACGATTGAGGCCGGGGAATTTCTAACGCTGCTCGGGCCGTCGGGCTGCGGCAAAACGACGTTGCTGCGGATGATCTCCGGCTTTGAAACACCCACGACCGGCAGCGTGTGGCTCGATGGCGCGGACGTGACCCACCAGCCGCCGTATCGGCGCGATGTGAACCAAGTCTTCCAAAGCTACGCGCTTTTTCCGCACCTCACCGTCGAGGAAAACATCGCCTTTGGCCTGAAGATGAAAAAGGTGGCGAAGGCCGAAATGGCGGAGCGCGTGCGCGAGGTCGTGGCGCTGGTCGCGCTCGGTGGCATGGAAGCACGCCGCCCGAGCCAGCTCTCCGGCGGGCAGCGGCAGCGCGTGGCCCTGGCGCGCGCGATCGTCTGCCGGCCCAAGGTGCTACTGCTCGATGAACCCCTCTCCGCACTCGATGCGAAGCTGCGCCAGGCCATGCAGGTGGAGCTAAAGCGGTTGCAGAAAAAACTCGGCATCACCTTCGTCTTCGTGACGCACGATCAGGAGGAGGCGCTGACTATGTCGGACCGCATTGCGGTCGTGAACAAAGGGCGGATCGAGCAACTCGGCACGACTACCAACATCTACCACACGCCCGAGACGACGTTTGTTGCGCGCTTCATCGGCGAGGCCAATATCCTGGAAGCCACCGTGGTCGGCGAGGCCGGTGCTTTCACCCGGCTGCGGCTCGATGGCGGCGTGGAGGTGCTGGTGCCTGGCGACATCCGGCTGGCCGGAATGAAAGATCTGCTCGTGTCCATCCGACCGGAAAAAATCCATCTGCAAAGATCCCGACCCGCCTGCGAAAACGTCTTCGAGGCCGAAGTGGTCGAGGAGATTTTCAAAGGCGCCATGGATGACCTCCATCTCCGCACCGCCGGCGGGCTGGAACTGACCGTCGCCGCTGCCAATGAAAGCGCCACGCAGGAGGCGTTTCATGAGGGGGAGAAAGTGTGGTGCGGCCTGCACCCCGGCGACATTGTGGTGGTGCGAGGCGACGGGTGATCCGCCGCGAGGCCGTGCCTCAAATTCCCAAGCGGCTCCAAGCGATATCGCGCGGTGCGTAAACTGGCCTCAGCCGGGCACCTTCCGGCACCGACTTTACGACCGCTGGAAAGCGAGCCGGACGATCAGCAGGGCGTCGGCGACGACTGTGCGGATCGGACGATAGCTGACGCGGTGCTGGCGGATGTAGCGGGGCGCAAACTCGATGACGCCGTGAACCAAAAGCAGCAGACCCGCGAAGAGCAACGGGAAGCCGAGAACCATCAGGACGGGCGATTGATAGAAGTTGTGCATCATAAAAATCCTCGTTTAGCAGGTTGGGTGCCTGCGTTTAGCGGGCGGCCATTTACGCGGGAGCGGGAAAAAGAGGCAAGTTTTTTTGACAAAAGTGCGCAATTCGCGCCATCGCCGGGCGGTCAGGCAGAGCGATTTTAGCCAGCGCTTTAACGGTGGGCGCGGGCCAGGGCCGCGGCGCGCTGGTACTGCTGGCGGAAGTGGTCGGCGAGTTCCTTCGCGAGCTGCACTTCCTTGATTTTGTCGCCACTCAGCGCCTCGCGGATGCGTCCGCTCGCGGCGGTGTAGTCCACGGCGGTCACGTCTTCAAATGCCGCTGTCGCCTCGGGCGGAAAACCGGCGGCGATGAGCGCGCGCCAGGCGGCGGTGAGTTCGTCGTGGGTGTCGATGCACATGACGCGAAAAGTGAACGCGATGGGGCTGAACAGCGGGCCAGTCCATTCGCCGTGGTAGGTGAAGGTCTGCGCCAGCGCATAAGCCTCGACCTCGGGATCGGAGCGCAGCGGGCGATACTCGGGCGCGTAGAGCGCGGGCAGCACGGCGAGGCGGCGGAGCGCGTAACGCTGCGGGCCGCCGAGCGCGCCGACCTGCCAGTTCCACAGCTTTTGCCCGGCGGGCGAAAGGACGAACCCGATGAACTCGCGCGCCACGTCGGGATGCGGTGCGCCGCGAAACAACCCGATAGGATCGACGCCGACCGAGGTGCCGCCCGCAGCGTTGACGTATTGCAGCCGCGAGCTGCCGTCCGCCTTGCGCACGGCCTCGCTTTGGAAGCGCCCGTAAAAATCAATGGTCATGCCGGCGGCGGCTTCACCGGCTTCCACGTCGAGCGCGATCTTCGTGGACGAGTCGGTGAAATAGCGGGCGTTCGCGCCAATTTTCATGAGCAGCCGCAGGGCGCGCGTCCAGCCCTCGGCTACGGTGCCGCCTGTTCGCACGGCCTCGCCCATCTGCTGCTGGATGAGCATCTCGAACGCTTTGTTGACCGAGCCGCTTTGCGTCGGATTCGCCAGCGCGATTTCGTGGAGAAAACGCGGGTCGGCGAGGTCCGCCCAGCGAGTGGGCGGCGGCGCGATGCCGAGCCGCGCGAGCGCGTCGGTGTTTGCGCAGATGCCGAAGCACGAAAGCGCGGTGCCGATCCAGCGGCCTTGCGGATCCCAAAACGGTTCGCCGCTCAGCGTCTGCGGGATCTTCCCCGGACCGTCGCCAAACAGCTCCGGGTGCGCGGCGATGAAGCCGCAATCCACAAGCCGCCCAGCCCTGGCCTGCTGCTGAAAATCGTAAGCGCCACCGCCGAAGAAAAGGTCGATCTTGCAGCTCACCTCCGACGCGAGAAAGGCCCGCCGCGCCTGCTGCTCGATCGTATCGTGCGCGGGATCTTTGCCGGGCACGATCTTCGGATTGTCGAAACTGCTCTCGACCGCCTTGCTCGAAGGATTACCGGTCGTGTGGGTCCAGTAGTTTTGAAAAGCCGCGAGATACTCTGAAGCCACGTAGCGCCCGATCTCGCTCGTGCCGCCCGGCGTGCGCCAATCCAGACGCACGCGCTCCCCGGTCTTCGCCAGATAGTGCGCCGCAAACGCGCGGCCGAACTCGGAGCGAATCGCTTCATTGTGCGGCGTGACGATGATCAGTTCCCGCTCGCCGACGTGCGGTCCGCGCACGGTTTTTGGCCGCAGCAAAATCGGCCCCAGCAGCACGGCGGCGAGTGCGAGCAGGAGCGGCCAGGTCGTTTTCATCCCGGCAGCGCCACCACGTCCTCCGGCTCCGCGTTGGCGAAAAGCTCGCGCTCCGCGCTCAGCCCGACGAAGCGCGGGTTCAGCTCGAAAATCTTGAGCGCATGCGGCCCGGCGGCGAAGCGGTACTGCGCCATTTCGCCGAGATACACGCGCTCGGTCAGCCGCCCGGCCACGGAATTTTGCGCGCCCGGCTGCGTCGCCAGTCGCCAGCACTCCGGGCGGATGGACAGCGTGCAACTTTCGCCCGCGCGCGGTTGCCAGCCATCCCCGCCAAGCGTCGCCGCGAACTCCCGCACCGCCGTTTCCACCACCGCCGCGCGGCCGTTCACGGTGCGAATTTTTCCCTCCAGGAAATTCGTCTCGCCCATGAAATCTGCGACGAATCGCGAGTGCGGATGCCGGTACACTTCCGCCGGCGTGCCGGTCTGGCGGATGTGCCCGCCTTCCAGAATCGCCATTCGGTCGGCGATCGACAGTGCCTCCTTTTGATCGTGCGTCACGTAGATCGCCGTGAGGCCAAACTCCTTGCACACGCGCCGGATTTCCCCGCGCATTTCCAACCTCAGCCGCGCATCGAGATTCGAGAGCGGCTCATCGAGCAGCAGACAGCGCGGACGAATGACCAGCGCCCGCGCCAGCGCCACCCGCTGCTGCTGCCCGCCGGAGAGCTGGTGAACCCGGCGGTCACCCAGCGCCTCCATTTTCACCGAGGCCAGTGCCGCCGCCACGCGCTCGGCGGTTTCACGCGCGGGCACCTTCCGCTCCTCCAGGCCGAACGCCACGTTTTGCGCGACCGTCATGTGCGGCCAGAGCGCGTAGCTTTGAAACATCATGCCGGTATTGCGCAGATGAGGCGGCACACGCGTCACGTCCTCCTGGCCAAAAAGAATCCGCCCGCTCTCCGGCGTGTAAAAGCCCGCGATGCTCCGCAGCAGCGTGGTCTTGCCACAGCCACTCGGTCCGAGCAGGAAGAAAATCTCGCCCGCCTCGATCCGCAGATTCAGCACGTGCAGCGCAACAGTTTCACCAAAGCGCTTCGTCAAGTTTTCAATCGTGAGCGAGATCATGCGGCGGGTGGCGCTGTGTTTAGCCCAAACTTCCCCGTGCGCGACGAAGAAATTTCCTCGCGGACGACGGGCCATTCACGGTATTTCACCGGGTAAATGATTCGTCGAGATTACCTTATCGTCGGGGCGGGGATTGGTGGCGTTAGTGCATGCGAAGGCATTCGCGAGCACGACAAAAAGGGGACCATCGTCCTCGCGGGCAACGAGACTGCTCTGCCCTACCACCGCTCGCAGCTTTTCCCATCCCAACTCGGCAAACGCGCCGGCTCCGCGGAACAGGTGCAGATCCACGACGCCGCCTGGTTCGCGAAAAACCACATCGAGCTGCGCCTCGATACCCTCGTCACCCAGATCAACCTCGAACGGCATATCGCCGTGCTCGCCAACGGGCAGGCCATCGAATTTCGCAAAGCCTGCATGGCCATGGGCAGCCGCGCCCGCCGTCCGCAAGTCGCGGGCGGAAATCTCGGCAATGTCTTTTACCTCCGCACCCTGCGCGACGTGCAGGCGCTGCGCGAAGTCGTCGACCTGGAAAACGAAGTCGCCGTCATCGGCGGCGGCTGCATCGCGCTGGAAACGGCGGCGCTGCTCGCGCAATTGCCCAAGGTCAAAGTCAGCATCCTGCATCGTGGCGCGCAGCTTTGGGCCCGCTACCTCGGGCCGGAACTCGGCGCGTGGCTCGCGGATTACTACACAAAGCAGGGCGTGAAGCTCATGCTCAACCAGTCGCTCAGCGGCTTCGAGGGGCGCACCGTTTTGAAAAACATCGCCATGAAAAGCGGCGACCGCATTTCCGCCGGGCTCGCCATCGTCGCCCTCGGCGCGGAGCCCAACCTCGGGCTTGTCGCCGGCACCCCGCTCGCCTATCCGCACGGCACGCCGGTCAATGAATACCTCGAGACTGACGAGAAAGGCATTTTCGCCGTCGGCGATATCGCCTCGTATCCCGACAAAATTTTCGGCGGCGTCCGCCGCTTCGAGCACTGGCCCTGCGCCGTCGAGCAGGGCCACATCGCGGGGGCCAATATGAGCGGCAAGAAGCGCATCAAATTCGACTTCCTGCCGCATTTCAGCAGCACCGTCTTTGACCTGCATTTCGACTTTGTCGGCGACTTCTCGCGGCCCGCCACGCGCCTCGAAGTCGAGGGTGATCACGCGAAGAAAAAGTTCGCCGTCCGTCACTTCATCCTCGGTCACCTCATGGGCGTCACCTTTTGCAACCAGCCCGCCGAAAAAATCGAAGCCGCCAAAGCCGAACTCCGCGCCTGGCCGCGCGGGAAAAAGGCGGCGGTGGAGGAGCAAAAGTGAGCGCCAGGCGCGGACTCGCGGCCTGACTCCGGGCGGAGAAAAATCGGGGCGCCACCGGGGGCAGACTTGCCATCGGGAGAGCGGGCGATAAAGTCCCGGCCCCTTGCCCATGTTCTTCTCTCGCTTCCTTCCATTTCTCGCCCTCGCGGCCATCGCCAGCACGCCGGTTTCGGCCCAGGCTCCAGCCGCCTACGTCATCAGCGACAGCACCACCGGCTTCATCCTCGAACAATCCGCCGGAACGAAAAAGCGTCCCGTGGCCAGCCTCACGAAAATCGCCATGGCGATGGTCGTGCTGGATTGGTCCACGCAGACCAAGGCCGACCTCAGCCAACTCGCCACCGTTCCTGAATCCGTCGCACAGCTTGGACCATCGCAAGGCGTGGGCTTTCAACCCGGCGACCAGTGCTCCCTGCGCGACCTGCTTTACGCCGCGCTCCTGCAGTCGGACAACGTCGCCGCACAGACCATCGCCGAGCACATCGGCCGACAACTTAAAGGACCGCAGATGCCGCCGACGGACGCCTTTGTCGCGCAGATGAACGCCCTGGCCCGCCAGCTCGGCATGCTGCAAACCCGCTTCGTGAACGCCCACGGCCTCGACCATCTCGAACGCACCGTCCCGTATTCCACCGCCGCCGACCTCGCGAAGCTCACCAGCTACGCCATGGCCAATTCCGCTTTCCGTTTCTACGTCTCCCAAAGGGAGCGCAAAATCACCCTCACCACTGCCGCCGCTGAGCCCTCGGCCTATCTGCTGCGCAACACCAACGAACTGCTGGGCACCAACGCCATTGACGGCGTGAAAACCGGAGCCACCGGGCGGGCTGGCCAGTGCGTTATTCTCTCCGCGGCCAAAGCCCCGGACACCCGCCAGCAGGGCACCGAACACATCATCACCCCGCGCCGCCTGAACATCGTCGTCCTCGGCAGCGCCGATCGCTTTCGCGTCGCTTCCGGCCTGCTTCAGCGTGGCTGGAATCTCTACGATTCCTGGGCCGCCGCCGGTCGCCCGCTGAAAGGCTGGCGTCCCGCACCGTGACCGAAGTGGCCTGCATCGTGTGTCACAAACAAGCGACGCCACTTCTTCCCAAACACCAGCCATGAAGCGCATCGGAGTTCTCACCAGCGGCGGCGACTGCCCCGGCCTCAACGCCGTCCTCCGGGGTGTGGTTCGCGCGGCCACTAATCTCAATTGGGAAGTGATCGGCTTTCACGATGGTTTCGAAGGCCTCCTCCCGGAAGGCGGCGACTTCGTCCCGCTCACCAACGCCCGCACCGCCGGCATCATGCAGCTCGGCGGCACCATTCTCGGCACCACCAGCAAAGGCCACTTCATCACCAAAGTCGGCGACGGCAGCAACCGCACCCACGTCCCGCCCGCGGTCATCGAGAAAACCAAACGCACTCTCGCTGACCTCCGCATCGAGGCCCTCATCTGCATCGGCGGCGACGGCTCGCTCACCACCGCCCAGCAACTCCACGAAGCCGGCATCCCCGTCATCGGCGTCCCGAAGACCATCGACAACGACCTCGAAGCCACCGCCATGACCTTCGGCTTCGACAGCGCCGTGGCCTGCGTGGCCGACGCCCTCGACCGCCTCCACACCACCGCCAGCAGCCACAAGCGCATCATGGTCATCGAAGTCATGGGCCGCCACGCCGGCTGGATCGCGCTTTATGGCGGACTCGCCGGCGGGGCCGACATCATCCTCATCCCCGAGATTCCCTTTGAACACGAACGCGTCGCCGAAGCCGTGCGCAAACGCGATGCCGAAGGCTGCCTCAGCACCCTCATCGTCGTTGCCGAGGGAGCAGGGGAGAAAGGGGGCCGCGAACACTTTCGCGCCACCGCCACCGAGGGCGAATACCAACTCGGCGGCATCGGCAACATCGTCTCCAACGAAGTCGCGCGCCGTACCGGCAAGGACACCCGCACCTGCGTCCTCGGCCACCTCCAGCGCGGCGGCGATCCCACCACCCTCGACCGCATCCTCGGCACCCGGTTCGGCGTCCGCGCCGTCGAACTCATCGCCGAGGGCAAATTCGGCGACATGGTCAGCTATCAAAATTACGAAGTCAGCAGCGTCCCCATCGCCGCCGCCGTCCATCGCATCAAACTCGTCTCCCCCGACAGCCAGATGGTTCAAACGTGCCGCGCCGTCGGCATCAGTTTTGGGGACTGACGGAAACGCGCTCCCGCTGGAGCGGGACATGCACCCCAGCCAGCGGGGCATGTAGAGGGCTGTTTCCCGCAGTCCTCTGCGCACCTCTCTTTCCCCTCTTCGCCTCTGCGGTAAAAGCCGAGCAGCTTTTTACGCAGTTGCTAAGTCGGCAGCGCTAAATCTCCACCACCTGGCTCACCTCGTACACCCGGTCCGGCGGGAGGTGGAAGAAGTCGGCGGCGTTTTCGGCGTTCTTGCTCAGGAAGACGAAAAGGTGCTCGCGCCATTTTGCCATACCCGGTTTGTCCGTAACGAGGATGCTTTCCTTGCCGACGAAAAAGGTGGTCTTGTCGCGATGAATCGGCAGACCTTTTTCGCCTGCCGCACGGATGACTTCGTCGATATTCGGCGACTCCATGAAGCCGAAGCTGGCGATGATGCGGAAGAAGCCCTCCGTGCGGTCGCTTACTTCCACCCGTTCCTCGGCGGGGACGTAGGGCCGGCCGGAATCAGTGGCGATGGTCAGCAGGATGTTTTGCCGGTGGAGGATTTGGTTGTGTTTGATGTTTTTGATCAGCGCGTTGGGCGTCCCGTTGGGATTGCCCGCGAGGAAAATGGCGGTGCCCTGGCTGCGGTGCAGCTTGTTCTGTTCATCGAGCGCGCCGGCCATGCTGATCGAGGCGATGAAATCGTCGAGCGGCATGGCGGGCGGGAGGCTTTTGCGGAGTACCGTGCGGCCGTCTTTCCACGTCATCATCACCGTGAAAATGCCCGCACCGGCGACGAGCGGGAACCAGCCCCCGTGGAGGATTTTCAGGGAGTTGGCCGCAAAGAAGGTGGCTTCGATGGAGCCGAAGAGCAGGCAGGTCAGCCCAGCTTTTAGCGGGCTCCACTGCCAGAGTTGCTGCGCGGCGAAAAAGAAGATCGCCGTGGTTGTCAGCATGGTCAGTGTGACGGCGATGCCGTAGGCGCTGGCCAGCGCCGAGCTGCTTTGGAAGCCCAACACCAGAGCGAAGCAGCCGACAGCGAGCATGATGTTTAGCTTCGGAATGTAGATCTGGCCGTGCTCCTCCTTCGAGGTATGGCGGATTTCCATGCGCGGGATATAGCCCATCTGGATGCCCTGCATCGTCAGCGAGAACGCGCCGGAAATGAGTGCCTGCGAGGCGATGACGGTGGCTGCGGTGGCCAGCGCCACGAGCGGATAGAGCGCCCAGCTTGGAGCCAGAGAAAAGAAGGGATTTTCCCGCGCCTCGGGCCGCGCGAGGACGAGCGCACCTTGGCCGAGGTAGTTCAAAATGAGGGCTGGGCAGACCAGCCAGGTCCAGGCGCGGGCGATGGGTTTGCGCCCGAAGTGCCCCATGTCTGCGTAGAGCGCCTCGCCACCCGTGACCACGAGGAAGACGCTGCCCATGATGACCAGCCCCGCTTTGCCGTGATGCATGAGGAAATCAAAGCCCGCGATTGGATTCAGCGCCTTGAGCACGGCGAGATTTCCCAAAATGTGGGGGATGCCGAGTAGCGCGAGAATGGAAAACCATACGAGCATGACGCCGCCAAACCACCGGCCAATCGCGCCCGTGCCCTTCGACTGCACCGCAAAAAGTCCCGCCAGAATGCCGAGAGTGAGCGGGATGATGAAGGGCTGCACTTTATCCGTGGCGAGGAGCAGCCCCTCGACAGCCGAGAGCACCGAAATGGCCGGGGTAATCACCCCGTCACCGTAGAGCAGCGCCGCGCCGGCGATGCCCGCGGCGAGCATCCCGGATGCGGCCATTCCGCGGATCGTGGCGTCCTTCGGAAAGGCCAGCGAGAGCAGCGCGAGGATACCGCCCTCGCCCTGGTTGTCCGCCCGCATGATGACGGCCAGATACTTCACCGAGACGAGGGCGAAGAGACTCCAGATGATCAACGAGAGGACGCCGATGATATCGCGGTCACTGCTCAGGCCGTGGTGCAAACACTCTTTGAAGGCGTAAAGCACGCTCGTGCCGATGTCGCCATAGACCACGCCCAACGCGGCGAACGACCGGGCGAGAGAAGATGTTTTGCTTTGCTCGTGCATGAGCGCGACAGCCTGCCGGATGGGGAAAAGCGCCGCAACTCAATCGTGAGTGGGGACGCGCTCCACTGCCGCGCTTCGGCCCACTGCGCGCGTTGACCTCCCCTTCGCCCTTTCATAAAGCTGCGGCCCGTGTCCGATTTCGCCCCCTCCGCCCACCGGCCCCGCAATGTCGATTGGCAGCGCGCCGCCGCACTGCTCTACGGCGACTGGGGCACGAGCAAGGCCTACGTCATCGGCCTCGCCTTTGCCGCGGCGGGCTTTGCCTCGATGCCCATCATGCTCGCGGTCTGCGCGCTCACCGCGGTCGTCGGTTTCAACTACGTCGTCGTCTGCCGCAATTTCCCCGACGGCGGAGGGGTGTATTCCGCCGCGCGGATGCAAAGCCGGCTGCTGGCCGCGGTCGGTGCCTTGCTGCTGATCGCGAACTTTCTCGTCACCGCCGCGCTCAGCGGGTGGGCGGCGATGAGCTATTTCGGCGTGCCGGTGCAGTTCATCGCACCGGCCACCATGATCGGAATTCTGGTGCTCGGCGTGGTGAACTATTTCGGCCCGAAGCACAGCGGCAGCATGGCCATCGCCATGGCCATTCCCACGGCCATCTGCGTGGTCCTCATCGTCGCCGTGAGCGCGCCGCATCTCACCACCATGCACTTTGAGAAACCGGTCGGCGGCTTCTCCACGATTTGGGTGCAGTTTGTGAAAGTCATCCTCGCCCTGAGTGGCGTGGAGGCCATCGCCAGCATGACCGGCGTGATGAAGATCAACCCCGGCTCCGACCCGGACAAACCAATCGTGACGAGGACCGCGGGCAAGGCGCTCTTCATCGTCGCCCTCGAAGTCGTCATCGCCACCGTCCTGCTCGGCTGGGCCATGCTCTCACTGCCGCACGATTTCACGCCCACCCTGATCTCGCACAAGGAGGACATGCTGCGCTTTCTCGGCGAGCATTTCGCCACCCTCACCGCCGGGCCGGGCGCGGGGCCGGTCATCGGCCCCATCTTCGGCTGGATCGTCGGCCTCGTCTTCGGCGTGCTGCTGCTCAGCGCGGTGAATACCGCGATCATCGCCGTCATTGGCGTGATCTACATGATGGCGCTCGATGGCGAGTTTCCCCGCCCGCTCACCAGGCTGAACCGTTACGGTGTGCCGACCGGCCCGCTCATCGTCGCCACGGTCCTGCCCGTGCTCATCCTCACCATCACGCGCGATTTCGACGCCCTCGCCAGCCTCTACGCCATCGGCGTGGTCGGCGCGATCACCGTCAATCTCAGCGCCTGCTCGGTGAACCGACGCCTGCTCATGAACCTCTGGGAGCGCGGACTGATGAGCGTGACCTCGGTGGTCCTCGCCGCCGTCTGGCTGACCATCGCCTACACCATCGACCACGCGCTATTCTTCGCCATCGTGGTGCTTGGCATCGGCCTTTCGGTGCGCGCTTATTCGCACAAAGTCGTCGGCTTGAAAACCGTCACCGTCTCGGCAGCGGCGGCGGAATTCGTCAGCCCCGAGGCCATCGAAAAACTGCGTCCACGCTGCGAGGAGGGGCAGAAAGTGATGGTCGCCGCGCGCGGCGTCACGCCGGTGCTGCGCTTCGCCCTCGAGTATGCCGCGCTGAAAAAAGCCACGCTCTGTGTGCTCTACGTGAAAGAGGTCGCCGTCTTCATGGCCGGGCCCGCGCCCGCTGGCAAACGCCCCCGCTGGCAGGACGATTCGCAGGCCGCCGCGATCATGACGCTCTGCCTCAAAGTCGGCGAAGAACTCGGCGTGGCCGTGTTGCCCGTCTATGCCGTCAGCGCCGAGCCCGCCACCACCATCCTCGACTCCGCCGCCACGCTGGGCGTGGATTACCTGATGCTCGGCGCGACGCACCGGCTCTCCATGGCCCGCCTGCTCAAGGGCAACGTCATCGATCAGGTCGCCCGCGGTCTGCCCGAGGACATCCAACTCATCATCCACGGGTGAAACGGCGAATCCGCATTGCGCCGGCGCGCGCCCCGGGTTAGGCCTTCGCCACCCCGATGAGCCACACCCAGCGTTTGATGCGGCAGACTTCCGCGCGGCACTTCGTCGCCGCGCTCGGCGGGCGTTTTCACATCGCGCTGCTCGCGTGCGCCGGGCTTTACCTCGCGGCGCTGCTCGCCGCGCGCTTGCTGGGGTTGATCCCGGACCGGTTCGCGCCGTGGACGCTCGCGCTCATTCCATGCGCGGCGCTGCTCGTGGCGCTGGCGCTGGCGCGGCGGGCTCCGGCGAAAAGCATCGCGCAGCTCATCGACACGCGCACCGGCGGCAAGGAGCTGTTTCTCACCGCGGCGCTGCTCGGCGAAGCCCCGGGCGAGTTTGCTCCCATCGTCGTCGGCCAGGCCGAGGAGCGGGCGGAAAAAATCCGCGCCGCGCAGGTCGTGCCGTTCCGCTGGCAACGCGGCGCGCGCGACCTCGTGCTCGCGCTCGCGCTGCTTTTCGCCGCGCTCCAATTTCTGCCGCAGCTCGATCCCTTCAAAAAAACCGCGCAGCGAAAGAAGGCCGCGCAGATCGAGCAGCAGCTGGAGGAGGCGAAAAAAGTCACCGCCCTGCGCAGCGCGGAACTCGCCGCCAGCAGCGAGCGCCAATCCGAGCAGGTGAAGCTCGCGCTCCAGCAGCTCGACAAAACGTTCAAGGACGCGAAGCCGCAGGATCGCGAGGCCAACCTCAAAAAACTCGGCGAGGAGCAAAAGGAGATCGGCGAGCTGTGGCGCAAGGTGAGCAATGATTCGAAAGCCGCGCTCGCCAAGGCCGCGCAAAGCTTCGGCGCGACTGACATGAAGAAGGTCGAGCAGTGGAAGAAGGAACTGAAACAGGGCGACGTAAGTGCTTTGAAAAAGGAACTCGGCGACCTCCGCGACCAGCTCCGCAAGATCGCCGAAATGTCCGACTCCGCGGAAAAACGCGCCGCCCTGGAAAAGGCCATGCAACAGGTCGGCGACCTGGCGCAGGCCATGAAGCAGGAGATGAATTCGCCGCAGGTCGCCGCCGCGCTCGACCGTGCGCTCCAGCAGCTCGATGCCGCAAAGCTCGGCGACGTGGCGAAGGAGGCCGCGCAGGCCGCGCTCGAATCGCTCCAGCTCACCGAGCAGGAACTCCAGCAGCTCGGACAGGCGATCAAGGACGGCCAGGCGCTTGAGGACGCGCTCAAGAATTTGCAGATGGCCAAACAGCTCGCCGGGCAGGGCAAGCTCGACGGCGAAGGTCTGAAAGGCGCGGCGGGCATGGCCGATTTTGAAAAGCTCTTTAAGGAAAAAATGGCGGGACTCGGCGAGGGCCAGCCCGGCGAGGGACAACCCGGTGGCGGACCGGCCGACGGTCCCGGCATTGGCGACGGCTCGAAGCGTCCCGAGGACGAAACGGCGAAGTCCGGTTTCAAGACCGAGAAGGACATCTCCCAAATCAGCGGCGGCAAAATGCTCCTCGAATGGAAGACCAAGGAAGTCGGCGACACCGGCGGACGCTCCGAGAAATACCGGGAAAACGTGCAGCGCGTGAAACAGGGCGTCAGCGAAGCCATCCAGCAGGAGCAGGTCCCGCCCGGCTACCACGAGGCGATCAAGAAATACTTCGACTCCCTGCCGGAAAAGCCGGTGGAGAAACCGTCCGGCGAGCCGGCCAGATAAGCGGCCCCAGCGCGGGAACGCATTTGCCGGGAGCCGCGTGGCAACGCGCGAGCGCGCGCCGGGTGCAGGCACATACCAAAAACCATCGCTGCCTTGTGGTCGGTTGTGCTACACCCCGCGCATGGGCACCCTCTACTACGGCGACAAGCTCGGCAGCGTTATGCCGCGCCTTCATGGAATTCCTCGGCCCGAATGACCGAGGCGGCGGAGGGGACAAGCGGGGGTTGGTGGGTGGGCGAGTGATGGCCTACCTCGCCATGATGGCCCGCGCCTCGTCGAACTCCGCCGCGCCCTCAAGCCCACCGGCTCCCTCTACCTCCACTGCGATGCCCCCTTTTATCCCAAACCCGCCGCCCACGCGGAAACGCGCACGTGATTAAAATTCACGACGTCGATTTTCCGCTTCGCAAGCAGACCAGCCAGCGAAATATCGTCCGTCAAAACCAAATATTGTCCGGCTGCCACAAGGGAGATTGCGGTATCGGTCAAACCAAAGCGGAGGAAATCGTTGTGTGCGCTTACGGTTTTCGAAGGCGTCGATTGTTCCGATAGCTGCTCTATCACTGCTCGAAACAACAAACGGAATTCCGCGTGCAATGAAGTT
Organism: Chthoniobacter sp.; assembly: GCA_021414005.1. Taxonomy (GTDB): domain Bacteria; phylum Verrucomicrobiota; class Verrucomicrobiia; order Chthoniobacterales; family Chthoniobacteraceae; genus Chthoniobacter. The sequence goes on along the minus strand of JAIOPH010000027.1, from coordinate 152,025 downwards.
GGGAGACGCCCGGCCAAATTCGAGACTTCGGTGAGGACGTGGGGCGTTGTGATGATTTTCTTGAACTGCCCGAGAAAGCGTTCCAACAGCGGAAAATCTGTTGGCCCAAAGTATTTGGTTGTGGCCCGGCAGTCCGTCAGATGCCGAGGATGCAGGCTTCCAATGAGAAAACCTAGAAACAGGTTGGCATCGATGAGAATGCCCTTTTGCCGATACTTTTTGATCAGCGCTTCCACCGGAGGGAATGCCTTAAGCCGCTGAACGAATCTTTACCGAGAGAACTTTGCCGGTGACGGCGTCAATTCGGAAGGTTTTGTAGGAGCGGGAGACGCCACCATAGAGCGCCGCCATCGCTGCCCCGCGCGGCGTCGCCACATCATACCCCAGAGTAACCAGCCAATACCGGCCATCGGTGCTCTCTTCAATCTCTTCCAGCATCATGTTGGCCTTCGCAGCCTGCGGGAAAAGTTCGCCGAAATATTCTGCCGCGATACGGACCGCGCGCCTCACGTCGATCTTGATTAGGCCTGTCTTGATCGGCCTATGGAGTGCTTTCGCAATTGCTTTGGTAGTTGCTACGTGAGGCATGCGCAGACCGTCCCAGCAAATATTTCGGTCGTCAATTCAATCCAGGTATTACGGGACTCCAGCTAGACCAAGAGCGTGGACGGCAAGGTCTTCTTCCGCGACCACCCGGACGCGAAGGCCAAGCCGTAGGTGATCATCTTCTCCGTGAAGGGCGACAGCCCCGACAATAGCCCAGCGCTTCAGCGCTGGGATTCCACCGTAACCAAACCAAGCAAGTCCCGGAAGGGTGGGAAGAACCGCGGGGCAATCTGGCGGGGCGGCGGAGCCGCTGGAGTTCGGGCTTTTTGAGGGCAGCCAGGCGGTCATCACGCTGGCCCCCGGGGCCGTGGCGGCCATCACCGTGGTGGCCCACAACGCCCACGGCTACGGCGACCCCAGCCCCGCCGTGCAGGCCACCGCGCCCTGACGCCGGAGCGCCCCGCGCCGTCCCATCCGGCGCCGGGCCGAGCCCGTGGAATGAAGCTGGGCTTTTTCCACCCGCAGGCGGGGGGGATATGATGGCGTATCTGGAGCAGAGGACCTAACTGTCTTTTCATGCGCCGTCTGTTGCCTCTCCTGCTCATCGCTGCGCTGGGGCTTGCCTGGTTTTGGCAGCGCAGCCGCGCGCCGCGGCTGGTCGTCTACTGCGCGCACGACTCCATCTACGCGGAATCCATTCTCCGCGAGTTCACGCGGCAGACCGGCGTCACCGTGGCCGCGCGCTACGACACCGAGGCCACGAAGTCGCTGGGCCTCACCGAACTCCTCGTCCGCGAGAAGGACGCGCCGCGCTGCGACGTGTTTTGGAACAACGAGCTGCTGGGCACGCTCGACCTCCAGGAGAAGGGTCTCCTCGCGCCGTACCGCGGCTCCGGCTGGGAGCGCATTCCGGCGCGCTTTCGCGATGCCGACGGCCATTGGGCGGGCTTCGCCGCGCGCCTCCGCGTGCAAATTTCCAACACGACGAAAGGCGGCGAACGGTCCATGCCTCCGAACGCGCGCTTTGCCATCGCCAAGCCGCTCTACGGCACCACGCTCACCCACTACGCCGTGCTCTGGCAGCGCTGGGGCCGGGAGAAAACGGTCGCCTGGCACCGCGACTGGCGCACTCAGGGCGTGCGGGAACTCAATGGCAACGCCGCCGTGAAGGACGCGGTCGCCGACGGTGCGTGCGACGCCGGCCTCACCGACACGGATGATTTTTTCGAGGCGAAAGACGCGGGCAAGTCGGTGACCGCGACCCCCGTGCGACTCGACGACGGCGCGACGATCTGCATCCCGAACACCGTCGCGATCATTCGCGGCACCCGCCGCGAAAGCGACGCTCGGCGGCTCATGGATTTCCTCCTCTCCGCGGAAACGGAACTCGCCCTCGCGCGCTCGAAATCGCGGCAGATTCCGCTCGGCCCGGTGCCTGCGGATCAAGTGCCCGCCGAAGTCCGCGAGCTGCAAGCGTGGGCCGGGGACGCCACGCCGCTCACCGGTTTGCTGCCCGCGCGCAACGCCTGTCTCGCGTGGCTGAAAGCGGAGGAACTAAAATGATTGCGGCCTCTTTGTGGATGGAGGCGGAGGGTAAAAATGACGAATGACGAATGTGGAATGACGATTGAAGCCCGTATGACCAAAGACGAAAGCCGCGACCGCACCGCCTCATTTGGCCTTTGGACTTCGTCATTCCTTCGTCATCCGTCATCCGTCATTCGGTATTTTTGCCCGCCTTCGCCCGCGTTGCAGCCGGCGCTTCCCCACTGCGTTGCCGCATGACCCTCGTACCGCAAACCATCGAGTCCGCCGTGCGGGCGCTGGGCATCGCCGGCCTCGCAATACTGCTCGCGCCGATGCTGGCGCGCCTGCTCGCGCACACCCACGGGAGCCGACGCACGCTCGCGTGGGCGTTGCTGCTTGCACCGCTGTTCACGCCGGCACTGCTCGTGAGCTACGCCTACGCACCGGTCGCGGTACGGCTGATGAGCACGCCGGGAGGTGTGGCGGCGCTCTATTCTTTTGCCCTCACGCTCAAGCTCGTCCCGGTCGCCGCGCTCATCCTCCACTTCGTTCCGCCCGTGATTTCGCCGGAGGCGCTCCGCTGTCACGCGCTGCTCGTGCCGGCGCGTTGGGCGCGCTGGAAGTTTCGTGTCCGCGCTGCGGGCCGCGCGCCGTGGCTTGCCGGCGGGATCGTGTTTCTGCTGGCCTTCACCGACTTCGAGCTGGCGTCGCTGTGGAGTTTGAAAACGTGGACCGTCGCGCTCTTCGACGCGCAGGTCGGCGGCATGGCGCTGTCCGCGTCGTTGCGGCTGGCGGCGCTGCCGCTGGGCCTCGGGCTCGCGGTGCTCGCGCTGGTAATCCGTCTGCCCGCGGTCGCGGTCACGCCGCCGGGCCGCTCGCCGGCACCCGGTCGCGCGGTGCGCGGTCCGCTGCTGGTGTATCTCGGTGGCGCGGCACTGCTGGGGTGTGGTTGGCCGCTGCTTCGCGTCGCGGGGCAGGCGTCCGCCGGTCTTCGCGCCGTCGCGGAGAACTTCGTTCTCGCGCAGGAACTCGCCGCGTCGGTGGGCTGCGCCGCGGTCGCCGCGGTCGCCGCGTGGCTGCTCATCGCATGGATGACGCCGCGCCGCCAAACCGCGCTGGCGTTGGCCGTGCCCGGCCTGCTCGGGGCGCTGTTGCTTTCGCTGCTGCTGCTCGCCGCCTTTCAATCCGCCGTGCTCCGTCCCGCCTACGATACTCCGCTCCCGCTGCTGCTCGCGCTCACGCTTTTGCTGCTGCCCTTTGCGCTCCCGCTGCGCTGGTTGCTCGACGCCCAGCGCCGCGATCCCGCGCTCCATTTGGCCCGGCTCGCCGGGTCGTCTGCGCTGGTCTGGCGGCTCGACACGGGCCGCCGCTGGCTTGCCGCTTTCCTGCTTTTTTGCTGGGCGTATTTCGATTTCACGGCGGGCTCGATCCTCGCACCGGTCGGCCTCACGCCGGTCTTCGTGCGCCTGCACAATCTCGCGCACTACGGCCAGACCGCCGTGCTCTCGGCGATGTTCCTCGCGGCGTTTGCCGCGCCGGTGGCGGTTCTGCTTTTGACCGCGCCCGCCGCGCGCTGGTATGCACGGCGCTGATGCCCGCCGACCCGCTCTGGACTCTCGACCGCGTCGCGCTCGCGCCGGCGCGGCTGCGCGACGTGTCACTCACGCTGCACCGCGGCGTCACGGCGGTCATCGGCTGGTCGGGCGCGGGAAAAACTTCGCTGCTCAATGTGCTCGTCGGTTTCGAGAAAGCGGATGGCGGCAGCGTGCGCGGGACCAACTCGCTCGCGTGGGTGCCGCAGGATGGCGGGCTGTGGCCGCACTGCACTGCGCGTGAGCATCTCGGCATCGCGCGTCCGAGTGGCGACGGGCTCGACGCGTTGCTCGCCGCCTTTGACCTCACGCCGCGCGCCGGGGCGCGTCCGCACGAACTCAGCCAGGGCGAGCAGGCGCGGCTTTCCGTCGCCCGCGCGCTGGCGGCGAAGGTCGACGTGCTGGTCATGGATGAGCCGCTCGCGCACGTCGATCCCGCGCGCGCGGGGAACTACTGGCGGGTGATCTGCGAGCATCTCGCGGCCACCGGCGCGTCGCTGATTTTTTCCACGCACCTGCCCGAAGTCGCGCTTGGCGAGGCGGAGCGTGCGGTCTGTCTGAGCGCCGGGCGCGTAGTCCACGAAGGTCCGGTGCGGGCGCTCTACGACGCGCCGCCGACGCCGGAGCTGATGAACTTTCTCGGCCCCGGCAACTGGCTCACACCGGAGGACACGGCGCTTTGGATGGGCGCGGAGATCGAGCCCCCGCGCTGTTTTCGACCGGAGCAGCTCGTGGTGGAAAGCGCGCCGGGCGATGCGGTCGTGGTCGGAGCGGCGCGGTTTCGCGGAGCAGTCGAGGAACTGGAATTGCAGCACGCTTCCACCGGCGTGCAGCGGACTTTTTTTCACCGGCCCGGAGGTGCGCCGATGCGGGTGGGGGAGAGCGTGAGGCTGCGGATGCGATGATGAAAACGGGACGCGCATTTTTCTCGTTGCCCGCGCCACAGGACCTCCGCGCTCTCGCGCTGCTCGTGCTCCTGGCGATGCTGGCGGCGTGTTCGCGCCCGCCGGCCACGACGGCGCTGACCGCCCGCGAGTGGCGGACGTGGAATCTTCCGCCCGACGGCCCGACGCTGCCCACGCCACGCAGCGTGGCGGTGGGCAACGACGGCGAAATCGCTGCGCTCGACACCGCCGGGCGCGTGCTCATTTACGACGGCGACGGCGCGCTGAAACGCCAGTGGCAGATGCTCGACGTGAGCGTGGGGAAACCCGAGGGCATCGTCGTCTTGCGCGACGGGCGCGTGGTCGTCTGCGACACACACTATCATCGCGTGGTGTGGTTCGACGCCCGCGGGCAGTGGCTGCAAAACGTCGGCACGCACGGGCGCAAGGACGGCGAATTCATCTATCCGGTCGGTATTTGCACGGACGCGGCGGAGAATCTCTATGTCTGCGAATACGGCGGGAACGACCGCGTGCAGAAATTTTCGCGCGAGGGAAAATGGCTCGCGAGCTTCGGCAGTTTCGGCACCGGGCCGGGGCAGTTTCAGCGGCCCTCCGGGCTCGCGTGGAAAGACGGCCGGCTCTATGTGGCCGACGCCATCAACAACCGCGTGCTCATTTTCTCCGACGACGGGAAATATCTCGGCTTGCTTGGTGAGACTGGGAAGCCGCTCGCCTTCAATCTGCCCTACGACATCGCGATCGGTGGCGATGGCACGCTCTACATCGTGGAGTATGGCGCGGGCCGGCTCTCGCGTGTGAGCCCCGACGGGCGCCTGCTCGGCCAGCTTGGCCACACCGGCAGTGGCGCGGGGGAATTCGCCACGCCGTGGGGCGTGGCCGTGGACCCGCAGATGCGCATCCGCGTGGCCGACACGAAGAACCGGCGGATCGTCACGCTGCGGCTTTGACGCGCCCGGCGGTGAAACGCAAAAAACCCCGCAACGGCGCGGGGCCGTTGCGGGGCGGTTTGTCGGCGGAGGCAGCTCCGGGCCTGTTGATTATTGCGGTGCCTCTTCGGGTGGCCGGGGCGGCTTCGGGCCGTCGCCTTCGGGGCGCTCGCCGGGCGGGCGGCCCATGACTTCCATCGGCCCGAGCTGGCCGTCGGCGTTCTTGTCGAGCGTGAGCAGGGCCTTGGCGGAACCGGCGATTTCCTCGGCGGAAATCACCCCGTCGTGATCCGCGTCGAGCGCGGCGATGAGCGGTGGAGCGGGCTTTTTCGGACGCTCGCCTTCGGGCTTTTTGTCGCCGTCAACGGGCGGTTTCTGGCCGGGGAAAGGGCGCTCCGTTTCCTTTCGGTCGAGTCTGCCGCGCGGGCGCGGGCCGTCCTTTTCGCCGGGCGGCTGACCCATCGGCGGCGGGCTCAAAAATTCGTTTGGCGTGAGCTTGCCGTCCTTGTTTTTGTCGAGCGTCTTGAGCGCGTCGGGCGCTTTCTCGATCTCCCCGGCGGCGATGATGCCGTCGTGATCCGCGTCCAGTGCGTGCTGGAGCGGCAGGGGCGCGAGCGGCGGTTTTTCCGGCTGCTCTTTTTCGCGCTTGGGCGGGCGATTGCCGTGCGGATGTGTGGTGTTGCCGCCTTCGCTGCCGGGCTGCTGATTCGGCGGCGGGCCGGGCGGGAAGCCGGGCCGCGGGCCGCCCGGTCCGCCGGGCGGAGGTCCACCGGGGCCCTGGGCAAAGGTGAGGCTCGCCGGGAGGGCGAGCGCGAGGGTGAGACTGAGCGTTTGTTTGTTCATAGGATTGCGGTCTTGCGGTTTTTGGTTGTTGGAAAATGCGGGAAATTTCTCCCGCTTTCACGCGGGCCTCCGCCGCGGGCCGGGGTCGGCTGCGTGCGGGTGTCCGGGGAAAATGGCGCTGGGTGCATGAAGGTTGCGGGGGCGGATTAGTTGCGCGGCGATTTGAGCGGAAAGAGCGCGCGCCAGTCGCTCTCCGGCGCGCGGGTGCCGGGCGTCGCGCCGCGTCCGCCGAGCGGCGAGGACGGCGTGAGGCTGCTCATCCGCAAATTCGGCGACGCCGGCTTGCTCGTGGTCGGAGCAGGGTCGGCAGGAGTGATCGCAGCGGGCGCTTTTTCGGTGGGTGCCGCCGGCGCGGCAGGTTGTTCGGCGGCAGCGGGCTTGGGCTCGGATTCGATACCGGTATCCGCGACGAGGCGGTTGAACACGGCCATGAGGGCGTCGATGTCCGGGCCGGCGGGCGCTTTTGCACCGGGTGTCGGAGCGGGTTCTATTCCCGCTTCGGCGACGAGGCGATTGAGCATCGCCATGAGCGACTGAATGTCCGGCGTGGCCGGCACCGGGTCGGCGGCGTGGACCGCCGTGCCGGCGAGCGCGCTGACGAGGAGGAGCGTGCGGAGGATGAGCGAGGTCTTCATAAGGTTTGGCGCGGCTTTTTTTTTCTGTCTGTCCCACAAGCTCGCACCGCTGCGTAAAGACCGTATGAGCGCCGGGACGAATTTTGTTAAGGATGTGTAAATGTCGCGCCTCGCCGGGAACTCCCTGTTTATGGTCGCGCTCGTCGCACCCATGCCCCCGCCGCTTTCACCCAACGCTCGCCCGCGCCTGCTCGTCATTGACGATGACCGCAAACTCTGCCGCCTGATCGCCGCCTATCTCGAACCGCTCGGTTACGACGTCGAGGCCGTCCACACCGGACCCGAGGGCGTGACGCGCGCGACCGGCGCGGTGTGGAGCGCGGTGATTCTCGACCTGATGCTGCCGGGGCTCGATGGCTTCGAGGTGCTGAAACAAATCCGGCACACCAGCGACGTGCCGGTGCTCATGCTCACGGCGCGTGGTGACGAGGCGGATCGCATCGTGGGCCTGGAGATCGGCGCGGACGACTATCTGCCAAAGACTTTTTCCACACGCGAACTGCTCGCCCGCATCCGCGCCGTGACGCGCCGCACCGCCCGTGCCCTGCCGAAGGAAGCCACGCTCGCGGACATCGTCATCGGCGGGCTGCGCGTGCGACCCGGCTCGCGCACTGCGGTGCTCGACGACGCGCCACTCACGCTCACGCCTGTCGAGTTCGAGCTGCTGCTTTCGCTCGCCCGCGCGAAAGGCCGCGTGAAGACGCGCGACCACCTGCTCGAGGAAATCCGCGACCGCGAATACGAGGTCTTCGACCGGTCCATTGACGTCCACATTTCGTGCCTCCGGAAAAAACTCGGCGACGACCCAAAGGCGCCGCGTTTCATCCGCACGGTGCGCGCCTCCGGTTACATGCTCATCGATCCCGATGCCGACTAAATCCATACGCCGCGTGCGTCTGCCGCTGTCGCTGAAAATTCTCGCGTGGTTTTTCGCGAACGTGGTTTTCCTCGCGGTGGTCGCGTGGATTTTCGTCCGCGCGCAGCTCGGCCTCGGACTGGAGGTGCTGCTTGCGGGAGCGCCTGGCGAGCGACTTCAAGCCATGGGCCAGCTCGTCGCGGATGAGTTGAAAGAACGGCCGCAAAGCGCATGGCCCGCCATCCTCGCGCGACAGGCGGCGGCGTATCGGGTGTCGGTCGCGGTGTTTCGCAATGACGGGAAACTCATCACCGGCGAGATCCCGCCGCCGCCCGCCGAACTGCTCGCGCGCATCACCGAGTTTCCTCGTCCGCAGCGGCAGCCGGGAGACGGTCCGCCGCCTGACCCGCGCATGAATCGTCCTCCGCAAGATCAGCATTTCCCGGACGGACCGTCGCAGGACCAGCGTCCGCCCCTGGACCCTCCGGGCCAGCGTCCACCGCGCGAGCCGCGGTCCGGCGAACGCCCGCCGCAAGATCCGCAAGGGCCGCCGGCGATCGGGGGAGGTTTCCCGCGTTTTCTCGTGCGCGCCGGCGAGCCGCGCCGCTACTGGATCGGTGTGCGCCTGCCGCTCCTCGACCGCGCTGTCCGGCCACCGCAACCCACCACGCTCGTGCTCGCCACCGACTCCCTGCGCGGTGGCGGATTGTTCTTCGACTTCACGCCGTGGCTCGTGGGCGGCGCGGTGGTGCTCGCGCTTTCCGTGCTGCTTTGGCTGCCACTCGTCCGCGGTATCACCCGCGCGCTCCGGCAGATGACGGGTGCGGCGGAGGACATTGCGCAGGGGCGATTCGAGACGCATGTGGAAAGCACCCGCAGCGACGAACTCGGGCGGCTCGCCACCGCACTCAACGACATGGCCGCGCGCCTGCGCGAATTTTTCACAGGCCAGAAACGCTTTCTCGGCGACATCGCCCACGAGCTGTGCTCGCCGCTCGCCCGCATGGAAATGGCGCTCGGCATCCTCGAGCAGCGCGCCGCAGATGACGACGCGCGCGGCTACGTGGCCGATGTGCGCGAGGAGACCCGGCACATGGCCGCGCTCGTCGGCGAACTGCTCTCCTTTTCCAAAGCCGGCGTCGGTGGCCGCAGTGTGGAACTCCAGACCGTCCCGCTCGCGGCGCTCGTCGCGCGACTCGTGGCGCGGGAGACCCGCGAGCATGGCGGAATCTTTCTCGACGTGCCCGCCGAGACCGCGGTCCTTGCCGAGCCCGACTTGCTCTCCCGCGCCATCGGCAATGTCATCCGCAACGCCGTCCGCTACGCCGCGCCGGTCGGCATCACCGGCGAAGGCGCGCACTCTTTCCGCCCGCTCCAGCACGCTGACGGACGCCCCGCCGGCCCGATCGTTGTCGCGGCGCGCAGCAGCGGCGCACAGGTTATTGTTACCGTCACCGACTCCGGCCCCGGCGTCCCCGAGGCCGCGCTGCACCGGCTCTTCGACCCGTTCTTTCGCCCCGAAGCCGCCCGCACCCGTGAGACCGGTGGCGCGGGCCTCGGCCTGGCTATCGTGAAAAGTTGCGTCGAAGCCTGCGGCGGCACTGTTACCGCGCGCAACGTCCAACCCAGCGGCCTGCAAGTCGAGTTCACCCTCCAGCGCGCGCCGGGCTGAGCGCGGAAGACGGCGGTGGAGAAAAAATATGACGAATGTGCGCCCGAACATTCGTCATGCTCCCCACCCGCTTGCCACCTCCCCCCGCCTGCCCTACGTTGCGCGCCCTTTCACCATGAGCACGCCACGTTTCACCATCTACGACACCACGCTCCGCGACGGCACGCAGGGGACCGGGATTTCGTTCTCGGTCGTGGACAAGATTCGCGTGGCGGAAAAGCTCGACGCGTTTGGCGTGCATTACATTGAGGGCGGTTTCCCGGGCTCGAATCCGAAGGACGCGGAGTTTTTCAAGGAGGCCAAACGCCGGACGTGGAAGCACGCGAAGATCTCCGCTTTCGGCGCGACGCGCCGCGGCAAAATGAAGGTCGAGGACGATCCGCAGGTGCGCATCCTCCTCGAGGCCGAAACGCCCGCCGTGACCATCGTCGGCAAGACGTGGCCGGTGCAGGTCGTGGAAGTGCTCGGCGTGACGCTCGAGGAAAATCTCGCGATGATCTCCGACACGGTCGCTTACCTGAAGCAGCACGGCCGCGAAGTGCTCTACGACGCGGAGCATTTCTTCGACAGCTACCGCGACGATCCCGCCTACTCGCTTGCCACGGTGAAAGCCGCGCACGACGCCGGCGCGAGCCTCGTGGTGCTCTGCGATACGAATGGCGGCTCGCTGCCGGAGTTCGTGGCGCAGGCCACGCGCGACGTGCTCGCCGCGCTCGGGCCGGGCACGGTCGGCATCCACACGCACAACGACAGCGGCCTCGGCGTCGCCAATGCGCTCGCGTCCGTCCAAGCCGGCGCCGTGCAGGTGCAGGGCACGATCAACGGCTACGGCGAGCGCGTTGGGAACTGCGACCTCATCACCGTGATGGCGAATCTTCAGCTCAAGCTCGGCATCCCCGTGGTGCCCGATCTCAGGCGTCTGCGAGAGCTGTCGCTGCTCATCGATGAGCTCGCCAACGTGCCGCACAACATCCGCGCGCCTTACGTCGGAACCGCTGCTTTCACGCACAAAGGCGGCCAGCATGTGCATGCCGTGCAAAAGCTCGCGAGCAGTTACGAGCACGTCGATCCCGCACTCGTCGGCAATTCGAGGAATATTTCCATCTCGGACATGTCCGGGCAGTCGAACGTGATCGTGAAAGCCGAGGAGCTGGGCTTCAAATTTGCCAAGGGCGCACCGGAGGTCGCGAAAATCCTGGCCGAAGTGAAACGGCTCGAAGCCGAGGGTTACGAGTTCGAGGCGGCCGAGGCGTCGTTTGAACTGCTCGTTCGCCGCTCGCTCGGCCAGCAGCGCCCGCTATTCGAGCTGGAGGAATATCACTGCTCGTTCCGTCGCGCGGCACAGGCGCACTGGAACAAGTGCGAGGCGACGGTGAAGCTGCGCGTGAACGGCCAGCCCCATTACACGGTGGCCGAGGGTGACGGTCCGGTGAACGCGCTCGACGGCGCGCTCCGTCAGGCGCTCCGCCCGTCCTATCCGGGCATCGACGCGATCAAGCTCGATGATTTCAAAGTGCGCATCAGCAATGGCCAGCTCGGCACCGCGGCGCGCACCCGCGTGCTCATTGATTCCACGGACGGCGACGAGCATTGGGGCACCGTGGGCGTGAGCGATAACATTATCGAGGCGAGCTGGCTCGCGCTGGTGGACAGCTTCGAATACAAGCTGGGCAAAAGCGTGCCGCAAAGCTGAGGCGCGCCGTGTTTCTCGGCCTGCATTCGCTCACTGAGCCGTGAGCGTGAGGTGCGCGAGGACTTCGATCTCGGCGGTTTGGGGAAACATGTCGAGCGGAGTCACGGCGGCGAGGGTGTAGCGGGCGGAGAGTGCGGCGAGGTCGCGGGCGAGCGTGGCGGGGTTGCAGGAAACGTAGAGGATTTCCGCGGGCGCGGCGGCGAGCAGAAGGTCGGTGACTCGGGCCTCAAGGCCGGTGGCCGGCGGATCGAGGAGGACAGTGGTGCGCGCGGCAGGGTGGGCGGCGAGGATCTCGCCGAGGTGGGCGGCGACTCCGCCGTGATAGTAGCTCTCGTGCGGTGCGGTGGAGCGGCGGGCTTTCTCGATGGCGCTGACGTTTTCCTCGATGCCGACGACCACCTCCGCATGTTCGAGGAGCTTTTTTGCGAAGAGTCCGGCGCCACAATACGCATCCACGAGCAGCGCCTGGCCGCGGCGCGTGGTGGCCTCGACCAGCGCGAGCAGCTCGCGGGTCACGTCGGGGTTGGTCTGCTCGAAATACGGGCCGCCGCCTTTGGCGCGCAGCGCGTAGTCGCCCTCGCCGACACCGGCGTGGCGGAGGTCGCGCAGCGCCTTGTTCACCACCGGGGCGGCGATCGCGCATTGCGCCACATCCACGAGGCGATGGCCGTCGTGCGCGAAAAATCCGGTGACGCCACCGGCGACGTGGACGCGGATGCGGTTGCGGTAGCCGAAAGGGTGCGGTGCGGCGATGATCGGGCGCATCGGAACGTGCGCGAGCCGGCCCACCCGCCGCAGGGTTTGCTCGACTTGGGCGGCCTTGATGGCGAGTTGCCGCGGATACGCGATGTGCTGGTAGCTGCACCCGCCGCACTCGCCGAAATACGGGCACTCCGGCGCGACACGATCCGGCGACGCGCTATCCACCGAGACCAGATCGGCTTCGCCAAAGTTCTTCTTCTGCCGGACCACGCGGGCGGTGACGTTTTCGCCGGGAATGGTGAACGGAACGAAGAGGACTTTGCCATCGTCACGCGCGACGCCTTTTCCGCCAAAGGCGATGTCATGGATGGTGAGAGCGAGGGTGGGCCGAGGATGATTCATGCGAAAAAAAAGAGGCTTCCGTCGTGAAACGGAAGCCTCTTTCGGAAAAGGCGTGAGGATTTACCAGCCGCCGGTCGAACGGCAATAGCGGTAGCGGCTTTCAAAGCCCAACTCCGGCGGGAACTCCTCGAGGCCACCGTTGACCCACGGGATGTTGTTCTTGTACGGCGGACGATAGGAGCCCTTGTAGGTGGCAAAGGGATGGGTGGCGACCTCGTACAACCCGATGCCCATGCGATAGATGAAGCGACCGAAACCACGCGAGCCGCCGTAGAAGAAGGCGGTGGAATTGCCTTCGCGTTCGTTGATCAGTGTCGGCTGGTAAATCAACTCAGTGCCGGCAAAGGCGATGTTCGAGAGACCGCGGCCGAGTTTGCGCGTGGGACCGTAGTCATTCATCGTCGGATCCTGAATGTCGGCGAAGGCTCCAACGGAGAGAAGGGCGAGAACGAAAGTCGTGAGGAGGGTTTTCATGGAAGTGGGCGAAACTACAGCGGACTTTTTGACGATGGCAACTGGCAATTTGCGGAAATGTCCCACTGGCGGGCGGGATTGCGCTTACCACCCGAAATGCTGCCAGATGCCGTGGAAGGCGCTGACCACGATTTTCCAGCAGACCGCGAGATAGGCCCACGAGAGCAGGCCCATCACGTAGCCCCAGAGCACGAGCAGGCCGTCGCGCTCCATCAGCCCGGCGGCCAGGCACATGATGGAAACGGCCGGCAGCAGGTTGCTGAAGGGGACCGGCAGCGGGAGCGACAGGATGAAGCCGCCTGAGACGATGCCGATGCCGATGAGGTTCACCATCCGCGGATGGTCCTGGAGGAAGTGCATCCGGGGGCGGATGCGCTTCTCGAGTTTCTCCGCCACGCGCACCACCGGCGAGACGATGCGCTGGAGCGTCGGGAAGGAGATTTCCTTGCGCAAAACGAACTGCGGGAGCGCGGAGCGGCCGCCGATGGCGATGCGCATGCCGAGCACGCAGATCGCGATGCCAAACGGCACGGACAAACCCGGTGCCGGCACAATGAACGGCGCGGCGAAAAGCAGGATGAGGATCGCCACCCCGCGGCCCCGCAGGATGCGCTCGATCTCCTCGACCGTGATCGAGCGGCCCGCGGCCTCCACGAGCAGCGCGCGCAGATCCTCGGAAAGGCGGCGCGGCTCCACAGCCGCCGCCTGTTCCGCCAGCTTCTCGATTTCCGCGCTCATACTTTCTCCGAGCCTGGCGTCGCCCGCGCCTTCCGCGTCCACCACCAGCCGAGCACCGTCACCGCGGCACCCACGACGTACGGCACGACGTGGTAGGAGGAGGCCAGAGCCGGTCCGAAAGTCCCGAGCACCCATTTGTCGTTGTGCATCAGCTCCGCGGCGACAAAGCCCAGCACGCCACCGCCGAGCCAGATGATGACCGGAAAGCGGTTCATCATTTTCGCCAGCACCCCACTGCCCCAGACCACCAGCGGGATGGACAGCAGCAGCCCGAAGACGACCAGCCAGATGTCGCCCTGCGCCGCCGCGGAGATGGCGATGACGTTGTCCAGGCTCATCACCACGTCGGCCACGATGATGACCCAGATGGCTTCCTTGAGCGTGGTGCCCGCGCGCACCTTTTCCTCCGCGGCGTGCGCCGGGCGGACGAGCTTGATGGCGATCCAGACCAGCAGCAGGCCGCAGCCGAGCTGGAGAAAAGGCACGCGCATGAGCTGCGTGACCACAAAGACAAAAAGCAGCCGCAGCACCACCGCGCCGCCGGTGCCAAAGATGCGCCCGAGAAACTGCTCCCGCGCGGGCAGCGAGCGCACCGCGAGCGCGATGACCACGGCATTGTCGCCCGCCAGCGCGAGGTCGATGAAAACGATGCGCAGCCAGCGTTTCCAGAAATCCAGATCGGTGAGAAATTCCATGGCGGGACGTTGCTAGTAGCCGCTGCCAGTCACTCCGCGAGCAAAAACATGGACGCAATGAGCCGGTCGCGCGTCAAAGGACCGCGGCGGGCGCTCAGGCGCTGTATTTTCCGCCGTCCCGGTGCGCCCGGCCGAGCGTGGCCAGGGTTTCGAGGATTTCGGCGAGGTCGGCGGGCTTGGCGCGGAGGAAGCGTTTGGCGAGTTGGGCGGGAGTGGCCGGGCTGGCGGCGGTTTGCAGGGCGCGTTCCACGGCGGCGACGCGTTCGGCGAGGGGTTTGGGCCACGGCTCCTTCGCCTTGCGCCCTTCGCCCTGCGCCTTTTTGGCGGCGGCGGCGGGCAGGCTCAGGCCGGGCTGGGTGGTGCCGGTGCCGGTGGGGGCCTGGTAGGCGGGGCGGAGCCAGCGCACGCGCCCATCGGCTTCCTCGGCGGCGCGGGCGGCGTTCAGGGCCACGAGGTGGGTGAGGATTTCGGCGTCGCTCTGGCCGGCGGGCCAGCCATAGGCGGCGGCCACGGCGGCATCCAGTTCGTCGTGGAGCTGGCGGAGGAGGGAAACGAGGCCGGTGTCGTGGGTGGTCTGTTCCTTGGGCGTGAGGGCGCGTCCGGCGCGGAGGGCTTCGAAGACGTTATACATCGCGGTGAGGGAAAGGCCGGGGTGCTGGGCCTGCACGCGCTTGCGGTGCGCGTCGAGTTCCTCCCCGAGCGCCCGGATGCGCGCCTTCGCCGTTTCGTCGCACGCGGGGAAGGGAAAGGGGTCGAAGCACCGCGTCTTGTTGTAGCGTGGGTCATTGCCGACGCCGAGTCGTCCGCCCGCCGCGAGGGCGAAGACGACATGGATGCGGCTGCTGAGTACGCCGAGGTGAAAGGCGTCGTCGAGCGCGATGGCGATGAGCATATTGTCGGGTCGGATGCTCGCGTCGAGGAACTGAAACATGCGGTGCTTGGAAGTCTCCGCCGTCGCGATGTAGCGCGGCAGTCCGCACAAGGCGGCGCGCAGTTCGGTATTCTTCCGCCCGAACAACCACCAGTTCTCCCGGCGATACGCCTCATTGTTGTGGTCGCGCTCCGGCTTAACGGCGGTGAGGACGTGCTGATAGACGGCGGGGAAGCGCCGACGCACGTCTTCGGCGGATAGACCGTGAAGATCGATTACCATCACGCCACGTGGAGTATCGTTGAGGTCTTTCCCGTGTCGGTAGTGGCGAATGTAATCCTCCAAACCGGGAACGGTGCCGAGACCAAGCGCGACTGCCATCTCGGGCGTCACGATGAACCCGGCCCCGTGGAGCTTTACCCCTGGCGTGCTTAGCCCTTCATTCGCCTTCAACGGCACAATACCGACCACATCCGCCCCGGTCGTCAGGTCTGCGGCGATGCGCCCGGTCTGCGCGGTCAGAGTGACGACAGAGGAACCGTCGTCGTGCGGCTCCTCTGTGGCGACGGTGCGGAGTTCGCCGGGCTGCTCGCCCGCCGCGCCGACGGTCATGGCGATGCGGACCGCCGCCCCCTCCGCCGTATCCACCCACGGGTGATCGGGAATGGCAAAAAGGAGACAGAGGGCCGGAGCCGGGCCGGCTGGCAGGGCCACAGAGAGGTTTTTGGCCTTTACAGAAGGTTTCCGCGCCTTCGCAGCGTCCTTCAGAGACGCTACAGAGGAGTTCACTTGCGGAAGAGGCTCGTTCAGTGACGCAAGTGGCTCGTTCAGTGACGCAAGTGGGTCGTTCAGTGACGCAAGTGGATCGTTCAGTGACGCAACCGGATCGTTCAGTGACGCAACCGGACCGCTCGGTGACGCAACCGGCTCGCTCAGTGACGCAACCGGCTCGTTCAGTGACGCAACCGGCTCGTTCAGTGACGCAACCGGCTCGTTCAGTGACGCAACCGGATCGCTCAGTGACGCAACCGGATCGCTCAGTGACGCAACTGGATCGTTCAGTTCCTTGCCGGGATCATTCTGGAAAGGCCCAGAATCACTCAGGCGCGGCGGAAAAGCGCCCGGAAAAGGCGCAGAACCTCCCGGCGGGAGCGGATTTCCTTTCAGATGGGCCTCGACCACGCGCCGATTGAAGGTTTGCCGCAGGCTATTGGTGGTGATGAGGCCAAACCGCCGGACGGCCCCGGTGCGGGTGAGCGCCGCCGCCTTGTGCCACCAATACATGACGAAGTCGGCGCTTTCCGGCACCTCCGGGTAGGCGGCGCGCAGGGTTTCGGCGTAGCCGTCGCCGAGGTCTTCGCGCATTCGCGAGGTGCCGAGGAAGGGCGGATTGCCGACGATGTAATCCGCCTCCGGCCACGCGGCGGGGCGCGCGCCCGGGTAGGTGAGCAGCGGGACGCGCTGCGTCTCGTCGGGCACGTCGCGCCCGGTGACGAGGTCGGTTTTCATGCTGCGCCGATCCCAGACGGTGATGGGAGTGCGGAATTTGGAATGCGGAATGCGGAGTGAAGTAGCGTCGGCGTCTGCCACTCCGCATTTTTGCCGCACGTCGTCGGGAAGGCCGGGGAGATGGGGATTGGCCAGCGCCATTTCCCAGGTGACTTCCACCGGGTGGCCGTCCCACGCGAGGACGGCGTCGCGGCACTGGATGTTTTTGAAGGCGCGGAGGATGGGCTCGGGCGGGGTACGCTGGCCGTGGATTTTGAAATGCCACTGGAGGTAGCCGATCCAGAGAACGAGTTCGGCGATGGAGGCGGCGCGCTCGTTTTTCTCGATGCCGAGGAACTGGTGCGGGTCGATGGTGTGGGTCTCCAGCTCCAGCTTGAAGTTTTCGCCGAACTGCGCGGCGGCATCGAGGACTTCGCCTTCGAGCATTTTCAAGTGCTGGAGGGCGACGTAGAGGAAATTGCCGGAGCCGCACGCGGGGTCGAGGACGGTGACGGCGCAGAGGCGGTCGTGGAAGGCGTTGACCTCGGCGCGGGCCTTTTTCAGGTCGCCGCGCCAGGCGTGCGTGGCGGCGGCGGCGCGCACGCTCTCCCACTCCGCGCGCAGGGGCTCGATGACGGTGGGGAGGACTAGCCGTTCGACGTAGGCGCGCGGGGTGTAGTGCGCGCCGAGCTGGTGGCGTTCGCCGGGATCGAGCGCGCGCTCGAGCAGCGTGCCGAAGATGGCGGGCTCGACGTCCTTCCACTGCATGGTGGAGGCTTTGATGAGGATGCCGAGCTGGGTGCCATCGAGCGGGAGGACGGAGGCGTCCTCGAAAAGGCCGCCATTGAAGTGGAGGATCTTTTTGCGGAGGAGCGTGGAGTAGTCCGAGCCGCGCTGCATTTCGGCGAAGAGCTGGCGGAGCGTGGGGACGAAGCCGGCGGGCGATTCGCATTCGCGGAGGGATTCGAGGAGGGTGCGGAAGCCGTCCTTCGGCAGCAGGCCCACATCCTCGGCGAACATGCAGAAGAGGCAGCGGGTGAGAAATTCCGCAACGAGCCTGGGCTGGTGCCCGGCGTCCTCCAGGGAGCTGGCGAGGGTGGCGAGGTAACCGGCAATCTCGCGGGTGACGGCGGCGCTGATGCGCGCCGGGTCGAGTGAGAGCGGGTCGAGCCAGATGCGGCGGAGCCGCGCGCGGACCTGCTCATCGCGGAGGTCGGCGAGGCGGATGCGAAAGCTGCGCGGGTCGGGGAAGTGATTGTAGGAGCGGCCCGCCTGCGTGAAGTCCGCATAGACCTCGATGCTGTGGCCGACATCGACGACGAGGAGGAACGGGGCATTCGGATGATCCGCCGGGAGCGAGCGGGCGTAGCGCTCGGCCTGCCCGCGGGCTTTCCACATGGCGTCGTCCCAAGCGGCGGTGTCGCGCACGGTGCCGGGTTTCCGCTTTCCCGCCGAGGGATCGAGCGCGAGGGCCAGCTCGGTGGGCCCGGCTTTCACGTCGGCGAATTGTTTGGCCTCCAGCACGAAGCAGCCGCGGCGGTAGAGGTCGAGCCGGCCATCGGTGAAGGTGCCGGGACCGGTGGGAATCTTTACGGGGAACTCGAAGGAGTAGCCGTCGGCGTGGGAGTTCGAGGGGCGGGGGACGCCGAGGAGGTCGGCGAGTTCGGTGAGGAAGAGCTGGGCGTTGGCGCGCTCGGAGGCCTCCGCTTTCGCCCAATGCGCGATAAAGGTGTCAGGGGTGATTTCGCCGGCGGACATGGGTGCGGCCATGCGTG
This sequence comes from Chthoniobacter sp., assembly GCA_021414005.1. GTDB lineage: Bacteria > Verrucomicrobiota > Verrucomicrobiia > Chthoniobacterales > Chthoniobacteraceae > Chthoniobacter. Next base: position 133,682 of record JAIOPH010000027.1, on the reverse strand, counting down.
TAGGGAGGCGGAAGCGCGGTGTCGATGCTCCCGGTGGGGCGGACGGTCAGGGCCGTTTCCCGGGACTGTCGCCGGGCGCGGCACCGGGCCAGCGGGCGAGGCTTTCGTCGTGAAAATGGCGGGCGCGGCGGAGCCTGAGCAGCAGGCCGTAGCGCGGGCTGAAGAGGTAGGCGGCCAGGAAAATCACGCCGAGCATGAGGACGATGCACGCGCCGGAGGGCAGGTTCAGGCGGTAGGAAAGGAGCAGGCCGGAGCAGGAGCCGAACATGCCGATGAGGCCGCCGCCCCAGAGCATTTTCGGATACGAATCGCAGAGCAGATAGACCGTGGCCGCGGGGGTGATGAGCAGGCCGAGGAGCATGATGACGCCGATGGCCTGGAGCGAGGCGATCATGGTCAGGACGAGGCAGATCATGAGCACGAAGTTCAGCAGGTTCACGCGGATGCCCTGGCTGGCGGCGACCGTGGGATCGAAGAGCGTGAGCAGCAGCGGACGCTGGAGCGCGGCGAGCAGCGGCACGACGACGAGGCTGATGCCCCAGATCATCCACAGGTCGGTATTGGAAAGGCCGAGGATGTTGCCGAAAAGCCAGTGCGTTAACGAGACGGGTATCTTAAACAAACCGATGAGTACGACCCCGGAGGAGAAGGACACTGTGTAGAGGATGCCGAGTGCGGTGTCTTCCTTCAGCCGCGAACTGCGGGAAATCAACTGTGCGCCGAGGGCCACAGCGAGCGCGGCGAAAAGCCCTCCGCCAAACAATGCGCCTGGCACGAGCCCGCCCGCGAGAATAAAACCGATGGCGAGTCCCGGCAGCAGCGAATGCGAAAGCGAATCCGCCATAAGTGACATCCGCCGCAGCACGACAAAGCCGCCCAGGAAGCCGCCGAGGAAACCGACGAGCGCGCCGGTGATCAGGCTGCGGAGCATGAATTCGTGGTGAAAGGGTTCGGTGAGCCAGTCCATGAATCAGTGATGCCCGTGGCCGTGGTGGTGGTGATGCGCTGCGGGGCCGGCGAAGGTCGGCGTGTCGTAGGTCTGGTGAAGGTTCGCGTCGGTAAACGCTTCGGCGATGGGGCCGGCGGCGATGAGTTCGCCATTGAGCAGGATGACCTGGTCGAAAAGCTCGCGCACACTCGCGAGGTCGTGATGGGAGGCGATGATGAGCTTTCCCTGATCGCGCAGGCTGCGGAGGAGCTGCTTGAGATTGTCCTGCGTCGGCTTGTCGAGGCCGGTGAAAGGCTCATCGAGCAGGAAGACATGCGCCTGCTGCGCCAGCGCGCGGGCGAGAAAGGCGCGCTGCTGCTGGCCGCCGGAAAGCGCGCTGATCTGCCGCTGCGCGAGCGGCGCGAGCTGCATCGCGGCGATGGCTTCATCGACGGCCTTTTCATCCTCGCGGCCGTAGCCACGCCACCAGCCCACGCGCAGGTAGCGGCCCATCTCGACGAGTCCGCGGACCGTGGTGGGAAAATCCCAGTCGATGGCCTCGCGCTGCGGGAGGTAGGCGAAATCCTGCGTGGCTCCCTGCACTTCGCGTCCGTGAAAGGCGATGCGTCCCGTCTCGCGCGGGAGCAAACCGGCGAGCGCTTTCAGCAGCGTGGATTTGCCCGCGCCATTCGGCCCGAGCAGCGCCACGCACTGGCCGCAGCCGACTTCAAACGCAATGTGATGCAGCGCCGGAATGCGGTTGTAGCTCACCGTGAGATCGCTCACCGCGAGCCCGTGCGCGGTGTTGAGAGAGGCACGCTGGATCATGGAAAGGTCACCGCCTCATCGGTGGTGCCCTGGCCCCAGACGCTCTTCTCGTGGACGTCGCCCGCCGGATCGGTGAGCGTGGCGCGCATGGCGGCAAGCGGCGCATCGGCAGGCCATTCGATTTGAAACTGCAGATCCACACCCTCGGCGGGATACGCCAGCTTCAGCGTGTGCTTTAGCTCCGCCGCGGGCGCGCTTTCGCTCCACACTTCCCGGCCGAGATGCAGCACTTTCACCGACTTCGGCACGAGCGTGAAGGTCAGCGCCAGCTCGATCTCCTTCGCCTCCGTCGCCGCGGGCTTGGGCTGCTCGCGCGGCGCGTCGGACGCGCTCGTCAGCCGATGCAGCGGCCAGCCGAGCGCGAGGATGGCGAGAAAGGCGAGCAACGCCCGGAGCAACGGGGAGCCACGCATCTATTTGAGGGCATCCACGAGCGTGGAGACGTTGTGCTTGTACATCCCCTCGTAAGTCGCCGCCGCGCCGTCGCCGAGCCCGTCGGCATACAGTTCACCGCCCACCTTGGCACCCGTCTCACGCGTGATCTCGGTGAGCACTTTCGGGTTTTTGATGCTCTCCGTGAAGATCGCCTTCACGCCCTGCGCTTTGATCACCGCGATGATATCCGCGACCTTCTTCGACGACGGCTGGTCCGCACTGGAGAACCCTTCGATGGCGTAAATCGTGAACCCATTTTCCTTGGCGAAATATTGAAACGCGTCGTGCGAGGTCACCAGCTTCCGCTGATCGCGCGGCAGTTTCGCCAGCTCCGCCCGGGTCCATTTCTGGAGTGCGTCCAGCTTCGCAAGATACTTCGCGGCGTTGTCGGCAAAGAGCGCGGCATCCGCCGGACTGGCCTTGCTGAAAGCATCGCGCACAATCTTCGTGGCCTTGACCATGTTCGTGATGCTGTGCCACCAGTGCGGGTCCTCCTCGCTGGCGTGCGCGTGCCCCTCATGCCCCGCCTCCGGCTTGAGCTTGAGCGAAGAAAATCCGTCCCCCACCTCGAGCAACGTGCCTTTGGTCCCGGTGCTTTCCTTCAACTTGGCCACGTAGCCCTCCATGTGCTTCGCCGAAAGCAGGATGACCTGCGCATCGCCGACCGTCTTCAAATCCGTCGGTTTCGGCTCGTATTCATGCGGGTCCACGCCGGGCTTCACATGCGCCGTTACCGCCACTCGCTCGCCACCCACCTGTTGTGCGATCTCGGTGAGGATCGTCGAGAAACTCGACACGCGCACCTTCGCTTCGGCAAAAGCGGAGAGCGGCAGGACGAGAAGTGAGAGGAAAAAAAGAGCACGCGTTTTCATGCGGCGCAGCATAGGAAGTCACCCGGCCAGTGCAAGGCGATTGCATTAAGGTCCGCGATTTTTAGGTGGAATCCCGCAGTTGACCGAAATATTCACAAGGGCGCTGGCGGCCTCGTCTCCTGCCTTCCACTGACGGTGCCGGTATGAGAAAGTCTGAGTCCTGACATGGCCACCAAACGCTTCCGCATTTCCCGGCAGTGAACTTTTCGCCAAGCCCACGCTGCTTGCCGATTTCCGCAAGCTCTGCAAAGCCAGTCAGCACGGCCCGACGTAGGAATAGGGGGATGGCACGCGCAGTTGCCAACGGCGCTTGGCGTCATTAAGGAAAGCGCCATGCACTTTCGCCTTTTTGTCTGTCTCGTTGCGCTGCTGCTTCCCACGGTGCCCGGCCGGGCGCAGCTCAAGTGGGACAACCCCGCGCAGCAGTTCCAGCGGACGCCGGCGGACGAGGGGATCGAGGCATTCTACACGTTTCGCAATGTGGGTAAGTTGCCGGTGACGATCACCGGCCTGCGGGCCTCGTGCGGTTGCACGACGCCGCATTTGGAAAAGAAAACCTACGCGCCCGGTGAGACCGGGACGGTGACGGCGCGCTTTGTTTTTGGCGACCGGAAGGGGCCGCAGCACAAGACGATCGAGGTGAGCACGGATGAGGAAGGCGCGCCGCCCGTCGTGCTCGATTTGCGCGTGCTGATCCACGATCCGCTGAGCATCGAGCCGACGCTGGTTTACTGGAAAAGGGGCGAGCCGGGCGAGGCGAAGACCATGCAGCTCACGGCGGAAGCAGGCCAGCCGGTGCGGATTAAAAACGTGATTTCGTCGAATCCGCGGCTGCCCGCGAAGCTGGTGACGGTGAAGGCGGGCGAGAGTTACGTGGTCTCGGTGAAGCCGGCGGATACCGCGCAAAAGGAGGTCGGCGAGATTTTTGTGCTCACGGATTTCCCGGCGGACGCGCCCCGCACTTACATCCTGCAGGCGCGCGTGAAGTGATCGCGCGCCTGCTGCGTCAGCTAGCGTTCGTGCTCGTGCTCGCGCTCGCGCCGGCGCTGGTCTCCGGGGCGTGGCAGCTCGCGTGGAAAAAGGAGGAGCCACTCGCGCCCGGCGAAGTGCGGCTGGCGACGGCGCGGGAGTGGGGCGACAAAGTGCAGTGGGTGGATGCGCGCTCGCGCGCGAAATACGAGCGCACCCACCTCCCCGGCGCGCTGCTGCTGAACGAGGACGAGTGGGACACGCTGGTAAAGCCGTTCATCGACGAATGGGATTCGGACAAAACGCTCGTGGTGTATTGCGACGGAGGCACCTGCGACGCGAGCCATGCGGTGGCCGCGCGCATCCGCAAGGAGCTGAGTATCCCCGACGTTTATGTGCTGAAAGGAGGCTTCGCGGAATGGGAGGGAAAGTGATCGTGATCGTGCGGGTCATCGTCGCGGGCGTCTTCCTCGTGGCGGGTGTGATGAAGATCTGGGACTTCGAGCACGCGCGCTCGGCGACGCCGGATTTCACCATCGCCATCCAGCAATACCGGATGCTGCCGTGGCCCGATCTCACGGTGGCCCTCGCGGTGTATCTGCCGTGGCTGGAAGTCACGGCGGCACTCGCACTTTTCGTGCGCCGTTTCGCGCTCGGCGCGGCGACGGCGGTGCTCGGGATGAGCGCAATGTTCGTGGTCGCCATCGGCAGCGCGTGGTGGCGCGGGCTGGTCCTGGATTGCGGGTGCTTTGGCAAAGGCCGCGCGCCCACCGATCTCCGCCTGCACCTGCTTGCGGGCGCGGTGCTACTGGCCGTTGCCGCCGCGCTCATCGTCCACGAATGGCGGCGCGCCCGCCGCGACTGACTACTGCTTCGGGATCGTCCACATTTTTTTCGTCTCCTGCTGCTGGAGCACGATTTCGCCGCGCGCGAGGTCGATCACGCGATAGCTTACTCCCGGTTCGCCCGGCCAATGAAACACTTCGCCGGCGTGGACCTTCACCGTGGTCCTGCCGTCGGGCGACGCCAGCACGCCGTGGGTCGCCGTGGTCTTCGCCGGCAGTCCCTTCACCAGTGTCACGCGCTCCCTGGTCGTGGTGTCCTCCAGTTCGACCTGTGAGCGGTCGGTTTTCGCGCCTTCCTTGTCCGTGGTCGGACGCGCGGACACTTTCATCACGCGCAGCGGAAAGCCGCGCAGCGTGTCGCCGGTCACGACGGTCTGGCGGCTCTCGCCGTTGCGGATCACCGCCTTGCCGCCGCTCACGGAGTCGAGCACCAGCGGCAGCGCCATTTCCTTGAATTCGGTGTAGCGCATCGGCGCGCGGGTCGCCTCCGGGCGGGTGTAAGAAGTCGCATCGCGCGGATTCGTGTCCGCGAGGAATTCGTCGCGATTGCTCACCCCGTCGCCATCGGCATCCGCGTCGAGCATCTTCGGGTCGTTGAGATCGAGCCGGTATTTCCGAAACCATGCTTCATACGCCGCCCGCTCCGCGGTGGCCTCGGTTTTTGCCACGGGCAACTCGGCTTCCTTCGACTGCTTCAAAAACTCTGCGTCCGACTCTTTGGTCGCGTCGCTGGGGGCGGGCTTTTGGGGTCCAGCGACAGCGGCGAGCAGAGTGGTAAACGCGAGGGCGAGGCAGCAGAAGGACGCGAGTTTCATAGGCGGGGCCGAGTGTAGCCGCGCGCCTCCCGTCGCGCAATCCCGCTACCCGTGCTTCTTGTTGAACCGCGCCACCTCCCGCTCCACCTCGCGCTTCTCCGCGCGCGCCTTCAGATCCTGCCGCTTGTCCGTGGCCTCCTTCCCCTTGCCCACGCCCAGCTCGATTTTCACGCGCGCGCCTTTCCAGTACATCCGCAAAATGACCAGCGTGTGCCCCTTCACCTGCGTCTGCCCAAACAACTTGTCGATCTCCTGCCTGTGCAGCAGCAGCCGGCGATGCCGCTTCGGCTCATGCTGCGAAAAACTCGCGCGTGCATACGGCTGCACATCCACGTCATAGGCAAAGACCTGCCCATTCTCCACGCGCGCAAACGCTCCGTTCACATTCGCCAGTCCGCCGCGGATCGACTTCACCTCCGTCCCCACCAGCTCCAAGCCTGCCTCAAACCGCTCCAGGATGTGATACTCCCGCAGCGCCTTGCGGTTCACCGAAATATCCGCCACCCGCTCCTGCGGCGCCTTGGCCACCGGCGCCTATTTTCCCTTCTTCCCCGGCACCGTCAGCGCCACCGTCTCCACCGGCTCGAATTTCAGTTTGCCCTCGATGATCTCGGTCAGCGCCACATCGGCGTGGCCCATGCGCGGACCCGTCTCCACCATCGGACGCTGCCCGGCACTTAGTTGGCGGACACGTTTCGACACCATATTCACCAGCACCTGCTGGATGGGAACAATCTTGAAAGCGGCTTCGACGAGGGAGCTGGTCATAGGGCGGAGAGGCAGAGTCACTTGGGAAAAAGGAGGGCGACTATGGTGGGGCGGGTGGGGTGTGTCAAACGGAGACTTTCACCTTTTCGCGGGTCCCGGACGGCGGGCCGGGCACCGCCACGCCAACGGATTCCCGCCTCGCATTTGTCCGCTGCGCGTTCAGATTGCGCGTCGCCATGTCCGATCCCACCTACATCCCGCTCATCCGCGACGTCGAAGCCATCCGCATCCCGATGGGCGATGCCCTGACGCTCGCCGCCGGCACCGAGGTGATGATCACGCAGGCGCTCGGCGGCAGCTTCACCGTGCTGGTCGCGAACCAGTCCGGCCTTTTCCGCATCAAAGGCGCGGACGGCGATGCGCTCGGCCGCGAAGTGACGACCGGCGGCGCGGCGGCGGACGGGCCGTTCGACGAGGCGCACGTGTGGGGGCAGCTCCGCGAGTGCTACGATCCAGAAATTCCGGTGAACATCGTGGACCTCGGGCTGATTTATTCCGTGGAGACGACGCCGGACCCGAGCGGCCAGGGGCAGGTCGTGAGCGTAAAAATGACGCTCACCGCGCCGGGTTGCGGCATGGGGCCGTCGCTCGCCGCCGACGCCGAACAGCGCATCCTCACCGTGAGCGGCGTGGCCAGCGCGAGCGTGCAACTGGTCTGGGACCCACCCTGGTCGCCCGATCGCATCTCGCCCGCCGGACGCGAGAAACTCGGGATGGAATAGCTCCTGGCCTGTGCTCGGCCTGCTGAAACAACGGCTGCTCCAGTTCGCGCAGAGCGCGGCCAAAGAACTGGCGTGTCCGGGCTGCGGAAACCGGTTCAAGCCGTTTGCCGCCGCTCCGGTCCGCAGTTTTTCCGAACTCGCCCGACCGGTGTCGTGCCCCCAATGCGGCCACACCTTCCGTTTCAACGAAAGAGCGAAAGCCCGCGGCGAAGCGGTCGCCAACCCGCCCGGCCCGCACCGCAAACCCGCAGACACCAAGATCGAGATGGTCGCTGGTGAGGGCGCGTGGGTGTACCTGATCCCACGGAGCCGAAGTGCCAATCGGTGGTTTTTCGTGTTCTTCGCAGCCGTCTGGAATCTGGTGTCCTGGCCGTTCGTATTCCTGGCGGACTTTCATTCCACCGAGCGTGGCGCGGCCGCCTGGCCGCTGATCGCGCTCATCCCCGCCGTTGGCTTGGGATTGATTTACGTCGCGCTGCAGCTGACCTTTGCCACCTATCAGCTCACCCTCGGCCCGCAGACCGTCCGACTCCGGCGTAAGCTGCTCCTGCAGCGGACTTGGGATCTCCCCGTGACCGAGATCACCAGCGTGTGTAAAAAGGAGTTCTACCAACAAAACTACCAGCCCGTCTTCGGCATCGAAATCACTGCGGGCGCACGCCGCATCCGCTTCGGTTCGCAGCTCAGCGAGGAGGAAAAAAACTGGCTCTGCTGGCAAATCAGCGAGTTCGCGCGCCAGCGCGGCGCTCTGCTGACATAGCCGCGCGCTCGTCATTGGGCGACGAGCCGAGCCCCGGGGTCCGCAGAGCTTAGACAATATTTTTCCACGGCCTCCAACCGCTCGCCAAACGGTTTTTTCCTGCTTCTCTATCGCTCCTGATTTTTGTCCGCACCCGTTTGAGCACACCGAAAAAACTCCTCGTCATCGACATCGCAGCCCTTGGCTGGAACCTCGTCTCGCATCTGCCGGAATTCCGTCCGGCGCGGGCGGTGTGGCCGGCGCTCACTTGCACCGCGCAGGCGAGCTTTCGCACGGCGGCTACGCCCGGCGCGCATGGCATCGTGGCCAACGGCCTCTTTTTCAAAGACCTCACGAAGGTCCTTTTCTGGGAGCAAAGCGCGACGCTCTGCGCGGGGCCGCGCATCTGGGACGACTTCCGCGCGCGAGGCGGGAAAGTCGGGATGATGTTCTGGCAGCAGAGCATGGGCGAAAACGTGGACCTCGTCGCCACGCCCGCGCCCATCCACAAGCACAGCGGCGGCATGATCCAGAGCTGCTACACGCAGCCCGCCGCGCTGGAGCAGCGGCTGAATGAAGCCATCGGCCGCCCGTTCAACCTGATGAACTACTGGGGCCCGCTCGCGAATTACAAATCGAGCGACTGGATCGTGGATGCCGTGATCGCGACGATGGGTATGCCGGAGTTCGCGCCCGACCTGCTCCTCGCCTACATCCCGCACCTCGACTACGACCTCCAGCGGCACGGCCCGGCGGGCGAGCCGGCGGCGAAAGCGCTCGATCTGCTGCTCGGCTATCTCACGCGGCTGAAGGCGGCCTGCGCGGACTTCGGCTACGACTGGATCTTTGTCGGCGACTACGCCATCGAGTCGGTGAAACGCGGTGCGGTGTTCCCAAATCGCGCGCTCCGCGAGGCGGGACTTTTTTCGGTGCGCGACATCCGGCAGATGGCCTACACGGACTTCTTCACCAGCCCGGCTTTTGCCGTGGTGGATCACCAGATCGCCCACGTCCATTGCCGCGACACCGCTGCGACGGCCGCCGCGAAAGCATGTCTGGGAGCGCTTCCCGGCGTCGCGGAGGTGCTCGACCGCGACTCCCAGGAAGCCCGCGGCATCGCGCATCCGCGCAGCGGAGACCTAGTGCTGGTGGCGGAGGACGGAGCGTGGTTTGCCTATCCGTGGTTCGAGAAAAAGGAAGCGCCCGACTACGCCAGCCACGTGGATATTCACAACAAGCCCGGCTACGATCCGTGCGAACTTTTCTTCGGCTGGCCGCCGGGCAGCGTGAGTTTCGACACCACGAAGATCCACGGGGCGCATGGCAATGTGGGCAGGGGTTTCGAGATCGCGTGGTCCTCGTCACTGGCCTTCGATACGCCGCCGGAGAGCTTCCTCGATCTTGCACGGGCGACGGAGCTGTGGATGAAAAACAATCCGCTCACGTGACCACAGGCACCGTCTCCCAGAGCATCGACGTCCGCTGGGAATTTCCCGTCGTCTTCACCCACGCCGTCTTCGCGCCGGCGAATCCCGTGCTCGCCGACACGCTGAACCGGCTCGGCGAAAACCGTCGGCATCGGGCGATGATCTTCATTGACGGCCACGTCGCCCAAGCGAACCCGGCGCTCGCGGCGCAGGCCGCCGCGTACTTCGCCGCGCACCCGACGCGGCTGGAACTGGTCGGCGAGCCGCAGATCACGCCGGGCGGCGAGGCGGTGAAGAATGATTTCGCGTTCGTGGAAAAATTCATGCGGCTGCTGCTCGACGCGCATCTCGATCGGCAGTCATTCGTGATCATCGTCGGCGGCGGTGCGGTCATGGATGCGGTGGGGCTCGCCGCCGCGCTGGTGCATCGCGGATTGCGGCAGGTGCGCCTGCCCACGACCGTGCTCGGCCAGAATGACGCGGGCGTGGGTGTGAAAAACGGGGTCAATTTCCTCGGCGGCAAAAACGCCATCGGCACCTTCGCGCCGCCATTCGCGGTGCTGAACGACTTCGACTTTCTCCTCTCGCTGCCCGACCGCGACTGGCTCTGCGGCGTATCCGAGGCGTTCAAGGTTTCGATCATTCGCGACCGTGCCTTTCTGGATGAACTCTGCGCCAGCGCCGCACTCTATCCCGCGCGCGATTTCGCCGCGATGCAGCGGCTGGTGAAGCGCTGCGCCGAGATCCATCTCGAACACATCCGCACGGGCGGCGACCCTTTTGAATATGGACGCGCGCGGCCGCTCGACTTCGGCCACTGGTCGGCGCACAAGCTCGAACTCATGTCCGGCTTTCGCATTTCCCACGGCGAAGCGGTCGCCACCGGCGTGGTCCTCGACTCGATCTACGCTCAGAAAAAGGGCTGGATCACCGCCGCCGAGCTCGCGCTCATTCGCGACGGCCTCGCGCGCTCCGGCTTCCGCCTCTGGTTCGACGAGATCGACCAGCGCGACGTGACCGGCGCGCTCACGGTCTTTGGCGGATTGCGCGATTTCCAGGAGCACCTCGGCGGCGAACTGACGGTTACTTTTCCCCGTGGTCTCGGCGCGCGTCAGGAGGTCCACGAAATCGACCTTGCCTTGATGGAGAGCGCGGTTCAGGAACTGCGCGCCTTCACCCTCGCCCGATGATCGTCCAGCACCGCCCCCCGCTTCATCTCACCTACTGCCTGAATATCCACCCCGGCGAAAGCTGGGCGGAAAATTTCGCGGCGATCCGCGAGAAGGTCGTCGCAGTGAAGGCTCGGGTGGCTCCCGATGAATGGTTCGGCCTCGGCCTGCGGATCGCGCATCAGGCGGCGGAGGAACTCACCGCCAGCGCCGATCTCCGGGCCGAGGCGCTCGCGCTTTTTCACGAGCACCAGCTCTACCCGTTTTCGATCAATGGCTTTCCGTACGGCCGCTTCCACGCCGGGCCGGTGAAAGAAAACGTCTATGCGCCCGACTGGCGCTCCGCGGAGCGGCTGACCTACACGCAGCAACTCGCCGACATCCTTGCCGGCTGGCTGCCCGAGGGGATCGACGGCAGCATCAGTACTGTGCCCGGTTCGTTCAAACCGTGGATCGAAACCGAGGCCCAGACTGAAGCGATGGTCGATCACCTCGCCGCCGCCGTGGTTCACCTGCACGCGCTGCGCGAAAAGACGGGGCGCGAAATCCATCTCGGTCTCGAACCCGAGCCCGACTGCTTCCTCGAAACGACAGATGAGACGGTCGCCTTTTTTCAGGACACTCTTTTCACCGCCGGGGCGGCGGAAGTCGCTCGTCTGCTCAAATGCTACCGCTCCGACGCCGAGGCAATCGTCCGCCGCCATCTCGGCGTGTGCTTCGATACCTGCCACGTCGCGCTGCAATACGAAGACCCCGCCGCCTCGCTGCGCGCGTATCGCGAAGCCGGCATCCGCATTTCCAAAATCCAGCTCAGCGCCGCGCTTCAGGGGGCGGCCACGCTAGAGACCTACGCCGCGCTCGCGCCGTTCGCGGAGCCGGTCTATCTGCATCAGGTCAAAGCCAACACGCCTTCCGGCGCGCGGTTCGCGTGGTTCGACCTGCCGGTGGCGCTGGAGGAAATGCCGGGCTTCACGGATCTCGAAGAGTTGCGGGTGCATTTTCACGTCCCGCTTTTTTTCACCGGCAATGGACCGATTGGCTCGACCGTCGGCACGCTCACGCCGGAGTTTTTCGCCGAGCTGCGCGCGGGTGCGTGTCCGCATTTGGAGATCGAGACTTACACCTTTGACGTGCTGCCTCCGGAGGTGCATCCCGGCGACATCGTCGAGAGCATCAGCCGCGAATACGCGTGGGTGCTTGAGCGATTGCGCTGAACGGGGTGCGACGCTAAGGGAGCGCGCATGAAATTTTCGTTCCTCCTCGTCGTCGTCAGTTTCGCGGTCGTTTCCGCCTTCGCGCAAGACGCTGGCCCGGGGCCGATCAACGCCCGGCTCATGCAGATGCCGGCGGTTTCCCAAACGCAGATCGCGTTCATCTATGCGGGCGATATTTGGATCGCGCCAAAGACCGGCGGCGCGGCGGTGCGGCTGAGCAGCCCGCGTGGCGCGGAATCATTTCCACGCTTTTCGCCGGACGGGACGCAGCTCGCCTTTAGCGGCAACTACGATGGCAATGGCGACGTGTACGTGATGCCGGTGACGGGCGGCGAGCCCCGGCGGATCACGCATCACGGCGCGAGTGACCGGGTGCTCGGCTGGTATCCCGATGGAAAAGCTCTGCTTTTCGCGTCGCAGATGCTGAGCTTTACGGAGCGGGCTTCGCAGCTTTTCAAAGTCTCGTCGGCTGGCGGCATGCCGGAAAAACTGCCGGTGCCGTACGGCGAATTCGGGGCGATTTCGCCGGATGGCAAGCTGCTGGCCTACACGCCGATCTCGACGGATTTTGCGACGTGGAAACGCTATCGCGGCGGCATGGCACCGGACGTGTGGATTTTCGACCTGGAGAAAAAAACGGCGGAAAACATCACCCACAACGATGCGAACGACTCGCAGCCAATGTGGCACGGGACGACGGTTTATTTTCTCTCGGATCGCAATGGCCAGTCGCGCGCAAACCTGTGGGCTTATGACGCACGGACAAAGCAGACGCGGCCGGTGACGAAATTCGCGGATTCGGACGTGCGCTTCCCGAGCATGGGGCCGGAGGAGATCGTCTTTGAAAGTCACGGGCACCTCCATCTGCTCGACCTCGCGAGCGAGCGCGTGCGGGAGGTGGAGATCACGCTGGTGACGGATCGCGCGACGCTGCGCCCGAGGACGCAGAACGTGGCGGCCCTTGTGCGAAACGGCGCGATTTCGCCGACGGGGAAGCGGGCGCTCTTTGAGGCGCGCGGCGAGATTTTCAGCGTGCCGGCGGAGCAGGGGATCGTGCGCAATCTCACAGCGTCGAGCGGAGTGGCGGAGCGCTACCCGGCGTGGTCGCCGGATGGGAAATGGATCGCGTATTTTTCCGACCGTACCGGTGAATATGAGCTGACGCTTCTTCCTGCGGACGGCAAGGGCGCGGAGCAGGTGCAGACGCAACTCGGCGCGGGCTGGCGCTACCAGCCTCAATGGTCGCCAGACGCGAAAAAGATCGTCTTCATCGACAGCGCGATGCGCGTGCATCTGCACGACGTGGCGACAAAAATCACCGAGGTCATTGATCAGGCGCAGTCGTTTTACCACGGAGAACTGGAGCGCTTCACGGTGTCGTGGTCGGCGGACAGCCGCTGGCTGGCCTACGCGCGCGATCAGGAAAACGACCAGACCGCGATCGTGCTCTACGACACCCAGGAGAAAAAGCGCCAGCAAGTGACGAGCGGTTTTCACGACGACGATCTGCCGGTGTTCGATCCGGACGGGAAATATCTCTACTACCGCTCGAAGCGCATTTTTGAGCCGCTTTACAGCGACTCGGACCGTACTTGGATTTACGCGAATGGCGAGTCGCTCATGGCCGTGCCACTGCGCCGCGACGTGGCTTCGCCGCTGGCACCTCGCGATGACGAGGAGCCAGGAGGAAAGACGGAAGGCGGAGGTCGGAAGGCGGAGGACAAGCCCGCGGAGGAACCGAAGCCCGGCGAGAAAAAAGACGAGCCGAACAAGGACGAGGAGAAGAAGAGCGAAGTGGCGCTGAAGGAGGCGAAAACGGCGGAGGAGGGGAAGCCGGCGGAAGCAAGGGCGGGCGACAAAACGGCAAAGGCAGAGGAGAGGAAGTCGAAGCCGGTGCGGATCGACATCGAGGGGTTTGAGGCGCGGGCGGTCGTGCTGCCGGTGGGCGGTGGGCGTTTCGACAATCTGCTCGCAGTGCCGGGCAAGGTGATCTTTCGCTGGCCGCCGAGGATCGGGGCGCGGGCGGGCGCGAGTCCGCTCTCCTACTGGGATTTGGAGAAGCGCGAGGAGAAGCAAATCATCGACGATTGCAACGGTGTGGAGCTTTCCGCCGATGGCAAAAAGCTGCTGCTGAAGAAGGGTACAGCCTGGGGCATCGTGAACGTGGCGGACGCGCAAAAACTGGATAAACCGCTGGCAATGGGCGGTCTCGAAATGACGGTCGAGCCAGCCGCGGAATGGCGGCAAATTTTCAACGATGCGTGGCGGATGGAGCGTGATTTTTTCTACGATCCCGGCATGCACGGACTGGACTGGAAGGCGATGCGCGAACGTTATGGCAAGATGCTCGACGACGCGGTGACGCGCTGGGATGTGAACTATCTGCTCGGCGAAATGCTCGGCGAATTGAACGTGTCGCACGCGTATCGCGGTGGCGGCGATGTGGAGGAGGCCGGGGTGCGTGGCGTGGGGTATCTCGGGTGCGATTTCGCGCTGGATCAGGGCGCGTATCGTATCACGCGCATCCTGGAGACGGCGGTTTGGGACACGCTGCGCTCGCCGCTGCGGCAGCCGGGCGTGAAGGTGGCCGCGGGCGACTGGCTGCTGGCGGTGAACGGTCGCGCGCTCGATGTGAGGGAGGATCCTTGGACGGCGTTTCAAGGGCTGGCCGACCGCACGGTGCTGCTCACGGTAAATAACAAGCCGAACCGCGAAGGCGCGCGGGACTTGCTGGTGCAAACACTCGCCAGCGAAGCGGGGCTGCGACAGCAGGCGTGGATCGAGGCGAACCGCCAGCGCGTGGACACGGCGAGCGGCGGAAAGATCGGCTACGTGTATGTCCGCAACACGGCGGCGGACGGTCAGAGCAATCTCTACCAGCAGTTCCGCGCGCAGTTTGCCAAGCCGGGGCTGATCATTGATGAGCGCTGGAATTCCGGCGGGCAAATACCGGACCGATTTATCGAACTACTTGGGCGCCGCGTGACGAACTACTGGGCGGTGCGCGACGGGCGCGACTGGCAGACGCCGCATGTCGCGCATCGCGGCCCGAAGGCGATGCTCGCCAATGGCTGGAGCGGCTCCGGTGGCGACTGTTTCCCGTGGCTCTTTCGCAAAAACGAACTCGGGCCGGTGATCGGCCAGCGCACTTGGGGTGGGCTCATTGGCATGACTGGTACGCCGCTGCTGATCGACGGCGGCCATGTGACCGTGCCCACCTTCAGCATCTACGACACGACCGGCGAATGGATCATCGAAGGGCATGGTGTGGACCCCGACATCGCGGTGGTGGACGATCCGGCGGAGCTGGCGAAAGGCGTGGACCCGCAGCTCGAACGGGCGATCGCGGAGGTGCAAAAATCCGTCGAAACGAAGCCGCCACAGACGCCTAAAAAGCCGGCGTATCCGAACCGCGCGCCGCGTGGAGAATCAGCGCCGGCGACGCCGTAGCAGCCCGAGTCCGCCGAGCGCCACGAGGGCGAGCGAAGTAGGTTCGGGTACTGCGGTGTAGGTGTAGGTGATGGTCGCGGCTCCGATCGCGCTGGTGGTGAAATTCGACGCGGTGTTGCCGCCACCGGTTGCGTTCGACGTGGCCAGCGCGGTGACCCCGAGAGGCAGTGTGCCCACGCCGGTGTAGGCGGCGAAGGCGGCCGGCAGGATGGCGAGCGTGGTGGACTGGCTCACCGAAATGCCAGTGTGCACGGCGCTCGACGCCCCGCCGAAATCCAAGATGCTGTCAAACGCCGGCACGTTATCCGTAAATAGTGGGCTCGACGCGGTGACGTTTCCGATGGTGACGTTGCTGAGCAGAAGCGAGATCGCCGCACTCAGTTGGGAGTTGATTGTGTTCGGACTGGCGGACTTGTTTTCCACGGCGACCGAGCCGTCCACCGTGCCGGTAAAAGCGATGGAAATGGCGTTCAGCGTGCCGAGTAAGGGATCGAATTTGCTGATCAGCGGAGTGAAAGGCTGGTTGGTGAAGTCGGTCGTCACCGGGGTGTTGCCCGCGCCGTAAGAGCCAGTGAAGGAGATCGTGGCGGCGGAGGCGCTGGCCATGCCTGCGAGCAGCGCAGCTCCTCCGTACAACGCTGATTTCAGTGCGGCCGCGGTGGAGGAATGTCGGGTTGAGATAAGGGATTTCTGGATGGCTTTTTTCATGGTCTGCATTGTGATTTTTCGGGTTCGCGTCCCGGTGTTTGCGATTTCCTTGATCCTTGGGACATGAGGCGAAACCGGAAAACCGGTCGCGCCCCGGAAGGACTAAGGCACGGATGAGAGATGCAGCTCGTGTGCCAACGTGCGTGCTTTTTTTACGCGAGCCGACTTGTGTTTATGCGGCCAGGCTCTCGGCCGGCAGGGTCGCGCACCAGTTCTCGACTTTCTCCGCAAGGTGCAGCCGCTCCATGTAGGAACGGTCGTAGGAAAACATCCCGCTCTGCGCGAAGGCGTCCACCGCAGTGGCCGCATGCACGGCAGTGAGCGGAGAAAAGGCCGTGTCCTCAGAGGAAGATGGGACGGGATACCAGCCGACGGCGTTGACGATGGGAAACGGGATACCCCACGACGCGAGGATGGCCCCGGCGACTTCGGCGTGCGTCGCACCGAAAACTTCCAGCTCCGTCCAAGCGATGCTCACGCGCTGTTCCTGCGCGGTGCGCAGCACCTGTTCGTAGGCGTCGGGCACGTTGGCCGCGAGCAGGAGCACGCCGAAGTTGTGCAGCAGACTGGCGGTGAAAGCCATGTCGGCAATGTGCTTGTCGCGTGTCTCGCTCTTGGCGATGGACGAGGCCCAGGCGGCGATCTGAAGGCTGGTCGCCTCAAATTTGGACATCGAAAAACTGCGGCACTTTGAGGCATCGAACTGCCGGAAGAGGCACGTCGCCAGGACCAGCGAACGCAGTCGGCTCAGGCCGAGCAGGCCGGTGGCATCGCGCACCGAAGTCACGCGTCCGCGCAGGGCGAGCAGCGGCGAATTCACCATCTGCAAAAGTTTGGCGCTGACCGCCGGCTCGCGGGTTACGAGGTCGGCCACGTCTTCGAGCGAAGCATCGGGATTTTGCAGCGCCGCGGTGATCTGGGTGTAAATGTTCGGCAGCGTCGGAGTCTGGGTGATCATCTTCACGAGCTTGGCAAACTCGGGCTTGGCCTGCCAGGTGGCGGCGACGAGGCGCGTGCGCAGTTGATCGTCGAGCACCTCGACGGCATCCACACGCGGGAGTACCGGGAAAGAATTCGCGACGCCCGCCAGTTCCTTGCCATCCGCGCGGAGCAGCGCCACGAGTGCGGGATTCGAGGTGGCGGCGGCCTTGAGCAGCACCACGCTCTTGCTGACATCGGAAAAACTCGCGACCACGCCATCGAGCGGCTCCTGCGCGAGGAGTGCGAGGGCATCGGCCTGCGGATCGGCGAGGATGATTTTGCGCCCGGCCAGTTCGCGCCGCCCGGCCAGCCAGGCGAGGTCATCACCGATGAGCAAGAGCGCTCCGTGGTTCGTGGACGCGGACGTGGGAGATGCCAGGGTGGTGGAGGTGGATGCGGAGTCGAACATTTTTGAGCGCGGTGGCTGCGAGTTGTGGCGAACCAGAGGGCGTCCTCGGGATCGTTAGCCATTTGATACTAGCCAGAAGCGTGCTAGCGCACGGAGCAGCCCATCCCTTCCGCGCGTGGACCGCGTCAGTTTGCCAACAGCTTCACCAGCCGCTCATTGACGAAAAGAATTTCCTTTCCCGCTCTCACTTTGGCCACGAGGCCGGTGGCGGCGAGGTCGTGGAGATAGCGGGAGGCGGAGACACGGTTGCCGAGCCCGGCTTCCTCAAGGTGACGGATTTTGCAGTAGGGGCGGACGAAAAGCTGTTCGATCAGCTCTTTGGAAAAGGTGCGTTTCGGCAGCTTCAGCCGGCCCTCTTCCACCATGCGGGTGAGCAATTCGCCGATGGCCTCTATTTTCAATACGGTCGTCTCGGCGGTCGTCTCAACGGCGCGCAGCACGTAGAGAATCCACGGCTCCCACGCGCCGGTCTCGGTCACGTCGCGGAGGTGGCGGTAGTAGAGATTCTTGTGCTCGATGATGTAGCGGCTGAGGAAAAGGATCGGCTGTTCGAGCAGGCGCTGCTGGAGGAGAAAAAGGATGAGCAGGATGCGCCCGGTGCGGCCATTGCCGTCGGAGAATGGGTGGATGGCCTCGAACTGGTAATGGAGCACGGCGAGCTTCACGAGCGGGTCGAGATCGTCCTCGGTGCCGTTGATGAATTGCTCGAGATTTTGCAAAAGGGCGCGGAGGCGCGGCGCGCCGTCGGGCGGCGTATAAACGACCTCACCAGTCGCGCGGTTTTTCAAGTCCGCGCCGGGGTGCGCGCGGATGCCGGGCACGTCGGCCTTGATCATGCGCACGATCTCGATGGTGAGTTCGGCGGAAAGCGGGCGGTGCTCGCGGAGCGCGGCGACCCCGTGCCAGAGCGCTTCGTTGTAGTGCAGGACTTCCTTGGCGTGCGGGCTCACGTCCGGCGAGTCGCCGCTGAGACCGCGATACAGCTCGTCGCTGGTGGTGAAGATGTTTTCGATCTCGGAACTCGCGCGCGCTTCCTGGATGGCGATGGTGTTGAGCAAAATCGAGGCGTTCGGGACCGTCCGGGTGCGGCCTTTTAGCTCGGCGAGACTGCGACTGGCGCGGATTGCCGCTTTCAGCACCGCCGGCGTTTCGATCCGCGCGGCGGGAGGAAGGAGCGGGAGGGTGTTGTAGGGTTTGGTGCGGTCAAACATGCGCAAGTCCTGCACACATAGCCGGTGACGTGTTCATGAAACAGGGGAAATTGCACATGAGTTGAGCATCATGTGCATCGCGTGAACATTTCACGACTTCAGACCCCCACATTCTTTCCAAAAAATCTCAGCCGCGATCGGGCGCGCCATTTGCTTAAAACGGTCCTCTATGACACCCATCGGCATCGCCATGACCGAATACGCGCCCACCTTTGAGCAGCGGCGGAGCATCGCCGAAGCGCTTGTGGATAGTACGCAGTCCATCACGGTCGCGCCGCCGGTGGCGTTTCAGGTTTTCATGCTCACGCGCGGGCCGGACTACACTTGCGAGGCGCTGGTCGATCTCGTGAGCCTCGATCCCGCGCTCACGGCGGCGATTCTCCGCCTTTGCAATTCTGTGATTTTTCGCGGCCGCGGCGTCTCCTCGTTGCGCGAAGCGGTGCTGCGGATCGGCAATGGTGTCATCGCCGAAAAAGCCATGTCCATCACCGTGGGGCGGCTCCTCGCGGTGCGAAAAACAGACTACTGCCCCGACCCGAATGCGGTTTGGCGGCACTCGGTGCAGACGGCGCTGGCCTGCCGTTATCTCAGTTCGTACTGCGAAGGCGTGCGCTGGGATCCCGATCTCACTTTTACCGCCGGCCTGCTCCACGACATTGGGAAAATGGTCATCAACTCGGCACCTCTCGCTGACACCACGCGCATCCTGCAGTTGAGCGAAGAGCGCCATATCGAACGAGCCGATGCCGAACTCGAAGTGCTTGGCGCGGATCACGCGGAGATCGGCGGTCTGATTTTGGAACGCTGGGCGCTTCCGCAGGAAATCAGCCAGGGTGTGCGCTTTCATCACTCTCCCGAATTCGACGGGCCGGGCCTGGCCAACCTCGTTCATGTGGCTAACCAATGCGCCAAGATTAACGCAGGCTCGAAATCCTGGGACGAATTCCGCGAGTCCTTGCACCCGTATTCGCTCGATCAACTCAAGCTTTCGCTGCCCGCCGTGGAAGCCTGCTGGACCGACGTCCTGCACGACATGGACGCCATCGAGAGCTTCATGTGGAGCTGAGGCGAGGGTCCCTTTGGATCGCTAGTCGAAGTCTTTTTGCCCCATAAAATCAGGAGGGCGATGGTGATACCGCCGGGGGCCGCAAGGTCGGGATGGATCTGCGGACATGGCTGGCAAAAACGATCACTCCAGCTCTGGCCGAACAGATGAGTTCTCCCCGCGCCTTGATTGACGACTACGCGGGAGCGCCGCTCAGCCCCGGAAGATCGGGCGCGATGGTCGTGCCCTCCTCGCGCTTGAGCGGCGGCGGCTCGGAACGCGGGCGCTTGCTCGCCACCGGCGGCGGCGGGAACTGCATGCCACCGGTTTCGATGATGTCTTTGATCTGCTTGCCGTCGAGTGTCTCGAATTCGAGGAGTGCCTTGGCGATGATCTCCAGTTTGTCGCGGTTGTCGGTGATCAGCGTCAGCGCGCGCGCGTAGGCGTCGTCGCAGAGCTTGCGGACCTCGATGTCGATCTGCTGCGCCGTCGCCTCGCTGTATTCGCGGCCCTGGCCGAGGTTGCTCCCGAGGAAGACGTAGTCGTCATTCTTGCCGTACTCGACCATCCCCATTTTTTCGCTCATGCCCCATTCGCAAACCATCTTCCGGGCGAGCCGGGTCATCTGTTTGATGTCCATCCCGGCGCCGGTGGAAAGGTCGTGCGTGTACAGCTCTTCCGCGATCCGCCCGGCGGCGGTCATGGCCAGACGGTCGAGCGCTTCCTTTTTGCCAAGTGAATACTGATCGCCGACGGGCAGCGACATCGTGACTCCGAGGGCGCTGCCGCGCGGGATGATCGTCACCTTGTGCAGCGGATCGGTGTGCACGAGCAGCACGCTGACGAGCGCGTGCCCGGCTTCGTGCCATGCGGTGGAGACCTTCTCCTTGTCGCTCATCGCGAGGCTGCGGCGCTCGCGACCCCAGCGCACCTTGTCGCGCGCTTCCTCGAATTCGTCATTGGTAATCGCCTTCAAGCCGCGCCGCGCGGCGATGAGCGCCGCTTCATTGATTACGTTCGCCAGTTCCGCGCCGGAGAAACCTGGCGTGCCGCGCGCGACGATCGAGAGGTCCACGCCTTCGGCGAGCTTCACCTTCTTCGCATGCACGGCGAGAATTTCCTCGCGGCCTTTCACATCGGGCAGCGAGACCGTGACCTGACGGTCAAAACGGCCCGGGCGCAGCAGCGCGGGATCGAGCACATCGGCGCGGTTCGTCGCGGCGATGATGATGACGCCTTCCTGCGTGTCGAAACCGTCCATCTCCACGAGCAGCGCATTCAGCGTCTGCTCGCGTTCATCGTGCCCGCCGCCCATGCCGTGTCCGCGATGCCGACCGACGGCGTCGATTTCGTCGATGAAAATGAGGCACGGCGCGGACTTTTTCCCCTGCTCGAACATGTCGCGCACCCTGCTCGCGCCCACGCCCACAAACATCTCCACGAAGTCCGATCCGCTGATCGAGAAGAACGGCACATCCGCCTCGCCGGCGATGGCGCGGGCGAGCAGCGTCTTGCCCGTGCCGGGAGGGCCGATCATCAGCACGCCCTTGGGGATGCGCCCGCCGAGCTTTTGAAATTTCTTCGGGTCGCTCAGGAACTCGACGATCTCCTGCACTTCCTCCTTGGCCTCCTCCACCCCGGCCACGTCCTTGAAAGTGATCTTGTTTTTGTCCCGCGAAAGCATCCGCGCCTTCGACTTGCCAAAGTTCATTGCGCCCTTGCCGGCCATGCGGATCTGCTGGCGGAAAAAGAAATACAGAATCACCAGGAACAACAGCAGCGGCATGAAGATATTCAGCGCCGCGAACCACGGCGAACTGTCCGACTTCGGTGTGACCTTGATGCCCTTCTCCTCGATTTTCCATTTCAGGTAGGGATCAAACTGCAGATTGATCTGCGTCTTGAATTTCTCCCCGATGGGCTTGCCCTCTTCCGCCCTTTTGTAGCCCGTGAGAAAATCCGTCGGACTGCCCGGCTCGGACACCAGATCGATGCCCTTTTCCTTGTCGATCTTGTCGCCTTCCAGCAGTTCGAGGAATTTCGGATAGGGCAAATCCTGCGACCCTCCGAGAATCGGGCCGCCTTTGTTGAAGACGTACGCCCCGCCGATCATGGCGATGGCGATGGCGAAAAGCATCAGTCCGCGCCAGTTGAAATTGGGGTCGCCACCGTTTCCGTTGGGCGGGCGGTTCTGTTTCGGTGACGGAGATTCGGGCTGGGACATAGCGGTGTCTGGACTGTTAGAAAAAAGCGCGCCACGCCAAAGTTTCGTTTCAACCTGCGCAACGGATGCTTCCTGCGCGCCCAAGCTAGGGGCTCACGCTGTTTGGTCAACCCGGATTCCACATCCGCCCCCCACGCCTCCGGGGCCACCGCCGGTCGATTTCGCCGCTGGCTCTCCGCGCGAATTCCTGTTCACTTCCGCACCGCTCATGCGCGTCACCCTTTTCATCCCGTGCTTCATCGATTCGCTCTATCCGCAGGTCGGCGTGGCGATGGTCAAAATCCTTGAGCGCCTCGGCCACGAGGTGGACTACCCGGAGGGCCAGACGTGCTGCGGCCAGCCGCCCTTCAACTCCGGCTACTGGGACGAAGCCCGAGCCGTCGCCGCCCCGCAACTCGCCTTCTTTCGCGACGCCGAGGTCGTGGTCTCTGCGTCCGGTTCGTGTGGCGCGATGATGAAAAAGTTCTACCCCGAGCTTTTCCACAACCGCCCCGAGGAAGCCGCCGCCAAAACGCTCGCCGCGAAAACCTACGAGTTCTCCGACTTCCTCGTGAACCGGCTCGGCGTGCGCGATGTCGGCGCGCGTTTCGAGGGCCGCGTTACATTTCACGACGGCTGCCACGGCCTCCGCGAACTCGGCATCAAATCCGCCCCGCGCGAACTCCTCCGCGCCGTCCGCGGACTCGAACTCGTCGAGATGGGCGAGGGCGAAGCCTGCTGCGGTTTCGGGGGGATATTCGCCGTGAAGTATCCGCAAATATCCACCGCGATGGCCGAGGTGAAATGCCACTCCATCCTCGAAACCGGCGTCGAATACGTGGTCAGCGGCGACTCAAGCTGCCTCATGCAGATTCAGGGCTGGCTCGATAAAAACGGCTCCCGCGTCGTCAAAAGTCTGCACCTCGCCGAAGTCCTCGTGCAGCAGTAGCGCGGCTACCGCCGGAAAAACCAGCCGAGCAGCGTGAGCACCGCGCTCACCACCAGGCACGTCACGATCGGGAAATAAAACGTCGAGTTTTTCCCCTGCACGAAAATGTCGCCGGGCAGCCGTCCCAGTCCGCCGAGCCCGCCGGTTTTCCATAAAACTCCGCCGACCACTGTGAGCACGAGGCCGAAGACGAAGAGCGTTTTGCCGAAATCGTGCATGCTTCACCGATAGTGCGCGCAGACCACGCGGACAAGCCTGACTCGCGGCGCGTGGTTGACGCGCTCCGGCGCAGCCGCGAAGCTAACGACCTGTTTCGTTCAGGACTCCCTCGCCATTAAATAGTTGGCCGGGCACAGGTCGCTGCCACCGTGAGGCGCTCGAAATCCGATTTCGCTGCATGGACCTTACACTGAACACCAAACACATCGCCTTCCTTGGCGACTACGTTCCGCGCCGCTGTGGCATCGCCACTTTCACGGCCGACATTTGCGAAGCCGTCGCCGCCGAGTTCCCGGAGGCGCAGTGTCTCGTGGGTTCAGTCAACGACCGGGCGGAGGGTTACGACTATCCGCCGCGGGTGCGCTTCGAGATCGCGGAACAGGAACTGGATTCCTATCGCCGCGCGGCGGAGTTCCTGAACCTGAACAACGTGGAGATCGTTTCGGTGCAGCACGAGTTTGGTATCTACGGCGGCGCGGCGGGCAGTCATCTGCTGGAGTTTCTGCGGGATGTGCGGATGCCGGTGGTGACCACCTTGCACACCGTCCTCCGCGAGCCGAATGACGACCAGCGCCGGGTAATGAGGGAGCTCGATGCGCTTTCCCATCGCTTCATCGTCATGGCCCAGCGCGGACGGAATTTCCTGGAAACCGTCTATGGCGTGGCACCGGAGAAAATCGACCTGATCCCGCATGGGGTCATCGACATGCCGTTCATGGACTCAAACTTCTATAAGGACTTATTCCAAGTCGAAGGCAAGACGGTGCTGCTAACCTTTGGCCTGCTGTCTCCCAACAAGGGCATTGAGTATGTCATTGAAGCCTTGCCGGCCATTCTTGAACAACACCCCGACATTGTTTACATTGTTCTGGGTGCCACTCATCCGCATCTGCTTGCACGCGAGGGCGAGGCTTATCGGGAGAAACTCGAACGCCTCGCCGTCGAGCGGGGTGTCGCGGGAAAGGTCATCTTCGACAATCGCTTTGTTACCTTGGAGCAGTTGAAGGAATTCATCGGCGCAGCGGACATCTATCTTACTCCTTATCTGAATGAGGCCCAGATTACCTCCGGCACGCTGGCTTACACCTTTGGTGCCGGCAAGGCCCTGATCTCCACGCCTTACTGGCATGCCCAGGAGTTGCTCGCCGAAGAGCGCGGTATCATTGTGCCTTTTGCAAATGCCGCCGCCATCGCCGATGGCGTGAATCATTTCCTCTCGCATCCGACTCTCATGACTGCGATGCGTAAAAGGGCCTGGAAGGCCGGCCGGGAGATGATCTGGCCGGTGGTGGCGCGTCGTTACATGGAGAGTTTTGAAAAGGCGCGCGCGGGGCTCAGTGTGCCCTCGGTCGAGATGGTCGCCGCGCGCAAAGCCGAGAACCGGAATTACCCGCTCCCGCCACTGAAGCTCGATCATCTTTTCAAGATGAGCGACCACACGGGCATCTTTCAGCACGCGATCTATAACGTGCCGAATTACCACGAGGCCTATTGCACGGATGACAACGCCCGCGCTTTCATCTTCACCGTGCTGATGCAGCAAATCGGCAGTCCGCAGCCGGAATTGGAACGTCTCGCCAGCACCTATCTCGCGTTTCTTTGGTATGCCTTCGATGCGAACACCTGCCGTTTCCGCAACTTCATGAATCATGAGCGCAAATGGCTCGAACTGCATGGTTCGGAGGACAGTCACGCCCGCGCCCTGTGGGCCGTGGGTACCGCCTTGGGACGGTCCCAAAATGAAGGGCACCGCCACCTCTGCGGTCTGCTGTTTCAGCGCGGTCTCGCTTCCGTGGAGCGCTTCAGTTCGCCGCGCGCGTGGGCTTTTACCATTATCGCCATCCATGAATACCTGCGGACCTTTTCCGGCGATCGTGTGGTTGCCCAGACTCGCGACGTGCTGACTAACAAGCTGGCCGATTTATATCGGGCGAATGCCGCGCCCGACTGGTGTTGGTTCGAGCGCATCGCCACTTACGACAACGCCAAGCTCGCCCACGCCATGATTCTGAGCGGTCACTGGACCTCGCAGCCGGACGTACTCGCCATCGGGCTCGACTCGCTGCGTTGGCTCCTCGCCGCGCAGACCGCGGAAGGCGGGCACTTTGCCCCCATCGGCTGCCACGGCTTCTGGACGCACGGCGGCGAGCGCGCGCGCTTCGACCAGCAGCCACTTGAAGCGCAATCCATGATTTCGGCCTGTCTCGAGGCCTACGCCATAACGCGCGACGAGATCTGGCGGGGCGCCGCCCACCGCTGTTTCGAATGGTTTCTCGGTCGCAACGATCTCGGTCAGCCGCTTTACGACCCGACGACCGGCGGCTGCCGGGACGCCCTTTTACAAGATCACCTCAACCAAAACCAAGGCGCGGAATCGAGCCTGGCCTTCTACCTGTCCTTCGCGGAAATCACCCGCGCGGAAGGCACCCCGATCACCTTCGCCACCTCATGCACCGTCTGACCCTTCACCCCACCGGCATCACCTTCCGGCCCGATAACTCCCGCGTCCTCGTCCGTCCGTTCATCCCCGGCGATCCCGCGCGCATTGTCCATATCATCGGCCGCGCCCTCGCCCTCAGCGAAGCTGAGACCGAAGAGCAGCTCGCCATCGTGATCGCCGACTTCGGCGAGCGGCATCTGGACATCCGCAGGGTCTGGCGAATGCACTACGAGAAGATCAAGCATCACGCCTTCAGCAGCCGACCGCTGTCCGAGGCCCGACAGCTCTATCTCGGCGCGCTTTTTTCCGGCGAATACGCGCTGGAAGCCGCTGCGCTTTTCAATCCTTCCATCGTCGCGCACCCGAATCAAAGCGGGCTCGCCGCGGGCGATCTGCGTTTCATCCTGAGCCTGCGGGCCACCGGCGAAGGTCACATCTCGTCCATCGAGTTTCGCAGCGGCGTCATCCATGCGGATTACCGCATCACCTTGGAAACGCCGTCCCGCTTTGTCGCCGCGCCCGTGGTGAATCCGAACCCGACTTATCGTAAGACGGTCTTTTTACACAAACTCATGGAGATGGGTTTTGAAAACGACTGGTCCAGCCTTGTCATGGAATCACTGGGCAGCGCCTTTACTTTGCAGGAACTGGAGAAGGCCCTGCAACGCGCCGTGCGTGGCCGCGAACCTCTGCCGCGCGAAGGTCAGCGGACCATCGAGTGCGTGCAGTGGCTCGCCGAGTCGAATTACGAAATCCATTTCGACCCGTCGGTCGCAGTCTCGGAGCGCATCATCTTTCCCGTTTCCTCCAATGAGAGCAACGGCATGGAAGACGCGCGCTTCGTCCGTTTCGTCGAGGACGATGGCAGCGTCATCTACTATGCCACCTACACCGCCTACAATGGTCGCGCGATCCTGCCGCAGCTTCTGGAAACCAGCGACTTCCTGCATTTCCGCGCCCTCACCCTCAATGGCCGCGCGGTGCAAAACAAAGGCATGGCCTTTTTCCCCCGGCGCATCGATGGGCGCTACGCCATGATCTCGCGGCAGGACGACGAGAATCTCTTCCTCATGTTTTCGGATAACCCGCACTTCTGGAGCGACCCGAAGCTGCTCCAGCGGCCGGGGCTGCCGTGGGAAATGGTGAAGATCGGCAACTGCGGCTCGCCCCTCGAAACGGAAGCCGGCTGGCTCGTTATCACGCACGGTGTCGGCCCGATGCGCAAATACTGCATCGGCGCGATGCTCCTCGATCTGGACGATCCGTCCAAAGTGCTCGGCCATCTCCGCGTGCCGCTCCTCAGCGCCCTCGGAGGCGACCGCGAAGGCTACGTGCCCAACGTCGTTTATACCTGCGGCGCATTACTGCATGGCGGGCGGCTCATTCTTCCTTACGGCCTCAGCGACACCGCCGCGACCATCGTCACACTCGACCTGCCCGACCTGCTCGCCGCGCTCACCGGCTCACGGTGAAAAAACGGGCGCGTTCCGCGTCGGCGCTGCCAAATTTCGCTTGGTCGGGGCGGGGTTCGCGCGTTCCATGACCCGCTCGTGAAAGTCCCGTTCAGCCTTTTCCTCGCGCTCCGTTACCTCAAGCCGAAGCGCACCTTCGTGTCGGTCATCACGGTCATTTCCGTGCTCGGCGTCACGCTAGCCATCACGGTTCTCGTCGTCGTCATATCCGTGATGACCGGCTTCGATCACTCGCTCCAGCGCGTCGTGCTCGGCTTTGATCCGCATCTGCGCGTGGTCAATGGCGACCTCATGCACAACTGGCGCGAAATCCTGCCGGGGCTGGAGAAAGTCTCCGGCATCACCGGGGCCGCGCCCTACGTCACCGGGGCCGTCCTCGTGGAAAAAACTTCCGACGTGGAGCAGACCACGCGCGCCATGCAGGCTATCATCCGCGGGATCAATGTGGCGCAGGAGGAGCAGCTCGTGGACTTGAGAAAACTCGTCACTGGGACCACTGACATGGCCACCGATGACGTCGTCCTCGGGCGCACTCTGGCGGAGAATCTCGGTGTGGAGATTGGGGACGAGATCACGATTTACGCGCCGGGCAATATCAGCAGTCTCATGGGCGTCCTGCGGAAGCAAAGCGCCGACCCCGACGGGCCTTCGCCGAGCCTGCGCGACGTCACCAAGGACGTCGTCATCCCCAGCCCGAAGAAAGTCGTTGGCCTTTTCAACTCCGGCGCGAACACCTTCGACTCCACCTTCATTCTCATGCCGCTAAACAGCGCGCAGGAACTCTACGCACTGAAGGACGCGGTCCACGGCATCGCCGTCAAAACGCGCGACCCCCTCGATATCGAACGCACTCAGGAAGCTATTGAAACGCAGTTTGACGGACGCGTGACCACCGTCTCTTGGTACGACGAAAACCGCGCACGCTTCGACGCCATCAAGATGGAAAAGCACGTCATGTTTTTCATCCTTATGTTTCTCGTCGTCATCGCCGCCTTTTCCGTGATGAACACGCAGATCACCGTGACCGTGCAAAAGACCCGCGAGATCGGCATTATGAAAGCGCTCGGGGCCACGCCCGCGCAGATCGTCTGGGTCTTTCTTTCGCAGGGCATGCTCGTAGGCGTTCTCGGCAATATCACCGGCCTCGGTCTCGGCCTCGCCGTACTCCATTACCGCAACGCCTTTCGCGACTGGCTTTCAGAGCGCCTCCACATCGTCATTTTTCCGTCGAGCATCTACGAGTTCGACGGCATTCCCGCGCAGGTCATTCCGAGCGATGTCGCGATCATTTGCGTGAGCGCCTTCATCATCTGCGCGCTCGCCGCCTACATTCCCGCGCACATCGCCTCGCGCCTCGATCCCGTGAAGGCGTTGCGCTACGAATAGTCGCGGGTCGGGAAAAGAGGATTGAGGAAGCCGCGCGGCGTGGCGAAACTGGAGCCTATGCAAATCATCAAACAGCTCTCGATATTTCTCGAAAACAAACCCGGCACGCTCGCCAAGGTCTGCGCGGAGCTGGAAAAGGCGAAGATCAACATCCACGCCCTCACGATCACCGACACCGTGGACCACTCCATCATTCGCATGGTGCTCAGCGACTGGGCGCGGGCGCTGAGGATCTTTGAAGAGCGCGGCGTTCTCGCCATCGAAAACAACGTGCTGATGATCGAGAACGACAACAAACCCGGCTCGCTTGGAAAATTCGCCACGCGGTTGGCCAAGGCGAAGATCAACATCGAATACGCCTACCTCGCCACCAGCCCGCAGGCGAAAAACGGCCTGCTCATCCTTCGCACCGACGACACCAAAAAGGCGCTTAAGGTTTTGCAGAAAAAGTAAGCGGCATTCCCGCGGGGAAACGCACGCTTTCGCGCCTCAGCGCTGCACTTTCCAGCGGGTCTCGGGCTGGAGATTGATCTCCTCCTTTTTCACCTCGAAACCGCAGGCCTGCAGTAGGTAGGCCACGCCTTCAGAGCTGCTCATGGTCTGCTTCAGGCTGTGCGCGAAAAGTTCGATATATTCCTTGTAGCTTTCGAGCGCGAGGCTGCCTTCGGACACATACCGGGCCAGTTCCTGATCGTGACTTTCGATCATATCGAAGAGCGCCCGCCGCAGCCGCACGCGCATCACCGGATCGACCACGAGCTTGAAGGGATTCGCGCCGGGATCGGACGGGAGCGGCTCATTGGCGAGGTCGAAATTAATCGTGGTCAGGGCGGTGTCGTTCATGGTGATGGTAAGGTGTGGAGTTTGAAAAAAGTGCGAGCGCCGGATGGTAGGCCGCGCTGGTGAAATGGACAAACCATCTTCGCGGATAAATCCCGCGCACATTTACCCGCATCGCCTCGCGCGGAGCGGTCGAAAAAACGTCATCCTGAGCGGAGCGGAGGCTTTGCGGAGCGCAGTCGAAGGACCTCTAACTCCCGGCGGGGGCGAAGGCGGCGGGTTGGCGGGAAATGCCGCTGCGCTTTTTCGTCATTCGTCATTGTCTCGCCCACCGCCTCCGCCCGCGAATAGTTAGAGGTCCTTCGACTCCGTTCCCGCCCACCTTCGCCCGCCGGGAACTCCGCTCAGGATGACGGCTGGGTTTGTCGCTGCGCGAGGCGGCGGGGAATCGCCTTGACCGTCCCCGGCTTCCCGCTTCTCTGCACACCTGCTTTTACCTCCAAACCCACGCTCATGAAACGTCTCCTCACCCTCCTCGTCCTCCTCGCCATCTCCGTCGCCGCGCACGCTGAACCGCTCCGCGTTTTCATCCGCGGCGGGAAAAAATCGCACGGGCCGAACGCGCACGAGCACGAGAAATTCCTCAACGACTGGAAGGTTCTCCTCGCCGCGCGCGGGATGAAGACCGACGGCGCGATGGACTGGCCGACGGCGGAGCAGTTCGCGCAAACGGACGTGCTGGTCATGTATGCGCAGGAGGGCGGCAACGCGACGCCGGAGCAGAAGACGAACCTGGACACGTTCATCAAGCGCGGCGGCGGGCTCGTGGTCATCCATACGGCGGCGGTGAGCAACGATCCGCCGTGGTGGAAATCGGTCATCGGGGGCGCGTGGGTGCCGGGAAAGACGAAGTGGAAGGAAGGCCCGATGGATCTCTACTACACCGAGAATCAGCAGATCGGCGGCGGCCACCCGATCACCCGTGGCGCGTCGAATTTCCACATCGACGACGAGGTTTACTACGACATGGACATCGCGTCCGACGTGCGCGTGCTGGCCACGACCTACACGCCGAACGCGCGCGGCGGCAAGCCCGGCGGCGGCAAGGCGCAGGTCTTCGACATCCAGCCGCAGATGTGGACCTACGAGCGCACCGCCGAGGGCGGCACGTCGCCGTATCGCGCGGTCGTGAGCATCCCGGGGCATCTCTACTTCACTTTTGAAAAGCCGCACTACCGCGCGATCCTGCTGCGCTCAATCTCGTGGGCGGCGAAGCACGAGAAGCTGGACGAGTTTGTGAAGCCCGAGGAAATCGCCGCGCTGACCTATCCCGAGGGCGGGCCGCAGAAGCCGGCGGACACGCTGAAGGCGCTGGAGATTCACCCCGACTTCACGATGAAGCTCGTCGCCGCCGAGCCGCTGCTCACGAAGCCGATGAACTTCGACTGGGACGCCGCGGGACGTCTGTGGGTCGCGGAGACGCCGGAGTATCCGAATGGCCGGCGCGGAATGCGCCCGGACTACCGCGGCAAGGAGTGGAAAGATCACGGCGGCGTGGACCCGGCGGTCGGCACGCAGGACCGCAAGGGGCTCGACAAAATCAGC
Source organism: Chthoniobacter sp. (assembly GCA_021414005.1). GTDB lineage: Bacteria > Verrucomicrobiota > Verrucomicrobiia > Chthoniobacterales > Chthoniobacteraceae > Chthoniobacter. The sequence goes on along the minus strand of JAIOPH010000027.1, from coordinate 103,093 downwards.
ATCCTCACGGACTCCGACGGCGACGGCGTGATGGACAAAAAGGTCGTCTTCTACGAGGGCCTCGAACTCGTCACCGGCCTCGTTTTCCACAAGGACGGCGTGATCGTCACGCAGGCGCCGGACATCCTTTTCCTCCGGGACACCGACGGCGACGGCAAGTGCGACAAGGTCGAGAAGCTCTACACCGGCCTCGGCACGATGGACACGCACGCGGTCATCAACAACCCGCGTTTGGGCTGGGACGGCTGGATCTACGCCACGCACGGCTACAGCAAAGGCGACGTGACCAGCGGCGATGGCTCGAAAAAATTCGGGCGCATGGGCGACGGCGTGGTGCGGTTCAAGCCGGACGGCTCAGCCTTTGAGCAATACAGCTCGAAGGGCAGCAACACCTGGGGCCTGACCATCACCGGCGACAACCGCCAGTTCTACACCCAGCCGACGTGCGGCGAGATCCTCATGCAGACGATTCTCCCCGAGTACGCGCTGGCGCGCGGAAAAGTGGGGAACACCCCGAGCTTCAATGTCGTCGAGCGGTCGGTGAAAACCTTCCCGGCGATGACGTGGGAGCAGATGGCCTACGTGCAGATCGATCAGGTCGGCGCGTTCACCGCCGCCGCGGGCTGCGCGATCTACGACGGCGGCACGTGGCCGGCGGCTTACAACGGCGGCTACTTCACCACCGAGCCGACGATCAATATCGTCCACCACGCGGTGCTCACGCCGAAGGGCAGCAGCTACACCGCGAGCAAGCAGCCGGGGCGCGAGGAGACGGAGTTCATCCGCAGCAAAGATATGTGGTGGCGGCCCATCGAGGCGCGCGTGGGCCCGGACGGCGCGCTCTACATTGGCGATTTCTACAACCAGGCCGTCATCCACAACGACACGCGCGGCCCCGACCACAACAAGGTCAACGCCGCCGTGCGCCCCGACCGCGACCACTACTTCGGCCGCATCTGGCGCGTGGACCACAAGGACGCGAAGAAGATCGCGGTGCCGGATTTGTCGAAGGCGGGTGTCGCGGAGTTGGTGAAGGCGCTGGAGCATCCGAGCGCGCATGTGCGGATGACGGCGAACCGGCTCATCGCCGAACTCGCACAGAAGAGTGCCCCCTCGATAGCGTTTAGCGAGGCTGTCGGAAAAGAGATTCAGGCAAACTGGTCGAGATTCAGCCCTGAGGGGCAGATCGCAGCACTTTGGGCTGAGGTGAGATCCGGGAGCGGTAATCAAGAGTTTCAGTCAGCATTGCAGAGCAAAGAGCCCGCCCTCCGCAGGAACGCCGCCCTTATCTGTGAACTGGCAGCATCGGAACATCCCAAGCTTGTGGGCACCACTCTTAACAAAGCTCTCATTCCACTTCTTAACGATTCCGACGCTCAAGTGCGGCTCGCCGCGTTGCGTGCACTCGCCGCAGCCGAAGTGGATGATGCTGCGGCGAAGCAGGTGGTCGCCAGTTGGCCGAAGCACGACGACGACTTCCAGCGCAGCGCCGCCGTCGGCGCCGCCTTGCAGAACCCCGCCGCCAGCATCGCCGCCGCGCTCGACAGCGCCGATCCCGCACCGCTCGCGCCGCTCGTCGCGCAGCTTGCCGATTCCATCGGGCGCAAGAACGACACGGACGCCGCGGCGAGACTCGTCGTCGCGCTCGCGGCCAAGCCCGCCAGCGCCGACGCGCTCAAGGGCGCGATGCTCGACAAGCTCAACCGCTCGCTCAAAGCCGCGCCCGAGATGACGCCGGAACTTTCCGCCGCGCTCGCCAAGCTGCTCGTGAGCGGAGCCAACGCCAGCGTGCTCCCGCTCGCCGCGAAGTGGGACAAGGCCGGCGCGCTCAAGGGCGAGGTCGCCAAACTCTCCGGTTCGCTCCTCGCCGCCGTCGCCGACACCAAGGCCGACGACGCCACCCGCCTCGCCGCCGCGCGCAGCCTCATCGGCCTCCGCGGCAGCGACGTCGCGATCCTGCCCGCTGTCGTGAAACAACTCGCCGCCGCCGGCACGCCCGGCTTTCAGCGCGGCCTCATCGCCGCGCTCGGCGAGACCGACGACGCCAGCGTGGGCGCGGCCCTTTCCACCGCCTACGCGAAGATGCCGGCCGACGTGCAGGCTCCCGCTTTTGACACTCTGCTCAAGCGCGCCGACTGGACGCTCGCCTTCCTCGACGCGCTGAAAGCCAACGCCGTGGACGTGACCACGCTCGGTCCCACCGCTGCCGCGCGCCTCCGCACGCATCCCGACAAAGGCGTGGCCAAACGCGCCACCGAAATGCTCACCGAACTGAACCCGCTCGCGAAGGCCAAGAAGGAGGCCATCGCCAAGCTCCTGCCCGTGGTCGAGGGCAAAGGCGACCCCGCGAAAGGCAAGGCGCTTTTCACCCAGACCTGCGCGACGTGCCACAAATTCGGCGAAATCGGCGCCGACATCGGCCCCGCGCTCACCGGCATGGGCGCGCACGGTGCGGGCGAATTGCTCGGCGCCATCGTGGACCCGAACGCCGAGGTGGACCCGACCTACAACGCGTGGAATCTCGAAACGAAAGACGGCCAGCTTTTCGCCGGCGTCATCGCCTCGGAAAACGCGGCGAGCATCACGCTGAAGAGCCTCGCCGGCGTGCAGGAGGTGAAAGTCGCCGACCTGAAATCGCGCGTGAACACCGGGCGCTCGCTCATGCCCGAGGGCTTCGAGGGGCTCGGCGGCGAGACGCTGCGCGACATCATCGCCTTCATGCAGAGCGTGGACGGCGGGAAATTCCGCGTGCTCGACCTCAAGGGCGCGTTCACGACCAACACCGGGCGCGGGCTTTACAACAGCGCCGCCGCCAGGAGCGAGTCGTTTGAGTTTGCGAAGACCGGCACGGTCCTCGTCGAGGGCATCCCGTTCAGCGTCGTCGCGCCGGAGAAAGCGGCGGGCGGCTCGAACATCGTCGTCCTCAAAGGCGGCCCCGGCGGCTCTGTGGCGCAGACCATGCCGCAGCGCGTGGAGGTGAAAGTCAGCGGCTTCAAGGCGAACCGGCTGCACTTCCTCGGCGGCGTCACCGGCTGGGGTTTCATGAACAACGACGAGCGTGGCGACGTGCTCAAGATCACCGTCCACGCCGTCGGCGGCGCGAGTGAAACCTTCGTGTGCAAGAACGGAACTGAGTTTGCCGACTACATCAACCGCATTGATGTCCCCGGCTCGAAATTCGCCGGCGGACTCGTGAAGGAGCACCAGCTTCGCTGGTTCACCAAGCCTCTGAGCGGCGCGCTGGAGATCGACCGCATCGTGCTGGAGAGCTTCGGCACCGGAGCCGTGCCGACGATCGTGGCCATCACCGCGGAACTAGCGGACGCACCCGCCAAGGCATCGCAGGCGAACGCCGGCCGCGACTCTATTCTCCTCGCCGCTGCCGTTACCGCCACCACGCCACCCATCGCCGTTTCCGCTGCCGCCGAACCCGCGAAACCCGCCGCCGTGGACGAAGACCCGAACTTCAAACCGCAGTTCAGCGACGCCGTCCCGCAGCCGCCCGCCGCGCGGCCCGCGAAAGGCCCGCGCGTGCTCATCGTGGGCGGCGGTTCGTCGCACGACTTCGTGAAATTTTTCGGTGGAACCGACAAAGCCACACTCGAGCCCGTCGCCGGCTGGGTGGATTTCACGCAAAACCTCAACGGCATTCCGGCCATCCTCGACCGCGTGGACGTGCTGCTGATCAGCGCGAACCAGCCCATCGGCTCCGTGACGAAGAAGGCGCTCATTGATTACGCCAACCGCGGCGGTGCGATCATCGCGCACCATCCCGGCACTTGGTATGCGTGGCGGAATTTTCCCGACTGGAACAAGGAAATCATCGGCGGCGGCACCCGCGGCCACGACGCGCTCGGACCCTACAAGGTGAAGATCGCCAACGCCGAACACCCCATCACCAAAGGCGTAACCGCCGAGTTTGAGATCACCGACGAACTCTACAACTATAACCCCGACCCCGCCGCCACGCCCACCGAAGTCCTCGCCACCGCGACCAGCCCGAAGAGCGGCAAAGTCTTCCCGCAGGTCTTCATCGTGAAGCATCCCAAAGCTCGCATCGTCGGCCTCACCCTCGGCCACGACGCCCGCGCCCACGACCTCCCCGAATACCAGACCCTGCTGAAAAACGCGGTCATCTGGGCCGGCGGAAAGTAAAGGAGCGGCTTTGCCGCGCGCGGGCGGGGAAAACCCTGCCGCACTTGTTGACAGCCTTCCCCGCCCACGGAATTATGCGCCCCCTTTTCCGATGAGTCTCATCGTCCAGAAATACGGCGGCACGTCCGTCGGCAATCCGCAGCGCATCCTCAATGTCGCCCGTCGCGTCGTGGCGACGCAGGAGGCGGGGCATCGCGTGGTTGTGGTCGTCTCGGCGATGAGTGGGGTGACGGACAGCCTCATCAATCTCGCCCGGCAGGTTTCCAAAAACCCCGCCGAACGCGAGATGGACGTGCTCCTTTCCACGGGCGAGCAGACCACCATCGCGCTTACCGCCATGGCCATCGAGGGGCTGGGAAAAAAGGCGGTTTCGCTGACGGGCGCGCAGGCGGGGATCATCACCGATGGCGTCCACACCAAGGCGAAGATCGCGAACATCACGCCGAAGCAGATCCACGCGCATCTCAAAAACGACGAGATCGTGATCGTCGCCGGGTTTCAGGGCGAGACCACGGACGGGCGCATCACCACGCTCGGTCGCGGCGGCAGCGACCTCACGGCCATCGCCATCGCGGCGGCGATCAAGGCCGACATCTGCCAGATTTTCACGGACGTGGACGGTGTCTTCACCTGCGACCCGCGCATCGTCCCGACGGCGCGGAAGATCGACGCGATCAGCTACGACGAGATGCTGGAGATGGCTTCGAGCGGCTCAAAGGTCATGCAGTCGCGGAGCGTCGAGTTCGCCAAGAAATTCGGCGTCGTCTTTGAAGTGCGCAGCTCTTTCAACAACAACCCAGGGACCATCGTCACCGAAGAAACTGAAGATATGGAAAACGTCGTCGTCCGCGGAGTCAGCATCGAAAAAAATCAGGCCAAGGTCACCATCCGCCAGGTGCCCGACCGGCCCGGCACGGCCGCCAGGATTTTCAGCACCCTCGCCGCCACCCAGGTCATCCTCGATATGATCGTGCAGAGCGACAGCGTGGGCGACACGAATGACATCTCCTTCACGCTGAACAAGGACGAGCTGCCCAAAGCCCAGCAGGCGCTGAATGGCGTGATGAAGGAGATCGGCGCGAAGGACATCGTGACCGAGGAGGGCATCGCCAAGCTTTCGATCGTCGGTATCGGCATGCGCTCGCACAGCGGCGTGGCCGCGCGGCTTTTCGAGGCGATGGCGGCGGGCGGGATCAACATCCAGCTCATCTCGACGAGCGAGATCAAGACGGCGGTGGTGATCGACGAAGCGAAGATTCACGAAGCCGCGCAGCTCGCGCACGATGCGTTTGGGTTGAGCGGAAAAGCATAGGCCGGATTCAGCTCCGGCCCGGCTTGCCCGGCTTGGTCGTCCCGCAGCCGCAGTCGCCGCCGCAGGATTTTCCGCCCGCGCGTTTACGCAGAAAGCGCACCACGAAAAACGCCAGCGCTCCGCCGATGAGGGCGGCGACGGCGAACTGGTCGAGGAAAGGGTTCATTGGAAGCCGAGCAAGCGCCCGCCTTGATAGACGATGAAGGCGCCGATCCACGCGAGGCCGGTCATGTAGGCGATTTGGAAAAGCGGCCAGAACCACGAATTGGTCTCGCGACGGACAATGGCGACGGTGCTGATGCACTGCATGGCCAGAACGTAAAACACCATGAGTCCGAGGCAAACGAGCGGAGTGAAGACGGGCCGCCCGTCGGCGCGCTTTTCGCCGAGCATGGTGTCGCGCAGCGGCGCGGTATCCTGATCGTTGCTCTCGACGTTATAGACGATGGACATGGTGCTCACGAAAACCTCGCGCGCGGCAAAACTGCCGATGAGGCCGATGCCAATTTTCCAGTCGTAACCGAGCGGGGCGATGAGTGGCTCGATGGCGTGGCCCATGCGCCCCGCAGCGCTGTGGGCGAGCGCCTCGGCGGGCGTGGCGTCGGCGTTGGCGGGCTTCGGATAAGTGGCCAGCGCCCACAACAAGATGGACAGCGCGAGGATGACGGTGCCGGCGCGGCGGAGGAACAGCCCGGCGCGTTCCCACATGCGGAGGGCGATGCTTTTGAACGACGGCACGCGGTAGGGCGGCATCTCGAGCAGGAGCATCGGCGTCTCGCCCTTGAGGAGCTTCTTTTTGAACAGCCACGCCATGAGCAGCGCCGTGACCAAGCCGAGCAGATACATGCCGAGGATGATCCCAGCCTTTAACCAGGCGGAGCCGCTGGGTAGCAGCACGGCGATCATGACGGCGTAAACCTGCCAGCGCGCGGAGCAGCTCATCAGCGGGGCGACGAGGATGGTGACGAGGCGGTCCTTGCGGTTCTCGATGGTACGGGTGGCCATGATGCCGGGGATGGCGCAGGCCAGCGAGCTGAGCATGGGGATGAAGGACTTGCCGTGCAGCCCGACCTTCGACATCAGCCGGTCCATAATGAAGGCGGCGCGGGCCATGTAGCCCGTGTCTTCAAGGATCCCGAGGAAGAAAAAGAGGACGAGAATCTGCGGCAGAAAGACGACCACGCCGCCGACGCCCGCGATGACGCCATCGGTGAGCAGCCCGCGCAGGTCGGTGTCGGGCATTTTGGCTTTCACGAAATCGGCGAGCACGGCGGTGGCGCCGTCGATCCAGTCCATGGGATATTGCGCGACGGTGAAGATGCAGAAAAACATCAGCGCCATGATCCCGAGAAACGCGATCCAGCCCCACACGCGGTGGGTGAGCCAGCCGTCGAGCTGGTCGGAAAGCGAGGCGCTGTCGTGGCCCGCGCCCTTGTGCAGCGCGGCGGCGCAAACCTGGCCGATCCACGCATAGCGGGCATCCACCGGCGCGCTGAGCGGGTCGATGCCGCTGGCGGTGAGGCGTTGCTGCGTGCTGCGCGTCAGGTCGATGATCGTGCGGTCGTGGTGCGCGAGGGCGTCGAGCGCTTCGTCGTGGAGCGTGAGCAGGAGCAGCGCTTCGCCGCGAGCGACTTCCGGGGCGACCGGGAGCTGCTTGGCCAGCGCCATCGTTTCGCGTTCCAGCACGATGGGCATTTGCGCGCAAATTGTCGGCGCGGGCAGCGGTGAGCGCGAGACCGCCTGCCGCAGCTCGATGAAGCCCACGCCAGCCGTCCCGACCATCGGGATCACCGGCACGCAGAGTTTTTCGCGCAGCGCCATGAGGTCGATGACCACGCCATTTTTCTCGGCGACATCCACCATGTTCAGCGCGACCACGACCGGGATGTGCAGTTCGAGCATCTGCGCCACGAGGTAAAGGTTGCGTTCGAGATTCGAGGCATCGACCACGCAGATGATGACATCGGGCCGCGGCACGCCGGGCAGCCGCCCGAGCAGGACATCGCGTGCCACGGCTTCGTCCGGCGAACGCACCTGCAGGCTGTAGCTGCCGGGCAGGTCGAGCAGTTCCATGGGCTCGCCGTGGCTTCCGAAAAAGCGACCGGTTTTTTTCTCCACGGTCACGCCGGGGTAGTTGCCGACCTTTTGCCGCAGGCCGGTCAGCGCGTTGAAAATCGTGCTCTTCCCGCAGTTCGGATTGCCGGCGATGGCGACGTGGCGCGTGACTTCACGGGTCGGCGCGTCTGGCGCTGGAGCAGGCCCGGCCATGACTTAGAGCCGCGTCACGCGCACGCCCGACGCTTCCTTTTTGCGCAGCGAGAGATGATAGCCGCGCACTTTGATGTCGATGGGGTCGCCCATCGGCGCGAAGCGCACGACCTCAAATTCCGCACCGACGGTCAGCCCCATTTCCAGCAGCCGCTGCCGATGCTCCGGCGGCAGATCGAAGCCCGCCACGCGCGCCTTTTCACCGATTTTCAGCCCGCTCAAAACGTCGCCCGTTTCCGCCGTCATGCAGCGATCCTCTCCACGCGCACATGCTCCCCGAGGTCGCGCCCGATGGCCACCCGCATGCCCAGCAGCGAGCAGATGATCGCCGCCCCGTCCGAAATTTTCCGCACCTCCGCGCGATCGTAAAAACCCAGCTCCCGCAGCCGCACGCACTCCGGGCAGTCCGGGCAAATCGACAACACACGCAACCGCTCGCCAACTTTGGCTTTGGCCAGGGTGAGGATGGATTTAACGGACTTGGACGGCATTTAGAGCGCGGGAAAGTAACATTGTGAGATTAGGTCGCAACAAACTTCTTAGGCAGCATGGAAGCCACTTTCAGGCCTCTGACGGCTTCGTTCTCTCTGGGAGTTTAGTCGCCCCCGAGCGCCAGCAGCAGCACGGGCACAGGTTCGCCGAATTTGGTCGGACCCGCCGCGGGGGGGAGGGGGAGCAGGGCATTGGCTCCGAGGAGGCCGCGGAGGTCGCCGGAGCTTTGCCACGGGAGCGGGTGGACGCGAAGGCCGTGCGAGGTGGCCGAGACGCGGGCGGGCCAAAATGTTTCGCGTCCGGGCGGTTGCGCGGGCAGGTCGGTGGCGAGTTCAGCAGAGGCAAGGGGCCAGGAAGGGCGCGCGCCGGTGAGGCACTCCAGAGCGAGTCGGATGGCGACGTGGTAGGTGACAAAGTGCGAAACAGGATTGCCGGGGATGACGAAGGCGAGTTGCCGTTCGCGCGTGGCGAAGACGAGCGGTTTACCGGGGCGGAGATTGATCTGCCGGAAATGAATCGTGAACCCGAGCGCTTCGAGGGCACGCACGCCAAAGTCGTAGTCGCCCACGCTCGCGCCGCCGGAGAGCAGCAGCGTGTCCCATTCCGCGCCCGCGCTTTCGATCGCGGCGATGAGCGTGTCGAGCGCATCGCCGCAGCGCGCCTGGCCGGTGAGCTGCGCGCCGCTTTCCGCGAGCAGCGCGGCGATGAGCGCGGAATTCGAGTCGCGAATCTGTCCCGGTCCTGGCGTGATGGCGGGCGGGACGAGTTCGTTGCCGGTGGTGAAATGGCGCACGCGCACGCGGGGCGAAACGAGCGGCTGCACCGCGCCGAGTTGCGCCAATAGCGAGACTTCGCCGGCCCGCAGCCAGTGCCCGGCGCGCAGCAGCACCTCGCCCGCGCGGGCGTCCTCGCCACGGCGGCGAATCCAGTCCCGCGCGTCGCGCCGCTGCGGGGTCATCCACTCCGCCGCGCGCGAGCAATCCTCCTGCATGAGCACGCGGCCCGCGCCGGGCGGCAGCGCTGCGCCCGTGAAAATACGCGCGCACTCGCCGCGCCGGATTTCCACCGCCGGGGCCGCTCCCGGCTGAATTTCGGCGACCACACGAAACCGCGTCGAGTCGTCGTCCGCGCCGACCGCGTAGCCATCCATGGCCGAGCGGTCGAAGGCCGGCAGGTCGGTATCGGCGGCCACGTCCTCGCGCAGCACGCGCCCATGCGCCTCCGCCAGTGGCGTGCGCGCGGCATCCAGCGGAGGCACGGCGGCGGCGATGAGGGCGCGGGCTTCGGCGAGAGAAATCATGGCACGAAGTAGTAGCGGCATCCGCGGTTCGCGGCTACACCGCTCCGCATGTCCGTGAAACTCCTCGCCTTTGCCCAGGCCGCCGATGTGCTCGGCTTCCGCGAGCGCGGGATCGACTGCGAGCCCGAGGAAACGCCGCGGGCCATCCTCGCGCGGCTTGCTCCGGCGCTTGATCCGGCGACGCTGCGCGTGGCGGTGGATTGCGTCTATGCCGACTGGGACGCGCCAGTGGGCACGGCCGCGGAGATCGCCCTCATCCCGCCGGTGAGCGGCGGCTGATCCGATGGAAACGCACATCGCCTTCACGAAGTCCGTCATCGTGGTGCCCGCGCTCGCGCTGCCCTCGCATGAAGTCGGCGCGTGCGTGGAATTTGCCGGCCTCGTGCGCGAAACCGAGCACGACCGCGCGCTCGCCGGGCTGCACTACGAGGCGTACGAACCGATGGCCACGCGCGAACTCGCGCGCATTTTCAATGAACTCAACGCCGTGCATCCGTGTGCCGCCGTGGTTTTCATTCACCGCCTGGGCTGGGTGCCGGTCGGCGAGGCGTCGCTTTTCGTTCGCGTGCTCTCCGCTCACCGCGGCGAGGCGCTGCGTTTTCTCGCCACCGCGATCGACCGGATGAAAGCCGACGTGCCGATTTGGAAAAGCGTGGCGGCGCGGGGTTGAAGGCGCGCCGGGCTCAGACGAGCTGGGCGATCTCGCGGTTGGCTTTCCGCAGTTTGCGGCAAAGATCGAGGCTCAGGTTTTCGAGGAGGCGGATTTTGATCTTCGGGTGGGTGACGCCGAGTGCGGTGAGCCGCGCGATGCTGAGCAGGTCGCAGGAGACCTCAGTGTCGGCGAGGATGGTGGCGCTGCGCGGGGCGCGGTCGATGACCGCCATTTCGCCGAAGGCCATGCCGGGCGAGAAGGTGGCGAGGCGTTTCTGCGCGTCGTTTTCCAGCGGGAGATAGACGCTGACGAGGCCGCGCGAGAGGAGGAAAAGTTCCCGCGCGGGTTCGCCGGCGCGGATGATGGTCTCGCCGGGCTGGTAGGTGCGGCGCTCGAAGAAGCTTTGCACGACGGCGACTTCTTCGCGGCTCAGGCCATCGAGCAATGCGTACTGGGTGACGGCGATGCTGGTGTCCGGGAGGTCGGGCAGGAGGCGCGCGAGGAGGCGATCCTCGCACCACTGGAGCGCAGGGTCGAGTTCCTCGAAGGTGCGAAACAATTCCTCGAAGCGCGCGCCGAGCCGGGCGCGCATGAGGCGGCGAAAGGAGGTGGCCTTTTCCACGCCGGTGAAGACGACGGTCACGCCCGCGGCGTGAAGTCGGAGCAGGATGTCGTGAAAAAGGTGACCGGCGCTTTCGTTGACGGAAAGGACGTGGCGGAAATCCAGGACGACGCTTTCGAGGCCGTTCAGTTCGGTGAGTTCGCGGACGATGAATTCGGCGGTGGCGAAGACGAGGTTGCTCTGGAGTTGAATAATTTGGATGGCCTCGCCGTGCTCGCGGAGCGCGGCGGCTTCGGCCTTGGGGCGTATGCGGCTGGAGTTGTATTCGGCCCCGTTCAGGCGCAGGCGGATGGCGGCTTTGCCGATGCCGGGACGATTGAAAAGGTGCAGATCCCAGCGCCGGGAGAGGGCGCTGCACACACGGATGCCGCGCACGCTGTTGCCTTTGCTGTCGAGCCGTGGCGAGAAGACGCCGATGCCGAGCTGGCCGGGCAGGACCGCGATGACGCCGCCGGCGACACCGCTTTTCGCCGGCATGCCCACTTCATAAAGCCACTCGCCGGCGTAGTCGTACATGCCGCAGGTGCCCATGACTCCGAGCACGCTTTCAACGTATTCGCCGCGGATGGCCTGCTCGCCGGTAAGCGGGTTGACGCCGCGGTTGGCCAGGGTGGCGGCCATCGTGGCGAGGTCGCGGCAGTGGCCCAGAATGGCGCATTGCTGGAAGTAGGTTTCCACCACCGGCATGGGGTCGCCGGCGAGGATGCCGAAGTTGCGCAGCATGTGACCGATGGCGCGGTTGCGATGGCCGGTGGCGCTCTCGGACGCATAGACCTGCGGGTCGATGGACAACTCCCGACCGGCGTAATGCGCAAACATTTCCAATATGCGGCGGAGGCGCGCGTCGTCGGTGAAGCCCTCGACGAGGCCGGTGCTGGCGATCGCGCCGGCGTTGATCATGGGATTGCGCGGGCAGCCGGTGACGGGATCGAGCGAGATGGAATTGAAGGCGTCGCCGGTGGGTTCGACGCCGACTTTGCCCAGCACCTCGGCGCGTCCGTGATCTTCGAGCGCGAGACCATAAACGAAGGGCTTCGAAAGCGACTGGATGGTGAATTCCTGCCGCGAGTCGCCGACTTCGTAGATGCCGCCATTGGTGGTGACGACGCAGATGCCGAACCAGTCGGGGTTGGCCTTTCCCAGTTCGGGAATGTAGGTGGCGACTTCGCCGTCGTGGATCGCGGAGTATTCGCGGTGCAGCTCTGCGAGCTGGTCGTGGATGGGTGAGGACGGTGTTTGCTCGGAGGTCATGGTACGCACGGCATGGTTGCCCGGAGGCGCGGCGCAAGGTGCGCGAGTGCGCGGACAAAACAAGTGCGAACAGGCGCGCCCGCCGCACCAACGCAGAACCACGTCGCGGGCGGCGTGGTGGCGAGAGTTGCATGATAGTGGCGGGATCGCTTTGCTCCCGGCCATGAAGAAATCTGCCGGACGTCTGCGCCGCATCGTTGCCGTGAAAACTGCGTCGTAATGGACGAGTGGAAATACCAGCCAGCCGGCGATCAGGGGCTCGATCCGCACGCGGGCTTGCGCAGCCTGAAGCGCGAGGCCGGGCTCGCCGCCATGGTGACGCAGGCCGCGTGGCGGGTGGCGGTGCGCGCGTATTTGCGCGGCTACCACCGGCTGCGCGTGGAGGGCGCGGAGCACATTCCGGTGAAGCCGCCTTTCGTGATGATCGCCAACCACTCGAGCCATCTCGATGTGCTCACGCTCGGCGCGGCGCTGCCGTGGCGGCTGCGGCGGCACGCGTTTCCCATCGCGGCGGGAGACGTGTTTTTTGAAACGCCCGTCGTGTCCGCATTCTCCGCCATGATGCTTAATGCGCTGCCCATGTGGCGGAAGCGCTGCGGCTCCCACGCCATGCAGGAGCTGCGCGACCGGCTCATCGGCGACCCCGCGATCTACCTGCTTTTTCCCGAAGGCAAACGCAGCCGCGACGGGACCATGAATCCCTTCAAGCCCGGCCTCGGCATGATGATCGCCGGCGCGCCGGTGCCCGTGGTGCCGTGCTGGATCGAGGGCGCGTTTCACGCCTTTCGCCCCGAGACCAAACTGCCGCGGCCCACGCCCATCGGACTGCGCATCGGCCCGCCGCTCACGTTTGGCGACGTGCCGAATGCGCGTCCCGGCTGGGAGGAAATCGCCACCCGCCTCGAAGCCGCCGTCGTCGCCCTGCGCGACGTGAAACGCTGAGTCCACCCATCATGCCCACACTCCTGCTCCGTCTCGCCGCTCTTGCCTTTCTCGCCCTCGCGCCCGCCGTGCGCGCCGACGACAAAGTGCCCGCCAAACCGCACGACTACGCGAAATGGGAAAAGGAAATCGCGGCCTTCGAGCAAACCGACGCGCAGCATCCGCCGGCCAAAGGCGGCATTGTTTTTGTCGGCAGTTCCAGCATCCGGCTGTGGAAAACACTCGCGCAGGATTTCCCGCAACATCGCGTCCTCAACCGCGGCTTCGGCGGCTCGGAAATAGCCGACAGCACTCATTTCGCAGACCGCATCATCTTCCCCTACGAGCCGCGAATGGTCGTGCTCTACGCTGGCGGTAATGACCTCAACGCCGGCCAGTCGCCGGAACACGTCATTGCGGATTTTCGAGCGTTCGCCACCAAAGTCCGCGCGCGTCTGCCCGACGCCGAAATCGCCTACATTTCCAGCGCCGGCAATCCCGCGCGCTGGGCGCAGGTGGAAAAAGTGCGCGTCGTGAACGCCGCCATCGAGACCTTCATCAAGGGCCAGCCGCGCATGAAATTCATCAACGTCTTCCCCCGCATGCTCGGCGACGATGGTCTCCCACGCCCGGAGATTTTCAGCCCCGATCAGCTCCACATGAACGCTGCAGGCTACAAACTCTGGACCGAAATCATCCGGCCCTGCCTGCCCGCGCCGGATCGCTAAATTTTCCGCCCGGCCGGCTTCACCGCAGTCCCCGAGGGCGACCAAGAAACTCCTTGCAAGGTCCAGAGCCCGCCACCATCTTCCCTCCCTCTTTTCCAAGAAAAGACCCTATCGTCCAGTGGTTAGGACACTCCCCTTTCACGGGAGTAACACGGGTTCGAATCCCGTTAGGGTCACCAGTATTTTTAAATCACCGGAATACAGATACTTAAAAATAGAGCATACGCTTCGATGGAGTGAATGCATAACAAGTATGCATAACGTATCCGGCGAAATTCGGCACCGTTCGGCGTTGTTTGAGGACGTCGGCCCGCGAGCGGCATAGCCAATGTCTGCTCCAGAATTTCTTTCCTGATTTCGCTGATCACCGACTCATTCGAGGCGGGCGGCTGTGGGTGGGGGCCTTTCTGGTTGGTGCGGCCCGTTAACGAAGCCGGGTCGGACAGACTTGCGTCCATCCGACCCGGCAGCGTGTGCGGCACTTCGCGGTTCTTCTACTCGCGGGCTAGATGCGGACGCTCTGGAGCGAGCGGAGGGTCTGCCGCACGGACTGAATGTCTTTGTCACTGGCCTTGCTCTCGCGTTGCGCATGTTTGAGTGCGTCGGCGAGTTTGGTGAGACCGGCGATGGCTTCGCGATACAGGACGGCGTAGCTGCTCGTCTGGACCGCGGTGGTGTGGGCGACCTTTTCCGCGTGGGGTGTGGTGGACGACGTTTTGAAGTCGATGATCCGACCCGTCTGGATGAGATCGAGTACGCCGATCAGCACCGGCAGGCCAGCGCGGCGAGGTCCGTTTCGACCGGGATTTCCACGGCGTCGGGTTTGACCGAGTCCGGGATGTTCGCTTCGCGGAAGTCGGTTTCCACGAGCCGCCAGCCGGTCTGCTTTTCCGCCGCCTCCTCGCCCGCCGCCCACGTTACCGGTTCCTCCTCGTCCGCCCACGCCTGAGCGTAGGCGTCATGGAGTTGCATGAGGGTAAGCGGCTGCTGCCGCCAGCGCGCCTTGTTCCAGGCCTTGAGTACGCCATGCACCGAGCTGCCGACATGCAGCGCGGGCGTCTTCGGCTTGGCGATCTGCGCCACGTAGCGGAAGTAGAACTTCAGCCGGCATTGCAAAAACAGCGTCAGCCGCGAGGGCGAGACGGTGCCCTGCAATACCCTCAGACGTTTCGCAGACGACAGCGGGCTGCGGAGGCGGTCACCGCCTCGGGAGCGGCGGCGGCAATCATGCCCGCGCTCCTTCCCGCTGTGACCATGCCGGACGGCGGTGCGTGCTCGTCTTCCCGACCATTTCCAGCAGGTCGTTGACGAGGTTGGATGCCTGCATCTTGTTGAGTTCCTTGACCCCGCAGCTGAAGAGCTGCTGGGCCATGGTTTTGATGTCGCTTTTGTCGAGCCGATGGTGGTGGACCAGTTGCATGATGAGCTTCTGCTGCCCCTCGCTACAGGCTCAGGCCTCGCCATTGCGGGCGTGGCCGTTGGTGTTGCCATTGGCCGCATGGCTGTAGCCATGACCGTGGCGAGGCTGTCTGTTGGGATGGCCGTTGCCATTCGAGGCATGGCCGTTGCGGGTTTGGCTGTCGGTGGCCGGGTTCATGTCGTAACGCGTGGCGTCGGGCATGAAGCCGACTTCCTGGATCGCGCGTCCACGGCATCGCGCAGGGGACGGGTATTTCGCGCAGCATAATTGGCATATTTTGCCGCAAAGTAGCAGCCATAGATCTGACAGTAACAATCTTGTTCATTGTGCCGTGGGCGGGCGCAGCCCCACTAGGTCCTAGCGTAAATTGAACGCGCATTTCACAGTAATCTACCTTTTAGAGGAAGGCTTTAAGCCTTGGGTGAAAAGTGAAAACCCGGTGGAAAATAATACCCTGCCGTTGCTATCATCGAAATAGCGACCTCGTTTAGTAGAAACAGAATTATGGTTGGGCTTGGCAACCCGAGAAACTGAGATCAACGTCACACAAATGTCACATTGCTGACACGAGGGCCGACCTTGCGGGTGATTATGTCAGAATCGACATATTCGGCGCGGAATCTTAACAATCGACGACTTTCGGGCTTGCGGACGAGCCACTATCAAAAGGCGTGCCGCAGTTTTTTCATAGTCTGTCAACCTCCCGCAGGTTTGTCTCCGCCGCCGCGCTCGTGGTGGGGGCTTGCTGGATGAGTCATGGCGACGTTTGGGCGGCTGCTGCGCAGCGGGCCGGAGCAGCGGGCGAAGCTACGAATAAGACGGGGCCGATCCCCGTGGCGGCGCGTCCCGGAGCGGGGCCGTTGTATATTGCCGAGTATCGGGTGTTGGGCACGCAGTTGTTGCAGGAAGAGGAGATCGGGGAGGCGGTATATCCGTTCTTAGGGCCGGGTCGCACCGAGGCGGATGTTACCGGAGCGGCCGCCGCGCTGGAGAAGGTCTATAAGGAAAAGGGCTACCAAACGGTCTCGGTCTCAGTGCCCCAGCAGGCCGGGCGCGGTGGGGTCATATTTCTCCAAGTGACCGAGGCCAAGGTGGGCAGATTGCGGGTTAAAGGTTCGCGATACTTTTCGCTCGCGGAAATTAAGAAGCAGGCTCATTCGATCGCCGAGGGAAAGGTGCCAAACTTCAACGAGGTGAACCGCGATATTGTCGCCTTGAACCAGTGGCCGGACCGGAAGATCACGCCTGCTCTGCGGGCCGGCGTGGAGCCGGGGACCGTGGACATCGATCTCAACGTAAAGGACTCGCTGCCACTGCATGGGAGTATCGAGTTAAATAACCGTTACAGCCCGAACACCACCGAACTGCGGGTCAATGGCTCGGTGAGTTACAATAACCTGTGGCAGAAAGGCCACGCTGCCGGAGTGAGCTTTCAGGTAGCACCCGAGGATGTAAGCAACGCCAAGGTGCTGTCCGCCTACTATCAGGCGCGCATCCCGGATCACGACTGGCTAAGTGTGATGGTGCTCGGGACAAAGCAGGACTCGAATGTCTCCACGCTCGGCGGTACGGCTGTCGCGGGACGGGGCGAGGTGCTGGGCATACGTGCCATCGTCAACTTGCCCCCTGGCAGGAACTTCTTCCAGTCGTTCAGCTTCGGGCTTGATTACAAACACTTCGATCAGGATGTCACCGTTACGCCGGGCGGGGTGCCGATCCAGGCACCGATCACTTACTATCCGATCAGCCTCAACTATAACGGCACATGGGTGGAGAAGGGCTCACTGACGGAATTCGGAGCCGGGCTCGTCTTCCACATTCGCGGGCTGGGCAGCTCCCCTGCGGAATTTGAAAACAGCCGCTTCAAGGCGGACGGGAGCTTTGCTCACTTCCGCGGAGATCTGGCGCACACCCATGATCTACCCGGTGGGTTTCAGGTCTATGGGAAAGTACAGGGGCAGATCAGCAGTCAGCCATTGGTCAGCAGTGAGCAGTTTAGCGCGGGCGGTGTGGGCACCACGCGCGGTTATCTGGAAGGGGAAGTACCCGGCGACAATGCGATTGTTGGCTCATTGGAAGTCCGCAGCCCGTCGCTCCTGAGTTGGCTGGACAAGAAGCCGGACACGGACTCAGCGGAAAAGACCGAGGAAAAGCCAGAGAAGAAGACGGGCGAATGGCGGCTCTATGCCTTTGCCGACGCCGGGCATCTCTCGATCATTGATGCCCTGCCATCGCAACAGTCCAACTTTGACTTGGTGAGCATCGGCGCGGGCACGCGCTTCGAGCTTTGGGATCACCTCAATGGGTCGCTTGATGCCGGGTTGCCGCTGACCAATCAAAGCGCCACCAAGGCTCGCGACCTCCTCCTGACCTTCCGCGTCTGGGCCGAGTTTTAGCCACCGTCTTCACCTGCATGCGCTTCCTTTTGCACCTGTCTCGTTTGTTGAACATTCATCGCGGTCTGCTCGGATTCGTGGTCATTCTCCTCCTCGGAATGGATGCCAACGCATGGTGGAACGAAGCCTGGACCTCGCGCAAAAAGATCACTTTGGACACCGCGGCGGGGCCGGTCTCCGACCAGATCGGTACTGCGGTTGTGTTGCTCCGCCTGCACGATGGCAACTTCCAATTCGGTGCCTCACGGGAAGACGGAAGCGACCTGCGCTTTATCGCTGCCGACGATAAGACACCGCTAAAGTTTCACTTCGAGAAATACGACGGAACGCTCTATGAGGCGTTCGTGTGGGTGCGAGTGCCGGATGTGAAGCCCGGCGCACCTGTTACTTTCTGGATGTATTCCGGCAACCAGGGGGAGCCTGGTACTGGTGGTGCCGACGCCAAGACGACCTACGATTCCGAAACGCTATTAGTCTATCACTTTAGTGAAGCCAGTGGCACCGCCCCAGCGGATAGCACCGGCGGCGCGCACAGTGCGGAAGCTGCCGGATTGTCCACAGCCGCAGTCGCGGCGGGCGGACTACGGCTCACCGGGCTGAACGGAGTAGTCATTCCCAAATCGCCGGACATGGTTTGGATCGAAGGCAGTCCGGCCACGGTCTCCCTTTGGGCCAAGCCCACGTTATTGTGTGCGAATGCGGCGATCATCACCCGCCGCGATGGCGGCAAGTCCTTCGTTCTGGGAATGGATGAGGGTAAGCCCTACGTGGAAATTACCGGCACCGGAGATCCCCAGCGAGCGGTGGCGACGGCACCTTTGGATGTTAATGCCTGGTGTCATCTCGCCGTGATTGTAGAAGCAGCTACGACGACACTCTTTGTCAACGGCGAAAGGAGCGCCGTGGTTCAAGCCGGGCTGCCGACCATTGATGCGTCCATCATTATCGGAAAGGACAAGTCGCCAGACGCACCAGCCGAGTCAAAGGCTGCATTCGTTGGCGAAATTGATGAACTCCAGATCGCCAAAGTCGCGCGTCCGGCGGGGTGGATCAAACTCGCGGCCCTAAACCAAGGCGGTGGGGACAAAGCGGCCAAGGTGGTGGTTTTCGGCGAGGACGAGGCGTCGAAGCATGGCGGCGAAGAAAGTGAGCTTGGGAAGCACCTTTCCCTCATCACCGACATCTCGAAGTCTTTGACCTTCGACGGCTGGGTGGTTATCGCGCTTTGCACCCTGCTGGCCCTGATCGGCGGAGTGGTGGCTCTGACCAAGTTTCTTTACCTCAACAAAATCAAGAAGGCGACCGACGCCTTCCTTAAACTTTGGCCGGACCTGGCCCGCAACCTTCACGTTCTGGACCAGGGGGACGAGCAAATCATCAACAGCATGGGTGGCAAGGCCACGCCCAAGGCACAGAAGCTTCTCAAGCAGTCCCCGCTTTATCACATCTACCAAAGTGGATGCCTGGAAATTCAGGACCGTCTCGCGACTGCGCGGGAGAATTTCCAAGGGCTGTCCGGGCGCTCCATGCAGGCAATCCGGGCGACGCTCGACGGCGGATTGGTCCGCGAGACGCACAAGCTGAACAGCAGCCTGGTGTTTCTGACCATTGGCATCGCGGGCGGACCTTACCTGGGTCTGCTCGGCACGGTCATCGGCGTTATGATCACCTTCGCAGTCATCGCAAAGAGCGGACAAGTCGAGGTGAACTCGATCGCGCCCGGTATCGCCGGCGCGCTGCTGGCCACGGTGGCCGGTCTGGCCGTCGCGATTCCGGCGCTCTTTGCCTACAGCTACATCAGCTCCCGCATCAAGGACGCGGTCAGCGAAATGCAGATCTTCATCGACGAATTCGTGACCAAGATCGCCGAATTCTACTCCGAGCCGAAACGCTAGGGCACCCGACTCATGCAAGCTGGCGACAACAAGTCCTACGACGACATCAACGTCACCCCGATGGTGGATCTTTACCTCGTGCTACTGCTTATCTTCATCATTATGACCACGGCGGGAGTGCAAGGGGTAAAGGTGCAGCTACCCAAGGCGAATAAGGCTTTGGAGATAAAGGGGAAAAAGATGCAGGCCATCACCGTGGACCCTCAAGGCAACCTCAAGCTAAATGCCGAGTCCGTGAATCTGGCCTCGCTCGAAAGCAAGCTCGCGTCAGTCAAAGCCGGAACCCCGGACGTGCCGGTGATTATCCGCGGCGACAGCCAGTCCCAGTATCAGGTGATCGCCAGTGTTCTGGATGTGTTGGGCCGGCTGAACATTACGGAAGTGGGTCTCGCGACCAAGCCTTTGAAATAGATACGGACCCATGCAAGCCGCAGACAACAAATCCTACGATGACATCAACGTCACGCCGATGGTGGACTTGTATCTCGTACTGCTCCTGATCTTCATCATCATGACCACGGCGGGTGTGCAGGGCGTGAAGGCGAACCTGCCCAAGGCCGGCAAGCCTTCGCCGGTGAAGGGGCCGGAACTGCAAGCCATCAGCATCGACAACCAGGGTAAGATGAAACTGAACGGGAAGGATGTGACGCTGGCTTCGCTGGAGACCGCCCTCGGAGCGGTGAAAGCCAAGACGCCGGAGTTTCCGATCGTGGTCCGGGGCGATGACCAAACGCAATACCAGCTAATCCTCAATGTCATTGATGTCTGCGGGCGACTGAACCTGACGCAGGTCGGTCTCGCGACCAAGCCCCGCAAGTAACCAGTCCCCAACAACCCACACCGCACTTCCATGAGCCAGGAACTACAATCTCCCGAACCACCCGTGCAACGTCCGCGAATCGCCCGTGCCCCGGCACCGGTGCGCGAGCGCACACCCATCGCGCCGTCTGCAGAAGACGATGATGACGAGGGCTTCTGGAACAGGCACGGCGTGAAAGCGATCGTCGGTGGCGTGGTCGTGGCGTTGGGGGTGGGTCTGGCCTTTTTGCCAAAGTCCGGGCCGACCGCGCCGCCGCGTAAACAGGAGAAGATCGTGCAGGTGAGCATCGCGCCGCCGCCTCCCGTCAAACCACCGCCACCACCGCCGCCGCAGAAAGCTCCGCCGCCGGAAAAGAAACAGGAAATGGAGAAACAGGCTCCCGTGGCCGAGGCGAAGCCCAAGGAAGCGCCGAAGAAAGCGGACAATCCTCCACCCACCGCGATGGCTTCCGGCATCAAGGGCGACGGTCCCGGCGCGGGCCTGGCGGCGTCCGGCAGCGGTCTGGGCAGTGGCAGCACGATCGGTGGCAATGGCGGCAATGGCGGCGGCAGTGGAGGCCGGTTCGACGGCTACGCGGTGCAGTTGCAGAACAAGATCGCCGAGGCGTTGCGCGCCAACGCCAGGACCAGGACGGCTTCCATCAACGACCTAGTGGTCCGCATCTGGCCGGATAACAGCGGCAAGATCGTCCGCGCCACGCTGGCCAGCCGCACCGGGAACAGCGCCGTGGACAGCGCCATCGAGAACGAGGTGCTGAACGGCCTCCAACTCGCCGAGCCGCCGCCCGCCGGGATGAAACTCCCCATCAATCTCCGTATCCGCGCCAAGCGCTAGTCCAGTTCCCGCGACCGTCCGCATGTCCAGCTCCCGCCTTTCTGTCCGACGAAATCTCGTGCGGATTCTGAGCACTTCGATCTGCGCCAGCGCCGTGGTGCGGCTCTGCGCCGCCACGCCGGGCGACGTCGCCGGACCTCTGCCCGCGGGCGGCGCGAACCGTCCGCTTTTCGCGGCGAACTCCGTGCCGCCGATCACCGGCGACCCCGAGCCCGAGCAGGTGCTGCCGGCACCGGCGCTCGTGGCGAAAACCGACGCTGCGGCCATGCCAAAGGCGGGTGGCCGTGCAGCGAAAGAGGAGCCGTCTTTGGCCAAGGCTGCGCCGTCGGAAAGCGTGACCATCAACCTCATCAACCGCCTCGTCGAACGCGG
Source organism: Chthoniobacter sp. (assembly GCA_021414005.1). Lineage (GTDB taxonomy): Bacteria > Verrucomicrobiota > Verrucomicrobiia > Chthoniobacterales > Chthoniobacteraceae > Chthoniobacter. Next base: position 81,655 of record JAIOPH010000027.1, on the reverse strand, counting down.
CGTGCTGACCAAAGAGGACGCGGCGGGTTTGATCCAGCAAGCCGAGGCCGATGCGGTGGCCGCGCGCGCGCAGACCGAAGTCACGCAGCAGATCGTAAACTCCGTCGCGCCGCTGCTCGCCATCCCGCAGCAGGTGCCGCCCACGGCGGACATCGCGCCTTACTCCGGGCAGTCGGCGGTGCGGGTGACATACATCCCGGAGAGCGTGAAGGCGCAGATGCGCGACCAGATCAAGACGGAGGTCATGGCGCAGGCGCGCAACGAGCGCTGGGCGGACCCGCGCACGGTGCCGGAGTGGACCACGCGCATCCGGCTTTTTGGTGATGTGCGCACGCGCTACGAGGGCATTTATTTCCCCGGCAAGAACGACAATACCGGCGCGTTTCCCAACTTCAACGCGATCAACACCGGCGCGCCCTTCGATGTCAGCGGCACGGTTTTCTCGCCGCAGCTCAACGTGGATCAGGACCGCAGCCGCGTGCGCCTGCGCGTGCGGCTCGGCGCGGATGTCGATCTCCGCGAAGGCTTCACCGCCGGGGTGCGCCTGGCCACGGGCGACAGTAATTCGCCGGTCTCGCCGAACCAAAGCCTCGGCGGAAGCGGCGGCAATTTCAGCAAATACGCCGTGTGGCTCGACCGCGGATTTCTGCGCTACCAATACTCGCCCGGAGCCGCGGCCGAGCCTGCGCCCGCGAGTGCGCCTGAGGGCAAAAACGGCAAGTCCGGCAAGGAGCTCGCCGCGCCCAAAGACCCGGCCGTGCCGCGTGATCGCAAGCTGGTCATCTCGCTCGGGCGTTTCGAGAACCCGTTTTACACGCCGTCCGACATCGTGTGGGATGAGGACCTCGGCTTCGACGGCATCGCCGGCACCGCGCGCTACGAGGTCGTCTCGTGCGTCACGCCGTTCCTCACCGTCGGCGCGTTTCCGTATTTCAATACCGACCTCAATTTCTCGTCGAACCGCCCCGACAAATTTTCTAGCACCGACAAGTGGCTCTACGCCGGCCAGCTCGGGCTCGACTGGAAACCGCACCAGGATTTCAAGGTCAAGATCGCCGGCGCGTACTACGTCTTCGACCGTGTGGCGGGGAAACTTTCCACGCCCTACACGCCGCTCAACGCGCAGGATGCGGGCGACACCGACAACACCCGCCCGGCCTTTGCGCAAAAGGGCAACACCTACCGCGCGCTGCGCAACATCGTGCCCACGGCGGACAACAATTTCGGCACGACCAACCAGTTCCAATACTTCGGTCTCGCGTCGCCTTTCCGCGTGCTCTCGATCACCGGCCAGATTGATTACAGCCGCTACGAGCCGTTTCACGTCACGGCCTACGGCGAGTACGCGCAAAACCTCGCGTGGGACCGCGCCGCGGTGGGCGAAAACGCGATCAACAACCGCGGGCCGAACACCATCGCCGGAGCCGCCGGGCTCTACGAAGGCGGCAACACCGCGTGGATCGCCGGCCTGCGCGTGGGCCATCCGCTGCTCGCAAAACGCGGCGACTGGAGCGTGGGCTTCAACTACCGCTACGTGGAAAGCGACGCCGTGGTGGACGGCTTCGCCGACTCCGACTTTGGCGGCGGCGGGACCAACGTGCAGGGCTACACCTTTACCGGCAGCTTCGCGCTCGGCGAACGTGTGGCGCTGGGTCTGCGCTGGATGAGCGCCAATGAAATCGCCGGCCCGCCGCTCAAGGCCGACACGCTGCAAGTGGACGTGAGCGGAAAATTCTGACCTATGAAAATCACGCATGCGCTGCTTTCCGCCCGCCTCGGAATGGTCCACGAACGGCACGAAATAACGCGAAAACAGAACAGCGCTTTCGTGCCTTTCCGTGTCTTTCGTGGACCGCTCATCGTCCTCTTTCTAAGTCTCCTGCCCGCCGCACTCCGCGCCACCGATGCGCCCGCCGGACCCAGCCCCGCGGAAGCCAAACTGCGCGAAAGCGTGCGCGCTCTGACCCTGCAACTCCGCGCCGCCGATAGCGAAAAGGCCGCGCTCCAGGCGGCGAAAGACGAAGCCGAGGCAAAGCTCGCCGCGCAGACCGAGGAGATCGAGAAACTCAAAAAGTCGGTCGAGACCGAACAGAACTCGGCCAAGATCGCGCTCGCCGTCGCCGAGACGAAGCGGGTCGAAACCGAGGCCCGGTTGATCGAGAAGGAGAAGTCCGTGGAAGCGTGGAAGAAAGCGCACGGCGACGTGACGACGCAGTTCAAGAAGGCAGTGGAGATCGGCAACGCCAGGGAAAGTGAGCGCGCGAAACTCGCCGCGCGCGTGATCGTGCTCGACCGGCAGGTGCTCGACCAAAAGGCGAAGAACGCGGCGATGTTCAAACTCGGGACGGAGATCCTGAGCCGCTACGAGAAGTTCGGCCTGGGCGATGTCATCACCCGCAAAGAGCCGTTCATCGGTACCACGCGCGTGAAGTTTGACACGCTAATCCAGGATTTCAGCGACGGACTCGCGGACCAGAAAATCAAGCCGTGAAGTGCTGCGCTCCAGCGCCCCGTTCCCATACGTCCGAGGAACTCTGGCGGAGTGCCGCCCTGCTCGGTCTGAGCTGCGCGCTGCTCTTCAGCGCCAACGCGCGGGCCGGCGATTTGCTGCGCGGCGGCGCGGCGGCGGGCGCGCGCAGCGCGCCCACGGCGGCGGGTCCGAATCCGGTCGTCACCGCGCAGGCGCGGAAGAACGCCGCCGACACGCTCGCGCGCACCACCGAGGCGCTGAAGTCCGTCCAGGCCATGCAGACCGCCGCCCTCGCCGCCGCCCTCGCCGGCCCGAACCATCTCGGCCCCGACCCGAACCACCCCGGCCAGCTTCTCCCCGCCGTCCCCAACGGTCTCGCCGTCGGCGGCCTGCAAGTCGCACCCGGCGTCCCCGCGAACCTCGCCGCGCCGCAAGTCGGCGAAAACGCCACGCTCTGGACAGGCGCCGCCCTTCCCACCCAGACCACCGCCGGCGGACGCACGCTCGTGACCGTGAAACAGCAGGCCGCGCAAGCCATCCTCAACTGGAAGACCCTCAACGTCGGCAAGGAGACCACGTTGAAATTCGACCAATCCGCCGGCGGCGCGAACAAAAGCCAGTGGATCGCCTTCAACAAAATCTCCGACCCCAGCGGCTCGCCCACGCAAATCCTCGGGCGCATCGAGGGCGAGGGCCAGGCCTACATCATCAACCAAAACGGCATCCTCTTCGGCGGCAGCTCGCAGGTGAATCTGCGTTCGCTCACCGCCTCCTCGCTGCCGATCAATGACAACCTCATCAAGCAGGGCCTGCTCAACAACCGCGACGCGCAGTTCCTTTTCTCCGCGCTCGAGGTGCCCGGCGGCGCGGACGGCACGCCCACCTTCACGCCACCCGCAGCGCTCACGCCGAGCGGGCAGCCAGGCGATGTAGTGGTGAAAGCGGGCGCGCAACTCAACAGTGGCGCGAACACCGACGGCAACGGCGGCCGCGTCATGCTCGTCGGCGCGAACGTCCGCAACGAAGGCACCATCTCGACGCCCGCCGGCCAGACCATCCTCGCCGCCGGCCTGCAGGTCGCCGTGGCCGGCCACACCAGCACCGATCCGAGCCTGCGCGGGCTCGACGCGTGGGTCGGCGCGGTCGGCGAATCGTCCGGCACCGCCACGAACAGCGGCCTCATCCAAGCCACCACCGGCAGCGCGCTGCTGACCGGACGCTCCGTAAACCAGCTCGGCGCAATCGAAAGCACCACCTCCGTCACGCTCAATGGCCGCATCGACCTGCTCGCGAGCTACGGCGCGGTGGGCAATCCGAGTTTCGACAACGCGGATGGCGGCGGGCCGCCGTTCCTTTTCCAAAAAACGGGCGTGGTGACGTTCGGCAGCCATAGCTCGACGCGCATCCTGCCGGAATACGCGAACCAGAAAGCCGTGCCCGGCACGACACTGCCCGAGCGTTCGCAAATCAACGTCGATGGCCAGGCCGTCCATCTTCAGCCCTCGGCCATGATCCTCGCGCCGAACGGCCGCGCGACCATGCGGGCGGGCACATGGGCCTATGCCGAGCCGGACGGAAACCGAACGACTTTGCAGGCGGACGGCACCACCATCGAGGACGGGCTGTTCAATCACTTCACCGGAAGCACGCAGCGGTTCCTGTTTTCCGGCGGGCAAATCTACCTGGACCACTCCTCTTTCATCAGCGTGGCCGGGAGCGCGGATGTCGCCGCGCCGTTGGAGCAGAGCATCCTGAACATCGCGCTGCGCGGCTCGGAGTTTGCGGATTCCCCGGTCCAGCGGCAGGGCGCACTCCGCGGGGTGCCGCTGACGGTGGACATTCGGCGGACGGGCGTGAGCGGCGGCCGCTACTGGATGGGCACGCCGCTCGGCGACGTGACCGGGCTGGCCGGGCTGATCGCGAACAACGCCGCGCAACTCACGACCGCCGGCGGCGATGTCTCGCTGCAGTCCGGCGGGTCCATCGTGGTGCAAAGTGGCGCGACCATCGACGTCTCGGGAGGCTTTTTCCAGCACACCGCGGGCGTGGTGAAAACCAGCCGGCTCCTACAAAATGGACACCTCGTGGAAATTCACGACGCGCTGCCGGGGGAGGTCTATGACAGCGTCTATACCGGGACTTTCACCGTGGGGCACAGCAAGTATGGCGTGACGGAAACCTACACCGTTCCCTGGATGACCGGAGAGCGCTATGAGCCCGCCTACACGCGCGGGGCCGATGGTGGGACGCTCAAGCTGACCGCCGCGAGCATGGCCATTGATGGGCAGTTGCGCGGCGCGACAATCGAACCTCCGCGCGGCTGGACGGCCGCCCCGAGCCACAGCACGCTCGCCTTGAGCTTCGGGGCGGAGAGGACATTCGGCCCCTCGAACAGTCTGAGCTTTCTACCCGCATCGCCCACGCCTCCCGCCGTGGTCTTCGGTGCGGCGCAGCAAGATCCAGTTGCGCAGTTTGTGCTGGCTGCGGAATTGCCGGCGAGCCGGCGGCAGACGGTGGTTCTGTCGCCTGATCTCGTCGGAGAAAATGGCTTCGGCCATCTCGTGGTCGAAAGCACGGATGGCGAAATCACCGTGCCCGACGGGACGGAACTCACGGCTCCCGCACTCGGCTCCATCTCGCTCGCGGGAGCCAACGTGCGCGTGAAGGGCCGCGTCTCGGCCCCCGGTGGCAAGCTGAGCTTCCAAGCCTACACGCTCTCGCCAGCATTCGCCGCGGAGTTTCAACTGACCAATCCCGGATCAACCCTCGCGCCGCTACCGCTGCCCGACGCCACCCGCGGCCGCGTCACCCTGGAGCACGGTGCCCGCCTGAGCGCGGCGGGTCTGGTGGTGGACGATCGCGACGGCAGCCCCGCGCGGCTCGCCCGTCCGCTCGCCATCCATGGCGGCAGCATCGTTATCGAGGCCTTCGACGCCGACTTGAAAACCGGCGGCATGATTGATGTCTCCGGCGGTGCAGTGCTCGCCTCGCGCGGCGCGGTTTCCTACGGCAACGCCGGCAGCATCACCATCCGCACGGGCAAAGACCCCGGCGCGGTCGCCGTCATCGGCGGCAAACTGCAGCTTGGTTCCACGCTCGCCGGTTTCTCCGGAAAAACCGGGGGCTCGCTCACGGTCCAGACCAGCCTCATCCAAATCGGCGGCACTCCGAAATACGCCGACACCCTGCTCCTCCAGCCGGATTTTTTCCGTAGCGGAGGCTTTGCCAGCTATGCGCTGGAAGCCATCGGCGCACCGTCGGCCGAACCCTTCGGCTTGGGTGAGCCAAAGACCTACGCGCCAGCCATCGTCATTGCTCCGGGCACCGTCATCGAGCCCGTTGCGGAAAGCTGGATCGCCCAGCCGCACGTCGCGGGATCGCGCGAAATCGTCCTCCGTCCGATGCTCAAACCTTCCGGGCAGCGGACCCCCGTGAGCCTGAGCCTGACGGCGACTGGGGCGGACGATCTTTTCACCACGAACCTGCTGGAAGTGCGCGGGGATCTTGTGATGGGAGCCGGAGCGCGGATCGCCGCGGACCCGGGAGCAAAGGTCGCGTTCAAAGGCCAGACGGTCACGCTCCTCGGCTCGGTGTTCGCACCCGGCGGGACGATCAGCGTGGCGGGTGGCAGCCGCTTTGCCGTGGCCCCGGACGACGTGATCTCGGCCAGCACCGCGCTGCCCACCGTGCAGATAGGTTCGCAGGCCGTGCTCTCCACCGCAGGTACCGCCGTCTATCTGCCGGATGCCTACGGGCGACGGCTCGGCACACTGCATCCCGGCGGTTCGATTTCCATCGCGGGTAATATCCTGGCGCAAGGCGGGGCGGTCCTGGATGTCTCGGGCGCCTCGGCTGTTTTCGATGTCCACCCGACGGCGCTCGGCAACGTCGGCGCGCCGCACGTTGCGCTGGACAGCGGCCTTACTGCTCCGCTGTGGAAGTTGCGGACGGTGCCGGTGCGGATGGACAGCAATGGAGGCTCCATCGAGTTACAGGGCGCGCAGATGCTCTTTACCGACGCCACGCTGCTCGGTCGCGCGGGAGGACCGACGGCGACGGGCGGAACGCTGGCCATTTTCTCCGGGCGGTTCTACGCGGAAGGCACCACGCGGACGAGTGCGGACATCAATCTCGTCGTCACCCAAAATGGCCGGACTCTCGCCGCCACGAACACCCGGGCCGGTGTGGGGCGGGCGGTGCTGGATGGCAGCGGCGCGCCGCTGACGGGGATGGGATATTTCGCGGCGAACCGTTTCATGGAGGGTGGCTTCGATGCGCTGGATTTGGGCGCAAAGTATTTGGACGCGAGCCCGCTTTCGTTTGGCGGCAACGTCGAGTTCCAAGGCCCCGTCGCCATCACCGCCCGGGCCGGTCTGCGCGTCGCGGCCGGCGGCGTGATTCAGGCGGATGCCCCGGTGCAGCTCACCGGCAGGTATGTCGCGCTTGGGCAGCCGTTTCGCGCCCCGCGGCTCCCGGATGACGTTCTGGTGCCATTCACGCAGTTCCCCGCGCCGCAAGGCAGCACCTACAATTTCGCGCCAACTTTTGGCCCCGGCACGCTCACCGTCAAAGCTGACCTCATCGACCTCGGCATCCTCTCGCTGCAAAATATCGGCCGCGCCGATTTCGTGGCCGACGGCGGCGACATTCGGGGAAACGGCACGCTGCAAATCGCCGGCGACCTCCACCTGCGGGCCGGGCAGATTTATCCGACCACGCTCGCGACCTTCAACGTCTTCGCGTATGACCACGCGGGCTTGCCGGGTACGGTGACAGTCACCGGCTCGGGCGCGCGGAGCGCGCCGCTTTCCGCCGGCGGAAGCCTGAACATTTTCGCGTCCGAAATCGTGCAGGGCGGAGTGCTGCGGGCACCGCAGGGCTCGATCACGCTCGGCTGGGACGGCACGGATTTCGACCGGACGACGACAGCGCTGGACGCTCCCGCGAATCTTATCGCGGGAACCACCCTCGCGACCCCCACCGCACAGCACGTCGCCCTACGCGCGGGCAGCACCACCTCCGTCGCCGCCCGGACCGTGACAGGTGGAGCGGAGTTGCTGATTCCGTTTGGACTCAGCCCGGATGGCTCGTCGTGGATCGATCCGCGCGGCGTCAATGTCACGACTGGCGGACTGCCCGAGAAGCGCGTCGTGGTCGCCGGTCAAAGCGTCACGCTGGAGCGCGGGGCGACCATTGATCTGAGCGGCGGCGGCGACCTGATGGCCTTTCGCTGGACGCCCGGAATCGGCGGCGGCATTGATCTGCTCGGCACCGCCTCGGCCACATGGGGCGCGGGTACGGAATATCAGTCGGGCGATCTGGTGACCTTCGGCGGCCAGACGTTTTCCGCGCGCGTCCGCAATGCGGGCCAAAGCCCGGCCGCGAGCCGTTACTGGACGCTGGTGCCGGACTCCTTCGCGGTCGTCCCCGGCTTCGCATCCGAATTCGCGCCCTACGCGCCGAACAACCCCACCGCCCAACTGCTGGAGGGCGAACCTGGCTACGTCAGCAGCGCGTTGAAACTCGGGGACCGGATCTATTTGGAAAAAACTCCGGGGCTCGCCGCAGGCACCTACACCCTGCTGCCCCGCCGCTATGCGCTGCTGCCAGGCGCGTTGCTCGTCACTCCCACGACCCAGAGTACCTACGGCAATTTCACGGTGCCCGAGGGTGCGCACGCCGTGGCAGGCTACCGCGTCAACGCCTTCAGCCAGCCGCAGGAGGTGACCACCCTGCGCACGCAGTTTGAAGTGGCCCCGGCCGCCGTGTTGGCGAAGCGCGCGGCCTATGCGGACTATTCGGGCAACGAGTTTTTCCAGGCCGCAGCGAAACGCTTCGACATCGCGAGCGGGCAGCGCCTGCCGGCTGATGCGGGAGCACTGGCCCTGCACGGAAACGCCACACTGCAACTCGCTGGACAGGTGCTGACCAGCCGGCCGCCGACCGGTCGCGGCGCGGCCGTGGACGTGAGCAGCTTTGCGGACATCGCCATCAGCGGCGGCGGCGGGAGCGCACCCGTGGGAGCGCCGGTCGTCCTCGACACCGCAGTGCTCAATTCCTGGGGCGCGGAGAGCCTGCTCATTGGCGGTCTGCGCCGCGCCACGCCGGACGGCACGGCGATCGAGGTGCGCTCGAACAGTGTGGTGCTCGACAACCCCGGCGCCACGCTCACCGCACCGGACCTCGCGCTCGCCGCCCAGACCCGGCTCACCGTCACCGGCGGCTCCGCCGTGGTGGCGTCCGGCAGCCTCTCCGAGCGCGCGGCGAGCTACCTTCTCACCGGCGACGGCGCGCTCCTGCGGGCGAGTCGCGATCCCGGTGCCGTGACCACGCGCGGCGCGACCACCAGTTCCGCCGTGCCGCTGATCACCGTCGGCGCGGGCGCGCGGGTCGCGGGCGCGAGCGTGACGCTTGATTCGAGCTACGGCACCGCGCTCGACACCACGGCCCGGCTCGAGGCGCAGGCTTTCGTTTTCGGCAGCGGCCAAATCAGCCTCGTGCTCAGCCCCACCGTGGTACTGGCGGGTTCGGTTGTGCCGCAGCATCTCACCATCGCGGGACAGCTTTTGCAGGATGCGCAAAACGCCGCGCAGCTCACGTTGCAAAGTTACCGGACGATCGACCTCTATGGCGCAGGCACGTTTGGCACACCGAACCTGGCGAATCTGACCTTGCTCGGCGGCGGACTGCGCGGCTTCGGGCAGGGCTCGGACGCCGCGATTATCCAGGCTGAAAACGTCACCTTCAGCAACCCTACGAACGTCGCCGGGCTGTCCGCGCCCGCCGCGCCCGCGGGCACTTTGCAAGTCGATGCCCGGACGGTGCGGCTTGGCGCCGGCGCGTTTGCCAGCACGGGCCACGCCCTCACCGTCCTCAACGCCAGCGGCGGCGTCATCGGCGAGGGCACCGGCACGTTCGACACGCCGGGCGCGCTCACGATCCATGCGCCGGTCATCACCGGCACGCGCGGCTCGCAGCACAGCCTGGCGGCCGCCGACGCACTCGTGCTCGAACCGACCGGCGGAGCCGCTACGGTGCGGGGTGACCTCGGCGCGAGCCTGAACTTTACCGGCGCTAGCATCACGGCCAACTCGGCCATTCTGCTGCCCAGCGGCCAGCTCACGCTGCGCGCGAAAACCGGCAGCGTGAATGTGGCCGGGCAGTTGGACACCGGCGGCGTTGCGCAAAATTTCTACGACGTGACGCGCTATTCCAGCGGCGGTGCGATCACCCTCGCTTCGGACCTCGGCAATGTGAACCTGCTGGCTGGCGGCAGCCTGTCGGTCGCTGCTCCGGCTGCGGGCGGTGCGGCTGGCAGCATCGCAGTGAACGCCGCGCAAGGCGCCTTCAATCTCACCGGCGCGCAGTTGCTCGGGCAGGCCGCGACCGGGCAGACCAACGGCAGCTTCCGACTGGATGCCGGGAGCGTGCTGGCGTTCGATGACATCAGCGCGGCGCTCCACGGCGGCGGCTTTTTCGAGCAGCGCAATGTGCGCGTCCGCACCGGCAGCGTCACCATCGCCAATGTCGGCGGCCAGGCCAGCGTGGCGCGCGACTTCACGGTGTCGGCGGACACGGGCAACATCCTCGTCACGGGCACCATTGATGCCTCGGGGACGACCGGCGGCAAGATCGTCTTGGCCACCGGCGGAAATCTCACGCTGGCCAATGGTGCCGTACTGACGGCTCACGGCGTGGAGTTCAGCAGCGCGGGGAAAGGTGGCGAAATCCGGCTCGAAGCGGGGGCCGCCGTCAATGGCGCGGCCAATCTCGCGGCGATGCTCGATGTCCAAACGGGGGCGACGATTGACTTGGGCGTGGACGAATATGTCGCCGGCGATTTCACCACGCCGGGTTCCAGCGCGTTCCTCGGCCAGTTCACCGGCACACTGCATCTGCGCGCCCCGCGCAGCGGCAATGACGTGCGGGTAAACGCCATCCACGGCGCGATCCATGGCGCGTCATCGGTCGTCGTCGAGGGCTACCGGCTTTACGATCAGGCGAGCGGACTCCTGAACAACCCTCTGCGCGGAACGATCAATACCGACGCGACGAATTACATGAACGCGGGCTATGCCGCGATGCAGACGAAATTGCTTTCTGGAAGCCCCGACGCCGCCAGCCTCGCTGCGGTGCTGGTGATCACGCCCGGCGTGGAAATTTACCGGACCAATGGCGACCTCACACTCGGCACCGCGGTCTCCGGTTTGAATACCGAAGACTGGGATCTCTCCGGCTTCCGCTATGGACCGAAACTTGCGCCCGGAGTCCTCACGCTGCGCACGCCGGGCAACCTCGTTTTCAATAACACGCTGAGCGACGGCTTCACCCCAGTCACGGCCAGCGCCGCCAACGGCAACTCGACGATGTGGCTCGCCCAGCTGGCGCCGATCGTTGCGGCGAATGGCCTGCCGATCAATACCCAGTCATGGAGCTATCGCCTTGCGGCCGGCGCGGATCTTTCGGCGGCTGATTTCCGCGCCGCGCTGCCATCCGAGATGCTCGCCGCAGGCAAGGGCTCGATTCTCGTCGGCGAATTCTACGCCGCGATCCCGACGACCTCGACCTCCGGCGCCACGGCGGCGGTCGGGAGCAGCGGCATCACCGCAAACTCGATCCGCATCGCCACCGGCGCGGCGAACCGTACGCGGTTTGAAGTCGTCCGCACCGGGACCGGCGATATCGAAATCTCCGCGGGCCGCGATGTACAGTTGCGCAATCTGTTTGCCACGATCTACACAGCGGGCGCGCGCATCCCGGATGCGACCACCATTTATGCGGCGGGAGATTTCGTCCGCCCGATCGTGGAGAAATCGCAGTCGAACAGTCCGGGCCAGGCCGATCTCGGGGCGGTGCAGCAGAACTACACGACCCAGTGGTCCATGGCCGGCGGTGATGTGCGCATCGCGGCTGGCGGCGACATCGGAAGGTTCACGCTGTCCGGCGGAGAGGTTATGGCCGACTCTTCACGGCAACTCCCGACCAACTGGCTCTACCGGCGCGGCTACGTGGATCCGGCCACCGGCTTGTTCGGCGAAGGCGGCGTGGGCACCTCCGGTTCGAACTCGGCGGGCAGTGCGAGCGAAGCGTCCGCCTCGACGACGTGGTGGATTGATTTCAGCAATTTCTTCCAGGGCTTCGGCGCGCTCGGCGGCGGCGACATCGCGCTGACCGCCGGTTCGGACGTCATCAATGCCGACGCCGTCATCCCGACCAATGCCCGCATGCCGGGACGCGCCGGCGGCGTGAACCTCGCCCCGGATGCGAGCAAGCTGCTCGAACTGGGCGGCGGTGATCTCGTGGTCCGGGCGGGGGAAAACATTGATGGCGGCGTGTATTACGTCGAACGCGGAAGCGGTGAACTTTTTGCCGGCGGCCAGATCACGACGAACGCCGCGCGCTCGCCCTCGCTCGGGCTGCTCGGCTCGTCGCTGCAGCCGTCGTCCGTCATTACGAGCGTCACACCGGAGGTCTTTGATTCCGCGACCTGGCTGCCCACGACCTTGTTTGTCGGCCAGTCGCACTTCGATGTGAGCGCGCGTGGCGAGGTGCTGCTCGGGCCGGTTACCAATGCGTTCCTGCTGCCGCAGGGGCTGAACAACAAGTTTTGGTATAAGACTTACTTCAACACCTTTGCCCCGACCGCCGGCGCGACGGTCGCGTCGTTCGGCGGTGATGTGACCCACCGCCTGGCCCTCACGCTGCCCGGCCGGACGAATCCGGAGCCCATTCTGGCCGCGTGGCTCGGGCAGCAAAATCTCTTTAATGGTCCGGGCTCGGGCTCGAGTTCGTCGAATTTTCAGCCGTGGATTCGTCTGGCCGAGACCGATGTTTCGTTCTTCAGCACACAACTCCAGGTGGCCGCGCCGAACTTGTTCAGCACCGCCTTTGCGGGCGACGTGAACATCGTCGGCAACCTGACCCTTTTCCCCTCGGCCACCGGCACCGTCGAACTCGCCGCCACCGGCGGAATCGTGGGCCTGCAGCCTTCGGGAAGATCCCGCTTCTCCGGCCAGGATGTGACCGTCTGGACGAGCGCCACGGTGAATCTTTCCGATGCCGATCCGGCGAATGCGCCCGGCATTGCGACCCCGCTCGCCTACCAAACTTTCGCGGGACGAAGCGTCATCACGGCCCGCCAAAGCAATATCGATCCCTTTGGCTCCGTGGATCCGATCTACGAGGAGACCGGTTCCTACTCCGGCGTTGCGGCGAGCATCGTCGTGCAGGACGCCCTGCACGCGCGCACGCCGCTGCACGCGGCCGATCCGCAGCCCACCCGAATCTACGCCACTGGCGGCGACATCACGGGGCTCTCGATCTTCTCCTCCAAGCACACCATCGCCCTGGCCGAACGCGACATCACCGACGTGGCTTTCTACATCCAAAATGTGCAGCCGGCGGACATCTCCGTCGTCGCGGCGGGACGCGATGTGTCCCCAAACAACCCCAACGCCACCCTCCGTGCGACCGCCAATGAGCTGAGGCTTGGCAATCTGGTCGGCGACTCGGCGCGCAGCACGTCGAGCGGTTCCACGACCAATGCGCTGCCCGGCGACTTGCAGATCAACGGTCCCGGCGTGCTCGAGGTGTTCGCAGGACGCCATGTGGACCTCGGCACCGAAGCCAACCTCACCGACGGCACCGGCGTCGGCATCACCAGCATTGGCGGGGCGCGCAATCCGTCGCTGCCCTTTGGCGGCGCGGACCTCATTGTCATGGCCGGGGTCGGCGGCATGGGCGGCCGTGGTCCGGCGCTCGGCCTGAGCCGCAGCGCGCTCGACTTCACCACGTTCGTCACACCGGCTGCGGACGCGGGCGGATTCGAGTCCGCGTACTTACTCAAGCTCGGCCTGACCACGACCGGCGCGGCCCTGACCGACGAGCAGCAAACCATCGTAGGTCTCGAAAGATTTTACCGGACCCTGCGCGACGCGGGCCGCGGCTTTGCCACCGCCGGCAACTACGCGGCGGGCGATGCCGCGGTGACCGCGCTCTTTGGCGCTGCCGCCGGTACGGGCGAAATTTCCACCCGCGCCCGCGACATCCGCACGACCGCTGGGGGAACCATCGCGCTGGCGGCAGCGGGCGGCGGCGTCACCATGGCGTCGGATATTTTTGGCAACCCGCTGACCCCGCCCGGCATCGTCACGGAATTTGGCGGAGCCATCTCGATTTTCACCGACCAGAATGTGGACATCGGTCAGGCCCGCATCTTCACGCTGCGTGGTGGCGACATCGTGATCTGGTCCACCGAGGGCGACATCGCGGCCGGGACTTCGCCCAAAACCGTTGTCACCGCGCCACCCACCCGCGTGCTGATCGACACCACCAGCGCGGACGTGAAAACCGATCTCGGCGGCCTGGCGACCGGCGGCGGCATCGGCGTGCTCGCCTCGGTCGAGGGCGTGGCGGCGGGCGATGTGGATCTGGTCGCGCAAAAGGGAGTCGTGGACGCGGGTGATGCCGGCATCCGTTCCACCGGCAACTTGAACATTGCCGCCTCCGCCGTGCTAAACGCCTCGAACATCCAGGTGGCCGGCACCTCTGCGGGCGTCCCCACGGCAGCCCCGGTGGCTGCACCGAACATCGGCGCAGTCACCCAATCCAATCCCACGACGACCACGAGCAACCCCGCCGCCGAAATCGCGAAAAAACAACAGGAGGAGCAGCGCCAGCAGCAGGACGAAAAACCCTCGCTCATCACCGTCGAGGTGCTCGGCTACGGCGGCGAATAACGGCCCACGCGTCCGCAAAAATCATCCATCACCCTCATCCCATGAAAATCCCACAACTCGTCATCGCGTCATGGCTCTTTCTTTTGGCTCCCGTGGCGGTCCGGGCCGCTGAACCCGGCAAACCCCTCGATGAACTCACCGCTTCCGCCGAAAAGGGCGACGCGCAGGCCCAGTATCAACTCGGGCAAGCCTGCCTGCGCGGACGCGGCGTGCCCAAAGCACCGGCCAAAGCCCTGGCCTTTTTCAAAAAGGCGGCCGACCAGGGCCATGCCGAAGCCACCGGAGCCATCGGCTATTTTTACGCCAATGGCCTGACCGTGCCCAAAGACCTCGCCGGTGCCGCTGAGTGGTTTCGCCAGGGAGCGGAAAAAGGCGGAGCCAAGGCGCAGCTCAATTATGGCCAGGCGCTCCTCAACGCCCGCGGTGTGAACCCCGATGAAGCCGAGGGTATGAAGTGGATCGACAAAGCCGTGGCTCAGGGACTGCCCCAGGCCTGTGCCGCCAAAGGCGAATTCTTTTTCCTGGGCAGCCACGGACTCCCGAAAGATTACGCCAAGGCGCGCGAGATCCTGGAAAAAGCCGCCGCCGACGACCTCGCATCCGCTCACAATATGCTGGGCCTCATCCACCAGGAAGGCCTGGGCGTGCCTGCCGATTTGGCCAAGGCCGAGGCTTGTTTCCGCAAGGCGGCCGAACAGGGCGATGCCAAAGGCATGAGCTACCTCGGCCAGCTTCTCGGTCCCGATGGGCCCGACGCCTCAAAACATGTCGAGGCGCTCCAGTGGCTGCTCCTCGCCCAGCGAGCCAACGATCCCGAGGCGCGCAACATCCTCCACGCGATCCTCCCCACACGGCCGCCGGAAGTGGTGCGGAAAGCGGAAGAACGCGCGAAGGAATTCAAGCCGAGGCCCGTGCTCGAAACCGAGCGCTAGCGGTCGGTTTACCGGGGAGCCGGCGCGGGATGATTCGCCTCGTGCCCGGCGTTGATTCCAGCGCGGTTGGCCGCCTCGCTGCCAAAGAACTTCTGATATTCCCAGTTGGCTTGGAGCAGCGCCTCGCGCCAAGCCCGGTCGGCCCCGCCGTTTTTGGCGGCCTCCGGGCTGGTTACGGCTGCGGCCACGCTCGCGGCAAACTGGTCGGCGATGTCCGCTTTAACAGCCTCCAGGCTGGGCGCGAGCGGCTGGGCATCCTCCATCCAGACCGCCGGATCGTGGAGCGACGCGCCAACCTCCAGCACCAGATCGGAGGCGGAAACGCCGGTCACCGCCGGTGCGCCCGCAGGTCGGCCCACCGCTCGTGAATCTCCCGCCAGGATGCGAATCTGGCTGCCAGAATGAGGGGCCGTCGGCGCGTGGGAAACCCGGTGGGCGGCACCCGGTGCGTCCGCCGCCGGGGCAACCGATGGCCCGGTACCGACGAGGAAGGAATTGGCCGCCGGCGCGGCCCCGTCCGCCCCACGGATTTCGGCCGCCGACTCCCCGCGAAGCGCCTCTCCCGCCGCGAACGCGCGCTCCGACTCCGTCGGCCACGCGGCGACCGCGGGGCGGGTTGTGGCCTCCGGCTCAGTGGGCTTGAGCGGTTCCTCGGAAGACAGGAACCAATAGCCGACGGCCGCGCCGGGCAGAACCGCGACTGCGGCCAGAAGACGAAGTTGTTTTTGCATGAAGCGGATCGGTGGAAACAAAAAAATGGGGGGAAGGACAGCTTGCCGCCCCGAAAAAAGACTGGTGCCGGGCGAGCCCGACACCAGTCTGAGTTTTCGGGCCGAACCGTGATTACGAAATCACGATCAGGCGTGGGCTCGGATTACGGAGCGATCGGCGCGCCGTCGTCCGGGCGGCTCACCAGCATCTCGGTAAGCGGGATGCCTTCGAGATAACCCGACGCGACTAGACGGGTCGGAATGCCCGTTTTGATGCCGTTGTAAACGGTCGTCTGATCAGCCGTCAGGCCATTGTGGTAGAGCTGCTCGAAGCTCCAGGCGCTATAGGCACCATTGGTGACCTTGGCCTTGGTGGTGGCGTCCATCGTCGCTCCGCTCTGCAGGGAGGTCAGCGCGACACCGTTCCAGCCGAGGACCTTCGCTCCGTTGGTGCGAGCAGTATTGGCATCCGGCGTGGACAGGAAGCTGATGGCAAGGATTTCCACACCCGGGCCGTCGAGGGTGGAGCCATCGGCGTCGATTACTTCGACGGAGGTGGTGGTTTTGCCCAGATCGGTGCGCAGTAAGCTGCCGCTGTTGTAGCCACCGTTGCCGTCGATGTCATTGCCCCAGAGAGTCGAGGCATTGGCGGTCGTCGGCGGAGTGGTCAATCCGCCGGCTGTGACCTTTTGGATCTTGGTAATGGTGGTGCCCGTCGAGGCGGTCGTCACGAACTGGCTGACCGTCGTGGTGATGCCGAGACCGGATTCCGCCATGTAGGTGGTGCGGGTGCCGGAACCGTCATTGCGGCCGAAGGCATAGACGCTGGCGGTGTCTGCAGCGTCGCCGGTGAACAGCGAAAGCGGCATCGCGCCATTCTTGAAGAGCGCCTTGAACTGCTGGCTGGTCACATTGCTCAGGTTGCCTGTGATCAAGCTCTCGTTGACGATGGGGGTGAAGACCACCACGCCGACTTTCGCATTCGCCGGCTGAAGCACCGGAGAGGCGACGGGCGTGGAGGATTGACGCACGTCCGAGAACGCGAGCGTGGCCGGTTGGGCCGCGACCGGAGAAGTGGTCGCACCCTGTTCCGTGCCACCCGCAGTCGGCGCGCCGGCCGGGAGGGCCGCCGTGGTGAGATAGGTCGCGTTGTTCGCAACCCCCGGGGCCGCCAGGGCCTTCACACCTTCCACCGAACCGGTGAAAGTGCAGGCGACGGTGGTGGTGCCGGCCACGCCAGGGAAGGTGCCCTGGAAGATGATGCGCGTGGCTCCCAGGTAGTTCGTGCCGCCAGCGGTTTGATCGTGGCTGAACTTGTAGCTGGCACCGGTATTGAATTTCGACCGGATGGCATCAATGGCTCCCGCGCGGAAAGCGGTGGCTCCCGTGACATAGACCGTCACATCGGCGTGAGCCGAGGCGACACAAGCGAGCGCCATGGCGCCCGTGAGGATGGATTTAAGTTTCATGATAGGTGATGAGGTTTGGTATTGGTGTTGGTTTGGTTTTCTTGGTCCTAGGTTAAACAGTGGCCTTGCGGCGGCGGACACAGCCCCCGATGAGGGCGGTCATGCCGAGGAGCATGGCGGAGGTCGGCTCGGGAGCGGCGGCCGCCACGATGTAGGAAACGCTGCCGGTGTTATCGATGACGAAGCTGCCTTCGTAAGTACCGTTGCGGAGATCGGAGTTATCGCCGATGGCAATCGTGCCGGAGGCTGTGGTCGTGGCGAGGATGCGGTAGAGGTCGAGCGCGCCTTCCACGCCGCTCACGCCGCCGAAGCTGCCGAGCGAACCCGCGCCGAAGCCACCTTCAACGCCACCGGGGAACACGCCGAAGGCGGTGCCGGGGTTGCTGCCGAGGAACGGGTTCTGTTCGTCGATGGTCGAGGAAGCGGTCCCTTCTACCAAACTGGAGATCGCAGACACGGTCTCCAGGCGGTTATTCATCGTGAAGATGTTACTCGCGCCGGTGGTCATATCGGCATTGGCACCGAGCGACCAAGCGCCGGATCCTGCAGTCCCTTCGATTCCGAGGGCCAGGCGGCCTGCAGACACGTAGAGCGTGCGGTTAGGATCGCCATTCACTGCTGCTGCAGTGGTGCTCGTCGAGGTGGAGCGAACGCCCGCTGCACCCCAGTAGAGGCCGGAGGTTTCAAACCAATTGGCACCGAAGCCCGTGCTGGCGTTTGACAGCAGGCCACCGATGTTGGTGATGTTGACCATGTTCGACGTGGCGTCGCGGAACGTCGTTCCGGAACCGATATTGGCCATAATCGTGTTGCTGCCGCCGAACTGTTGGAAGAACAGTACGACGTCGCCAGGAGCGTAGTTAGGATTCTGCGCCATGGCCGAAGTAACTCCGAAGCCGCTCAGGGCCAGGGCCGCGAGCGAGAGGAGGTTAAAGGATTTATTCATTTGCATTTTTATTTTTGCTTAGGTGGTTTGTGATGTTGTGCCGGTTTTTGGGACCGTGAGGTCTTACTTTCGGCGCGTCCTATTTAGGTGTGCTGTGCTGGGTGCGAAAGGACTTGGTTGTAAAGATCAGAAGGCTAATATGACGTTTCCGCCACAATTACCGGATTTGCCCGATTCGGGTGCCGGGAATGCGGCGGCAATGTGACTATTTTATCCTCGACCGATGCCTTTGTTTGCTGATTGCGCGCCGTGCGGCGTGCTGGTACGCCTTTGCACACGCCAAACCCGCCCCATGTGTCCCCGTCCACCACTGCGCTGTGCTTCGTTCCTGCTGGGCGTGGTGCTGTTTTGGGTAAGCACAGGCGAGGTGAACGCGGCCCCGCCCCTGCCGCCGCCTCCGCCGGGACTGATCCAGGACGCTGGCAATGTCCTGCTCCCCGAGGCGGCCAGGGCACTGAGTGAGCGGCTCCAGACGGCAGCGGTGCAGCGCGGCATCTGGGTCTATGTGGTAACGCTGC
Organism: Chthoniobacter sp.; assembly: GCA_021414005.1. Taxonomy (GTDB): domain Bacteria; phylum Verrucomicrobiota; class Verrucomicrobiia; order Chthoniobacterales; family Chthoniobacteraceae; genus Chthoniobacter. Next base: position 62,872 of record JAIOPH010000027.1, on the reverse strand, counting down.
CTTCGCTCGGAGTCCCGCCATCGAAACAACGCGAGCGACTGGTGAACATGGGGGATCTCTACCGGCACGGCTGGCTGGGAGATCGCGTGGGTGTGGTGCTGCTGGTGGACGACGAGAGCGGTGCCGCGATGATCGCCGCGAGCGAGGCCGCCAATCGCCAGTACCCGCCTCTTCAACGCAACATGCTCATGGAGGAGCCGCTCCGCCTTTTGCAAAAGGAACCCCTGCGTCGCGATAAGATCGAAAAGACTGCGCTCACGGTCGTCGCGGTGATCAGCCACCTGCAAGATGAGTCGGAGAAGAGTAAGCGACGGGATTTATGGGTAAACGTGGCGATGGCCGTGATTTCCATCGCTGGGGTGGGGCTGATCGTGTGGGTAAAGTGGGTGCGCGAGAAGAAGACCGGGAGCCGTGCTGATGTCCCAACGCAGACCGGCGATCAGTTCTAAGTCCGTTACTTTCTTACCGGCATCGCTGTGCTTCGACTTAAGGATCCAACCAGCCCGACCTGTTAAATTAACTCGTTGTCGATGCGATAACCGAAGCCGCGGATGGTCTGAATCAGTTGGCCGGAGGTGCCGAGTTTTTCCCGGAGGCGGCGGAGATGGGTGTCCACGGTACGAATTTCGATGTTCGCATCGGTGGGCCACACAATTTGGAGCAGATCTGCGCGTTTCAGAACGCGCCCGGTGTTTTCCATGAGAGTGCGGAGCAGCTTGAACTCGGTGCGCGTGAGTTCCACTACTTGATTGTGTACGGTGACGCGGTGGGCGAGGCCGTCGATGATGATGCCGCCCACGTGCAGAATCGACCCGACTGAGGCAGTGGTGGCGGGTGCCAGGCGGCGGAGCAGCGCTTGCACCCGAAGTACCACTTCACGCGGGCTAAAAGGTTTCGTCACGTAATCGTCAGCCCCGAATTCGAATCCGAGCACACGATCCACTTCCTCGTTACGCGCGGTGAGGAGCATGATGGGGATGCGCGCAGTCTTCGGGTCGCCTTTGAGGGTGCGGCAGACCTCCATACCGGACATCTCGGGCATCATGACATCCAGAATGGCGAGGGTGGGGCTCTCTTTGCGGACGCGACCAAGGGCGGAGAGGCCGTCGGTGGCGTGCAGGACCTCGAAGCCCTGTTCTACGAGGCGGGAGTCAAGGAGCTTGACCGCATCTGGTTCGTCGTCGGCGATGAGGATGCGATTTTTCATCGTAGGAAGCGGATGGCGTTCTCTTGCGACCGCAGAGGGTCGGGCGCGAAGGTGCGCGGGATGGTGCAAAAAGGTGAAGGTCGCATTGCGTCGAGCCAGACCATCCACGGTCACTGTGACAAACACAGGGCGACCAAGTAACAATGCGCAGTCGAATTTGCCATGAAAGCGTGGACCGAGTCAGCGTTAGCCGTCGGTGGCGGCCATTTATATCGCGGCTGGCTGGCTGGTTGCCGGGGGCACCGGTGGCACGGGGGAGCGAGCGGGCCTCAGGCGGCTGCCACAATGGGTGCAACGCCACGGTTTGCGGAAGTGATGGATGGTCTTGGCGAGCCAGCCGACCGACCACAGGCCAAATGTGCAGACCGTGGCGCTAAGATGGGCGATGTGATCCATACGGCGCTTCCGAAAGTGGCGAGTGGCGTGACAATGGGCGCAGTGATCTCGACGAAATTTGAACATGGCGATGGCTGGATTCCCTTCACTGTGCCCCCCGTTGATGGAGATTCGGACCCGTCCCGGTAACAATCTGCCGACTTCCGCGGCGCAGGTAGATCAAGCTTCAGTCTGACTTTCAAGCCGACAAGAATGCGGTCGTCGTCGAGTAAATGTCCCCCACCCTCGGCATCCCAGCGTTTGGTGAGGAAGAGGTCAGCGCATTGAAGCTTCTCGTCGAATTCATCCGTCCTACTGAAAATCACACCCATAGCACGTCATTCGTTGCAGGGAGCCTGGCGGTGACACTCGCCCCAGCCAAGGCCAAGACAGCAAGTGCCAGACTGGAGATAGCCAGATAGGAAATCCGGGGGTGAGGCGGCAACAGGCAGCAAAGGCTGGCTTTGAGGTGCCAAGCGGTTCGTTGAATGGCACTTTCAACCTGTCCTTGAGGAAGTGGAGGGTAAAAGAAACTCAACGGCCACCAGTCTTCCAATCCTTCCCGCCAAGCCATATCGTCATGCGGTATTCGCCGCTTTCCCCTTGCCCAACCCGCCGACCGCAGCCGCGACGATCTCTTGCAGTCGCTCGGCGGAACCTGGGCCAGACAGGATCCGACTGCCGCGCTCGCCTGGGCCGCCAAGCAAAGCGACCCGGACGTCGAGCGTTGGGTTTCCACGTACGCGGTTGCCAACCTGGCGGCGAAGGATTTGTCGAATGCAGCCAGTTCGATTGCCCGGCTGAAAAACCCGGAAGCGCAGCGGGAGGCCATTGCCCACGTCGCCATTTTGATCGGATCGCAAGATCCGGAACGCGGCGCGAACTGGGTGATGCAACTGCCGGAAACCCAGTCCGCCCCGCGCGCCTTGGAACAGCCGGTGGCCATGTGGGCCGAGCGCGATCCCGATGCAGTGGGTGCATGGCTGAACCAGCAGTCCGCTGGCTCGCGCAAAGATGCAGCCGTGAGCGCCTTGACCTACATGCTCGCCCGGAATGACGCGGCCTCCGCCGCCGCTTGGGCGATCACGATTTCAGAAGACGGCCTCCGCCGCGACCGCGTGAAATCCATCGTCGGCACTTGGGCGGCAAAAGACAGCGCCGCCGCCAGCGCGTGGGTGCAGGACCAAAAACTCGCCGAACCCGAGCGCCAGACCCTGCTCGAACAAATCGCCAAGTCGACGAAGCACAAGTGATTGCGCCGTTATCCTGAGCGAATTTACACGGGGAACTCGGCTGTGCCGGGCAGCGGTTGCTTCACGCACAATCGCCGATGGCTGAAAAGCAGGGCGCTGGCGCTGAGCCCGAAAAGAATACCGGCCGCACCCATTGCCATGCGCAATCCCACGAGGTCCGCCACTTTAGAAACCAGCAGACCGGAGAACGGCAGCACGCCGAAAAAGCTCAGGCCCATGATTGCCGAAACACGCCCGCGCATCCCGTCGGGTGCGCGTTCTTGCACGATGGTGTTGGCCAATCCAAAAACCGTGGATGTGCCGAGTGTGAGGACGATCATTGCGACGCACGCCTGCCAGAGGTGCTGAGCACAGGCAAGGCCCAGCATGCACGCGCAGATCGCGGTGACGCCGCCACGCAAATAGGCGGCACGATATGCGGAAGCGATGGTGAGCAGCCAGATCGAGCCACCAAACGCGCCGATGCCGGAAGAGGCCATGAGTATGCCGTGCGACTGCGCATTCACATGGAGGACATGCCGCGAGTAGAGCGGCATGATCACCATGAAAAACGGCGAGATACAGATGGTCACAGTGGCGAGCAGCGAAATCATCGCGAGCGTCGGCCGGTCGCGGCGGACGTAATCGAACCCCGCCCTCATCCCCGTCTGGCGCAGGGCTTCCTCCTCCTCCGTTCCGCGCTGGCGCGGGTGCAGGGTGAGCAGGGCTGCGATGAGGGCGAGAAAGCTCGCCGCATTCACATAAAATGCGGACGCCGTGCCGAGCGAGCCGATGAGCCAGCCGCCGATCGCCGGCCCCGCGAGGCGGGTGGCATGAAACAGCGAACGATCCACGGCGATCGCAGCGGTGAGCTGACTGCGCTCCACGAGTTCCGGGATGAGAGCGGACGCGGCGGGCATTTCAAACGCCGTGCTGATGCCGAGCAACACGCCGGCGACGAGGACATGCCAGACGGCAATCTGTCCGCGTGCCACGAGCCAGCCCATCGCCAGGGCGAGGATGATCTGCACGACTTGGGTGGCGATAAGGATGCGCCGCTTGTCGTGACGGTCCGCGACGATGCCGCCGTGCATCGTCAGCGCCAGCATCGGTAGGCCGGCGCAGAAATTGATCAGACCGAGAGTGAAGGCGCTCGTGGTGAGACCGGCGACGACCCAGCCCTGGGCCATTTGCTGCATCCAGGTGCCGAGCATGGAAATCGTCTCGCCCGCCATGTAGCGGCCAAAAGCTCCCTGGCGCAGGACGCGCCACGCGGTGGCGTGCGGGGAAGTCGATGGTTGGCTCACGGAAAGAGCCCGCACTTTCGCTCAATTCGCGGCGCTGCCAAGGGGGCTGTGAGAGACCGAAGAGGTTGATTGGCATGCACCGCGGCGGTCGTTCCCGCGTGCTCACACGAGGCGATGTGGAAACGCTACATAGGCCAAATTTAGATCGTTCCCGAGGGATCGCCGGAAGCTTTCGAACAGGTGGCTTTGAAGCCAAACCATCGAACTCTCGATAGGATTGAGGTTGCGGAAAAATGAAGTCGTTTTCGACCCCGGCGGAACACGAGAATTCGCGATAGCCAGCTGCGGTGTTCTGCCCCACTGCGCTCAATTGCCGCTGTTACCACGAGTCGGAAGTGGTGATGCCGTGACTCTTTAATTGCGAATGGACCTCCGCGAGGTGTTCGCGATTGCGCGTTTCGACGGTGCAGATCACTTGAACAGCGGAAACATCGCTGCCGGCAAAAGCGCGGTCATGAATCACCTGCTTGATGCTGGCTCCCGCCGAAGCAATTTGCGTCGTCAGGTTAGCGAGCCCGCCAGGCCGGTCGCTGATCACGGCGGCGAAGCGGCTGAGGCGTCCGTCTGCGACCAGCCCTCGCTCGATGACGCGGCTCAGCATGTTGGGGTCGATGTTGCCGCCGCAGAACAAAAGCACGCATTTCCTGCCCACGAGCTCGTTTAACTTTCCCGAGAGGCAAGCGGCCAAGGGAGTGGCCGCCGCACCTTCGACAACACCTTTCTCCAATTCCACGATCCGCAGGATGGCCGTCGCGATCTGATCCTCAGTCACGGTCACAATCCGGTCCACGAGCGGGTGCGCGACGGCAAAGGCATTGGCACCCACTTGGGGAATAGCGAGACCGTCGGCGAGCGTCGGATGCAATGTGATCCGCGTTGGTCGGCCCGCCTTTTCGGCGGCGAAAAAACTCGCCACATTCTCGGCTTCGACCGCGATTATTTTCACGTCCGGTCGCAGCGTTTTCACGGCGAGCGCGACCCCGGCCAGAAGTCCGCCACCTCCTACGGGAACGATGACCGCTTCGGCATCGGGCACTTGTTCCAATATTTCCAATCCGACCGTGCCCTGCCCGGCGATGATGGCCGGATCATCATAGCCGTCGATGTAAGTGAGACCTTGCTCCTTCGCGAGTTCATAGCCACGCGCCTTGGCTTCGCCGAAATCTTCCCCGTGGAGCACGACGGTGGCGCCGAGTTTTTGGCAAGTGTCCACTTTGATGAGCGGCGCGAACTTGGGCATGACCACCGTCGCCGGAATCCCGAGCAACTTTCCCTGGTAAGCGAGCGCCTGCGCATGATTGCCAGCCGATGCGGCGATCACGCCGCGCCGCTGCTGTTCCGCCGGGAGCTGGACGAGTGCGTTACGGGCACCCCGCTCCTTGAAACTTCCGGTGCGTTGCAAGTTGTCTAGCTTGCAGAAAATTTCCATGCCGGTGATCTCGCTCAAAGGAATGGAACGGGGGCAGGGTGAGTAATAAACCGCGCCTTTAATGCGGTCGCGCGCAGCTTCGACTTCCTGGAACGTCATATTTGTTTTGAAGGCGCGACAGTCTCGACCTTAATCGAGGCAGTCTTTTGGTGGTGGGAATCGTCGTGGAGGAGAACGGGCAGGGCGGCGTTACCCTTTGCTCAGAAAGAATCCGCGCTGCTTGTCGGAGATGGGTTTGGCGAGGCGTTCGAGCACGAGCAGCATGTCCTCCCAGACTTTGCGCTTTTCGGTGAGCGATTGGTTCCGCAGCAGATACGCCGGGTGGTAGGTGGCCATGAGCGGGATGCCGTTGAACTCGTGCCAGCGTCCGCGGAGTTTGGCCATGGGCTCCACCGCGCCGAGCAGGCCTTCCATGGCGGTCGCGCCGAGGGCGACGAGTGCGCGCGGCTGGATGATGTCGATCTGCTGGCGCAGGTAGGGCAGGCAGGTGGCCATTTCGGCGGCCTTGGGCTTGCGGTTGCCGGACTCGCCGGGCGGCATGTCGGGGCGGCATTTGAGGACGTTGGCGATGTAGATGTCGTCGCGGGCGTAACCCATCGCGGTGATGATCTTGGTGAGCAACTGGCCGGCCTTGCCGACGAAGGGTTCGCCCTGCAAATCCTCGTCCTCGCCGGGCGCTTCGCCGACGAACATCAACTCGGCCTCGGGATTGCCGACGCCGAACACAACCTGCGTGCGCGATTTCACGAGATGCGGGCAGAGCGTGCAGGCGAGCACGGGGCTGCGCAGCTCGGCGAGGCGTTCGGCTTTCGCGCCGGTGGGCGCGGCGGGCTTGTCGGAAAGCGGTCGCGTTTCCACAACTGGAGAGGCCACGGGCAGCGGCGCGGGCGCGAGAGCTGCAGCGGTCGGCGTGGCGGCCAGACGGGCGAGCGAGGCAGCGGAGGCGCGGAGTTCGACGCCCTGCTCGCGCAGGCCGGCGAGGGTGGCGTGGACGTGATCGAGGGCGGAGGCGAATTCGTTCATGGCAGGTTTGCTGGCACGCCAGCTTCGATGAAATCGGCGGGGAGGGGCGATTGGAAATTCAGACGCGCTCCGGTGCGCGGGTGGGTGAAACCGAGCCGCCAGGCGTGGAGCATCTGCCGCGCAAAGCCGGCGCGCTTGCCATACACCTCGTCGCCGAGCAGCGGGTGGCCGAGGTGCCGGAGATGCACGCGGATCTGGTGGGTGCGGCCGGTGTGCAGGGTGCATTCCACGAGCGTGCCGGCGGCGAGTTCGGCGAGGACGCGGTAGCTGGTTTTCGCGGCGCGCCCGCGTCCGTCTGCGAGGACGGTCATCTTTTTCCGCTGCACGGGATGCCGCCCGATTGCGCCCTCGATGACGCCACTCGCGTGCCGAAATTTTCCCGCAGCTATCGCGAGGTAAATCTTCGTCACTTCGCGTCCGGCAAACTGCTTCGAGAGGGACTGGTGCGCGGCGTCGTTTTTCGCGGCGACAAGGCAGCCGCTGGTTTCCTTGTCGAGACGGTGGACGATGCCGGGCCGCTGCTCGCCACCGATGCCGGAGAGAGCGGGGCAGTGATGCAGCAGCGCGTTCACAACCGTGCCCTGCCAGTTGCCGGCGGCGGGATGCACGACCAGGCCGGCGGGTTTGTTCAGCACGATGAGGTCGTCGTCCTCGAAGAGCACGTCGAGCGGGATGTCCTCGCCGAGCGTGGCGGTCGGCACCGGCGGCGGCTCGGCGAGCGCGATGGCGTCGCCCGCATGCAGCCTTGCACTGGCCTTGCTCGCGCGCCCGTTGAGGGTGACGTGGCCGGCTTTGATCAGGTTCTGAATCCGCGCACGCGAGAGGGTGGTGGCGCGTGCGGTGAGGAACTGGTCGAGGCGCACGCCGGTGTCCTCGGGTTCGGCGTGAAACGCGGCGGAGATCATGCGGTGGGGCCATCATGCGCGCCGGGCGGCGTCCAGCAAGAACGCGCGCGAACTTTCGCCCGACGCGTGTAGTTTGTCCTCGCAACTTCCTGACCAGCGCGAAAACTTCGCGCCCATTCCACGGCTCAAAAGTTGCCGCGGATTTCATGGCCGAAACTTTCGAACCCCTAATCCAAAGCTGTCCCGAATGCGGGACAGAAATCGACGTGTCCGAAGAGGAACCGCTCTCCGCGGTGCTCTGCCCGAATTGCGGAACGCCGTCGGTCGTGGCTACGCACATTGATCAGTTCGAACTGCTGGACGTGCTCGGGCGCGGCGGCATGGGGGCCGTTTATCGCGCGCACGATACCTCGCTCGACCGCACGGTCGCGCTGAAGCTGCTGCGGCGCTGCGACGACGCGAGCGAAGATCAAATCGCGCAACTCGCGAACGAGGCCGCGATCACAGCGTCAATCAACCATCCGAACGTGGTGAAGGTCTTCACCACCGGGATGGACCGCGGGCGTTTCTACATCGCCATGGAGCTGGTGGACCAGGGTACGCTCGACAGTTTGATCGACCTGCAGGGTCGCGTGGCGGAAGCCCAGGTGCTGACGGTGGGCATTCAGATCGCGCAGGGGCTGCGCGCGGCGCAGCAGGCGGGGCTGATCCACCGCGATGTGAAGCCCGGCAACATCCTTTTTGCCGATGCCCACACCGCTAAGATCGTGGACTTCGGCCTGGCGATTTTCATGGAGGATGAGGAAAAAGTACGCGGCGAAATCTGGGGCACGCCCTACTACGTGGCGCCGGAGAAGCTGGACAACAAACCGGAGGATTTTCGCAGCGACATCTACTCGCTTGGCGGCACGCTTTTTCACGCGCTCGCGGGGCGTCCGCCCTTCGAGGCGGAGAATGCGTCGCTCGTCGCGCTCAAGCATTTGAAAAGCCAGGCCGTGAGCCTGCAGGCCTTCGCACCGTGGGTCTCGGGCTCCACGGCGTTCGTCATCAACCGCACGCTGAACAAGGATCCCGAGCAGCGCTACCAGAGTTACGACGAACTGATCCAGCACCTCGAATACGCGCTCACCGAATTGCAAAACGCCAAACCGCAGGCGGCGAAGCGCGTGGTCGTGGAAAGCGCCTCGCAGGCCTCGCTCATGGGCTGGCTGAGCCTGCTCCTGATTGCCGTTCTCGTGGCCTCCGGGGTGGCCGTGTATGTCTATCGGGATCGGATTTTCAAAACGGGCGACAACGCCGAGAGCACGCCCGCCCCGACATCGCCCGCACCCGGCCAACCCGGCCCCAAGGCTCCCGTCGCGCCCGAAGGCATGTTCCCGGAGGCGTGCGCCAAACTCGCCGCCGGACAGGCCGGCGCGGCCGCCGACGCCTTCCGCCAAGCCGCCGCGCAGCCCCGGATCGCTCCGGAAAAGCTCGCGTGGGCCAATCTCCTCGAAGGGCTCGCTGAATCCGCGGCCAACCACCCGGTGCTGGCAGACGACGCTTTCAAAAAACTTGCGAATCGCCCGCCGTTTTCGAGCGCACCTGCCGACGCGAGCCTCGCCGCCTTTTTCTCCGGTACCGCGCGGCAAATGATTGGTCCCGCACCGATCCCGCCTTCGGCCGCGTCGGGAAACAAGACCAACCACGAAGCCATCACCTTCCTGCTTTTCGGGGTGAAAAACTGGCAACTCGACCAAACCGATGATGCCCTCGCGCTGCTTCGGCAGTTCCGCGACACGAAGCCCGCCGGACGCGATGCCTGGATCGCCGATCTCAAGCCGTTGGCGGCGCGATTGATCGAGGAATTCACCGCCTTTCAAATGGCCACCGAGGCCCTGCACGCGGCAAAAAATCCCAAGCAGAAAAATGCCGCCATCGAAGCCTTGAAGAAGGTGAAGGGCAAATTCGCCGGCCGCGCCCGCGAAGAACTCACGAAGGCTGGGCCATAGCCGCCCGCGAGTTTCCACTTTTCACCCGCCGTCTCCCGTCCTACCTTCCGCCGCTCGCGCATCCGTAGCTCAACTGGATAGAGCGCTGCCCTCCGAAGGCAGAGGTTGTGGGTTCGACCCCCGCCGGATGCAGTTCTCCCCATTGACCGGTGCGGCAACTCAGTTCGGCTGCCAATTCCCGAAAGCAACGCGCTTACAAATCCAGCATGAGCCGCACGGGATTCTCTATGCACTCCTTGACGCGCACGAGGAAAGTCACAGCCTCCTTGCCATCGACCACGCGGTGATCGTAGCTCAGCGCGAGATACATCATCGGACGGATAACGACCTGCCCTTTTTCCGCGATCGGACGCTCCTGAATCTTGTGCATGCCGAGGATGCCGGACTGTGGCGGATTGAGGATCGGTGTGGAAAGCAGCGAGCCGTAAATGCCGCCGTTGCTCAGCGTGAAGACGCCGCCCTGAAGGTCTTCGATTTTGATTTTTCCTTCGCGCGCTTTCACCGCGTAGGCGGCGAGGTCGCGCTCAATGTCAGCGAAGGATTTCTGGTCGGCATCGCGCACCACCGGCACGACGAGCCCACGTTCGGTGCCCACCGCCACGCCGATATCGAAGTAATGATTTTGCACGAAATCCTCGCCATCCATGCGCCCGTTGATCGCCGGACAGGCCTTCAGCGCACTGACCGTGGCTTTGATGAAAAACGACATGAAGCCGAGCTTGATGCCATGCTCTTTGGTGAAGGCTTCCTGCTGGCTCGCGCGCAGGCTCATCACTGCGCTCATGTCGCATTCGTTGAAAGTGGTGAGGATGGCCGCGGTGTGCTGCGCCATCACGAGTTGCTGCGCGATCTTGCGGCGTAGCGGCGAGAGTTTCTTGCGCGTGCTGCGGCTTTCGGTCACGGGCGCGGTGTTTTCGGAGAGGGTGGAAAGCGCGGTGTTCGCGGCGGCCACGGATTCCGAGATGCTGGGCACCGCCGGGGCCTCGATCGTTGCGACGGGCGTGGGTGCTCTCACCGCCGCCGCTTTCTTCGCCGCTACTGGTGCCGTCTTTTCCTTGGTCTTCGCGGCAGCCTTGGTCGGCACCGCGGCTTCCGCCTTACCTTCCTCAATACTGCCCACAACTTCGCCGATCTTTACCTCGCTCCCGGCGGCTGCGCTGATCTTCAGCACGCCCGCCTTCTCGGCGGTGATCTCCGTGGAGACCTTGTCCGTTTCCAGCGTGAAAAGCGCGTCGCCCGCCGCCACCGAATCGCCGTCATTCTTGTGCCAGACGGAAAGGAGCCCGCTGGTGATGGATTCGCCGACGGCCGGAATTTTGATTTCGAGAGACATGAAAAATGAAGGATGCTGTTTGCGGAAACGAACGTGCTTTTGGGCCCAAAGGGCGGCGAATAGTTAATCGGGAATCAGGAATTCCGAAGGGAAAATTCACGCGTCGCTGAAGTCCCGATCTGGCGCGCCGCGGCTCAGGCGTCCGTCTTGCGGATCGTTTCCAGGAGTTCCGCCATGCGTGCCCAAAACTCCCGGCCCGCCGGCAGCCCGTTGGCCATGAGGGCAAAGGTGAGTTCGCGGCCGGATTTCGTGCGGAGAAAGCCGACCTGTGTTTTCACGCCGGACATCCCGCCGACTTTTCCGCGCACCGCGCCGTCGGCGTAGGCGGTCAGGCTTTCCAAATAACGCTGACCGTGCGGGCCGCGGCGGGCGGCAAGGTTGATGTGCGCGAGGTCCAGTGGGCGGATCATGTTGGCGCGGGCGAGGCCGCTGCCGTCGAGCAGCCGCAGGCCGACGAACTGGACGCCGGCCTTTTCCCAATACTGCCGCACAGCATCGGCGGGTGCCACGCCCTGACGGCGACCGATGGTGAGAAAGAGGCACTGCGCTTCGAGATTGTCGCTCACCGCGTGGAGGTGGTCGACTATCTCGGGCAGCGCCGCGGACTGGTGCCGGGCGAGGGGGCTCAGCGTGGTTCTGGCGAATGGCCCGACGCGCTCGCCAAAACGGACGCCGGATTTTTCCAGGCGCGCGCGGAGCAGCTCGGCGGCGAGCGCCGGCGGGTCGGGAATCGCGCCCGCGACCGTGAAGACGCCGCTCCCAACTGGCACCGTCCCACGCAGCGTGATCGTGCGGCCATACGGTTCGGAAAAGACGACCACCTCATCGCCGCTCCCGGCGGGTCCGGTGAGAACGTGATTCTGCCAGCGCGTGTCGCGCGGCAGCGGAGCGTCGCCGAGCAATTTCGCCGGCGCGCCCGGCTGCGCGCCGGGCTCGAAGCGCAGGTCCACGCGGTTGTGATCGACGTTCAGTCCGTAGGCACCCGTGCCGTAGCCGTTGCCGATGTCGCCCCAGTTCCAGTGCTCGCTCATCGGGTCGCTCGGGAAAATGGCGGTGTCCGTCCGCAGTCGTCCGCTTACCCGTTTCAGCCCGGCGGCCACGGCGGCATCCGCGAGCGCGGCGAGATCTTCACGGGCCAGCGTGGGATCGCCGCCGCCCACGAGCACGAGATCGCCGTCGAGGACGCCCGCGGCATTGAGCGGCGCGGAGCCGGCGAGCTGCGTCTCGAACCGAAACTCCGGTCCGAGCAGCCCGAACGCCGCGCCCGTGGTCGTGGTCTTGAGCGAAGATGCAGGGCACAGCGCGGTCGCGGCCAGCGGCGAGGCAAAGATCGTCTCACCCTTTTCATCGAGCAGACAGAAGCCGATGAGCGCCCCGGAGAATTCGGGGTTTGCCGACCACTCGCGAAAGACGCGGGCGATTTCACCCTCGCGCGGCGGCTCGGGCGTCGGCACGACCACCGCGGAAGGCGCGGCATCCGTTTTCACCACCGGCTTTTCCCCATCACACAGGCCGAGCCACGCCGCCGCGGCCCAGCCGGACAGCAGCACGGCGAGCTTCAGCGCGTTTAGAGCGGGACGATGTTTGGGGTCGGTCACGACGCGGATCTTATCGGGCTCGGCGAAAAGGTGAAAGTCTCGCGCTGGCCGGGTGCTCGCTGGCGCGAGATATTGACCGCGGCCCGTCTCTCTGCCCAACTTCCGCGAACTCCCAATCCAGATCCCATGAACAAAATCCTCTCACTCCTGCTCATCGCCATCGTCTTGTGCCTTCCGGCGTTTGGCATGTATATCATGCCGGAACTCAAAGATCTCCCGCTGGAGCGACTCATCAAGAATCTCACGGAGCGGACCCAGGCTGAGCCCGGAAATAGCGACGCCCTTCATCAACTCGCCCGCACCCATGCCATGGCTTACGCGCGTAAAATCGGTGACGCCGAACCGGTGAAAGCGTGGAACGGATCGCAAGGCAAAGACCCGCAGCAGCCATTTTTCGGGTTCGACGGCCCCCATGTGCCGTTCAATCAAGTGGCCCCGACCGCCGAAGCCCAGAAAGCCGCGACCGCCAAGGCCCACCTCGCCAAGGCCATCGAAGTCTATGAAAAAGCGCTGGCCGCCAAGCCCGCTGACCCCACCATCAAGCTCGGCCTTGCGTGGTGCCGCGATCAGGCCGGGGAGAAACTCGCCGCCATGACGCTCTACCGCGGGGTCGCCGCGGTCGCGTGGGAAAAGGAAAACAAGAGCCTCGGTGGCCTTGGAAATTTCCTCTACGTCGAAACTGTGGGCTACCTCATCCCGCTCCTCGACCCGGCGAGAAACGCCGACGAAATCGCTGTGATGAAACAACGGCAGGAGAAACTCCTCGCCCTTCCACGTGCCGTCACCCCGCTCATCATCCCGGTCGGGAAAGACAACGACATCAACGCCCTCGTGAACCGCCATGCCCGCGTCCACTTTGACCTCGACGCCACCGGACGCCAGCTCGCGTGGCCGTGGATCACCAAGGACGCGGCGTGGCTCGTTTTCGATCCGCAAAACTCCGGCAAAGTGACTTCCGCGATCCAGATGTTCGGCAGCCGCTCCTTCCTCCTTTTCTGCCGCGACGGCTACCAGGCCCTCGCGCTGCTCGACGACAACGGCGACGGCGTCCTCAGCGGCCCCGAACTCGCCGCGCTCGCGCTTTGGCGCGACACCAATGCCGACGGCCTCAGCGATCCCGGCGAAGTCCGTCCCGTCGCCGACTACGGCATTACCACCCTCTCGACCCACGGCCAGCCGCACGACGCCGGTTTCCCCTTTTGTCCCACCGGCGTCACCTTCAAGGACGGCACCACCCGCCCGACCTACGACCTGATCCTCCAGTCGCACTAAAAAGCCAGCGCCAGCGGCCCAAACATCAGTAGGCGGAGACGGAAGTCCAAAATCTCTGACACGAGCACGGGCGGACGCGGCGGGAGTGGCGGGAGTGGCGGGAGTGGCCGGGCAAATGCCATCCCAGCATCTCTACAATTTTTTCGCGGAGAAATTGCGCTTCCAGCCCATCCTTTCCCAACCCCAGTGGATGCCGACACCGCCGTGGTCGAGCTTCTGGCCGCCGATCGTCTCGCCCATTTTTTCGTCCCGCACATCCGCGATGCTCTCGCTGTCCGGGCAGGAAAGGAAGGTCATGGGTGAGAGATGATCGGACCGCATCAGCGGATCAGCTTGAAACTTGCGTTCCGCTCCCTGCAACCATCGGTCTTCGGCTAATCTCGCGAAAGATCGCGGCGGCGGTGCGCTTAATAAACGCACAGCACTTTTTTCAGGAGGAAAGTGAGCGGGATGATGAGGATGAGGTAGGCGATGAGCCACGGGGGGAAGGGGAGCCACGGCACGTCGGGGACGAGGCCGAAGAGGCGGACGGGCGCGAGCCGGATGTCGGTTGTAAGGGGGTGGGTGTCGTGGGTTTGGATCGGGGGTTCGTAGGTACGGCCGTCGGTGCGGATGGGGTGCATGCAGGTCTGTTTGCCGAAGCGCACTTGGAGTTGCCGAAGTGCGGGACCGGGTTGGGCGGTCAGGTGCCAGGCGGCGATGCCGTGGGCGGGGCTGGAGGTGGTGTCGGCGGTGATTTCCTGAATCCAGCCGGTTTCGGCGGTGAGGCCGTCGGCGGGGGCGATGTGCGCGATTTTTCCGACGGCGGAGATCGGGAAGGTCGCAGTGAACTGGAACGGTTCGCCGATTTTCAGCGGATGAAATTCGAGACGGTTCATCGCCCAAGTAGCGAGCAGGACGATAGGAAGGAGCGAGGCGAGAAGCGGGCGGCCTTCCTGGCGGAACTGTTTCATGGCGATCATGCCGAGGGTCGCGCGATGGCGCTGCAAGGCGTCGCGGTCGGCGCGGGCTTTGGCTTCGCGGAGGAGTTTTTGGAGCTGCGCCTTGTCGGCGCGACAGCGCTGAAGCAGGCCCTGGTCGGTGGTCCAGCGGCGGATGAGCGTGAGGATGAGCGCGGAGCCGAAGGCGACGATGATGAGCTGCACGTCGGACGGAAAACGCAGCAGCCACCCGAGCAGGAAGTCCATGAAGCCGACGATGAGGTGAGTGAGTGGCGCGAGCATGTCAGGCGGGGCCGAGGCGCGTGATTTTTCCGCTGTTGCCGTCCACGCGGAGACGCTCGCCGGAGCGGAGGAAAGCGGTGGCGTGCAGGCAGACGATGGCGGGGATGCCGAAGTCGCGCGCGACGATCGCGCCGTGCGAGAGGACGCCGCCGCGTTCGACGATCAGCGCGCGGGCGTTGATGAAGAGCGGCGTCCAACCGGGATCGGTGGACGGGCAGACGAGCACGTAATCGCTGCCGAGATCGGCGACTTCGCGCGGATTGAAAACAATCTGCGCGGTACCAGTGGCGACCCCGGCGGAGACGGCGTCGCCCTGCCACTCGGTGGCGTTGGCAAAGACCTGCGGCTTTCCGAAGTCGTCCAGTTCCTCGGAGTCGATCACGTCCGGCAGTTCGAGGCGCTGGACGGATTTCCAGCGAACCTTGCGGACGGCGATCTCGACTTGCAGCTCATGCTTGCGCGCCTCGAACTGCTCCAACTCGGCCAGGTGCAGAAAAAAAATGTCGTTGCCCGTGTCCCAGCGGCGGGCCAGTTCCAGCAGCGCGAGCCGGATCAGCTCGTAGCCCATCATCAGGTAGTGCTTGCCCGTTTCGCGATATGGCAAAAGCGCGCGCGCCTCGGCGAGCAGCTCCGCGATTTCCTCGGCAAAAGAGCTGCCGCCAAAGCTGGCCAGCCGCTCGGGCAAAGCGCTTGCGGCTTCCGCGGCCTTGCGCGCGTTTTCGCGATGAATCTCCGGCATCGCGCGTCCCGGCGTGCGGCGGATTTGCGCGATGACGTTTTGCAAATACGACGCATCCTCGCGCCAGCGCGGCTCAGAAAGTTCCATCTCGCCCGTCGCGCGGTGGCCGTTACGCGCGAGGAAATCCGCGAGCGTCGCCTCGCCTTTCGCGACCCCGTAAAGCAGCGCGTCCTGCTCGTAGGTCGAGTCGTTGTCGAGTGCCATGGTCAGCGTGCTCGCGGTACGCGCGCCCTCGGCTTCGCCCATGAGCTGCACGAGCAATCCTTGCAACGCGCCAAGGGCGAGGCCGCCGAAAAACGCCGGCTTGAGCGACTCTTTGCCGAAGTCATTTAGCACCCGCTCGCAGCGGCTGTGAACTTCGCGCACCACGTCAGCCGTCGTGCGCCCGCTCAAATCTTCCGCCCGCTTTTCGCGAACGTAATCGAGAAACGGCGGTAGGACTTCGTCCTCAAAGTACGCCTTCGCCGTCTTGCGCAGCCGCTTCAATTGGCGCGACGAATGGAACATCGCGCGAATCGCGCCGGGCAGTTTGAAAAGCAGCGTTTCATCCACGTGGCTCGCGTCGAAAATGGTCGGCGCGCGGTCAAGCGCGCTCTTGTCACGCACGATCGCGGCGAGGTCGTAGCTCATCGGCAGGCCGTCCCAGAAAAGCTGCGCGAGCCGCTTCGGGTCGGCGTAGATGCGTCCGCAGATCAGTTCGAGAAAACCGTGCGCGCAGACTCCTGCCGACGGGCGGTAACCGAAGTCTTGATACATCAGCCCGAAGCCGCCCGACCCGCTCATGAAGCGGCGGACGATGTCCCACGTCAGCGGCGTCGGCGCGCGCAGCGTCTCACGCAGATTGTGCGTGACCCAGACGCGCCGCCCGCCGCTCGCGAGCTGTCGCAGCTGCAGCACGGTTTCTGCGCGTGCGACCTCGGCGTCCTGCGCGATGTCCAGTCCGCGAATCCCGCGCGATTGCAGCAGCGCGAACTGGCCGTCGGCCCAGCCCCACTCAATGTCCACCGGCTGGCCAAAGTGCTTCTCGACGGCGAGACACAGCGCGCAGAGTTCGCCGATCTGCGCGGGCGAAAGCGTGAGCGCGTCGGCGTCGTGCGTACTCGTGTCGCCGAGCGCGGCGACTGCGCCGGCCTTGCTGCCGCGGAAAGTCTGGATCGCGGTGAAGTCGTCGCGTTTCACGAGGAAGCGATCCGGCGTCACGTCGCCGGAGACCACCGCCTCCCCGAGCCCGTAGGAGCTTTCGATGACGAGCTGCTGCGCCGCGAGATTGTTCGGGTCCTGCGTGAAGGCGATGCCCGACACGCGCGACGGAAACATGACCTGCACATTGACCGCCGTGCCGCCGAGTCCGCGTAGATCGTGGCGCTTCCGATACGCGATGGCGCGCTCGCTGTTCCACGAACGGAAGACGGCATTCACGCACTCCGCGAGCACCGCGCGCGGTGTGGAGGGAAAAGGCCGCCCGGTGCGCGCGGCGAATTCGTCCATCAACTGCCGCGCACGCTCGGCGTTGGGTTCCGCGGATTCGTCGGCGAAAGGAGCGCCGGTGACGGTCTTGGCAAACGTCTCGATGAACTGCACGCAGACGCGCCAGAACCGCGGCGTGTCGCCGACCTCCGCCGCGAGTCCGGGATGGATGCCGCAATTCAAAATCGTGTCCATCATCCCCGGCATCGACGAAGCCGCGCCCGAGCGCACCGACACGAAAAGCGGCTCGTTGCCGGAGCCGAAACGTCGGCCGGTTTTCTCTTCGAGGCGCGCGAGGTGCGCGTGGATTTGCGCTTCGAGTTCCGCGGGCCACTGGCTGTCGTTTTCGTAAAAATGGCGGCAGGCGTCGGTCGTGATCGTGAAGCCCGGCGGGACGTGCAGCCCGGCCTGGCTCATCGCCGCCAGGCTCGCGCCCTTGCCGCCGAGCAGCGCCCGCGCGGCGTCGGCGTCTGGCGGGGGAGGGTCGTCGAAAGAATAAACCCAGCGCGGTGTGGTCATGGCGATTGGGGCGCGCGCGTCCCCGGCTTGTCATCCTGAGCGGAGTTCCGTGGGGGCGAAGGCGGGACGGAACGGAGTCGAAGGACCTCTAACTTTCTGTGGGCGGTGGCGGTGGAGAGGGGAAATGACGAATCCAGAATGGCGAATGACGAAAGAAATCCGAATGAGGAATCCCCGTCATTCCCGGTGGCATCCGTCATCCCGCCTGCCATCCGTCGCCTTCGCCCCCGCCGGGAGTTAGAGGTCCTTCGACTGCGCTCCGCAAAGCCTCCGCTCCGCTCAGGATGACGGGTTGTGGGAGTTTTTCGACGGGCTGCCAGGCCCTTGAGTTCGGAGCGCGGGTTCATTTGGCGATGGCTCCAGCGCGGATGAGTCCGCGCTTTTCCGTGGCGAACCAGACCGACGACCCGGCCATTATGAGCGGGGAGGTGATCGTGCCAAAATCAGGCGTGGCCAACCACAGCTCGCTGGTGTTGGCCGTGAGGTCGTAGCGCGCTAGGCTGGTCGGAGTGGCGTAAAGAAAGGCGTCGCGGGCGGGGATTGGCGGAAGGTTTGGGGTCGCGCTGGATTGCTTCGCGCGGACTGCGCCGGTGGTGGTGTCGAGAGTCACGAATTCACCGGCGGCGGTCACCGTCGCCACGATGTCGCCGCAGAGGACGAGGTCGCGCTTTATCTCGCCGACGGGCGCGTGCCAGAGACGTTTGCCGTCGAGGATGCTGTGCGCGGCGATGCCAGTGGGCGTGCCGAAGAGAACCATTATGCGATGGGTGATTGGGCCGGTGAGCGGGGACTCGCTGACGGAGATGCGCCAGAGGTCTTTGCCGCTGCCTGCGTCGAGCGCGAGCAGTGTGTCCGGTGTGGTGGTGGTGGCGATGATGAGCGCGTCGGCGAGCGCGGGCGGGCCGGCGAGTCTCGACTGATGAGACACGCGCCATTGGACTTTGCCGGTGAGATCGAAACTTGTGAGCCGTCCGGGTTGATCTTCCGCGAGCACGGCATCGGCGGTGATGGCGGAGAGGCCTAAAGCCTCCGCCGTCACCTCCACCGACCACAGTTTTACGCCCGAGCTGGCGTCCAAAAAATGCAGCCGTCGGCCCGCGTTGCCTTTTGCGCCTTCGACAAAGACGACGTGTTTCGCGGATGCGGCGGGTGACGTGCTCACGCCGAGCGGAGTTTCGCAAAACCACTGCTGCGTGGCGTCGTCGGTGCGGAGACAGACCACGCCGCGCTGTGCGGGACCGGCGAGCGGAACGAAGATGCGGTTTTTCACCGCCGCCGCCGGGGCGGTGATCGTGGGGATGACGTCGCCCGGTTTGGCCGGCCAGGTCGAAAGCACCGCGCCGCGTTCCGCGAGCGCGGCGTGTTCGGGATTGCCGCCCGCACCCGCGCCGCCGAGATGGCCGGCCCACAGCGGCGGGGCGGTGGTGCTGGCGGACTGGCCGAGACAGAGGAGTCCATCCTCCGGCGTGCCGACATAGACGTGGCCGCGCGCGATCGCGGGCGAACTCAAAAACGTGCCCGCCGCGCCGAGCGCGGTTTCCCAGGCCGGTTGCAGATTCGCGCGATCCAGCGCGAAGAGCCGCCCGCTTTCGGAGGTCACGTAAAGGTGCGACGAAGTGAGCGCGGGCGAGGCGAGCAGCGGCGCATGCGCGCTCCAGGTGGCGAGCGGCCGGCCGTCGAATCCCACGCTGTAAACCGTGCCGCCGCGCGTGGCGAAAAACACGCGGTCGTCGGCGGCGACCACCGCGCCGAGCACGGTGCGATCGGTCTTAAAGCGCCAGTCCACGTGCTGCGTCGCGAGGTCGATGCACCACACTTCGCCGTGTGTTTTCCACTCCTGCGTTAGCTCGGCGAGATGAGCCTCGCTGGCTCCGGCGGCGCGTCGGGCATCAAGCTGCCGGGCGAGCAAATCCTCGGCGCTAAACATGAAATCGCCGTGGCCCATGCCGATGAAAATCTTTCCGCGCGCGATGGCGGGCGGACTGAAAACCGGGAACGGCGTGGGCACGCGCCACAGCTCGCGACCGCTCGCGGCGTCCACGCAGACGAGCGCCTGGCCGTTGATTCCGAGCCCGAGATAGACGCGCCCTTCAAGCACCAAAGGATCGGTTTCCGCGTCGGGATATTTGTCGCCCGGGAGGTGCCAGAGCAGCACCGGCTGGCCCTGCGCGTCGGGTTCGAGTCGGAAACAGTAGTAACCGTCGTCGCCCGCGCCGATGTAGGCGCGGCCGTTGGCGATGGCCGCCGAGGATTCGACGTGGCTTTTCGTCCGGTAGCTCCACAGCAGCGCGCCGCCGCGGGAGATGTCGAGGCAACTGATCCGGCCATCCTTGACGGTGTGCAGCCCTTCGCCGGTGACGAGGTATTTACCCGCGATGGAGGGCGAGGAAAACGTGGCCCGAAAATCTTCGGGCGCACTTTTCCAGACGACTCCGCCGGTGTCGGCATCGAGGCAGTAGATGGCACCGCGCGTGGAAAAAACGCCGACCTCTGCGGAGGTGACGTAGAGCCGGTTGCCGAGGATGGCGGGCGACGAGTGGAAGGTTTTTGCTTCGCTGGCAAAGGCCCACTTGATCCCGCCCTCGACGGGCGACGGGCTGTCCGCCAGCGCACCCGTGCGCTGCGCGCCGCCGCGAAATGCGGGCCAGTCATGCGTCGTGGTTTCGGCTTGGCTGACTGGGCCGGTAGGTTTTCTGAATGTCGCAACTGCAACGAATACCGCGCCGACGATGACAGCGAGTGTGAGTAAGAGGCAACCTTTCAGCCGCCACAAAATTCGCATCGCAAGTTTGAAGGTGCGCGGTTTAACCAACGCCAGAAGAGCGCTGGCGATTCCAAGCAGGATTGCCGGAAGCATTGTTGCCAACATCTGCAGCAGCATCTGCAGCGGCCCCACGAGGATCGGGACAACGGCGAGGTCCGTGGAAAAAAATGCGTTCACGCGATGAGGAAGGCGCGGTGTCCGGCGTCGCGGGCGTTACTTCGCGGGCTCGGCACTGCCGGGCCAGGGATTGGCCGGGCGGGTGAACGGAATGACAGGCGGATCAATTTCCGGCGGCGCGGGGCGCAGTTCGGCGATGTTGATTTGCTCGAATGGATCGGGCAGCGCGATGCGCAGAAACGGCGGTGGCGTTTCCCGCAGGCCGGTGGGCGCGGTTACGGGAAAGGCGCGCGTGATTTCCGCGGTGGGATCGGTCGCGAGCTGTGGGCGATCTGAAGCGGGCGGGCGTCCGCGCGTTTCCGGCGCGGGGCTGGTGGCGATCCAAACAGCGACAAGCGCGGGGTCGGGCGCGGTGGCAAAGGCGAGGTCGCGAGCCGGCAGCACGCGGGGCTCGGGGAGCGTGACGTCCGGCGTGGGCAGCGGGGTCTCGGGGAGCGAGACGGGCGGCGACGATGCGGGACGCTGGTCGCCAGGCAGGCGGCCCGCCTTTTCCCCGGTCTCCGCGGGCGGCAGCCACGAGCGGACAGGCACGGGAAAAATGGTGTTTGGTTTCCACGGCGGCGGGGCGGTGAAGGCGGTCGCCTGGTTCGTGGTCACGGGCAGCGCCGGCTTCAGGTCCTTGAGCAAGTCTGCGGCGACCACGCTGCGTGTCGTCTCGGGATTGGCCGCTGCTTTGCCGCCGCCAACGGGACGGAGTGCGAGCACCGCGAGAGCAACGAGACCCAAAATGGCAAAGGTCGTCCACGAGACGGTCGAATGATGAGGATTTTGGTCTTTCATTTCACTTCGATCCTCAAAGTCACCGGCGTGCCTTCGGCGGGCAGGATGTTGGTGTTCGTTTCGAGCCGGAGAAGCGAGGCTTCGGCGACGGTTAGATTCGATTGCAGGACGGTTTCATCGGTCACCGGATAGATCGTGATGAGCGTGCCGGTGAGGTCGGCACCATAGACCTTAGCGGGTTTTTCGGGATCGGGCTGGCGCATCGCCGATCCGGTGAAATGCCATTTCAGCGCCGGCATCTTTTTGCCTGTGCGGATGTCGATCATCGCGGGCTCGATGGGCACGAGGCGCGTCTTGCCCGCGACTCCGGGGAGTTCGAGCGAAACGGCGACCTCGGGGCCGGTGGCGCTGGCGTCTTCGCCTTTGGCGGGCCTGCCGGGTTTCAGGCCGAGCTGTTCGAGCGCCTTGTGAATCTCGCTCGGCTTGGCCTCGAAGGTCACGATGGTTTCGTGCGCCTTCTGTCCGCGGGGCGTGGGGAAAGTGGCGAGCACTTCCAGCGGATAGATTTCCTTGAGGTTCGGCAGTTTTCGCGGCGCGATTTTCGCCGGGATGGAAATCCGCCGGTTTGCTTTGTCCACGGCAATTACGGCGCTGGCCGCGCTCGCGCCGGCGGCCTTGTCGGACAGGCACATGACCACCGAGGGCTGGTCGGGGCGGTCGCCGTCAAGATTGGTCGTGGCGAGAAAAAGATCGCCGCCATGTACGACGGGCGAGCCAAAGAACATGCCCGGCCCTTGCACCGCGGGGTCGGCGGCGACGTTGAACGTCCACTCCGCTTTGCCGTCGGCGAGGCTGATCGCGTGGACGATGCCCTTCAAGTCGGCGGCGTAAACGCTGCCGCCCGCGACCGCAGCTCCGGCGAAAAACGGCGCGCCCGCGTTGTAGCTCCATTTCTCCGCGCCATTCGCCACGGTCCACGCCCGCACCGTGCCGTCCGTCGCCGTCGCCACCGCGAGATCACCGCTCACCGCCACCGCCGAAAGCACGCCGCCGGGCAGCTCCTTGCGCCAGAGGACCGCGCCGTTCTCGATGTTCACCGCGAGCACTTCGCCCTTCGCACCGGGGATGAGTTTGCGGTCAAAGCGGATGCTGCTGCAGCCGATGAGCACGGTGTTGCCGACCACGGTCGGGCCGGCCCACGGGTTGTATTTTCCTGCGAGCGGGACCTCCCACAGCACCTTGCCATCGCCCGCCGCGAGGCAGACCAGCGCGCGTTTGCCGACCTTGTCGTCGTCGATGTACGCCGACGCGACGAGCACGCGTTCGCCGGCCACCGCAATCGCGGCATCGACGTGCAGCGTGCCTTTGCCCTGCTGCCAGACGAGCTTCGGCGCGGGCTTCGGCAGCGCGTCCTCGCTCGGCGGGATTGCGAAATCCGGATCCTTCTTTTTCGCCTCGGCAAACTTCGCCGTCATCTCGGTCCAGCGCGCGTCGATGAGCTTCTGCGCCGCCGCCGGGTCCGTGTCCTGGCCGTCGAGCGTGAGTTTTTTCAACTCCACGCAGATCACGCCCGCATCGCCCGCGCCGATGTAAACGCGATCCTTCTCGATGGTCGGCGCACCTTCCATGTGGACGAGTTTTCCGGGGACCGGGAACTGCCAGACCGGCCGGCCATTTTCCGCGCGGATGCAGTAGAGCGTCGCGCCGTCGGTCTGGTGCATGCCGTCGCCGAAAACCACGAGGCCGCCGGTGACCGCGGGCGGGGAGACGGTCGGGAGTTTGAGAAAAGGCGCGGCCTTAGCCCACAACGCGCGCTCGGCGGAGTCGGCATCGATGGAGAAAGCGTGGAGTGTCGGCGTGCTGAACGCGCCGAGCCCCGCTAGATACAGCGTGCCCGCGTCCGGCACCGGCGAAGCGACGAAATGTTCCGCCGCCTTGTAGGCCCACAGCACGCGCGGCTTCTTCGGGCCGGGCTGCGCGTCGATGTTGCCGGTGCGCTGGAGATTGCCGCGGCTGGTGATCCAGTCGGCCGAGGCGCGGGGGAGGGTGAGGAAAATGGTGAGGAGGAGAAGGGCGGCGAGGCGCATTGGGATGGAGCGGACGGCGGAGTGGTGTCGCGCACGTTTCGATGTCGCGCGCAGACGCAGCGTGCCCGTCGAAAAAAACCGGCCGTCATCCTGAACGGAGGCTTGGGGGGCTTTGCGAACCAAGCCGGAGTGAAGGATCGCTGACTCTACGTGGGCGGAGGCGGTCTGGTGGGATGCGCGCGCGATTACTCCCACCGCCTCCGTCCGCGTTACAGTCAGCGATTCTTCACTCCGTTTCGCCACCGCCTTCGCCCACGGCGAAACTCCGTTCAGAATGACGGTGTTGTTTTCGATGGCAGCCATGTCGTTAGGCGCTGCGTTCATCGGGTTTGGAGGTGGACGAAGGACGAAAGCGAATGAATGCTGCGCGCACAATGAACAAAGCCGCGAGAGCGAAGCAGGAATAAGGAACCCACTGTTCGCGTAACTCTGAACGCCAATCGTGTTCCCAAGCGGGACGGCCATCTGGACGAAACAACTGACGGCCCGAAGCGTCGAGACGAGGTCGGATGTAGGATACCGGTGGAAGCAAAAGAGCGGCGAACACCGTGCAACCGATTGCGAGAACCAGAGAGTTCATCGCGCGGAGCTTTCGGATTTGAGCCGGGCCTCGAAGCCGGTGTTCTTTGTTGGTTTCGGTCACGGGATAAACGTAGCGGCATCAAACATCACTGCTTCGCCACCGCCGGCCCCGCCACTCGCTGCGGGTCGCCGATGAGGACGGAGGATTCCTGGCCTTCGTTGTTGAGGATGAGGTCGAGCACGCCGTCTTTGTTGAGGTCGATGGCGGCGAGGGCGCGGGTGTTGAAGATGCGTTGGAGGAAGCCGATTTCCTCGGTGGCGTCGGCGAAGGTGCCGTTGCCGGTGTGGCGGAAGTAGCGGTTCGGACCGCGCAGGCAGCCGACGATGAGATCGAGTTTGCCGCGGTTGTTGAAGTCGGTCCACACGGCGCACGCGGCGTCGCCGGTGAACGCGGCGAGCGCGCCGGACTTCGCGGTGATGTCGGTGAAATGGCCCTTGCCGTCGTTGCGGAAAAGTTTGCTTCCGCCGGACTGCGGCACGAACACGTCTGGCGCTTTGTCGCCATCGAAGTCGCCGAAGACCGGTGTGATCTGCCCGGCGCGAAACGCGAGGCCGGAGTCCTTCGCTTCGGCGAAACCGTCCTTTTTGTTCAGAGCGAGCACGCCGTTGCCGGCGCTGTAGAGAAAGTCGGTGCGCCCGTCGCCATCCACGTCGGCGAGCGCGAGCGCGTCGCCTTTCAAACCGCGCGCGAGACCATCGCGCCCGAGGCCCACTTTGTCGGACACGTCATCGAATTTCGGCGGCGTCGCGCCGGTGTTGTGGTAGAGCCGCAGGCCGTTGAAGCCGTCCGCGAGCAGGATGTCGGGCTTGCCGTCGCCGTCGTAGTCGAGCCAGGCGGCGGCGGTGAGATTGCTGTAAGCCGCGACCGGCAGGCTTGCCGTGTCATCCTTGAAAGTGCCGCCGGCGTTCGTGAAAAGCCGCGCGCCAGAGGGCGTGGCGAGCAGCAAATCAGGCTTGCCGTCGCCGTTGTAGTCGGCCCACGCCGCTGCGCGCGCGCCGCCGGTCACGGCAAGGGGAACCTCATTCAGCGAGCCGCCTGCGTTTTGCAGCAGCACCACTTTCGCGCTGCCGAAAAGGCAGAGGTCCATCTTGCCGTCGCCGTCGAAATCCGCCGGAGCCACGCCTGCCGCGCCGGGGCTGGTGCGGTTGAGCGCGGCGTATTGTTGAAAGCCCGGCATGCCGGCGAGCGGGCGCAGATCCTCGACGCCCCAGCCGGCGAAGTCGCGCGTCGCATTGTAGTCCTGGATTGCGAGGCTCGCCTTGACCCGCTGGAGCCGCGCCGTGCGGAGCTGGAGCGTCATCTTATCTCCATCGACCATGGCCGGCACCGTGACCTCCTGCCCGGCGAGGATGGCGGTCACGGCGGTGATGAGCTTCTCCGGTTTGCCGCAAAAACTGCGGAGCAAATACGGCTCGCCGTGGACCATCTGCCACCACTCGCCGATGCCGCATTGATACCAGTAGTCCTTGATGCAGATCTCGGACGCGCCGCCGTTGTGGAAGATCACGGCCGTCTGTCCGACCTCGGCCCACGCCATCACATTCTGCCATTCGCGCGGATTGAAACCGGCCTGGCCAATGTTGTGTTTAATGGTGTCAGCGGGGTGCTTGCCTTTGAGGTCGGCAACCTTGGTGAAAATGATGAGGTTCTTTTCGCGATCCACTTTTTCCACGCGCGCCACGAGGATGTTGGTGGAGTCGGTGATCACTTTGCCGAGGGAAAACGGAGCCTCCATGTAAGCGCGGGCCGGGAGCACGAGGCAGATGAGCAGCACGGCGAGGATGGCGGTGAAAGTAGAGCGCGGGCTTCCAGCCGGAGGGTTGAGCGTGTGTGCCGGAATGCAGATCGCCGGCCTCGCACACGCCCCGTGCGCGTCCGGCAGGATGCCGGACGCAACGGGCTGGAAGCCCGTGCTCCCCGGTTGCGCAGACGGATTTTGACTCGCCGCGATCATGCCTACTTCATGCCCTCCAAACCTTTCCGCGCCACGTCGGCCCAGGGACTTTTTGGGGAATCGTTGAGCACTTGCTGCCACTGCTTTTCGGCGTCGGTGGGCTTTTTCAACTCAAGGTGCGCGCGGGCGGCGGCGCAGCGGGCGGCGGCGCTCCACTCGGGGTAGCGGTAGGTGAAAGGCACCGCGAGCAGCGCGGCGATGGCGTCCTCGAAGCGCTTTTGCTCGAAGCGGCAGAGGCCAATTTGCACCTGCGCTTTCGCGGCGATTTCCGCTGCTGAGCGCTTGGTCACTTCGGTGTAGGCGGCCACGGCGTTGTCGTAGTTTTTTTGATTCTGCCACGCCCAGCCGATGGCGTAGCGCGCCTCGTCCAGCCAGGGAGTTTGCGGATAGCGTTGCACGAGCGCTTCGAGCGTCTGGCGGCTGGCGTCCCATTGGGCGGCTTCGCCGTAGGCGTGGCCGAGGCGGAGCAAAGCGCGGTCGCTCACTCCGGCCACGTTGCGGAGTTTTTCGTCATCGCGGAACGGCAGCAATTGCTCGATCGCCTTCGGCCAATTCTGCTGCTGCACCAGCGCTTCGCCGACGATACTGCGGGCCTCCATGCCGTCCGGACTGTCGGGTGCGGTGAGCAGCGGTTGGACGTTGGCCAGCGCTTGCACGGGATTTTTCCGCGCGAGATTCGTCGCCGCGAGACCGAGGCGGATGCGCGCCGGGATTTCCGTGGCGGGCGCTTTCTCGAGCGCTTCGGTGAGCAGTTCCGTGGCGGCGTCGTTTTCGCCGCGGGCACTGAAAATCTCCGCCAACTCGCACCGCGCCTGCGTGGCGACCGGCGCCGCGGGCGCGGCAGCGATGATTTTCTGATAGATCTCGATGGCCCGCTGCTGGGAGGGAAGTCGGGGCGCTTTGGCCTCGACGGGAGCGGGTGCCGGAGCGGAGACGGCGCGTTGCGCCTTGAGCTTTGCGGCCTCGGCTTCCACCTCCACGAGCAGGCGGTAGCACCACGCGGCCTCGTAGAGCATCCGCAGCGGCGCGTCGGCGTCGGGGGACGTGGTGCGGAGTTGTTCGGCCTGCACGAGGAAATTTTCCGCGGCATCGCCGAGCGCGTCGCTCTGTGTCTCGACCACCTTGTTTGCGGCCACGATTTCCTCGGGCTTCGCGTCGGGTTTCGCCGCGGCGAGGCGGGCGGTGGCGAGCAGTGTGGTGGCTTCCTCGCGTTTGCACTGGCTCACGCGCCACGCGGCGTTCAGCGCCTCCGGTTTGCCGGGAAACTGCGGGACCATCGCCTCGAAGAGCGCGCGCGCCTCGGGCACCTTGCCGGATTCCTTCAAGGCGACCGCGTTCTCGTATTGGATCATCGGCACCCACGCCGCGCGCGCCGGATCGGCGGCGAGCTTGGGCTCCTGCTGCGTGCGGCAGTTCGTCATCACGGCCAGCGCTTCCGCCGGCTTGCCCTGGGCGCGGAGCAGCGTCGAGAGCCGCAGCAGGGCGAGCGGAGCGTTCGGCGTGGCGTTGAGCGGGGCGTTTTGAAATTGCGCGAGCAGGCCGGCGGCCGCGCCGATGGAGGCGGGATCGCCGAGCAGCGCCTGGCATTTCGCCATCTCGAAAACCGCCGTCGAGCGCACCGGCTCCTTGTCCGTCAGCTTCATCGCGCGGTCGTAGGCATCGCGCGCGGCGGTCAGCGTCTTTGTGCGCTCGGCGGGCGCGGCCAGGAGCACGCCGATGCGCTGGTAGCAGTGGCCGAGTTTGAGCAGCGCATCGGGTGCCTGCGGGCTTTTGTCCTGCGCGGCGGCGAAGCCTTCGAGTAGCTTTGCCGCCTGCTCCGCCTGCTGGAGAAAGCGCGCGGCCTGAATTGCGTCGTCGGTTTCCGGCGGCAGTCCGCGGATGAGGCAGTCCGCGAGCAGGTACGGGACGGTCGCGAGATCGCCGGTGCGATCGCCGTCGGCGATGGTGGCGAAAGTCAGCGCGGCCTCCGTGTAGTTGCCGAGCCGGTAGTGCGCGGTCGCGAGGCCCTGCCTCGCCATGTTGATGTAGGGAAACTCGGGATACTTCCGCACCACGCGTTTGTAGCGCGTGACGGCCTCGGCCAGCGGGCCTTTTTGGCCGTTGGGATCGGCGACTTTCAGCGCGCGCAGATACGTGCTTTCCGCCGCGCGGAAAAGCACCGCCGGCAGCAGCGTGCTCGCGGGAAACGTCTGCTCGAAGCGCGTCGCGAGCGCTTCCGCCTCGGGATACTGGCCGGCCAAATGACGCGCGGTGACTTCGCGCTGCATGGCCTCCTCGGCGCGGGTGGGCGTCTCGGCGATGATGAGGTCGTAGTTCGTCACCGCCTCGGGATACTGCTTCGCGAGCACCGCGGTGTCGGCGAGTTCCATGAGGACGCCCGCGCGCCGGAGCTTGGCCTCGGGATCGGTGGCCGCGAGCGCCTGCCCTTTCTGCACCGCACGGCGGAGCATCTCGAGCGCCGCGGCGACCGCCGGATCAAACTCCGCCGGTTTCGCCGGATCGGCGGCACCCACCCGCGCGCGGGCGAGCCAGATCAGCGCTTGATCGCCGAGCAGCGGATGCTCCTTCAGCGGATCGAGCGCGGCGGTGGCCTCGGGAAATTTCTTGAGCTGCACATGGCACGCGCCGATGCGGAACTGCGCCTCGGCGAGCAGCGGCGACTTCGGATATTTCTGCACGAACGCCGCGAACTGCGTGGCCGCCTCGGCCTGCCGCCCTTCGTCAAAAGTGAGCACGGCGGTGTAAAATTCCGCGCGTGCCACATGCTCGGGCGGCGGCTGATTCAGCAGCGCCTCCAGCGCAGCCTTGTGGCCTGCCTTGAGCGCCGCCGGATTTTGCAATGTCGTTTGCGCCGCCTTCTTCTGCTCCTCGTAACCGGCCAGCACCGCCTTGTATTGCGCGCCCGCCTCGGCGAGTTCGCCGCTGAGATGATGCGTGCGTGCGAGCAGGTAGCGGGCATGCACGCCGAACTCCTGCGCGAACGGCGCGAGCGTCGCGAGTTCGCGGCCCGCGGGCACGTAGTCCTTCAGCAAAAAACTCGCGTGGCCGAAATGATAGACGGCCAGCGGGCGGCTGCGGCTTTTGGTCCACGCCGGATCGGCGAGCACGCTCCACGCGGCGTCCGCCGCCTCCTTGGTCTTGCCGGTGCGCAGGAGCATGTCCGCCTGATCGCACCGCGCGCGGACCAGCCACTCCGCTTCCGCGGGCAGCTCCTCCGGCAGCGCCACGCCCGGCTTTTTCACCCGCGCCGTGAGCAACTCCGCCGCAGCCTGAAACGCTTTCGCCGCCTCGCCAAAACTCGCCTGCGCCGCCGCGCGCAACGCGGCTTCCTCGGCGGGTTTCGCCGCGATCTGCGCGAGCGTCTGCGTGCCGGTGATTCGCTGCGCTGTGCCCAGATGATACTGCGCCAGCGGGCGCTCGGGAAACTCCGCCGCCGCGGCCTGCGTGAAACTTTCCACCGCGCCCTTCAAGTCGCCCGCCTCCAGCAGCGCGAGGCCCAGCCCGTAACGCGCCGCCGGCGCATCCTTGTGATTTGGCGCGACCTTCAAAAACTCGCGAAACCGCTCCGCCGCGACGGGAAACTGGTTCTCATTGAATGCGCGCCGCCCGGCATTGAGCACCAGCGCCGCAGCGTCGTCCGGGGAGAGTTGCTGGGCGTGAATATTTCCGGCCAGCGGGGCGAGCATCACGCCGGCGGCGAGCGGGGCAATCCAAAGTGCGCGAGAGCCGCGGGGGACGAAATTCATATTGGTGATAGAGCCGCAACCGTGGGGCTGGCTTAGGATTTTGCGAAAGAAAAAACACGCTCCCTCGTGCTCTTGTTCTTGCTCGTTTCCCTGATGCGGAGGGCAAGACCTGGAGAGCAGGGGGGCGCCCGCGCTCGGGCCGGCTGACCGCGTGCGGCGGGAATCCGGTTACCGCGACTCTGGTACCGCTCCCTTTTCCTTCGGCGGTGGGACGTCCTTGTTGCGGAAGCCGTACATCGGGAGGAGGCGGTAATACACTTCAAGACTGAGGGTCGCCATCGTGGTGGAGATCACGCGGCCGCCGGCGGCGGAGTGGCCGCCGGTGGGATTCCAACTGCCTGCTTCGTCGCCATCCTTCTTTTGCAGGAGCGGCAGGGCTTCCTTCAGCCGGTTGTTCCACTCCGTCCAAAGCGGGCCCTGATGCTGGTAGAGCGCGAGGGTGGCGTAGTACACGGCGTAGAAATCCGGGGCGCTGACGTTCATGGGGTGCATCTTGAGCGCCTCGGCGCTTTCGGTCATGCGCGGGTCGGTCGGTGCGACGAGGTCGAGCTGGCGGCAAAACATCCCGGTGGCGATCATCGCGGCGTTGCTGCGCTCCGGGCCGGTGTAGCCGTAGAGGCCGCCGTGTTTTCCGCCGCCGGCGGAGTCGAGCCACTTGCGGGCTTTTTCAAAAACCGCCTCCGGGACTTCGAGCCCGGCCATGCGCGCGCTGTGCAGCGCCATGTATTGCCAGCCGGTGACGGAGGTATCGGCGTCGCCCGGCTTGGGCGTGTAGCGCCAGCCGCCTTTCGGGCTTTGCGCGGCGATGATGAGCGCGACGGCCTTTTCCGCGGGAGCCTTGAGCGCCGGGTCTTTGCTCACGCCAAAGGCTTCGCAGAGCGCGATGGTGGCGATGCCGTGGCAATACATCCGGCCGCCGGGACCGTCGAGGCTGCCATCCGGTTTCTGCTGCGCGACGAGCCAGTCAATTGCCCGGCGGATGTTGCCCTGATAATTGCCATTGGCAGCGTGGCTGGCACCCCAGCCGTAGTAGCAAAGCAGCGCGAGTCCCGTGCTGCCGGTGTCGTAGTCGCCCTGGCCGCCGTGCTTGCGGGTGTCCCAGTGGCCGTCGGGTTCCTGGTGGCGGGAGAGCCAGTCGAGGGAACTGCCGATGCTGTGCTCGGTGGCATCCGAACCGCCAAGCTGGTCAATGGTTTCCTGCGAAGGTTTGCCACGCTGTTTCTGGATGAGCTTGGTCAAAGCGTTGGCGTCGAGTTCGTGTTGCGGCGTTTCGAGTTTGCCGGGCAGGAGCGGGTCGGATTGCGAGTCGGTGCCCGGCAGCTTGAGCGACATCGCGGCGACGGTGCCCGCGCTATCGAGCTTCGGCGGCTCGCCGGCGGCTTCGAGGCCGCGGTGCGCGACGACGGTCTCGCCGCCGGTGTCCGTGGTCTGAGAGGTGGCCCCGCTGGTTGTGATTTTCGTGGCTTTGGTTGGTTCCTGCGCCGGGGCGTTGGCGGGCGTGGCGTTTTTCGCCAGCTTCGGCGTGGAGACTTGCGGGATGGCGTTCGTGGGAAGGAAGACATCGGCCAGAGGATTGGCGGCTTCCACCCCCTTCCCGGTCTCTGACGGGTCGTGCTCCTCGAGCTTCGGACTTTCCATTTCGGGCAGGGTTGTGGGGGGCAAAGCGGCGAGCAGCGGCGTGTCATTGGCGGGCTTCGGAACCGGCGCATCGGTGTTCGCCGTGTTGGCCTTGGAGAGCCGCACTTCGGTGATCAACGAAGATTTGTCGGTGCTTGATACTATCGGCGGCGTCTTCGTGGTGATCTGCTGGGGCTCGAAGTTTGGAATCTTGAAGTCGCTCTCCAGTTTGTCGGTCACGAGGGCGACCGGGCTCGCGGCCAGCCTGACCTCCTCCGGCGCGCTCTCCAAGGCGAGGGTCTCCTGGGCCAGCGCATCAATGCTGATGGCGATCTCCGGCGACTGCGATTCACCGCCGGCTTTGAGTTCCTTACTGACGAGCCAGACCATCATGAGGAAGATGGCACCGAGATGGATGGCTGCCGAACCGGCGAGGCATTTGGCGTAAAGGCTGGTGAGGTCGCGCCAGCGCTCGAGGAGATAGATCAGCGCGGCGAGTGCGGCGACGGCGAAGACGATCCGCCAGCCGATGTTGCCCATGAGTTTTTTGAAAAGCTCCCAGCGTGAAAGGTCGGTGTAGCCGATGACCTCGCGGGTCGTGGAGTGGTAAAGGCGGTAGCCTTTCGATGGTTCCGCGCCGGCGGTGGTGGCGTGCTCATCCGCGCTGAATAACAGATCGAAACCATCCATGCGCACCGCTGGGTCGGATGTGTTTCCCGCTTTGAAATAAAGGTCCACTTTCTCGGGCGGCTGGGTCTGGCCGGCAACCACGCGGCTCAAATAGATTCCAAAACCGGATTTCTCCGTGCGGTCGCGGTCGGAGGCGATGAAGATATGATCTCCCCGCGCGGTGAGCACCGCCTCCACATCATCGGCTGCGGAATTGAGAGGCCCGGCGGAGTCTGCAGCGGCAAACTTGGGCAGCGGTGGCAGCGGCGGGGAAACTGGCTTCGCGGGAGCTTTCGGGTCGGCGGATGCGGCTACGGGGACGGCTGCTTCGCTGGGGAGCGCCTGGGCGACGAAGATGTCTTCACGTTTTCCGTTGCGGTCGGAAGAGAAGTAGAGGCGTTTCCCGTCAGCCGAGAGTGCCGGTCCGAGTTCGTTGGCAGCGGTGTTCACGGGCTGGCCGAGCGATTCGACACCGCCCCAAGCCTTGCCGTCCCAGCGAGCGACATACAAGTCGTAGCCGCCCGCACCGGCCGCACGGTCGGAGGTGAAATAAAGGTAACGACCGTCTTGTGAGAAGGCGGGACCACGGTCGTTGCTCGCGCTGTTTATTGAGGCGAGAGGCTCCGGGTGTGACCAGGTGCGACCGTCCCACTGCGAATGATACAAGTCGGCATTTTCGCCGCTCACTGGATCCCAGCGAACGAGCACCATCATGGTGCCGTTGGGCGAGAACGCTGCCTCGATCCTTCGGCCGGGCTGGTTGACCGGATCAGCGACAGCCGGGGCTGCGGGGTCGCGGCTCTCGGCGAAGCTGTTCTGTTTCGGATCTTCCCACAGGACGGCGCGGGCTTTTCCCTCCCCAACCCCGACGCGCTTGCCGGAGTCGTCGGCATAATAAGCCCAGACTTCGTTGCGCAATTTCGCCCCGACCACCATGGCCGCCCCGATGAGCACGGCAAGCGCGACCAGCGCGGCCATGGCATAAAGGCATCGGAGCGTGCGACGCCTTCCTTCGGCAGGTAGTTGGCTGTGGGCGCTCATGCCATCAAACGGAGGAGATGGTGGCCGTTTTGTCCGGCATGGTGTCGGCGGGAGCTCCCTCGGCGGGTAGCGGGCGGAATGCGCGGTAGGCAAGGCGCAGGAAAAAAATGAGCGCCAGCAAGGCTGTGATCAGCCAGCCGAGGTTACTCCACAGCCAGGTACTCGAAGGCAGCCCCGCATAGTCGAAACGGCGCACAACGCGCTTGCTTTTTGCACTGTAGAGACCTGCGGCATTGCCGTCGCGGTTGGAATTAAAAAGCAGGTGGAAGCCGGCCATGCGCACTCCGGGGTCGGACTCGTCAGCCGTGCTGTTGATTTCGGGGCCGAGGTTGACGGGCGCGGTCGGGACTTCGCCACTGACGCGCGAACGGTAAATGTCCAATCCGCCGAAGCCACCCTCGCGGCGCGATGCGAAATAGATGAAATCGCCGTGGTCGGTGATGACCGGGGCGAGGTCGTCGGCTGGTGAACTGAGGGGCGCCAGATGTCTGGCGTGGCGGAAGTGCGGAGTCGCGGGCAGTGCGGTGCCGTCAATGACGTTTGGATTCGGGCCGGCCGGATCTGGTTCGAAACCGAGGCCGTAGAGCGGCGAGTAGCGGTAGTGCGCCTCGAGGCAGAGCGAGACGAGCGCGGTGCCGATCACCGTGCCCATTCCGGCAGCGTGACTGCCGGTCGGGGCCCACGAGCCATCTTCGGCCTGGGCCTTCAGAAACTCCGCGTGCATCTTCGTCTTCCATTCGCGCCACAGCGGGCCCTGATGCTGATAGGCGGCCACGGTGCCGTAGTAGGCGTAATAGACATCCGCCAACTTGAAGCCAGTGGAGTTCAGGATGAGCGATGACTCGAAAGCCTTGGCCGCGTTGGCCGACGCCCCGTTCAACTGCGCGCAGAAAAATCCGACCGCATCCATGGCCTTGCCGCCCTTGCCGCCCTTGCCGGGCGAATCCGTGTAGCCATATGCGCCGCCGTCCTTGCCGCCGCTGACCAGCTTGAGAAATTTCGCGACGCCCGCCTTGGTCTTTTCCGGGACCGGGATGCCGGACATCTCGGCGCTGGCCAGGGCCATGACCATCCAGCCGCTCACCGAGAGGTCGCCGCGCTCGCCGGGCTTGTAGCGCCAGCCACCTTCCTCGTGCTGCGAATCCGCGAGGAAATCAATCGCGGCCATGGCCCGTGGCCGCAGCGCAGAATCCTTGGTCACGCCGAAAGCCTCGACCAGTGCGAGCGTGGCGATGCCCTGGTCATACATCGCGTTGCCCTGCGGGTTCGGGCCGCGCAAATCCCCGGTGGCGACATTCTGCTGGGCCATCAGCCACTCGAGCCCGCGTTTGACGTTCGCCTGGTATTTGCACTCGCGGTCATGGCGTTCGCCGCGGCCATAAAATGCGAGCAGTGAGAACGCGGTGGCGGCGACGTCGTGGCCCGCAGTGCCTCCATTTTTGCCGAGATCCCATCGGCCGTCCTCCGCCTGACGGCTGGCGAGAAAAGCGAGCGCCTTGCCCACGGCCGCTTCGGTCTCCGGCGAACCGCCAAGTTTGGCCATGACCACCGGGTCGGCGAGCGCTCCCTCGCGCAGTGAGTAAAGCATGCTGAGTTGCTGTTCGACGAGCAGATCGAAGGGAAGATCGCCCGCGAGGTCGGCGGCGTAGAGGTCGAAGTCCACCTTGTGGGCGCTAACGTCCTCGAGTTGCGCGGCAGCGGCAGCCTCCACGCCGATTCCTACGGCTTGGTGCGGACGGTTCGAGGCGAAGTAAAGCGCGAGGCCGTCCGGCGACGGCGCGGGGTCGGTCTCGTCAAAGGGTGTGTTCACCTGCTCGCTGAGCGGCAGCGGCCATGCGTATTCGGCCCCGTCCCATTTCGCGACCCAGATATCGTCGCCACCGCGACCGCCGGGGCGGTTGCTGGCAAAAAAAAGCAGCTTGCCGTCGGCGCTGAAGGCGGGGGCGATCTCATTGAATTTACTGTTGAGAGCGCGCATCGGGCGCGGCGCGCCCCAATTGGTGCCGTCCCAAAGGCGCACGAAAAGATTGGCATCCCCGCCTGCGAGACCGCTGCTGTAAACCATGCGCGCACCATCGGCGGAGATGGCGGGCTGACGGACGTCATCGCCGGCGGCGATTCCCTCAGTGGCTGGCGTGGAGCGATCCCACAGCACGTAACCGGGCTCGACATCCCTTGCGACCTGCTCAAAGGCGACCTGATCCGTGTATTTATACCAGCGATCAGGGCGGAGATACCACAAGGCGTAAAATACCCCGGAGAGGAGAAGCGCCAACGCTCCCCATCCGTATAGCTTATAGCGGCGCGAGCGGGTCAGGCCGAGGAAGGCCTTGCTCCCGCTTGCGGGCTTGGTGCCTGGTGTATCTGTCACGGGCATCTCGGAAGTTGGTTACAACCCGGTCTTGACTGCGATGTTCGCTTTCGGCACGCCGACGTGACGGCAGATGGACATCACGTTCGCAAGGTAAAGGTGCTTGGCGTCCTGATCGCTACGGATGAGGACCTTGATGTCGGGTTTCTTTGCGACCTCAGTGGTCATCCACTCGGACATGCGTTCCTCGGTGATCTGCTTCCCCTGCACGATGTAAGAGCCGTCTTTGCGGATGTTGATGCTCATGAGGTTGTCAGTAGTCTGGGTGAGCGACTGGTTCCTCGCGTCCACGGGGAGGTTCACCATGTGATCCACCTCCTCTTCCTTGAAACTGGATGCGACGAGAAAGAAGCTGATCAGAATGAGCAGCACATCCATCAGGTTGGTCACGCTGATCATCTCGCCATCGCCCAATTTCGCGCTTCTACGGCGGCAGTTCATGACTTGGTTGGAGTTGGAACGGCGAGGCGCGCGTGTTTCAGGATAAACTCCGTGCCGACATCGTCGATGTGGTCAATGGCGCGGTCTGCGCGGCTCGCCAGCCAGTGAAACAGGATCACGACCGGGATGGCCACGGTCAGCCCCGCCGCCGTGGCGATGAGGGCCTCGAAAATCCCGTTGGCAAGGTCGCCCATCTTCGCGGCACCGCTGCTGTGCGCGGTTGCCTGGAAGGATTCGATCATTCCGAAAACCGAGCCGAGCAGTCCCAGAAGTGGGCAAACGCTGGCAATGACCGGGAGCGGTCGCAGACTGCGCGTGATCTTGTCGGCTTCGCGGGCCCCGGCATCCTCGATGGCCTTGCTGACCGCTTGATAGCCCTCGTTTCTCCATTGGATGCCGGCCTTGAATACATGCCCGGCCGCGCCCTTGGATTCATCGCAGTATTGCTCCGCCTTCTTGCCGGTGGGATCCTCGTCCCAAGCAGCGGCGAGCCCCTTGAGGAAGTCCTTGGGCAGGATGCGATGTGGGCTCAGCGAGATTTGGCGTTCGATGCCGAGCGCCAGGGCGATGATCGAGGCGATACCGATCGGGATCATGACCGGCCCGCCCTTCTTGAGGAGCGAGAACATCGTCTCTTTTTGCGGGCCGGATCGCGCTCCAGGCTCAGCGGCCATGGCCATGAAGGTGCAGGAAAGGAAGATGGCCGTGCCGAGCAACAGCACGGCACACCATCGGGAGTTAGGGATGAATCGGGTTTGTTTCATTTTGTGGGATTATTGTTTGCTGCGGATTTCGTCCAGATACTGGCGGGCGACGACGGCCGCGTTCTCTTTGCTGTAACGGCTGATGACATCCTTGAAGCTCTGGGTCGCCTCATCCCGCTTGCCCTGCGTGAGCAGCACGCGGCCGATCTCGAGGGCGGCCTTGGCCTGCCAGTCCGGGTATTTTTTGTAGTTCAACTCGAGGTTCACAAACTCCGCGACGGCCTGCTCATACTTGCGCATATTGAAGTAGCACTCGCCGGTCTGGAAGCGCCCCCGCACGGTCCACAGATCCATGAGCTTCGGGTCGGCGAGCAGCTTGCTGTATTCGGCAATGGCCTCGTTCGGTTTGTCGCCCCTCTCCAAGGCATAGCCGAGGCCGAAGATCGCATTGCGCGTCCATTGGCTCTTGGGAAAACGGGAGAGAAACTGTCGGTAGGTTTGCGCCGCCTCCTTGTGCAGATCGGTGAAAGACTGCGTCTCTGCGAGGCGCATGACGATT
This sequence comes from Chthoniobacter sp., assembly GCA_021414005.1. Lineage (GTDB taxonomy): Bacteria > Verrucomicrobiota > Verrucomicrobiia > Chthoniobacterales > Chthoniobacteraceae > Chthoniobacter. The sequence continues at coordinate 25,879 of JAIOPH010000027.1, read as the reverse complement.
GATTCGGCCAGCGTTTCCTCGGTGCCGGGCATCTTGGCGGCGTTGGCGAAGTGGTCGCGCGCGGCGACAGTCTCCTTGAGCTTCAGGCGTGACTCGCCGGCCTGAAAAAGCATGGACGCGCGAAGCTTCGACTTCGGGTAATCCATTAGCAACGTTTCAAAAAGCCCGACGGCGGTCTGGTGGTCGCCCATTTTGAAATGCGCGCTGGCGAGTTGGATGCGGAGCGGCTCGCGCAGCGTTTCGTCGGTCGTGGCCTTCAGGGTTTCCGTGAGCTGCGCGATGACTTTCTCCTGCGCGCCGCTGTCGAGGTTCAGCTCGGCGAGTTCGCTCTGCACCTTCACGGTGAGCGGGCTTTGCGGGTGTTTCGCGAGCAACTGGTCGTACAGCGCGACGGCTTCCTTGTTGCGCTTCAGCGAGCGCTCGCACCACGCCCATTCGTAGAGCGCCTGGTCGGCAAAATCGGAGTTGGGATACGCATCGACGTATTTTTTGAAGTGGGTAGCCGCTGGGCCCCATTGCTCCAGCCGGGCATCGGAGAGGCCCGCGTAGTAAACCACGAGCGCGAGTTTCTCGTGCTCCCTGAATTGGTTCAGCATCTGCGTGAAATGCTTCGCGGCCTCCTTGAAATTCGCCGCGTTCACGAGGGCGATGCCTTCTTGCAAGGCGGCATCGGCGCCGAGCGGATGGTTGCGCGGGACTTTCGCGAAGCGCTCGCCGGCGGGCACGTGCTTTCCCTCCGAGGCATCCACCCAGCCGAGGTAATACATCACGCGCGGCATCTGCGCCGCGGCGCCAGCCTTGAACGGTTCCTTCGCCGCCGTGTCCTCGGCGAGGAAGCGTTCGAGCGCGGCCCGCGCGAGCGGGAGATCCTTCGCTTCGTAGGCGAGACGGCCCTGCTCGGCGAGCGCGAGCGGCAGGTGCGGCGTGGGCGCGCCATAGTCGCCGGTGAGGGTCGTCAGGTACTCGATCGCCTTTTCCTTCTGGTTGGTCTTGTCGCAGGCGACGGCTAGTTCGAGCAGCGCGGTGTCGAGGTTCGGCGCGAGCGTGACGGTGCGCTTCTTGCGGTTCTTGGGCTTGCCGGACTTGCCGATTTCGACGGGTGTTCCCATGTCCACGCGTGCGCCGACAAAGTCCTCCAGCGGCGGGATCGCCTCCGCCCATTTTTCCTGACGGAAAAGGCAGTCGCCGACCACGAAAGATAACTGGGCGAAAAGGCGGCCCTCGGGCTTCTTCGCGAGCAGCGGCCTGGCACTGGCGAGCGATTCGTCCCAGCGACCCGCGAGGTGATGAATCTGCGCGAGACGAAACTCCGCGGCGAGCGTGCTCGGGTGGTCTTTATGGGCGGCGAGAAACTCGGTGTAAGCCTTCGTCGCGTCCTCGGCGCGATTGAGCAGGAAGAGATTTTCCGCGCGCATGAACCGCGCGTCGCCAGCCAGTGGATTCTGCGCGAAGCGCTGCAACAAGACATCGTTCAACTGCATGCTGCCGCCAAAATCCTGCAGCTTGTGCAGGCACGTCGCGCGCTGGCCCAGCACCTCCGCCATCTGGCCGAATCTTCCGCGCGCCTCGACGCGCTGCAGCGCCGCCGCCGCCTTTTTCCAATCCGGCACCTTGCGGCTCATCTCCGCGTTGGCGTAGTCAAAGTCCAGGTCGTCAATGACCGGGGACGCCTTGAGGCGCTCGACCGCCGGCGCGAGGATGTCCGCAGCGCGGTCGAAGTTATCCTTGTTCCGCGAAAACACCCGCGCCCACCACAGGTTCGCCTTCGCCGCCACGAGGTCATCGCCCGCCGCGAGCGCCGCAAACTGCTGCTCCGCCTTCTTGTCCTCGCGCTCAAAGAGACAGCGCGCGATATAGAGTTTCGCCTCGCCGAGATACGCCGCGGGCTTGCCCTTTTCGTCCGGCTTCGCGTCTTTCACGTAAGCCGCGAAGTCCGCCGCCGCCGGCTCGTATTTTGCCAGCAGGAAGCGCGTCACCCCCAGCCGATACTGGCACTCCGCCGCCTCCGCGCCCGTCATCCCCGGCAGCGCCGCCGCGAAAGCCGGCTCCGCTTTGTCCTGCTGTCCGAGACTGCTGTGGCACTCGCCCTGGAGGTAGGCCGCGCGCGTTTTCCACGTCGGTGCCGCCTCGGTGGCCGCGACCTTTTCCAGCGTCGCCGCCGCCTCCGCGAGCTGGTTCGTTTTGAAGAAAGCGAAGCCGCGCTGGTAAAGCCCGCGCCCCGCCTGGTCGGGGCTGGGCGCAGTCGCGAGCAGCTTCTCCGTCCACTCAATGACCTTGTCCCACTCCGCCTTCCCAAACGCCACGTCGCAAATCGCCGCCAGCGCCGCGGTCTTGAACTTCGGGTCCGCCAGCTTCTCCCAGTTCTCGATGAACAGCTTCCGCGCATCCTCCGCCTTCGACGAGTGCAGCAGGCACTGGCCTTGCAGCATAATGATGCGCTCCCGTTCGATTTCCGGCGCGAGGTCCGGCTTGGCCAGCAGCGCCGCGAAGTGCGGTAGCGCCTTGTCGTATTGCTTCAGCGCATAAAGACTCAGCCCCAGTCCGCGCCGCGCCATGTCCGCCTTCGGATGATTTGGGTTCTTTGCCAGAAAGCCCTCGAACTGCGGAATCGCGACCGGGTAGAGGTTGCGATTGTAAGCCGCATTCGCCACGAAATACTGCTCCAGCGCCGGATCATCCTCCGCCCGCGCCGTTGGCCTTCCAAAGGCCACAAACACCGCCAGCGCGAGGATCGCCGTGGCGCACCGCCCCGGAGTTTTCAGGCAAGGACCGGCAGCGGGCAGGGAGGGTGGCATCTGGGTTGGCATTGCGGCTTCTGGTGGGCGGGCGCCGAGAAAACCGGCCATGCCTTGCGATGTTAGAGATTCGTTTCCCGGAGGTTCGATTCCTCTCGAAATTGGCCGGTGGCTTTATCGGAGTGACGTGGTTGTTGAATCTGGCCTTCGCGTTCAAGGCACGAGGTCAGTGCCGATCGGGTTCGTCTGGCAGGTTCATGCAGAGCACCCATTCCGCTGCATCCGGGCGTCCGTGCTTGCCTTGCGCCCGCGCTCCCACATACCACGCGGCATGCGTTTTCTTCTTCGCGTCCCGGCGGCCCTCGCCACGCTGTTCATCGTGCTTTCCGCGCCGTCGGCTCCCGGTTTGATCGCCATCAACATGCCGATCGCAAAAATCTACGAGTCCGTCAAAGCCGTCGCCGTCGCCTCGGTCACCGGCGTGAATGTGGAGAACCGCGTCGTCGAATTAAAGACCACCGAGCAACTCAAGGGCGCGCCGGTCGGGGAGACTTTCCGCGTGCAGATTGCCGCGCCCGCCGACTTGATCCAAAAAATCGCCGCCGGCCAGCCGCTCGTCATCATGGTCGGCGAGGACCTGGGCAAACCCGTCGCGCTCATCCACGTCGCTGATACCTGGCTGCTCGCCGAAAGTCTCCCCGCCGCCACGCCCGCCTGGCGCGTCCTGCAGGCGCACGACGCTAAGCGCAGTTTCGCCGGCACCACCGCCGAACTCGTGAAAGCGCTCGGCGCGCTCAAGGCCGGAAAATAGCGAAGTTCGGGCCTCGCAGTTGGCGAAATCGTGACCTGCCAGCCACCCGTCGCCGGTTCCCCGGATCGCTTTTACCCGAGAAGAATCCGGGGCCAAACTCTGCGCTGGACGCTGCCGCGACGTTTCCCTCCAATGCCGCGAATCTCCAATTCTGGCGGACCTTGTCCCTCCGCTTTTCCACGCGCCCGCCATTTGCATGAAGACGATTCTGATCATCGACGACGACGCCAGTTGCCGTAACCCGGCCGCGGAGTTCCTGCGGCGGGATGGTTGGAGAGTCATCGAGGCCGAGGATGGTGAAAGCGGTCTCGTGCTGGCGGTGCAGTATCGGCCGGATGTCCTGCTGTGCGATCTGCTGATGCCGCGAATGAATGGCTATCAGGTCTGCCGCGCGGTGCGGGAGCACGCCGAACTCGCGGCGACGAAGATTGTCATCATGACGGGGCGGGATTTTGCAGCCGACCGGCTGAGCGCGGATGAGGTCGGAGTGGCAGCGTATCTGGTGAAACCCGTCGAGTTTGAAACCCTGCGCGAGGTGCTCGTGCGGCTCGCCCAGCCGGAGTCCGTGGAGCCGGCGCGAAAAGCGGCACCGCACCCGGTGGCGGTGGTTCCGCCGGAGTCGGCGGTGGCGACCGACCGTGCGACCAAGGTGAAATTCTGGGGGGTTCGCGGGTCGATCCCGACGCCGGGGCCCACGACCGTTTTCTTTGGCGGCAATACCTCGTGCGTGGAACTGCGGGTGGACGGGCAGTTGATCATTTTGGATGCGGGTTCGGGCATCCGCCCGCTCGGGAAGGCGCTGGCGGCGGAGTTCGGCGACCGGCCCATGGATGTCACGCTGCTGGTCACTCACACGCACTGGGATCACATCCAGGGATTCCCGTTTTTTCTCCCTGCGTATCATGCCCGGAATCGCGTCCACATCCTCGGCTACGAAGGCGCGCGCGATGGTCTGGCGGCGACTTTGGCCGGGCAGATGGAGAGCCCATATTTCCCCGTCGCGCTGAAGCAGATGCCGGGGAACATCGTCATCGAGGAAGTAAAGGATCTGACGTTCCAAATCGGTGCGACCCGTGTGGAGGCGTGCTTTTCCAACCATCCCGGCGTCTGCGTGGGCTACCGCATTTTCTCCGGCAGCGGATCGGTGGTCTATCTGCCGGACAATGAATGTTTCAACGAACACACCCTCACCGCGCACGGCGAGGGTCTGCCGCGGACCATCGAGGAAAAGCTGACGAAGTTCATCGCCAACGCGGACGTGCTCATCACCGATGCGCAATACTCCGCCGACGAATACAAACACCACGTCGGCTGGGGCCACGGGTGCGTGGATGATGTGGTGCTCTTCGCCATCGCCGGCGGAGTGCGGCGGCTTTACCTCTTTCATCACGACCCGGAACACGACGACCGAACGATTTCCAGCATGCTCATGCACGCCCGCGAGGTGGCGGCGGCGGCCGGAAGCAGCATTCGCATCGAGGCCGCGCGCGAGGGCGAGCAGTTCACGCTCACGCCGCGCGCGGTGGGGGCGATGTGAAAGGTGAAAGCCGTGCGCCGAACGCTGGCACGTCGCCGGGCGGAGGTTGAGTTTTCCATTTTATGCGCCCACTGCTGATCGCCACGAAGAACGCCCACAAGACCGCCGAAATCGCTGCGATGCTGGGTGTCGAATGGGAGGTGACCGACCTCAACGCGTACCCCGAAATTCCCGCGTCCGAGGAGACCGGCGAGACCTTTGCCGACAACGCCGCGATCAAGGCACTCGCTGCCTCCCGGCTGTTCGGCGGGCTGGTGCTGGCCGACGACTCCGGCCTCGAGGTGGATGCCCTCGGCGGCGCTCCGGGCGTCCGCTCCGCGCGTTACGCCGGCCCATCCGCCACCGACGCCGACAATCGCGCCAAACTTCTCCGTGAACTCGGCAGCTTCCGCGGAAAGGAGCGCGCCGCTCGTTTCCGCTGCGTGCTCGTGCTGGCCGAGGATGGCGACCAGCGCGCCATTTTCGACGGCGCGGTCGAGGGCGTGATCATCGGCGCCGAACGAGGCGAGGGCGGCTTCGGCTACGACGCGCTTTTCGTCCCCGAGGGGCACGACGAGACTTTTGCCCAACTCCCTGCCTCCATCAAAAACACCCTCAGCCACCGCGCCCGCGCCATGGAAAAGGCGCGTGGCTTTTTCATATCGGCAGCGGCGAGCGGTCGTGACGCAGTTTGAAAACAGGACGGCTGGTGGATCGCTCCTAATTCAAATAGCGAAACTCCGCGCTGGCGAAGAGGGCGCGGCAGAAACTGGTCCAGGCGGCGGTGGCCGCTTCGGCGTTGCGGAGGCCGAGGGTGCTGGTGTCGCCTTTGCTCCAGGCGGCGGGAAATTTGCCGAAGAAACTCATCGCGGCGGTGCGTTCGACGGCATCGGGCGGACGACCGCAGACCAGCCAGTAGGCGTAGGTGAGGCGCTCGTCAAGGTTGGCCGCCGCGCCGCCATTTGGACCGCCGGGGTAGGAAGCTACGATGCGCTCGCCGAGGAGTTTGGCCTGGGTGGCGACAAAGGGGCTGTTGAGGAGAAAGAGCGCCTGCGACGGGACGTTTGTGGTTTCACGCGCGCCGGTGACGAGCGACGGCTCGGCGAAATCGAAGACGGCGAGCGAATCCGGCAGCAGGTCGCGCACGATGGGCAGATAGACGGAGCGCACATTCGTGGACGCATTGACGAGTTCGTCTGCTCCGATGCGGCGCGGGCGGGAGACTGGTCCCTCGCCGGCGCGCGCGATCGGCGACCCGACGGGCGGCTGGAGTTGGAGCTGCTGGCTGGTGGCGAGGATGGCGTCGCGGATGCACTCGGCATCGAGGCGGCGCTTGCTCATGCGCCAGACGAGCGCGTTCTCGGGATCGGCGGCGAAGCTCTTTTCATCGAAGCCGGAGCCGAGCTGGTAGCTGCGGCTGAGCACGATTTCGCGGATGAGCTTTTTTACGGACCACCCGCCGTCGCGCAGGCGCAGCGCGAGGTGATCGAGTAGCGCCGGGTTTGCGGGCGGCTGACCAGTGGTGCCGAAATTGTCCACGCTTTCCACAAGCCCGCGGCCAAAGAGCCAGTGCCACACGCGGTTCGCCATGACGCGTGCGGTGAGCGGATTCTCCGACGCGACCATCCACTCTGCCAGCTCGCGGCGTCCGCTGGTCTGCGCGGGAATGGCCGGGGCCGCGCCGGGGCTGAGCGCGGCGATGAAACCGCGCGGCACTTTCTGGCCCGGTTTGTCCGGCTCGCCGCGCGCGAAAACCGGGCTGTCGGTGATCGTGCCAAACGCGGACGCGCGTCCAAAGATTTGGCTGCGAATGCCTTCGCGCAGCGTCCCGCCGAACCCCGCGGCGGTGCCGGCCGCCGGGCGATCCACCACGCCCATCGCGAGCGCTTTCAGCTGCCCACTGGTGTCGAAGGCCGCCAGCTCGGCCTCCAGTTCGCCGACTTGCGCGATGAGGCGCAGCGCGCGCGCGCCATTTTGCGCCGTGTCCTGCGTGCCGGCGCGGCGGGCTTTCAACCGCTCGGCTACCAAGTCGTCGCGTTCCGTTTTCAAAGCGGCCAGCTGCGTCTCCTTGCGGGCGCGCTCCTCGGCCGGAAGCGTGACTGCCAGCTTCGGGAGCCCCGCGCCCGCTGGTAGCTCGATGGGTTTGGTCGGATGCCGGTTTTGCAAACCCGCCGCCGTGCCGTAGCGCGTGTCGGTGCTGAGGAAGATGCCCGCCATCGCGTAGTAATCGCGCTGTGGGATGGGGTCGAACTTGTGATCGTGGCAGCGCGCGCAGGCGATGGTCATGCCGAGCACGCCCTGCGAAATCGCGTCGATCTGCTCGTCGGCTACATCCAGCGCAAACTGCCGCGGGTTTTGTTCGTTCAGCGACTTTGCGCCAATCGCGAGATAGCCCGTGGCGATCTGGTGCTCGGCGCGTTCGCGATCGTCTTTCGCGGGCAGCAGGTCGCCGGCGATCTGCTCGCGCAGGAATTGGTCGTACGGCTTGTCGGCGTTGAAGGCCGTGATGACGTAGTCGCGGTAACGCCAGGCATGGGGGAAGGCGATGTTCGCGTCCTTGCCACTCGATTCCGCGTAGCGGGCTACGTCCAACCAATGCCGGCCCCACCGCTCGCCGAATTGCGGCGACGCCAGCAGCCGGTCCACAACCTTCGCAAACGCCTCCGGCGACTTGTCCTGCACAAAGGCGGTGATTTCCGGCAGTGCGGGCGGGAGGCCGGTGAGGTCGAAATACACGCGCCGAATCAGGGTCAGCTTGTCAGCATCCGCCACGGGCTTGAGCCCCTTCGCCTCCAACCCCGCGAGCACAAAGCGATCAAGGTCCGACTTCGGCCACGCCGTGCCTTTCACCGCCGGTACGGCCGGCTTTTTCACCGGCTGGAACGCCCACCATTCCCTGGCTTTTTCCGTGTCGTGCTTCTTCACCACTTTCGCCACGCCGTCGCGCGGATCGGGCGCGCCCATCTGCACCCACTTTTCGAAATCCCGAATTACCTCGTCCGCCAGCTTTCCACCGCTCTTCTGTGGCGGCATGGCGAAGTCCTTATTCGCATATCGCACCGCCTCGATGAGCAGGCTCTCCTTGAGGTCGCCTGGCACCACCGCCGGACCGTTCTCGCCGCCGCGGCGGAGGCCCTCGCGGGTGTCCAGAGTCAGCCCGCCTTTGATCTTCTCCGATTTTTCCGAGTGGCACTTGTAGCACTTGTCCGCGAGCACCGGCCGGATCTTCTTCTCGAAAAAGTCGCGCTGTTCCGGCGTGAGCGTGATCGCCGGGTTCTCTGCTTTTTTTTCTTCGCCGAGCGCGGCAAATGCCGAGCCTCCGCACAGGAGGGCGGTGAGAAAGGTGAGCAACGGTTTCATTTTTCGCGGATGCGGAATACGCCGATCAAACTCAGCGCCCACCCTGCGGTTGCGCGTGATTTTGCGCGGGGCGGCGGCAAGTGGAGTCGGCCTTTTTGTCACAACTATCGGGGATCGAGTTGTTATACCGCCGAGAACCTACTCATCCACAAACTATGAAACTCCATCAACTCATCACCGTCACGGCGACCTTTGCGCTCGTCACCTCCTTGGCCCGCGGGAACGAACTCCCGAAAGGAGCCAGGGCCGATATCAAGGCCGCGGTCAAAGAGCAGAACGGCCCCGGCGTTCCACCCGAACTCCGCACCCCGCGGGTGGACGCGCGGACCGAAAAAATGCGGCTGCTCATCGTGCAGGGCATCAAGGAAGGTACGCTGACCGTCGGCGAAGCCACCTCACTCGAATGCGAATTGGCGCGGATCGAGCGCGAGGAAAAAACTTACAAGCAAAATGGCCGGGCCGGGCACCGCGAGCGCCGCGACCTCAAACGCGACATCAACGAACTCCACGAGCGCATCTGGAAGAAGACCCACAACGGCGTGCAGCCCGCGCAGCCGCTCGAAAAGTAACGCCGGGACACCAGCGGCTGACGCTGCCGGTGCTTTGAGATAAGCCGAAAATCGGCAAACAAAGTGCATTCGTTGTCCCAATCCTTACGGGCCGCGTGGTTAAGCAGCCGAAGCTCCGCTTCCAAATTCATCAATCCAATAACATCATCCCAACATGAAACTCACCCGCATCCTCACCATCTCCGCCGCCCTGATCGCCATCGCCATTCCCACCTCGGCTCTGGCCGGCAAGGGCAAGGGTAAGGGCAAGAAGGCCAAGAGCCCCCTGAAACAGGCTTCGGCCGCCGCTCTAAGTGCCCACGACAAAAATGCCGATGGCGTCATCACGGGCGACGAGATCGTGGCGTTGCGCGCGGACTTCGCCGCGGCCAAGACAGGTCCGCTGGCCGCGCTCGACGTGAATACCGATGGCACGCTCGACGACAACGAAATCGCCGCCATCCACAAGGGCAAAGGCAAGCACGGCAAGGGCAAGGGCGGAAAAAAAGGCGGGAAGAAAAACAAGAACGTGTAGGCTGCCGCCCGAATCCCACAACAATCCAACCAAACAACAACGACATGAAACTGACCCACATCCTTCCCATCACCACCGCCCTGCTCGCCATCGCGCTGCCGTCTCCGCTGCTGGCCGCGAAGGGTGACAAGAAACCCAAGGACCCCGTGAAAGAGGCCATCGGCGCAGCGCTCAACCTTTACGACAAGGACAGCGACCACGCGATCACGGGCGATGAAATCAAGGCCGTGCGCGACGCTTTCGCTGCCGACAAAGCCGGTGCGCTCAAGCTGCTCGACACGAACGCGGACGGCACGCTCGACGACGCTGAAATTGCCGCGATCCACAAGGGCAAGGGCGGCAAAGGCGGCGGCAAGGGCAAAAAGAAGGACGCCGCCGCCGCACCGGTCGCGCCGGCACCAGTGGCTCCGGCCGCTCCGGCGGCTGAAAAGAAGGTGCAGTAGCCCGCCGCACGCGAACGCCCGCACGGGGCGTGTCCACATTTCCAGCCCAGCATGGAACCCGCCGCCGACACTCCCGACCGCTCCAAGCAACTGATGCTGCTCATGACGCAGCATCAGCGGCGGATTTTCGGCTACATCTACACGCTCGTGCCGGACCGGCATGACGCGCAGGACATCCTGCAGGAAACGAGCGTGGTGATCTGCGAGAAGTTCGACCAGTTTCGGTCTGGCACGGACTTCGCCGCGTGGGCGTGCCAGATCGCGTATTGGGAGGTGCGTCGGGCGCGGCAAAAATTTGCGCGCTCGAAGGTCGTCTTCAACCAGGAGGTGGTGGACGCCATCGCCGAGACGGCGGCGGAACTGCTCCCGGAGATGAACGCGCGCCACGAGGCGCTGGCGAAGTGCCTGGCCAAACTGCACCCGCGCGACCGCGAACTGCTGCTCACGCGCTATGAGCCGGGCAGCGGGGTGGAGGAGGCGGCGCAGCGCTCGGGTCGCTCGCTTGTCGCCGCTTACAAGGCGCTCGGACGGCTGCGCAAACTGCTGCTCGACTGCGTGACGAACCAACTCTCGGTGGAGGGCGCGGTATGAGTCTGCCGGACCACGAACTGCTCGAACTCAACGCGCTCTGCCACGCGCTGATTGACGGCGCGCTCACTGCCGACGAGCGGGCGCGGCTGGAGGAAATGCTCGCGGTTTCGGACGACGCGCGCCGTTTCTACGTCCGCACGCTGGCGCTCTCGGCGAGCCTTTTCGACTACGCGGGCGAGATGCAGGCCGATGCGCCCGATGCGCCCAAACGGCGGATCGTGCGCGTGCCGGCGTGGGCGTGGACGGCGGGCGCGCTGGCCGCGGCGGCGTGCGTGGCGCTGGCTTTCTGGTTCGGCGGAGCGGAAAAGCGCGACGCCGCCGGCGAGGTGGCGAGCGCAGAGCAGGAAAGCCGCGACGATTCCGTGGCGCGGCTTTCCGGCGCGCACGAGTGCCGCTGGGCGGGCGCAGCCTTGCAGCCTGGCGCGGAGTTGCACCGTGGCCAGCGGATCGAGCTGCAAAGCGGAATCGCGGAGATCACTTTCGACTGCGGCGCGCAGATAACGATCGAGGGACCGGTGTCGCTCGACCTCGCCTCCGCGTGGGACGCGGTGCTGCATCGCGGCACGTTGAAGGCCAGCGTGCCGCACGAGGCGATCGGGTTTCGCATCGCGAATCCAAGCGTCGAGGTGGTCGATCTCGGCACGGAGTTCAGCATGGTCGCGGATGCGAGCGGAGCGACGGAAGTCTTCGTGCTGAAAGGCTCCGTGGAAGCGGCCGCGCGCGATGCCGCCGGCAATAGTCTTGCATCCGTGGTGCTGCACGAAAAACAGGCGCGGCGTTTCAGCGTCGCCGGCAGCAGCGAGGTGCGCGACCGCGATGCCAAGCTCGCGAAGCTCGGTCGCAAGCTCGCGCTGGAGCGTTTCGTTCGGCCCGCGAATTTCGTGCACTGGTCATTCGATGAGGAAGCCGGCCCGGCCTTCGCGGAGAGTGGCAGCCCTGCGGACAGGAGTTTCACCGCGCAGGTCGAACCCACCGACGATGCGCTCTCGGCTGGCACGCGCACCGAAGGTCGCTGGGGGCGCGCGCTGCATCTCGACGGGCGGCTTTTCGCCAAAGCCAGCATGCCCGGCATCGCCAAGCGCAGCGCGCGCACCGTGGCGTTTTGGATCAATGTGGCTGCCGATGCCCCGCTGCCTGAAGCCGGGGCGGTGCTCGCCTGGCCGGGCCATGGCGCACGCGGCATCGAGATCGGGTGGAACCGCAACCCGCTCGATGGCGCGCTCGGGGTGTTGCGGACGGGTGCCGGGCGTAATTCGCTCATCGGCAGCATGCCGCTGCGCGACGGACGCTGGCATCATCTCGCGGTGGTTTTTTCGCCAAAAGGAAAGGCGGAGGGGCTGCAGATCCGCCAGTATGTGGATGGCCGGCTTGATGGCCTGTCCGCGCGCCGTAATCCCAAACGCGGGCGCAACGGAACCGGCGGCGGCGGGGAAATAGCGGGCCCGACCGAAGAGGTGCTCTGGATCGGGCGCAGTCTCGCGGGCAGTGCGTCCGGCGCGCATTTCCGCGGCGCGCTGGATGAACTCTTCATCGCCGACCGCGCGCTCACGCCGCTGGAAATTCGGCACCTGATGACGCAGAACCAACCCGCCGCGCCGGAGACGCTCGCGGCGGAGTAGGGCGCGAGCGGGCCGCAGCGCAAGCCTCCCGCTATAACTCGAAAAACGACGAGAGCTTCTTCAAGAAGCCGGCGGTGTATTCCTTCTGCTTCGTGATGATGTGCGCGTGCTCGGTGGTTGAGGCGAGGATGCCCTCGGTCTCCATCCGGCGCTGCGCGAGGAGCGCGCCCAGCTTTTCCACGAGCGCTTCGTTATGCTGCAAAAACTCCGCGATCACTGGCTTGGCAATCTCCCACATTTCACAGTCCGTCACCGCCACCACCGTGGCGCTGCGCGGCTCGCCGGTGAGCAGCGACATCTCGCCGCAGTAATCGCCGCTCCGCAACGTGGCGACCCGCGTGTGCTGTCCATTCACGCCGATGAGCACATCCGCTTCGCCGTTGAGCAGCATGAACATGGACTCGCCCGCCGCGCCCTGCTGGATGACTTTTTCGCCGCGTCCAAAGCGGAGCAGGCGCGCATTGGCCAGCAGTTTGTCCACTTGGGCCTCGTCGAGGAGTTGGAGAAAAGGCTGCTTGTGCACCGTGGCTCGGGCGGCGGCGAGAGCTTCGGGCGGGCCTGCTTTCGTCCGCTCGATCTGGAGCGTGCGAATGGGGAAGGGGATGGTGATACGGTGGCGCTGGGCGGCGTACCAAATGTTCGTGCGAATGCCGTCGAGCGTGTCGTTGTAAAGGGCTTCGTCCTCCAGCCAAAACTTGACCTCGTAGATCACCGAGGAGTCGCCAAAGTCTTTCAAGTAAACCTTCGGCGGGGGAGTGATGAGCACGCCATTCGCCTCGGCGGCGGCGCGGGCCATGATGTCTTTCACGAGATTGGGCGGCGTGGAATACTCGAAACCCACGCTCAGCCGGATGGCGTGCTGGCGCGTCGGGTAGGTCAGATTTGTGATCGTGGTGCCAACGATCGTTTTATTCGGGATGTCGAGGTAGATGTCGTCGTTCGTCCGCAGCCGCGTGGAGCGCCAGTTCACCTCGATGACCTCGGCGTGCTGGCCTTCCACTTTCAGCCAGTCGCCCGGCTTGAAGGGCTTGCCGATTTCCAGCGCGACACCGGCGATGATGTTGCCGAGCAAATCCTGCATGGCAAAACCCACGATGCCGACCACCACCGTCGAACCGAAAACCACGCCCTCGATGCTGTGCCCGTACACCCCGCCGATGACGACGAAGATCGCGAGGATGATGGTGATGAGCGCGGAGATCTGGCTGAGAAACTTCGGCGCGCGCTCCTTGCGGTTCCGCTCATACCACAGCTCCCAGAAGTAACGTTTGACCAGCGCCAGCAGAAAGATCGCGCCGAGCAGCACATTGGCCGCGCGGGCCAGACACATGACTTTTTCCCGGTTGGGAAATTCGGTTCCGAGAATTTCCAGCGGCAGCCACAGCGAAAAGACGATGCAGAAAAGCTGATAGAGCAGGCCGAGTTGCACGCCCGAGTGGCGCTTCAGCCACCGACCCAGGGCAATCGCGCCGATGTAGAGTACCGGCACAGCGAGCACTTCCACGAGGATGGCGCGAAAGTCGGCGAGGGAGGCGAGCATGACGGCGGACTTTAGGGGCGAAAGCAGGTCGATCAATCGCAAAGGCTGGTTCCGCCCGGACGGTCGAGGAAGATTTGCTTCGCACGCCGGCGTGCGTGCCAGCCGCCGGGGAGATTGATCTTCGCGCGCGAGCCCGTCAGCAGACCGCGCACGGCCTCGACGTCGTCGAAGCCGACACCGGTCACCAGCTGTGTTTTCAACCACGAGTGAATGATGCGCCGCTGGAGCGCGATGGGTTGGGCACGCAGGGTGGATGTTTCCAAGGTTTCCGGCAGATCGCGCAGCGCGGGCTGGCTGGCGAGGAAGTCGTCCTCATCGCGCAAAATCTCTGCCGCGCGCCAGACGGAGCGGCGGATGTCGCGGCCCAAGGTGCGCTCAAGGCCGGGAATGATTTCGTGGCGCAGACGGTTGCGTGTGTGGTGCGGGTCGGTGTTGGAGGCATCCTCGCGAAAGGCGAGGCCGTGCGCGGCAATGTAGGCGTCAATTTCCTCGCGCCACATGCCGAGCAGCGGGCGGGCGATTTGCAAAGTCACGCCGCCGATTTCGCGCTCGGTGAGCGGACGCATGCCGGCGAGCCCGGCGGCGGCGGAGCCGCGGAAGAGATTGAAAAGCAGCGTCTCCACCTGGTCATCCGCGTGATGCGCGAGGAAGAGGCGCGGACATTTCTGCGCGCGCGCGACCCGCGCGAAGAACGCGTAGCGCGCCTCGCGGGCGGCGGTTTCGAGCGACTGGCGTTTCCGCTTCGCACGCGCGGCCACGTTTTCCCGCGCGACGACGGACTTGAGCCCAAGCTGTTTCGCGAGCGCCGCCACGAAGCGCGCATCCTCCGCGCTCTCGGCGCGCAGGGCGTGATCGAGATGGCAGACGACGAGTTTCTTGAACCCCGCGTCGAGCAGCAAATGCAGCAGCGCCACGGAATCCCGCCCGCCGGAGACGCCGATCAGACAGCGCGCGTCCGGCGGAAAGGGCGTATCCATTTACCCGATGCGGTCCGCGCCGAAACGGTCGTGGAGAATCGGCGGAAGCAGCACCGTGCCGTCGGCCTGCTGATATGTTTCGAGCAGCGCGACGAAGAGCCGTGGCAGCGCGGTGCCCGAGCCGTTGATGGTGTGGCAGAAATGGTTTTTGCCGTCCTCGGCCTTGTAGCGCAGCGCCATCCGGCGGGCCTGGAAGTCGCCAAAATTCGAGCAACTCGAAACTTCGAGATAGGCGTTTTGGCCGGGCGCCCAGACCTCGATGTCGTAGGTTTTTGCGGAGCCAAAGCCGATGTCTCCCGTGCAAAGTTCGATCACCCGGTAGTGCAGCCCGAGGAGTTGCAGCACCTTCTCTGCGTCGGCGGTCAGCGACTCAAGTTCGGCGAAGGAATTTTCCGGCGTGGTGATTTTCACCAATTCCACCTTGTCGAACTGGTGCATGCGGATGAGCCCGCGTGTGCCGAGTCCCGCTGAGCCGGCCTCGCGGCGGAAGCACGGTGTGTAAGCCGCGTAGCGGATCGGCAGTTGGTCGGGGCGGAGAATTTCGTCGGCGTGCAGATTCGTCACCGGCACCTCGGCGGTCGGCGCGAGGTAAAGCTCGTCGTCTTTGCAGCGGTAGAGCTGATCTTCGAATTTCGGGAGCTGCGACGTGCCGGTGAGCGCCTCCGGTCGCACCACAAACGGCGTGCTGACTTCGGTGTAGGCGTGCTCGCGCGTGTGCAGATCGAGCAGGAAATTCAGCAGCGTCCGCTCCAACCGCGCCCCCGCGCCGGTGAAGACAGCAAAGGCGCTGCCGCTGATTTTCGTCGCGCGTTCGAAGTCGAGCAGCCCGAGTTTTTCGCCCAGCTCGACATGCGACTTCGGCGTGAAAGCGAACGCCGGCTTGCTACCCCACACGCGCACTTCCGGGTTCGCGCTCGCGTCCGCGCCTACGGGTGCCTCGGCGTGTGGGAGATTCGGCAGATGGAGCAAAAGTTCGCGCTGCTCCTGCTCGCCTGCCGCGGCGCGGGCGTTGAGCTGAGCAATCTCGTCGCCGATGCCCCGCACCTGCGCCTCAATCTCCGCAGTGTCCTCGCCGCGCGCCTTTTTCCCGCCGATCTCCTTGCTGATCCGCTTGCGGTCGCCCTGCAAATGCTGGAGCCGCGTCTCCGCCGCCCGGCGTTCCGCGTCAATCGCCAGTACGGCGTCGATCTTCGTCTGGGCGTCGCTGCCCCGCGTGGCGAGGCGGCTGCGGACGAGATCGGGATTTTCGCGAATGAGGCGGATGTCGAGCATGCGCGGGAAGCTAGGGAGCGCCTCCGCGGAGGGCAATGCTCGACTCGACACAAGCGAGGTCGCCAAACGGCGTCCGGCGTGCCACGCTGCGCGGCATGTCGAAACAGCGCGTCCTCCTTCTCTCCGCCAGTGCGGGCACCGGTCATGTGCGGGCGGCGCAGGCGTTGGAGAAGGAATTCGCGCGTGATGAACGGGTGGCGGCGGTGCGCAATGAGGATGCGCTGAAGTTCACCAATAAGCTCTTTCACGACGCCTATTCGAAGCTCTACCTGAAGCTCGTGCGCGATGCGCCGGATGTGCTCGGCTGGGCTTACCGCGCGAGCGATGCGCCGTGGCAAAACGACAAGCTGCGCCTGCAATTCGAGCGGCTGAACACGCGCCCGCTCGTGAAGATGATTCGCGCTTTCAACCCGCAGATCACGGTCTGCACACACTTCACCCCGGCGGGAATTATCGCGCATCTCATAGCGCGCGGGGAACTTGATACGCGGCTGGCCATCGCGGTCACGGATTTCGACTGCCACGCGATGTGGCTGTCGCGCGTCTTTCATCGCTATTTCGTGGCGCTCGACGAGACCAAGGCACACCTCGAAGCCCTGGGGCTTCCGGCCGAGCGCGTCACCGTCTCCGGCATCCCGATTGATCCGGTTTTCGCCGAGCCCATCGACCGCCCGGCGGTGCGCGCGAGTTACGGCCTGGCTCCGGAAAAAACCACGCTGCTGCTCTCCGCCGGTGCGCTCGGTGTGGGGCCGACGGAAGTCATCGTCGAGCGGCTGAAGCAACTCCGGCACGACGCGCAAACGCTGGTGATTTGTGGCAAAAGCGAGGAGGTGAAAGCGCGCGTGGCCGCCGCCGTGGGCGCGGAGACGGGGCGTTTCCGCATCCTCGGCTACACCGACCGCATGCACGAGCTGATGCACGCGAGCGATCTTTTCATTGGCAAACCCGGCGGGCTCACGACCAGCGAGGCGCTGGCCTGCGGGCTGCCGATGGCGGTTTTCTCGCCAATCCCCGGCCAGGAGGAGCGCAACGCCGACCACCTGCTCGAAGAGGGGGCCGGCATTCGCTGTAATGAACTGACCACGCTGCCGTTCAAAATCGACAAGCTGCTCGGAAACCCCGCGCGCCTCGCCGCCATGCGCCGCGCGGCATCCGCGATGGGTCGCCCGCACGCCGCTCGGACGATCGTCGCGACGCTGCTTGCGGATGACCTGCCGGCGCTTGCGCTCGCGCCGCGGCCGTGATCGAGGTGGATTCTAGTGCGGACTTTCTCGCAAAACCGGCGCGCTGGGCGTGCCTGTCTCCAGTAGTACCCACCCATCGGCGTGGACGACGACACGCTGGTTCTTTCGGTTCATCAATTTGCTAAAGACGATGACATTTTCCCGGGAGTCGTCTTCGTGCTGACCGGGAAAATAATCGAAGCCTAAAGCGATTTGAGGATTCGGAAGGTATTTTGGCGAAAGCACCTGGAGGTTGGGCGGGAAGGCTCCGTCGTGATCGAAGGCATACATTCGACAGGCGATACCGATTAGTTTTCCGCTATTCAGCGCTTGCTCGTCGCGAGCGTTCGCTTTTGCCCCAGCGAAAACCGGCAGAAGAAGTGCGGCAACGACGCCGAGAAGGACTGCGGCGGCACCCGCATAACCCATGATAATCCCGGCCAAGGCCATACCGTTTCCACCGATGGTGCCGAACGATTTTTTCGCCATGGACCGCGCCTTATACCCGCAAATGATGGCCGCAATTCCGGGCAGCAAGAGGAAGGAAAAAAAACCGCAGACCAGACTGGCGATGGCGAGCCCCGACGATTTGACCGCCCTGC
Organism: Chthoniobacter sp.; assembly: GCA_021414005.1. Classification (GTDB taxonomy): domain Bacteria; phylum Verrucomicrobiota; class Verrucomicrobiia; order Chthoniobacterales; family Chthoniobacteraceae; genus Chthoniobacter. The sequence goes on along the minus strand of JAIOPH010000027.1, from coordinate 8,107 downwards.
CCGTCGCTCCGGGCACCGGGCCGGGCGACTGGCCGACCGCGGGCGACACCCGCTCAGGAGGCACCGGCGGCACGCTGATGGACGGATGTTCCAGCGGACGCACTGGAGCGAAGCCGGGAAGGGTAGAAAGCGGCACCCAGACGGCCAGACCTTCGGCCCAAGCGAGGTCGGTAAGTTGAAATTCACCGTTGGCGAGCCGCTGCCGGGCTTCTTCGGAGGAGAACGGGCCGAGTTGTTCGCCACCGCGCATGATGTAGAGCTGCATGGTGGGCAGCGTGAAAAGTGGAGCGGGGTCTCGTCAAGTCGAGGCCGTCATTTTGGGTTGAGCAATACCGCCGCTTCGCTACTCACGACGCAGCGCATGGCCGGCAAAAACGAATTTGTGGAATACCTCACCGGACAGCTTCACCCGCTCGGCGAGGTGCGGGCGCGGGCGATGTTTGGCGGTTGGGGTTTCTACCTCGATGGGCTGATGTTCGCGCTCGTGGCGGAGGACGTATTTTACATCAAGGCCGACGCCATAAGCCGGGAGGAGTTTGTCCGGCATGGGCTCGAGCCTTTCCGCTACGAGACGCAGAGCGGGATGAAGGAGATGTCCTATTTCCAGCCGCCGGTCGCGGCGCTGGACGACGGCGAGTTGCTTTGCGCGTGGGCGCGGAAAGGCGTCGAGGCTGCCTTTCGCGCGAAAGCTGGGAAGGAAACCAAAGGCCGCAGGCGTCGTTGAGTCAGCAGCACCGCGCTTCGCGGCAACCCCTCGGTCGCTACTGGAGAAACCGCGCGAGGTTCTCCTGCTCCCACATTTTGGCCCGGCGGAACCAGTGGAAGCGGCGTTCTTTTTCCAAAAAGCGGTCGTGATGAACGACCCGCCGACCCTGCTCGTCGTAGAGGTCGGGAACGACGGAGTGGAGCATCTCGTGATAGACGACGTATTCGACGAACCAAAGCGGCACGAAAAGGCGGTCGAGGAGCGGGTGGATGCGGATGATGCGGTCCTCTTCCTGAATAGTGCCGAAGACGACGGTTTCGCGCGGACGCTCGCGCCGTTTGCGGCCCCAGACGATGCGGTAGTCTTTGATGCGGTTGCGAAAATAGCGGGCGTTCAGCTTGATGAAGATCGCGCGGAGATTGAACCAGCGTCCCTGGGCTTCGTCGAAGTCGAACTGGCGCTGGAGCGGATAGCGCGGGGTAACGGCCTTGCGCTTGGGCGTTTTGGAAACACGACGGGCGGCGACCTTGGGCTTAAGGTGGGCGGCTGGACGTTTGCGGGTGGCCATGGCGCGGTTTGGACAACGAATGCGCCGCGACGTTAGAAGGCCGTGGAGATTCCCGCAAGGTTAGGTTTCCGAGGGGAAATCGGGGGGCGAAACGGCGTTTTTTTCGAGCTTTTTGACCCGTGCGTAGAGCTTGGGCAGGCGTCCGATGTAGGCGAGTTGCTCTTTGGCCTCGCGAAGGGGCATGGCCGGGTAACCGAAGACAATCTGTTTGGGAGCGAGACTTTTGCTCACGCCACTCTGGGCGGCGACCACGGTTTGGTCGCCAATCTCGATATGACCTACGACGCCGACCTGGCCGGCGAGTGTGACATAATTACCCAATCGGGTGCTGCCGGAAATGCCCGTTTGGGAGACGATGATGCAGTGTTTCCCGACGACAACATTGTGGGCGATTTGGACGAGATTGTCGATTTTTGTGCCTTCCTGAATCCAAGTCCGACCAAAACGGGCGCGGTCGATGGTCACGTTCGCTCCGATTTCCACGTCGTCGTCCACCTGCACGATGCCTGTTTGGGGGATTTTGACATGTCGCCCGGCCGCGAATTCGAAGCCGAAGCCATCGCTGCCGAGCACCGCACCGCTGTGGATGATCACGCGGTTTCCGAGCACGCAGCGAGCACCGATGGTGACCCGCGGGGCAAGGTGGCAATCCGCGCCGACGCTAGCCGCGTGGCCGATGTAGGTGTGGGCACCGAGGACGGAGTTGGCACCGATCCGGGCGCCATCTTCGATGACGACAAACGGTTGGATGGACACGTTTTCACCGAGCACGACATCGCGGCCAATGACAGCGGTGGGGTGAACGCCCGGCGCGAAATGGATGGGCTCAGGCGCGAATTTCTCCAGCACTTTGGCGAAGGCCAGCGAGGGATTTTCCACCCGGATCGCGACGGGTGAAATGGCCTCGCTCAAATCCAGCGGGACCAGCGCGGCCGTGGCGCGCGAGGCTTTGAGCTGTGGGAGGTATTTGGCGTTGCCGAAGAAAGTGCAATGCCCCGCGCCGGCATCCGCGAGAGCCGCCGCTCCGGTGATCGCCCGGCCACCGTCAGCCTCGGAAACAAACTGGCCGCCCACGAGGGCGGCCAGTTCCTGCACCGTGATTTGTGGCACGGACGAAATGTTTACGGGATGACTTTCTTGGGCTTGTCGCCGCTTGACGGCTTGGGCTCAGACGAAGAAGCGCCTTTGTTCTTGTTCAGCGCGGTGACGACGGCGTCGGTGAATTCATAGCTTTCCCGCGAGAAAAGGACGATCGGCACGCCATTCAAGCTGGGGCCGGATTTGTCGAGCACGATGTCGTAGTTCTCCGCCTTTACGCGTTCGGAGACAACCTTGTTGATGTCGTCCACGATGCCGGCGCGCATGCGCACGGACTGTTCCTGAAGCTGTTTCTCCCGCTGCTGCTGGAACTCGCGGATCTCCTTGTCCATCCCGTTCAATTCGTTGGCCTTCTCGCTGCGGAGCTTGGCCTTCTGTTCCTTGCTCTCCTTGCTGAGTTCCGGCTTCTGGAGTTCCTCATCAATCTTCTTGATCTCATCGAGCACCTTCTTCGCGAGTTCCATCCGGTCCTCCAGATCCTTTTTCGCGCTGTTCCGGGACTCGTTGATCTTCGCCTCCGCCTCCTTGGTCTTGTAATAGGACTCGAAGACTTTCTTCATGTCCACGGTGCCGACTTTGATATTTTGCGCCGAGGCACCGGCGGAGGTGAGGACGGCTGCGAGCAGGGTGAGGATGACGTGTTTTTTCATTGGTGAGGTTTTTTTGGTAAATGGGAGTGCCTGAGACGCAGGAAGGGCGGCTACGTTCAAAATTGATAGCCGATGTTGAAGTTGAAGCGTCCGCTCTTGCTCGTGAATGCATCCGTCTGGAGCGGGAAGCCGTAATCAATGCGCACCGGGCCGATGGGCAGATCGAGGCGCACGCCGACCCCGACGTCGCTGTTCACCGAGCCGCTGAAATCGTAAGCCCCTGCGCCGACCGAGCCGATGTCGTAAAAAATCGCGGCCCGGACCTTGTCCACGACTGGCGTGGTGAGTTCAGCGGTCAGGCGCCAGAGGGATTTGCCGCCGATGGGTTCGCCGTTCTCATCCTTCGGTCCCACGTCGCGGAACTTGAAGCCGCGGAGATTGTTCGCGCCGCCAAGGTAGAGGCGGTCGAAAATCGGCACGCGGTCGCCGCCGGCCCACGTATTTACGCCGGCGATCTGGCCGTTAATGGTGAGGATCGTGTCGTAGGGCAGGAGGAAGTACTGCGAGCCTTCGAGATCGAAGCCGTAGATGTCCGTGTTGCCGCCGAGGAAGCCGCCGGCTCCATAGACACCGAGGTCCACGCGGTGTCCGCGGCGGGTAAGAAACACAGAGTCGCGCGTATCGTGGGTGAGGCCCGCGGAAATCTTGCTCTGGAGACGGTTGCCTTCTTCGTCCTTGATCGTCTGCGAGGCATCCGAGGCGACGTTTTGCACGGTGATGTCCTGGAGCGTGTAGCTGACCCGTCCGGTGAGGAATTCGCCGAGGCGCTTGCGGGCGTTGATATCAAATCCGAAACGGCGCTCGTCATACACGTCGGACACGAACGACGCCTCGCGGTAGAAAAGCTCCGCGCCGACGGAAATTTCGCGGTCCATGAAATACGGCTCGGTGAGCGAGAGCACGAAGTCCTTCCGGCGCGTGCCATACTGCACGCGCATGCGGAACTTCTGCCCGCCGCCGGTGAAGTACGGCCAGCGCGTGATGTCGAAGTTACCCTGCGTGATTTCCGCAAAGCCGAGCAGGTTGTCGATCGAGCTGAAGCCCGCACCGAAGTTGAACGACCCCGTGCGTTTTTCCTCCACGAGGACGTTCAGATCCTTGCGTCCCGGGACCAGCGTGTCCGCCGGATACGTGTCTACCTTGGAAAAGTAGTTCAGGTTCATCAGGCGCTGCTTGCCGGCGTCCACCCGCACGGTGTTGAAGACCTCGCCCGGCGTGAGCGGAAACTCGCGGCGGATGACCTTGTCCTTCGTCCGCGTGTTGCCGGAGATATTGATGTGCTCGACGTAGCTCTGCACGCCCTCGTCCATGTTAAAGCTCACATCAATGGTCTTGCCCACGCCGGGTGTAGTGTTCGCGCCGGCCGAGAATTCGATGTAGCCGCGCGTCCCGTAAAGATCCTGCATCGCCTTGGCGTCGGCCCGCACATTCTGCGGCGTGTACACTTCACCCGTCCGCACTTTCGCGCCCCGCGTCAGCTCCTCGATGGGGAAAACTTTCGCGCCCGAATAGTTCACCTTGCCCACGCGGTACTGCTCGCCCTCGCTGATCGCAAACGCCACGTCCACCTTCGTGCCGTCGCGCGTGACCTGCGGCTTCCCCACTTTCGCGTCCATGTAGCCGCGGCTCTGGTAGAGATCGCGGATTGCTGCGGCATCGGCATCGAGCAACTCCGTGTTCAGCCGCCCCACGCCGCTCGAAAACATGTTCAGCAGCCCCTTCTTCTCCGTCTTCACCACCTTGCGAATCTCCTTCGTCGTTAGCGCGCTGTTGCCGGAAAAAGTCACCGATCGGATCACCGTCTTCCCGCCTTCATTGACCGTGAACGCCACGCGCGCCGTGCCCTGTTTCTCATTCACATCCGTCCTGTAGCTCACGTCCACCTCGGTGAAGCCCTTGTCCGCGTAATACTTCAGGATCTTCTCCTTGTCCGCCTGGAGCGTCGTCTCATTCAGCGTATCCCCCGGCTTGACGCTGATCTCCTTGCGGATGCGCGTCTCCTTGAGTTGTTGCACGCCCGTCAGCGTGACTTCCGAGATCTGTCCTTTCGACTGCACCACGACGATCACCTTCACGCCGTCCTTCACCTGCTCGCCGAAAATGCGGACGTTGGAAATGTTGCCGGTCGCGTAGAGATTCCGAATGTCCTCCTCCACCACCTGCTCGGCGTAGGGCCGTCCCACCCGCGTCCGCATGTTGGCCAAAATCTTCTCTTTGCTCACCGTACTGGCACCGGCGTACTGCACCTCGATCGCCCGCACGATGGGTGCCGACGGAGCCTCCCGCGGAGGCAGCAGCGAAGGCGGAACCTGTTGGGCGCGGCCCACCGTGGGCTCGCTGAGCACGACGCAGAGCAGCAGGGTGGCGGGAAAAAGGGTGCGGGGATTCATTGGTTGGGTGGTCTGTGAGAGCCGCCGCGAAAAACTCTCCGGGCGGAAAGGCGCGTATATGAGTGACTGCCGCAAACAGCGTCAAGCAGGCTTTTCCGCCCGCGGCCAAGGCTCCCGCCGGCGTCAGTTCACCAGCTCATACCAATTGTCGCGCCGCCTCGGCTCGTAACCCGCATCGCGGATCAATTCCTCGATCTGCTCCTTCGCCAGGCGAAAGCTTGTCCCCGCGCTGCTCACCACGTTTTCCTCCATCATTACCGAGCCGAAATCGTTCGCGCCGTACTTCAGCGCGATCTGGCCGATTTTCGGCCCCTGCGTCACCCACGAGCTTTGCACGTTCGGGATGTTATCGAGGTAGATGCGGGAAAGCGCCTGCATCCGCAGGTATTCGCCGCTGCCCACCGGCTCGGCGCGCAGCTTCGTGTGCTCGGGCTGAAAGGTCCAGCAGATGAAAGCCGTGAAACCGCCCGTCGCGTCCTGCTGCACCCGCAGCCGCTCCAGATGCGCGATCCGGTCGTCCAGCGTCTCCACATGGCCGAACATCATCGTCGCGCTCGATTTCAACCCCAACTCGTGCGCGATCTCCATGACCTTTAGCCACTGATCGCTGTCGCACTTCAGCGGCGCGATCCGGTTGCGTACTGCATCCACGAGAATCTCCCCGCCGCCGCCCGGAATCGACCCCAGCCCGGCGTCCTTGAATTTCGCGATGACCTCGCGCAGCGGCAGCGCGAAGACCTCGGCGAAGTGATTGAACTCCGGCGGTGAAAAGCCGTGGATATTGATGTGCGGATATTTCTCCCGGATGTGGGAAAGCATTGCCAGATACCAGTCGATCCCGAGCCTCGGATGATGCCCCCCTTGCAGTAGAATCTGGATGCCGCCGATGGCGCTCAGCTCATCCAGCTTTTGGTCGAGCTGTTCATGCGTCAGGACGTAGTGATCGTCGTCCTTCTCCGTCCGGTAAAACGCGCAGAACTTGCAGTACACATTGCAGACGTTCGTGTAGTTGATGTTCCGGTCGATGATGTAAGTCACGATCTCCTCCCCGCGTCCGCCGTGATCCGCGCGCTTCGCGCGATTGCGCCGCCGGTTGGCCAGTTCGCCGAGCGCCACCAGCGGCAGGAGATAAAGCGCGCGCGCGTCCTCCGGCGTGATGCGCTCACCAGCGAGCACTTTGTCGATCAGGGCGTCTTCGAGAATGGCGGGCATGCGTGGCATTAAACGCACGCCTCCCCCTGCGTCCAGCGTTTGCCCCAGAAAACCCCGCCATCCCATTCCTCCCGCGCACTCTCCTCGCCCAAACTGGCTGTTGCGCCGCGACCGGTAGCCTCCATCATACGGCGCGCAGTTTCGTTGCAGTTCCCGACCCACAGTGCTTCGGTGCCCGCCCAAGCGTTCGCGCAATCTGCGCGTTGTTGAGCCCGACGCTCCGCAGGACCGCCAGGGCGCTCCGCCCTTCAGCTTTGAGTTGTAGAGAGTTCATCGCCCTCTTCCCGCCGATTTTCCTCCCCATTCCAGACCTTCTTCCTCCTTCCTCCATGCCTCCCGTGTTGCACTTACTCTGTGAATTCGCGGCGCCTAACCAAGCGCTGGAGCAAACTGCTCTGCGCGTCACTCTGGCAGCTTTCTGCTCCGCCTTTCCGCCCACCATGCTGCAAGCGCGCCATCTTTTGCAGTCGCTGAGCTGCGGGCCGTTAGGCGACAAATGACGACTATGTTTGGCCGACCAATAAACAATCCAAAAAATCTCCGCGTTGTTAAAACCGCCCGGACAGCGCAGGCAATCAATGCCGCCGCAAAGGAAGGATTCCGCCCTCTCGTAAAGGCCGTCATTCCGAGCCCGGATGTTCATTGCATGATCGCCGTCTTCCAACATCGGGAGACTGGAGAGGTTAAGCTTTCCGGAGATTGCCGCTGGGGACCAGGCGCCGAATATGACCTTGTCGTCCCCTATACGGTTTATTACCCCTACCGATTTCCGGAGCCGTTTGCGGCCTACTTGCTGACGCCGGACCTTGCCGAAGGAGAACGTGTATGGCTTGACGATGTCATCAAGGACATCGTCGCGGTGTACGGGAATCAAGAATGGCACCCGAGATTGGAGGCCTGTGAAGCCATTTGGATTAACGGCGATTTCGTAATCGATTTCGATTCCTCGAAGGCTCCGAGACTAATAGGATAATGAAGATCAATCTCGAAACATCCGACTTATTCACCGATTCCGGGCAATTCCTAAAAACTCTGATTTGCCCGCTTCGCAAGTGCTGGGATGAGATGCGGGCTCTGGATTCGACTTCCCGTCTGTGTGATTCATGCCATCGGGAGATTCACGACACTGCACACTTCAGTGATGAAGAACTTCGCCTCCTGCTCATTAAAGATCCTCAGGCGTGCCTAATGGTTACTCCAACCCAAGAGAATTGCACGGTGCTTCCGAGAGGTAGCGAAAATTAGCGTGCGCAAGCAGCCCACGTCCCGTCGATTCCTCCTAACGAAACAATCGCCTAATCATGCGCTGCAGCGAACTGCTCCGCGAGTCGCTGAGCTTGTGGTCGTTAGATACTCTCTTGAAGGGCAAGTGCTAAGTTAGGAGTTGGCAATGGGGTCGGCATGAAAGAGTTGAGGGTTGAAGTCTTGGCTGTGATGGAGCATGCCCCAGATCGCGTGGAGGAGGCGGCGCATGATGGCGACG
>JAIOPH010000022.1 GCA_021414005.1 Chthoniobacter sp. | reverse complement strand
AAAGGGCGACCAGCTCGTGAGCGTGGGCCGCGACATGAGCGCGAAGCTCACCGAGGTCGCCACGCAGCGGTTCATCGACAACATCAGCTCCATCACGCCCGGCGCGCTGCGCGGCGGCCTGCAAAGCGTGGCGCGGCATCCCGTGCGCGATGAGTTCCTCGTCGGCGGCGCGGACGGTGTGCCGCAGGCCTACCGGATCGTGCGCAAAGTGCAGCGCAAGATCGGCGACAACGCCCTCTGCATTCGCAGATGGCCCGCCTTGGACGGGCGCATCTACGCCGTGGACTTCGCACCCGATGGCCGGAGCTTCGCCGCCGTCAGTTCGCTCGATGGCAAAGGCGCGGTCGGTTTCTACAACTACGATTTCAACACCGAAATGCCCGCCGACATCCTCGCCATCGAAGGCAAGGAAGACGGCGGGCGCAACGACGCCGAAAAGGCCAAGCTCGCCGCGCATTACACCAGCGACGCGAAACTCCTCGGCACCGCCCCGCTCGATGCCGGGCAGTTTGCCCTGCGCTGGCTGCACGATGGCTCCGCCGTGGCCGTCGCCGGGGAGGACGGGAAAGTGCGCATCATCACGGCGGTGGACGCGAAGGTGGTAAAGGAATTCATCCCCGTGCCCCTCGGGCCGGCCCCGGCCACGGCGGTGCGGTAAAAGGCGGTCGCGCAGCCCCGGCGCGGCCATGCGCACCCCGCCTGCGGGGCGAGAGAGTGCATAATTTTTGACAAACTTCGTACTCGAGCGTGACACCAGCGCGCAGCAGGTGTGCGACTTTGGGCGCGTGAAAATCATCCTCGCTTCGAGCTCGCTGCCGCGACGGTTAACGCCATCTTGTGCAGGTGACGTGAACGGTATTGCGGACATCCTGTCCAACGGACTCTCCATTTGCCAAACCGGCCACACCCCCCGCATGAACTTGTTATCCCAATGAACCTCCATTTTCTCGGCAAAGCCTGCGCGGTGCTCAGTTCACTGGCGCTGCTCGGCTGGTTCGTCAATTACCGTGTGACGGGAAACTTGTTGCCGGGAAGTAGAACGTTTTTCTCCAGTTCCAAGAGCACCCGCATTCTCGAAGACCTCCGTGTGGTTGAGACTGATGTCACTCCGGGGATGGAGGTTGGTTCCAGAACCATTCTCCCCGGTTCAAAGTCCTCCGCTGCATTCGTCACCGCCCCTCCGGGGAGCGTGGGAATCGACGTTCCCAACGACAGTCCCACGGCTGGCTTATTGGCGGTTCCTTCCGGCACATCAGGGCTCCAATTCAAATCCCCCGCCGATGCCAACCACACGGCCGTTTTCTCCAGTTCAAAGTCCGCCGGGGTGGTAAGGGCCAGCGATACAGACCACACCATCGTTCTTTCTGGCTCCAAATCTCTCACCTTCAGTGCCAACCCACCTGAGTCTCAGCCCAAACCAAAATCCCCCGCCGATGCCAACCACACCGTTGTCCTTTCCGGTTCCAAGTCTTCCACCATTGGAGTTACGGTAATCTCGGGCGGAACTCTCCAAATGAACGCGGAGCGGTTGAAACCAGAAAGCGCTTCCACAACTCCAGCCGGTTTGATTAACACGGGGACTGCCACCCTGACGCTCTCCGGTTCCAAGTCTGGCCCCATCTTCCTCGATTCGAAGCCGTCGAAACCCGCGAGCACTCCCGCGACTCCGCCCGCCGCCACACCGGCAGGCACGCCCAAGCCCAATGCGACCCCGCGCCCTGACGTGCCGATGCTTCCCGGATCGAAGGCTTTGCCCATGATCCTCGATCGTCAAAAACCGCAAGTTACTTCGCAGACAAACGCCCCGGCTCACGCAACTCCAAACCCCGGCAAGCCATGAGCATCCCCATGCTGATTCTCGTCACCGGCCTGAGCTTTCTTTTTCTTTGCCTCGTGTTCTGGCCGCTCGAAGCGGCGTTTCCGGCCAAGCCGGGCCAACGTTTCTTCCGCCCGGCGTGGGGCACCGACCTTTGCTTTTTCCTCGGCCAGTACCTGCTCTGGAGCGGGGCGGTGCTCTGGCTGCTCTCCCATTTCGGCATCTGGCTCGATACGGTCATCCCGGCTGGCTTTCGTGCGCCGGTCGCCGCTCAGCCTTGGTGGGCGCAGGCATGCGAGACCATCGTCCTGAGCGATGTCTGCATCTACTGGGGCCACCGCCTGCAGCACCGCGCTGGCTTTTTGTGGCGCTTTCATTCGATCCACCACAGTGCCGAACACCTCGACTGGCTCGCCGCACACCGCGAACATCCCATCGACACAATCTACACGATGGGTCTGATTAACCTGCCGCCCTTCCTTCTCGGTTTTCCGCTCAGCACCCTGGCCGGCCTTATTGCCTTTCGCGGCATCTGGGCCATCTACATCCATTCCAATGTCCGCCTGCCGCTCGGTCCGCTGCGCATGCTCATCGGCGCGCCCGAACTCCACCACTGGCATCACGACCGCGACCGCCGCGCGGGCAACTACGCGAACATCTCCCCGCTTATGGACCTGCTCTTTGGCACCTATCGTTGTCCCGATCACGAACCCGCGGCCTTCGGCATCGACGAACCGATCGCCCGCAGCTATCTGGGGCAGATGCTCCACCCATTCCGCAGGAAGCAGGACGGCGATTCGTCGGAGTCGCGTGTTTGAAGCGGCCACGACCCGTTCCCGCGTTCATCGTCTCACCACGCGTCGATCACCACCGAACGGGTGCCGTCGAGCTTCCAGGATTCTCCCGTCACCTCTCACCGCGCGGTTTCTGAAACTCGTGGCGACCGGGGCGATCAGCCGTCGCGGGGTCGCTACACGACGAAATGCGGATCGGATGGGCGGGCGGACGCGAAGGTGGTAAAGGAATTCATCCCCGTGCCTCTCGGGCCCGCCCCGGCCACGGCGGAGCGGTAAAAAGACGGCGTCCGCGCAAAGCCGCGACTGTAAACCGTGGAGGACTTCCCGACGGACAGACGCGGCTGCGGCCCGCGCCCAGTTGCCACCGTTGTCGTTCGACGCTTCCCGCTCGCCGGGCCGCCCATCTCGGATTAAAGGCGGCGCGTGCCCACTGCTATTTCCGTCCCCGCGCGCTTCCGCTGGCTGCCCGTGCTCGGCTGGGTGCTGGGCGTGGTGGTGCTCGCCACCGGCGGCTGGAGCGTCCGGCGCGCGTATGACTACCGCGCCGCCGTGCGCGAAGCGCGGGCGGCGGGGTTCGACTACCGGGAAAGCCCCACGCCCTTCGCCGCCATCCGCGCGGACTGGCACGCCGCCTTCTGCCTCGCCACCTGGCTCGAACACGAGCGGCGGCTGGACCTGCCCGAGGGCACCGACCTCGCCCCGCTCCGGCCCCTGCTCCTCCGCCTCGACCCGACGGGCCTGAGGGCCTGGCAATGCCGAAACGTGGACGCGCTCCGCGGGCTCACCCGGCTGCGGACGCTCAGTCTCACCGACTCGGAGGTGAAAGACCTCACCCCGCTGGCCGACCTCGCGCAGTTGCAGGGGCTCTACCTCTTCGGCTGCACGGGCGTCGCGGACCTCGCCCCGCTGGCCAGCCTCACGCAGTTGCAGGTGATCGACCTGCGCTACTGCAATGCCGTCGCGGACCTTGCCCCGCTGGCCAGCCTCACGAAGTTGCAGCAGCTCGACCTCGGCGGCTGCACGGGCGTCACGGACCTTGCCCCGCTGACCGGTCTCACGCAGTTGCAGCGGCTCCACCTCGGCGGCTGCACGGGCGTCGCGGACCTAGCTCCGCTGGCCGGCCTCGCGCAGTTGCATACGCTCTCCCTCTTCGCCTGCACGGGCGTCGCGGACCTCGCCCCGCTGGCGAGCCTCGCGCAGTTGGGGGAGCTCGACCTCACCGACTGCACGGGCGTCTCGGACCTCACTCCGCTGGCCGGCCTCACGCGCTTGCACGGGCTGATCCTCGAAGGCTGCACGGGCGTCGCGGACCTCGCCCCACTGGCTGGCCTCGCGCATTTGCAGTGGCTCAACCTCGCTGGCTGCACGGGGCTGAGCGCGGAGATGGTGGCGGCTTTCCGGGCGAAGCATCCCACGGCCAACCTCTCCGGCCCCTAAGGGGACGGGATTTTCCCCCCTCGTTCTGAAGCTGCGTTTGGGAACGCGAAATTTACTCCGTCGCATCGCGACGAAATGCGGCCCGGACGGGCGGTCGGAGCACCCCGTCGTGGCCCGCCCCCCAAAACAGCCATGTTCTCCCCCGCCACGCGTTGGCTATGGCACCGCCGAGCCCGGCGGTTTGGGCGGCGGTGTTTCCCGGGGGGCGGGGGCGGAAAAATGAAGCCAAAATGCGATGAAGGGGTGCTCTAATGCAGAGCGCTGCGGCCCGGTCGGGATGCCCGGGTGCCCCATTGCAGAGTGCAGCGGCCCCCCGGCGACTCCGGACGCCCCGTGCAGCCTGCAAGGACCCACCCGTCTATGGCCGGGCGACCCCGTGCAGCCTGCAATGACCCACCCAGCTAGGTGGGATGACCCGTGCAGCCTGCAGCGACCCGCCCCACTATGTGAGATGACCCCGTGCAGCCTGCAATGACCCACCCCACTATCCCGATCGCACCGCGGCAGCCTGCATTAGGGCAGTTTAGCACGGTTAGCCTGCTTGTTTTCAACGCTTTACTCCAGAAGCCCAGCGTGTCGCCTCCGCGCCAAAACCCGCCCTTTGGGCCTACCAAGCCGGAGGGGGCACTTCTCTCATTTCCACGCTCCGTTTGGGCATCCCGGAGCGGCCAAAACTCCGTTTTGCGGGCGGGTTCCGGGGCGGCCACCGCGCCGACAGACCTCCCCCCGCGACCCAACGTTCCGCCCGCTCCCCGGTGCGCTCTTTCACGAAGAGCGGGCAGGCGGCTGGCCACCGGGGGCGCGGGCAGGGGACTGGGGCGGAAAGGCGGCCCTACGGGCGGCGGGAGCGCTCGGCGATGACGCGGTAGTAGGCTTCCACGGCTTCGCGGTATTCGTCGGGGATGGCGTCGGCGCGGCCTTTGGAGAGGTCTTCGGCGAGCTTTTTGGGCAGCTTGCCCCAGTCGCCCTTTTTCATGGCGGCGAGTTCGGGCGGGGTGCCGTTGGAGGGCGGGGCGCTGTCGAGTTTGGCACCGGCCTCGGATTTTTCCTTGGGGTCAAAGGGGCCGGGGATGCCGGGCATCTTCGAGGGCTTGGGCGAACGGCCCTGGCGCATGGAGGCCATGGCGGATTGGGCCATTCCGGCCATCGGCCCCGGAGGTCCGTCGCCGGGAGGACCCTGGCCGGGCGGGCCTTTGCCGGGTGGCCCCTCGCCGGGCGGACTTTGCGCGGCGGCGGCGGCGGCTGCCGCGGCGTCGGCGAGTTGCTGGTCGAGGGCGTCGAGGGCCTCGGCCATTTCCCGCTGCTCGGCGGGGGTCGCCTCGGAGGGCTCGCCGGCGGGGCTTTCGCCGGGCTTGCCGCCTTTGCCAGCCTGCTCTCCGGCGGGCGGCGGGCTGCCGGCGTTTTGGGCTTCCTTCTTGAGCGCCTCCACCTCGTCGGCGAGTTCGTTGGCGGCCTTTTGCACGGGTGGCTGGGCGGCGGCGGGGTCGGCGGAGGTGCGCAGGCCCTGCTCGGCCGCAGGCACGGTTTTTTCGGCGGTGTTCGCGATCTGTTTGGCGATATCGCCGAGCTTTTCTCCGCCGTCGCCTTTACCCAGACGGGCGTCGTGCCGCGCGGCCCGGGCCACGTCGGCGGCGGCTTCCGCGGCGTCGCCCCGCACGGGGGCCTGCTCGATGGCGGCCAGCGCGAGCCCGGAATTCTGCGGCGCGCCGTCGGGGATTTTGGCCATGGCCTGGGCGCGCTCGGCGAGGTCGCGGGCGGCAGTTTCGGCCTGCCGCGCGGCGTCGATGGCGAGGGCGGATTTCTCAACGGCGAGGGTGGCCTGCGGGACGATGGCGGCGTGGGCGGCCTGCTGCGGCCCGGTGTTTTGCGCCTCGGTTTTGGCGATGTTCGCCGCGGTCTGGGCTTCATTGCGCGCGTGGTCGGCGGGCTGAATGACGGGCGCGACTTTCTGGATGACGCCGTTCGCCTCGGCAACGACCTGATCGAGCGAACGTGCATCGGTGAGCCGCTGGGCGGCTTCGACAAGTTGATCCGCGGCGGGCACGGCGACGGTCGCCCTTTCCACCGCAACCTTGCTGCGCTCAAGTGCTGGCCGATTCGCGGCCTGCTCGGCGAGCTGGCGCGCGGCTTCGGCAGCGGCTTGCGCCTCGCGCGTGGCGGCGGCGGCGAGTTGCGCGGCGGCGAGCACGCTGAGCTGGCGCTGCGGGTCGCGGCTCTTGGCGATCCGCTCGTCCACGAGTTTGCCGGTGGAGGTTTCGGCTTTGGACGCGCGGATGAGTTCATCGAGGCCCACGGCCACCGCGTCTTTCGTGATGGCCTCCAGCTTCTCGGCCATCTCGGGATTGGTGGGCAGTTTGGCCTCCAGTTCCTTGAGCAAATCCTCGGGGCTTTTCGCCTCCATCGCGGCGAGCATTTCCGCCTTGGCGAATTCTTTGTCGAGCTGCTCCTTGATGCCGAGATCGTCCTCCGCCTTGCGCATGGCCTCGCGGGTTTCGTCCGGCTTTTTCCCCTGCTCGAGCGCGGCGAAATGCCCGCCGATGAGCAGCAGCGCGTCCACGATTTTCTGCTCCTGCTCGACGGCCTCATCGAGATCGGTCTGCTGCTGGGTGGCGTCCGTGCCCTGCGTGACCTGCCGCAAAGCCTGCGCGGCGGCGGGTGGGGGATCCTTGAGCATGGCGAGCGCGTCGTCGGCGTCGCGCATGCGGTCGCGCTCGGCTTTTTGCAAAATGTTCTGCGCGTTCGCGTCGGCGCGGATGAGTTCCTTGAGGGTCTCGATCTTGCCATTGATCTGCTGCTGGTGGGCGAGCTGCGGACTGGCGGCGGCCTGGTTGTCCGCAGGCTTGGCGGTGGTGGCGTGGGCGGCGGTCTGGTTGGATTCGGTCTTCAGCGCGGCTTCCTCCCTGGCCAGGGCGAGGGCGAGTTCGCTGATGCTGGGCGTGAGCTTGAGGAGATTGCGCCGCGCGGTGTCCATGGGCCCGCGCCAGGGCGCGAGGGCGGCGCGCAGCAGCGCGGCCACCTGCTCCAGCTCGACGCGCGCGACGCCGGGCGTGTGCTTGAATTTCCGGCGCTCGCCCATTTCAAACATGAGCGCGCGGAAGGGCGCGCTGGCGGGAATGGCGGCGAGGGCCTTCGCGGATTCCTCGATGAGCTGGCGCGCTTCGCCGTCCTGCACGGCGAGCTGCCGGAGCTGCGCGGGCGCCATTTGCAGGCGGGTGGAAAGCCACGCCCAATCGCGCGGCATGGTGGTGCGGGCGTGCGGCTGGCGGATGTCCCAGCGGTCCAGCGCGACAAGTGCGGTGAAACCTTCGAGCAGTTCCTGCAGATTGTGCCCGCCTTCGAGCACGCGCATGCTCTGGTCCAGCACGGCGAGCCGCGCGGCGGTGGGCTCAGCGCCGTCGCCGGCGGCGAGCGCGAGCACGGAGAGCGTGGCCACGCTGGCGCGGCGGAGGTCGCCGACGAAAAAGTTGTCGGCCCGGGCGCGGACTTCCTCGAGGTCGGCGTGGGCTTTGAAGGAATCGCTGAGCGCGCCCCAGCGCTCCTCGGAAAGCGCGGTGCGTTCGGCGGGTGCGAGCTGCGGCCAGCGGGCGATGGCGGCCAGTTCGCCGCGCAGTCTTTCCACACCGGCCCAAGTCGGGTCGAGATCCGCGACGAGATACTGGTGCATGCTGGCGGCGAGGCCGGCGGGCGTCTCCTTGCCGCCGACGGGTGCCTGGCCGCGGGCGATGAGGGCGTCCTGCGCGAGCTTGGAGAGCTGCATTTTGGTATTGATGAAGTCGCCGACGGCGCGGCCGAAGTAGCGTGTGAAGGTCTCGAAAACGCTCATCAGTTTCTCGTCCGGCTCGTCCTTGAGCACCTCCTGCATGCGGTCGCGCGAGGAGGCGAAAAAGTTGCTGTTGAGCATGCCTTCCGCGGGCGCGGCGATGGGGCCGCCGCCGTCCTTGAGCGCGACGAGCACGCCGTCGATATTCTTGGTGACATTGAGCACGGCATTGAGGCGCGCGGCGATGCGGCCCCAGTCCTCGGAGGTCTTGCTGTTCAACGCCAGTTCGCGGACGCGGCGCTGCTCGGAGGAAAGCAGGATGCCGAGTTCGGCGACCACGTCGATTTGCTCGGCGGAGAGGTTGTAGGCGGAGGTCAGCCGCGCGAGATCGGCGAGCCCGTGAGCCCGCGCGGCGCGGGTGTGCATTTCGGTGGTAAGTTCGCGCGCCCCGGCTGCGGCGGGTTGGGCGCTGAGGATTTCGAGAATCTTGCCCGCGGCCTGGACCTCGCCGCTGCTGATGCGGCTGAGCAAGCGGCCGAGCAGGACGAGATCGGAGCTTTCGTGATTCGCGAGCGCCTCGCGCAGCGGCGCGTCCACGGCGGTCCACGCGGCGGCGAGCTTTTCCGCGCATGCGGTCTGGGCTTTGGCGCAGGCGGCGAGCGCCAGCTTCCGCGCGGGGTCCGCGCCCTCCGTTTCGTCGAACTTTACACGAGCCTCGCCGACCGCGCTTTCCCAATCGCCGACCGCCGCGGCCACGGCCTGCACGGCCTCGCCGAGCGCTTTGCGGCTGCCCAGCGCGGCGAGCCGCTGCATCTCGGTGGCTGCGGCCACGATGACGATCTGAATCTTCCGCGTCTCGGTGACGCCGCCTTTGAAGTCCGTGGCGACGAGCTTCGTGGTGATCAAGTCGTTCGCCTTCACGCCTTCGCCGGCGAGGTCCCACTCGCGCTCCACGCGGGTCTGTTTGCCGACGGCGTCTTTTTCCTTGAGCACGATTTCCTTCCACGGACGGTCGTTCACTTTGATCATCTGCACCACGCGGGTGAGGCCCACGTCGTCCGAGGCCTGGCCCACGATTTTCACGAGTTCATTGGCGGGCGCGACGAGGTCTTCGACGGGCGTGACGAACTCGACGGCGGGCAGCAGGTCGGGGATGGCGCGCACTTCGTATTCGGGGCTGAACTTGCTCTCGAAGCCGGTCTGCTTCGCGATGAGGTGCAGGCGGTAGGTGCCAGAGCTGGTGAGCGGCAGCCGTGCGGAGAGCCGCCCGTCCGGGAGCGTGACGAGCGGGACCGGTTTCATGCGTTCGCCGCGATCCACGCGCAGTTCGCCGCTGGCGAGCGGCTGGTTGGCGGTGATCTTTAGCTCGACCTCGGTGCCTTCCAGCCCGACGAGCCCGCCGGTGGGCTCGGTCACCGTCCGGCCCGGCATCTGCGCGTAATCGGGATAGTGGTAGGTCTTTTCAAACGCGACCTCGTGCGGCCGGGCCACGGCGGTGAGCTGGAAGTATCGCGTGCGCCCGTCGCCGGCCTGCATGCGGTAGCGCAAATTCTCGCGACCGACCTGGATCGTTGTGGTGAAGCGGTTCTCGGGGAGGCGCTTCATCGGAGAGACGCGCCGGCCCTCGCCGCTGATGGCCTCGATCTGCGCGCTCTCGGCGGCGACTCCGCGCACTTCCACGATGACCTGCACGGCATCGCCCTGCGCGACCGTGGCGTCTCCGGAAAGCGGCGTAATGATGTTCAACTGCGTCCCCGCGACGTTCTCCAAGTTGGCACCCGGCAGGAGCGCGCGGAAGAAGAGTGTCTTGAAGCGATTCTGGCTGACGAGGGTGAGCGTGACGACGGCCACGGCGATGGCGGCGGCGATGCCGACGTAGCGTTTGATGAGCGCGATCGGCAGGAGCGAGGTGACCTCCAGGCTCTGCATGCGGGAGGAAACGTCGGCCTGCAGCAGCCCGCGAAATTCATCGGAGTCGAAGACGTCGCCCTGCGCTCGGCCCAGTTCGACGGCGGAGAGCAAATCCTCGCGGAGCTTCGGCTCCGCGTGCTCGACCAGCCGGGCGATCTGCCGCTCGTCCGGCGCGTGGAGGAGCTGGTCCAGGCACAGCCGCCAGGCGATGACGAGCACGGCGGCGTAGGCGACGGCGCTGAGCGTCCAGCGCACCCACTCGGGCATGAGCGGCTGCCAGTAATCCACGCCGGCGACGAGGATCATCGTGCCGACAAGCATCGCCACCGCAGCAAACACGCCGCGCAGGATGATCAGGCTCCGCCGCCGTCGCGCGAACGCCTGAAGTTTTTGCAAAATGACGGGATCGAGGTGGTGGCGCATGGCAGTGGTGGAATGGGCGGCGGAATGTATGGCAGATAAACCGATAAGCATCCCAAACCTTTGGGGCGCTTTCCGGGAAACGGTGCTGCTTTCCCGCACGCCGGGCGGCGCGGAAAGTTCACTTGTGATCAGCGGGGCGCGGGTGGATGCTCCGCGCCTTTTTCCAACCCCTCCCGGCAACTTATGAAACACTTCCTTTCCATCGAATCCGCGTCCGTCGCTGAGCTGCAGGCCATTCTCGCGCTGGCGGCGGAGATGAAGGCGACGCGCGGGCGGCACACCGCGCATCCGCTGCGGCATCAATGCTGGGCGATGTTGTTTGCCAAAAGCTCGACGCGCACGCGCGTGTCGTTCGAGGTGGGCATTCGGGAGCTGGGTGGCGATGTCCTTTTCCTCAGCGCGAGCGAGATCCAGCTCGGGCGTGGGGAGCCGATCAGCGACACGGCGCGGGTGCTGGGGCGGATGATCCACGGGGCGGTGATCCGCACCTTTGCGCAGAGCGACGTGGAAACTTTCGCGCAGCTCTCGGGCGTCCCGACGATCAATGCGCTGACCGATGAGGAGCACCCGTGCCAAATCATGGCTGACTTGCAGACGATCGTGGAAAGGCTGGGCGGTTACGCGGGGAAGGTGGTGACCTTCGTGGGCGACGGCGCATGCAACATGCCGGTCTCGTGGCTGTGGGCGGCGGCGAAGCTGGGCTTCGAGCTGCGGATCGCCGCGCCGCGCACGTTCCAGCCGCCGCCGGAAATTGTGGCGCGGGCTTTCCCCATCGTGCAGACGCCCGCGACGGCGGGTGACGCGGCGCTGTATGAGACGGGGCATGGCGGACGACTGGTCATCACGGAAGATCTCCGCGCGGCGGCGGAAGGCGCGGACGTGCTCTACACGGATGTGTGGGTGAGCATGGGCCGGGAGGAGGAGGCGGCGTATCGCGCGGCGCAATTCGGGCGCTACCAGATCAATACGGCGCTCGTGGAGCGGGCGAAGCCGGGTGCGCTGGTCATGCACTGCCTGCCGGCGTACCGGGGGAAGGAGATCACCGAGGAGGTGCTCGAAGCGCACGCGGACACCATTTTCACGCAGGCGGAAAACCGGCTGCACGCGCAGAAGGCGATCCTGAGCCTGGTGGCGCGCTGAGCTCCGCGAGCGCGGTTAGCTCCAGCGTTCCGCGATGGTGCGGAGATCTTCGACGACGTTTTCGACGCGCTTCAAGTCGCGGCGACGGCCCTTGGTGGGCTTCACGTCGAGCGAGCGCAGCGTCATGAGCATGTCGCGGAGATCGTTCAGCCGGTTCGCGGGCAGCTTCCTTTTCCCGGCGGCGTCGGCGCTGAGGAGCGTATGCAGGTGCGCGATCTCGGACTCGATGCCGGTGGTGTAGGCGGCGATGAGTTCGCGGAAGGATTTCCGCAAATAGGCCAGTTCCTCGATGACCGCGGGCAGCGGGAGATCGGCGGCGGCTTTGGCTTTGGCTTTGGGTTCTGGCTTCACGGGCTGTCGGGTTTCTGGGCCGATCATGTCGCGCCCCCGCCGCCGTGGCGTCAAGTCTCGCATTGTGACATTTCCGTTGCCTGCGGCAGAAAGGTGCAGATCACTTCGTTGAATTGGGCGGTGTCCACCCGGAGCAAGCAGAACAGATTACTGACCGAGAACCTTTTGGTGCTGAGCACCCGAAACCGGTAAAACGGCTCCAAGGATCCAGCTTTGGCGATTTTCCTACTGGCATCCGAATGGTGGCACCATTGTAGGTCTCATCGAAATTGGCCAGCGCGGGATCGAGTGGGTCGATATACCGGTCGATCAATGTCGAGCCACGATAGCGACTGACGACTTGGTCCTTCCGTTCATTCCACTGCACCCACCGCACGTCCGTCTCTTGACGCCGGTCGGCAGGGAGCCAAGCATGACCGGGGCAGGCATCATCCGATTGGGCGTAAAGAACGAGGTATACTGAGGCTGGTTGCCCTCATCCTCGCTGGTAAATGGACCAATGTAAGACGTGTCGCCTACTTCGATCCCATCCAGATTGTTATTATGGTGCCGATGCCAATCACTGCCTTCATCCGCTTTGTTGCAAAGCGGCCCGTCAAAGACAAGGCCCGGACCATTATCCCAATCCCCGGGCTCACCTAGGCCGTTTTTCACTCCGACGATTCCTTCAGGGATCGGAGGGGTCGTGTCATGACCTGGAACGAACGGAAAAATCGTAATGTAATTCCCTCCGCAACTGCTGCCGCCTCCATTCACGGCATATTGGGCTGGATAGTTCGTCAAAAGGCTTCCAAAAGCAGCGCCATTGCTAATGGAGCATTGAAAGCTATCCGGTCCATACCCCCGGAGGTGTAATAGAATCCATTCGGAGTCCAGGGGGGGGCCATCTCAGGCTGTGGACGCCCGCGCACTGCGGATCAAAATATGGCTGTATAGATTTCGCGGGCACTGGCATCAGAGGCGGGATAAAGACGGCACTCGTAATCGCTGACTTTGCCGAGATCAATCGGAGGTCTCCCAAAACATCGTTGCCTGCCGCGACGACGCTTCTCACGACGTCGAAGCTGTTACAGGCCGGGCGACGGCTGGTAAAAAAATGATATTCTGATCAGAATAATTGTATCCCCAGAAGTCGTTTGGAACAAATCTCCCGCCACGCTTTCCCACGGTGAAAACTAGGTTCGGTTCCGTGCCGGCGGGCGAATTGGGGACGATATATGTTCTGTTAGTGATGGGAACGGTGGCCTTGGGGAAATCAAAATGGAAAGTTTGGACGATCGGTCCGGGACTGGCGTTGCTCGCGGTCGATGGTGCTTCAATTTGGACATCAACAGTACCTTACGTCCTCGCTTCTTCGCGCTTGTCCACAAACCGCCATTGATCGAGATGCGCAAAATTTGTTTACCCTCACAACCATCCCGTATTCGGCTAGCTATCCTCCAGCATGCATTCGCACGGATTTCCCTCGTGAACCAAAGCGCGGCGCGCCGGTGTATGGCTGCGTGGATGCGCGGGAGATCAGAGCCTGCCATGAGGACGAAACACCTTTGAAGCGCAAGCCTGCAGCTGGCGATGTCACAAGCCTGCCTGAGCATCAAGCCGACAGCTTGTCGCCCCAGCCCCAAAGGTAATCAGTGGGTTACAGCGACGGGCGTGCCGACGGAGACGTTGTTGAAGAACGTCTCGGCCATGTAGCCGGGCATGCGGATGCAGCCGTGCGACGCAGGATAGCCGGGGAGAAAGCCTTCGTGCATACCCGTGCCGCCGACAATGCGCATAAAAAAGGGCATCTTCGCACCGTCATAAATGGCACCCTTGGGCTTCGGGTCCTTCATGGTATCGATCTCTTTTTGGATGATATTGCCCCGTCCATCCACGTAATCTCCAAAGCGGGAGGAGACATGGTTGCGGTCCTTCTGAATGATTTTGAAGTTTCCGATGTTGGTGCCGAAACCTTCCCGTCCGGTGGAAATCGCAGAGATGCCGACCAGTTCCCCGCCCTTATAGAAATAGGCACACTGCTCGCTCAGGCTGATCCGAATGGCGGGTGGGCCGGAGACGTGGTCGCCATCCCAGTAGGAGACGTTGTCCACGGACGGCTGGCGCACGCGATCGTGGGCGTGGGCTGCGCCGTAGCCATTCAGATATTGCGTCTCGGTGGAAAAGCGCGGATCGCTCGACGCGCAGCCGGTGAGGAGGAGAATGGTGAGGAGGAGAGAGCTGAAAGAGCGCAGCATCGGGACGTTTTTTGGAGGACGGGGACAGTAGCGGCGAGCCGAGAGGCGTCAAGAGTGGGAACAATGGAATTGCCTCCCGGCACCCACCCTGCTATTGCAACTGCCACTTCCCCGCCGAACTGCCCACGAACGATGCCGACCTACGATTACCATTGCGAGAAGTGCAGGAAGACCTTTGAGATTTACCAATCCATGAAGGATGCCGTGCTGACGACCTGCCCCAAAGAGCAGTGCCGGCAGAAAACGTGGGGCAGAGGCAAGGTAAAGCGGCAACTTGGCACAGGAGCGGGGCTGCTTTTCAAAGGCTCAGGCTTTTACATTACGGACTACCGCAGTGCGGGTTATAAGGCGGCGGCGAAGAGCGATTCCGGCGGCGGCAGCGGTGGGGCGAAGGGTGGAGAGACGAAGAAGGACGCGCCAAAAAAGGCCGCGGAAAAGTCCGCGCCAGCACCGAAAAACAAATCCGAATAGACCATGGCCAAGAACACTGAATCCACCAAGGCGGCGAACCTACCCTGCGAAAAATGCGGTCACGAAAATGAAGCGGAGCGCGTTTACTGCCACAACTGCGGCACGAAGCTCGACCGATCGCTGCTCCCGCAGGATAACGACAAGACGAAGAAGGACGAATCGCCCGAGGCGGCGCAAAAGCGGATTAAAAAGATTACGAATCCGAGTGGGGGAGCGGTGCTCAACGACATCAAAACGGCGGTGAGCGTGCTGCTTTATGCCGCACTGGCGGCGGTCGTCCTGCTCATCATCCAGAAGCCGGAGGATGCGCCTGAGCCGAGCACGGCCCTGCTGGAGCGCTCGGTGGGCGGGGACTTGATGGATGCCATTGATTCGCCGCAACCGCGGCGGGTGGATTTCACCGAGGCGGAGATCAATGGACACCTGCAGCAGATTCTCAAGTCGAAGGGCGGCGGCGGCCTACTCGAGTTTAAACGGGCCTACGTGAATTTTCAGCCGAGCGCGGTCCACTTCGGCTCGGAGCAGGAGTTGTTTGGCCTGCCGGTGTATTCCGGCGTGCGTTACCGCGTGGAGCAGCAGGGCGGCAAATTGACGGCCACGCTGATTGGGGGCAGTTTTGGGTGCCTCGCCGTGCATCCCGCCGCCATGCCCTATCTCGACTTCTTTTTTCAAAAGCTCTGGACCGCGCTCGCGCGGGAAAAGAAGCAGATGGAAAACATGCAAGACATCATCGTGCGCAAGGGTGCGGTCACGCTCGTGACCAAGGGCGGCGCGGCACCATGAGGCTGCGGACGCTGGCCGCGGCGGCGATGCTGCTCGGCTTGGCGTTCCCGGTGGCGGCGGTTGATCTGCGGGAGCACAGCGACAGTGCGTCGGGGCAGTTTAGCATTTTCTGTGAAGACAAAGATCTGCGCATGCGCGTGGTGAGTTTTGTCGAGGAGGTGAAACGCGAGGTGCTCCAGTTCCTCGGGGAGCGCGATGGCTGGAAAGCGCCGATCGTTATCACGCTGGAACCCGCCGCCCTTGGGGCTGCGGCCGGGCCGGCGGCCACCGTCCGTCTTGTGGAATCGCTTCCCGGATTCAAAGTGCAGATCGACGTAAGGGTCGGGCGCGACCCGGCGGAGGTGAATCTGCAACGGCAGATCGTCCGCGCGGTTCTGCTCGAGTACGCGTATCGCGAGACCGGGGTGAAAGGCGGGACGGCATTCCGCGAAGCCCCGTGGTGGATCGTGGAAGGCTGCACGGAACTCGCGCGCCAGCGGGAAATCGGTCCCAACAGCGATCTTTTCCGTCGTCTGCTCGAAACCAACAAGCTGCCGCCACTGGAAAATTTCCTGCTCGAAAAACCTGACGAACTCGGCGTCACCGCCCGTACTCTGGACCGCGCGCTCGCCGCGTGTCTGGTGCAGTTGCTCGCCACGCAACCGGGGGGACGTGCCGGCCTTGCGCGGATCGTCCGCGCCTGGCCGGAGAGTGATGGCGACCCGATGGCGCTTCTGAAAAAGGAGTTCCCCGATCTGGCCAAGGACGAGGCCACCTTGCAAAAATGGTGGACCTTGGGTCTCGCGCGCTTTGCCGCCGCCGACCGTTACCAAGGCCTCAGCGTGGAGGAAACTGCACGGCAACTGGCCGCGCTCTTTTTCCTCGAACTTCCGACTGGCAAAGGTACCGCGAAGAAGACCTTCGCCGTCGCCGACTTCGCACAATACCTCAAGCTCCCCGCAAGCCGCGCGGCCCTCGCTGAGCGCCACACAAAACTCCTCGCACTGAGCACTCGCGCCAATGCGTTGCTGCGCCCGGTCCTCGTGGACTTCGAGCGCATCCTCACCCTCCTCATTCAGGGGAAAACGAAGGGGCTGGCCGAGCGGCTCGCGCAGATCGAAAAAGATCGCGCCTTCGTCGTGCAGCGCTCGCGCGACATCACGGATTACATGAATTGGTTTGAGGCTACGCAGATGGGTGGCAGCAGCCACACCTTCGACGCCTACATCAAGGCGGCGAACGAAATTTCCGAGCAGGAGCGGAAACACCGCGACCCCATCGCCCGCTATCTCGACCAGTTCGAAAAGGAATATTGAACGCGGGGCTTGTGCCGAACCCGCCGGAGAAAGCGGAAGTTTACATGAAAATTCGCTTCGTTCGCGGGGCACGAGTTTGGGTTGGTCATACAATACTTTTACAACTTCGCGAATGACACTGCTGCGGCTTCCCGCAGAGTCTGTGTCATGAAAATTTCCGCCCTCACCATACTGCTGTCCTCCTCGTTCATTTCCTTCGCGGAAGAAACATCCGTTGATCCGCAAATTGACTCGGTCGGCTTGTTCAAAAATGGCTTGTGTGTCGTGAAGTGCTCCTTCAACGCGGATCGTGCTGGCGACTTTGCCTGGGAAGATCCCCCGCGCGTGGTGCATGGGTCGTTCCTCGTGGAGTCGGAAGGGACGGTCATTGTTCGGTCCACGATGCGCAAGGTGAACGACGCCTCCGGCATAGCTGCTCTCCCCACGGGAAATATGCAGTCGGACCTCGCGGGCGCGGAGGTGAAACTAACCCTGACGACCGATGGGCCGCAGCAGATGGGCGGCACGGTCACGGGCAAGGTGTGGACCATGCCCGAGGTGAAACCAAGGCCGCGGGTGTGGAGTTCTCAGGATGGAATGAGTGATCCTTACGGCCGGAATGCCTTCAATTCTCGGGGCGTTGCCGAGGCGATTCCGGTGGCGACAACAGGCGGATTTCTGGTCCTCGAAGGGGATCATGGCGCGAAGGACTACATCTCACTGGGGCGCATTGCCCGTGTGGAGATTCTGAAACCGGGCGGTAAGCGCAAGCGTCTGCAGGACAAACCCGCAATGATCTTCACAGTCGCCAAACCGGGCCCGGTGAACATTTCGTATCTTACACGTGGGGCGAGCTGGGTGCCGGCTTACTTTGTCGATCTCACCGATGCCAAAAAGCTGAGCATCCGCCAGACCGCCGTGGTGACGAATGAGTTGATGCCACTCGCGGGAGCCGAGCTGGCGCTCATCTCTGGGTATCCCAATGTGGAATTCGGACATGTGGATTCACCGTTGTGGCAAGGCGGTTCGCTGGCCGCTTTCTTTCAGCAGGTCAGTAGAGACCCCCGGGACCACTCCGCTGGATCGATGCGTCAGCAGATCACCTCGAATGCAATGTACAATGGAGCGGGAGCGGACTTGGGCGCGCCCCTTCCGACAGGCGATGAACCGGGCGCCACCAGTCAGGATCTCCATTTTGAAAGTCTCGGAAAGCGCTCGCTGGAGGCAGGCGACGCACTGTCGCTGGAGGTGGCTGCGGGAGAGACGGCGTATGAGCGCGTCGTCGAGTGGGCTATCGCGGACAAGCGCGATGCGTATGGCAATTACCTGAGTGCCCGGGGCGATGAGCCCGCCGCCTGGGACTCAGTCATTTTTCAGAACCCGCTGAATTTCCCCATGACCACGGCCTCGGCTACAATTCGCGAGGGCGGGCAGTTTCGGGGACAAAGCCAGAGCAATTGGACCAATCCTGGTCAGCGCAGTTGCCTGCACATTACCAAGGTTCTGAGCCTGCAAACCGCCCACACCGAGGTGGAGGAGTCGGGCAAGCGGGAGAATGAAATCTGGATCGGAGGCCGCCGGTATTATCGTACGACCGTGAAAGCGGAAGCGACGGCACGCAATTTCCGCGGCGCACCGGTCACGCTGCTGATGAAGGCGCAGTTTTCCGGCGCACTCATTGAGGCGGAGGAAAAGCCCAGCGACACGCTGCGGCGCGAAGGAGTCTTCAGCGTGAACCCGCGGCATGAACTCGAATGGAAAATCACGCTCCCAGCGGGTGCGGAGAAAAAGGTCGTGTATCGCTACACGGTGCTGGTTTCATCCTAGTTCGGCGCAAAGGCGAAGAATGGGCGCCGGTGAACATAGAAGAAGCGCATACGCCTCCTTGCCGCCGGCAAAGATCCGGGCGTAGTATCGCCCCGATCTAGGATCGCACTGAATTTTCCACGCGCGTTTTTTTGCCAGTCGTTTGCGCAATTTTGGCCGGGTCGCGACGTAGAAAGCGACCGTGAAAGATACGTATGTGGATTTCAGAAAGCGTCTTAAACCATCTGAAAAAGGGGCTGTAGCTCAATGGTTAGAGCAGGCGACTCATAATCGCTTGGTTGCGGGTTCGAATCCCGCCGGCCCCACAATTTTTCACCTTCCGTATCATGAAAATTCTCACGCTTCTTTTCCTCGTCATGACGGCCGCCTGCGGCTTCACGCTCAGCGACCGGGAGCTGGATTCCATCGGGCGGCGGGTGTGGCAAAATGAATGCGCGGGAACTCGGGACGGGCTCACTTCGTGGAATGCGGGGGAGAATTTTGCGTCGTTGGGGATCGGGCATTTCATCTGGTATCCGGAAGGGGTGCGTGGGCCGTTTGAGGAGAGCTTTCCTAAGCTCGTGCGGTTCCTCGCGACGCAGGGCGTGACGGTGCCGGCGGGACTGGACGGTGCCTGCCCTTGGGCGACCCGAGCGGAGTTTCAGGCGGCGTTTCAGGGCGCGAAAATGAAGGCGTTGCGCGCGATGCTGGCGGACACGGTGCATTTGCAGGCGCGCTTTTTGGCGCAACGGATGGAGGACGCGCTGCCGCAAATGCTCAGGGCGGCGCCGGCGACGGAGCAGGCGAATGTGCGGGCGCAGTTCCAGCGGCTCGCGGCGACCGGCGCGGGGACGTTCGCGCTGATCGACTATGTGAATTTTAAGGGAGAGGGGACCAAGGCGAGCGAACGCTACGCGGGCCAGGGTTGGGGGCTGCTCCAGGTGCTCGCCGGAATGCGTGGCACGGGCGCGGGTGGGGCGCGGGAGTTTGGGGAAAGCGCGGCGGCGGTGCTGACACGGCGCGTGCGCAATGCGCCGCCGGAGCGGCACGAGGAGCGGTGGCTGGCGGGGTGGAAGTCGCGGGTGCGGGCCTACGGGGAATGACGAATGCCCTGGCGGCGCGCGTCATGGGCACTCGTCATGGCACCGCATCGCGGTGCTTCTCCTCCTGATCAATGAGCGAGAGGAAGACGCGCTCCAGCGCGCCGCTTTCACGCGACTGCGTGCGCAACTCAGCCACCGTGCCGAGCGCGATGAGCCGCCCGTGATGGATGATGCCGATGCGGTCCGCCACTTCCTCGGCGACGCTGAGTTGATGGGTGGACAGGAAGATTGTCATGCCGGCGCGGGCACGCTCGCGGAATTCCTCTTTCACGATCCGGGCATGCACGGGATCGAGACCAACCATCGGCTCATCGATGATGAAAACGCGCGGCGCGTGCAGCAGCGCGGAGGCGATGACCAGCCGCTGGCGGGTGCCGTGCGAGAGATTCTCGGTGAGTTCGTGCCGGTACTCGGTGAGGTGAAATTTTTCAAACAACTCGCCGGTTGTGGTGGTGATGGCGCTCCGCTCCATGCTGTAGATGTCGCCGACGAAGCGCATGAATTCCGCCGCCGTGAGCTTGTCGTAGAGGAAAGGGAAATCCGGCACGTAGGCGAGCTGCGCCTTGGTCTTCTCCGGCTCGCGCTGGATGTCGCAGCCGCCGATTAGCACGCTTCCGGAGGTGGGCCGGAGCAGCCCGGAGAGCATCTTGATGGTGGTGGTTTTGCCAGCGGCGTTGGGTCCGAGAAAGGCGAAGAACTCACCCGCAGCGACTTCCAAATCGAGACTCTCCACCGCGCACAGTGAGCCAAAGTTTTTCGTCAGGGAGCGGGCGGAGATCATGGGTGGAGCGGCAGGAGGTAGCAGTCGGTCGGGCTGGGGAGAAGGATGAACCTGCCGCCAGGTTTGACCCCGCCCACGGCGGCGCGTAGGCTCGCCGCCCTTTTCCAAAAACCGACCGCGCGATGAATTACAAAGACACTCTCCTCCTGCCGAAGACCGATTTCTCAATGAAAGCCGATCTCGTAAAACGCGAACCGGAGCGGCTCGCGAAATGGGAGGCCGCCGGGCTTTATGAGCGCATCCAGGACGCGCGGAAAGACGCGCCGCTTTTCGTCCTGCACGACGGCCCGCCTTTCGCCAACGGCGATGTCCACATGGGCACGGCGCTAAACAAAGTTCTGAAGGATTTGATTGTGAAGTCGAAGACGATGACCGGTTTCCGCGCGCCGTTTGTGCCGGGCTGGGACTGCCACGGGCTGCCCATCGAGTTCAAGGTGGTGAAGGAATCGCGCGGCCTTTCGCCGGTCGAAGTGAGGCAGAAAAGCGAGGCGTATGCGCGCAAGTTCATCGACATCCAGCGTGGGCAGTTCAAGCGGCTCGGCGTCTTTGGTGATTGGGAAAATCCGTATCTAACGCTCGCGCCGGACTACGAGGCGGAGATCATCCGCGCCTTCGCGGTCTTCGTGGAAAAGGGACTGGTCTATCAGTCGAAGAAGCCCGTCTATTGGAGCACCGGCGCGCAGACGGCGCTGGCGGAGGCGGAGGTGGAGTATGTGGAGCGGGTTGATCCGGCGGTTTATGTGAAGTTTCGGCTTACGCCTGAATCAGAGCAGTTGCTCGGACGAAATGGACCTACATACGTGGTGATTTGGACGACTACTCCTTGGACTCTACCGGCAAATGTCGCGGTCGCCTTTAATCCGAAACTCCAATATCGACTGAGCGAATGTGGAGGCGCGAACTACCTTACTGGACTTGTGCCAAATTTACCGGAGGGGATTTTCGAACCCATCGAAGGTGAACCTGGGCTTCGGGTGACTCTTGCAGTCCCGCCGCAACTTCTCTCTCAGTTGGAGTATCAGCACCCGTTTTTGGATCGAGTCGGGCGGCTGATAGGCGCCGATTTTGTGACGGCAGATACTGGAACTGGTCTTGTCCACATCGCACCCGGTCACGGCGCAGACGACTACATCGTGGGTCGGCAGAATGGACTGCCGATTCTTTCGCCGGTGGATGACCGTGGCTGTCTGACCGAGGAGGCCGGGGTTCCCGAACTGACCGGCCAGTACGTTTTCAAAGCCAATCCGCTCATCATTGAAATGCTGCGCGAGCGCGGGGCGCTGCTCGGTCTGGATGAAAACTACCGGCACGAATATCCGCACTGCTGGCGCTCGAAGACGCCGATCGTCTTCCGCGCGGTGGAGCAGTTCTTCATTAAGATCGACGCCATCCGCGATGACGCGCTTGCGGCGATCGACGGCGTGACTTGGCTGCCGCACTGGGGGCGCAACCGCATTTATGGCACCGTGGAATCGCGACCGGACTGGTGCATTTCGCGCCAGCGGACCTGGGGTGTACCGCTGCCGGTTTTTTACGATGCCGACGGCAAGGCGCTGCTCGATCCGGCGAATGCGCGCAAGGTCGCCGACCTTGTCGAGCAACACGGGACGAATCTGTGGTTTGAGAAGACCGATGCGGAATGGGCTTCCATGCTTGGTTTGCCGGCGGGTACGACGCGGCGCAATGACACGCTCGATGTCTGGATCGACTCCGGCGTTTCCCACACCGCGGTCGTGGCAAAGCGCCCGGAACTCGGCGGGACGGGTGTCGCCGACGTGTACCTCGAAGCGACGGATCAACATCGCGGATGGTTCCAGTCGTCGCTGATGACGAGCATCGCAATGTACGGTCGCGCGCCTTACCGGACGGTCATCACGCACGGTTTTGTCGTGGACAAGGACACGCGGAAGAAGGTGTCGAAGTCGGAGCAGGGGACTTACGCGAAGCCGATGAACGCGGAGCATTTCGTCGGCACGTATGGCGCGGACATCGTGCGGCTGTGGGCGGCGAGCGTGGATTACCAAAACGAAGTGCCGTTTTCAGAGGAGAGCTTCAAGGGCCTCGCGGAGTCCTATCGCAGCTTCCGCAACATCCTCCGCATCCTGCTGGCGAACCTCGCGGATTTCGATCCGGCCAATGCGAGCATTGAGGGCGCGACATTCATCGACCGCTGGGTGCTGTCGCGGCTGCAAGGCGTGATCGCCACATGCCGCGAGGCGTATGCGGCGTATGATTTCCGCAAAGTCTTCCAGACGCTGAACCAATTCGTGACTGTGGAGATTAGCGCGCTTTACGTGGATATCACGAAGGACCGCATGTATTGCGACGCCGCGAATGCCCCGCGCCGCCGCGCCACGCAGGCGGTGATGGCCCGCGTCTTTGACTCTCTGGCGCGGTTGCTCGCGCCCATCCTCGCCTACACTGCGGACGAGGCGTGGGAGTTTGCCGGCAAGACCACGTCGATCCATCTCGAAACCTTTCCGGAGGCGGATGCGGCATTGCTTGATTCCGCAATCGAGGAGCGCGTGGAGAAGCTGCTCGCGCTGCGCAGTGTCATCGCCCAGTCGGTGGAGTCCGCGACACAATCCAAGGTCATCAGCAAAGCGCTCGAAGGTGCCGTCACGCTGCAACTCGGCGACGAGGCGCTACTCGCCGCGCTGCGCGGGAGCGAAGCGGACCTTGAGGAGTTCTTCATCCTCAGCGACCTCACGCTCACCGTCGGCGCGGAGACGAGCGCGACCATCGTCCCCACGACCCACAAGAAATGCGCCCGCTGCTGGCGGCATCGCGCGAGCGTGGGTGCCAACGTAACGCACGCTGAACTGTGCGAGCGGTGCGCGGCAGTAGTCGCGGCCCATGTCTGACGTGATTCAGTGCAGTGCGCGCGTCCCAAATGAAACTCCTCCTCGCCCTTGCGCTCCCGCTTTTCGCGCTCGATCAGCTCACGAAATGGTGGGTGGTCGCGCACTTCACTCCGTATGACGATCCCCGTCCGGTGATCGACAATTTCTTCTACCTCTGCCGCTGGCATAACACCGGCGCGGCCTTCAGTATCGGCACGGGCAACAACTGGTTCTTCGTCGCACTCTCCGCCGTGACGCTCGTGGGCCTGCTGATCTTTTACTTCCGCGGGGTCTTTCGCGATCTGCTCTCACGCATCGGTGTGGCGCTGCTCGTCGCGGGCATTCTCGGCAATCTTACGGACCGGCTGCTCCATCATTACGTTGTCGATTTCCTGCTCTTTGATCTGCACGTCCGTTTCGCAAATCCATGGCCGGCCTTCAACGTCGCGGATAGCTGCATCTTCGTCGCCACCGGCTGTTTCATCGTCGCTTCGCTGCGCGAAAGCCGGAAGCCGGCAGGTGGAATCGCCACTTGAGCGGCACGCGCGGGGGCCGCTAGCCTCCGGTCCCTATGAGCGAAACAAATTACGCTTACGCCCATCCCGAGGTGCTGGTCAGCACCGAGTGGCTCGCGGAACACCTCGAGGCACCGGACACGCGCATCGTCGAGAGCAATGAAGACGTGCTCCTGTACTCCACCGGGCACATCCCCGGCGCTGTGCATATCGACTGGCGCGACGATCTCCAGGATCCGCTGGTGCGAGACTACATCGAGCCCGAGACCTTTGCCGCGCTCTGCGCGAAAAACGGAATCACTCCGGAGACGACGGTAATTTTCTACGGCGACAAATCGAACTGGTGGGCGTGTTACGCGCTCTGGGCATTCCGGCTTTTCGGCCACACGAAGGTGAAGCTCGTGGATGGCGGCCGCGATAAATGGGTGAAAGAGGGTCGCGCTTTGACCAAGGAAAAGCCTCAGCCCGCAATGGCGGAATATCCCGCGCCAGCAAAGCGTTTCGACGCGGACATCCGCGCATTCTACGACGACGCGCTCGCGCAGAGTCAGGAAGGCCTGCCGCTCATCGACGTGCGCTCGCCGGGCGAATTCCGAGGCGAGATCACGCACATGCCGGAGTATCCGCAGGAGGGCGTGCTGCGCGGCGGACACATCCCCGGCGCGAAAAGCGTGCCATGGAAAACGGCGGTGCGCGAAGATGGAACCTTCAAGCCGGCAACTGAACTCGCGGGGATTTACGCCGTCGGCTGCGAGCTGAAATCCGACGAAAACATCATCGCCTACTGCCGCATCGGCGAGCGTTCGAGCCACACATGGTTTGTGCTCACGTATCTGCTCGGCTACGAAAAGGTGCGCAACTACGACGGCTCGTGGACGGAGTGGGGAAATCGGGTCCGCGCGCCGATCGAGCGGAGCTGAGGAGTCCGCGCGAGGCGTTCCGTCGTTGCAAACGACACATCGAATTTTTCCAATGTCCGATTACCCGCCCAAACTCACCGCCATCATCGCGCTCTTCGAATCGCTGCCCGAGGAGGAGAAGCGCGAGAACCTGATCGCGTATTCCGAGCAGGCGAAAAAACATGAGCCAAAGCCGGGCGAAGCGTTCGATCTGGAGGACGTGCGCAAGGACGAGGAATGCACGGACACCGTCGGCGTCTTCCTGCGCGTGGATGCGGACAAAGGCGCGCACTTCCGCATCACCCTCGGCCCGCAGGTCCAGACGCTGACCAAGGCGATGACCTCTATTTTGTGCAAGGGACTCGACGGCGCGACGCTTGACGAAATCATGGCGCTGCCCGCGGACTTTGTGCCGAAGATCGTCGGCGGCCAGCTCGTGCGCATCCGCTCGCAGACGGTCTATTACATCCTCACGCGGATGAAGGGCGCGGTGAAGGTTTTCCTCAATCGCCTCCGCGCGGCGCAGGGTTAGTCGGCGGTTCGATCGGCTCGATGTGCACGAGCACGTCGGCGATGGCGGGGTTGGTGGTGCGGATGGCGTCCTTCACGTCGTGGCCGATCTGGTGGCCGGCGCGCACCGTGATGTCGGCGTCCACGCCGATGTGGATGTCGGCGTAAAACTCCGTGCCCATTTTGCGCAACCGGCATTTTTCCACATCGCGCACGCCTGGCACGCGGCTGGCGATCAGGCGCACGCCGTCCTCCACCTCCCGGGGCGGCGCGGTGTCCATCACTTCGTGGATCGCCGGCAGGAGCAGCCGCCAGCCGTTGAAGCCGATGATGCCGCAGGTGAAGAGCGCGGCCCAGTCGTCCGCCGGCTCCCAGCCGGGGCCGCCGATGAGCGCCACCGAGATGCCGACGAACGCGCCCGCCGACGTGATGGCATCCGAGCGGTGATGCCACGCGTCGGTCTTCACTGCGCTGCTGCCGAGCTGCTCGGCGGCACCGGCCACCTTGCGGAAAAGCGTCTCTTTCACCGCGATCACGACCACGAGCACGGCGAGCGTGAAGGGCGCTGGCGAATGATGGGGCGTGATGATTTCGCGGACGCTCTCGACAGCCAGCCCGATCGCCGCGGCGAGGACCGCGAGCGCCACCGCGACCGAGGCCAGCGGCTCCGCTTTGCCGTGACCGTAGGGGTGCTCGTCGTCCGGCGGTTCGGCGGCGACTTTCAGCCCGAACCAAATGGCGAGGGAGCCGAAAATATCGAGTGTGGATTCGATGCCGTCGGCGATGAGCGCGTAGCAATGACCGAAAATGCCGGCGGCGATTTTGATGAGCGCGAGAAGGAAATTCACGACCACGCCGACGAGTGCGAGACGCGAGCCGACGCCGTAGCCCCGCGCACGCCGGGCGGCGGAAGTTTCGCTGATTGGTTTTGTCGAGTCGGCCACGGCGCGGCATCCTAGGTCGATGCCATCCAAAGTCAGGGCCATTGTTTTTCACCGTCACGGCGCGCCGGCGGAAGTCGCGCGCTGCGAGGAAATCGAGACCGCGGAACCCGCGCCGGATGAAGTGCGCGTGCGCCTGCTGGCCGCGCCGATCAATCCCGCCGACCTCAACGTGATCGAAGGCAAGTACCCGATCCGCCCCGCGCTCCCCGGCGTGCCGGGCGTGGAAGGCGTGGGCGTGATCGAGGCGGTGGGCGCGGGCGTGACGGCGCGGCACGCGGGCGAGCGCGTCCTGCTCCCGCAGGGCTACGGCACCTGGCGGGAGAGCGGGGTGGTGAAAGCGGACAGCGTGTGGGCCGTGCCGGACGGCATCGCCACGGAGCAGGCGGCGATGCTGCGGATCAATCCTGCGACCGCGTGGCGGATGCTGCGCGATTTCGTGGAGCTGAAGCCGGGCGACTGGATTTTGCAAAATGCGGCGAACTCCGCGGTCGGGCGCGCGGTTGTGCAAATCGCCCGGGTTTCCGGTTGGCGCACAGTCAATGTCATCCGGCGCGCCGAGTTGATCGCCGGGCTGAAGGCCGACGGTGCGGACGTGGTGCTGCTCGATGGCGACGACCTGCCCGCGCAAATCGCCGCGGCCACCGGCGGCGCGGCGATCTCGCTCGCGCTCAACGCCGTGGGCGGCGACAGCGCGCTGCGGCTGGTACAGGCGCTCGCGCCCGGCGGCACCCTCGTGACCTATGGCGCGATGAGCCGCCAGCCGCTGCGCATCCCGAACGGACTGCTCATCTTTCAAGACCTCCGCTGGCGCGGCTTTTGGATTTCGCAGTGGTATCGCACCGCCGCGCCCGAGGCCGTGGCCGCGATGCTTGCCGAGCTTTTTACCCTCGCACAAAGTGGCGCGCTGCACGCCCCGGTCGAGCGCCTCTACCCGCTCACCGAGGCCGCCGCCGCGCTGGCGCACGCGGCGCAAGGCCGGCGCGCGGGAAAGATTTTGTTTTGTGGCGAGGCTGCGGGAGACTCGCGCGCATGACCGCCGACCTTTTTGGATCACCCGAGCCGCCGCGCGAGGAGCCACGGGTTTTTTCCGTGAGTGAGATCACGCGGACGGTGCGCGCGGTTTTGGAGGACGAAATCGGGACGGTGTGGGTGGAGGGCGAGGTGAGCAACTACCGGAAGCAGGCGAGCGGGCATCAGTATTTCACGCTCAAGGATGCGCAGGCGCAGCTCGCGTGCGTGTGGTTTGCGCGCAGCGGCTCGCGGCTGAAACTGGTGGCGCTCGGCGACGGAATGCAGGTGCAGGTGCGCGGCGCGCTGACGGTGTATGAGGCGCGCGGGCAGTATCAGCTCAATGTGCAACTCGTGCAGGCGGGTGGTGCGGGGCTGTTGCAGGCGAAATTTGAGGCGCTGAAACGGAAGCTGGAGGCGGAGGGCCTTTTCGATCCGGCGGGCAAGCGCGCGCTGCCGGAGTTTCCGACGGCCATCGGCATCGTGACTTCACCGACCGGGGCGGCGCTGCGGGACATGCTGCAGGTGCTCGCGCGGCGGGCGCCGTGGCTGCGGGTGATCGTGAGCCCGGCGCGGGTGCAGGGTGATGGCGCGGCGGAGGAAATCGCGGCGGGTGTGGCGGCGCTCAATCGTTTGAGCGAGGCGGGGCGGACGCTCGATGTGATCGTAGTCGCGCGGGGTGGGGGCAGCGTCGAGGATTTGTGGGCCTTCAATGAGGAGGTGGTGGCGCGGGCGATTGCGGGCTCGGCGATTCCCGTGGTGTCGGCGGTGGGGCACGAGATTGATTTTACGATCGCGGATTTCGTGGCGGATTTGCGCGCGCCCACGCCGAGCGCGGCGGCGGAGTTGATCGCGCCGGACGCGGCGGAACTGGCGCACCGGCTGGCGCAATGGGCCGGGCAGTTGCGACGGCAGATGGCGGTTGCGGTGACGGCGCAGCGGAAGCGACTGGATTTCCTCGCACGCGATTCCTTTTTCCGCGAGCCGGCCAAGCGTCTCGCTGCCGCGCAGCAGCGTACCGACCTCGCGGCGGAAGCACTCGGGCGCGTGCTGCGTGAGCGCATCGCGGTGGAGCGGCAGCGCGTGGAGACGCTGTTCGGCCAGCTCCGGCAGCATCGCCCGGATCAACTTGTGGCGCTGCGCCGACAGCAGTTTGCGGCACTCGCCGGGCGGTTGCAGGCGCGCTTCAAGGAGGCGTGGAAAGCGCGGCAGACGCGGCTCGCGCGGCTGGCGGAAATGCTGCGCGTGCTCGCGCCCACGGCCACGCTCGCCCGCGGTTACAGCATCACTTTGCAGGCCGACGGCACACCTTTGCTCACGGCTGCCGGGGTGCGGCCGGGCGCGCGGCTCATCACGCGGCTGGTGGATGGCGAGATCGCGTCGCGGGTGGAGGAGTAAAGGTGCGCGCGGCGATCAGCGCGGGGCGTTGAGCAGGCGAATGATCTGCGCGGCGGCGTAGGCCGCGCCGAAGCCGTTGTCGATGTTCACCACGGTGACGCCGCTGCCGCAGCTATTGAGCATGCCGAGCAGGGCGGCGAGGCCGCCGAAGCTTGCGCCGTATCCGACGCTGGTCGGGACGGCGATGACCGGCTTGCTGACGAGACCGGCCACGGCGCTGGGCAGCGCGCCTTCCATTCCGGCGACGACGATGAGCACCGCGCACGCTTCCATTCGGTCGCGCTCGGCGAGCAGGCGGTGGATGCCGGCCACGCCGACATCGGTGATGCGTTCCACGCGGTTGCCGAAAATTTCGAGCGTGACGGCCGCTTCGTCGGCCACCGGAAGGTCGGAAGTGCCGGCACAGAGAATGCCGACAACGCCATCCTGCTTCGGCAGCGGCTCGGCTTCCACCGTGATGCAGCGGGCGCGCGCATGCCAGCGGGCGACGGGGAATTCCGCGGCGAGCGCCCGATGCTGCTCCTCGGTGGCGCGGCTCACGAGGAGGAATCGCTCTTTCGCCAAAATCTCGCGCCCGATGGCGAGCACCTCGGCGGGCGTCTTCCCGGCGCCGAAGATCACCTCCGGGAAGCCGCAGCGTCGCGTGCGGTCGCTGTCCACACGGGCGAAACCGAGATCGACGAAACCGTCGGCCATCTACGTGGTGGCGGCGTCCGTGTTCAGGATGAGCCGGAGCGGGATCATCTTGGACTCCACAAAACCGCGCTCCTTGAAGAAGTGCTGGCCCTGATCGTTGAGCCGGTCGGCAAGGAGCGTGATACGGAGGAAATCCTTTTTCCTCGCGTAGGCGATGGCGTGCTGGAGCAGCTTGTCACCGAAACCTTTGCCGCGATGTGCGCGGTGGACGATGACGTCTTCGAGCATCACCACGAACCCGCCCTCCGCGGTGCTGATGGTGATGAGGAGATTGATCATGCCGAGAATCGTGCCGTTTTCCCGGAGCACGAAAATGCGGCCGCGGCTTGGCTGTTCGAGGATCAGGCGGAGTCCTCGCATCTGCTTGGTGCGGTTCGGCACGAAGTCGCCCTCGTGCGCGAAAAGCTCGGTGAGGAGATCGGTCAACTGCGGGAGGTCTTCCAGCGTGGCCTGCTCGATATGCGGTTCGTCCATGAAAAGCGGGCGCTTATCGCACAAACTCCGCGTGGTGGGAAGCGGCGCTTTGCGTCAGACCCGCCTTTTACCGGCGAGCGGCGCGTGGCGGAAGCAGTCGGTGGTGTGGTCATTGACCATGCCGACGGCCTGCATGAAGGCGTAGCAAATCGTGGAGCCGACGAACTTGAACCCGCGCTTCAGCAGGTCGCGGCTCATGGCGTCGGACTCGGTGGTCTTCGCCGGGAGTTGGTCGCGGGTAGTTCGGGCGTTTTGTTTGGGACGCCCGCCGACGAACTGCCAGACGTAGCGGTCGAAGCTGCCGAATTCCTTTTGCACGGCGAGAAAGGCGCGGGCGTTGATTATGGCGGAGGCGACCTTGAGGCGGTTGCGGACGATGCCGGGATCGGTGAGCAGCGCGGCGACCTTGCGGTCGTCGTATCTGGCGATCTTCTTCGCGTCGAAGTCATCGAACGCCGTGCGGTAGCTCTCGCGCTTTTTCAAGATGGTGGACCAGCTCAGTCCGGCCTGCGCGCCTTCGAGGATGAGCAGCTCAAAGAGCATGCGGTCATCGTGCTGGGGCACGCCCCATTCGGTGTCGTGGTAGATGATGTCGAGCGGGCCGCGCGCCCAGGCGCAGCGGCAGACGGGAGTAGGCATGGCGTGTGGAAACAGGAAATGCGCGGGCGTGGCAAGCAGAAGGGAAGGGGATGGATGGCCGCTGTCCTGGCACGCGGATGTTTTTTGCTGCTGCGCAAAACACCGCCGAAACTTCCTCGCCTTTCCGCCGTTTTGGACGAAGCCTTTTTCACCAATGAAAACCTCCCCGCTCCTCCCGCCCGCCGCTTTCGACCGCCGCCGCTTCCTCTCCCGCGGTGCGCTCGCCATTGCCCTCTTCGCCACGCCCGGCGTTTTCGCCGAGGAACTCCTCCGCACCCCGCGCCAGACCGAGGGGCCGTTTTACCCGGACCATCTCCCGCTCGACACCGACAACGACCTCATCATCGTCAACGACAGCCTCACGCCCGCCGTCGGCGAGATCACCTATCTCAGCGGACGCATCCTCGACGCCACCGGCGCGCCGATGCGCAATGCGACCATCGAGATTTGGCAATGCGACAAAAACGGTGCGTATCTCCACAGCGGCACCGGCAACGCCGACAAACGCGACAAAAATTTCCAGGGCTTCGGGCGCTTCATTACCGGCAGCACGGGCGAGTATCTTTTCCGCACCATCAAGCCCGTCTCCTACCCCGGCCGCGCCCCGCACATCCACGTCGCGGTGAAAACCAAGGGCCGCGAAAGATGGACGACGCAGTGCTACATCAAGGGCGAGCCCGCCAACGAAAAGGACGGCATCTGGCGCAGCGTGAAAGATGACGCGCAACGCGCTGCCCTCACCGTGGATTTCGCCCCGCTCAAAGATGCCAAGGCGGGCGAACTCGCCGCGCGTTTTGACCTCGTCATGGGCTTTACGCCGGCGGGGTAGGGGGGCAGGCGTGGGCACTAAGGTTTCGCTTGGCCGGGGATTTGTTCCGTGCGCATCGTCCGCGCTCCATTCTATGAAACATCGCCCGCTGCCGTTTTCGCGCTCCCTTTTCACCATGCTCGCCGCGCTGGGGGCCAGCGCACTGGCAGCGGAGACGCCGCCGGCGGATGGAACTGCGGCTCCGGCTCCGGTGGTGGCGAAGTCCGTGCAGGAGGAGGCGAAGAGTTTTCAACTGCCGCCGGGATACCGGCTGGAGCCGGTGCTGAGCGAGCCGGAGATCAAGGAGCCGGGCGTCATCGCGTTCGATGGCGATGGGCGCATGTTTGTCGCCGAGCTGCGCACCTACATGCAGGACATCGACGGCAAGAACCAGTTCGACAAGCTGGGCCGCGTGTCGCTGCATTGGTCGTCGAAAGGCGACGGCGTGTATGACAAGCACACCGTTTTCATCGACCAGCTCGTGCTCCCGCGAATGCTCGTCGCGCTGGACAAAGGGCGGATTATCGTGGGCGAGACGAACACGAACGACCTTTTCATTTACGCGGACACGGACGGCGACGGCGTCTCGGACAAAAAGGAGCCGTTCTATGTCGGCGGCGGGCGCGGGGGAAATCTGGAGCATCAGCCGAACGGGATGGTGTGGGCGCTCGATAACGGCCTCTACTCGACTTACAACGACTACCGCCTGCGCTGGACGCCGACGGGCGCGGTGAAGGAGAAGGTCGCGGGGAACGGCGGGCAGTGGGGACTGTGCCAGGACAATTTCGGCAAGCTGCTTTTCATGAACGCGGGCGGGGAGCAGGGACCGCGCAGTTTCCAGCAACCGGTGCTCTATGGCGCGTTCAATCCGGGCGGGCAGTTTGCGCCGGGCTTCGATGTGGTGTGGCCGCTGGTGGGGCTGGCCGATGTTCAGGGCGGCGGCGGGCGCTTTCGTAAAGAGGACAAAACGCTGAACCATTTCACGGCGACCTGCGGCTCGGAGTTTTACCGCGGCGACCGGCTGCCCGCGGAGCTGCGCGGGGACTTGTTCTTTGGCGAGCCGGTGGGCCGGCTGGTGCGCCGCGCGAAGGTCGAGGCGAAGGAGGGTTTCACCACGCTGAGCAATCCATATCAGGAGGCGAAGTCGGAGTTTCTCCGCTCGACCGATCCGTGTTTTCGTCCAGTGAATTGCGCCAACGCGCCCGACGGCACGCTCTACATCGTGGATATGTATCGCGGCATCATTCAGGAGGGAAACTGGGTGCGCGGTGGCTCGTATCTGCGCGGCGTCGTGGAGCAGTACGGTCTGCAAAATGTCTTCGGCCACGGGCGCATCTGGCGGCTCGTCCACACGAGCATGACACCCGGCCCGCAGCCGCGTATGAACACGGCAACGCCCGCGCAACTCGTGGCGTATCTCGGCCACCCCAACGGCTGGTGGCGCGACACCGCGCAGAAGCTCCTCGTTTTGAAACAGGACAAGTCTGTGGTGGCCGCGCTCACCACGATGGCGCGGACGGACCGGAATGAGTTCGCCCGCTTGCACGCGCTCTGGACGCTGGAAGGGCTCGGCGCGCTCACGCCCGCGCTGGTGCGCGAGAGGCTCAAAGATAACCATCCGCAGCTTCGCATCGCCGCGCTGCGGGTGGGCGAATCCCTTTTCCAAAAAGGCGAGAAGACGCTCGGCGCGGATGTGATGGCGGCGGCGCTGGACAAGGACACCGACGTGGCGATCCAGTCCGTGCTCACCGCGAAGCAACTCGATCTGCCGGAGTGGCCGACGCTCGTCGCCAAGCTCAACACGCCGACCGCGGCGCGCGGGGTAAAAGAGATCGTGGGCCATCTGCCCGCGCCGCCGCCCGCCGCGGGGTTGGCGATGAATCCGGAGCAGAAGAAAATCTACGAGACCGGCAAGACCGCTTTCACCACGCTTTGCGCGACGTGCCACGGCGCGGACGCCAAAGGCCTGCCGATGGCCGGGGCGGCGCCGGGTGCCATGCTCGCGCCTTCGCTCGCGGGCTCGAAGACGATCAACGGTCACCAGGATGGCGGCATCAAGGTGCTGCTCCACGGCCTGATCGGCGACATTGACGGGAAAAAATACGAGGGTCAGATGATTGCGATGGCGACGAACGACGACGCCTGGATCGCCGGCGTGCTCAGCTATGTGCGCACGAATTTTGGCAACAAGGCCGGCTTCGTGAGTCCCGCCGATGTGGCCGCGCTGCGGGCCGCGACCAAAGCGCGCACGCAGCCGTGGACTGCCGCCGAACTGCGCGCCTCGCTGCCAAAGTAACGCGCGATGCCCTTCGGTTTCAAAGAATGGACGCTCATCTGCGACGCGCTCGGGCGCGGCGAGCAGAGCATCAT
This sequence comes from Chthoniobacter sp., assembly GCA_021414005.1. Taxonomy (GTDB): domain Bacteria; phylum Verrucomicrobiota; class Verrucomicrobiia; order Chthoniobacterales; family Chthoniobacteraceae; genus Chthoniobacter. Next base: position 38,637 of record JAIOPH010000022.1, on the reverse strand, counting down.
CATCCGCAAAGGCGGCATCGCCGAGGGTCGCGCGGGCTTTCGCTTTGAACACCCGGAGTTCCTGCTTTTCCCCACGCTCTTTCACGAGCAGGTCGCCAAGCTCAAGCTCCCGCCCACCACTGCGCTGCCGGCTCCGCGTGCCGACGGCCAGCACGAGGTTCGCTACCGCGTGCGCGTGGAGTGGACGGAAGATGTCACGGATTGGGAAAAGGTGCGCGCACTCGCGCCGTTCCATCTTTGGCAGGAGACGGAAATCGGAAAGCGCTTCCAGCAGGACGGCAACCCCGCCGTGAGTCTCGCCTTCGTGCGCGTGGCCCGGCTGGCGGAACCTTTCATCTTCCCGGATGCCCCGCGTTTCGGCGGCTGCCGCTCGTGGATCACGCTCCCCGAGCCCGCCGACACCCGCGCTGCCGACGTGCTCGACGCCGCCACGCATCAGGCCCGCGAGCGCGAGATCCGTGCGGTCCTGCAAGCCTGAGCGCGTGCGCTCAAGAAAAAGCTGCGCGCCGGAAAAAGGCGCGTCATGGTCGGCGTTGTGAATGATCCCGATACCACGCCTCCCGAGGGCGGCCTCGAAGTGCGCAGCTACTTTGTCCGCGGACGTAACGCGCTGCTCACGCGCGCCGATTTCGGCGACCTCTACGTGGACTACTACCTGCACCAGGGCCAGCTCGGCGCGCAGCACGATCCCGCGCACGATGAACTGCTCAAGCAGGCGCTCGCCGCCATGACGCTGCACGCGGCGTCGCGCCCGTGGAGCGAGGCCGCGGCGTGGACCATCCATTTCCAGCAGCCGCTGCTGAATCTTTTCGTCGCCAGCGACAACCGGCTCGGCACCGTCATCGGCCAGCTTTTCACCGAGGATGTGAAAGAGGATGGCCGCCAGCTTTTCGTCGCCGACGTGGTGCGCGAGCGCGCGGATACGCGGCGCAGCGCGGTCGAGTTCACGGGTGCGGAGGTCTTCCGCGCGGTCGAGCAATACTACGCGCGGAGCGAGCAGCGGCCCGCGCGCTTCTTTCAGTTCGGCCCCGAGGATTTCGTCTTTCTCTCCGCGCAGCCGCAGTGCGACCTGGCGTGGCTGGAGGGGCTGGACGACGCCGCCATGCTCACGCTGGATGCCACCGAGGAGCTGAGCCTTCTCGAAACGCGGCGCTACCGCTGGGAGTGCGGGTGCTCGCAGGAGCGGATGTTTGCCGTGCTCGCATCGGTGATGCAGCAGGATCCCGAGGGCCTCTTCGGCGCGGAGGAAAAGCTGCGCATGAGCTGCCCCCGCTGCGGCGCGCGGCACACCATCACGCGCGAGGCCCTGGAGGCGTATGTCGCCGGACGATGATTTCGCGCGGCGTTTCGGCGGGCTCGCGCGGCTGTATGGAAACGCCGGCCTCGCCCGGCTGCGCGCCGCGCACGTTTGCGTGATCGGCGTCGGCGGCGTCGGCTCGTGGACCGTGGAAGCCCTCGCGCGCTCCGGCGTCGGCGCGCTTACCATGATCGACCTCGACGACGTCTGCGTCACCAACGTCAACCGCCAGCTCCCTGCGCTCGACGGCCAGATCGGGCGCGCGAAAGTGGACGTGCTCGCCGAGCGCGTGCGGCTCATCCATCCCGGCTGCACCGTCGCGAGCGTTACGGAATTTTTCACCGCCACCACCGCCGCGCGGCTGCTCGAGCCGCACTACTCCTTCGTTATCGACGCCACCGACCGCCTCGCCAACAAATGCGCCATCATCGTCGCCTGCCGCGAGCGCGGCCTCCCCGTGCTCACCATGGGCGGCGCCGGCGGCAAGCGCGACGGCACCGCCGTGCGCCTCGCCGACCTCGCGCATACCGTGCAGGACGAACTGCTCCGCCAGGTCCGCCGCAAGCTCCGCCGCGAGTGCGCCTTTCCCCGCGCCCCGCGCGAGTCCTTCGGTATCCCGTGCGTCTTCTCGCCCGAGGCCCCGCATTATCCGTGGGCGGACGGCACCTGCGCCACCGAGCCCGAGCCCGCGAGCAGCCTGAAACTCGACTGCGCCACCGGCTTCGGCACCGCCACCTTCGTCACCGGCGCGTTTGGTTTCGCCGCCGCTGGGGAGGTCGTCCGCCGCCTCGCGCTCGGCGTGGAGGAGGAGAAAAATCTTCCGTCATCCTGAGCGGAGTTCCCGACGGGCGCAGGCGGGCGGGAACGCCAGTCGAAGGACCTCTAACTTTTTTCCGCCGCCCACCGCCACGTCCGAGGAAATGTTAGAGGTCCTTCGACTGCGCTTCGCCTCCACCTTCGCCCGCGCGAAGCTGCGCTCAGGATGACAGCAGGTTCATCCCGCCGCACGCGCCGCGCTACTTCTCCACCTTCGGCGGCTCGGGCGTTTCGCGGAACCACACGGTCATCGCGCTGGGCTCGCGATTGGACCACGCGTAGGCAGGCACGGCGGTGAGTTGGAAAGGCTTGCCCGTTTCCGCGGCCACGCCTTCGGCGCGCAGCACCGTCACGCCGCCGAGGAGGTCCGCGCGATGCTCGGCGGTGAGGGCGTTGGCCGGCGGCAGGTAGAGCGTGCCGAGGTCGGGCTCGGGCTGGTCCGTGGATTCGAGGCAGTAAACGACCGGCCCGCGCATGAGGGCGACCTTCCCTTGATTCGCCACGATCTTTTCGTGCGGATAAACGCGCCGCGCGGGCATGGGAAGATCGAGTTCCAGCACATCGCCGGTTTTCCAGATTCGCTTGAGATGCACGTAGCCGTCGGCCTGCGGCTTGGCGTCCACAGCCCCGCCGTTGACTTTCAATGACGTACCGGCCTCGATCGCGGACGGTTCGGCGGGATAGCGGTAGAGATCGCTTGGCACCGGCCGGCCCAGCGCCCAGCCGGGGATGCGGAGGGCGATGCCTGTTTCTGGCCAAGGTTTTGCACTCCCAATGTATGCGGCATTCGTGACCGTGAGGCGGATGCGCCCATTCCACGGGTATTCTGTTTCCTGTTTGAGGCGGAGGATGGTGTCTGCAAACGCCACCGTCGCCTCGCCCGCCGCATAGAGATTTACAAAGACCTCATCCTTTCCCACCGCATACTGCAGCCCGCCGACTTGCGGCAGCAGCCGCGCGAGATTCGTCGGGCAGCAGGAAAGGCCGATCCACGGCTTGCGGCGCGTGTTGGCCTTGGCCACCAGCGGGTTTTGGTAAAAGAACTGATCGCCCGCCAGCGAGATGCCCGAGAGCACCCCGTTGTAAAGCGCCAGCTCCATCACGTCCGCATACTTCGCGTCCGCCTTGAGCAGCGCCATGCGATGCTGCCACAGCACATGCGAGATCGCCGCGCACGTCTCACAGTAGCCGGCATTCGGCAGCACGTAGGCATCGCTGAAGCCCTCATCGCGCTTCTCATTCGTCCCCAGCCCGCCCGTTAGATACATCTTCCGCCCCACCACATCCGCCCACAGACTATCCAGCGCCTTTTCGTAGCCCGGCGCTTCCGCGAAGCGCAGCACATCCGCCATCGCCCCATACATGTAGCCCGCCCTCACTGCGTGGCCCACCGCCTCCATCTGCTCGATCACCGGCTTGTGATCCTGCATCCGCCCGTTGCGCACCCGCAGGCTATTGCGCCAGATCAGCCGCTTGCGCTCCGCCTCCGGCAGACCCTCCGCCACCGTGGGCGGCACCGCCTTTGCGGGGTCGAAAGGCTTCCGCTCCGTCCCGTGCGCGTAGCCGCGTTCATCCAGAAAAAACTTCGCCAGCTCCAAGTAGCGCGCCTCGCCCGTCGCGCGGTAGAGCTTCACCAGCGCCAGCTCCACCTCCTGATGCCCGTCCACGTCGTAGCGCTTCCCGGGGCCAAAGATTCCGTCGATGTGATCCGCGAAACGCCGCGCCGAATCCAGCACCTTCCCTTGGCCCGGCAGCCCCTGCAGCGCCGTCGCCATCTCGAAATAATGCCCCGCGCAATACATTTGGTGCATCAGCCGCAGATCGTCCCACCGCTGATCCTGCTCCTGCACGATGAAATAAGCGATCAGGAACCCATCCTTCTGCTGCGCCGCCTGGATGCGCCCCAGCATCCCGTCCACCCGTAACTGCAGCGGCTGATCCGCGAAATGCCGCAGCGAATACGCCGCGCCCTCCAGCACCTTGTAGAGATCGCTGTCAAAGGCCGAGTGCCCCGCCACCTTACCCTTCTCCACACCCGCCGCCTTGTCGAAATTCGCCACATGCCCATCCTTCTCCAGCTCATCCAGCGCGTGCGGGATCGTCACCGCCGCCGCCGCCTTCAGCCGCGGCCCCCAGAACCCGCCGCGCAATTCCACGTGTGCCTGGCCCACCTCCGTCAGCCCGCGCTTTGGCACCACCTCCCCGTGCGCCGCCGCGACGGCGAGACTGAGACAAAGGACGAGCGCGAGATAGGCAGAGCGGTGCATCCGCCCACCGTGCGCGGAGAAAACGCCCGCCGCAATTTCTTTCGTACCGCCCCCTGCGCGGACGGTTACGGTGGGGTGTCTCTGCCGTTCGGGAAAGTGATCCGCGTGTTCGGCAGGGCGGCGCGGAGTTCGCGCAGGGCAGGGACGGGGATGTTGTTGGAGCCGGTGAGGTCGAGCTTTAAGAGCCCGGTGAGTCCGCGGAGCCCGTCCACGTTTTGCAGCGCCTGGCAGCCGAGGAGGTGAGCGTCTGCAACCGCGTAAGACCGGCCAGCGGGGCGAGGTCTTTCACGCCGGTGCAGCCGCCGAGGTAGAGCTGCTGCAACTGAGCGAGGCCGGCCAGCGAGGCGAGGTCGGTCACGCCGGTGCAGCCGACGAGGTAGAGCTGCTGCAACTGAGCGAGGCCGGCCAGCGGGGCGAGGTCGGTCACGCCCGTGCAGCCGACGAGACTGAGCCCCTGCAGTTGCGCGAGGCCGGCCAGCGGGGCGAGGTCCGTCACGTCCATGCAGGGGTTGATCCAGAGCCACTGCAAGCGCGTGAGGCCGGCCAGTGGGGCGAGGTCTTTCACGCCGGTGCAGTCGCCGAGGCCGAGCCGTTGCAAATGCGCAAGGTCGGCCAGCGGGGCGAGGCTCGTCACCTCCGTGCAATGGCTGAGGTGAAGCTCCTGCAACTGAGCAAGTCCGGCCAGCGGGGCGAGGTCTATCACGTCCGAGTACGAAAGGTTTAGCTCCCGCAGCCGGGTGAGCCCGCATAGCGCGTCCACATTCCGGGATTCCCAAGCATCCAGGCTCGTCGGGTCGAGGCGGAGGAGCAAGGGCCGGAACGGGGCGAGGTCGGTGCCGACGGGCAGGTGTAGTTCCTGCGTGTCCTTGAGCCATGTGGCGAGGCGGAAGGCGGCGTGCCAGTCCGCGCGGATGGCGGTGAAGGGCGTGGGGCTTTCCCGGTAGCCGAACCCCGCCGCCCGCGCCTCGCGCACGGCGGCGCGGTAGTCATACGCCCGCCACCCGCTCCAGCCGAAGGTGGCGAGGGCGAGGAGCAGCCACCAGACGGGCCGCCGCAGCCAGCCGAGGCGGCGCGGGGTGGTGCGGAGCGCCTCGGGCATGGCGCACCTTGGCCCGGCGCGCCCACGGCGGGCGAGCGAAAAATGCTCCCGCGCGTCCCACCCGTGCCGCCTTTACTCCCCGGCCGCGTCCGGCAATTGCAGCAGCAGCGCCGCCACCCGGCCCTCCAGATTATCGTCCCGCACGGCGATCTCCGCGCCGAGCGTCTCCTTCAGCCGGGCCAGCACCAGCGCCTGCTCCAGGAAACCGCGCGCCACCTCCGGGTCCCCCTCGTGGGCATGCACCCGGCCGATCTCGTAGAGGCTGTCCGCCTCCAGTTGCACCGCCGACCAGCGCGCCTGTGGAGTCTTTTCCCCCGGCTCCGCCGCCGCCGCCCGCACGCACTCCAGCACCCGCGAGAAATAACCGATCCGCTCCTTGCCCGAATCCGTCCACATCGCCAGCGAATGCCACGACAGCGCATCCTCCACACCCTGCGCCGCCGCCGCCTCCACCACCGCGCGGTATTCCTCCGTGGCGATCTGCCGCATCGGCGTATCCTCCTCATCATTCCCCAGCCGCGTGGCGAAAATCTTGCGCACAAAAGTCCCCATCGCCTCCTCCAGCGTGCGGCGGATGGCGGGCGGATCGTCAGGCGTATTCATCATCCGCCCTTTTAGAGGAAATCCCGTGCCAAACAACCCCGCTCTAGCCACCACCGACCGGCGAACCGCGCGCGCGCCTCAGGGCTGCGGCTGCCTGCTTCCTCGCGGGATGAGCCCCGTCGAAAAGCCGGTGCTTCCGGCCGCCTTTTTGTCCTCCCGGAGGAAAGGGATCGTCCCGCTGAAATAGTCGAGGTTGCCCCCATTCCCCGCGCCAAAGCTGCTGCTCGCCGTCGCGGTCTGCGCCCATTGGCGCGTACCGTCCCGCCCCACCATTTCCACGGCGTCGATCTCATTCCAGCCGGGCACCCGCTTCGTATCCAGATACACCTTTACCCCGCGCGCCAGCAGACCCGCCGGGGCGTTGAAAGCGGGCTCCGCGATCCCCTCGGCGGGCGTTTGCCGACCCTGCCAGATCACCACCTCCGTCCCGTTTTCCAGCACCGCCGCCACCTTCTCGATGCACCCCGGCCCGCAAGTCTCCCGCACCCGCACCTGCGCCAGCTCCACCGCCTTCTCATAGCCGAGCTGCAGCCACTCCGCCCCGCCGTCCATGCTCCCCGGTGCCCATGCCGTGGAGAAATCTCCCGCCGTCATCGTATCCGGCTCCCCGGTCGCCCGGGCCGCGCTCCACGAGGGCTGGCTCGCGCGCTTCGCCGCCGCCTCCTCGCGCTGCTGCTTTTCCACCAGCGCATTCAGCGTCGCCACCACCGCATCCAGATCGCGCTCCAGCGTGGCGATCTTCCCCTTTGCCACCGCCAGTTCATCCGCCCAGCCTGCGCCCGGCGCGCGATTGCCCAGTTCAAACCGCACGGGCTCCTCCCACGCCGGCGGCGGCTCCTGCCGGGCGGGGGCCAAGGCAGGCGCGGTTTGCCCCGCCGGCGGCGTGTCCCCCGCATCCCACCACACCACCAGAATCCCCAGCGCCACCACCATCACCACCAGTCCCACGAGCAGCACCTTGACCTTCGTCGGGCGGAACCATTCGGCAGTGGTCGGCGTGGTCATGCGGATGAGACGGATTTTGCCACGCCTTCCTTAGAAACTCGTCTCCGCCCCGCGTCAACCCCGCCGCGAGGGAGAACGCCCTTGGCCCGCGCGGGGCCGTGTGGTAGGGCTGCGGGCATGAGGACCGCCCCGTGAAAAGACGCCTCCGCTTCCTCGCCGCCTGCCTGCTCGTGCCGCTCGCGTTGCTCGGCGTCTTTCTGCTCTGGCCCGAGCCGCTGCCCGACATCGCCGACCTCCCGCCGGCCCTCGCCGCCCTCGGCACCCGCGCCGTTCACGGCGATGCCGCCGCGCAGAGAGAGTTGGGAAATCGATACTATGAGCGCGACGGAGTGCCCTTTAACCTCGTGAAAGCCCACGGATGGCTCCAGGTCGCCGCCCGGCACGGCGATGCCAAGGCACAATTGGAACTCGGGCAGAACTATCTCCTCGGTAATTGCGTGCTGGGAAAAGACCCTGCGTTCCTGCCGTGGCTGAACGCCCACCTGCCGTTCGGACACATCCCCGATGCCCGGGAGCGAAGCCGCGCTACGGGAATGCGGTGGCTCCGTACCGCCGCGGAGCATGGCTACGCCCCCGCCCAGGAATCACTGGCGAGGATTAATTTCAGACTCGGGTGGAATATGAGTATGCCGCACTACCTTGCCGAGGGTAGGAAGCGGCTGGACAAGGTGATCGAATCCCACCGCCAGGCCGCCGCCCACGGCAGCGCCGAGGCCGAGCGCACGCTCAGTTTGCTTTATGCAGGCGGCGAAGACCTGCCGACTGACCCCGCTGAACACCTCAAGTGGCTGAAGCTCGCCGCCGAGCACGGCGACCAAGAGGCCGAGTACTGGCTCGCGGGCTACTGCGAACGCGGCGTATATGTCCCCAAGGACGAAGCTGCGGCCTTTGTCTGGTATCGCCGGGCTGCCGGGCAGGGGCACATCGAAGCGCGGGGGCATCTGGGCCTGCTCCTCGCGAGAGGCCACGGAGGGCCGAAGGATTACGCCAAGGTCGTGCCGCTCCTCCGCCAAGCCGCCGACCGGGGAAACGCACTCGCCCGCATCGCCATGGCCTTCATGTGCCTGCGGGGCTACGGCGTGCCGCAAGACGAAACCGAGGCGTCGAAATGGTGGCGGGTTGCTTCTAAAATGATCGTCATGCCGTGGGATGTGGGGTTCGAAGCGACGAGGCTGGCCAGCGACGATGAGCGCAAGGAGATGGACGCTCTCGAAGCCCGCCTCACCGCCGAGCAAAAGGCCGAGGCCCAGCGCCGGGCGGATGAATACCTGACCAGCCACCCCCACTAAAACCCACCGCCCCGATTTCACCCACCGGCCCCGCGCCGGCCTTCACAGCCGGGCCTTCCACCGGCGGCGCTCCCCTCGGGAGCGCGCCCGTCGCCCGGTGGGCCGCGAGGGAGAACGCCCTTGGCCCGTGCGGGGCCGTGTGGTAGGGCTGCGGGCATGAGGACCGCCCCGTGAAAAGACGCCTCCGCTTCCTCGCCGCCTGCGTGCTGCCGCCAGCGGCGGTGCTCGCCTTTGTCCTGCTCCGCCTCGAGCCGCTGCCCGACATCGCCCACCTCCCACCGGCCCTCGCCGCCCTCGGCACCCGCGCCGTCCACGGCGATGCCACCGCGCAGTATGAGCTGAGCCGCCATTACGGCCGTGGCGACGGCGTGCCGAGCGACGACGTCACCGCCTTTCGCTGGTGCCGCGCCGCCGCCCGCCGCGGCTACGCCGAAGCGCAGTTCCAGCTCGCCCACTTTTATTTCAGTGAAAGTGGCATGCAGATGAAGGATCACGCGCTGGTCGTGTGGTTGAACTGGCACCTGCCCCGCGGACACATACACATCCCCATGGCGGACGAAAGAAGCCTCGCAGCGGGGAATAGGTGGCTGCGCGCCGCCGCCGATAACGGACACGCCGGCGCTCAACAGTCTCTTGCCCAACTTTATATCTCTGGCGGGCGCGGTTATTCGCCCGACCCCGCCGAGGCGGCAAAGTGGTATGCCAGAGCCGTCGAGTCCTACCGCAGGGACGCCGCCCAAGGCAGCGCCGAGGCCCCCTATTGTCTGGGCCGGATGTATTGGGATGGCAGAGGCGTGCCGCAGGATCTCGCCGAGGCGGCGCAGTGCATGAAGCAAGGCGCGGAACGCGGCTACGCCGAGGCTCAATACAACCTCGCCATCGCCTATGAGCGCGGCATCGGCGTGCGAAAGGACGAGGCCCTGGCCGCCGAGTGGTATTTCCGCGCCGTCGAGCAGGGACATCACGAGGCCAAATGGTTTCTCGCCCACATGTATGCCGATGGCCGGGGCGTGACCCAGAGCGCCAAGCAGGCGGTCAAGTTATTCCACGAGCTCGCCGACGATGGATCACCTGGTGCCCGAGGCAAGCTCGCCTTCATGTATTTGGAAGGTTCCGGCGTCGCCAAGGACGAGGTGGAAGGGTGGAAATGGTGGTTGGTTTCGGGCGGTCCCAAAGCCAGCGAGGACCGGGAGAAAATAGAAGCCCTCGTGGACAGTCTCACGCCCGAGCAGCGGGCGGAGGCCTGGCGTCGGGTGGATGAATACAAAGCCACTCACAGAAATTCCTTCTGGTAAGACTAGGGGGGACGAAACGGAGTTTCGCCGGCCGGCGCGTTGTCAAAATGGACGCTGGCCGCGGCGGTACAAGCCGCGGGACTCCACGCCTCCCTGGGAAAACTCCTCCCCACCGCGCCTCCCCCACGCCACCTGCGCCCGGCAGGGATCGTGAGCGGTCCTCCGACTCCGTTCCCGCCCACCTGCGCCCGTCGGGAACTCCACTCAGGATCACCGGCTTTCCCCTGCCGCCACTCCCGCCGCGAGGGAGAACGCCCTTGGCCCGCGTGGGGCGGTGTGGTAGGGCTGCGGGCATGAGGACCGCCCCGTGACAAGACGCCTCCGCTTCCTCGCCGCCTGCCTGCTCGTGCCGCTCGCGTTGCTCGGCGTCTTCCTGCTCTGGCCCGAGCCGCTGCCCGACATCGCCGACCTCCCGCCGGCCCTCGCCGCCCTCGGCACCCGCGCCGTTCACGGCGACCCTGCGGCGCAGGGCGAGTTGGGAAAGCGATACTTTGAGGGCGACGGAGTGCCCTATAATGTCGTGAAAGCCCACGGATGGCTCCAGGCCGCCGCCCGGCACGGCGACGCCAAGGCACAATTGGAACTCGGGCAGATGGATCTTCGCGGCTTCGGCGTGCTGGGAAGAGATCCTGCGTTCCTGCCGTGGCTGAACGCCCACCTGCCGTTCGGACACATCCCCGACGCCCGGGAGCGAAGCTGCGCCACGGGAATGCGGTGGCTCCGCACTGCCGCAGAGCATGGCTACGCCCCCGCCCAGGAATCACTGGCGAGGATGTATTACCAACAAGGGCTGTTTGCACCACAGTACGTTGCCGAGGGCAAGAAGTGGCTGGCCAAAACGATCGAATCCTACCGCCAGGCCGCCGCCCACGGCAGCGCCGAGGCCGAGCGTCGGCTCAGTATGTTTTATGGCAGCGAAAGTCCGGGGTACGACCTCGCTGAACACCTCAAGTGGCTGAGGCTCGCCGCCGAGCACGGCGATAAGGAGGCCCAATACACGCTTGCGGGCTACTGCGCACAAGGCTGGAATGTCCCCAAGGACGAAGCTGCGGCCTTCGTTTGGTATCGCCGGGCTGTCGAGCAGGGGCACATCGAGGCGCGGGGGCATTGGGGCCTGCTGCTCGCGAAAGGCCACGGAGAGCCGAAGGATTACGCCGAAGCCGTGCCGCTCCTGCGCCAGGCCGCCGACCAGGGAGACGCACTCGCCCGCATCGCCATGGCCTTCATGTGCCTGCGGGGCAACGGCGTGCCGCAAGACGAGATCGAGGCGTGGAAATGGTGGCGGGTTGTTTCTAAGATGTGGGTGATCTTCTATGATGTGGGGGATGTAGCGACAAAGCTGGCCAGCGACGACGAGCGCGCGGAAATGGCCGCCCTCGAAGCCCGCCTCACCGCCGAGCAAAAGGCCGAGGCCCAGCGCCGGGCGGATGAATACCTGACCAGCCACCCTCGCTAAAACCCACCGTCCCGACTTCCCCCCGCGAAACGGAGTTTTGGCCGCTCCGGGATGCCCAAACGGAGGGTGGGAATGAGAGAAGTGCCCCCTCCGGCTTGGTCGGCCCAAAGGGCGGGTTTTGGCGCGGAGGCGGCACGCTGGGCCGCTGGAGTAAAGCGTTGAAAACAAGCAGACTAACCGTGCTAAACCGCCCTAATGCAGGCTGCACGGGGTCGCCCCACATAGTGGGGTGGGTCGCTGCAGGCTGCACGGGGTCATCCCACATAGTGGGGTGGGTCGTTGCAGGCTGCACGGGGCGTCCGGAGTCGCCGGGAGGGCCGCTGCAGGCTGCAATGGGGCACCCGGGCATCCCGATCGGGCCGTGGCGCTCTGCATTGGGGCACCCCGTCATCGCATTTTGGCTTCATTTCTCCGCCCCCGCCCCCCGGGAAACACCGCCTCCCAAACCGCCGGGCCCGGCGGCGCCATAGCCAACGCGTGGCGGGGGAGAACCTGGCGGTTTTGGTGGGCGGGACAGGACGGGAGGCTGCGACCGCCCGTCCGGACCGCATTTCGTCGCGCTGCGACGGAGTAAATCTCGCGTTCCCAAACGCAGCTTCAGAACGAGGGGGGAGAAGCGCGTGGGCTGGGGGCATTCCCGTGGATGGCGGGGAGATCGTGTGGGTTCCGGCCGGCAGACCCGGCACCAGCGCGGTCGCTGCCTTAAGGGTAGAAGATGGTGGCCGTGGGATGCTTCGCTTTGAAAGCCTCCACCACCTCCGCACTCAGGCCCCTGCAGCCGGAGAGGGCGAGCCACTGCAACTGCGTGAGGCCGGCCAGCGGGGCGATGTCCGTGACGCGCGTGCAGCCGCCGAGGTAGAGCTGCTGCAACCGGCTGAGGCTGGCCAGCGGGGCGAGTTCCGCGACAACCCTGCAGTCGGTGAGATAGAGCTCCTGCAACTGCGTGAGGCCGGCCAGCGGGGCGAGATCCGTCACGCCCGTGCAGCCGTTGAGGCCGAGCACCTTCAACTGTGTGAGGCTGGCCAGCGGGGCGAGATCCGCAACGTTCGTGGAGTTGGTGAGGCCGAGCACCTGCAACTGCGTGAGGCTGGCCAGCGGGGCGAGGTCTTTCACCTCCGAGTCGGAGAGATTGAGCGTCTGCAGCCGGGTGAGCCCGCGGAGCGCGTCCACGTTCCGGCATTGCCAGGCATCCAGGCGCGTCGGGTCGAGGCGGAGGAGTAGCGGCCGGAGCGGGGCGAGGTCGGTGCCGTCGGGGAGTTCCAACCGCCGTGAGTGTTCGAGCCAGGTGGCGAAGCGGAAGGCGGCGTGCCAGTCCTCGCGGATGGCGGCGAAAGGCGAGGGGCTTTCTAAAAAGTAGAACCCCGCCGCCCGCGCCTCGCGGACGGCGGCGCGGTAGTCATACGCGCTCCAGACGCTCCAGCCACCGGTGGCGAGCACCACCACGCCCAGCACCCAGCCGAGCCCCCGGAGCCAGCGGAAACGCGCGGGGACGGGCGGTCGGTCGTCGGGCATGGCGGGGGAGAGTGGCAGGTCTGGCTCGTGAGCTTAACCCCAATTTTCCTCCTCCTCCCCGACGACCTGCGGGCCGGTGAAGATGAAGATCACGACGAGGGTAAGGATGATGGCTTTTGCCGCCGCGCGGCCGGGGAAAAGTCCTAGCCCGGAGGCGCGGGCGCTGCTAGATACGCCGCCCTTATGCGTCTCCTCGTCACTGGCGGCTGCGGCTTTATCGGCAGCAATTTCATCCGACACGTCCTCGCCCATTACGGGCAGGCGATGATTACCAATGTGGACGCGCTGACCTACGCGGGGAACCCGGCCAATCTCGCGGGGGTCGCCGAGAAGTATGGCGAGAACTACGAATTCCTCCACGCGGACATTTGCGACGCGGACAAGATCGACGCGGTGCTCGCGCAGCATCAGTTCTATGCGGTGCTGAATTTCGCCGCCGAATCCCATGTGGACCGCTCCATTGATTCGCCGGGCGATTTCATCCACACGAACGTGGTGGGCACTTCCACGCTGCTGAACGCGGCGCGCCGGCACAAGGTGCGCCGCTTTGTCCAGATCTCCACGGACGAAGTGTACGGATCGCTCGGGCCGGAGGGGAAGTTTTCCGAGACCTCGCCGCTGGACCCCAGCTCGCCGTATTCCGCCAGCAAGGCTTCCGCCGATCTGCTCGCGCTGGCCTACCACCATACCTACGGCCAGGAGGTGATCATCACGCGCTGCTCGAATAACTACGGCCCCTATCAGTTCCCGGAAAAGCTGATCCCGCTGATGATCATCAACGCGCTGAGCGGCCGGCCGCTGCCGGTATATGGCGACGGGCTGAATGTGCGCGATTGGATCCATGTGGAGGATCATTGTGCGGCGATCTTTGCCGCGCTGCTCAATGGGCAGCCGGGGCAGGTCTATAATGTGGGCAGCGATGGCGAGATGCGGAACATCGACGTGGTGAAGATGATCCTCGCGCATCTGGGCAAGCCGGAGAGCCTGATCCAATACGTGACGGACCGCCTGGGCCATGACCGCCGCTATGCGATCGACTCCTCCAAGGCGCACCGGGAGCTGCAGTGGAAGCCGCTGCACCAGCACGAGCAGGGCATCCGCGACACCATCGACTGGTATGTGGCGAACCCCGGGTGGTGGCAGCCGCTTTTAGCCAAGTAACCCGTGGCGCGGCGCATCGTCATCATCGGCAGCGGCGGACGCCTCGGGGCCGCGCTCCTGCGGGAGTGGCAGGCGCTGGGGGACGAGGTGATCGGCCTGAATCACGCGCAGCTCGACATCGGGGACTTTGCGCAGGTGCGGGAAAAGCTGGGCGCGCTCGACTTTCACGCGCTGGTGAACTGCGCCGCGCAGACGAATGTGGACCGCTGCGAGAAGGAGCCCGCCGAGGCCCGCCGCCTAAACAGCGAGGCGGTGGCCGCGATTGCCGACGCCTGCTCGCGCCAGCGGGCGCGCTGCCTGCACATCAGCACGGATTACGTCTTCGACGGGGAAAAGCGGGAGCCGTACACGGAGCAGGACGAGGCGCGGCCGATCAGCATCTATGGGCAGAGCAAGCTGGATGGTGAACACGCGCTGCACGCCGTGGCGGACCGGCATCTGGCGGTGCGCGTCTCGTGGGTCTTCGGCCCGGATCGGCCGAGTTTCGTGGACCAAATCCTCCAGCGCGCGCTCGCCGAGGAAACCGTGGCGGCCATCGCGGATAAGATCGCCACGCCCACCTACACGCTGGACGCCGCGCGGCTGCTGCGCCCGCTCCTTTTCGACCAGCCCGCCGATGGCGTGATGCACCTGTGCAGCACCGGCTCCTGCACCTGGCAGCAATACGGTCAGCACGCGCTGGACTGCGCCCACGCGGCGGGCCTCCCGCTGAAAGCCCGCACCGTGGCCCCGCAGCGCATGAGCGACATTCCGGCCTTCATCGCGCGCCGGCCCGTCTATACCGCGATGAGCACCGCGCTCCTCGCGCGGACGACCGGCCTGGCCCCGCGCCCCTGGCAGGAAGCCGTGGAAGAATACATTCGCACCCACTGGGCTCCGCGCTTCCCGCGGTGACGGGTGCGGGGCACGATCTGATCGCGGCGGCGCTCCGAACTGCTACCCCGCCTCCGCCTTCCCGCTTTCCCGCTGGACAGAGAGCCCCGGCCCCACTCCACTCGCCCTCTATGCCGCCCCCAGCCCAGCCGCCATGCGCATGAATGTGATGTTCGGCGTTTCCCCGCAGTCCGTGAAATTGCCGGTCTTCTGCCTGGTCTTGGTGCTATCGCTTCAGGCCTGTCATTTCCGTCGAGGAAGCGGCAGCGGAGGAAATACTTCCTCCGAGGGCCATTTTTGCGTCGCTGCGGCCAAAACCGATCGCGGTTTATATGCAATCGACTATGCGATTGACGGTGAAACGCTGTTGTTTGCTGTCATCACCGAGCCTGCTGGTCCTGAAGCTACTAAGACGCACGGCTCCTTACGCTTCGTCGGTGACTCCCATTCAGGATTGAGCGGGTATGGTGTCCAAAAGCCAGACGGCTCCGGGATCCTGCCACTTACCTACCAGCTTTATCAGGTCACTCCGTACGGCGTGCTTTTTACCGATGCACGCGTTTCCGCTCCGGTCTTCCAGGCTTTCCTCGCTTCCGAGCGGTCCGATCTTTCCATAGCATCGCTACTCGCATACGCCGCCCGACAGGCACCGAAGAAGCCATAGGCCCGGCCTTTGAGTTGGCCACGCTCCTTTTTTACGAGGCACAAGAATGCAACGTCACCGTGCACCGCGTCAGGGAATTCGCTCCAGCGCCTGCGTGAGCTCGGCGGTGTCTTCCAGACCCACGCTGAAACGGATGAAGCCTTCGCCGATGTACGCCAAGTTCGGAATGGGAGCACTTTTTCCGACGGCACCACCAATGGGAGCACTTTTTCCGACGGCACCACCAACACGCCGCAAGTCGCCCGCGACGCGCCGCACGGCTCACGCGCGCAGTTTCACCAGCAGGTCGCCCGCGTCGGCGGAATCGCCCACCACGACCAGAAGCTCGACGACCACGCCGTCCTGCTGGGCGTAGATGGTGGTCTGCATCTTCATGGCTTCGAGGGTGACGAGTTTGTCGCCTTTGGCCACCTTGCTGCCGATGCTGACGGAGAGGGCGGTGACCATGCCGGGGATGGGCGCGCCGAGTTGGAGCGGGTCGGCGGGGTCGGCCTTGACGCGCGATTTGGTTTTCGGGGCGACGGCTTTGTCCTGGACGACGGCCTCGCGGGGCATGCCGTTCAGCTCGTAGCTGATGACGCGGCGGCCTTCGCTGTCGGGCGCGCCGACGTTGATGAGCTTGATGAAAAGGACCTTGCCCGTCTCGATGGAGACGCTGATTTCCTCGCCCGGTTTCAGGCCGTAGAAAAACGCCGGCGTGGGGATGGCGCTCACGTCGCTGAACTCGCGCTGGAATTTCGCAAAGTCCGCGAAGACGCCGGGATACATGAGGTGCGAGTAGAGGTCGTCGTCGGTCGGCTCGCGCTTCGTCTTCGCGGCGACCTCGGCTTTCGTCTCCTTGAGCTTCACGGGCGCGGGCTTGGTGCGCTTGGGCCGGGCGGTGCCGAGGATGGCTTTGACCACGGCGGGGGGCCAGCCGCCCATGGGTTCGCCGAGGCCGCCGCTGAGCATGTCGAGCACGCTCTCGGGCCAGCTCGTGCCGGGCGGGAGGTTGACGACGTCGGCGGGCTTGATGCCGCGGGTGAAAAGGAAGAGCGCCATGTCGCCGACGACCTTGCTCGACGGGGTGACTTTCACGATGTCGCCGAAGAGGTCATTGACCTCGCGGTAGGTGCGCGCGATTTCCGGCCACCGGGCGCCGAGGCCCATGGAGGCGGCCTGCTCTTTGAGGTTCGTGTACTGGCCGCCGGGCATCTCGTGGAGATAGACCTCGGCGCTGCCCGCCTTCGGGGCGGTGTCGAAGGGGGCGTAGAAAGCGCGCACCTGTTCCCAGTAGTCGGAGAATTCGTTGAGCGTGCCGAGGTCGAGCGCGGTGTCGCGCGGGGTGTGCTGGAGGGCGGCGACGATGGAGTTGAGGTTGGGCTGCGAGGTGGAGCCGCTCATCGAGGCGATGGCGAGATCGACGACGTCGCAGCCGGCGTCGGCCGCGCGGAGGATCGAGCCGGCATTGATGCCGCTGGTGTCGTGCGTGTGAAAGTGAACGGGGATGCCGATGGCGTCCTTGAGCGCCTTCACGAGGGCGCTGGCGGCATAGGGGCGGCAGAGGCCGGCCATGTCCTTGATCGCGAGGAAATGCGCGCCCATCTTCTCCAGCTCCTTTGCCATCGCGACGTAGTACTTCAGCGAATACTTCGCCCGCGCCGGGTCGAGGATGTCGCCGGTGTAGCAGATCGCCGCCTCGCAGATGCCGTGCGTGCTTTGCACCGCCTCCATGGCGGCCTTCATGTTGGCGAGGTCGTTCAGCGAATCGAAGACGCGGAAAATATCCATGCCGCTCTCGGCGGCGTGCTTCACGAAGCCGGCGACGACATTGGCCGGGTAGCTCGTGTAGCCGACGGCGTTGGCCCCGCGCAGGAGCATCTGGAAGCAGATGTTCGGCACGCGCTCGCGGAGCACGCGGAGGCGCTGCCACGGGTCTTCGTTGAGGAAGCGCATCGCGGTGTCGAAGGTCGCGCCGCCCCACATTTCGAGCGAGAAAAGCTCCGGCGTCCGCCGCGCCACGGCCCCGGCGATGGCGGCCATGTCCACGGTCCGCACGCGCGTGGCCATGAGGGACTGGTGCGCGTCGCGAAAGGTCGTGTCGGTGACGAGCAGCCGCTTCTGCTTGAGCGTCCACTCGGCGAATTTCTTCGGCCCGAGTTCGAGCAAGAGCTGACGCGTGCCGGCGGGCGGCGTCTGTTTCCGGTCCCACGTCGGGAGCGGCGCGGGCGTGAGCGCGGCCGCGGGCTGGTAGCCCTTGGCGTGCGGGTTGCCGTTGACGATGACATTGCCGAGAAAGCCGAGCAGCTTGGTCGCGCGGTCGCGTTTCGCCTTGAACTCGAAGAGCTGCGGCGACGTGTCGATCATCGTCGTCGTCGCGACCCCGCTGCGGAAGATCGGGAAGTGGATGACGTTTTCGAGGAACGGGATGTTCGTCTTCACGCCGCGGATGCGGAACTCGCGGAGCGCGCGGTCCATGCGGTCGAGCGCCATGTCGAAGGTCTGGCCGCTGGCGGTGATCTTCACGAGCAGCGAGTCGTAGAACGGCGTGATGACCGCGCCGGCGTCGCCCATGCCGGCGTCGAGGCGGATGCCGAAACCCTCCGCCGGTCGGAAGGTGAGAATCTTCCCGTAGTTCGGCGTGAACTTGTTCTCCGGGTCCTCGGTCGTGACGCGGCACTGCACCGCGAAGCCCATGCGCGGGATGTCCGCCTGCTGCGGCAGGCCCAGCTCCGCGCCGTGCAACTTCGCGCCTTGCGCGATGAGGATTTGCGAGCGCACGAGGTCGATGCCGGTGATCTGCTCCGTGACCGTGTGCTCGACCTGGATGCGCGGGTTCATCTCGATGAAGAACCAGTCCTTCGTGTCGAGGTCGTAGAGAAACTCGATGGTGCCCGCGTTGTCGTAGCCGATCTCCTTCGCGATACGCGCCGCCGCGTCGCACAGCTCGTGGCGCACGCGCTCGTCGAGATGCACGCTCGGCGCGATCTCCACGACCTTCTGGTGCCGCCGCTGCACCGAGCAGTCGCGCTCGTGCAGGTGCAGCACCCCGCCGTGCCGGTCGCCGAGGATCTGCACCTCGATGTGCTTGGCGCGCGGGATGTACTTTTCCAAAAAGACCGCCGCATTGCCAAAGGCCCGCTCCGCCTCGCCCTGCGCCTCGTCGAGCAGCGCGTCGAGATCGCCCGCCTTGTGGACCACGCGCATCCCGCGCCCACCGCCGCCGAAGGCCGCCTTGATGATCAGCGGGAAGCCGATCTGCGCCGCGACCTTCAGCGCCTCGGCGCGGTCACTCACGGGATCCTCCGTGCCCGGCAGCGTCGGCACCTTCAGCTTCTGCGTCAGCGCCCGCGCCGCCACCTTGTCGCCCATCAGCTCCAGCAGCTCCGCCTTCGGCCCCACAAACTCGATCCCCGCATCCCGGCACGCCCGCGCGAACCGCGCGTTCTCCGACAGAAATCCGTAGCCCGGATGGATCAGATCCACGCCATGCTCCTTCGCCACCGCCACGATCCCCTCGATGTCCAGATAAGCGCCGACCGGCCCCTTCCCCTCGCCCACGCGATACGCCTCGTCCGCCTTGAAGCGGTGCATGGAAAACCGGTCCTCCTCGGCGTAGATCGCGACCGTGCGCAGCCCAAGCTCCGTCGCGGCGCGCATGACGCGGATGGCGATCTCGGAGCGGTTGGCGACGAGGAGTTTCTTTTGCCGTGGCGGCGGCGTGACGGAGGTAGGGCGTATGGCGGACATGCGAAAAGGGATCGCGTTTCTAACGGAGCCGGCCGCGCCAATGCCAGCGCATTAGCGCGCGGCGCAATATCGCCGCCGCCCCAACGCGCGCCGCGCCACAGAAAGAACTTGCCCGGACTTTCCGCCGCCAGCGAACCTGCCGCACTCGTCCACCATTTTCCCACACACACCATGTCCAAAGTTCGTCTCGGCATCGTCGGTCTCGGCAATATCGGCAAATTCCACACCGGCTATCTGCTCGAAGGAAAAATCGCGCGCTGCGAACTCACCGCCGTGAGCGACGCCCACGCGCCGAACCTCGAACCGTTCGCCGCACGCGGGATCGCCACCTTCGCCCGCGGCGAAGACCTCATCCACTCCGGCCAGATCGACGCTCTCGTCGTGGCCACTCCGCACTTTCTCCACACCGCCCTCGGCATCGAGGCGATCGAGAGCGGCTTGCACGCCATGATCGAGAAGCCCATCTCCGCGCACAAAGCCGACGCCGAGCGGCTCTGCGCCGTCGCGCGGGCGCACCCGCGGCAGGTTTTCGCGGGCATGTTTCAGTTGCGCGTCGAGCCGCGCTATCTC
Organism: Chthoniobacter sp.; assembly: GCA_021414005.1. Classification (GTDB taxonomy): domain Bacteria; phylum Verrucomicrobiota; class Verrucomicrobiia; order Chthoniobacterales; family Chthoniobacteraceae; genus Chthoniobacter. The sequence continues at coordinate 19,001 of JAIOPH010000022.1, read as the reverse complement.
GAAATCCGCCGGCTCATCGCCGAGGAACTCGGCCGGCTGGTGCGCGTGAACTGGATCATCACCGACTGGTTTCGCACCGCCGCCTACTACGCCAGCAGCGGCTGGCGGGCCACATGGAAAGGCGAGGGCGGTGGCGTGCTGCTGAACCAATGCCTGCACCAGCTCGACATGCTCCAGTGGCTCTGCGGGATGCCGGCGAAAGCGCGCGGTTTCTGCCAGCTCGGTCAGTTTCACGACATCGAGGTCGAAGACAGCGTGACGTGCTATCTCGAATGGTCCAACGGCGCGACCGGCGTGTTCATTTCCTCCACCGGCGAAGCGCCCGGCACGAACCGCTTCGAGATCATCGGCACGCGCGGCAAGGTGGTGCTGGAAAACGACCGCCTCACCTTCACGCGCAACGCCGCCGACATGATTGAGTTCAGCCAGACCGCCACGAGCGGCTTTGCCAAGCCCGAGTCCGAGTTGGTGGAGATCGCCTTCGCCAGCGAGGCCAACGCGCACGCCGTGCTCATGCAGAATTTCGTGGACGCCATTCTCGACGGCACCCCGCTGGTCGCCCCCGGCGAAGCCGGCCTCGGCTCCGTGGAACTTGCCAACGTCCTGCTCTACTCCTCGCTCCTCGGCCAGACCGTGGAGCTCCCGCTCGACGGCACCGCCTGGGAGACCAAGCTCAACGAACTCATCGCCAGTTCGACCCGCGTGAAAAAAGTCATCGCCGTGCAAGCCGAGGACATCGCGAAGTCCTTCCGTAAATAGGCGCGCGCGATACCAACGGAACTTGGGCAACGAACGGAAAATCGTACGTTCCTAGGTGGCGCGCTGGACGCGCTGGATGGGCATCGCATAAAATCCGCGCATGCTCCTTTGGCGCGAAAAACTTCCCGACTCCTGGCTGCCGATGATCCGCGCGAATCTCGGGCCGGTGCTCGTGGATCACGCGCACCTCGAACGCAAGGCCGCGACCTCCGCGCTCAATTTGGAAAAATACGTGGAGCTGCACGACCGCGTGCGCGAGCTGAACGCCATCGCCATCGAGGAACTCCAGCACTTCGATCTCGTGCTCGGCCTGCTTCGCGAGCGCGGCATCCCCTTCACCAATCCGCAGCGCAGCCCGTGGATCAGCGGCATGATGCAGGCCGTCCGCAAGGGCCGCGCCGAACAGGTCATAGACCACCTCACGGTGCTCGCGCTTATTGAGGGGCGGAGTTGCGAGAAGTTCCAAATTCTCGCCACCGGCGTGCGCGATCTCGACGCCGAGCTCGCGGATTTCTACGCCAGTCTGGTGGAAAGCGAGGGCAACCACTACGCGACCTACCTGCTCATGGCGCGACACATCGACGAAGCCGCGGCGGACCGCCGGCTCGACTACTTTCTGGACCTCGACGCCCAGCTCATCCGCGAGCCGAACCCGCGGCCGATGTTGCACTGAAGCTGGATTGCACCCGCCGCCGGCCAATGGTCCCGGCGGCAACCGGATGACGACACCAAAACGCCCCGCCAGTTTTCACCGGCGGGGCGTGGTGCGGAAAAGAGCTGGCTTTAGCTCGCGAGGTTACGGGCGGGGCTGTGGCGGTTGGCCCCACTCGCCGCGCGGTGCGCGTTGCTGTGGCGGCTGTTGCGGCCACCTTCCGCGGTCGGGCATCCGGTTGCGGAGATCGGGCCGCGGCCACATCCCCGGCCCCGGCATGGGCCCGCCAAAGGGAGGATTGGACCAAGGCCCGTTATTGGGAGGCGGAGTGTTGAATCCGCCATTCGATTCGGCACCCGGTTGCGGCATGCGCCCGCCGAAATTGGGATTCTGCTGCGGCGCGCGGCTGCTGAAATCACGCTGACCCCATGGCGTGCGCTGATGCATTTGCTGGCCGGAATCGCGATGCTGCCTCCACGCGTGGCCCCACCTGTGGTCGCCGAAACCGTGATGGCCCCGGTGGGCATGCCGGTGCATGTGGCCGCTGAAGTGGTGCTGACCCCACGGTCCGTGCTGGCGCATCTGGCTGCTAAAATTGCGCTGACCCCACGGTCCGTGTTGGGGTGCTCGGGCGGTGAAACCATGCTGCGGCTGGCCGGGGTTCGACGGAGCGCCGAATTGCGGAGGCTGATTGCGCAACGCGGGGTTGGGCCGGGTGTTGGGCGCGGGCATCGGGTTGCCCCAGCCGCGGTTTCCCCACGGGGCGCGAGCCGCCATGCGGTTTCGGAAGTCGCCGCTACCCGGCGCGAATGGTCGAGCGCTCTGATTGGGGTTTCCCCACATGCCGCGTCCACGCGCCTGATCGTTGGAATTCCCATTCTCCTGCGCTCGGGGTTGGGGCATCGGAGCTTGGAAATTGCGCACTCTTTCCTGCGGCCGCGGTGGATTGCCGGGTGCTGACTCAGGCGGACGCGCATTGGGCCGCTCGACCGGACTTTGTGGAGACGGCTGCGGCATCCGCATCTGCGCGGGGCGCTCGGCCATTCTCACGCGCAACTTTTGCTCCTGCCCGCCGCGCAGCACCGTCAGCGAAGCATCCGCATCCCGGCCGGTCGCACGAACGAGCGCGGCGAGCTGGGTGGGGGCCGCGAGTTGCTGATCGTTGAACGCGCGGAGCACATCCCGAGGCTGCACGCCCGCGCGGGCCGCGGGACTTTCCGGCACCACGGATTCGACCACGAGCCCGAAACCTTCTGGCAGACCGAGCTGCGCCGCCGTTCCGGGTGCGATGGGCGATGTGGAAACGCCGAGAAAAACCAGCGCCCGCATCGGGGCCGCTGCGCGAAGCTGCTCGTTCGGTCGGCGTCCGGGAGCCGGAGCGGTTTCGACTGCAGGTTGTGCGTCCGGGCTGGTCACGGCGGCGATCAAGTTCTCCGCGCCAGACGAATTGGTGCCTTCTTCGCTGCTGATCAGCGTAACGGAGGAGGGCGTCTCCGCTTCCGCCGCGGAAAGCACGGGCGCCGCGGCCTTGAAACTGGCCAAGGCAAGCGGGGGTGTAATGAAGAGCGCCGCGCTTGCGACGCTCACAATGAGCAGGGGATTTTTCATAAGTTGTGGATAACACTCACCTCCCGCCGGAGTTGCACAAAACGTCCCGGGCGATACGGCCGATTAGCTCCATGAGACCGATTTTTAAAAACACCCACTAGCTGCCGCTGCCAAAGATTGCCGAGAAATTTTGGGCGATTTGCTGGGCGAGTGTGGGAATGGGGAGGCTGCGGAGCCGGGCGAGGGCGGTGTAGGCGAGGGCGAGGTTGGCGGGATGGTTGAGCGGTGTGCCGGTCGGGTCGTGAAGCGGATGCGCGTTTTGGTCGTCTGGCGGGCGCAGGTCGGGGGCGTCGGTTTCGATGAGCAGGCGCTCGGGCGGGAGGTGCTGGAAGACGGCGCGCTGGGCAGCTTTGCGGTCGTGAAGAAAGTAGGCATTGAAGGAAAAATATGCGCCGCGTTGCGCGAAGCCGCGGACCATTTCCGCCGGGCCGCCGTAGGCGTGGAGGAGGAAGCCGCGGGCGGGCAGGGGATGGGTGCGAAGGATGTCCCAGAGCGGCCCCCAGGCGCGCAGGCAGTGGATGGTGACGGGAAGATCGCGCTCGGCGGCGAGGGCGAGCTGGGCGGTGAAAACTTCGTGCTGCGCGGCGGGATCGTGGCCGGCGATCCAGCGGTCGAGGCCGATCTCGCCGATGGCGGCGTGGGGAAAGGCGTCGAGTTTTTCGCGCAAGTGCGCGAGCCAGTCGGGCGAACGCGTGGCGACGTGCCAGGGGTGCAGGCCGAAAGACGGGGTGATCCACGGATGCGCGTGGGCCAGCGCGACGACGGCGGACCAGTCGTCCTCGCGGGTGCCGTTGACGACGGCGCGGGTCACGCCGATGCGGGCGAGTTCGGCGAAGATGGTGGGGCGGTGCGGGAGAAGGCGCGCGTCGTGGAGATGGTTGTGGGCGTCGATCATGGCGCGGCGGCGGCGAACTCGCGGATGGCACGGCGGATGTGGGCTAGGCCGTGAAGGCGGGTGGGGGAGATGTGGCGGTCGAGGTGGAGGGCTTCGAGAAGCGTGGGCTCCCAGGCGAGGATGGCGGCGGGCGTTTCGCCGTCGTAAAGCTCGGCGAGCAGGGCGGCGAGGCCTTTCACCAAGGCGGAGCCGGCGGCGATGCGGAAGTGGCAGCGACCGTCGGTGAACGAGCTGGCCAGCCAAACGGGCGTGGTGCAGCCGCGGATAATGTGGGCGTCGTCGCGCTCGGCGGCGGTGACATCAGGCCAGTGCACGCCGCGGGCGACGATGGCCGCGAGGCGCTCGTGGTGGTCTTCGATGATGGCGAAGCGGGCGACGAGCTGATGCTGTTTTTCCGCGAGGGGCATGGGTTTGATCTTAATCGTAATCGGAATCCTAATCTCTCGCCGTTGGCCCGCGGCGGCCTCCGCTTGCCGATTAAGATTACGAGTAGGATTAAGATTAAGACGAGGAAGGCCTACCGCCGGGCGCGAGGATCGAGGGCGTCGCGGAGGGCGTCGCCGAGGAAGTTGAGGGCGAGGAGGGTGAGGGACATGACGAAGGCAGGGAAGAGCGGCAGCCACCAGAAACTTTTGATGGGATTGATGGCTTGGGCGCCGTCGGCAAGGAGGCTGCCCCAGCTCGCCTGCGGAGGTTGGACGCCGAGGCCGAGGAAACTGAGAAAGCTCTCGACGAGGATGACGGTGGGGATGGTGAGGGTGAGGTAGATGATGACGATGCCGATGATGTTTGGCAGCAAGTGGCGGAGGATGATGCGAACATGACTTTGCCCGAGGGCGCGGGCGGCGGCGACGAACTGGAGATTTTTCAAGCCGAGCACCTGGCCGCGGACGATGCGGGCCATGGTGAGCCATTCGATGCAGCCTAGGGCGAGGATCAGGATGATGATTTTCGAATAACCGACGAGGACGGAGTGGCCGTGGTCGTTGAGCCATTCCTTGAACGAGTGATCGAAGGCGGTGGTGGCGAGGATGATGATGATGAGGCGCGGGATGGAGTAGAGGATCTCGACGAAGCGCATCATCACGCCATCGGTGCGGCCGCCGACGTAGCCGGAAACGAGGCCGTAGCTGGTGCCGATGACGAGGCTGATGAGCGCGCCGGCGAGGCCGACGACGAGCGAGATGCGCGCACCCTGAATGGTGCGGGCAAAGGCGTCGCGACCGTTCACGTCGGTGCCAAAAAGGTGTTCGCGGCACGGCGGGACGAACTGCTCGGAGGAGGTGACCTGGGCGTAGTTCGAGGCGACGATTTTTTTCCACGGTGGGATGGCGGCACGCGTCGCGGGATCGGTCTCGGCGGGATAAAGGAGCGGGCCGAAAATGGCGAAGGCGAAGACGAGCGCGAGCAGCGCCATGGTGACGAGGGCGACGGGGCTTTTGCGCAGTCGGGACCACGCGCCGGGAGGAGCGGGGGTCATTTAGGATTTAGGATTTGGCATTTGGCAAATGCGCCGGTGCGGGGCGTGGTGCAATGTCGGGTGATCGGGATGAGGCGGGGCGGCTTTCAAATACTAACTGCTAAGTGCGATCCGCCGGTCGAGGAAGGTGTAGGCTATATCAACGGCGAGGTTGAGGACGACGAGGACGGTGCAATAGACGATGACGACACCGAGCAGGAGCGAGCGGTCTGAGTTCAGCACGGAGTTGATGAAGAATGGGCCGGCACCGGGGAGGTTGAAGATCGTTTCCACGACGAGTGATCCGGTGAGGAGATTGGCGGCGAGCGGACCGAGGTAGCTGACGACAGGTAGGATGGCGACCTTGAGTGCGTGCTTGTAGATGACGCGGGTGTCGGTCATGCCCTTCGCGCGGGCGGTGCGGATGAAGTCCTGCCCGAGCACTTCCAGCATGCTCGTCCGTATGAGCCGGGCGATGTACGCGACGTAGGGACCGGCGAGGGTGATAGCCGGGAGGATGAGGCTGGCCCAGCTTGTCCAGCCCCCGACGGGGAGCCAACCCAGGCGGATGGCGAAGATCAAGACAAGGACCGGACCGACAACAAACGTGGGGATGCTGATGAGGAAAAGTGCCGCGAGCATGGCACCGGTATCGACGGGAGTGTGATGCCTTACGGCGGCGAGCGAACCGAGCCAGATGCCGCCGGCGGTGGCGATGAGAAAGGCGGCAAATCCAACAATGGCGGAAATCGGGAGGGTATTACCGAGCAACTCGTTGACCGAGCGATCTGCGTATTTGGTGGAAGGCTGAAAGTTCCCTTGCAGCAATCCCGTGTATTCCCCGGAAGACATTCGCCTCACCCCGATATACCGCGTGAATTGCTCCCAGACTGTGCCGTCGAGGTTATACTTGGCTTCCATCCGTTTGCGGGTTTCGGGAGTCATCGCCTTTTCCCGCGTGAGTGGGCTCGGCATCATGAGGGTGAGTCCGAAAGTGATCGTGACGACGAACAGCAGGACGAAGATCATGCCGACGAAGCGGCGGAGGATGAAGGGCAGCAAGGCGATTTAAGATTTGGGATTTAGCATTTGGGATTTGGTTTCCAAACGCGTGCGGGCCTCGGCCAAATAGCCGGGGTCGATTTCAAAGCCGATGAATTTTTCCACTTCGCAGGCAGCGGCGGCGGTGGCGCTGTGACCGATGCCGAGGAAGGGATCCAGGACGACGAGGTCGGGGCGCTGGCCGTGGAGTTTGATGCACCATTCGGCGAGTTGAGCCGGGAAAGTCGCGGGATGCGGTCGGTCGTCGTGGCGATTTTTGATGGTGTCGTACGGGATGAACCAGTTGTTGCCGCGGCACCGGCGGTCGCGGGCCTCGCCTCGCGTGTGCGCCCAGCGGGCGATGTTACTTTTGTCCGCGTACTCCACGCCCACGGCGAGTCGGTCGAGTGGCACGGAGCCAGTTTTGGTGAGGTGAAAGACGTATTCGTGGCAGTCGGTGAGGTAGCGTTTTGAGTTGATCGGCTTGAAATGGCCGACGCTGATCTCGGGCGCGCGGCGCGGCTGCACGGTGATGGATTTGATCCAGTGCAGCGTGTTTTGCAGGCGGAAAAGCGGCTGGAGCTTGAGCACGATTTCGTGCGGGAGCAGCGGGTTTGCGGGCGCGGCACCCACGTTGAGAAAAAACGAGCCGGCGGGCTTGAGCACGCGCTGGACTTCGGCGGCCCAGCGGTAGGACCAGTCGAGGTATTCCTCGCGCGGGGCGTCGTCGCGGTAGGAGGCGTAGGCGATGTCGAGATTGTAGGGCGGCGAGGTGATCACCACATCCACGGAAGCCGCCGGGAGCGCGGCCATGCCGGCGAGACAGTCGCCCGCGCGCAGATCGAACGCGGTGGCGAAGGGCTGGACAAAGAGATCGCTCATGAAAGGGGCGCATCATTTTCAGAATGGCGCGCCTTTTGCATTGTGAAAATGCATCTGTTCTTTAGACCTCTCCACTCCGATGCCCCCCCGCCATTTTTTCCCGCTGATTCGGCGGCTCCTCCGCATCTTCGGGGCCGCTGGGCTCCTCGCCTCGTCGGCGCTGGGCGCGGTGGAGCATCCGCCGCAGACCGGCCCCACCGTGCCGGGTGACAAGGCGGTGGTCGTTCGCGGAAAATGTATCCCGCCCGCGAATGCGCCGCTGGCCGTGAAGAAGGCTGTCTGGGCGACCAATTACATCGTGAACAAATCGTACGTCTGGGGTGGGGGACACAGCACCTTTTACGATCGCGGTTACGATTGCTCGGGCTCGGTTTCTTTTCTTCTGCATCACGCCGGCGTGCTGGACCAGCCCACGCCCTCGCAGGCGCTGCAAACCTACGGCGAGCCGGGCCCCGGCTACTGGATCACCATCTACGCGCGCAACGGGCACACCTTTGCTATCGTGTGCGGCGTGCGGCTCGACACGACGGGCGGGCACGGCCGCGATGAAGGTCCGCGCTGGCGGGCGAACACGCGCGGGCCTCGGGGCTTCGTGGCGCGGCATCCGCGCGGGATGTAGCGCGCGGGAAAAAGGCGCAGACCAAGCTGGTCGGCGTGCGGCGGATGGTTACACTCGCGGGCTAAAACTATGTCCGTTCAGTACAAGGATTATTACTCCATCCTCGGCGTTGCCAAGGGTGCCACACAGGACGAGGTGCGCAAAGCCTTCCGCCAGCTCGCGCGCAAACACCACCCGGATGTGGCCAAGGACAAGAAAACCGCGGAGTCGAAATTCAAGGAGATCAACGAAGCCTACGAGGTGCTCGGGGATGCGGAGAAGCGCAAGCGCTACGATGAACTCGGCACGGACTGGGCGCGTGGCGGTCCGCAACAGCCGCCGCCCGGTTGGGGGCGCGGCGGGCGGCCGGACGCGGGCATGGGCGGTTTCGAGGGCACGGGATTCAGCGATTTCTTCGAGCAGTTTTTCAGCGGTGGCGCGGGGCGCGGAGCGCGTTCGCCTTTCGGCGGAATGGGCCCGGAGCCCGCGCCGGGCGGCGACATCGAGGCAGATCTGCTCGTCACCATCGAGGAGGCGCTGCACGGCGGGAAAAAGAAAATCTCCTTTCGCCGCGACGCCCGCGCGCCGGTGGAAACCTACGAGGTCCGCATCCCGAAAGGCGTGCGCGAGGGGCAGAAAATCCGTCTCGCCGGCCAGGGTCAGGCGGGCCGGCGCGGCCAGGCGGGCGACCTCCTCCTCGTCGTCCGATTGGAAAAACATCCCGACTTCCGCAGCGAAGGCGCGGATCTTTACTACGACCTGCCGGTGCCGGCGTGGATGGCCGTGCTCGGCGGCGAGACGCACATCCCCACTCCTGACGGCTCGGTGCGTTTGAAAATTCCCGCCGGTTCGCAGCCGGGCCGCAAGTTCCGCCTCAAAGGCCGCGGCCTGCCCGTGAGCGCCACCGCGCGCGGCGACTTCTACGCCGAAGTCACCGTCACCCTGCCCTCCGAGCTGACGCCCGAAACGCGCAAACTCTGGGAGCAGCTCGCGCAGGCCGGCTGAGCCCTGCGCCTCCGCCCTCCGCTTTCCGCCCCGGCGCGCATCCTGCAGCTTCCGCCCCATGCTCCGACCCATACTCCGACATAGCGAAAAAGTGCTCATCCACGCCGAGCAGCAGCTTCGCGCCCAAGGCCCCGTCAGCCCCGCCGACCTCCTCGCGCTCTACAAAAAGTTCCTCAAGATCGAGAACCACCGCATTCTGCTGAAGCACCATGCCGGTGGCGGCGGACGCGAGATTTGCGCCCTGCGCGCCCACGTCCTCGATGTCATCCTCCGCCGCCTGCTCGCCGACGCCATTGCCGCCCAGCCCGCCCGCAAGCAGCCGCCCTGCATCGCCCTCCTCGCCCTCGGTGGCTACGGGCGCGGCGAGCTGAATCCCTTCAGCGACGTGGACATCATGTTCCTGCTGCCCGACGCGAAAACGCCGGACCCCAGGCTCACGGACATCGTGGAAAAAGTTCTCTACCCGCTCTGGGACCTCGGCTTCAAAGTCGGCCACGCCACCCGCACCGGGGACGAGGCGCTAAAGCACGCGAACGAGGAGATGAAATCCAAGACCGCGCTCCTCGAAGCCCGCCTCGTCGGTGGCGACGCGCCCATTTTCACGCGGTTTCGCTCCGCATTTATCGAGAAATGCGTGGCCGGCCATGTGGACGAATACATTGCCGCCCGCGTGAAGGATCAGGCCGGGCGCCACGAGAAACACGGCCGCACCGTTTATATGCAGGAGCCGAACATCAAAAGCGGCTGCGGCGGCCTGCGCGACTACCAGAATCTTTTGTGGATTAGCTTCTTCAAGGAGCGCGTCCAGACCACCGCCGGGCTCGTCGAGAAAAAGCTCATCAACGAAACCGAGCGCCGCCAGCTCGAACGCGCCTACGACTTCCTCCTGCGCATCCGCACCGAGCTGCACTACCTGAACAAGCGCTCCACCGATGTCATCATCATGAACCAGGAGGTTCACATCGCCAACCGCCTCAACTACGCGCAAAAGAGCATCCTCCGCCGCACCGAGGCCTTCATGCGCGACTACTATCAAAACGCGCGCATCATTTACTCCATTACCGAACTCCTCGCTGAGCGACTCAGCATCCCGCCACCACCGCCCGCGCGCGGCCTCCTCCGATTCCTGCGCAAACCCAAGGTCGCCAAGGCCGAGACCTTCGACGGCTTCGTCAGCCGCGACGGCCGCCTCTTCGCCGAATCCTCCGCCATTTTCAGCCAGGAGCCCGCGCGCCTCATGCGCCTCTTTCAGCATCTCCAGCAGCGCAACCTCCGCCTCAGCGCCGAACTCGGCCAGATCGTCCGTCGCCGCCTCCACCTCGTGGATCGCACTTTTCAGTATTCCAAAGCCGCCCGCGAAACCTTTCTCGCCATCTGCTCCCGCAAAGGCGAAGTCGGCGAAATCCTCCGCGCCATGCACCGCGTGGACTTCCTCGGCCGCTACCTGCCCGAGTTTGGTCACCTCACCGCCCTCGTCCAGCACGAGTTCTTTCACCGCTACACGGCCGACGAACACACCCTCGTCTGCATCGAGAAACTCGACGACCTCATCGACACCACCAACCCGCGTCTCCAGGACTACCGCGCTCTCTTTCAGAAACTCGAGGACCCCTCCGTCCTCTACCTCGCCCTCCTCCTCCACGACACCGGCAAAGCCAGCGACGCCAAACTCCACGCCGAGGCCAGCGCCCTCTACGCCGGCAACGTCGCCCGCCGCCTCCACCTCCGGCCCGAGCAGCGCAAATCCCTCCTCCTCCTCGTGGACCACCACATCACCCTTTCCATGACCGCCCAGCGGCGCAACCTCGATGACCCCGCCACCACCGCCGAATTCGCCGCCCTCATCCGCAACCAGACCAATCTCGACGCCCTCATGCTCCTTACCCTCGTGGACGGCCAGGGCACTGGCGACGAAAACTGGTCCGACTGGAAGGAGTCCCTCGTCTGGCAGCTCTACCGCAATACCTCCCTCTATCTCGCCGACGGCGAAGCCTTCTACCGCCAGCGTGCCATCGAGCGCGAAGCCCTCCACGACGCCGTCCGCAAAAAGGTCGCGGCGGAGTTTCACGACGAAATCGACGCCCACTTCGAGTTCATGCCCGAGCGCTACTTCCAGACCTACACCGCCCCCGAGATCGTCGATCACATCCGCCTCTTCCGCACCTTCCTCACCGCCCGCTACCACGACGACACCCTCCGCCTCGCTCCCGCCGTCAAATGGGTCGCCCATCCCCACCGCGGCCACAGCGAATTCTGGTTCTGCGGCTGGGACCGCCAGGAACTCCTCGCCCGCATCACCGGCTCCCTCTCCACCGCCCGCTTGAACATCCTCAGCGCCGACGTCTTCACCCGCGCCGACTCCCTCGTCCTCGACATCTTCCGCGTCTGCAACACCAAGTTCGAAGCCGTCACCGACGAGAAAGACATGGCCCTCGTCGAAAAGCGCCTCCAGCAGGCCCTCGAACAGGAGCACTACGATTTTGCCCCCCTCCTCGCCAAGCTCATGAAAAAGAGCGGCTCGCACCTCGTCCAGGAACTCGACTTTCCCACCCGCATCGCCATCGATAACGACGCCCACCCCGTCTATACCCTCGTGGACATCCAGACCCCCGACCGCCTGGGCCTCCTCTCCAGCCTCCTCGATGCCTTCAGCCGCAGCGGTGTCCAGATCGCCCTCTCCCGCATCGCCACGGAAAAAGGAGCCGCCATCGACGCCTTCTACGTCACCGACCTCGACGGCAAAAAACTCCGCGACGCCGCTACCATCGCCCGCCTGCAAAAAGCCCTCCAAGCCACCGCTCAAACCGCGCCCGTCAACGGCGAAGCCGCGGGGTAGGGCCTGTCGGTCCTTGGCTCAGAGGCCGCGCACGTTGGTCTCCGGCTGGCACTTTTGGAAAACTGCCACCGCCTCCGTACTTAGCCCCGTGCAGCCGCGGAGGTAGAGCCATTGCAACTGCGTGAGGCCAGCCAGCGGACTGAGGTCTGCCACGCCCGTGCAGTGCGTGAGGTCGAGCAACTGTAATTGTGTTAGCCCGGCTAGTGGGGCAAGATCCTTCACGTCCGTGCAATGCCTGAGTCTGAGCTCCTGTAGCTGCGTGAGGGCGGCCAGCGGGCCGAGGTCCACCAGGCTCGGGCAGCCGGATAGGTGGAGGCACTGCAACTGCGTGAGGCCAGCTAGCGGAGTGAGGTCATTCACCTCTGCGCAGAAGATGTCGAGCCACCACAGCCGGGTGAGCCCGCGGACCGCGTCCAAATGTCGGCATCGATGGGCCGTTAGGGCCGTCGGGTCGAGGCGGACGAGCAGGGGCCGGAGAGGGGCGAGGTCGGTGCCTTCGGGCAGGTCCAGCTCGCGTCGGTGCTCGGTCCAAGTAGCGCGGCGGAAGGCGGCGCGCCAGTCTTCGCGGATGGCGTCGAGGGGCGTGGGGCTTTCCCGAAAGCCGAATCCCGCCGCCCGCGCCTCGCGCACCGCGGCGCGGTAGTCATACTCCCGCCAGCCGCTCCAGCCGCCGACGGCGACGAGAGCCACAACCAGCCCCCAGCCGAGCACCCGCCACCAGCGCAAGCGGACGGGAACGGGCGGGGAATCATCGGGCATGGCCTACCCATGCCCGAGTGCATGGGCTGGGAAAAGCCGGAAGTCGAGCGTGCGAAGGGGGTGTGACCGGCCTCCCTCAACTGATGCACGAGTTCCAACATATAGCCCATTTCGTGGGCGTATTCGTCCGAGTATACCAGGATGGCCACCCGCATCGGGCGCGCAGCGGCCGGCGACCAGTTCGAACGATAAGACGGCGGCGGCCCGCGCCCTGACCGGCCAGCAACCCCTCCCGCTCTAGCTGGCGCAGCGCAGCCTCGACGGTCTTACGGTTGACGCCCAGTTCCTTTTCCAAGCGGAGCACCCCGGGCATGGTCTTGGCCCAGCGCTCGTGGCGCAGTTCGGTGCGCAGATGCGCCACGACTTGATCGACGGAGGAGACTAGGGCGAGGGGCATAGCCGTTACCTGCGCGTGAATATGGGATGGCTGTCGAGGTGGAAAACGTCGGGTGCATCGTGGATAAAACGGCTGGTGCGTGAAATGACTGCGCGGATTGAGGAGGATGCTGATTAAGCCCCGCGAAACACGCGAAAGAACGCGGAAGCATTTGAATGACTCGGAAGCGCCTCGGAGCGCGCATTTCTCTTTCGCGTTCTTTCGCAGTGTTTCGCGGGCATGCCCGTGCTAATTAGAAGAATCGCTTCATTCCCAAGTGACTTTTATTTTCTTCTAGAAGATTTAAGACTCAACCATCCCGCGAGTTGACGCATCAATGATCACCGCACCGCATTTTCACTGCCCACCCGCTCCGCTGTCGCGGCGGCAGATGTTGCGGCGGTGTTCGTTGGGGTTTGGGTCGCTGGCGTTGGCGGGGCTGTTTTCGGAAAAGGCGCGAGGGGCGGAGGAGGTGATTGCCGGGCCGCATTTTCGGCCACGGGCGAAGCAGGTGATTTTCGCGTATATGAGCGGCGGTGTTTCGCATGTGGATTCCTTTGACCCAAAGCCGGAGCTGGCGAAGCGCCACGGGAAGCCGATGCCGGTGCCGGTGCGGCCCACGGTTTTCAATAACAACGGCAACATCATGGCGTCGCCGTGGACGGCCCGGCCTCGCGGGCAGAGCGGGCTGATGATGACGGACCTCTTTCCGCGGCTCGCGGACATGGCGGACGATTTCGCAGTCATTCGCTCGATGACCTCGAAGGTCAGCGAGCACGCGCAGGGGAATTACTTTTTCCACACCGGGTTTCCGTTTCTGGGGCATCCGAGCGCGGGCGCGTGGGTGAACTACGGGCTCGGCACGATGAACAGCAATCTTCCGGGTTTCGTGGTGCTGCAGAGCGGCGGGGCGGGCGTGCCGCACGGGGGCGTGGGGCTTTTCAGCAGCGGGTATCTGCCGGCGCAAAATCAGGCCAGCATCCTGCAGGTGGACGGCCGCGAGGCGCTGCCGAATATCCAACCGCGCGAGGCCGACGAGCCGCAGCGCCGTCGGCTTGGCTTTATCGGGGAACTCGACGCCGCCTTTGCGCAAAACACGAGCGACCCGCAGGTGGAGGCGGCGATCCGCAATTACGAAACGGCCTACCGAATGCAGGCGGCCGTGCCGGAGCTGCTCGATCTGCGCGGCGAGACGGATGCGACGAAAGCGCTCTATGGTTTGGATTCGCCGCACAAACCCGTGGCGAGCTATGGACGCCAGTGCCTCGTCGCGCGACGGCTCATCGAGCGCGGGGTGCGATTTGTGGAGTTGAGTTGCCTGGCGGCGGCGGGCGGGGGCGGGAACAGCCCGAACCCGTGGGATCAGCACGGACAGCTCAAGGAAGGTCACGCGGCGATGGCGCGGCAGGTGGATCAGCCGCTCGCCGGGCTGATTGCGGACCTGAAAGCGCGCGGCCTGTGGGAGAGCACGATCATCATTTTCTCGGGCGAGTTTGGCCGCACGCCCTTCTCGCAGGGCACGGATGGGCGCGACCACAATCCTTACGGCTTCAGCTCGCTGCTCGCGGGCGGCGCGATTCGGGGCGGCGTGGCCTATGGAGCCACGGATGAACTCGGCTATTACGCGGTGGAGAACATCGCCACGGTCTATGACCTCCACGCCACGGTGCTGCACGCGCTGGGCATTGATCACGAGCGGCTCACCTACCGTTTTGGCGGGCGCGATTTCCGACTGACGGACGTGCATGGGCGGGTGATTCGGGACGTGCTGGCTTAGTGGTGCCCGCCGGAGAGCGCGCATTTTCCGCTGTCGCCGGAACCCGGAGACTGGCTAAGAATAGCCGCTCACGATCATGGACCTGCCTCAACGCCTGCGCCGCCTGCGCTCTACTCCCACCCTGCGCGCGCTGGTGCGCGAGACGGTGCTGACGGCGGACGATTTCATCCTCCCGCTTTTCGTTTCGGAAAAAATTGCCGCGCCCATGCCCGTGGCGAGCATGCCTGGCGTGGCGCAACTCACGGAAAAGGCGCTCGTGGAGGAGGCTGCGGGCGCGCTGGCCGATGGCGTGCGGGCGGTGCTGCTCTTTGGCATTCCGGCGTATAAGGACGCGCAGGCGTCGCAAGCCTACGCCGAGGATGGCGTGGTGCAGCGCGCGGTGCGGGCGCTGAAAAGCGCGGTGCCCGGGCTGCTCGTCATCACCGATGTGTGCCTCTGCGAATTCATGGATCACGGCCATTGCGGCGTGACGACGTTCGACGGCGACTACGCGCACGTGGCCAATGATGCGAGCGTGGAACTGCTCGCTCGCACCGCCGTTTCCCACGCCCGCGCCGGCGCCGACATCGTGGCCCCGAGCGACATGATGGACGGGCGCATCGGCGCGCTCCGGCGCGCGCTCGATGGCGCGGGTTTCGCCGGCACGCCGATCCTTGCCTACGCCGCGAAATTCGCCTCCGCCTTCTACGGCCCCTTCCGCGACGCCGCCGAGAGCACGCCCGCCCGCGGCGACCGGCGCACTTATCAAATGGACCCCGCCAATGCCCGCGAAGCGTTGCGCGAAGTGGCGCTCGACATTGCGGAAGGCGCAGACCTCGTAATGGTCAAGCCGGGCCTGCCGTATCTCGATCTCGTCTGGCGGATCAAGGAGCAGTTCGGCCTGCCCACCGCCGCCTATCACGTGAGCGGCGAATACGCGATGCTCAAGGCTGCGGCGCAAGCCGGCTGGCTGGATGAAAAAGCCTGCGTGCTCGAGCAGATGCTCGCCTTCAAACGCGCCGGGGCCGACCTGATCGTGACTTACTATGCGCGGCAGGTTGCGCGGTGGTTGCAGGACGCGTAGGAGCCCGGTGAAATTGTTTGCCAACGAATCCGATTACGCCTGACCAACAACCAACCCAACATGAAAAATATCATCCTCGCCCTGCTTGCCGTCATTGCGATTTTCTGCGTCGTCGCGGCGATGCAGCCCGCCGACTTCCGCATCTCCCGCTCGGCCACCATCGCTGCCCCGCCGTCCGCGGTTTACGACCAGATCGTCAATTTGCAAAAATGGAATGTATGGTCGCCGTGGGCCAAGCTCGACCCCAACGCCAAGAACACCCTCTCGGAACCGGCGGCGGGCGTCGGAGCCAGCTTTGCGTGGTCGGGGAATAGCCAGGTCGGCGAAGGCCGCATGACCATCACCGACACTAAACTCAACGAGCGCGTCCTGATGAACCTGGAATTCACAAAACCCTTCGCGGCGACGAACACCACGGAGTTCACCTTGAAGCCCGAGGGCAATCAAACGGCGATCACCTGGAGCATGACCGGCCACAATAACTTCGTGGGCAAAGCCATGAGTCTGCTCATGAATTGCGACAAAATGATCGGCACCAAGTATGAGGAAGGCTTCGCCAACTTGAAGAAGATCGTCGAAAAGCCCAAGGCAGGCGGCTCGCTGTAACTCATTCACTTAAATACCCACCCATGAAACACGCACCCACAGTCGCCGGCATCCTGCTCGGCCTGCTGTTTGTCATGTCGTCCGTCTCGGTCCTGTTTGGGCTCATCAAAATGCCGCCGCCGCCCGAGGGCACACCCGTCGCGTTGTTCACGGGAGCGTTCGGGCCGACCGGCTACATGACGTTTGTCAAAGTCCTCGAACTGCTTGGCGGCATCCTCGTCGCCATCCCGCGCACGCGGAATTTCGGGCTGCTCATCCTCGGCCCCATCCTCGTGAACATCCTCGCCTTTCACGTCTTCATCGCGAGAAGCGCCGGCGATGCGCCCTGGATGCTCGTCATCATTGTCCTGCTCGCAGGCTACCTGCTTTTCGCGGGGCGCAAAAACTTCGCGGCGCTTGCCAACTAATCGGAACCCAACCCCGCTCAGTATTCGTCGGGCGGCGGGCCTTCGGCTTCCTCGGTGAGCGCCTTGGTCAGCGAGTCCTGATACATCATGAATCGCTTGGTCACGAAGAGGGCGTCGCGTTGCTCGCGACCATCCACGAATTCGTCGATGAACTCCTCGATGGAAAGTTCTTCGTATTCCCCGTCTTCCGCCTCCCAGAGCCGGTCGGCAAAGGCGACCTTGTGCGTGGCCTCGAAACAGCAGAGCGCGAGTTCGAAGTCGAGATCGTCGAACTCGTCGCCGAACAGTTCGGCGATGCGCGTGGTCGAGTCCACCTGGATCAGGTCGTCGCTGATGAAGTGGAGAATGTTGATGAACGAGGTGACGTAATAATTCATGGGATGACGGCGTGCCGGGCGGTAGGGCATATCGCAGCGCATCGTGTAAAACCGCTGTGCGTTGCGCGCAATGATGAATGCGGACAGTGAACGGCGCCGTGCTCGTCGTCCGGACGGGCTCCGCTCAGGATGACGGCCCGGCGGCGCGGCGGGCCCAGCGGAGCTTGGCGCTGGACGAGCGGGGATTGGCGTGGAGTTCGTCGGCCGAAGGACGGATGACGTCACGGGCGACGGCGGCGTAGAGACCGTTACGCTCGCCGGTTTTGAAGGCGTGTTTCACGCGGCGGTCTTCGCCGGAGTGGAAGGTGAGAATGGCGACGCGCCCGCCGGGTTTGAGGCACTGCGGGAGGTGGCGGAGAAAGGTGTCGAGCGCGGCGAACTCGTCGTTGACCGCGATACGGAGCGCCTGGAAGACGCGGCGCACGGACAGTTCTGCGTCATCCTCGCGCGGGACTGCGGCGCGGATGATTGCGGCGAGGGCGGTGGTGGTGCCGGGCGCGGGCGCGCCGGTTAGCGTGCGGGCGAGCAGGGCGGCGTGGGGTTCGTCGGCGCTTTCGATGAGCAACTTTTCGAGCTTCGCCGCGGAGAGCCCAGCGAGGAGGGCGGCGGCGGATTGGCCGCGCGCGGGATTCATGCGGAGATCAAGTGGGCCGTCGGCTTTGAAGGTGAAACCGCGCGCGGGGTTGTCGATCTGCATCGAGGAGACGCCAAGGTCGGCGAGGATAACGTCCGCACCGTCGGGCGCGGCGGTGGCGAGCAGTTGTGCTAGGCCGGCGAAGTTCATCCGCCGCACGAGCAGCGATTCCGCGGGGAAACCGAGCGCGCGGAGACGTGCCTCCGTTTTGGGTAGCTCGATGGGATCGGCATCCATGGCAATGAGCTGCCCGCCGGGCTGGATGGCGGCGAGAAGCTCGCGCGCATGGCCGCCGTAGCCGAGCGTGGCATCGACGGCGGTCGCACCGGGCGGCGGGGCGAGCAACTCCATGATCTCGCGCAGCATGATCGGGCGATGCGTGCCGGCGGGTGTCTTACCTCTGGCGAGCACTTTCTCCACATCCGCCGCGTAACGCTCCGGCGCGTGCTCCTTGTATTTCTCGGAAAACTTTCGCGGATTTTTTCCGGCGTAGCGCGGACGGCGCTTGGGTCTTTCAGGCGAGGGATCGCTCATACGCTCAGAGCAATTTCATCTGCGGTCCCTCATCCGCGGACGTCCCGGGCCATTCGAGTTTCCGCCCGAGTCGCGCGGCGAGACGCTGACAGGTTCGCGGGGCGAAGCCCTCGTAGTGGTTGTTCGCAGCCACGAAAACCTCGTGTCCGGCTTCCGCGGCCTGGCGAATGCGGACGGCCCAGCTTTCCAAAGCCGGATCGCGCGGCCACAGCAGTTCGCCGTAGCGGTGGATGGCGTGACCGGCGGCATTGTATTTTTTCTCGAAGTCACCGAGCAGGCGCACGTAGGCCAGGCCTGCGGTGTCGGGGAGAAAGGCGAACGCTCCCTCCGCCTGGTCCGCCAGCGTTGTCGAGTCGCTCCAGACCCAGGAGACCCCGCGCTCCTCCAGCAGGTGCGCGAACCGCGGCACATGCCAGCCGGGGTGCCGGAACTCGAAGGCGAAACGCACGCCGCCGGGCAGCGCGCGCACGAACTCGCGCAGCGCCGAAGCATCGTGTTGCGGGGTGAAAAAGGGGGGCGTTTGCACGAGTACGCATGTGAGCTTTTCGCCCAGCGGTTGGAGCGCGGTGAGAAACTCCGCGAGCGCGTCCGAGGCGTCGCGGAGCTTGCGCTCGTGGGTGATTTCGCGCGGCATTTTGCACGCGAAACGGAAACCCGGCGGCGTGATTTCGTACCAGTGCGCGGCCGTGTGCGGCGTGGGGATGTGGTAGAAGGTGGAGTCCACCTCGACCGC
>JAIOPH010000028.1 GCA_021414005.1 Chthoniobacter sp. | reverse complement strand
CGCAAGCTGCCACAGCCGGCTCCGCGATGAGTTCCTCAACCGCGAAGTCTTCGCCTCGGCGCTGGAGGCGAAAGTACTCGGCCAGCAACACCGGCAGCGGCACAACCACGAGCGACCGCACTCGTCCTTGGACTATCAAACACAGCATGGCTGCGCCCTGCCCCTCAACTCACCATCAACCCACAAACCGAAAACCAACCGAAACTCTCATAGCAAGTGGATCAAAAACCGGGGCAGGCCACAACCACGAACCAAAACTAACACTGGCAAAACTACAGTTTTGAAGTGTCCAGCTTTTGGGCAACTCACGCGGGAGGAGCAAAGAAATCGGCATGCTCATAGTCGATGGCTTCCCGCTCACGAAGCGTTCCACCATCTTGCAGCACAGCAGAAACGATCCGACTCGATCAGACTCACAGCGATAACGCCTTAACGCGAGTAGAGCTCTACAATGAGTTGCTCGTTCACAATCGGCGCGATTTCCTCGCGCGTCGGAATGCGGGAGACAGCTCCTTTGAAATTGTCTTTGTCCACGCTAAGCCAATCTGGCACTGGTGTGATTTGCGTCAATTCGAGGTTCTTAGCTGCCAAGCGACGCGATTGTGGCTTGTCTTTTATGGTGATCGTGTCACCAGATTTTGCATTAAAGGACGATACGTCCACCTTGCGACCATTAACCTGTACATGTCCGTGCGCGACCAATTGCCGCGCACCGCTGCGCGAATTTGCGAAGCCCAAGCGAAAAACGATATTGTCGAGGCGCGTTTCAAGGAGTTGGAGCAAAATTTCACCCGTGACACCGCGTTTGGTGGAGGCGATATGAAAATAACGGCGGAACTGACGTTCCAACACGCCATATTGATAGCGCAGCTTTTGTTTCTCGCCGAGAGCAACAGCATACTCGCTCTGCTTCCGGCGGGAACCCTTTGGACCGTGCATGCCAGGGCCATAATTCTTCCGTTCAAGGGCTTTGGATGGGCCAAAGAGAGCTACGCCAAAGCGTCGGCTGATTTTCGATTTCGGACCTGTGTAACGTGCCATAGTATTTGATGCTTAAAGATTTAGTAGAGTCGCAAAGGCGTCAGACGCGACGCTGTTTCGGCGGACGGCAGCCATTGTGAGGCACGGGAGTTACGTCTTTGATGACGCTAATCTCCAAACCTACGGCTTGAATCGCTCGCACTGCAGATTCCCGTCCGGCACCCGGTCCTTTGACGCGAACTTCAACTTCTTTCAACCCATGCCCCATGGCTTGGCGACAGGCGTCTTGAGCTACCATTTGCGCGGCGTAGGCCGTGCTCTTACGCGAACCCTTGAAACCACATTTACCTCCGCTCGACCATCCGATGGCCGATCCGTTCATGTCGGTGATTGTGACAATAGTGTTATTGAAGGAGGCAACGATATGAGCGATTCCAGAGTGAACATTTTTGCTACCCTTGGCTTTGATGATCTTGATCTGTTCGACGACCGCGTTGGGATCGAGCGAAAGATTCTCCTCCTTCTTGGGTTCAGCGGGAGCAGCGGCAACTTCTTTCTTTTTGGAAGTTTTGGCTTTGGCTGCCTTCGGGGCGGCAGTTGCGGGAGGCTCTGGCGCGGGCACAATTGGTGTTGATGCCTCTTCGGTTTTGGCATCCGTTGGTTTTTGAGAATCAGGCATATCTTTGAGTGGTTATTTTCCAGCCGGTTTGGCGGCTTCTTTAGCGCGTTGGACGCCGACCGTTTTGCGCGGCCCCTTACGGGTGCGGGCGTTGGTGGAGGTGCGCTGACCACGCACCGGCAAGCTCCGGCGATGCCGAATCCCTCGATAGCAGTTGATCGCCTGCAACCGTTTAAGATTTGATTGTAGTTCCCGGCGCAAATCGCCCTCGATGGGAAGCTTGCTAACCGTGATAGCTTGAATGATCTGATTGAGTTGCTCAGCACTCAAATCCTTAGCCCGCATATCAGGGTTGATATTAGTCTGTTCGAGGATCTTTTTTGCGGTACTCGGGCCAATCCCGTAGATATACGGCAGAGAGGCTTCGATGCGTTTGTCGCCGGGAATTTCAACGCCTAGGAGTCGGGGCATATGCTTGATCTAATTTAACCTTGCCGCTGTTTGTGACGTGCATTCTTGCAAATGACACGAACCACGTTCTTTCGCTTTACGATGCGGCAGCTTTCGCAAAGGCGCTTGACGGATGCTCTTACTTTCATGGTCTGGAATAAATTCAGTTTTAGGACGAAAAATCGCGCCGGGAAGGGCTTTTCCCAGTGCGATCAGGATTGGTTGACTGCTTTCGTTCGGATAACGCTTTTTTCGCTAAGCCCGAAATAGCAGGGGACGATTTCTACCAGAATTTTTTTGCATAGCAAGGCACGAATTTTGCAAAACTGCATTTTTCATTTCCTCAAAGAAATACTCTGTTGCCCCTCCCGCTTTGACACGACTCGCTCACGCCAAGTCAAAATTTCCGGATCGCCATTCGTGATCAACACGGTGTGCTCAAAATGAGCTGACGGCTTCCCGTCGAGTGTTACAACGGTCCAGTCGTCCGCCAGCACTCGCACACCTGCACCTCCGAGATTGACCATAGGTTCGATAGCAATAGTCATCCCCGGTTTAAGCTTCGGACCACTGCCACGGCGTCCGTAGTTTGGCACCTGAGGCTCCTCGTGGAGTTTCCGTCCAACGCCATGCCCCACAAACTCCCGCACCACGGTGTAGCCGTTCGCCACGACCTCGTCCTCAATCGCGGCGCACATGTCGCCAAGCCTTCGGCCGCTCCGCGCGAAGCCTATAGCCAGTTCTAGAGTGTCTTCCGTCACGCGCAAGAGTCGTTGCGTTTTTTCGTCAATAATCCCCACCGGAACAGTCGTTGCAGTGTCACCTACCCATCCGTCCTTGATCACACCAACATCGAGTTTCACGATATCCCCGTATTGAATTCTTCGGGCTCCGCCAATGCCGTGAACGACTTCTTCATTCACTGAGATGCACACATTTCCCGGAAAACCCCGGTATCCCAAAAAAGCACTCTGACAACTCAACTCTGTCATACATTGCGCAGCGGCTTGGTCCACCTCCCCCGTCGTAATCCCCGGCCGAATCATGGCCGACACCCGGTTGAGAACTTCGCTAGCAGTTTTACAAGCAATCCGCATCTTGCCGATCTCCCGATCGCTTTTGATTGGAATGCTCATACAAAGTCACGCGCGTTTTCAAACATCACGCATCCGTCTTTGACCGGGATCATTAGGTGCCTACGCACTCCTATTCAGTGAAATTTGCCCGCTACAAATATGGCTACCGCAGCGATAAGGAGAACCGCTATTGCTAAATACAGCCATAGCAACGCCCCCTCCTTGACTGGCTCGCCCTGCCCACCGGTAGAGCGTTCAAATCTTCCGCGGATACGCCCTTTGCGCAGGAAGCCGTCGTAATGACGTTGAATAAGATGCGTTTCAATCTGCCTCATCGTGTCGAGAATAACGCCCACGATAATTAGAAGACTGGTCCCGCCGAAGAATTGGGCGGTTGTATAAGGCACCTTTAATTGATGCGAAAGCATCTGCGGTAAAATTGCGATGATGGTAAGAAATATCGCCCCCGCAAAAGTTAGCCGAGTCATCGTGAAGTCCAGAAAATCAGCCGTGGGCTTCCCAGGACGAACACCCGGAACATACCCTCCGTATTTCTTGAGATCCTCCGCAATTTGCTGCGGTTGGAACTGCGTCGCCACCCAAAAATAGCTAAAGAAGAAAATCATCGCCCCAAACAGAGTGTAATGCAGCCATCCATCATTGAGCATCGCAGCAATCCTTTGTGCCCGCTCGCTACCTTTAAATGCCATGCTGGCGATCGTTGAAGGAAAAACCAGTAGCGCCTGCGCAAAAATGATAGGCATCACGCCGGCATAGTTTACCTTTAGAGGCATGTATTGCGTCTGGCCACCATAGACTTTACGGCCAACCACTCGCTTCGCGTACTGCACGCTTATCCTCCTCTGGGCCTGAGTCACACAAATAACCGCAGCGATGACGATGAACAAGAATGCGATCATCAGAACCAATACCATCGGATTCACCTGGCTAGACTGCTCCTTAGTTGGCACAAAAGTCTTCCACGCTTGAACTAATGCCGAGGGCAGTCGAGCTACAATTCCCACAGAAATAATAAGTGACATCCCATTTCCAACGCCACGATCAGTAATCTGGTCTCCGAGCCACATTAAAAACATTGTCCCAGAAGTGAGGGTGATCACCGTCAATATCCGAAACTGCCAACCCGCCACTCCCTCTCCTACAAGCGGAACCCCCATCTTAGTGATTGTATCAACAATCCCACCTAGAAACGGACTCATCTTCGGGTCTTCAAACGACAGCGCCAAATAATACCCTTGGAGAATGCAAAGTGCGATTGTGGCATACCGCGTGAATTGCATGATTTTCTGCCGCCCGCCATCCTCTTTTGCCAGTTTACCAAGCTGCGGAACCACCGCCGTGAGCAACTGCAGCATGATGGATGCGCTGATGTAGGGCATCACTCCGAGGGAAAAAACCGCGCAGTTTTCCAGCGCACCACCACTAAATATATTCAACAACGCCGCGAGACTTCCCCCCGCCTGGGTCCCTTGCGAAGCAAACCACGCTTGAATCACACTCACATTGATTCC
This sequence comes from Chthoniobacter sp., assembly GCA_021414005.1. GTDB lineage: Bacteria > Verrucomicrobiota > Verrucomicrobiia > Chthoniobacterales > Chthoniobacteraceae > Chthoniobacter. The sequence continues at coordinate 77,728 of JAIOPH010000028.1, read as the reverse complement.
CGGGCAACTCACCGCAGCACCAATTCTCACCACCACGAGCAGCGCCAGCGTGAACATTACGCGACTCCGTAACTCAGGAATCTTAAACGTATTCGTAAAAGCAGAGATCATTGTCGAACAGATTGTCGATAGCGACTAATGCGGGCCAACCGACCGTATCGACCCCCTTTAAGTGCAATCACCTAAGGGAAATTGATCCCCCGGCACTCTCAATTGCTGCCTTGGCAGATGCACTAGCCCGGTCCGCAACGATCACGAGCTTCTTGACTAGCTTGCCTGTGCCAAGGATCTTTACTGCGTCATAAGGTCGGCGGATGACTCCATCCGCCAACAAAATTTCCTCCGTCACGGTTGAACCATCATCGAAACGGTTGAGCGAATTCAGATTTACCACGGCAAAGCGGGTTTTAAAGTTGGCGTTGTTAAAGCCACGCTTCGGAATACGACGGATCAGCGGCATCTGTCCGCCCTCGAAACCTAAACGGATACTGCCTCCGGATCTCGCTTTCTGGCCTTTATGTCCCTTACCAGATGTTTTACCGTGACCACTGCTTTCGCCGCAGCCAACGCGTTTTACACGGTGCTTCGAGCCTGGACGTGGTTTGAGAGTGTGGAGATTCATTGGGTAAGGTTAATTCTCGGAACCATTATTGTTCCTGATCGAAAGTCCGCGCGTCTTATAAATGTCGTCGCGCAAACGAAGTTGGCCGAGGGCTTCAAGCGTCGCCTTGACTACATTGGCGTGATTACTTGAGCCAAGAGATTTAGCCAAGACGTCGCGAATGCCCGCAGCCTCAACGACAGCACGGACACCACCGCCTGCGATAACACCCGTCCCGGGCGATGCGGGCCTCAACAAAACACGCCCACCCCCATGCTCGCCAATTACCTCATGAGGAATGGTATTGTCGCGAACAGCAATTTTTACCATAGCCTTTTTGGCGGATTCCGAAGCTTTACGTATCGCCTCGCTAACTTCGTTGGCTTTCCCAAAACCGCAGCCCACCTTACCAAGTTTGTCGCCCGTGACAATCAGGGCACTGAAGCTGAAACGCCGGCCACCTTTGACGACTTTCGCACAGCGATTGATGAAAACGACTTTTTCCGTAAGGCCGGAATCGTCCTTGGGTTTATCCTGACGATCCCGCCGGTTTCGATTTCCTTGTTGAGGTGCTGCCATATTTTTCTGGTTAAAATTCCAAGCCACCCTCTCGGGCAGCATCTGCTAGGGCCTTCACTTTTCCGTGGTAGATAAAGCCACCTCGATCGAAGACAACCTTTGTCACCTTCTCGGATCTTGCCCGACTTGCCACTAACTTGCCAACTTTTTCAGCGGTGGTTCGATTTGCGCGCGAGGTCTTGTCATCTTTGAACTCCTTCTCGGTCGTGCTCACCGCCGCAATCGTCTTGCCGACTTCGTCGTCGATGACTTGCGCGTAAATGTGCTGACCTGAAAAATGAACCGAGAGACGGGGGCGCTGCGGCGTACCTGCGACCTTTTTGCGAAGGCGCTGATGGCGCATCTTGAGAGGATTAATTTGCTTCGTAGCCATAACTTATTGAACAGTCTTTCCTTCCTTCCGCTGGATTTGCTCACCAGCGTATCGAACACCCTTACCTTTGTAGGGCTCTGGAGGGTAGTAGGATCGAATATCCGCCGCAACCTGCCCAACCAATTGACGGTCAATTCCTTCAATCTTAATTTTCGTATTCTCGGCGACCGTTACCTTGATCCCTTGAGGAATAGGGAAATGGATGTCGTGCGAAAAACCGAGGTTAAGATCAAGGATACTTCCTTTCACAGCGGCCTTAAATCCGACGCCCTGGATTTCCAGATCTTTGACAAATCCAACAGACACACCGGTGATCATGTTATTCACAAGCGCTCGGGACAACCCATGCAAAGCGCGAACCTTGCGATCTTCGCTAACCCGCTCAATCGAGACGAGATTACCTTCAACACGAGCGTTGACCTGCTTTGGAAGCTTCCAGTCGAGCTTGCCCTTCGGGCCCTCCACGATGACGAACCCTTCGCCAGAAACATTGAACTTCACCTTGGCCGGAAGTTCGATGGCCTTTTTGCCGATTCGGGACATGAATAATATGGTTTACCAAACAAAGGCGAGAAGCTCTCCGCCTACGTTTTGCTTTTTGGCCTCACGTCCACTGATGACACCTTGAGGCGTTGACAATATTGAAATTCCCATTCCGCCCAAAACTTTCGGAATTTCGGTGGCACCGACATATCGCCGCAATCCGGGTTTGCTGATCCTCTTCAAACCCGTGATCGCCGATATGCGATTAACGGTCTTTGTGGTGATCTTGATTTCAGGAAAAGCTCCAGAGGTGTTCACAGCGTAATCAGAAATGTAGCCCTCCTGCTTCAGGATTCTCGCGATCTCTGCCTTGATTTTCGAATACGGTGCACTGACTTCCTCCTTGCGGGCGGTACCGGCGTTACGCAGGCGGGTCAAAAAGTCAGCGATGGGGTCAGAAAGTTGACTCATGATTTATTTAGCAGCGGCTTCATCAGCCATTTTCTTGGCAAGTCTAGCCTTGTCACTAAAAGGCATGCCCAGTTCGGTCAGAAGAGACTTGGCTTCTTCGTTTGTGTTTGCTGAGGTGACGATAGTAACGTCGAACCCAATATTGCGTTTAATCTTATCGAGTTCAACCTCCGGGAAGATTGTTTGGTCAGGAACGCCAAGGGTGTAATTACCGTTTCCATCAAATGCCCGCGTCGAAACACCGCGGAAATCGCGAATGCGTGGAAGGGCCGTTTTAATCAATCGCTCAAGGAATTCATACATCCTAGCACCACGGAGGGTGACTTTTGCTCCGATTGCCTGATGCTGCCGAAGTTTGAAATTTGCGATGCTTTTCTTTGACCTAGTTTCAGCCGGCTTCTGTCCGGTAATCAGCATGATTTCGGCCTTTGCATCCTCCAGTCCCTGCTTTACATCGGTGCTAGCATTGACACAGGTGTTTACAATGACCTTTTGAATTTTTGGAACTTGATGAAGGTTCCGATAACCGTGTTTAACCTGCAATGCAGGAATTACGCGGTCTTTATAGTATTGATAGAGTTGAACGGCCATATCCTAGGTCTAGGCTTTCTTTGACTTCGTCTTGCTGGTGCTGCTTGTGGCCTCCGCAAGCTTTACATTGGAAATATGAATCGGCCCCTCCCGCTCAATGATCGCGCCTTGGGGGTTGTCTTGCGTCTTTTTAACGTGCTTCTTGATAAGGCGAACGCCCTCAATAAGAACTTGCTGCTTTTTAGGAAGGACAGCAAGAACCTTTCCAGTTGCACCGAGGTGATTGCCGGTGATTACCTGAACTTGATCCCCCTTCTTGACGTGAAAATTCGGTCGCTTCATATCAGAGAACCTCCGGGGCAAGTGAGACGATTTTCATGAAATTCTTTTCCCGAAGTTCACGCGCCACCGGTCCGAAAATGCGGGTGCCGCGAGGGTTCAGGTCTTTATCGATAATAACGATCGCGTTGTTATCGAATCGCAAGTAGCTGCCATCATCACGCCGAATGGGTTGCCTTGTCCTCACAACAACGGCGCGGACGACCTCGCCCTTCTTAACGGTTCCGCCCGTTGAAGCCTCCCGGATATGAGCTGTGATGACATCACCAACATTTGCCTTTTGGGAGTTCTTCTTTCCGATGACGCCAATCATTTTCGCCATCCTAGCTCCGGTATTGTCGGCAACATCCAATCTGGATCTGATCTGTAACATAAAATAGAGCGCGACGTTATACTAGTGCTTGATGATTTCAACCAAACTCCATCTCTTGAGTTTGGAGAGAGGCCGGGTCTCTGTGATCAACACGGTATCGCCAAGACGAGCTTTACCCTCTTCATCATGCACATAAAACCGCTTAACCTGCTTAATGATTTTTCCGAATTTGGCATGCGGAACCCGAGTTGTTGTCTCGACAACCGCCGTTTTTTGCATTTTCGTCGAGACGACTTGCCCAACCCGCTCTTTACGGAGTCCGCGATCTTCTGGAGTAGCTTTCGAAGTCTGTTCGCTCATTTTTTGATTGATACTGACACTTTAAGTTGTTGCCCTAATACCGTCTCAATCCGTGCAACTTCACGCCGAATTACGCGAAGCTCGCTCGGCTTTTCCAACTGCCCACTCTGCTGCTGGATACGCAAATGATAGCCTTCCTCGCGAAGTTTCCGCTTCCGCGAGATCAGTTCATCAATGCTTAAGTCTCGAATCTCTTTGATTTTCATATACTAAACGCCCCGGTGGCGCGTGAGGAATTTAACGCGAATTGGAAGCTTGTCGGCGGCAAGGCGGAGTGACTCGCGTGCGACAGACTCGGACACGCCATCGAGCTCAAACAAGATATTTCCTGGTCGCACCGTCGCGACCCAATATTCAGGAGAACCTTTGCCCTTACCCATTCGCGTTTCAGGCGGACGCGCCGTCACTGATTTATCGGGAAAAATTCGAATCCAGAGCTTTCCCTTCCGCTTCATGTTACGCGTAAGCGCGACACGGGCAGCTTCGATTTGAGTGTTGGTAATCCATGCGCGATCGAGAGTTTGCAGGGCAAACTCCCCAAAGTCGATTGAAATGTTACGTGAAGCCTTCCCTGCGCGACTGCCACGCTGGGACTTGCGATACTTCACTCTTTTGGGCATCAAAGGCATGACTTATCTCCTTAAATATTATTGACTTGCTACTATGCTGGAGTTCCGGCGGAGACAGCGGCCTCGCTATCGCGCTTTTCTACGGGCTGTGACTCCTCAATACCTTCGGGTTTGCAGAGCCAGCACTTGATGCCGATCTTTCCATAAACCGTATTAGCTTCAGCAAATCCGTAATCAATTGGTTGTCGAAGTGTGTGAAGCGGTATCTTTCCCTCACGATACCACTCTGCCCGGCTGATCTCGGCACCACCGAGACGACCCGCGCAGCGCAGCTTAATTCCTTGAGCCCCAAAATCCATAGTCGTCTGGATCGCCTTCTTCATGGCGCGACGGAAGCTAATACGGCGTTCAATTTGCAGAGCAACATTCTCAGCCACGAGCTGCGCATCAAGCTCAGGAGTTTTAATTTCTTGAATGTCAATTTTCACGGATTTTCCACCGGCCATCCGCCCGATTTCCTCAGTCATTTTCTCAATTTCCGTTCCCTTGCGTCCAATCACTATACCTGGACGCGCGGTGTAGATGGTAACCCGAATGCTGTTCCAAGCTCGCTCAATGACGACTTTGGCAACCGCCGCCAATTTAAGTTTGTCTTTGACGTACGCCCTGATTTTGATGTCTGCATGCAAAAACTCGGGGAGTTCCTTCCGGGATGCATACCAACGGGAGCGCCACTCACGATTGACCGCAAGTCGATAACCAATAGGATTAACTTTCTGTCCCATATTATTCGTTTGATTTGGACTGATCCCCAACCTGAGTGGCGGGTTTGGATTTTAAGCCGGCTTTGCGAGCCGCCGTCTTGTCGGTTGCCCTTTTCGTCTTCCTTTTCGATCGAATTTCAATTTCATCGGTCACGATGATCCGAATGTGCGCCGTCCGCTTCCGAATGGGACCGGCGCTGCCGCGAGCTTTCGGCTGAAAGCGCTTAAAGGTCGGGCCTTCACCGACGGTAGCCTCTTGAACAACAAGCTTATCCGCGCGCAAATTGTTGTTGTTCTCTGCATTCGCCACAGCGCTTTTAAGCGTTTTCGCGATCATCGTCGCTGCCTTCTTAGGCGTGAAGGCCAAAATGTCCAAAGCGGCAGCCACAGGCAAGCCCTGAATTTCACGCGTAACTTCTCGGGCCTTGAAGGCCGAGATGCGTGCTCCACGATAGATTGATTTGATCTGCATGATACTGCTCGTCTGTTTATTTGTTAAAACTTTTTTACTGGTCTGCGACAACCTTGAGGCGATCGCCAACTTTGATTCTTTGCTTCTCAGAACTTAAATTTTGAATAACGGCCCCGACAACTTTTTCGCGAACATCAACGACTCGGACGCTTCCGATCACTTGTTCGTCTCGCATGATCTGCAAAGGCATCCCCAATCGCACTCCCGAATTGATTCCTACATTGATAACAATCAAGGAGAGATCGTCTTTTACACCTACGACTCGCCCTCCAGCGTAACTCGCCTTCGCCCCTTTTACATCAGTATCTGAATTGGCCTCCCCTGTTTGCGCTTTCAGAGCCAAGTTGCTGTTCCGAATCTCAGATTCGAGCGCAAGTCGAGCCTCGGGACTCCCCGCTGTGGCGGTTTTTACGTAAAGACTTGAAGCATCAACCAAGCGAACAAGCGCCTGAGAAAACTTGGATTTATCCGATATGGCTGTGCGAAGACTGTTGATTGCAGCCAAAAGCCGCTGTTCCAGAACTTTGTTGTCATCACTGGCGGCATTCACACCAAGCGCTTCCATACGAAGTTTCATTTGTGTCAACTGCGTCTTGTAGGTCGCTGACTCAGCGGTCGCCTCAGCTAAACTCTGCCGAGTCTCGGTGAGCATCTTGGCATTTTCTGCAAGCGAGTCGCTAAGTTGCCTATTTTGAGCAAGCGCATTTACAAGAGCCATTTTCAACTCCCCGTATTCAATATTTAAATCTGCGAAAGAACTACCCGCACGGGCTACTGGCGGTGAGGCCAGTAGATTCAACGCGGTCACAATAGTCGGACAATATCGAAAAAGTATTGAGAGCTTCATTATCTCAATGCTTCGACGTAACCATCGACTATTTGGCTACTTTGGCGGTGTGTGAGCCGTGCTTCTTGAAAATTCGCGTGGGCGAAAATTCACCAAGCTTATGACCCACCATATTCTCCGTCACGAAGACGGAGTTGAAAATTTTTCCGTTATGCACGAGAAAAGTATGTCCTACAAACTCCGGCGTAATCATTGATCGCCGCGACCAGGTCTTAATCGGCTTTTTAACGCTGGATACGTTCATCTTATCGATTTTTTCGAACAAGTGACCATCGACGAACGGACCTTTTTTGAGTGAGCGACCCATATCTGGTTATCTATTATTTCTTCTTCGATTTACGACGCTCGACGATGAAATTGCTACTCGTCTTATGTTTGCGCCGGGTCTTGAAACCTTTTGCCAACTGCCCCCACGGTGACATGGGGTGGTGCCGACCGCCGCCACCTTTAGATTTACCTTGCCCTCCACCCATTGGATGATCCACAGGGTTCATTACCATGCCTCGCACGGTCGGACGGATACCTTGCCAACGGCTCCTGCCAGCCTTGCCTGACGATACATTCATATGCTCCACGTTTCCGACCTGACCGATCGTGGCATAGCAATTCTCGTGAATCTTGCGGATCTCGCCGGACGGCAGTTTTACCAAGGCATAGCCCCCTTCGCGGTTGTTGAGGATTGCAACTTGGCCGGCGCTTCGCGCAATCTGCCCGCCCCGCCCTGCCACCAATTCAACATTATGGACGAAAGCACCAAGCGGAACTGCACTTAAAGGCAGAGCGTTACCCACTTTGGGTTCAGCAGATTTCCCAGCAAACACCGTATCCCCGACCATAAGCCCAACCGGTGCCAAGATGTAAGCTTTTTCGCCATCAGAATACTGAATGAGAGCGATGCGGCAGGTGCGGTTCGGATCATATTCGATTCCCTTCACCTGACCCTCGATATTCCTTTTGCTACGCTTGAAATCGATGATGCGGTACTTCTGCTTGTGCCCGCCGCCGATGTGCCGAGTGGTGATGCGCCCATTGTTATTACGTCCACCGGTTTTTGCTTTTACCTCGACCAGAGATTTCTCCGGCTTGGATTTCGTAATTTCGTCAAAGGCCGGCAACACCTTGAAGCGATTGGTCGGCGTGAGCGGGCGAAAGGATTTGAGTGCCATGACAATTTGTGGTTAGGCGAGCTCGATCTTGTCGCCTTTTTTAAGCGTAACGATCGCCTTTTTCCAATCAGCCTGCTGACCGAACGCTGCAGTGCGCTCGCGCTTCTTTTTTCCCGCGTAATTGGCAGTATTTACCGAGACGACCGTCTTTTTATAGAGCGTCTCAATGGCCCGCCTGATCTGGGTTTTCGTTGCATGAGGACGGACTTGGAAAACATACTTGTTATCCTTTTCCGCCAAAATTGTCGCCTTCTCCGTCAGGCGAATGGTAGTGATGATGTCGTAAGGCTCGTTCATTACTTCGCGAGGCGTTGAGAAAGTTGGGCGAGACCGTCATTCGTGACGACAATCTTGCGAAAATTCAAGAGTTGCTCTGTGTTTACTTCGTCCGCAGTCATCAGAAGCGTGGGCTGAACATTCCGCGCGGATAGATAGGTATCGTCGTTAAAACCCTTGGAAATGACCAGAGTCTTAACCTCGTCGGTAATCAGTTCTAAAGCTGAAACGAAATCCCTAGTTTTTGGCTTCGCGACTTTGAAATCATCGACAATGAAAACGTCCCCAGCCTTGATACGCTCGCTGAGTGCTTTTCTTAACGCGATCCTCTTGTTCAGCTTGGACACTTTTTTGGAATAATCGTGTGGATGAGGCCCAAAAACCACACCTCCGCCCACCCAGACCGGGCTTGTCTTATATCCAGCACGCGCACGGCCAGTTCCCTTCTGCCTCCACGGCTTGGATCCTGATCCATTGACGGTGGCCTTCGTCTTAACAGAAGCGGTGCCACTGCGGCGATTCGCCCGCAGCGCCACGACGGTATCGTGAACAACTTGCGAGTATTTGCCGTTTTCGACGACTTCAATCTTTGCGGCTTTAGCAGCCTCAACGGTAAGAATTTTGGCAGCCATAGCTATTTCCCAGACTCCGGTTGACCTTTGATTGCGGGCCGAACTATAACGTACCCACCGTTCGCACCTGGAACCGCACCGCTTATAAGGATGACCCCTTCCTCAGGGCGGACCTGAACTACACGAAGGTTCTGAACTGTTATGCGTTCGTCGCCTAGGTGGCCAGGCATGCCCATATTTTTCCAAATGCGGCCAGGAGTAGAACGATTTCCGATGGCGCCATTGCGACGATGCATCATGTGTCCGTGAGACATCGGCTGTCCCGCCATGTTATGCTTCTTCATGACACCTTGAAACCCCTTACCCTTAGAGCGACCGATGACGTCAACGACATCGCCAACGGCAAACTGCGTTACGTTGAGGTCCACCGCTCCCTCGATTGCGACACCAGCAGGCAAACGGAATTCACGGATGAATTTCTTCGGATCCGCAGAAGCTTTCTGAAAATGTCCAAGCAATGGTTTAGTCACTCGCTGGGATTTTTGCGTGTCGAAACCTACCTGCACGGCGGAGTAGCCATCGGATTCCTCGGTCTTGACCTGCAGGGCAGCATTGCCGCCTGCCTCTATAACGGTAACCGGCGTGGCGTTTCCTTTGTCGTCATAGACGCGGGTCATGCCTATTTTTTTGCCTAATAGTCCAATCTTCATGTAATGGCAGGGCGAAAGTGTCAAATCTTGATGGTAATGTCCACGCCCGCCGGGAGGTTGAGCTTTTTCAGCTCATCTACCGTCTTTGCGGTGGGCTCGATAATATCGAGCAGGCGCTTGTGGGTGCGAATCTCGAACTGCTCCATGGACTTTTTGTCCACATGCGGAGAACGGTTCACGGTAAATTTTTCAATACGTGTCGGCAACGGAATTGGTCCCGCCACCTTGGCGCCTGTGCGTTTGGCGGTTTCGACAATCTCCGAGGACGACTGGTCGAGCATCCGAAAATCGAATGCTTTAAGACGGATGCGAATGCGTTGTCCGGTCATAAATAGAAATTACTTGGCCTTCTGGTCGATTACGGCCGCCAAAACCTGAGCGGGCACCTGTTCAAAATGGGACGGCTCCATGGAGTAGCTTGACCGCCCCTTGGAGAGCGAGCGAATCGCCGTGGCATAACCGAACATTTCCGCCAACGGCACCTCCGCATTAACGATTGAGAGGTTTGCCTTGCTCTCGATGCTCATGATCTTGCCGCGGCGACGGTTTAGGTCGCCCATGATGTCCCCTTGATACTCTTCGGGAGTGCTGTTCTCAACTTTCATGATCGGCTCCAATAAGATGGCCCCCGACTTCTTAAATCCATCTTTGACCGCAAAAATCGCGGCCATCTTGAACGCAAGCTCATTAGAGTCAACATCGTGGTAACTGCCGTCGATGATGTCAACCTCAACGTCAATCACGGGATACCCTCCGACAACACCGTTGAGCACAGCCTCCTCAATGCCCTTTTTGCAGGCAGGAATATATTCCTTCGGAATTGTTCCTCCGACGACTTTGTTTTCGATAACCAATCCCTTGCCTCGCTCGGCAGGACGGACGTTGACGATTACGTGGCCATACTGACCGCGACCACCCGACTGCTTAATCAACTTGCCTTCGCCCGTGGATGCACTGGTGATCGTTTCGCGGTAAGCGATTTGTGGCTTGCCAGCCGTCGCTTCCACCTTGAACTCGCGAAACATTCGATCACGGATGATTTCCAAATGGAGTTCCCCCATCCCCGCAATAATCGTCTGCCCGGTGTCTTCGTCGGTGAAAACGCGGAAGGTCGGATCCTCTTCCGAGAGCCGCTGAAGGGCGTTGGACATTTTTTCCTGATCCACTTTGGTCTTCGGCTCGATCGACATCGAAATAACCGGGTCAGGGAAGGACGGCGGCTCAAGAAGGATTGGGTGATCTTCGTCACAAAGAGTATCGCCCGTAGTGACATTTTTGATACCTACAATCGCGGCAATGTCCCCAGAATAGAGCGTTTCAATATCCTCGCGCTTGTCTGCTTGAATCTGGATCAGGCGACTGATGCGGTCGCGTTTATTGGTGCGCGGATTGTAAATCGTGTCCCCTTTTGTCACCTTGCCGCTATAAACCCGGAAGAAGACGAGCTTTCCGACGAATGGGTCAGTCCAGAGTTTGAATGCGAGAGAGCAGAATTTTGCGTTGTCATCGGTGATTGCATCGACCGGGGCCGCAGTGTCGGGGTCCTGCCCCTTGGCGGGAGGAATATCGATCGGGCTTGGCAGATAGTCGATAACGGAATCGACCAGATACTGCACTCCTTTATTCTTAAAGGCCGATCCACCCACAACCGGCACGAAGTTATTCGCGATGGTCTGGCGGCGAATGCCGGCCTTCAACATCTGAATAGTAATCGGCTTCTCCTCCAGAAAAGCGGTGCCAACTTCATCATCGAGATCCGAAATAGCTGAAACCAAATCGTTATAGGCATTGTCCACTAATTCCTTCGCTTCCGCCGGAACTTCCTCTACAACGTAGTTCGATCCCATAGCCTTATCGTCCAGATAGATAATGGCTTTCTTGTTAATGACGTCGTACTGCCCTTTGAGCTGGTCTTCCGCGCCGATCGGAATAAGAATCGGCCAAGCATTGGCGCGGAGCTTGGTCCGCATGTCGTTGATGGCGTTGTTAAAGTTGGCACCCGTGCGGTCCATCTTATTTACAAACGCGATGCGCGGAACATTGTATTTCGTCGCCTGGCGCCAAACGGTTTCTGACTGGGGCTGAACACCAGCGACGCCACAGAAGACGGCAATCGCTCCATCAAGCACACGCAATGAGCGCTCGACCTCGGCCGTGAAGTCAACGTGCCCAGGAGTATCAATGATATTGACCCGCATCTTGATCGCTTCGAATGCCTTGTAAACCCCCTCCTCTTTCCTCTGCTGCCAAAAGCACGTCGTGGCCGCCGACGTTATCGTAATGCCGCGCTCGCGCTCCTGCTCCATCCAGTCTGTGACGGTCGTGCCTTCATGCACCTCACCGATCTTATGGATCATCCCAGTATAGAAAAGGATGCGCTCGGTAAGCGTCGTCTTCCCGGCATCAATGTGCGCGGCAATGCCGATGTTGCGCGTCCGCTCGAGCGGGTACGGGCGATTCGGGGAATTGGGATTGGTTGCGGCAGGCGCAGTAGCGGCGGACATGGTCGTTACTGGTTAGAAGCGGAAATGCGCGAAGGCCCGATTGGCCTGCGCCATTTTGTGGGTATCGTCGCGTTTTTTGATGGCGTTCCCCTGGCCGTTTGCGGCCTCCTTGAGTTCGCTAGCGAGTGCCTTCATCATCGGGATATTCTTCCGCGCTTGCGCATAACCAACGATCCATCGCATCGCTAAAGCAAGCTGACGAGCCGGCGGCACCTCCATCGGCACTTGATAAGTCGCACCGCCAACACGCCGGCTTTTGACTTCCAAGCGAGGCTTGACGTTATCGATCGCCTTGTTCAAAACCTCAAGAGGATCCACCGCATCCGTGCCAGTGCGAGTCTCTTCAATTGCCGTGTAAACAATCCGTTCAGCGAGCGATTTCTTGCCGTCCTGCATGACGGTGGCAATCAAACGCGCCACCACTGGACTGCCATAGCGGGCGTCCAACTTTTCTTCTTTATGAATGACTCGACGACGACGGGACATGTGAAAAGTGTTCTAAGAGTGATTACTTCTTCTTGCCCTTGGCAGCTTCAGCCTCAGCACCCTTCTTGGGGCGCTTGGCTCCGTATTTCGAGCGACTGCGACGGCGTCCGTCCACACCGAGAGCGTCGAGCGCCCCGCGGACGATATGATAACGGACGCCGGGCAAATCCTTCACACGACCACCGCGAACGAGAACGATTGAGTGCTCCTGAAGGTTGTGACCTTCACCGGGGATATAAGCAATTACCTCATAACCATTCGTCAGGCGAACTTTCGCGACTTTTCGCAAAGCCGAGTTCGGCTTCTTCGGCGTGCGAGTCATCACCTGAGTGCAGACTCCGCGCCGGAACGGACAATTGGTCATCGCGGGTGATTTGGATTTCACCGTGACTTTCTTGCGCCCTTTGCGGACGAGCTGGTTGATGGTTGGCATTGGAAAAGTTTTGTCGGCTTGACGGCTGCTTCCCCGCTGCATCCGGGGACTGAAAACCCCGCTTTAGTGGGCAGATTCACAGCCCATTGGGAGCGGGGAGCGCGGACTTTAGGAGAATCAGCCTGCCGTGCAAGCAATTTTCTTTGGGACCGTCACTTATTTTCCTCAAGCGCTCCTGCTGGACTCCTCAAAATAATCACAGCAACCGTTAACCGGTGCCGCGAATGCATGAGAGAAACTCAGCCGAGCGCGAAAGGGGTCCGATGTATAGGGGGCACCCGCACCGCACGCAAGAAAAGATTTCCAAAATTTTCCCGCCCGCCAATCCAACCGACCGTAGCAGCTACTTCTTCACTGCGTGGGCACCGCCTTCGTTGTGCAAAGCCGACAAATTCAGCCGGAACCCCGACGGCACGTCATCTTCGGGTTGCATGGATTTTTTCGCCACATCCAGCGCCTTGCGCATCACCGACTTGTTCACGCAGTAAAGCATCGCCGTTTCCTCGGTGATCGTCCCGTCACGAAAATGCTTCAGCAGCGCCTGCTCAAAACTGTGCCAGCCGTTCTGATAGTTGCTCTCAATGATCTCGTGAAAATCCCGCAACTCATTCTCGCCGAGCAAAATCGCCTCCCTTGTCCGCAGTCCGCTGCCCATAATCTCCGACACCATCACCCGCCCACCGCCCACCTTTGGCGCGAGCCGCTGGCTGATCACATACCGCAGCGTATCCGCCAGCCGCTGCCGAATTTGCACCTGCTCCTCCGTCGTAAACATCCCAATCACCCGGTTCACCGTCTGTGCGGCGCTGATCGTGTGAAGCGTGGAAAAAACCACATGCCCAGTCTCCGCGGCGGTGAGCGCGATCTCCATCGTATCACGGTCGCGAATTTCGCCCACGAGAATCACCTTCGGTGCCTGCCGCAGCGCCGCGCGCAGCCCCACAGCGAAGTCCGAAAAGTCCTTTCCGAGTTCCCTCTGACTGAATGTCGCCTTTAAATGCGGATGCAAAAACTCGATCGGGTCCTCCAGCGTCACCATGTGGATCTCCGACTCCTGATTCAGTTCGTTGAGCATCGCCGCGAGCGTCGTCGTCTTGCCGCTCCCCGTCGCTCCAGTCACAAAAACGATCCCCGTCTTCTCCTTGATGATCTCCTTGAAAATCGGCGGCAAATCCAGCCCGTCGCACGTCGGGATTTTCGTGCTCAGCTTCCGCATGACGATCGCGTGATTTCCGTTATTTTTGAAAATGTTCACGCGAAACCGCGCGAGATTTGGCACCCCGTAGCTCGTATCGCACGAGCCGAAGTTCTTCAGATCCGCCACCAGCCGCTCGGTCCCGCCGATCAGCTTGTTCGCAATCGCCTCCACATGCGCCGGCTGTAACGTCGCGCCCAACCCCTCCACCTCCACGCCGCGTAATTTCCCATACACCTCCACCTGCGGCGGACGACCCACGACGAAAAGCAAATCGGACACCCCATCGGCCGCGTTCACCATCGTCGTGATCACCGCATCCAGCGACAACGTCTGCGCCTGCGCCGGAGCGGGTGCTGCCGTCACCGGGAGCGGGCGCGCGGTGGTCGCGATGTTCGGGCGGACGTTCGGGATGGGAGTAGCGGGACGAGGAGTGGAAAACGTCGGGCTTTGCATGTAGTCCGTCCGAGTGGGAACACGTTGCGTGCCACCGGCCGGCCGCCCTGCGCGGGCCTCACCCCGGGTCGAAAAGCGCGTCACCCTGCACGCAGCGCCGCGCGGGTGAAGGCGGGTGGGAGCGGAGTGAAAAATGACGGCGGGGTTTGGAAGCTCTCGCTCCGTGTCCGCGCTGGCGTCGCGCTGCGCAATGCCGTATCTCCACCGCCCGCATGATTCCCGACCATCTCCGCCGCCCGTGAGCAGCTCGCGCCTGCACTTTCACCTCGACGCCCAGGCCACGGGCTCCCGCGCGCGGGCGGCGACGTTTCGCACGCTGCACAATGAAGTGCTCACGCCGCTCTTCATGCCGGTCGGCACGCAGGCCACGGTGAAGGCGCAGCTCACGCAGACGCTGGAGGACGCGGGTTCGCAAATCCTGCTCGCGAACACCTACCACCTGCTGCTCCGACCGGGCGCGGAAGTGTTTCGGCGCACGGGCGGCATCCACGGTTTTATGAGTTG
This sequence comes from Chthoniobacter sp., assembly GCA_021414005.1. GTDB lineage: Bacteria > Verrucomicrobiota > Verrucomicrobiia > Chthoniobacterales > Chthoniobacteraceae > Chthoniobacter. Next base: position 62,724 of record JAIOPH010000028.1, on the reverse strand, counting down.
GAAAAAGTCCGTGCTCACCGACTCGGGCGGGTTTCAGATTTTCTCGCTGCCGCACTCGCGCGCGATGAGCGAGGAGGGCGCGGTTTTCCAAAGCTACCTCGACGGCAAGACGATCCTGCTCAGCCCGGAGGTCAGCATCGAAACGCAGGTCGCCATCGGCAGCGACATTATGATGGCGCTCGACCAGTGCATTCCCTCGACCGCGGATGAAGCCGCCGCGCGGGCCGCGCTCGGCATCACGCATCGCTGGGCGGCGCGGAGTCTGGCGGCGCGGGGAGATTCGCCGCAGGCGATGTTCGCCATCGTGCAGGGCGCGCTTTTTCCCGACCTGCGGCGCGAAAGCGCGGACGTGTTGCGCGGGATGGAGTTCGATGGTTTCGCCATCGGCGGCCTCGCGGTCGGCGAGGAAAAGCACGAGCGCGAGGACGTGTGCGAATTCACCGCGCAGCTCCTGCCGGAGGACCACCCGCGCTACCTCATGGGCGTGGGCACGCCGCTCGACATCCTCGAGGCGGTGCATCGCGGCGTGGACATGTTCGACTGCATCATCCCCACGCAGGTCGCGCAGCGCGGCGCGGTTTTCACCTCGCGCGGCTACCTCCAGATGAAGCGCGGCGTGTACAAATTCGCCGACGCGCCGCTCGATCCCGAGTGCGGCTGCCCCACCTGCGCCCGCTACTCGCGGGCGTATCTCCATCACCTCGCGAAGACCGGCGAAAACCTCGGCTGGACGCTGCTCGGCCAGCACAACATCTACTTTTACCACCAGCTCATGCGCGACATCCGCGCGAGCATTCTCGCGGACCGCTTCCTCGAGTTGTATCGGGAAAAGCGGGAGTTTCTGCACGCGTCGGATCTCGATCATCCGACCGTGCAGCAGAAGCCCTCGAAGAAAAAAGCGCGCACGCTGGGCGACTACGAAATCCACACCGCGTGGGAGGGCTGGGCGAACATCCGGCAAATTTCCTCCGGCGAGATCATGCACTCGCGCACCGCGCCGATGGAGGAAGCGCGCCGGCTTTACGTCGAGCAGTCGCGCCTCGCCGAGCGCGTGCGGGAGGAAAGCTCCGAGCCGCTGGTCATCTGGGACGTGGGCCTCGGCGCGGCGGCGAATGCGATGGCGGCGATCCACTGCTACGAGGAGCAGGCCGCCGCCGGACCCGTGCGCCCGCTGCGGATCATCAGCTTTGAAAACGATCTCGACTCGCTGCGGCTGGCCTTCCGCCACAACCGCGAGTTTCCCTACCTGCGCCACGCCGGCCCGGCGGGGATTCTGGAAACCGGCGCGTGGCAATCGCGCCAGCACGCGGGCCTGAGCTGGGTGCTCGTCGAGGGCGACTTCCTCGCCACGCTGGCCAACGCGCCCGCGCCGCCGGACGTGATTTTCTACGACATGTTTTCCACCCGCGCGACCGGCGATCCGTGGACGCTCACCGCTTTCCACAAAGTCTTCGCCGCGTGCGCGGGCCGCGCCGCCGAGCTGTTCACCTACACCTGCTCCACCGCGAACCGCGTTGCGCTGCTCGCCGCCGGTTTCTATGTCGCGCACGGTCGTAGCGCCGGGGAGAAAACCGAGACGACCATCGCGCTCACACCCGCGGCCTGGCAGGCGTCCGCGCCGGGCCGGCTCGAACTGCTCGGCTCGGAATGGCTTGGCAAATGGGGTCGCTCGCGCGCGAAATTTCCCGCCGACATGCCCGCGCACGAGCACCCATCATTCGAGCGCGTGATCCTCGATCACCCGCAATTCCACCGCCCATGAACACGATCCCATTCCAACTCCGCAGCGAATTCATCGAGCTGCACAAACTGCTCAAAGTGACCGGCGTCTGCGCCAGCGGTGGCGAGGCCAAAGCGCTCGTGGAATCCGGTGCCGTGCAGGTGGACGGCCAGCGCGAGCTGCGCAAAGCGGGAAAGATCCGCGCCGGCCAGATCGTGCAGACCGGTTCCACCCGCATCACCGTTCAGCCCACTCCATGAAACCGCGCCGACCCCCAAAGGTCTGTCCCGTCTGCGGCGAGGACGTGCCGCCGAAAGCCCGCGCCTGTCCCGACTGCGGCGCGTGCCACGAGAGCGGCTGGAAGCTCGATGACGAGCCCGACTACGGCGCGCTCGATCTGCCCGACTGGGCTTACGAAGACGACGACGAAAAGATCGTCCGCCTGCTCGCCCGAAAACCCGGAATGCTCGGTATGCCCCAATGGTTTTGGCGCAGCGTGGCTTTGGGTTTGGTCATTTGGTGGCTCTACTGGTTCACCAGTTTCAAACTGCAATGGTGGTGAGTAGGAAGTTTGCCGTCCTGCGTCGGATCATTTTCCGCGCAGAGCCCTCGAGAACGCCGATTGCATGCCGCGCCAAACCATGGCATTTCGTGAGCGTTCAGTTTTCATCCCAAGATAATTCCCATGTTTAAATCCGACGTATTTGACCGCGAAAACAGTGCCGCCGACGAGATCAGCGCCTCGCTCTACAACTTCATCATCGGAGCCGTGTTGCTTTGGGGATTCTTCCTCACCGGGGTCGTGCAGCATCAGTTTGCCCATGTGCATTTTGGCTGGCCGCTGATGATCGGCTACTTTGTTTCCTCGTTCGTCGGCATCATGCTTTCGCGCTCCCAGAACGCCTTGATCAGCCTCCTCGGCTACCATTTCATCGTCGTGCCCACGGGCATCTTGCTCGGGCCATTCGTCAACGCGCTCAGCCCGCAGGTGCTGCAGAATACGCTCTTCCTCACCGGCGGCGTGACCTTCGGCATGATGGGCGGGGCTACTTTCTTTCCCGCGCTCTTTTTGAAACTGGGGCGCGCACTCTTCTTCAGCCTTATCGCGCTGCTCGTGGTCAGCCTCCTCAGCATGTTCTTTTTTCCCGGTGCCTACACCATCATCGACTATGTCGCGGCGGGCATTTTCTCGCTCTACATCGCCTACGACTACGCTCGTGCTCAGGCCATCCCGAAGACCATGGACAACGCCGTGGACGTCTGCATCGCGCTCTATCTGGACATCATCAATCTCTTCATCCGCCTCGCGTCGATCCTTTCCCGCCGGGACTGATTGCGAGCCTCAGGGCGCGATTTTCCAGAGGTGCTTTTCGGTGCGCAGGTAGAGCGCGCCGTCGGCCACGGCGGGGGAGGCAAAGGTCCGCTCACCGAGGTCGTTCGTGGCGAGGAGTTCGTAGGACTTGCCCGCTTTCACCACGTAAGCCACACCCACCTCATTGAGAAAATAGACGCGCTCTTCCGCTGCGACCGGTGACGCGGAGAAGTTGCCGCCGAGCCGTTCGCTCCAATGCACCTCGCCGGTGCGGGCGTTGGCACAGGTCGCGACACCGGCATCGGAAACGAAGTAAAGCTCATCCCCGAGCACGAGCGGGGAGGCGGAAAGCGGCGCGCCCTTGCGATTCGACCAGGCGATGTTGGTCGCGGTGGCGTCGCCCGTCGCTCCGTCGGGTTTGATCGCCTGGAGCACCGGCGCGTCGAAGCCCGAGCTCACGAAAAGCAACCCGTGCGCGAAGACCGGACGCGGGACGACCGAGTAGCCTTCGCCGTAGCCCACGCGCCAGATTTCGCGCCCGTCCTGCAAATCGTAACTGCCGACGAATCCCGAGCCAGGGAGGATGACCTGCGTCGCGCCGTGCACCTCGATGACGAGAGGCGTGCAAAAGGAGAAAGGCTTCTTCGCCGGAGTATTGCGCGCCGTTTTCCAGCGGAGCGCGCCGGTCGCGGCGTCGAGAGCGGCGACAAACGGATCCTTCGCCCCGTCGCAACTGAACACCAGCGCGCCGCCCGCCAGCGCGGGGGAGCCGCCGTTGCCGTGGACGGGCGCATACTTCAGTTCGTTCTGCCGCCACACGACCTTGCCATCGAGGTCCAGCGCCGCCGTGCCCATGTGGCCGAAGTGAACATAAAGTCGGTCGGCTGTGACAATCGGCGAGCCGCTGGCCGGTGAGTTTTTCTTGTGCATCGCGGCCACGCTCGCGGGGTCGGGGCGAAAGACTTCCGTATCCCAGAGCACGCGACCGTCAGCCACATCGAGGCAGAGCGCGTGGAGCGTGGTCGCGGAGTCGCCAACCGCGCTGGTGAGGTAAAGTCGTCCACGCGAAAGCACCGGCGAGGACCAACCGCGACCGGGGATTGCGACTTTCCACTTCACTTGCTTCGCGGCGCTCCATTCGACCGGCACCTGCACCGCCGCGGAAAGCCCCTGTCCGGTGGGTCCGCGGAACTGCGGCCACTCCGTCTCGCCCGCTATCACGCTGAGATGGAAGAGGGCGAAGGTGGAAAGAGCGATGGGGCGAAGTTTGTTCATGGGACGAGGAAGTCGCGCGACAATGCGAATGGCCGTCGCGTCGTCCAGCGGAAATCTCCGGGCACGGGCTCTGAAGTCGCGGAGCGCAAAGAACATCCGTCATCCTGAGCGGAGCGAAGGCTTTGCGCAGCGCAGTCGAAGGACCTCTAACTATTTGCGGGCGGAGGCGGCGGGACAGCAGGGTAACGAAAGGCGAATGGCGTAAAACTCTGCGCACGCCGACGGATTCGTAATTTGCCACGTCATCGCCACCAGCCACCGCCTTCGCCCCCACCGGGAGCTAGAGGTCCTTCGCCTGCGCTGCGCAAAGCCTTCGCTCCGCTCAGGATGACGGCGTTATTCACCCACCACACCCGACTCCCGGCTCGACAGCCCGCCGGGGTCCGGTGGCATCGTCGACGGATGAATTCTCTTTGGGATCGTTATCAGCAGTATTTCATCCGCAACAACGCGACGGGCTTCTCGCTCGATATTTCGCGGATGCGGTTTGCGGATGATTTCTTCGCCAAGATGGAGCCGCTCGCGCAGCGCGCGTTCGCGGCGATGGCGGACCTCGAGCGCGGCGGGATCGCCAATGCCGACGAGGGCCGGATGGTCGGGCACTACTGGCTGCGCGCGCCGCAGCTCGCGCCGACGCCGGAGCTGACGGCGGAAGTCACGAACTGCAACGCGGCGATCCGCGAGTTCGTGGCGCGAATCCACGCCGGCGGGAAGTTCACCGACGTGCTGCTCATCGGCATCGGCGGCTCGGCGCTCGGACCGCAGTTTGTCAGCGATGCGCTGGGCACGGCGGACGACCGGATGCGACTGCACTTTTTCGACAACACCGACCCGCAAGGCATGGACCGCGTACTCGGTGCGCTGGCCGCGCGACTGGAGCACACGCTCGTGGTCGTGGTGTCGAAAAGCGGCGGTACGGCGGAGACGCGCAACGGGATGCTGGAGGCGGAGGCGGTGTACAAAAAGGCGGGACTGGATTTTGGGAAACACGCCGTAGCCGTGACCGGCGTCGGCTCGGCGCTGGACAAATTCGCGACCGCGGGCGGCTGGCTGGCGCGGTTCCCGATGTGGGACTGGGTGGGCGGACGTACGAGCGTGATGAGCGCGGTCGGCCTCGTGCCGCTCTGGCTGCAAGGGCTCGACATGCAGGCGCTGCTCGATGGCGCGTCCGCGATGGACGTGTGGACGCGCGGCACCGAGACGCTCGAGAACCCGGCGATGCTGCTCGCGCTGATGTGGCACTGCGCCGGAAACGGGCGTGGCGAAAAGGACATGGTGGTGCTGCCATACAAAGACCGGCTCGTGCTTTTCTCGAAATACCTCCAGCAACTCGTCATGGAATCGCTCGGCAAGGAACTCGACCTCGACGGACGCAAGGTGAACCAGGGCATAGCCGTCTATGGCAACAAAGGCTCGACCGACCAGCACGCCTACGTGCAGCAGCTCCGCGACGGCGTGCACAATTTTTTCCTGACCTTCATCGAGGTGCGGAAAGGGCGCGACGGTGCGTCGATGGAAGTGGAGCCCGGCGCGACGACGGCGGATTTCCTGCAAGGCTTCCTCCGCGGCACACGCACCGCGCTCTACGAAGGCGGGCGCGACTCCATCACCGTGAGCATCCCGGAGGTCACGCCATTCAGCGTCGGCGCGCTGATCGCGCTCTACGATCGCGCGGTCGGTTTCTACGGCTCGCTAGTGAACGTGAACGCGTATCACCAGCCGGGCGTGGAGGCCGGGAAAAAGGCCGCAGCCAGCGTGCTGAAACTCCTCGCGCGAACACGCGACGCGCTCTCCACGCAGCCGCAGACCGCCGGGCAAATTGCCACCGCGCTCGGCGAGGACGCCGAGGCCGTGCACCACGCGCTCACCCACCTCGCGGCAAACGATGCGCGGGTGAAAACTCAAGACGGCGCGACCCCCGCTGCGGATACGTTCGCGCAGGTTTAGCGCGATTTCCGAACGGGATGATCGTCGTCTCCGCATGACCGCGCGGAATCTTCGTGATGGAAACCAGAGCGAATCGGCCCTACTACTTCTTCAGCAAGGAAACCAACATGAAAACCATTCTCGTTCCCGTGGATTTTTCCGACACGACCACGCCGGTGCTAGCGGAGGCCGAACTGCTCGCCAAGGCGCTGGGTTGTGATCTGGTCCTTTTGAAAGTGGCCGAACCCGAGCCGGATTTTGTCGGTTTCGAGCCCGGACCTCAAACTGTGCGCGCAACCGTGGCGCAGGATTTCCGCGCCGAGCATGCGCGACTCGATGATTTGAAAGCGGTGGTCGAGGCGAACGGTGTCACCGCAACCGCGATGCACGTTCAGGGGCCCATCGTGGAAAAGATTCTCGCTCAGGCGGCGGAGCGCTCCGCGACGATGATCGTGATGGGCTCGCATGGGCACGGGGCCTTTTATGAGTTGCTCGTGGGCAGCATCACGCAGGGCGTGCTGAAAGACGCGAAGTGCCCCGTGGTGGTGGTGCCGGCGGCGGGCAGGACGTAAGACGAGATCGTGCGGGTCTCCAGGATCGCTGGGAAATATATCGCACAGACGCCGAATGCGGAGCCGCTACTTCGGCAGACACCAATTCTCTTAGTTTCAAACTTCAGCAGAATCCGTCAGTATTCGAATGTCTCGCTGGGCTCGCGCTTTCCGTGTGCTTCAGGACGCAGATAGCGGTCGGCGCGGGCGAGGGCACGGCGGCGGATGAGAAAAAGGAGCGCGCCGTAGAAGGTGAAGCTTCCTGCGACGATGATCCACGCGATGCCAGGCGTATTGCGAAAGCCTTCCACCTGATGAAGGCTCGACAGCTCATTGGCGGCGGGCACGGCGAGCGGCGAAAGCAGCAACAGCACACCGACCATCTTCCCGCGGAACCCGTAACCAAAGAGTCCTAAATTCTCCACGAAGGCAGCGCAAACAATCGGCAACACGCACCACGCCACGACGACGGCAAGCGCGGTAAGGATTGCCTTGAAGCGCGTGCGCATTTTCAAGCCGATCCACAGCGAAAGCCACGAGACGAGCGGGAGGTAGATGCCAACCGTCAGCAGCACGCAGACAAGGTACACGACCGGGCCGTCCCTCTCGCCGTACCGCGCCCTCAGGTCCCACTCCAGACAGGACTCCGAACCGAAAATGGTGAGCAACGGAATCGCCAGGACGAACATGAAACGGCGAAGCACGCGTGCCTTTTGCACCACGATCTCGCGGGCGGTGAGCGGCGTGGTCAGGAGTACTTCGAGCGTCTGCTGCACGCGCTCGGAAACGATGGTATTCGCCGCCTGCACGCTGAGCGCGAGCACGGCGAGCGTGCCGACGATCGCGGCGGTCACGGACAGCATGATGCTCTGTCCGATGTATTCGTCGACCGAGGCGAAGGCGCAGATTCCCACAATGGGCACCTCAATGACGACGAGGATGCGAACAAGGTAGTGGATCTTGCCGAGCGTTTTGCGCGTCATCTCGCGCCAGGCAATCGGGTCGTCATCGGGCAGCGTGCGACCTTCGCGGAGCAGCATGCGGTGGCCGGTGAGACGGTTGGCGAGGTGCATCACACCATCGAGTCGGCGAAACTGGCGGACGAAGAAAGTCGAGGCTGGCGCAAAGGCGCGGCGGACGAGAAAGACGCGGGCGAGGAGCAGGAAGAAAACGATGGAAAGCAGCACGGACGTGCTGCGCAGCAGGACCTCGCCGGGCGTGAGGCCCGACTTTTCCAGAAGCATCACGGGCACGTGCGAGAAAATGAAGTCGTCTGGACTGGGACCGAGATTCTGGAAAACGACGATGCGAAAAAGCGCAAAAAGGCAAATCGGTCCGAGGTAGAACGCCACCGCGAGGAGATACGTGGAGACGAGCGCGGCGACCGTGGTGCGGCACCACGCGGAACACATCAGCGCGAGCGCGCCGACTTGCAGGCAGGCGAGGAGGAGCGCGTAGAGGCCGGTGCCGAGCGCCTCCGTGGTCACGCCGCCGAAGGCGTAGGCGACGGCGGTGAGCGGCATGGCGAGAAGGAGGAAGGAGAGCATCGGCACGAGGCCACCGAGGTATTTTTGCAGGACGATGGACCACGGGCGCAGATCGGTGAGAAAGAGCAGCACCAGCGAATCGCGCTCCTTTTCCTCGGCGATACGCCCGCACATCATCGCCGGCAAAAAGAGCGCGATGCCGATGAACTGGAGCGCCAGCAGGCTGCTGAACATCCACCGCCCCTGCCCCATAACCGAAAAGGGATCCATCGAGCCGCGCCACAGCCAACGCGGGGAGATCATGGCAAAGACCGCGAAGAGCAGCACGCCATAGACGACGCGCAGCACATAGGTGCGCCGCCGCGCCGCGGCCTCGGTGAGTTCCTTCGCGAGCAGCGGGAAGGAGAAGTAGCGGAGCAGCGCGGTCATCGCTCGTGCGCCTCCAGCCCGCGTGCCGCCGGGAACCTCGGGAGGAGCACTCGACCCGAGTGCTCCTCCACCCGCACATCCGCAGCCCCGCGCCTGGCCCTCACGCCGTCCGGCCCTCCGTCAGTTTCATGAAGGCCGTTTCCATATCCATCGCATCGGGCTGGAACATGCGAATGCGGGCGCCGAGGGCGTGGATGGCGTCGAGCAAATCCTCGGCGCTCATCTCGTCCTCCCGGAGCTGCACGGCGAGGCGGTCGGGCTGCTCGTCCACACCGGTGACGTGCGGGAGCGCGCGGATTTTCGCGGCGAGCTCCGGCGTCTGATTGGCGAGCTGCACATGGATGGTGCGGCGCAGGCTGAGCGCGCGGTAGATGTCGGCGAGAGAACCATTCGCGACCATTTCGCCGCGCTCGACGATGCCGATGTGGCTGCAAAACTGCGCCAACTCGTGAAGGATGTGCGAGGAGACGATGATCGTCTTGCCCAGGCGCTGCAGCTCCTTCAGCAGCTCGCGCATCTCAATACGGGCACGCGGATCGAGGCCGCTCGCCGGTTCGTCGAGGAGCAGCAGCTCGGGGTCGTGCAGGAGCACGCGCGCGAGGCCGAGCCGCTGCTTCATGCCGCGCGAAAGCCCGTCCACCGGGGCGTCGTACTTTTCCGTGAGGTCGGTCAGCGCCAGCACGTCGCCGATGAGCGCGCGGCGTTTGGCCGACGGGATTTTGTAAGCGGCGGCAAAAAAATGCAGGTATTCGCTCGCGGTGAGGTCGTCATACACACCGAAGAAGTCCGGCATGTAGCCGATTTTCCGCCGCACCGCGTGTGCCTCGATCGCCACGTCGAGCCCGGCCACCAGCGCGCGTCCGGTCGTCGGCTTGAGCAGCGTGGCCAGCACCTTGATCGTCGAGGTTTTCCCCGCGCCATTCGGACCGATAAAGCCGAAGACTTCCCCGCGCTGAATCCCAAAGCTCAGCCCACGCACCGCGTGGGTCTTGCCGTAGCGGATGTTCAAATTTTCGACCGACACCAGCGGCGCGGCCGGCGGTGTCTCGGGCGTGGTGGGCGTGGGTTCGTTCATTTGAGGTCCTTGCGAAAAAATCGGCGAACGAGCTGCACGCCGTCCGGCGTTTTGCGGGAGATTACGAGCACCCATTCGCGGAGATCACTGGGGTCAAAAAGTGTGAGGTCGGCTGCATCCCCGCCAGCATCCGGCGCGGTGCCGGAGAAAAGACCCGCAAGCCCGGAGCGCGGGCCGCGGCACAATTCTTCCAGCCCGTGCGGCACGTTCGTCGGTGAATTTAACACCTGGGGGGAGCCGTCACCGTGAAAGAGAAACAGCGCGCATTCCGTCCGCTTATTGAAGATCTCCCGCAGCCGGGGAAACGGATCTCCCACCTCCGCCAGCGCCGCCTCGATCTCCGGCCACGGCATCGCGGCACCCGATGCGGCGATGGCCTCGAGTGACGCCACCCGATTAAATTGCGGGGTCCACTGGCGGAGCTGCTGCCGCACGATGTAGCGCGCGGGCACGGTCCCGGCAAAGCTCAGCGGCGCGGCAGCACCTCCGTCGGCATACGCATTATAGATACGCCCGGTCCCGAGCGCGGAGGGAACGGCGAAGGCGTTGCGATATTCCACGCGCACATCGCGGTTGCGCGCCGTGAGCAGCAGCTCGAAACGGCTTTCCCGCAACACCCGTCCGCCGCTGCCGACGTCGGTGACGACGAGCGCGCCACGCTGGTCCGTCCGTCCAAGTGCGCGGCCCGCGGCGTCAATAACCAGCCAGGTGCAGCCTGTCGCGACCAGCGGGAAAACGACCCAAGTCCAACGCCGCCGCCGGAGCGCCCCGAGCAGGAACCAATCGCCCGGCCCGACGGCAACAAGAAAGCCCCCGAGAATCAGCGCGAGCACGCCCGGCGAAATGAGGCGCGTGGAAGTGGGCAGCAGGGTCTGCAAGTAACTACCAAGCCGATTACGGCGTTTTCCATCTTCCGAAGACTCCAGCCACTCGACTCGTTCGGGACTCCACCCCGAACCGCCGATCATCTGCTCGGAAATCGACCGTCGCATACGCCACAAGAAACCGGCCGCGCGTTTCCACTCATCGCTCGCGAACACACCGTTCTCCGGATGGCGCGCCAGTACCACGCGCCCGAGTCCCACATGCAGCAGGCGTGGTTGGGCGTCGTCCCCCTGCCACTCGCCACTTTCCCCGATGCTCCCCACCGCCGCGGGCGTCGCCGCCGTGAGCGTGCGGAGAAACTCCGCGTGCCCGTCTTTCAACCCGCGTCCCGGCAGCACGCAAAGGCTGCCGCCGGCCTCGACCCAGCGGATGAGCGCGGCGAGCTGCCTCTCGCGGAGCTGCGCGAGGCCGTCGCCATCGAGCAGCACGAGGTCGTAGGCAAAAAGGGCGAGCGGGTTCGCGGGGAAATCCTCGGACGGGAGAAAGACCGGCGCAGTGGCGATGACATTGCTGACATTGACTCCGGGAGGAAAAAGACTCTCGCGACGCAGACTTTGCCAAAGCGTGCCATCGCGTCCACCGGTGCCGCGGCCATCGCACACAGCGACGACCGAATTGCGGAGAGTGCGGACTTCCGCCACGACGGTGAATCGCCCGAGATCGAGCGTAGTCTTTTTCGCCAGAAAACGGAGGTGCGCCTCGACACCTCCGTAGCCTTGGTGCGGCATCGGCGGGGTGATGAGGCGCACCGACTGACGGCCCGGCGCGAGGGTGAGTTCCGCGGTGTGCTGGCGAAAGGCAAGGTCGCCGACTTCAAAATCCACCTCGACGACGCCTTCCAACAGGCCCGCGCCGGAGTGATGGAGCGTGAGGTCGAAGAGGGCGGGCGCGTTCGTGCGCGGGCGCAGGGTGAGCGGGGAGAAGTCGGCGCGAAGGGAATCGGCGTGGGCGCTGACGGTGAAGATGAGCAGCATGCCCGCTGTGAAGGTGCGGAGCAGAAAGCGGGGGCAGGCCATGTGCGCGGGACACTAGGCGAAAAGCCGCACCCGTTCCAAGGGCGAACAGCCGTGATGTGGATTCGCGGATGCACCGTGGGCGAGCGGGCGCGCTCCGCCTCCGCTACGCTGACGCCCCCTCCGTGGGCTTGGCCATTTGCCCTCCTCATGGCGTTGCCAAACGGAGTTTGGCAACGAGGTCGATAAACCCAGTTTCGTTAGCGGATACGCGCGAATTGCACTGGCAGAATACTTCCACTTTCTTCAATTCGCATACTGCCAGTCCAAACAGTACGCCCTTCACTTTCACCCCGTCGCACCTTCATGTACGCCACAGTCCGACCACGGAAAGTTACTGTCATGAAAACCAAACCTTTCTCGGAATTATCCCCGGCAACTGCGAATGACGTAGTGCCCTGATGGAAGGTGCCAACAACAGAATCACCAAGCCAACAGAGACGAAAACTAGATGGATTTCCATTGATGCTTCCTTCGTAATCAAAAAAGGATTCAGCACAGAGCGTACAGGTCTGAATGACGAAGAACGCTACGACGCATAGGATATGGCGATTCATTTTAGTGAAAGAATAAGACTTGAGTTGAATACTAATAACTGCGCGGCGCGGTTCACTCAAGTTTTTCCAATATTATGTAAGCGTCGTTTTCCGTTCCGTTATCGTTCACGCCTTTGCCGTCTGCCCTAAGTTTTGAGTCTTTGCTCAGTCTCCCCGTGACCGTTATGAAGCCCCCACCCGGATATTTGAACGCCAGTTTGAAGTCATTCCCTGCGATCGTCCATTTTCCACTAACTGGATTGGGAGACTGCCGGAAAGGGAATGTGAAAGTTCCGTCGTCTTTGAAGGAATAAACGTATGTCTGAACGCCATAAAGAACTAAGGAGGCTTGCCATTTTCCAAGAAGGGGATTTCTTGCGATCAATGCCGCGTTGTTAGCAGCAATTTCTTTAGGTTTCTGCTCTCTGGTTGGGTAATTCGATAGTGATCCATCTGCACCCCCCTTGCCAGAGTTAACACTCGGAGCAATATTCGTCTGAGGCCTCGGGATGCTTGTCGTTGAGCTTGAAAGTAGTCCCTCTGCATCTTTCCTGGCGGATTCAATGCCGCTGTTTACCCATTCTTCCCGCAAGACGGCCTCCGCCGCGCCGGTCACACGACTCCTCCATATCTCGCTCGTAAATGGATTGTAACTTAGCATCTCACCTGTTTTCTCATTGGCTTTTGTGCGCCACGCAGAACCGGTTGTTGGATTCCAAATGTCACGCCATTCAGCAGTTTCTTTCGCAGGCACACCGTTATCTGGAGGTGCAGAGAATCCGATTGCGCGGCAAAACAGTAACATTGCGATGGATAGCAAAACTTGTTTCGTGACTGAGCGGGTAAGGACAATTCCTTTATTCATCTTTGGGTGGTGAGTGGAGTTTGTGGACTGCGTATAAAAACACGAGCGTGCCAGCCCAAATCTTCGCTGCCTGCTCTTGGCCGTACTTGAAATGTTCAAACTGAGCAAAATCGCCGTAATCCTTAAATACCCAAAAATACTCAAACCAGAACCAGACAGGTGGACCCACTAGCCAAATTGCAAGAGCTGCCTTTGCCCATTTCTTTTGGCGCGGCGTTGCAAGCGCTATGCCTTGCCAGCGAAAAGCAAATACCAATGTTGCGACAAAGACGGCTGCAGAGGTGATACCGAGAATCCAAGCCCAAGCTATGGGTGGCGTGGCAGAATAGAACGAGGTTGATGCCAGTAGCGTGCTGAATGTTTCCATATTGCGGTCGGAGTTTTCTCACGCGAACGGCGTCCAGGTGTCAACGCGCTTTTAAGTGACTCGTTTCTACGCGGCGCTTGGAGCGCGATGCCGGGCGCACGGAATTACGCCACGCCCGGCCTCCGCTGGAACCACCACCATTCCACGAGCAGGACGACGAAGCCGGCGCAGGCGAGGAGCCACCAGAGGGAGCGGTCGGCTTTGGGCACGGCGGTGGTGGCGGCGACGGTGAGTTGGTCGGCGAATTCAATCTGGGTAACAGTGGCGAGGGAGGTCTCGGCGGGGGAGAGGAGGCTGGCGCCGATGTGGCGCGGGGTGGCGGTGCCGTCGGTGAGGGTGTAGTCGCCGGCGCGGGGGGCGGGGATGCCGGTGAGCTGGCCACGGTCGTCGGTGCGTTCGTCGCGGGCGAAGCCGCCGGGGCCGGTGATGTGGACGGCGCGGCCGGGCGCGAGGGTGAGCGGGGGGAGGACGCCGGTGCGGGCGGCGGCGGCTTCGGCGAGGCCGCTCTGTTTGAGCGCGGCCTGGACGACATTGGAGACGAAGATGGGGAAGCCGACGCGGTAGGGGAGGGTGCTGCGGTCGGTGTGGAAGAGGAGGGCGATGAGCAGGGCGTCGCCGTCGGTGCGCTCGACGATGAGCGGGCCGCGCGGGCCTTGGGCGAGGATCTCGTAGCCGAGATTAGCAAAGGCTTCCTCCTTCACGTCGGCAGCGGCCACGGGCAGGTCCATGAAGACAACATCGCCAAGCTGTACGTGCTGGAGCAGCGGCGATTCCCGCCGCCAGTCGAGCGCGGAGGTATTTTCGCTTTTTACCGAGATCAGCGTTTTCAAATCCTCCGGCACGAGACCGATGGTGCAGCGCGTGCGCGCGGGCCGGGCGAGGTCGTCGACGGTGGCGGCAAATACAAGGTCGAAGGCGGCAGGCGACGCGAGGTCATCGCGCGGGAAAACGGTGAGGCCGTCGAGGGATTCGAGCGCGTGGCGGTAGGCAGGGAGCGCGGGCGGGCAGAAAACGGCGAGCGGACGGGCGGCGGAGAGTGTAAGGCTGGCCGTGTTGTCGGCGGCCAGGGAGTCGAAGCCAGTGGTGGTGAGGTGGGCGCGGAGCTGGGCGGGCTGGTCGCTGGCGACGGAGAAGACGAGGCGCGGCGTGCCGCCTTTGGGGACAGTGACGCTCTCGGAGCCGATGACCCGGCCGTCCATCTCGAGTTCGACGCTGACGCTTGCCGTCTCGGCCTCGGCCGACGCGGCGAGTTGCACGAAGACATCCCATTTTCCGCCCGGCGCGCGGCGCGCGTTGAAGGCGGTGATGCCGTAGTTTTGCCCGGCGTCGGCGAGGCGCTGGAAGTCGATTTTGAAAGGCAGCTCGAAGTTGGTCTTCGCAGGAAAATTTCCGTCGGAGAGGAGCAGCACTTTGTCGAAGGCAACGGTGCGGGTGAGCGCCTGGGCCATGCGCAGCGCCTCGTCGAGATCGCCGGCCACGTCCTCCACGGCGAGGGCGTCGAGGGCGAGGCGGAGCTCGCGCTGGTTGTTGGTGAAGCCAGTGAGCCGGCGCGCGCTTTTGGCAAAGGCGATGAGGGCGAGATCCTGGTCGGGCGGCAGCGTGTCGATCATCTCGCGCACGCGCTTTTTCGCCGCATCGAGACGCGAGCTGCCGCCGGGGGTATCGAGCGCCGCCATGCTGGCGGAGATGTCGATGAGCACCGGAAGACGCTCTGCCCGCGAGGCTTCGCGTCGGAGGAAGGGTTGCATTGCCGCGAGGACGAGGAGCGTGAGGAGGAGGATTTGCAGGAGCAAAAGCAGGTTGCGCTTAAACTTCTGGAACGGCGCATTGACGCGCTGATCCGCGAGCACCTGCCGCCAGAGGACGAGCGACGGGATGGTGTGGCGCGACCGCTTGAGCTTGAGGAAATAAAATACGACCAGCGGGATGAGCAGGAGGAAAAGCCAGGCGGCGGAGAGGGCGGAGAAGGAGGGCATGCGCGGGGATTTCTTATAGCGCGTGGCCCCACAACGTCATCCTGAGCGGAGCGGGGGCTTTGCGGAGCGCAGTCGAAGGACCTCTATCTTTTCCGTGGGCGGAGGAGGGGGGTGAAGCGGCGCACCTCTCCCGCCGCCTCCGCCCGCAAATTGTTAGAGGTCCTTCGACTCCGTTCTCGCCCGCCTTCGCCCACCGGGAACTCCGCTCAGGATGACCGAGCTTTTGGGAGCGCGCCATCGTGCTCATACGACCCACCCTTTCCGCCGCATCGTCCCGAACACGATCTCCTCCACCGGCTCCGCTGCGCTGACCGACAGGAACTTTCCCGAGCGCTGCTGACACAGCGCGCTGAGCTCGGCTTCGTGGGCGAGGCGGTATTCGTGGTAGAGACCGAGAAGGTCGCCGGCGCTGGAGATGTCGAGGTGGCCGTGCGTTTCGCAATCGACGAAACGCAAATCGCCGGTGACATCCGGCGCGAGTTCACCGGGGCCGAGGATTTGCACGGCGAAGACCTCGAGGCCCGCGCTGTGGAGCTGGCTGAAGGCGCGGCGCAGATCACCGCCGGAAAGGAAATCGCTGAGCACGACCGCCACGCCGCGTCCGCGATGCTGGCGGAGAAATCCCTCGATGCCCTGCTCGATCGGCGTCTCGCCGCCGGGCGCGAGGCTTTCCAAAAAAACGAAGAGCTTACCCATCGACATCCGCCCCGTACAGGGCCGCAGCCGCTGCGCCGCGCCACCGAGCGCACCCGCACTCACCTTTTCCTGCGCCCGCAGACCGAGCACGCCGAGCGCCGCGGCGAGGCGGCACGCGAGGTCAAACTTGCCTTCGAACAGCATCGAGTTCGACGCATCAACGAGCACCGCGACATGCATTTCCTCCTCCTGATGAAACTGCTTCACGTAGGCGCGCTCGATGCGGGCGAAGATGTTCCAGTCCACGAAGCGCACGTCGTCGCCCGGCGAGTAGTCCCGGAAGTCGCAGAACTCCGTGCTCGTACCGCCCTTCGCCGCGAGGTGCTCGCCGCGCGAGCGGTTGGTGAAACGCCGCGCCGCATTCAGCCGCAGCCGCGCGAGCCGGTCGAGGTCGCGGTTGCTGAGCAGCGTGGTGATTTGCGGGGCCTCGGCCATGCGCGGCTACGCAGCTTCCTCAGCCACCGCTTTCGCCAGTTCATCCACCAGCGTCGGCACGGCCACGTTTTCGGCGAGGCCGTCGTAGTTCAGCAGCACGCGGTGGCCGAGCACCTCCGGCGCGAAGTGCCGCACATCCTCAAAGGCGACATGCGCACGGCCCTCGGCGAGCGCGCGGACGCGGGCGGCACGGATGAGCCCCTGCACGGCACGCGGGCTCGCGCCCCACTTTACAAAGCGGCGGACGGGCTCGCCCGCAAACTCGCTTTCCGGGTGCGTGGCGAGGACGAGCCGCACGGCGAAGTCGCGGATCGGATCGGCGACAACCACTTTCTCCAGCACGCCGCGCAGTTCCAGAATGCGCGGACCGTCGATGATTTTCGCGACCTCCGCACCACCGCCGAGCGTGGTGCGGCGGACAACTTCGTTCAGCTCGGCGCGATTCAGAAATGGCACGTTGAGCTTGAACATGAAGCGGTCGAGCTGGGCCTCGGGTAGCGGATACGTGCCCTCCTGTTCGAGCGGATTTTGCGTGGCAAGGACGAAGAACGGCTGCGTCAAAATGTGCGTCGTTCCGGCGGCGGTGACGCTGCCTTCCTGCATCGTTTCGAGCAGCGCGGATTGCGTCTTCGGCGTGGCACGGTTGATTTCATCGGCGAGCAGGAGCTGGGTGAAAATTGGCCCACGGCGAAACTCAAAGCTGTAACGGCCATCCGGGCCGCTGCTCATGACGTTTGTCCCCACGATGTCCGCCGGCATGAGATCAGGCGTAAACTGGATGCGCCGGAAATCCAGCGCCAGAGCCCGCGCGAGCGTTTTCACGAGTTCCGTTTTGCCGAGCCCCGGCACGCCTTCGAGCAGCACATTGCCGCCGGCGATGATCGCCGTCAGTACGCCCTCGACGACGCGCTGCTGCCCGACGATGACCGCGCCGACGGCAGCGCGGAGGTTTTGGAAATCATCGCGAAAGCGCTGGGCTTCGGCCTGGAGTTGGGTGGGATCGCTCATGCGCCGAGCAAAGCGCGGGCGCGCGAGCGCGTCGAGCAGATGTCGCGACCGCAGCCGTACAAAAAAAGACGCGCCGGGAGGGCGCGTCCTTTTCGGAAGGCAGAGGTCGGTTCGCCCGATCAGCGCATGAGCAGTGTGGCGCGGGCACGCTTGATCTCGCGGGTGATCTTGCGGTGGAAATGCGCGGGCATGCCCGTCAGGCGGCGGGCGAGAATCTTGCCACTCTCGGTGACAAAGCGCCGGAGGATGTCCGGGTTTTTGTAATCAAGTGCGTCGAGGGCGATGTCGATGCGGCGGCGCGGCATCGAGCGGTTGGCCTTGCGGAAGTTGGTGCGGCGTTGCGGAGTTTTGGGCTGCATAAATCGGGAAGCGGCTGGTTATTTGGTTTCGCGGTGAAGCGTATGGCGCTTCAGGTTCGGGTTATACTTTTTCTTTTCGAGCCGGTTCGGAGTGTTAGGGCTCTTTTTATTGCGCGTGGAGATGTAGCGCGAGACGGGTTTGCCTTCGGCTTTTGCCTCGGTGCATTCGAGAATGATGAAATCGCGGGCCATGATGATTATTCCTTTGGTTCTGTGACCGTTTCTTCTTCTTCGGTTTCTCCGGGCTCTTCGTCGGTCAGGCCGAAGAGGGAGGTGACAGGGACGCGGGCGCGGGAAACTTTGCCCGTTTTTTCCAACTGCGCCTGACACTCCACCGTGAGGCGTGCAAAGGGCAGCGCTTCGAGGCGGGCGTGGGCGATGGGCTTGTTGCTCATTTCGCAGATGCCGTAGGTGCCCAGGTCCAGACGCTTGAGCGCTTCCTCGATTTCATAAAGCGCGTCCTGCTCCTGCGAAAGGAGACTGAGCGCGAAATCGCGGTCGTAGGCATCGCTGCCGGCATCCGCCTGATGCATACCAAAGGCGCTGGCCTCACTGCCTTCAGCCCGCGCGCGGAGGTTGTCCTTGGCCACGCCGGCCATCGCGTCGAGGAGGTCGTCGCGGAGCTGGAGCAGGCGGTCCTTTTGCTTTTCGAGGAAAGGCGTGAGCTTCACCTTCGGGCGGGCGACCGCCTTGGGTGCGACCGATCCGTTCGTGTTTTTTTGCGGGGCGGAGTCTGGTTTGGTGTTTTTAGGTTTCAATTTAAGTTTGGCACTGCCGTTAACCTTCACGGGCTTCGCTGCGGACTTCGCGGGCTTGGCCGCTGGTTTCGCAGCCTTGGCTGACTTGGTTATCGGTTTCGCGAGAGTTTTTGCGGGCTTCGACTTCACCGACTTCACCGCAGGCTTCGCGGCCTTTTTCACCGCTTTGGCGGGAGCAGGCTTCTTCGATTTTGCGGCGGGTTTCGCTGGTTTGGCTTTGGCCATATAAATGTGGGGAGAAATACTAAATCTCGCGTTTCGGGAAAAATTTGAGGCGCGTTACATACGGGGGATCACCAAGCCGCGCAAGGGCGAAATCCCGCTTTTTTCCAGCCTCCGAAACCACCTGCCAAAGCCCGCGTTTCCATCGTTTGCGGACACACGCTACGAACTCGCCGACGAATATCGCCGCAGCGCGAAATGCCAGAACCCGCGCGTCGCCAGGACCACGAAAATCGCCGCGCCCGCGAGTTGCGCCAACCCGCTCCACGGTGACTCGAGACCGCGCGCGATCACCCGCGCAGGCACGTTAGCCACGATGATAACCGGGATGAAAAAGCTGAAGATCACCTTGAAGATTCCTCGAAAAATTGTGTCCGGGTAGCGTCCCACTTGGAACACATTGAAGTATCCGTAGATCAGCCCCTGCGCCCGCACGATCCAGAACGCCACCGTGGCCAGCGCGAACAGGATCGCGTAATGCACCGCCACCCCAAACGGCAAACACGCTGCGAAAAGCACCACCTGCGGCGTGCTCGGCACCACCCCGAGTTTGAATAGCGAAAACGCCACGATAGCCACGCCGACCAACGCGTTCACGATGTTGTCCATCCCGAATTTTCGCGTGGACACCGCAAACTGCGCATCCACCGGCAGCAGCAGCAGCAAATCCAGCCGCCCCGTGCGAATCAGGTCCGGCAGTTCCGCGAGGTTCACATAAAAGAACGCCTGAAATAGCTGCGCCACCACCTGATGCGTCCCCACCAGCAGCACGCACTCCCACTTGCTCCACCCGCCGATCGTCTCCACATGCCCATAAAGCACCTCCAGAAACACCATCTGCCCCGCGAACCACAGCAGCTCCACGATCATCCACAGGATGAAGTTCGCCTTGAAGTTCATCTCGCGGATCAGCGAATTGCGGATCATCAGCCAGTAGATTTCGAGATAGCGGCGCATGTGGATTGAAGGATACTGCGCCAGCTCAGCGGCCCGCTCGTGCCATTACGCCTTCATCCGCTCGATCTTTGCCCCGAGCCCGTTGAGCTTTTCGTCGATGAGTTCGTAGCCGCGGTCGATGTGATAGACGCGGTTGACCTCGGTGACGCCCTGGCTTTGCAACCCCGCGAGCACCAGCGCCGCGGAGGCGCGCAGGTCGCTGGCCATGACGGGCGCGCCGCTCAGTTTCTCGACGCCTTTGATGATCGCGGTCGGGCCGTTGAGCGAGATGTCGGCCCCCATGCGCTTCATCTCGGAGACGTGCATGTAGCGCTGCGGAAAGATGGTTTCCGTGATGACGGAAATGCCCGGCGTGGTCGCGAGCAGCGCGCACATTTGCGCCTGCATGTCGGTGGGGAAACCGGGGTAGGGCTCGGTGGTGAGTTCGAGCGATTTGGTCGTCCCGTTGCGCGAGATCGTGAGATTTTGGCCGTCGGCTTTGAGGAGGAAACCGGCGCGCGTGAGGGCGTCGGTGACGCTGGTGAGGTGCGAGGGATCGACGCGGCGTAGGGTGACGTCACCTTTCCCAGCGATGGCTCCGGCGACGAGGAAGGTGCCCGCCTCGATGCGATCCGGGATGACCTCGTGCTCAGCGCCGTGTAGTTCCTTCACGCCTTCGATGACGATGCGCCGCGTGCCTGCGCCCTCGATTTTCGCGCCCATCTTGATGAGGAAATTCGCGAGATCGACGACCTCGGGTTCCGCCGCCGCGCTGTCGATGACGGTGGTGCCTTCGGCCAAAACCGCGGCCATCATCACGTTGTCGGTGCCGAGCACGGTCGGGCCTTGCTTGCCGCGGAGATTGATGACGCCGCCGATGAGTTGGCCGGCGAAAACTTTCACGTTGCCTGCCTCGATGCGGTGCATCGCGCCGAGCCCCTCAAAGCCTTTCAGGTGCAGATCAATCGGCCGGTCGCCGATGACGCAGCCGCCGGGCAGCGAGACGGTGGCTTCCTTTTCGCGCCCCAGCAGCGGGCCGAGCACGCAGACGGACGCGCGCATTTTGCGGACGATTTCGTACGGCGCCTCGGTGATGATTTTTTCCGCCTGCACGGTCACGGTGCCGCTGGCCCGCTCCACCTGCGCGCCGAGGTGCGAGAGGATCTGCAGCATGTAATGAATGTCGCTGAGATCGGGGACATGGTGGATGACGCACGGCTCCTTGGTCAGCAGCGTGGCCGCGAGGATGGGCAGCGCGGAGTTTTTTGAGCCGCTGATTTTGACGGAGCCGGACAGCGCGTGTCCGCCGTGAACGAGTATTTTATCCATAGTTGGCGAAGAGAAATCGGTTGCGGCTTTGGTAGTCGGTCTGCGGGAGGATGTCTTGGAAATTGTGCGCGCCGAGCAGCTCCGTGAGCGCGGATGTTTGGTCGTGGCCGATTTCCAGCGCGAGCCGCCCGCGCAGATGCCGCGCGGTCTGTGGGATGAAACGCTCGAAAATCTCCAGCCCGCGCGGGCCGCCATCGAGCGCGGGGAGGGGATCGTGCTGGACCTCGCGGGCGAGCTGCGCGATCTCGGCGGTGGCGATGTAGGGGAGGTTCGCGACGATGAGATCGAACTCGCCGGTCACGCTTTCGAGCAGGTCACTTTGCGAAAAAACCACGCGCTCCGCGAGGCCGAGCCGAGCCGCGTTTTCGCGCGCCAGCGCCAGCGCATCGTCGGAAAGATCCACCGCCTCCACGCACGCCTCCGGCCATTCCGCCGCCAGCGTCAGCGCGATCACGCCACTCCCGGTTCCCACGTCGAGCACGCGCGCGGCTGTTCCACCAGCGAGCACCAACTCGCATAATTGCTCGGTCTCCGGGCGCGGGATGAGCGCACGTTTGTCGCACCCGAAAGTGCGCCCGTGAAACTCCGCGGTGCCGAGCAAATGCTGCAACGGCTCGCCGCCGGCACGGCGTTTCACCAGCACGCGAAGTGGCTCCAGCTCTTGCTCCGCGAGCGGACGGTCGAACTCCAAATACAGCTCCATCCGCTTTTTTCCGAGGATGTGCGCCAATAGGTGCTCGATATTCAGCCGCGCGCTCTCCACCCCGTTTTTCTGAAAATAGAGCGTGGAAGCCTGAATGACGCTGAGCACGGTTTGCATGGGCGCGGCGCTTTTTGCACGGAGTGCGCTAGCCGGCGGTGGCGTGGGCGGGGCGGGCCTTGAGCCAGAGACCTAGTTCGCGGAGGACGCGGCGGCGGAAGTCCGCCTGAAAGCGGATTTCGTCGGCCGCTTTGGCCACGCTCGGGGCCGCGCCCGGCGGGAGATTCGCTGCAGCCCAGGTCTCCAACTCCGCGGCCCGCTCAGCGGTGGCGGGTAGCGCGGTGAAAAGGTTCGGCACGTATTCATTGGCCTGATGCGAGGCGAGCTTGGCGAGGAGCGCGGCGAGGTTTTCCCGCGTAAAAGTCCACGCCGCGGCGGCGTGTCCCTCGGTGGCACCGACCTGCCCGACGAGCCGCGCGGCATCGTGCGGCGGCAACTCGCTGGTGAGCGCGAGAGCGAGCGTCCGCGCCGCCAGAGCCGGATCACGGGCGGCGGCGAGCGCGCCGTACAGCTCGCGCTGCTGCTCGGAGCTCGCCGTTTTCCGCGCCAGCGCGTGCAGCAAATCCCACATCTCGGCGTCGGCGGCGCGGCCCTGGATGGCGAGCACGGTGCCACGGAGATTCGCGTCGAACGCCGCTGGCCGGGCGAAGTATTCGACGAAACGCGAACGCGCGATGCGCAGCGTCGTGGTATCGCCAAACGCCGCCGCGAGCCCGAGCAGGCGCGGGCGGAGTCGCGTGATGAGCGGGGCCTCGGCGGGCGCGGCGTCCCAGCCGATTTGGTCGAGTTGCGGGCGGAGAAAGTCGAGCGCCCATGCGCGAAACCGCTCCCGACTGCCATCTTGTTTCGCCGTGCCATCGGCGGCGCGCGGCGTGAGCGCATCGGCGTCGCGCTCCATGCGATCGAGGTGCCCGAGCACGCCGAGAATTTGCTCCAGTTCGGTGGGCGTCGCCGTGGCGAGCAGCGTCTCCGCCAGCTTGAGGTAATCCGTGATCGCCCCGCGATCCGCCTGGCAGAGCGCCCACGCATCGTTCAGCAGATTCAGCCGGTCGGCCTCCGCGAGATGCGGGAGCGCCTTGACCAGCCGCTCAAAAAGCCAGCCCTGATACTGCACGCGGAAAAATCCAACGCCGCCGATGTTTCCCTTCACCGCGCCTTCCTCCGGCACCGGAAAACCCTGCGGATTGCCGCCCTTCAGCAGCAGCAGCCCCGCATCCTGCGGATGTCCCGCCGGCGCATGGCGGAAAGGCACCACCCAGAAAAGCGGCGGAGCGTCTTTTTGCTGCACGGTGAAGCGCTCCTGCCAGCACGTCGCCCGCTTCGCATCCTCGACCGGAAACGATGTGACCTGGATCACCGGAAAGCCCGGCTGCTCCGTCCAGCCCTTGGCCAGCCCGCGTATATCCTGGCCGCTTTCACGCGCCAGCGCGTCCCACAGGTCGGCCGTGGTCGTATTGGAAAGCGCGTGTTTTTGCACGTAGCGGCGCACCCCGTTGCGAAAGGTCTCCTCGCCCAGCCAATCCTCGATCATGCGAATCACCGCCTGGCCTTTCTGATACGTGATTTCATCGAAGACATCGCTTGCCTGACTCTCCGTTTTCACCACCTGCTGGATGGGGTGCGTGGTCGCCCGCGCGTCCAGCCGCATCGCCGCTTCCCGGCCCGCCGCCGCGCGCAGCCACGGCTTCCATTCGGGATGCCGCCGCGCCATCTGCTTCGTCGCCATCCAACTCGCAAAGCCCTCGTTCAACCACAGATTGTCCCACCACGCCATCGTCACCAGATTGCCAAACCACTGGTGCGCGATTTCGTGCGCCACAATCCCATACACATGCTCCCGCTGTGCCTGACTGCTCGTCGCCGGGTCGAAAAGGAGCGCGCTTTCGAGATAGACAATCGCGCCCCAGTTCTCCATCCCGCCCGCGCCCGTATTGGGCAGCGCGACCTGATCGAGCTTCGGGAGCGGATACTTCGCGCCGAAGAATTCCGCGAAATCGCGCAGCACCTCCTTTGTCACCTCCAGCGCATACCGGCCCTGCTCCTTTTTTCCCGGCGTGGTGAAAAGCGCCAGCTTCACGCCATCCACCTCGTCCTCGATTTTCTCGAGATCCCCGGCGAACAGCGCCAGCAGATACGTCGGCATCGGCGGCGTCTTTTGAAAGGTCACGATTTTCGTCCCTCCCGCGCCGTCCGTGGTCGAGGCCACCGGCATGTTTGAGACCACCACCGTCATGGACGGCACCGCGACCGCCAGCGTGAACGCCGCGCGAAACACCGGCTCATCCCAGCAGGGAAACATCCGCCGCGCATCCGCCGGCTCGAACTGTGTCGCCAGCCCCCGGCGCTCCTGACCGTCCTTTTTGTAACGCACGAGGTAGATCCCCTCCGGCTGCTCGCGGAGCTGGCCGGCAAAATCAATCGAGAGCTTGCGGACGCCGGGCGCGAGAGCCACCGTCAGCGGCAGCGTAAGCGTCTGCTGCCCGGCATCGAGGACTGGTCGCCCGAGTGCCCCGGCTTCGCCATCCAGCGTGCTTCCCGTGATTTCCAGGCCCACCGCATTTAGCACCAGCGCCGGCACGGCCTCGCGGACATCCAGCGTCACCCGCACCGTCCCGCGAAACGTCCCCCGCTCGAGATCCGGCACGAGCGACACCGCGTATTCCACCGGCACGACCGCCTTCGGCAGCTTCCCTGGCGTCCGCGCAAACGCGAACGGCTCCTCCCCGTGCCCACGCCCGGCAAGCAGCAGGAAAAGGCCGAGTAAAACGAGACGACAAAACTGGGAACAAGCGATCGGGCGCATGAGAAAACCGGCGGAGTATTCCCATTTGCCGCCCGCCGTCGAGCCCCACGCGCTCCGCCATCGCCGGCCTCTCGCAGCCGGCGGGGACGCGCACCGGGGCGGCGGCGGGAGATTACCATTGAGACGACCGTGCTCACCCCGCCCAACGCTCTTTCTTTTCCCCCGCGCCCCGCTACTCTTCCCGTCCTGTCTTGAGAACCACGACATCCCTCTCCACATCGCGCACCGCCGCTCCGGCCAAATTGGCGGCCCCTCGCCGCCGCGGCTGGCGGACGTTTCGCCTCGCCGTGCTGCTGCTGTTCACCGCCGTCGTCGTGGTGCTCCTGCAGCCGGACTGCTTTCGCTTCGCACTGCGCCAGGCCATCGGCCTCGAAGCCTGGTGCCACGGCGGCGAGGTGCGGATCGAAAAACTCGAAGGCAGCCTCTTCGAGCCCATCGTCCTGCGCGATTCCGTGTGGACGTACGAGGGGAAAAACGGGCCCGTCACCCGTCTCGAAATCCAAACAGCGACCGCCCATTTCTCGTGGGCCAATCTGCTCCCCCGCGCCGGCGGAGCATGGTTCGAACAGCTCACGCTGGAAAACGTGAGCGGCAAACTGCGGCTGCCGCTGCCCGACGAAACGGCGGCGGTTCCGGGAAGGTTTCACCTCCATGTGCCGCGCCCGCACGGGCGCTGGCTGGCGGTGCCGGCCCATGTCGAGGCGCGCAACGTGGACTTCATTTTTGAAAGCGACGGCGACTACCTGCGGGTGGCCGACGCCGCCGTCACGCTGAGCAGCGTCGAGAGCGGCACGATCCGCATCGGGCAGCTCATCGTGAAACAGCCGTGGCTCCAGCGCACCTTCCGCAACGTCACTGGCACCACCGCCATTCAGGACGACACGCTGCAAATCGCCGGCCTCACGCTCGAACCCGGCGTTCAGGTCGTCGATTTTTCCACCGGGCTGAAGGACTTCGCGCGCGGCCAGCTCAACTTCACCGCGCGGCTCGCGGCCTTTGGCGGCGAGTTGCGGGTCGAGGCGCAGACGCTACCCAAGACGCGCCCGTTTTCCATTGATGTCGCGATGCCGTTTTCCGAGATCAAGGTCGCCAAGCTGGCGTCCTTCCTCGGCCTTTCCGACGCCGCGGGCGGGACGATTAAGACCGGGCGCTTCATCTTTCGCGGGCCGCCGCAGCAGTTTGCCAAAGCCAGCGCCGAGCTGCGGATCGAGGCCGCCAATTTCCAATGGGAAAGCCGCCAATGGGACTCGCTGGTACTCGGCGCGAAGCTGCTCGGCGGGCGCATCGAAGTGCCCGAACTGGCGCTCGCGCAGGGCCAGAACCGGCTCAACCTTTCCGGCGAAATGGCGGTGCCGATGCCCGGCGTCGAGTGGTGGCGCGCGGAATTCTCCTGCAACATCGCGGCGAAGATCGACAACCTCACCGACCTCTCCGCTCTGCTCCTCCCGGAGTTCAAATACGCCGCCGGTCGCGCGGTCATCGACGGCTCGATCCGCGGCCGGGACGAGCAGTTTCACGGGCAGCTCATCGTCTCCGGCTCGAACCTCCGCTGGCGCAGTGCGCCCATCGAGGAACTCCACGCCAGCGTGAAACTTAACGGCAACGAATATCAGCTCACGAACATCTCGCTCTTCAACGCCGGCGACTACGTGCGCGGACGCGGCACGCTGAACATCCTCGGCGACAAACAATACTGGGGCGAGATGCACGCCTCGGTGCAGGACTTGGCGAAATACGCCGCGCTCCTGCAAAAGCCCATCGTCCCCGAACCGCTCGCCGGCGGCGCGTTCATCGACTGGGACGGCGAGGGCTCGGCCAAAGGGCACAGCGGAAAGTTCCTCGCGCGGCTCCGCAAAGTCCGCTCGCTCGGCGCGACCGCCGCGCTGCTCCACCCGATCAATGCGGAGTTCGAGGCCAGCTACTCGCGCGGTGGCCTCGCCTTCTCCACGTTCTCACTCGCGGATGACGACTCGTCCTTCACCGCCCGCGTCGGCGTGATGGACAAGGCGGTGTCGCTGAAAAACCTCCGCCTCACGCACCGCAAAAACCTGTGGCTCGAAGGCGACGCCATCCTCCCGCTCGACCTCTGGAACGCCTGGCCCAACACCTCGCTCGCCACGCTGCTCGACGATCACACCGTCGGGAAACTCAATCTCACCGCCTACGGCCTCAGCCTCCACGAAACCGCGCAGCTCACCGGCATGAACTTTCCCATCGAGGGTCTCGTGAGCGGGAATGTGACCGCCGAAGGCCCGCTCGGCGCACTCCGCACCAGTGGCCGGCTCACGCTCACCAAAGCACGCCTGCCGCTCGGGTGGAGCGGCACCGCGCTCACCGGCGTGGAGGGCGCGGCCACCTTCACCGGGCAGACGCTGCGCGTCGAAAAATTCACCGGTCAGCATCCCACGGGCGACTTCCAGGCAGGCGGCGAAATTGATTTCGCGAACCTCCGCGACCCGGCGCTCCAGCTCGCGCTCACCAGCGCACAAAGTCCTGTTCCGCTGTTCGCCAACGACGAAAACGACGGCCTGAACGTGGGCACCGCGCTCACGTTGCGCGTGGCCGGTCCGCTCAGCGCGGCCACCATTGCCGGCGAGGCGCAAATCTCCGCGGCTGTGATCCGGGACTGGACGCCGACGATGCTGGCCGTGCTCAGCGGCGCGCCACTCGACGAACTGCCGCCCACGCTCGCGCTGCGCGGGACGGCTTGGGAAAACTGGCGGTTCGACGTCCACGCCAAGGCGGACAAAGTGCCGCTCGCCGACGGCGCGATGTCCGCGGATTTCCGACTCACCGGCACCGGCACCCAGCCCGCTGTGGTTGGCCAACTCGGCTTCACCGCATCGCCCGCTGCGGACGCCGCCGGAGTCGCGCGGTTGCTCTCCGCCCGCCTGGATTTCCGCGACGGATTTCCGACACGCCCGATCCTCTCCGCGGAAGTGGCCGGGCGCGTTTCCAACGAGCCCTTCACCTGCTCCGTGACCGGCCTGCTGCCACAGCCGATGTGCGTTTTCTCCCTTCACCCGCCGCTCACCGAAAATGCCGTGCGCGCAGCGATCAGTGGCGAAACCGCCGCAAGGTTCGCCTCCGGCGAAGCGCGCTTCAGCCTGCTCGTGCCGGTGGACCTGCGGGAAAACGTGGAACTGGCGAACTGGGCGGAGATCAAGCCGGAGCCTGTTTCTGAAGCCGCTCCGGCCGCCGGGGCGCAGCCATGAGCGACCCGCTTCTGCCCGCTCCGCGGCCCCGGCGCGGTGGCGTTTTCATCGGGCGCTGGTTCGACATCGAGTTCTACCTCGACGCCTCGTGGTTTCTCATCGCCGCCATCGTCACCTACGAACTCTCGCATGCGGTCTTCCCCACCGAGCTGCCGGGCCGGTCGCCGGCCGTGTATCTCGCGCTCGGCGGCGGTGCGGCGTTCCTTTTTTTCCTCAGCATCCTGCTGCACGAACTCGGCCACAGTCTCGTCAGCCAGCGCTGCGGCATCCGCGTTCCACGCATCACCCTGCTCTTCGTCGGCGGGCTCGCGGAGATCGAGCGCGAGCCGGACGACGCGAAGTCCGAACTCAAGATCGCCCTCGGCGGCCCCGCTGTCAGCGTGGCGCTCAGCATCCTCTTCGCCGTCGCCGGTTTTGCCTTTCACGCCGTCGGTTTCGACGGACTCGCCCTCGTCTGCCGCTGGCTCGCGCTGACGAATTTCGGGCTCGTCGTTTTCAACATGATCCCCGGCTACCCGCTCGACGGCGGCCGCGTGCTCCGCGCCCTCATCTGGGCCAAAACCGGACGGCTGCGCCACGCCACTTACATCTCCTCGCGGATCGGCATCGGCTTTAGCTGGCTGCTCATCGTGGGCGGCGTTTGGGCGCTCATCACCCCGCCGCACGCGTGGAATGGCGTCATCTTTCTCCTCATCGGCTTCTTTTTGAAAAGCGCCGCTGACAGTGGCTACGCCAATGCCGTCCAGCGCGAAACCCTCGCCGGCGTCCGCGTGCGCGACCTCATGAGCGCGAATCCCTCCGTCATCCCCGACACCCTTCCCCTCAACCTCGCCGTCGATGATTTCTTCCTCGCCGGCCATTACGTCGCCTATCCGGTCTGCACCGCCGACGGCGATTTCCGCGGGCTGCTGCGGCTGGATTTTTTGAAAGAAATTCCGCGCGAGAAATGGCCCTACACCACCGCCGGAGATGTGGTGGCTGAAAAAAGCACCGAGGCCCTGCGCATCGGCGTCAACGAATCCGCCGCCCGCGCGATGCGCCTCCTCCTCGCTCCCGAGTTGACGCGCCTCGCGGTCATCGACGACGGCAAACTTGTCGGCATCGTCACGCGGCACGACATCCTGACCTTCATCGAAATCCACACCGAACTCGAAGCCTGACCGGCGCACCGCGACGACCAGAGAATTTCCTTTTCCACCTAAGATAACCTTCGCACCCTGACTCCCATACCAAACCCATGAACCGCACCTCATTCCTCGCCCTCCTCGCCTCCAGCACGCTCGCCCTGCACAGCTTTGCCGCCGACGCGCCCAAGCCCCTCCGCATCCTCCTTATCACCGGCGGCTGCTGCCACGATTACGCCAAGCAGAAGGACGTGCTCAAAGCCGGCCTTGAAGCCCGCGCCAATGTCATCGTCGAACACGCGCACTCCGCCGACGGCAGCACCAAGCCGCCGATTGAACAGGTTTACGGCAAGCCCGGCGAGAAGCCGAACCCCGACTACGCCAAAGGCTACGACCTCGTCATCCACGATGAGTGCTCGGCCGGCGTGAACGATCCCGAAGTCATCAAGGCCGTGCTCCAGCCGCATGTGGACGGCATCCCCGGTGTGAACCTCCACTGCGGCATGCACAGCTACCGCTTTGGCGACTACCGCAAGCCCGTCCCTGTCAGCGCGGACAACGGCAAGTGGTATGAATACATCGGCCTGCAGTCCACCGGCCACGGCGCGCAGCAGCCCATTGCCATCACTTACACCGAGAAAGAGTCCCCCATCACCAAAGGCCTTACCGACTGGGAAACCATCAACGAGGAACTCTACAACAACGTCCAGATCCTCACCGCCAAAGCCCTCGCCCGCGGCAAGCAGGGCAACGCCGATAACGTCGTCACCTGGACCAACGAATACGGCCCGAAGAAAACCCGCGTGTTCTCCACCACCATCGGCCACAACACCGCCACCGTCGCCGACGCCCGCTACCTCGATCTCGTGACCCGCGGCGTCCTCTGGGCCACCGGCCACCTCAAGGACGACGGCACGCCTGCCGAAGGCTACGGCCCCGTAGCCAAGTAAGGCCGAAAGGCAAACCTTCGAACTACTTCGGGGTTTAGAAAATCCCGGTGAGTGCCCGAAACCCGTCCACGGAAAATCCGTGGTCCCCTCCTCACCGCCGGAGATTCAGTAGCCCGCCCGGTAGTCCCGCCGTACGAAGGCATTCGCCTCCGGCGTGTTCGTGAACGCCAGCTTCGCCGCGTCCCATTCCAGCACCGTTTTCGGAAACCGCGTCGCCACACCGCCGAGCAGCACCGCCTCCGTCAGCGGACCAGAGTAGGCGAAAGATGCGTCCGTGTTTTCACGTTCGCCCAGAATCGTCTGCACGAACTGGTGATAGTGATTGTCCCCGGCCACCGCTTCCACCGGACGCCCCGCCGCCGCGCCATAAAGCCTCGGCATCGCGATGTGTGGCAGCACCATCACGCCATCTGTCCCGAGGAAAATGCTCCCCTGCCCCGGCATCGCGTCCGCCTTGTCACCGGCCTGCGCGTCCGCCTTTCGCGCCATCGCCTGCACCTCCGGCGGCGGACGCTGATCGCCGTCGTACCACACCACCTTTACCGTCTTATCCTCCGTAAAAGCCGTCCCCGGAAACACGTAATGAATCACCGCATCCGTCGCCCAGGAATGCGTGTTCGGTGCCGGCCCCTCGCTCCGCACACTCAGCGGCGCCGTCAGCGCCAGCGCGGCAAAGACCGGATCGTAAATGTGGCAGCCCATGTCCCCGAAAGTCCCCGTCCCGAAATCCAGCCGCTTGCGCCAGTTGCCCGGGTGATACCATTCCTTGCCGATGAACGGCCGGTCCGCGCACACCCCGAGCCAGAGATCCCACTGGAACCCCGCCGGAATCGGATCGCCACCCTTCGGCATCTCCCCATTGTCGCCCCATTTCTTGCTGCTCCAGGTATGCACCTCCTTCACTTTCCCTATCACCCCGCCCTGAATCAGCTTCACCGCCGTCCGGTATTCCTTGCTGCTGTGAATCTGGATGCCCATCTGCGTCACCCGCTTTTTCTCCGCCGCCAGCAGCGTCATCGCCCGCACCTCGCCGAGGTCATGCGCCAGCGGCTTTTGCCCGTACACATGCAGATTCCGCTTCAGCGCCATCAGCCCGATCGGCGCGTGCATGTGATCCGGCGTTGAGACATTCACGCTGTCGAGATCGGTTTCCTTTTCCAGCAGTTCGCGGAAATCCGCATACACCTTCGCGTTGGGAAATTTCTTGCGAAAGCCGGCGCTGCTCCGCTCATCCACATCGCAGCCCGCCACGATCTCGATGCTCTTGTGGCTCGACAGCGACTCAATATCCGACCCCGCCATGCCACTCGTCCCGAACGTCGCATGCCGCAACTTGCCATTCGGCGACACCGCCCGCACCCCGCTCGTCACCCACGGCGCGATGGCCACCCCGAGAGCGAGGTCATGGAGAAAAGAGCGGCGGGAGCGGAGGCGATTCATCATGCCGGCAGCGTTTACGGTGTGAGGGAAGCCTGTCAATGCACTTTCTAAAAGCTCGCGCCCGCCAGCGGCTAAAAGGCCCCGCAATGTCATTGCCCATCCCGCGCCACGCGCCGAGTTGAAAGACCGCCTCATGAGCGGTAAGAGCCGCGCTATTCCTTTGCGCAACGAACCTCCACCGCCGCGCTCCTGCTTCACCGAAAGCGAAACCGTCCTCCACGCGCTCCATCTTTACGGCGCGGCCGGGATCGCGGCGTTTGGCTGGGCGCTGGGCTGGTTGCTCGCCATCGCGCCCGGGCACTGGCTTCCGCTGTGGTTCTGCGGCGCGCTGCTCATCTACAATGCGGACCGCCTCCGCCGCGATCCCGCCGACGCCATCAACCTCCCCGCCCGCACCGCCGCAAACGCGCGCTGGCGCACCGCCAGCCAAATCACACTCACGCTGGCGGCAGTGGTGCTCATCGCCCTGCCCGTCTGGCGGCGCGAGTGGCTCACGCTCGGCCTCGTGCTCGGCGGCGGCATTTTCTCCCTCGGCTACTCGCTGCCCGTCTTCGGCTTTCGCTGGAAAGACGTGCCGCTCCTTAAGACGCTCTTTGCTCCCGCCGTGATCACCACCGCGATCTTTGGCCTCCTGCTTTTCGTCCCCACGCCGACTCCACTGCGCGCCCGTCCGCTCGCCGGTTTCCTTTTCACCATCGTCCCACTCGTGCCGTGGGCCTTCAGCCACCTGCTTTTCAATATGCTCCTCTGCGACCTCCGCGATCTCGCAGGCGACCGCCACTGCGGCATCCGCAGCATCCCCGTGCTGTGGGGCGAAAAGGGTGCGCGTCGACTGCTCTGGACGCTCGCCGTGGCGCAGCAGCTTTTGCTTAGCGGCCTAATCCTTTTCCGCGATACCGGCACGTTGCCCTTCGCGCTGCTCGCCGTCGTCACCGGCCTCTACCAAGCGTGGCTCCTGCACGCCACGCGCCAGCCGCGCAGCGAACGCTTTTACGAGTGGGCCGTGGAAGGCCTGCTCTACCTGCCCGCCGCAGCCTGCGCACTCGCCGGCCACGGCGTCCGCTGAACCGCCATGCCGCGCGTCATTTTCCACGTCGATATGGATGCGTTCTTCGCCTCGGTCGAGCAGCGCGACCATCCCGAGTTTCGCGGCCTGCCCGTCATCGTGGGCTCGCCGCCGGATCAGCGCGGCGTGGTCTGCGCGGCCAGCTACGAGGCGCGAAAATTCAAGGTCCGCTCCGCCATGCCGTCGCGCACCGCGGGCCGGTTGTGTCCGCACGGCATCTTCGTGCGGCCGCGGATGGACGCGTATCGCGCGGAGTCGGCGGCGATCATGGAAATCCTCCGCGCCGTCACGCCGGTCATCGAGAAAGTCTCCGTGGACGAAGCCTATCTCGACCTCAGCGCCAGCGTGCCGCCGGGCGGCGATCCCGATGCCGCGCTCGAAGCCGCCGTGCCCATCGCGCGCGCGATCAAGGAGCGCATCGCCCGCGAGCGGCACCTCACCGCGAGCATCGGCGTGGGGGCAAACAAGTTCCTCGCGAAGCTCGGGAGCGACTTTCGCAAGCCGGACGGCCTCACGCTGATCCGCGAACGGGACAAAGTGGAGTTCCTCAAGCCGCTTTCCGTACGCGCCATTCACGGCGTCGGCCCCGTCACCGCGCAAATGCTGGAGGCGAAAGGCTTCGCGACCATCGGCGATCTGCAAACGCGGGCGGCGGAGTTGCCTTCCGTCGTCGGCTCCTTCGCCGCGGATTTGCAGGCGCGCGCCTTTGGCCACGATGACCGGCCCGTGGACACGAGCGAGGAGCGGAAGAGCATCAGCGCCGAAAACACCTTTCTCCACGACACCGACGACCGGCCCACCTTGCGCGCCGCGCTGAAAGAAATGGCGGCCGATGTGGCCCAGTCACTCGCCGGCCACGAACTCGGTGCGCTGACCGTGCAGGTAAAGGTCCGCTACCGCGATTTCACCACGCTCACGCGCCAGGTGCGAATGGAAGACCCCGTGACCACCGCGCGCGAGATCTACCGCCTCGCGCAATTTCTCCTCGCCCGCGACCGCCTCGTCACCGGTCCGCTGCGCCTCCTCGGCATCGGCGTCTCCACGCTCGTCCCGCCCATCCGGCGGCAACTGCGCCTGCCCATCTAGCCGCGCCGCACGCGCTACTCGCCGATCCGGTAAAGGTGCGTCTTGGTCCGCAGAAAAAGCGCTTTGCCCGAGACCGCGGGCGACGCCATGAAGCCCGCGTCGAATTGACTTTCCCCGAGCACCTTGAATTCCCGACCCGTGGCCAGCGCCGTCACCTTGCCCTCCTCATTGCACGCGTAGATGCGCCCGTCCGCATAGATCGGCGCGGCGGAAAAGTTCCCGCCGATGCGCTGCGTCCACACCACCTCGCCAGTCTTCGCGTCCATGCAGGTCGCGATGCCGCCGTCGTTGATCGCGTAAAGCAGCTCGTCCACGAGCAGCAGCGACGGCTTGTTCGGCGCGGACTTTTTCAGCCGCCAGGCGAGCGATTCCGCGCCGAGCAGTCCACTGCCGCCGAGCTTGAGCGCGATCACCTGACCCTGCGAGTAGCCGACCGGAATGAAGACCATGCCGAAGCCCGCGACCGGCCGCGTGGCCGCGCTGTGGTTGCCCCGCTCCTCAAAGCGCCACAGCTCCTTGCCCGTCTTCGGATCGTAGCCGTAATGCGCCTTCGCTCCGCTGCTCACCAGCGTCGCCGTACCGCCCTGCTCGAACACATGCGGCGTGGAAAACGCCTTGCGGTAATCGCCCTCGTCTTTCGGTTTGCCGTCCGCGCCGAGGTCCTGAAAATCAATCGAGCGCGGCGTCTGCCACACGGTCTTGCCGGTCTTCTTGTCCAGCGCCACCACGAACTGCGCGTCGCTCCCGTCGAAGTTCATGATCAGCAAATCTCCCCACACGATCGGCGACGAGCCCGCGCCGCGGTAGTGATTGCAGACAAAATCCGTCCGCTCCCACAGTTTCGCGCCCGTCTTCGTGTCCAGACACGCCGTGCCCGGCGAACCAAAAGTCACATAGATGCGCCCCTCTTCGATCACCGGCGTCGGCGACGCGTAGCTGTTGAACTTGTGGCAGAACTGCGGCGCCGCCACGCGAAAAAGCACGTCGTCGCGCAGCACCTTACCCGAGTCCTTGTCCACGCACACCACGCCCAGTTGCGTGCCATCCTCCGTCGCCGTCGTCAGCCACACCTGCCCGCCCCAGATCACCGGCGAGGACCACGCCTTGCCGTGGATGGCCGTCTTCCATTTCACCTGCTCCGTCTCGCCGAATTTCACCGGCAACCCCGTCGCCACGCCGTGCCCATCCCCTGCAGGTCCGCGGAACTGCGGCCAGTTCTCCGCCGCGCCGAGCGAGGCCACGCCCAGCAGCAGACAGGTGGAAACGGCGAGATGGCGGAGAAAGCGGAGCGCGGTCATGGGCGGAGTGGTTGAAACGGCACCCGCAGCTTTCCGCACACCGCGTGCGCTGGCAAGCCCGACCGCTTCCTCAGGTTACTTCGCTGGAACTACGGGGATAGAGATGACAAACCCTCCGGAGCGGTTCGCTGGAGCGCATAGGCGTTGCGGTCGAGTTCATTGCGTGCTGGCTGGCTGAATGTCTGTAAAGTCGGGTGGCTCTGTGACGACTCCGGGAAAATGGTGCCGTCCAGGCCCATGAATCCAGTATGAATATGCTGGGTAGATGGCGAACAGGTAGAGTGCAACGATGGCGATGGCGAGCGGAAAGCCAAAGCGGTAACGGCGAATGACGATGATGCACAGTGCGGCAAGAGAGGCGACGACGAAGGGCGCCAAACGCTCGGCTGTCTTGTAGCCGAGAGCGCACATGTGCTCGAAGGAGGTAAGTGCAAACGCAGCGAGCCAGATGAATGCGCAAAAGAGGAAGCGAAGAAAGAGTGGGTGGAGGATGACGATGCCATGAGACCAATGCGGCTTCGGAATCGGCGTAATGGTTTGGTCTTCATTCACAGGACATGCGAGCAGTGTCTAACATACTAATATAGTGAGAGGGAGCGCTCATCGAAGGTAGCCACGCATGGAAGTTACTTTGCCGGGACGACGGGGATTGAGATGACAAACCCTCCGGCGCGTTTCAGGATGTCGAGGGTTTTGTCGCTCAGCCGTCTAAATCCGCTGCCAAATTCCTCCGGGAGGAAGAACTTGTTTGGTTCTCCAAAGGTCGCGACAACTTCAATGCGCACGGCTCGGTCAGCGCGACCGACCGGTTCACAGGATTGGATACTGCCGCCAAACATTCTCCCGGGCCGCATGGAACCGCGAAAGCGCCAGCCCTCCGCATGGATCCATGTTCCATCGGCGAAGATGATCCTCATGAAGGGATAATACCGGATGCCGGGCGCAAGGTTTTTGTCGGTCTCGATCTTCAACCGAAATGAAAGGCGATCGTTGGCCTTGGTCACAACCTGCTCGGCCGTGCCGGTGATCCCGACGATTTCGACATCCGCCGGGGCGAGGCCGGTGGAGAGGAGCAGGAAAGCCAGCCCGAGGGCCGCCATACTCCGCGCGAGGATGCCTGTGGATTTCATCGTGGTGAGGGAACGCTCATCGAAGGTAGCCGTGCATGGAAGTTACTTTGCCGGGACGACGGGGATAGAGATGACAAACCCTCCGGCGCGTTTCAGGATGGCGAGGGTTTTGTCGTCCAGCGGCGGAATCTGCCGGCCAAATTCCTCCGGGAGGAAGAACTTGTTTGGTTCTCCAAAGGTCGCGACAATTTCGATGAGCTTCACCGGGGGGACTGGGCCGGTCGGGTGGATGGAAGAGACCCCGCCGCCCGCTTTGATCCCACTCCGCATGCCAGTGGGAAAGCACTCACCTCTTCCATCGATCCAAGTTTCATCGGCAAAGACGATCCTCATGGCGGGATAAAACCTGATGCCGGGCGCAATGCTTTTGTCGGCCTCGAATGTCAGAAAAAACGACAGGGGATCATTGTCCTTGGTTGGAAACTGCTTGGCCACGCCGGTGATCCCGGGAATTTCGAGATCCGCGCGCAAGGGTCCGGCGGTGGCGAGCAGGAAAACCAGCCCGAGGGCTGCCATGCTCCGCGCGAGAATGCCTGTGGATTTCATCGTGGTGAGGGAACGCTCATCGAAGGTAGCCACGCATGGAAGTTACTTTGCCGGGACGACGGGGATAGAGATGACAAACCCTCCGGCGCGTTTCAGGATGTCGAGGGTTTCGTCGTCCAGCGGTGGAATCTGCCGTCCAAATTCCTCCGGGAGGAATAACTTATTTGGTTCTCCAAATTTCACCACAAGTTCGATGCGCACAGCTCGGTCGGCAGGACCGGCCGGGACCGTGGAATGGGCGTCGCCGCCCGATTGTGTCCCCGCCTTCATGCCAATGGGAAAGCAACCGGTCCTTCCGTGAATCCACGTTCCATCGGCGAAAACGATCCTGAGGCACGGATAAAACCGGATGCCAGGCGCAATGCTTTTGTCGGTCTCGATCAGGAAAATAAACGAAAGGGGATCGTTGGCCTTTGTCACATACTGCGTCGCCGTGCCGGTGATCCCGACGACTTCGACATCCGCCGGAGCGGGGCCGGTGGAGAGGAGGAGAAAAGCCAGCCCGAGGGCCGCCGTGCTCCGGTGGAGGATGCCTGTAGATTTCATCACGGTGAGGGAACGCTCTTCGAAGGTAGCCGTGCATCCGAGAAACACCAAAGGAAACGACGGAGCAGCGCGGGGCGGGGCGCGGCGGGAGGTGGCCGCAGCCGCTAGTCCTCCTCCCCGGCCAGCTCCGCATCCTCTTCCGCGGAGCGGGGGCCGGCGAGCTGGGCGAGCGTGGCTGTCCGGCGCAGGGCGGCGAGGCTGCGAAGGCCGAGCTTTTCCTTGGTATGCTTCACGTGGGTTTCCACGGTGGTCACGGCGATCTTCAGCTTCTGGCCGATGTCGCAGACCTTGCTGCCTTCGCCGAGCAGCCAGAAAATCTGCCGTTCGCGGCGCGTGAGCGTGGCCACCGCCGTCGGCGCGGTCCGCGTCCAGCCATTCCCGGTGAAGGCTTCCAAAAGACCGGCCGCCGCCCGCGGCCCCACAAATTTCCGCCCCGCCAGCACTTCGGCCAAGGCCGTGAGCAGCGCCTCCTCCGGGTCCAGCCGGGAGACATAACCCACGACCCCGACCAGCAGGGCCTCGCGGATGCTCGCCGCATCCTCCAGCCGGGTCAGCGCCACCACCTTTACCCCCGGCACCTCGCGCCGCATCTCCCGCACCAGCCCCAGCCCCTCGCGCCCATCCATGGCCACATCCACCACGGCCAGCTCGGGCCGCAGCTTCTCGCACAGCGCCCGGCCCTCCGCGATGGTCCCCGCCCGCGCCACGATCTCCAGTCCCTCCTGCGCCTTGAGCAGGGCCGCCAGGCCACGCTGGGCCATCGGCTCCGCTTCGACCAGCAGGACGCGCGTCTTTGGGTAATTCCTCATGGGTGGGGTTCCTCCTAGGGTTCGGCCTCGTCTCTAGGAGTTTTCCGGCGTCAAAGCAAGGGCCTTTTCTCCCATTCCGCCCGATGCGCGCGTCGGGGCAAACCCCTGCCGCCCCCGACCTCAAAATCCCGCTGCCAGCACGATACCGCCGCCCCCGGCACCGTGCTCTACTCCCGCAGTCATGCCCCCATCCTTTCTCCAGAAGCCGGTCTCTGACGGCGGCCAAGTGTATAAATATCCACAAAACCTCGTTGCCGGCTTCACCAACGGGCTGCGGGATGTCCCGGAAGGCCTTGCCGGCTTCACCAATGGTCTCCGGCATGTCCGGGAGGGCGTTGCTGGCATCACCGATGGGCTGCGGGATGTCCGGGAGAGCGTTGTTGGCGTCACCAGTGGGCTGCGGGATGTCCGGGAGGGCGTTGCCGGCATCACCAACGGGCTGCGGCATGTCCCGACACCCTTTACCCGCTTCACCCACGCGTCCGGCCACCCCTTTCACTCCTCAGCCAGCCTCAACACCCCGCTTTTTCAACCCCAACCCTAACCTACCACCATGACTGCCGATTCCTGGAAATACGTCGAAAACCAATTCCTCGTCGCCACTGTGGGCGACCTCACCCTGATGGGCGAGATCATCTCCGATCACCTCCCCCGGCTCACCGCCGCCCAAGTCCTTGAGCCCACCTTTACGGGTATCCTCGCCGAGACGCAGGACATCGCCGTCCAGTGGACGAGCCAGGAGGGCGTGGTGGCCAGCAATGAAGCCGGCCAGAAGAGCGCGACTCTCGCCTTTACCGAAAAAATCCTCGGCCTCACGCACAAACCCGACGCCGATACCAATAGCCCCCTGGAAACTTGGGACTCCACCATCCGCAGCCAGGTCCCCTACCAGGGCACCGTCTATACCTACCTCCTGCCCGACGGTCGCGAACCCCTGAGCAATGGCACCTATGAAGAACGGCTGGACGCCCTCCGCGGACTCGGCCTGCGGCTCGCCGAGCAGGTGGCCAAACCCGTGCTCGTGACCCTCGGCGGCACCGTGTCCACCTATTACAACGCCGCCAAAACCCTCCGCGACGCCCAGACCGTCCGCAAAAGCGCCCTCACCGCCGCCCGGCAGCTCCTGGAAGAACTCCGCATCGCCCTCGCCCAGCAAATGCATGGCAACCTCGGCTTTGCCCTCTACACCTGGCGCTACAATCCCGCCCGCATCGAAACTCTCTGGGACCTCAGCCTCCTCCGCCAGCCCACGCAGACTCTCCCCGCCCCGCCCGCCGATACCGCGTGGGCCCCGAATACCCTCACCCTTTCCACCACCACCCTCCCCGCCGGGGCCACCCGCCTCGTGGCCTGGCGCCTCGCCCCCGGCGGCGCCCCCGAGCAGCTCGCCACCGGCGATTTCGACGCGCTGACCGTGACGATCCCCGGCACCATCAGCTTCACGCCCGGCGTGGAGTACCAACTCTGGCTCCAATCCCGCAACGCCAAAGGCCAAAGCGAACCCGGCCCCGTGACCGAGTGGATGGGCACCTAGCCGCAGCCCCCGCGGCGCTCCGCGCGCTTGGAGATCGGGTAAAGGTGCAGCCGTCGATGCACCGATAGCGTGGGACTCGGATGAATGTCCACACAGCAAGGCATCCGTGGCGTGGGGGCGGGGTAACGGTTCGCCGATCAATCGTCCGCGGCGTGAGGGATCGGGTGAGGGCGTGCCCACCACTCCCACCATCGCGCATTCCCCGTCCCGGAGGGACCTTGGAAATTAGCCGGTGGTGAAGCGCAGCGAAACCACCGGACACCGGCCCACCACGCCCACACCCCGGAGGGGTGGCGGAATCTCTAAAGTGCCCACACCCGCTCCCGCGCCCCGCCGGGGCGCAGGCGGCTTGGCGAAGTATCCGGTGGTTGGCACCACCGGCTAATATCCATGCATCCCTCCGGGATGCCGCCGAGGCCGCCAACTGTCCAACTCTCCAACTCAGACGACGCGGGTATCGAGAAGCAAGGACGGTTTGGCGCCGCCACACCAGGAAGCGCACACGAGGACCAGCCTGGGCCTCACGGCGACTTCGCGCACGGTGCCCCAGCCCCGCAATTTCAAACGGACACCGGGGACCAACGCTACCGGCCGCACCCGCGGGTCATCCCATCCACGGAGCTAAGTGTCATGGTGCCGGGAGCCCTATTTCGCGTCGTCGATGATATGTTTCAACGACCTATACAGCGCATATATGAAATCGGATTTCTTATCCTCAACCCGGTATTGGATAGAGGTGAAAGGGAAACTTCTCGTCGTCGGATTTTCTCTCACGAGAGCGATGTCAATCCCATGCTCGTCCTGGATTACAGCCCATCTTACGCCAAGTCGTTCGATGCAGTAGCGACCATAAGCTGCTCCCACGATACGGGTGATGTCCTTGGCCGATTCCTTTGACGAGTCGTCGGACTCAAGCCACGCGGCGAACGCCAGATCGAGATTCTCCAACAAGTCCGTGTCGCGCTTAGTGAGCGGAACGTATTTGTCGATCAGTCTCGCCACCCTATCGGCATCCTCGTTCAAACTCTTCAATTC
Source organism: Chthoniobacter sp. (assembly GCA_021414005.1). Taxonomy (GTDB): domain Bacteria; phylum Verrucomicrobiota; class Verrucomicrobiia; order Chthoniobacterales; family Chthoniobacteraceae; genus Chthoniobacter. The sequence continues at coordinate 22,222 of JAIOPH010000028.1, read as the reverse complement.
TTCGGGCGCAAGTTCCCTGATGATTAGCGCGATGGCCTTTTGTGGATCTTGGCCTCCGAGTTCCTTCCATTCAATGGTGCCGTGAGGAGTATCTAAAGTCTTTTTTACCTTCTCGTCAGCCATAACAGTGATTGCGAAAAGCAGGTTTGCGCAGAGCAGGAGTTTCACGAGTTCAATTTAGCGTGACGCTTCTGCCTATAGCCCACTTCTTCTCACACAACTCCCCAAAATCTGATCAAGGATAACCTTCAGGCAATGTGAGGCGTGCCAGTCGCAGTGGTAGTAGAAGCTGCCGGTCTTCTTGAGCACGCGGGCAAGTTCGACGCAGCGCGGGCGATTTCTGCGAGGGGGCGCGCAGTTTCGGCGGCTACCGGCAGCTCACCACTGGTGCGGCGGCTTGGTCCAGGTGCCGTCCACGACGACTTTCGTGATTCCCGCACGGGAGTTGTCCTGAAGGAGTTGCGCGACGCGCCGGGACTGGATGCGCACGCAGCCGTGCGACGCGGCAAATTTCGGCACGGACGGGTAGTAGTGCAGGGCGATGCCGCGCGCGGGCACAAACCACGTCACGTTGGTCGCCTCGGGGTGGCTGTTGAGGTGTGGCGCGAAGCCGGTGACGGTGAAGGTGCCTTTCGGCGTGCAGGTGCTGCCGGAGCGGCGGCTGGTGGCGACGTTGTCGCAGTTCAGTCCGCGCAAGCCGGCTCCGGGCGAGCTGCGAAACGGGCCGGTCTCCTGCGCCGCCGCCTGCGGGCCGGTCCAGCGGAGCGTGACGGGATGATCGGGGTCTTCGAGGCGAACGGAGATTTCGGCGATGTAGGTGCCGGGGAAGCTGCTGATGCGCTGCGGATGCGAGGCCGGCGCTTTGGCGGCGGCGGTCCTGGCGGCGGCTTTCGGGCGGTCCTGCGCCTCGATCTTTTTCGCCGCCGCGACTCGCGCTGCGAGCGTGCCGCTGGCGGGAATCGCGGGGAGTTTCGCCGCCGGTTTCGCGGTCTTTTTCGCGGGCGCTTTTTTCGCCGCGGGCTTTTTGGCGGCGGCGGTTTTCTTGGGGGTTACTTTTCCCGCTGTGGTTTTGCGGCGGGTGTTGCTGGAGGAGGTGGCCTTTTTCATAAGGCCCGCGATCCTGCACCGCCGGACGGCGGATGTAAAAGCGGATCGCAGCCGGCGGCGTCAGGCGACCGGCCGGCGACGCCGCGCGAGCAGGCTGAGCGCACCTGCGAGGAGCAGGCCGCCGGTGCCGGGTTCCGGGACGACTGCGGCACCGAAGCGACCGGGGGCTTTACCGGTTTCCTCCGCAGCCGAAAAAGAAGAGGCGAGACCGCTGGTGAAGGTCACCGTCGCGCCGGCTCCGATGCTGAGGGAGCTAAGTGTCTGGCTCACGCTGCCGAATTTCAAAGTCGTGCCCGTACCCGAGACCGAGACTGCGGCCGTGCCGTTGCCCGTCCCGAGCGCGCCGTTGACATCGGTCGCGCCGCCGGTGGCGACGAGGCTGTTGAAGCTCAACGCGCTGCCCGGTGAGAAGTCGAGCGTGCCACTGCCGGATTTCGTCACCGTAAGCGAAGACGCCCCGCCGGTGGTAATCCCCCCGCTGATCGTGGTGTCGCCCGCGCCGACGACCGCGAGGGTTTTCGCGCCCGCCGTGCCGCCGGTGGCCGCGCCGCTGATGCCGCCGGCAAAAGTCAGCGCGGTGGCAGGGGCCGTGGCGTTGTTGGAAATGGTGTAAGTCTGCGCGCTTCGATCCGTGCCGAGGACGAGCGCGGCATTGACGGTCTGGCCGTTGGCCACCGTGTCGCTGGTGGTGATCGCGCCGCCATTGGCCAAAGTGAGCGTCTGGCTCCCGACTGCGCCGGTGCCGATGGTGTAGGCGGCGACGCTGGCCGTGTCGAAGAGCACGGTGTTGATGGTTACACCCGCGCCGAGGTCGATGACGGTGTTGCCGCCGCCGCTGTTGTTGAAGGTGGCGGTGTTGATCGTCGGCGAGCCGGGCGGCGGATTGGAGCCCCAGTTCGCCGCCGCGGCCCAAGTCGTGCCGCTGGTCCCGCTCCAACTGCCGGTGCCCGCAGTGCTGCCGGTGAGTGCGTCGATCTGGCTTTTGTAGGTGGCGAGATCGCCGATGTAGCTCTCATCCGTGAACACCGACGCCGGCTGCGGATAGACCCACGAGCCGAGCGCGTCAATCATCCCGGCGAGTTGTCCGTTATAAAACACCGCACCGCCGGAATCGCCGGTCGAAACTTGCGCCTCGTGGGCAGTCCGCAGCACGACCGACTGCGTGAAGTTCAAGTAAAAGACCTCGAGTTTTCCGAAACCCAAATCGTTCTGGGTGAAGACCGGTCCTCCAGGGAAATTCTCGATCTTGTTTGTGCCGAAACTTTTGACGCCGCCGGACGACCAATCGAAACCGGACTTCGGGCCGTCAATTGTTGAGTAGCTGTTCTGAGCCGAGTCGCGGATACGTCCAAACCCGACCAGAGTGACCACGGAGCCTCCGCCGGGTGTGCTCCCGGAAATCGTCAGGTCACTCAGGCTCGGCGTGCCCACCAGATGATAGAGCAGAATGTCCGTCGGCGAACTGTCGCTCGGATTGGTCAGGCGGATCACCCGGCCATCTGGCTGGAAAGTCCCGCTGTCCAATTCAATCGGGCCGACGCCCACGTGAAAAGCGGTCAGCACCCAGCCATTGCCCAAATATTCGCCCGAGCCGCCATTGACGCGCCCCACGTTCGCCCACGGAACCCCGCCGCCGGGATCCGATGTATTCGTCGCCGAGGTCGCGTCGATAACGGCGAAGGATTTCGCGGCGAAGGCGAGCACGAGACTCGGCATCCAAAAAAGGCGGCGCATGTCTGTATGATAATAGGCTTGGCGTGGTTCGCAAATCCCCGCATCCGGGCAGCGGTGCGCGCCGGGCGCGCGGGGACGCCTCCCGGGATGCGGATGATGGCTCATGGTGTGGATTCGGAGGGAAATGCGGGAGCTTTAAGAATTTCGCCGGAAACTTTTTGTGCCTGTTCGTGTTGCACAAACGAGCAGCCACCGCATTCCGCAGTGACCGCCCATCATCCGAAGCAAACCAACAAGATCATGAAACGCATCATCACCACCCTGAGTGCACTCGCGCTCGCCAGCACCCTCACTTTTGCCGAAGACCAGCCCGCCGGCCCCGGCGGCGGTCACCGCGGCCACGGCCACGGCCATCCGCAGCCCGGCGAGATTTTCAAGAAGCTGGACACGAATAACGACGGCTCGATCAGCGAGGCGGAATTCAAGGCCGGTCCCCGGGCGCAAAAGGATCCCGCCAAGGCCGCGGAGATTTTCAAGAAACTCGACGCCGACAACAGCGGCGGCGTGACCGCCGAGGAACTCAAAGCCCACCGCCCCGAAGGCGGCAAAGGCGGTCCGGGCTGCAAGCACAAAGGTGGCAAGGGTGGCGCAGCTCCAACCCCGGCGTAGTCCGCGAGAAACTTACCGCAATCACAACGCCGCATCCGCTCATCGGATGCGGCGTTTTTTCTGCCGGGAACTGGAAGCGGGAGTGGCGCGCTTCCAGCCGCCAAACGACCCGCAGCGCGCAGCGGGAAACGCGCGGTTCCCTTACGGCTGACGGGAGCGCTCGGCGATGACGCGGTAGTAGGTCTCGATGGCTTCGCGGTAGTCCTCGGGGACATCCTCGGCGCGGCCCCGGGTGAGATCCTCGGCGAGCTTTTTCGGCAGGTTGCCCCAGGTGCCTTTTTTCATGGCGGCAAGGGGCGGCGGCGCTCCGCCGACCGGGCTGCCGGCGAGCTGCGCGCCCATCTCGGATTTCGGAGTCGGGTTGAAAGGCGGCGGGATGCCGGGCATGGCGGGCATGCGGTCCGGCTTGCCTTTGCGGCCCTGGCGCATGCTGGCGGCGGCCACTGGCGCCTTACCTCCGATGGGTCCGGCGGCACTCGGGGTTTCCTCGTTGCCGGGCGCGGGGATTTCCACGTCGGTGGCGTTGATCTCCTGATCGAGTTCGTCCAGCGCGCGGGCCAGTTCCCTGCCATCGTCGGTGCCGGGGTCGGTGGGGTCGGCGGGAGCGGGACCGTTGCTTTCCTGCTGGAGCTTTTTCAGGGCCTCGACGAGCTGGGCGAGCTTCACGGCCGCGGTGCGCACGGGGACTTGCGCCGGTTCCGGCTGCGCCGATTCCCGCAGGGCTTGCTCGGCGGCGGTGACTTCCTGGCGCGCGGCGGCGGTGATTTCCCCGGCCAGCTCGCTCAGTTTTTGGCCGGCGTCGGATTTGCCAAGCCGGGTTTCGTGGCGACCCGCGCGGCTCACGTCGGCGGCGGCTTCGAGGACGTCGCCCCGCACCGGGCGTTGCTCGACGGACGCGAAAGCCAGCTTCGGAGTCTGCGGCGCGCTGTCCGGGAGTCGCGCCAGGGCGCGGCTGCGCTCGGCGGCGAGCTGGGCGGCTTGATTGGCCTGATTCGCGGCCTCCACCGCCCGCGCGGATTTCTCCGCCACGGCGGTGGCCTGCCGGCCGCCCTCCTCATTTGTGGTCTGCTCCGGCCCGCCCTTTTGCGCCTCGACTGCGGCACCCGTGGCGGCGGTGACGGCCTCGGCCTGCGCCTGCGTGGAAAGCTGCACGGTCAGCCCGGCGCTTTGCATCACGAGCGTCACCTTCGCAGTGATCTCGTCGGCACCGCGCATTCCTTCGAGCTTTTGCACGGCGTCCACGAGCTGATCCGCGGCGGGCACCGCGGCGGTGGCGCGGGTGAGAGCCGACTGCGCCCGGCCCAGCGCGGCCTTGTTGGCCGCCTGCTCCAGAAACTGCCGCGCCGTATCCGCCGCGGCCTGCGCTTCTTTCGTGAAAGTGGCGGCGAGCCGTGCGGACTCGAGCGCGGTCAGGCGGTATTTGGGATCCTTCTCCCGCGTCACCTCCTCGTCCACGCGGTTGGCGGCGGAGGCCTCCGCGCGCGCGGCGCGCTCGAGTTCCTCCAGCGCCACGGCCAGCGCGTCGCGCGCGATCTGGTCCAGCTCCTTTTGCATCGAGGGGCTGGTCGGCAACTGCGCCTCCAGGGCCGCGAGCTGATCGGCCAGGCTCATCTCGGCCAGGGCCGCCAGTTTCTCGGCCTTGGCGTATTCCGCATCGAGCGCGTCCTTCACCCCCAGCGCCTCCTCGTTCTCGCGCAAAGCGGTGCGGCTGTCCTCCGCATTCCGGTTCTGCTCGAGCGACGCGTAGTGCCCGGCGATCTGGTTCAGCACGTCCACGAGTTTCTGCTCCTGCTCGATCGCGAGATCCAGGTCCGCCTGCTGCTGTCCGGGGTCGGAGCCCCGCGTCACATCGAGCAGCGCCTGCTCCGCGGCGGGCGGCGGATCTTTCAGCATGGCCAGCGCATCGTCGCCGTCGCGTGCCCGCTCGCGCTGGTCCTTTTTCAAAATGTTCTGCTCGCTCGCATCGGCGCGGATGATGTCCTTCAGCATTTCGATCCGACCATTGATCTGCTGCTGCTGCGCAAGCTGCGGCCGGGCCTGGTCCTTGTTGTCATCGGCCCTGGCGGTCGCCGCGGTGCCCGCGAGCCGGTTGGAATCCTTTTTCAGCGCCGCCTCCTCGCGGGCCAAAGCGAAAGCCAGCTCGCTGATTTTCGGCGTGAGCCCGGCCAGTTCAATCCGCGCGGCCTCCAGCGGTTTCCGCAGGCGCAGGATGGCCGTTTTCACGCGGGTCGCCAGCACCTCCAGCGGGAGATGCGCACTTTCCGGGATGCGCCCATACTTTCCGCGCTGCCCCATCTCCACACCCACCGCGACAAAGGCCTCGCTGCCCGGAATCGCCTCGATCATCACCGCCGCGGCGTCCATCGCCCGCCGCGCTTCCTCGTCCTTGAGCGCGACTCCTTTCAAGCGGCCCGCGGCCATCTGCAGCCGCGTGCCGAGCCACGCCCAGTCGCGCGGACTCAGCGAGCGCGCGTGGGGCCGGCGGGCCTCGTAACGCTCCAGCGCGGTCAGCGCCACGAGTCCATCGGCCAGCTCCTGCAACTCGTGGCCGCCCTCCAAAATCCGCATCGCCTGGTCCAGCGTTTCGAGACGCGCGGCGGTCTTCTCCGGACCGTCGCCGGGGGCCAGCGCCTGCACGGAAAGCGTGGCCGCGCTGGCACGGCGGAGGTCGCCAAGAAAGCCGTTGTCGGCCATGGCCCGGGTCTCTTCGAGGTCGGCGTGGCTGCGGAAAATGTCGCTCGCCGCGCCCCAGCGCGCCTGGCTCAAGGTCTGGCGGTCCGGCGCGGCCGGTGTCGTCCGCTTCCCGATCTCCGCCAGCTCGGCGCGCAGTTTTTCCACGCACGTCCACGTCGGCTCGAGTTCCTCCATGAGCAGCAGGTGCATGCTCGCGACGGGTGCCGCGGCGATCTTCCCGCGCGCGGTGATCGTCTCCAGCGCCGCCGTGGCGAGATGCGCGCGCGCGGTGCGGCTGTCCCAGACGACCTGCCCGAAGTGCTTGTCCAAGTCCGCAAAGATCTCCTTCAACCGCTCGTCGGGCGCACCATCTTTCAGCGCCTTGTCCGTCTCGTCGCGCACGCGCACAAAGTAGTCGCCCGTCGCGATGAGGCCCGCGTCATCCGCGATCGGCGAGCCGCCCTTCTTGAGCGCGCCGAGCACGCCATCGAGGCTGCGGCTCACTCCGAGCATCGCGTTCAGGCGCGTCGCCACGCGGCCCCACTCGCCCGGCCCTTTTGCCGCGCCCGCCATTCCGCGGATGCGGCGCACGTCGCTGAAAAGCAGCACGCTCATTTCAAAAACCACGTCGATCTGCTCGGCGGCGAGGTTGAACCGATAGACCTCATTCGCCAGTTCGGACAACGTCCGCGCCCGCGCCAGATGCGCGTGAATTTCCGCCGCCATCTCGCGCCCACCTGCCTGGCCGGGACTCGCGTGGAGCAGGCGCAACAGCCTGCCCGCCTGCTGCACCTCGCCGCTGTTCGTCCGGCTCAAAAGGCGGCCGAGCAGCACGAGATCGGAGCTTTCGTGATTCGCCGGCGCATCCAGCAGCGGCGGGCTCAGCGCGAGCCACGCCTGCGCCAGCTTCGCCTCGTATTCCGCCACCGCGCGCGCACATGTGCCGAGCGCCGCCGCACGCTGCGGGTCGGCTCCCTCGGTCTGCTCAAACTTGAGCTGCGCCGCACGCGCCGTGTCCGCCATTGTCGCGCTGGCTGCGGCGATGGCCTGCACGCATTCGCCGAGCACGCGCCGGCTCTCCAGTCCGCCGAGCCGTTTCATCTCGATCTCCGCCGCAAGCACCACCACCTGCAGGGGACGCGACTCCGCCTTGTGGCCCTTGAAATCCGTCGCCACCAGCTTCGTGGTCACGAGGTCGTTCGTCTTCACGCCTTCCTCCGCCAGATCCCAATCGCGCTCCACGCGCGCCTGTTTGCCGGGGTCGTCCTGGAGCGTGACTTCCTTCCACGCGCCCTCGTTCACTTTCACCATCTGCACGATCCGCGCGACACCGAAGTCGTCGCTCGCCCGCACCACAAGTTTCACCACTTCATTCGCCGGCGCGACTATGTCCGTCCCCGGCTCCGCGAACTCGACCACCGGCGGCAGGTCCGGCGTCGCGCGCACTTCATATTCCGGGCTGAACTTGTTTTCAAAGCCTGTCCCCGCTGCCACGAGATGCACGCGATACGTCCCCGACGCTGTGATCGGCACCCGCCCGGTCAGTCGCCGGTCCCTGCCCACCACCAGCGGGACGGTCGTCGCCCGCTTCCCGCAGTCGAGCCGCAGCTCGCCGCTAGCCACCGCCTGGTTGGCCGTGATGACGACCTCGACCTCCGTGCCTTCGAGCGCGGTGATGTCACCGCCGGTCCCCTGCTCGGTCTTCGGCGCCAGCTTCGTGTAGGCGGGAAAGTGATGGGTCTTGGCAAAAGCGATCTCGTGTGGACGGGCCACCGCCGTGAGTTCGTAGTAACGCGTGATGCCGTCGCCCGCCTGCATGCGGTAGCGCACGTTCTCGCGCCCGACTTGGATCGTGGTGGCAAAGCGGTTGCCTCCCAGCGGCTTCATCTCCACCAGGCGGCGGCCCTCCGCCCGGCCCTGCGCCTCCAGCATGGCGCTCCTGGCCGCCTGCCCCTTCACCTCCACCACCACCCGCACCGTGTCGCCCTGCGCCACCGTCCGGTCGCCCCTCTCCGGCTCCACGATGATCAACCGCGTGCCCGCCACATTTTCCAAATTCGCCCCCGGCAGCAACGCCCGCAGAAACAGCGTGCGCAGGCGAAACTCACTGCTCCGCGAGAGGCCGATGACCGCCACAGCGATCACCGCCGCCACGCCGATGGTGCGTTTGATTAGCCTCACCGGCAGCAGCGCTTTCACCTCCAGGCCCTGCATGCGCGCCGAGACATCGGTCTGGAGCAAATTACGGAATTGCTCCGAGTCGAAGACATCGCCGTGGGCACGTCCCAACTCCACCGCGGAGAGCAAATCCTCCCGCAGCCCCGGCTCCGCATGCTCCACCAGCCGCGCGATCTGCCGCTCGTCCGGCGCATGCCAAAGCTGCCGCAAACACTGCCGCCACGCGACCACCAGCACCGCCACATAGGCCGTCACGCTCAGCGCCCACCGCACCGCATTCGGCAGAAAGGGAATCCGGAAATCCACCGCCGCGACCACGATCATCGTGCCGACGAGCATCGCCACCGTCGCGAAAACCCCGCGCAGCAAAATTAGCGAGCGCCGCCGCCGCGCAAACGCCCGGAGCTTTTGCAGGATGACGGGATCGAGGTGCGTGGTCATTGGGCATCCGGACGCCGCGCGTTCCTGGCTGCTGCTCACTCTACTTTCCCTTCGGTTTTCAGGCTGATCAGGGCGGGTGGATTCTGGTCGCTTTCGGCGGCGGCCATTAGGACTTTGAGTTGCTCGATTTGGGGCTTGAGGGAGTTCCTGGTGGCCTCATCGGCGTTCCATTCCCTTTCAATCGCCTGCAGCACGGGCAGGGCGTGCGCGCCGTATGCCTTGAGCGCGTCGAAGCACGCGGTGATGCGCTCGCCTGCTCCCCAGTTCTTCCAGTCCATCGCGACGTGGCAAAGCGGGATGCCTTCCTTGATGCGGTATTTGGCGAGCATTTTCACGCCGGCGAGACGGACACCGCTGGCGAACATCTCGCCGCTCGGGGCTTTCTCCGCGATGGATTTCACGATGACCGGTCCCATCGCGCGCACGTCCTCCAGCGTCATGAACTGGTAGGCGGAGCGCAGGCAGCCACGGGCGCGGCCGTCGTCGGTCTCGGCGACGGAGGCGATGGCGGGGTAGAGCAAGGTGCGGTCAACTCCCTCGATGGAGGCGCCGAGGAGGCCTTTGCCGCCGAGCGCGCCGCCGGGGTAGAAGATGGAAAAGGCGAGGCCGCGTCGCTGGAAGCCGCGAGGGTCTCTGGGGTCTTTGCGTGCGCAGGCTTTGAGCATGGCGGGCAGTGCGGCGCGGGCGGGTTCGCCGATGCCTGCCAGTGCTTCGCCGGCGCAGACGCGCAGCCAGAGGTCGTCGTGATCGAGGAGCTTGGTCAAAGCGGGCACTGCTGCGGCTCCGCGCACTTTGAGTTCGCGCAAGGCCTGGCAAGCGCCGATGCGTGCCTGGGCGTCGTTGCCTTCGAGCAGTTGGATCAGCGAGCGCGTCACGTCCTCCTTCTTTTTCGCAATCGCCTCGGCAGAGCGCGTGCGCACGACCAGCGACCAGCTTCCCAGTTCCTTCATCAGCGACGGGACATCCAGTTTCTCGTAATCAATCGCACGCCCCGCTTCGATGGCCTCCTTCACGTCCTTTTCGCTCTGCCATGTTTCTGAACTCGCATCCTTGCCGGTGAGGAAAATTTTCCGCAGCGGGAGCGCGTAAGTCAGCATGTAGCTGGTGGTGATGTCCCAGTAGCCGCCGCCGCCGCCGCCGAGCCCCTGATAAACGAAATCGCCCTTCCACGTGCGCGCCAGATCGTAATACCAGCGCATCTCTTTCAAAAACGCCGCCGCTGCCTTCGGCCCGCCCCGCGCGACGCCCGGCCCGGCCCATTGATGGCTGAAGGTGTTGCCGGTGTGCCCTTCCTCGCGATCCTCGTAGGAGGCAGTGATGAGCTTGGTGAAAAACTGCGAGCCTTCCTTCATGCCTTGCAGGTCGAAGACGAGGGCGGCCTCGCAGTTTTTGCCGTTGTCGTCGTGGCAATTCAGCGTGGGATTGTGGTCGCCGTAGGGGATCGTGCCTTTGCCGACGTAGGAGCCGACGAACTGGTTGGCACGCTCGATGGCCTGATCCACTTCCGGGTCTTCGACTCCGCATTTCTTCGCCAAAATCAACGCCATGTGGCAGACCAGTCCCGCCTGATTGATGGCGCCGTAACCGGGCAGATTGCCATGCACCACGCCACCATTCAGATCAGTCCACGCCATGTTCGAGGCCCAGGTGCCGATGCGACTTTGGCCTAGCGCGATGAAGTGGGCGATATCCTTGATGGCTGGCAGGACGAAATCGTCCTTCGTCGCCAGGTAATACTCCGTCAAAAAGACCCCGGTGAAACCCGTAGACCAGCCACCCGGTCCGCCCGGCGTCCAGTGCGCGATGGAGATCGGGCCGGTCGGTTTGCCGATTTCATGGGCGTAGGTCTTCAGTTCGGCGAGATACTCAGGATTGCCCGAAGCCAGCAGCGCGAGATGGTCAATCTTGCACTTCGGCTCGATTTTCCCCTTGGCTACATTCTCGGCGATAATGCGGCAGCCCTCCTCCAGAATCTTCTTCGACTTCGGGCAGTCATACGGTGCCGTATCGCTGTAAGCGCCCATCACGCACAGCTTCACCTCGATCTGCTTCTGTCCGCCCTTGCGCCACACCAGCAGCTTCAACACGCCCTTGCTCTCCTCTTTCTCCGCCTCGCCAATCTCGCGCCCAAACACCCGGCGCGCGTCCCCGGTGAAAAGCTTGCCCGCCACGCCGAGAATCACATCACCAAGCTCCATCACGCCATCCGCGGGCGAGCCCGGGTCTATTTTCGTCACCACGATTTGCCGCGCCTCGTCGGTGTAATTCTCCCGCACAAACATCCACCCGCGCATCCCCGTCGGCCCGAGATTCCAGTCCGACTTACCCTCCGCGGCCTTCGGATCTTTCGTCGCATCCGGCGGCGGTCCAGCCGGCGGTTGGGCCGCTTGCGCGGTAACGACAAGGGTCAGCAGGCAAAGACGGAAGACGAGATGCAGGTTCATGGGAGTTTTTGTATCGGACTACTTCGCGCCCGGCCCGGTCAGTTCCAGCATGGTGTCGGCAAAAGCCTTGCCGAGCAGGATGAAAAAGCGGCCCTCGCCGTTGTAGTGAAAGCCCATGTTCGACGTGGCGCGTTGCAGCAATGCCTTTTCCTCCGCGGTGTGCGGGTCTTTTTTGAAGTCGCGGACGCGCAGCCATTCGCCCGCCGTGAGTTCCACCACTTTCGGGTGCAACAGCGGCGCGCTCTCGAACGCCTTCACGTTGCCTTTGAACTCCTCGACCGTGTTCACGAATCGCTGCCCCTCGCGCACGTCCTTTTGCTTGGGATTGATCGTCCCTTCGTTGAGCGGCCCATTCACACCCATCACGCCCACAGCCACCTTCATGTTCGGCGCCTTGAACTCCTTCCGCAGGTCATTGATCAGCATCACGAGGTTCTTGCCGTATTCCTTGCGGCCCGTTTCGTCGAACATGTCGTTGTAGCCCTGAAACCAGACCAGCCCCGCGATTTCATAGCCGGCCTTTTCGTCGTAGGCAGGGAAGAGTTTTTTCAAATCGCGCACGGTGTCGTGGACGTTGGCCACCAGCGCGCGATACATGTTACCCACATCCTCGGGCTTGGCGTTTGGCAGCGGCCCGGCGCTCGGTGGGCGCCAGTTTTGATAAAGGCTCGTGCCTCCCTCCGCCGTCTTGATGAGAAGCACCTGCTCCTCCAGCGCCTCGCCCATGAAGTAGCCGAAGCCATACTCCGGCCCGATGTCGCTGCCGGGCACCGCCACATCCTTTCTCGCCCCCAGCCCCGGCTGTAGTTTGTCAAAGGGCGCGCCATTGCTCACCACCCACACATCATCGCGCGTGACGAGCGTCTTCCCGTCCGGCTTGAACTTCTTCAGCAACGCCGCCCTCGCCGGGTCCGCATCCTCGCCGAGGAAATCAATCGTCGCGACATTGGCGTGCCCCTCCATGTTCGACTGCCCCGCCATGAGAAAAATCTTCAGCGGCCCTTTCGCCCCCGCCGCGACCAACGAGGCCGGCAAGGCCACGAGTGCGGCCATCATCGCAAAAGTTGGTAACAACCAGGTTTTGCTGGGTAACGGGGATTTCATGAAGTGGTCTGGGTGGGTGTGGTTGCGACACCGGCGACTGGTCCCTGGTCGCGGTTCGTCTACCCGGCACCAGCAGCGTTCTTGGAAGTATTTCGCTCCCAAAGCGCGCAATTCTTTTTCCGCAAACTGCACGCCACCGTGGCCGACGACGAGATCACCGCGTTCCCGTCAGTGATGGTCGAGAAGGTTACGCGCCCTCACTCCTGCTTCGCTGATCGTGCGCCAGCTGGAGAAGCCGCCGCGCGTAGTCCAGCACGTCGTCGATATTCGCGCAGAAATTTTCGATGCCAATGCGGGCCGCGAGCATCGTAACGCAATCACGGCACCGCATCCGCCCGTCGGATGCGGCGTTTTTTGTCGGGAACGCGGGACCGGCGCGGTGGGCTGCCGGTTGCCGACGAATCTGCCGCGAAGCGCCAACTTGCGCGGCACCCCGGGAGAGAGTGGCGCTGCGCGCGACCGGAGGATCGGCGGCTGGAAGCGCGCCACTCGTTTACGTCCTCCCTCTTCCGCACGCCTAATCAGGCAATGGACTTCGCAGCGTCGATTACGGCCTGCGGCGTGATGCCGAGGACTTCCATGACTTTGTTGCCCGGAGCGCTGAGGCCGAAGCGGTCGATGCCAATGACTTTGCCGTCGAGGCCCACGTATTTCCACCAGAGGCCGGTGACGCCGGCTTCGATGGCGACGCGGGCGCGGCAGGCGGGCGGGAGGACCTCGTCGCGGTAGCTCTGCGGCTGGGCGTCGAAGCGATGGAAGCTGGGGACGCTGACGACGCGGACGCCGGCTCCGAGGGTCTTGGCGGCGGCAACGGCGTGCTGCACTTCGCTGCCGGCGGAAAGGAGGATCGTTTTGAGCGGGCCGGTTTCGCGGATGAGGATGTAGCCGCCTTTGAGGACGCCTTCGCGGCGGGTTTTCGCGGATGCTTCGTTGAGCATGGGGACGACCTGGCGGGTGAGCGCGAGGAGCGTGGGGCCATTGGTGCGCTGGAGCGCGGCGGCAAAGGCGCCGGCGGTTTCCTCGGGATCGGCGGGGCGGATCACGTCGAGATTCGGGATGACGCGGAGGCCGCTGACGGTCTCGACGGGCTGGTGCGTGGGGCCGTCCTCGCCGACGCCGACGGAGTCGTGGGTGAAAATGTAGATGGTGCCGAGGCCGGAGAGCGCCGCGAGGCGGATGGAGGCGCGGCAGTAGTCGGCGAAGACGAGGAAGGTCGCGCCGCTGGCGCGGAAGAGTCCGTCGTAGGCGAGGCCGTTCATGATGGCGCACATGCCGTGCTCACGGATGCCGAAGCGGATGTTGCGCCCGCCGTAGTTGGTGGCGTTGAAGTCCTTGCTGGCGTTGATGTAGTTGAGCGTGGAGCCGTAAAGATCGGCGCTCCCGCCGATGAGGTTCGGCACGGCGGCGGCGACGGGCTGGAGTACGTCGCTGCCGGCTTTGCGGGTGGCGATTTTCGCGTCGGCGGGAAACTCGGGGATGCGCGCGAGGAGGTCGGCGGGGATTTCGTTTTTCAGCGCGGCGTCGAGGTCCGCGGCGAGCGCGGGATTGGCGGCCCGCCAGGCGGCGAAGGTGACTGTCCACGCGTCGTATTGGGCGGCGAGCGCCCGGCCATGTTCGGCGAAAAAGGAGCGCGTTTCCGCGCTGACGAAGAAGTGCTCGTCGGCCGGGAGACCGAGGCCTTGGCGCGCAGCCTCGATGAACTTCGCGCCGCCTTCCCCGTGGGCCTTGGCGGTGCCGGCGACTTCGGGGATGCCTTTGCCGATGAGCGTCCGCGCGATGATAAGCTGCGGCTTGCCAGAGGCTGCTTTGGCTTTCTCGAACGCATCAAGGAAGGCGGCCAGATCGTTGCCGTCGATGGTCTGCACTCCCCACTCGATCGCACCGAAACGCTTGGCGGCGTTTTCGCTCTGCGACTCGCTGGCCATGGCGTCGAGCGTCACGTCATTGGAGTCGTAAATGAGGATGAGGTTATCGAGTTTGAAATGGCCGGCGAAGGCGATGGCCTCCATGGCCACGCCCTCCTGCATGCAGCCGTCGCCCGCGAGCGCCACGATGTGGTTGTCGAAAATGGGGTGCTCCGGCGTGTTGTATTTCGCTGCGGCCATTTTCTGGGAAACGGCGTAGCCGACGGCGTTGGCGATGCCCTGGCCGAGCGGCCCGGTGGTGGCCTCGACGCCCGCGGTTTCGTGAAACTCCGGATGCCCCGGCGTGTGCGATCCGAGGACGCGGAACTTCTTCACCTGCTCGTGATCCACCGAGGCGTAGCCGCTGAGGTGCAGCCACGAGTAGAGGAATATGGAGCCGTGTCCCGCGCTGAGGATGAAACGGTCGCGGTTCAGCCACTTCGGATCGGCAGGGTTGTGGGAAAGTGCGTGACCGTAAAGCGCGGCCCCGATCTCCGCGCAGCCGAGCGGCAGGCCGAGGTGGCCGGAGTTGCAGGCGTGGACGGCATCCATGGCGAGGCCGCGGGCCTCGTTGGCGGCGCGGGAGAGGGCGGTGAGATTCATAAGCGGAGTGTTTTTTAAGAGCGCCGGAGGCTAGGGAGAGCAAGAGGCAAGTCAAGGACGCCCGCCGCGGTCGTCCAACACCACGCCGTGCTCGCGGAGCGCGGTGCCCGTCTGGCGTTGGTATTCGCTGACGGCTTTATTGTAATCCGCCCGCGCGCGGAGTTGGGCGGCTTCGGCTTCAATGAGTTTTTTCTGTAACTCGAGGACGACAAAGGTGGTGCCGGTGCCGGCTTTCAAGCGCTCCTGCCCGGCGTCGAGGCTGGCTTGCGCGAGGCGTGTGGATTCGGTGGTGGAGACGATGCGCTGGCGTGAGGTGACGATCTGCCCGCTGGCGTTGTCCACGTCCACGATGATTTGCTGCTCCAGTGCCTGGAGCGCGACGAGCGCCTTGGCGCATTCGAGTTTGGCGGCGTTGGCCGCGCCGCGGGCGTCGCGATTCGGGATGGGAATGCTCACGATTGCGCCGAGGCTCCACGCCGTCTGGTCGCGGGAGCCGACGCGCTGCAGGCTGGTGCCGTAGTCGCCATCGAAGCCGAGCAGCGCGAGGCTGCCCGTGAGGTCGAAACGCGGGAGCGTCTGGTTTTTGGTATAGGCGAGCGTGATGTTCCGGCTCTCGAGGTCGAGGATGGCCTGGCGGTAGTCGGGACGCAGCGCGAGGGCGTCGCGAATGCCGGCGGGCACATCGGCGCGGAAGGCGGGCGAAGGCGGGGGAGCGATCTCGACGCGAACCCGGAGCAGGCGTTCGAGGTCGCGGGTCACGAGCTGTTTCAAAAGGTTCTCATTATCCAAAATCTCGCGCTGGGCGAGGATGACGCCTTCCTCGCGCGCAGCGACTTCCGCGCGGGCCTCGGCGACATCCAGCGGCGACATCACGCCGATCTGCACGCGCGCCTGATTGTCGGTCAAAAGCTGGCGGGCAAGTTCGCGCGAGCGCTCGGCCACGCGCAGAGCCTCGTGCGCGAGGTGGAGCTGATTATAGACAAAGGAGGTCTCGGTGATGATGTCGATGACGCGCCGCTTCAGCGCCCACTCGGAGACGAGCACGTTATTCCGCGCGATGCGGACTTGCGCGAGATTCACCGTTGGCCCGGCACCACGGAGCAGCGGCTGGCGCAGGCTGAGGCTGGCGGTGCTGGCGATGTCGTCACCGAAGCGATTAAAGGTGCCGAGGTCATTGCGCGCGCCGAGGCCGAGGTCGTAGCTGAGGCCGAGCGGGGTTCTGCCGCTGAGTCCGGCGCTGAAATTATCGAGCCGGCTCACCCGGCGAACCGGCAGGCGCACGCCGGTGTCGAAGACTTCGCGCTGCGCCGTCTCCTCACGTCGCACGCTCAGGTCGAAGACGGGGTCGAAGCGCCCGAGTTCGCTGGTCACGCGCTCCCGCGCGATGCGCGGCTGGAAGCGTTCGACCTCGATGGAAAAATTCCGCGCCAGCGCCGCCTGCACCGCGCTTTCGGCGTTCAGGCGGAGCAGCGTCGGCTGAGGCGCGGAATCGGTTTCGCCACCCGCAGCGGCGAGCGGCAGAAGAGCGAGGAGGAGGAAAAGACGAACGTGCAAAATGAAAGGGGCCGGTGTGGATCGAATAACCCACCCGGGCGGAGAAATCTTAAACCCTCCTCGTGCTCCGAACCAGCGACCGAGCGATTCAAGACCTGCTCGCCCCGGCATTTGACACCGCTTTCCGGCCTCCCTACGCTGCCGCTTTCTCCGACCAAACCATGCCCATCCAATCTCCGATCACCCGACAAAGCGCCGGCAAAACCTTCACCGTGGCGCTGGCTGTGCTCGGGGTGGGGGCGCTGGCGCAGACGGGTGCGGTGGGATGGGCTTTCATCGCGCGTTTTCATGGCCCGGAGCGGCCCGTGCCAAAGGAGCTGCCGATGTTTGCGCGACTGACGTCGCCTGTGGGGATGCGGCCCGATTTTACGGCGGATCCGTTTTCGACCATGATGGAGGATGTGCCGCCGCCGGGCACCTCGGAGCTTTCGCCAGGCGGAGCGCCACCGCGACCGGTGCCTGTGCCGACGGTGCCAACCCGACCCGGTGTGGAGGTCCCGCAAACGCGCTTTGATGAGTTGATACAGCAGGGTAAATATCTGCTGGAGCGCGGTGACACGGCCAATGCGCTGACGAAATTTCGCGAGGCGGCGGCGATCGATGGGAAGAGCCCCATGGCCATCGCGGAAATCGCGGCGACTTACGAGGCGATGCGGCTGCCCGACAAAGCAGGCGAGCAGTGGAAGCGCATTTATGAAATGGGCGGCACGGCGGGCCTCTACTTCTCGCTCGCCGAAGCGAAGCTGAAAGAGACGCAGGCGGTGCTGCGGCTCGAGGCGATTGGCGGTACCAGCGGTGCCAGTGGCACAAGTGGCGGCGGCGGGGTGCCGGTGGCCGAGAGCGCGCCGGTCGGCCAGGTCGTGGAGTTGGGCAAGCTCCGCATTGAAGACCGGAACGATGCGGGTTCGCTGAAACGCTTCAAACTGATCATCCCCATTACCACGCGGAACCGCGCACGGATCGAGGTGCCGGACCTCGCGATTCATGTACTCTTTTACGACAGGCTGGATGGGAAAAGCATCGTGCAGACGAGTGCCAACGTGAGTTCCAAATGGGTGACGGCTCCTGCCGATTGGCTGGACTCGAGCACCGAGGAACTGGCGGTGGAATACCAGCTCCCGCCCGCCGACGCCCAGCGCGCGAAACGTGAGTTGCGGGAATTTCACGGCTACATCGTCCGCGTTTACTACAAACGCCACCTGCAAGGCGCGGTCGCCGAGCCGGAGCAATTGGGTCAGGATTATCCCGCGCCGACGGTGCTGCCGAAAGCGAGCGAGCCATGAGAGTTCTGCTCGTCGATGACGACACGGGCGTGATCCAAAGTCTGCTCGCGGTTTTGAAAAGCGTGCCGGGCTACGATGTCCGGGTGGGCACGAGCGGCGAGCGTGCTTTGGAAAACGCCGACGCGCTGGGCGGCGTGGACCTGCTCATTACCGACGTGGTCATGGAGCCGATGGACGGCTTTTCGCTGCGCGCGGAAATCCAGCAGCGCTATCCGCATGCGCGAACGATTCTGATCAGCGGCTACGATCTCAGCGATTACGCGGAGCAATTGGCTGGCTGCCAGTTGCTCACCAAGCCGATCGAGCCGCAGGCGCTGCTCGCCGCCATTGAGCAGGAATTCGGCGCGCCGCCGGAACCTGAGCCGGAACCCGTGCCTAAACCTGCGCCCATGCCCATCGCCCGCCCTGTCGCCGTGGCCGCGCCGCGTGGACCGCAGCGAGCCGTCGCCCGACCTGGCGTTCCGGCCCAGCCGTCAGCCCGGCCTGGGCCGGGTGCGCGTCCGTCTCCTGCCGCACGCCCGGCTCCAATGGCCGCGCGAACGGCTCCCGCTGGCGCACCCGGCGGGCGCAATGTGCGCACCGGTGGCCCCGCGCCGCAGCCGGCCGTTTCCGCGCAGCGTCCCGCGGCCGTAGCTCGTGCCGGAGTGCAGCCGGTCATCGCCGTGGCGGCACGTGCGCCGGAGGCCGTCGTGACCGCCGCGCTCGTCGCGGCAGCCGAGCCGGAGTCCGATAGTTTGGTGGGGCAATTACTCGGTGCTTACCAAATCCAGCGGCGTCTCGGGGCAGGCCGCTGGGGCACCGTATATGCCGCCGTACAGACCGCCATCAACCGCCAGGTCGCCCTAAAAGTTCTCGACGCCACCCGAGCCTCCGACCCGGACGCGCGAACCCGTTTCATCTCCGATGCCCGGGCCAAAGCCCACGTCCAGCACCCCTCCACCCAGGCCGTGTATGAGGCAGGAGAAGCTGCCGGGCACATTTTTTACGCACACGAATTTGTGGATGGCCACACCATGGCCGAGATCGCCGCCGGAGGCGGGAAACTCGATGAAGTGACCGGCCTTAAAGTCCTGCGCACCGCGGCGGAAGGACTCGCCTACCTCGCCAGCCGCAGCATTCCCCACGCGGCCCCACAGGCTGGCAGCATCTATCTTGCCGCCGATGGATCGCCCCGGCTGGCGAATCTCGCCACGCACGGCACGGACGAACAGTTGCCCATCGGCGGCGAGATTCAGGCGCTTGGACAAATCCTCATCGCCGTCCTGCCGCCTTTGGCAAAGATGACCTCGGGCCTGCGCGAACTCCTCCGGCGCATGGTGCAGCCAGGCCCGCAGGCTTTTGCCGGCTGGGGTCAGTTGCTTGTCGCGGTGAAAGCTCTCGAACCCAAAATCGTCCCCCTCGACGCCGCGAAAATCAGCGCGCAAGACCGCGCCGCGGTCGCCGCCGTGGCGCAGTTGCGTAAGCAGCAGCAACGCTCGCTTTATATCAACCTTGCCACCTTCATCACCATGTTCGGCCTCGTCGTCGCGCTGGCGTGGTACGGCTATCGGAAATTCTTTGCCTCCAACGAACGCGACATGGGCGCACTCATTCACATTGAGGCCGGCGAGTTCCTTTTTGGTAGTGGCGACCCGGTGACTCTGCCCGAATTTTGGATCGACAAATACGAGGTCACGTATGGCCAGTATGCGAAATTCGTCGATTTCCTCAAAAAGAATCCCGATCGCGCCCGGGAATTTGACGATCCCCGCCAGCCGACCGGAAAGACCACCCACATTCCCAAAAACTGGGAGATTTTTTACTCCAACGCCAAGTCCGGGCACCCTGTCCACTCCGTTCCCATCGACCTGAACTGCCCCGTCATGGAGGTGGACTGGTGGGACGCCGCAGCCTACGCCAAATGGAAAGGGCGCGAGCTACCCACCGAGCAGGAGTGGGAGAAAGCCGCGCGCGGCACCAAGGGCTTCATTTACCCGTGGGGCGAAGATCCCGCGCCGAAGAAAGCCAACTCCAACGCCGACCACAAACCGAATAACCCCGCGGCCCCCGGGACTGTGGATGGCTTTAATTTTTGGAACCCCGTGGATGCCATAAAAGGTGACAAGAGCCCCTTCGGGGTGATCGGCATGGCGGGCAACGTCGCCGAATGGATCGCTTGGGATCCTGCGAAAAAGCAGCCCTCTACCAAAGGCGGCAGCTATAGCGCATCCGACCTCCGCCTCGACCGCAGCGGCGATCTGGACCCCGCCTCGGTCTTTGAACACATCGGCTTCCGCACCGTCACACACACGCCTCCCGTTCCAAAATGAAACTCCCCCGCCTTTTCCTCGCAGTCATTGCTATCTTCCTCAGCCTGCTCGGCTCCGCACGCGCCCAAATCGCGGTCTCCATCAGCCTTAAGCAGCGTCTGCACATCCGCCACGAGCAGGTTCTCGCCACCGTCTCCGTAACGAACAATACCGGACGCGACATTGTCCTTGAAGACACCCGGCAGGGCCAGTGGTTCGGCTTTCAGATCAACGCTGAGGGCGATCAGTTCATCGCACCGCGCAATCCCGACTACCACCTCGACCCATTGCCCATGAAGGCAGGGGAGACACTCAAACGCAGCGTCGATCTCGCTGCACTCTATCAACTCGGCGATTTCGGCATCTACAGCGTGCGAGCCAATATTTACTACGCCGGCATGGACCGCTATTTCAGTTCGAAGCCCACACACATCGAGATCACCGAAGGGCGCACCATTTGGAAGCGATCCGCCGGGGTCCCTGACGGCGAAAAAGGCGCGGGCCACACCCACCTCTTTACACTGCTCATGCACCAGCGGGGCGAGCAAACCATCCTCTACGTGCGGGTCGAAGATCAGGACGATGGCTCGGTCTTTTGCACCAGCCCGCTTGGGCGCATGATTGATGGCGTGGCGCCTGATGTGCAGTTCGACAGCAAAAACAATCTTTACGTGCTCCAACTTATCGGACTGCGCCGGTTCGCGCTTTCAAGGATCAGTGTCAACGGCCAGTTCCTTGGGCAAACTTACTACAGTGTTCCCAAAGCCCGCCCCTACCTCCGGAAACAACCCGACGGCAGCCTCCAACTCGTCGGTGGCCGCCGCGAGGAAATCGCCCAGAATCCCGTTCCCGCGGGCCCTCCGCCCAAGCTCTCCGAGCGCCCCTCCGGCCTCCCAAGATAACCTTTCTCCAAGTTTTCCAGCCGCCTCGGGCGGCTGAGCTTGCACCGGCATTTCGGACACGGGTTGGGGATGGGAAGCAGAGGTGGTTTAATGGTGGGAGTTCTTGAAGTCCACAGGTGACTGCTCGCCGAGAGCGCTGTGGAGCCTCGTTCGGTTGTAGAAGGATTCCATGTAGTCGAAGGTGATGGCCTGGGATTCGCGGCGCGTGGCGGGGCTGTGGCGGTGGAGGCACTCGGTCTTGAGGGTGGAGAAGAATCGGGCAGAGCCTGCCGCAGGCAGCCCGAAGGGCGGGCACGGCGGTGCCCGGCAACCTTTCCATGGCGGCGTTGTCGTAGGGATTTCCGGTGCGGCTCATGCTAGCTTCCACGCCATGGGCCTGCAGGAGTCTGCGGTACTACGCGCTGGCATATTGGCAGCCACGATCGCTGTGATGGAGTTGGCCGCGGGCGGGGCGGCGCTGGGCGAGGGCCACGCGCCGTGCGGCCAGCGGGAGGGCGGTGTACAGGCTTTGGGCGAAGGCCCAGCCGCCCGACTCTGCGGCGGTGGAGGTCGAGCACGATGGCGAGGAAGAGCCAGCCTTCGGCGGTTCCGATGCAGGTCATGTCCACGGCCCATACTTCATCGGGGCGGGTCGGCGGCACGGCGCATTTGGCCAGGTGGTTGGGGGTGATGGGGCCATCGTGCCGGCTCTGCGTGGTCTGCGGCACAAAGCGCCGGCGGGAGCGTGCGCGCAGGCCGGCGGCGAGCATGAGCCGCCCGATGCGGCGCTCGCCATGGCGGTGGCCGCGGGCCGCCAGGGCGTGCCGCAGCCGTGGGCACCCATAGGTGCGGCGGCTTTGCTCGAAGGCTGATTTCAACTCCTCGGTGAGCCGAGCATCCTCGCTCTGGCGGCGGCTCGGAGCGCGCCTCCGCCAGTCTCGCAATAGCCGCTGCGCGACACGCCCAACAGCAGGCAAAGCACCGCCACGGGATGGGCGGTGGCCAACTGCTGGATCTCGCGATAGCGGGTGTTCACGGAGTCGAGAGGAGGCCCAAGGATTTTTTGAGGATTTGATGCGCGCCTCCGCGCGCACCTTGCGGGCTGCCTGCGGCAGTCTATCTCGCTCCGCTCGATTCACGCTGCTAGGTCACGCGGGCCAGTTCGCCCCGCAGCCGCCGGACTTCCGCCTCCAACTCGCTGGCCGTCTGTGGCGTGCCTGGCGGAGCGGCTGCCGTCCGCGCCGCCTCCACCCAGTCGCGCAAGGTCCAGTAGTTGATTGACCTGAGCCCGGAAAAGCGGACGTGGGAAAAATATAGTTCTGCTGGGTAAAAGAGCAGAACGAATGAAAAAGAGCAGATTCAGCGAAGAACAGATTATCGGGATACTGAGGGAGGCGCAGAGCGGATGTGGGGTGAAGG
>JAIOPH010000030.1 GCA_021414005.1 Chthoniobacter sp. | reverse complement strand
TGCGCGGCCAGTTCCGCGAGAAAGGCGCTCAATATGGGCGCCGGCCCGGGCTGCCGCGGCCGACGGCAGACCATGACGATGCGCCGGTGGCCAAGGGCGATGAGCTGGCGTGTGGCGGCGAGCAGGGCGGGCGTTTTGTTTGGCCCCACGCCAGCGATGGGCAATCCGGCGCGGCGTCCGAACAGGGCCAGCGTCGGGAATGGTTGCGCGGCGAACCACTCCAGCACGTCGCGCTGTGCGGCGCTCACCACCCAGGCGTCGGCCCGCGCTTTCCGCACATGGGAGGCGATGCGACGCACATTGTGCCCCAGTTCATGCTGCGATTTTTCCGCGAAAAAAACGGTGAATCCCGCCGCTTCCAACGCGTGGTGGAGTCCGAGGAAGAGTTCCATACTGACGCCGGATTCATTGGCCAGTGAGTCGAAGAGCAGGATGCCGATTCGCAACGGACGCTTCCGGCGGGCGACCCGCGCGGGTACATGACGGCTGCGGCCGTTCGCGCCCATTTTCACCAGGCCCTCGGCCTCGACGGTGAGGAGCGCCGCGCGCAGCGTTTTGGTGGCGACACCGAGTTCCTGCGCCAGCAGGACCACCCCGGGAAGCTGGCCCTTCCAGCGCCCCGTCCGCAGGCCCTCGCGCAGGAGGGCGGCGGATTGTTCGACGACGGAAAGGCGGCGGAGCAGGGACATGGTGCGGGCGGTTGCCGGACGGGGGATATTCTACCCTACACGATTTGAAAGCAAAATTTGCCCTGGTCGCGACGGCGGAGAACGGCGCGTGTGTTTTCCCAACAGCCGAACCGCCCCGTGGCACTCCCTAGTAAATCCACTCCGACAAACGATGCAAAAGTACCATAGATCAACTCTACCCCTGCTGGCGCTGCTCCTCGGCGCACCCAAGACCGATGCCGATGGGGAGATCATGATCAGTGGCGGCAGCACCCTGGCTTATACCGGCAAAGGTGAAACCACCGACCGGACCCTGACCGCAAAGGCAAGGCCGTCACCGCCATCACCAAAACCGGCACCGGCACCTGGACACTCTCCGGCAACAACACCTACACCGGCCCGACAACCGTGAAACAAGGCACGCTGCTGCTGACCAATGTCCGCAGCCTCGGAGACAAGACGGAAGTTTCCCTGGTGGAAGGCGGCATGTTGGATCTGGCCTTTCCGGGCGAGATGCGCATCGGTAAACTCTCCCTCGATGGCAAGGTGCAGGCACCAGGCACCTACAGTGCGGAGAACTTACCCAAGTTTGTCCGGGGGAAAGGGACCTTGAAAACCCAGTAGGCCATCAGCCTGCGGAGTGCCCGGAGCCTTGGCGTCCCCGGCGCGAGCCCATTGGCGCAATTCCCACCCGCGCCCGCCCCCCCGCCAGAGGCTTGCGCCATCCTGCCAAAACAAAGCGGCGCACCCATCGCTGGATGCGCCGCGGGGAGGTTATCCGGTATGGGGGGTTATACGACCATCAGGGTGCCCCCGTCGCTCCAGTCGCTGACGCCGGCGGTACCGACGGCATTCAGGCACACGACGTAGATCTGGCCGGGCGTCAGCCCGGTGAATTCCGCGCGTGCCCCGGTCGTTTGCGCCGTCTTCACGTCAGTCTCCGGCTCGGATTGCAGCGCCACGCTCCAGTTGTAGCTGGAGGCTCCGTAGAGCGGCGTGGAGGTCGCCTTGAGCGAACCCGTCACCGGTCCCGGCACCACCACCGGCGCATCCGGCGCGGGCAGCGGGCCGATGGGTGTGCGGCTGGGCTTTTGCACCGGAAAGCCGCTGCTGATGAGCACTTCCAGGTCGCCATTGGCCGTGGCGCTCACATAGCTCGAGAGCTGGCGCATCAGGCCGGTCAGCTCCTCGCGGCGGGCATTGCGCACCGCGATGTTTTGCTTGCCCCCCTGCGAGGCATCGGCCGTGGCCACCTTGTAGGCCGTAAAGGCCGTTTGCACGGTCCCGAGATCCGGGACCGGATTGGGATAGCTCGGGTTGTTGGTCATCCATTGGAGAATGGCGGCCACTTTGTCGGTGAAGGAACCTTGTCCGTCCTTCGTGAGGAATCCAATTGCTGGTTTCACGTTCATTTCAAGTTAACCTTTCTATTATGTTAGACTGCCTGCGGGATTGCCGGCAGCGCGGAGCTATTTAGCAATGCCTTTGCCAAACCCCGGAAGAGGCCGCAAAAAAGCGCCTGGCTTGGGAAAAAATCGTTTCGCTGGTGGTGGTGGGAATTTCGCAAGCTGCGGTTTGGCGGCGCCGCCGGGGATTTTCTCAGCCGGGCAGTATCCCTTCGCAGGTGGCGGAGACTTTTCGCAGGTAAGAATAAGTCCTTCGCTGGTAAGAAAAAACCTTAGGCAGGTAAGAAAAGGTTCTTTGCAGGCCAGCGGAAACTTTTGGCAGGTAAGAATACGTTCTTCGCTGGTCAGCGGAAACTTTTGGCAGGTAAGACAAAGTCTTTCGCAGGTAAGCGAAAACCTTTGGCGGGTAAGAATACGTTCTTCGCTGGTAAGCCAAAACCTTTCGCAGGTAAGAAAAAGTCCTTTGCAGGTCAGCGGAAACTTTTGGCAGGTAAGACAAAGTCCTTCGCTGGGCAGCGAAAACCTTTCGCAGATAAGAAAAGGTTCTTCGTTGGCAGGAGAAATCCTAAGGTAGGCAAGCAAAACACCTAGGCAGGCCGAAGACCTTCCCCATGCTGAGCCGAGCGGATTGCGAAGTCCGGGCCATTGGTCATTAGCCATTCATCATTCGTCATTCCCTCCGTCGCCGTGGAAGATGTCGCACTCCGTGTCCTTAACCCCTCACACCCACTCCGCGTCGTCGTTCCCCTGCTCGTGGCCGCGCAGCCGCAACGCCAACGGCGTTCCATCACTCAGCCCAGGGTTGGCGCGCGAGCGCCTACCCTGGGACTGCGAAAAAATGGAACCACAACCCCAACGGGGTTGAATCCATGCCGTGTCTGTAGATTGCTGCAACCCCGTGAGACCGTGGCCCTGCATCGGTTTGTCGGCATACATCGTGTGCAGGCAGGGCGCGTCGAAGCCGGTCAGCCACATGTCGCCCACGATCACGATCTTGAAGGGGTTCTTCGCGTCCTTGAACTGGTTCGCCAGATCCCGCCGCTGCTTCTTGTTGCCGATGTGCGGTCCCTCAACTCCCCGCGTTATGCACATTGCAGCCGAGGTGGAGAATTGCAACGTCCTCACCGGAAGAATGGCGGTGCCGAGTAGTGAAAGCCCACCGGATGCGATGATCGCCAGCCGGTGCCTGCTGCTGGAGTGGAAGCTCTTGATCCATGTGGTCTCGGACGCCCTGCATCTTGTCGCGGACTCCGTCGACTTGAACGAAGTCTAAGCAGAAAGTGCGCGGCAAGCGCCCCGTCGCATATCGGTTCAAGATCTGACCGCAACCGCCCACATGGTAGGCTGGACCCTGATACAGCTTACATTCCCCCAGTGTCCTCCATGCTGTGTTGCTCGGATGCACGACTGTGATGTCCACATGCCCGTTGCTGTGTGCCTCGTTCTGCACGTGGACGCCGCCACCGCCGAGACAACCTGCAAGTTCGTGGGTGAGCGCCCGCTCGTCCCGGTTGTGGTTGTAGGCAGCGCCCGCTTCCATGTGCTGCATTGCGTTCTCAACCGCCAGTTCCACGGCATCGGAAAACTCTTCCGGGCTAGTGGCACAAAAGAGTTTCAACGCCGGCGGGCAGTTCGCCCTCATCAGTTCAAAATAGCCGGCGACGTTTTCCTCACTCATATCAGTTCGGTATTTTGGTTTCTTGCGCGACAGCCTCGTTCCGTAGCCTCCAGACCACTTGCACCTTTTGAGCCCAAGCTGACCATACATCTTGGGGAATTGAGCGTTTGAGGTAATAGCCCCGCACCATGCGCGCGACTTCTTCGTGGCTCACAGACTCCCGTTCCGGCCCGGTTGAGCTAACGAACACCCGCTCGACCAACCCACTCTCCGGGTGGCTGAGAGTCTCAACGGCCTTGTGCAGATCCTTGAATGAGCAGCCGAGGCTCTCGGCAAGGCTGCGCAGTTCGCTGAATCGGACCTCATGGGCGTCCGACTTTCCGAAGTGGGAACCGAGCCGCCGGCCCAAGGTGGCCCAAGGCCGCTGGCCAAGCTGTTGGATCAGGTAGTCAGCGATTGCTGCCTGGGCCGCAGCCAAGGTGAGCTTTTTGAACGCGGCCTTGATCTTCTCGTCCACCTGCGACGGATGCTCCGCCACGGCATAATCCCACAGCCCGTGGCGCTCGTCTGCGTTCACGGCGTTCACCCACCGTCTTGCGGCTGCTGCCTTGTCATCCTTGTGTTGGTCTGGTCGCCCTTTGCATTCCAGAATCAAAAAAACCGCACGCTCTAACTCCAGTCGGATAATGAAGTCGGGAATATACTCGTGCTCCTGCCCGGCGTAGAAGCACGGAACGGCAAAGCCCATGCCCGCGTTCTTCACGAAGGAGCGAACAAGCGGATGGTTATCGACAAAGTAGGCTGTCGATTGCTCCCACTGTCGCGTATCCGCCACGACGTAGTTCACATGTGATCGCTCTGCCGGCCATACGGGGCGGCTCGTCGGGAAGTCGACCTCGGCAGTTGAGCCGAGCCCGCGATTCTTCTCGTAGATCGGAATTTCCGGTGCCTCACCTTCATCTGTGTCGGGCCGGATATTCGTCCGCAAGCGCTCCAAGATTTGCCCGTAAAACGGACTGTGCCACGAATCCACCGATTCAAACGGAGGGATCGGTTTCACCCAATGCGCGAAATACTGCTCCACGATCCGGAAGACTTGGGGAAACAGCTTATGGGCCGGAACCGCACAGTTGCTTTCGGTGATCAGGACACGAGTAAGGTCTGACGCGAAATCAAACATCACGCGCTGTAGCCGAAGCTTTTTGCGGAACGCCTCCAGCGTCACCCGGTCAAGCCGCCCTGGCCCATTCAACGACATCCGGCCTTGCGTGCTGATGCTCAGTCCCTTGACCTGTGTCTCTCCCGGAATCTGGAGCGGATCGAGTTTTGTGATAGGAACCTCATCCCAGTTCACCGCGATCCGATTACGGACGGATTGCGTGAAGCCGACTACGCGAGGAAAATTGATTTTGTGCTGCGCCTTTTCTGGAATCGCGTGGACTCGGTGGCGGGGCGGCGGCGGCGGGGTAGGGCCGTCGGTCTGTTTGAACGGAATCACATCAAACGGCACGCCGAACACCTTCGCCACTTCCTCAGAAAACATCCCATCTTCATTCTCGGCGTAGGTCCGACGACGGAGCCCGCGACCGACGACTTGCTCGCAGAGCAATTGCGACATGAACGGTCGCAGACCGATGACATGCGTCACCGTATTGCAGTCCCAGCCTTCCGTCAGCATCCCGACGCTGACGATGCACCGCACATCACGGCCGGGTGGATGCAGTGGTCGCTTGAGTTTCTCCGCCAGCGCCTCAAATCCCTCAGGATAAAGTGACCGACCCTGCGAGTCCTTCGACCAGTCGAGCCTGCCCACCGTGTCGAGGGTGTAGCGCATCCATCGCTTGTCATCGTCCTTCGCTTCGCCGGAATCCGTCTCGAAGGCGACTTTGCTGTCCACGCGAATCGTATTGGTCGCACCATTATTCCTGAACCCCTCAATGGCGGATGGGGGCAGCCCTGTCGGCGTCTTGCGCTCAGCAAGCCATTCAAAGATCACTTTCGCGATCTTGGTGTTCTTGCAGACGATGATGAAGACCGGCGTCCTCAGTTCCTTTTGCTCTTTCCACCGCTGGCATTCTTCTTCCCATAGCCCGGCAAGCTGATTGATCGGCAAAGCTGCGTGCTTGAGGACTGCTTCCGGCTTCGGGGAGGACTTCTTTCCGCCCTTCTCCGCTGGTGTGAGCTTTTCCAGGACGTATTTCCAGATGTTGAAAAAACCGGCGACCTGTTGGCCCGTTGTGTCGCGCACCGCGAGTTGCGGAATCTTCACCAAGCCGGATTCAATCGCGTCGATCAGGCCGAAATCGCTGACCGTCCAAGGGAACGGCCGGTTCGTGTCCTGCCCCACGCGCCCAAGGAAGTAAGGCGTGGCACTGAGGTCCACACAGTAATTGATTCCGCACCGTGCATTGATGCGGTCAAGCCCCTCCACCCAAACCGTGGCTTCTTCGAAAAACTGATCCTCGTCCTCGGTTTCGTCCTCTTCCTCGAACAAATCCTCCTCGCCGGTTGCGTCCTTCCGCACGCGATAGGCGTGATGCGCCTCATCATTCAGAACCAGCACGTTCTGTTTACCTGCGGTTTCGCGGCCAAGGACTCGTTGGATGACCGCTGCGTCGCTCTCGACGTAACGCTCGGATGTGACGCGCAAGGAAATCAAATTCCCCTCCCGGTCCCGTTTCTCGCTGCCTGGGACGACGAACACTTGCTCCAGCGCAATCTGGCGCTCCAGCGTCTCCAACGTGAGGTAGCGTTTCCCGCGTGCCGTGTCGTTCTTCTGGCCGATATGGATCAGTTGATCGTTGACCACCCTCACTCCGGTCTTGAGGACCCGCGCTGACTCTCCGCCCGTAGCAGAAGTTTTCGGCGCGAACACGTGCCAGTTAGTGACAATGACCCGGCCTTGACTCAGGAACGGCATCAGATGTTCCGGCACCAGGTCGCGGGTGCGATACAGGCTCGCGTCGCCCGTGGTCGGGTCAATTTCCTTCAACCGGTTTCTGATCGTCACGTTTGGACAGACGACCAGCACAATATCGGAGAAGCGCCTTTCGCTCCGGTCATTCACCTTGTTGAGGATGCTCCACGCAGCGAGCATCCCCATCACGGTCGTCTTTCCACTGCCCGTCGCCAGCTTCAGCGCGTAGCGCAGAAAGCCGTTCCCGCCCTTTGAATCCTTCTGTGCGTTCGGCAAGTCGCGAGGCACATTGACGCCCTGCCGGAAGTCGCTTCGAGCCTCCATGAGGAAGATGATGGCTTCGACCGCTTGAAGCTGGGCGTAAAACAGACGCTGCTTCCGCCCCTCACGCTGCCACCATTTCAGCAACTCCAGCGTGGTGCGCGTTACGCCAGGATAGCCTTCCGCCTTCCATGCCTCGAGCCGCTCGCGCACAAGGTTTACCAACACCATCTCGTAGCCCGCAGGATATTCCGGGCTGGGTTTCAGCGTGCCGTCGCTCATGTCCCATTCGACACGTTGCTCGCTTGGCCGGAAAACCAACGAGGGACGGCGTCCCTCGCGCAGTTCCGGCGCTTCGCCTTCCTTGATGAACCAGAACCGACTCGGCTCCTCGAAAGGCTTGTTCAGGATTGGATTTGGGACTTCGAAATTCGCCATAGTCTCACTTTGTCGTTTCGAGTTTCTTCACCACGAGCAGTTCATTGCCGCGGTCATCAATCACCTTCACGGCAATCTGCTGCTGGTCGCCCGGTTCGAAAGGGGCGCTCGTCGTGCCGGAGAGATGCGCCCACACGCTCTCGTCGAACTCGCCCTTCAGCGCTTTCTTGAGATTCTCCCAAGCACTCGTGCGCGGAAAGAACGCTTGGCAGACGTGGAAACACATCCCGTTGTAGTTCGTGTCCAAGAACCACGCGGGCACGTCATTACCGTCAAGGTGCGACGGCTCCATGGTGATCGGGTCGAAGGTGTCCAGTCCCGTCAACTCGGCCTGCCACTTGCCGCCCTCAAGCTCCTTCACGTGAGCTTCCGGCTGGCCGCAGACGCTGAAAATCTGACTCGACCGCATGTTCTTCAGCAGATCGCCCATTTGCAGATCCATCGTCGCGGTCAGGTAAGTGGCCGAAGTCCCTATTTTGCCAGCCTTGTCGATGAACTCTCGCGCCTTCGGGTCGATGGCAAACCCGACGACGTAGAGGTGCGTGTATTTCTTGAGTGTCGCCTCGTCCCAAGCCTCGCGAACGAACCGCTCAGTCAACGCGCCGTTCTCCGGGCCGAATAAGATCGCCACAGGCCTGCCGGTGGCGTGCAACTTCATTTCGTTCCCCGCTTCGGCGGCGATGTCATCGAGCGACGGCACTTCAACCGCCGCCTCCGCGCTCAAGGTCAATGTTTGCGCTGGAACACGGATGTTCTTCAACGTGACGGTCTGGTTGCCGGGCAGACGCAGTATGGGGCTGCGGCGCAGCACTTCTACCATACGCTCGACGTGGCTCGTGTGCTCGTCGAATTGAATGCCTTCTATCTCCGGTTCTTCGTCTAAAGCCTCGGCGGTTGGAATAGTAGCCTCGACCACGAACGGTCCCGTTACGCGAGCTACCGCGTAGTTCCGCTCTGGATTCTCTCGGAACAAAATCTCGGCGGGCGACTCATCACCGGCGATACTGCTAAGCGTGTGTTGTTTGGCAACGCCGTAACCATCTTGCTTTCTGTTTACTGAGGTCTCTTGCGGCTTGAAATCAAATCCGCCAGCAGGGCCGCGGTGCTCGTCCTTCAACCGATAGTAAGAGAACGTAGAGGTCAGCAACCGCTGACGAGCAAGTGCGAGTGGAACACGGCTTACATCGCTTGTTATCCATCGACGTCCCCACCACTCCGCCATGAATGCAGTCGTTCCGCTACCGCAAGTCGGGTCGAGAACCAGGTCACCAGGCTCGGTGGTCATCAATAGGCATCGCTCCAGAACCTTCGAACTGGTTTGAACAACATAGATTTGGTCGTCAGTGAAACTTCCCGTTCCCGTATCCGCCCAAACATTTCCAATCGGGGACCCAGGCATGTCCTCCAAATCCATGATGCCAGACAGTGATTTTCCGGTGCTGTAAATCCGCTTTTTCGCAACGAGAGCCGGAAGTCCGACGTCTGGACTTACCGACCAGTGGCGATTTCGCCCAGGATAATATGGCGTGCCTTCAAACTCAAAAGGGCCACTTCTGGTGTCACTGAAATCTTGGGAAGTCAGAGGGTATCCCCGTCGGCAAACCTTCCATCCGGGTGGAATGCGCCGCGGGTCCGATAGCTCTTCGGGAGTCAGTTTCCTGATCTCACTGAAATCCTCCGAGCGAACATAAACATACTGTTTCGCACCCTCTTCTCCCGGTGCCTTGGGTCGGTAAAGCGGAAATGTTTTGGCCCTGGTTTTGTCTCGCGCATACCAAAGCAAGTAATCCGCAGTGTTTGAGATCCCTTCTCCTTCCTCCGATCCCGTTTTCTTGAACACAATCGTCGTGAAAAAGTTGGAAGCACCAAAAATGTCATCCATCACTTCGCGGATGTGGTGCAAATTCTCATCGGAAATCTGAACGAAAATGCTCCCGGATGGATGCAGCATCGAGTGCGCGAGTTTGAGGCGATCTCGCATATAGGTCAGATATGAGTGGAGACCCAACTCCCAGGTGTCACGGTAGGCTTGGACCATCTCCGGCTCGCGCGTCATATCTTCGTCGTCGCCTGGGCTAACGTTCCGGTTCCTTACAAAGGGTTGGAAGTTGCTGCCGAACTTGACCCCATAGGGAGGGTCCATGAAAATCATCTGCACCTGCCCGCCAAGGTTTTCAAAGTGGAGCAGCGAGTTCATGACCGCCAGCGAGTCGCCGAGAATGAGGCGGTTCACCCATTTGTCGGGGTATTCGTAAGCCTTCGTCACTTGGTCGGCTAGGTCCTGGCGCGGGTCGGCAAAAAGTCCCGACATGAAATCCTCCTGCTTGTCACGCTTGTGGCCCCGGAGCGTCTCGATGATGGCCTTGGTCGAAAGCCGCTCGTGGACGAACAGCGGCACGGTCGGCACCTCGAAGGACAGCCGCTCCGCCTTGCCCGCCCAATTCAGGAACGGCTTGCCCAAAGCCCGCAACGCCTGCACGGCATCTGCCAGCCCAAAGACCTTCACTTCTCCAAACTGCTTCGGTTGCTCGTGCTGATGCGGCGAGGGCAGGCGCGAAGCTTCCTCAATGCGCGCCAGCAGCCACTCGCCCAATTCGCGCGCCGAGTTTTGCCCATCCCACTCCAGCGTCGGTGACAGCGAATCGTCATAGCGATATTTTTGCGGCGGCTTCTTCTTCTTGAAGTGCGTCTGCGCGCCAATCTCCGGCCGCAGCAACGCGGTGGATTCCGGATGCCCGTAGCTGGCGACTTTGTCAGCGACCGCCTTGGGGGCAGCCTTCACCGGGATTGCTCTTACTTTTTTTGGTCGGGCCATAAGTCGAGTTCAGTTGTTTGAGAAAGTTTTCGCGAGGACGTAGTCGGCGCGGAGGTCGGGGTGCTGGACGTTGCGGAAGGTAGCGGCGTGTTCCTTGCCGATGGCGGCCTCGATGCCGCGGATGGCGAGGTTCATGATGGCGAGGCGGCGGGTGGTGGCGTTGCTTTGTTTCGGCTGCTGCCGCCGTAGCCTCACCCTGCGGGCTCGCGTTGCGAGACCAAATGGGCGCTGCCTCCGCGCCCATTTGTCCTGACCGTAGATGGAGATGTCGCCTCGGTGGTGTTTCGCTTCGCAAAACTCCCGCAGTGAGGCTTCGCTGTTTGGCTTTGCGCTATCGCGCATTGCGGTGCCGCCGTGGGATTCGACGAGGTTGCCTCGCTGCGCTCGCCCTGCGGGCAGCCTGCGGCTGGCTGTCTCCGCTTCGCTGCGGCTGTCGGCGGTGAGCCAGAGCTTGGCCTCAAAGCCGATGGTGGCGGTGCCGGCGGTGGAGGAGCCGTTCGATTTTGGGCGGGCCATGTGGGAGCCGGTTTACCGTGCCGGTGCCGCTTTGTCGATGCTCGCGGCGTGTGGTGCAGGCTGGTCCAGCAAGAGGCGCGGGCGGGAAAGGCCATCATCCAATTGCGCTGACCCATGAGCCGGCAATCCTCCGTGCGCGGAGATATTTCGCCGCAGCTATGCGTCGCATCCTCCCGCGTGGAGAGGTCCACCAGCTCATGAACGATGGCACGGTAGAAAAGACGCCCGAGTTTCGAGACGCCGTGCTCCTCCATGGTCACGCCGTAGAGTGCGTCGGCCCGGGCGATGGTGCGCTTGTGGTGCGAGATGACGATGAACTGCGACTGCGCCACGAAGCGGTCGAGGATTTTGATGAAGCGGTTGATGTTTTTCAGGAAGAACATCCACCCGAGCTGCTCCAGGCGCTGCGCGTGGCCGTAGGTGCCGGCGTCCTGACGCATGATGTCCTGGATGGTTTGGACGAGATGGGAGGCGTTTGGGCAATGGGGGAAAACGATGAGGGATGAAGGATGAATTATGAAGGGTCGGATTTCCGCCCGGTTCGATACGCGGGGGAGTCTTCTCGCAGGACATTCGCCTCGTGGGCGGCGGACCGGTGGGCGCGCAAGGCCAGGGCACGCTCGCGCAAGGCGTCGAGCATCCGTAGCTTTTCCGTGATGTCGCGGCCTTTCCGTGCCGGGGGGAAGCCAAAACTGCTTCCACGCTCTCGACTTGGACCACCTCGTTTTGAGCCCCCAGCGGGGGCTGAGAAATTAAGATGGTATCTAATTTCTCGCGAGCCTCCGGCTCGAAGAGTCCTTCCGGCGACGCCGGAAGGGGGCAGTCCGTGCAGGGGTGCAAAAGAGCGTTGACAGTGGTGAGCGGGAGCGCCGAGGTGTCGGCATGCCCAGGCCGGTGCGATTCCAGTATGCGGGAGCCGTCCATCATGTGATGGGCCGCGGGGACCGGTGGGAGGCGATCTTGCATTCATGAGCAGCATCAGGAGAGCCCTGCTGGGCATCGCGGTCTGTCTGCTGCCTTTGGCGCCCAGCGGCGCAGCCGGGCGAATGCCGGCGGGGCAGGCGCAGGGCGAACCCACCGGCGCACCGGGCGCGGACACGAAACGTCCGCCGAACGTCGTCATTTTCCTGACCGACGACCAGGGGACGCTGGACGTGAATTGCTATGGGTCGAAGGACCTTTATACGCCGGCGATGGATGAGCTGGCGAAGACCGGGGTGCGGTTCACGCAGGCGTATGCCCATGCGGTGTGCTGCCCGGCGCGGGCGATGTTGCTGACGGGACGGTATCCGCAGCGCGGGGCGGTGAACAGTTGGACGCAAGGGGACGCCAAGGCCGGCAGGCAACGGAATATGTTTCTGGAGGAAGTAACCCTGGCGGAGGTGCTGAAAGGTGCGGGTTACAAGACGGGGATGTTTGGCAAATGGCATCTCGGGGCGCACCCGGACTTTGGCCCGACGAAGCAGGGTTTCGATGAGTTCTTTGGCCTCCTCGGTGGCTTCATCGACAACTACAACCACCACTTCCTGCATGGTGCGGGGAACCATGACCTTTACGACGGGATCAAGGAGGTCTGGGCACCGGGGGAGTATTTCCCGGACCTGATGACGGCGCGGGCGCTGGAGTTTGTGGATAGAAACAAGGACGTGCCGTTCTTTCTCTATGTCCCCTTTAACATCCCGCACTACCCGGAGCAGGCCGACGCGAAATTTGACGAACGCTACCGGGACATGAAGATGCCGCGCCAGGCCTATGCGAAGATGATTTCTACGACGGATGATCGCATGGGACAGATCATGGCCCGGCTGGAAAAGCACGGTCTCCGGGACAGGACGATCATCCTTTTCCTCAGCGACAACGGCCACTCGGTGGAGGACTACCGGATCAGTGTGGATAACCACCAGAGCGGCCTGGCCAAGGGAACCAACTACGGAGCCAATGGCGGCGGGGGAAATACGGGGAAGTGGATCGGGCAGAAGGGCAATGATTTCCGGGAAGGGGCGATCCGGGTGCCGGCGATCATCAGTTGGCCGGTGAAGCTGCCCGCCGGGGCGGTGCGCGAGCAGGCCGTGGCCGGTGAGGACTGGTTTCCCACGCTGCTGGAACTCTGCGGAGTCCCGCCGCCCGCGGTGAAGCTCGACGGACGCAGCCTCGTGCCGATCATCCGATCGGCCGATGCGCCGAGTCATCATCAGGTGATGCACTGGCAGTGGCAGTGGTTTTGGGCGGTGCGGGAAGGGGACTGGAAACTGATCGGGCGGGAAGGTAAAGCCACGCATCTCGGCAATCTCGCTGACCCCGAGCCGGAGAAAAAGAATCACCTCAGTGAACAACCCGAGCTGGCGCAGCGCCTCCAGGCCGTGCACGACGCATGGCTGAAGGAAGTGGAGCGCGAGTATTACGAGAGCCACCCCAATTCGCAGAGGATGTACTGAGGTCGGGGCGAACGCGGGACCGTTTGTCATCCAAGGCAACGGAAGAAGGCCAATGGGGACTCGGAGTGACGAATGAATTGCCGTGGGAGATAGCTCCCCCATAGTCGCCGCGAACCATGTCCCGTCTGTCTCTTGCCGCTTTGCTCCTGCTGTGGGTGCCTCTTTCCCCACACGCACTCGCGCAAATCCCGCAACCAACGGACGCGCCCAAGCCTTTGACGCCCGAACAAAGCGCGGCGGCGTTCAGGTTGCCGGAGGGCTTTCGGATGGAGGTCGTCGCCAGCGAACCGCTCATCGCGTCGCCGTCGGCGGTGTGCTGGGATGAACGCGGGCGGATGTTTGTGAGCGAGTTGCACGGCTACAATCTCGCGGGGCAACTGGACATCGAGGAACTGAACAAGTCGGGGATGCTGGACACGAAGGTGCGCCGGGTGCAGGCGGGGGAGAAGTTTAAGAAAGCGGCGGATGCGGGCACTTTCGGGGTGGTGAAAGTGCTGCGCGATACGGACGGCGATGGGCGCATGGATGCGGCGGAGGTGTGGGCTGCCGATTTGCCGCCGGTCTATGGACTCGTGCCCGCGCGGGGCGGGGTCATCGTGGCCTGTGCGCCGGACATTATCTTCCTCGCGGACCGCGACGGCGCTGGCCGGGCCGAGGTGCGGGAGAAACTGTTCACCGGCTTTCCGACCGGTGAGCTGGAGCGCGGCATCAATGCGCCGCAGTGGGGCGCGGATGGCTGGATTTATCTCGGGCGCGGCTGGGACGGTGGAAAAATCACGGGGCCGCATCTGGTCGCGCCCGTCCAGTTGCCGGGCACCGATTTTCGCATTCGCGCAGACGGCAGCGCGATTGAACCAGTGACGGGCAACACGCAGACCTTCGGCTTCGCGATGACGGAAGCGGGCGGGCGTTTCACGGTGACGACGACTTTTCCCGGCATCAGCATCGCGCCGATTCCGTGGCGCTATCTCGCGCGTAATCCCGATGCGGCCACGCCTTCGCTCGAAGCCAACACCGGCGACCGGCGGGCCTACCCGATTTCGCAGCCGCATCCGTGGCGGCAGAAGCGCGCGGATGACCCGGCGTATTTCAAATACTACAACTCCCGCTACGGTGCGGCGGAGAGTGAGGCGAGCGGCTGGTTCACCTCCGCCTGCGGGCCGATAATTTATCAGGACCACGCACTGCCCGGTTTGCACGGGCAGTATTTTGTTTGCGAACCGTCGGGCAATCTCATCCATCGCGCGCTCATCGAGGCGGATGGCTCGGTGCTGAAACTCCGTCGCGCGCCGGGCGAGGAGAAGTCGGAGTTTGCCGCAACCAGCGACCAATGGAGTCACCCGATGAACCTCACCCACGGCCCGGACGGCTCCATCTGGGTCACCGATTACTACCGCGAAATCATCGAGGACTACTCGGCCATCCCGCGCCATTTGCAGCAGCAATACGGCGTGTATGCGGGGCACGACCGCGGCCGCATCTATCGGCTCACCCACAAGGATGCGCCGCGTACGCCCTCGGCGGACATGAGCGCGCTCGACGTGCCGACTCTCGCCCGTGAATGTGCCAGCCCGCTCTACTGGCGACGCCAAACTGCGCAGCGTCTCCTCGTTGAACGCGGAGAAAAAGATGCCGCTTCGGCGCTGCGCGAAGTGCTGACCGCACCGAATGCCGAATCTTCCACCGTCATCACGGCGCTCCGCACGCTCGACCAACTCGGCATGCTCACGCCACCCGACGTGCAGCCTTTCATCAACCACACCCACGCGGCTGTTCGCATCCACGCGCTGCAACTCGCCGACCGTTGGTTTGCCAGGGAAGAGGGCCGCGCTTTGCTCGAATCCGTGTTGAAGGCTGCTCCCGGCGAAACAGACCCGCGCGTGCAAATTCAAATCGCGCTGAGCCTCGGCGAGACGCGCGACCCGGCGGCCTTCGCCTCGCTGGCGCGCCTTGCCATGGAGCACCTTTCCGTGCGCTGGATGGACGCAGCCATCCTGTCGTCGTTGCACGGGCGAGGAGTGGAAATGCTGTCCGCGCTCATGGGCGAACCAAAGGCCCCTGCACCCTTTTTCGCATCGCTCGCACAATCCATCGCCGCGCGCCGTGATGAAACCGAACTTCCCCGCACCCTCACGCTCATCGCCACTGCGGCGCCGGAAGTGCAAGCCACCGTGCTCAACGCCCTCGCGAAGGGCCGCAAGAACGCCCCACGCAAACCGCTCGGCGACAAATCCGTCCGTGCCGTGCTCGCGTCGCTGGCCGCCAGTCCGAATGTCGAAGTTCGTCAGGCCACGCGCACGCTCGAAGACACCTTCGTTGCGACAGTTGCGGACGCCGAGGCCCCGGTGCCCGCCGGTAAACTGCCGCCTGCTGAAACCATCAGCGATGAGACATTTCGTAAATATGTCGCTGCGCTCGCGGGCCAGCGCGACCTCGGGCGCGGACACGCATTGTTTCTCCAAACGTGCGCGCTGTGTCACCGCATCGGCAGCGAAGGGCACGAAGTCGGTCCCGACTTAATGGGTCAACTCGCCATGGCGGAGGAATCGCTCCTCAAGGAAATTCTCATGCCGAACGAACGCATACGCCCCGGCTATGAGACGACACTTGTGCAAATGGCTGATGGCAACACCGCAACTGGCATCCTAAAAGAGGACGGAGCCACCAGCCTCACATTGGTTTTGCCGAACGGCGTCAAGCAAGTGCTACTGCGCAAAGATGTGACCGGCGTGCGCCGCCTCGCCACCTCGCTCATGCCATCCTTCGCCGAAGGACTCACGCCCGCCGATGTCGCCAACGTCCTCGCGTGGCTGCGCAGCAACCTCCAGACTCCGCCACAGAGGAAATGAAGGCATTTGCTTTTGCACCCGCCACGCTGTGGATGGCGGATCAGGAATTGCCCTGAGCCAGTTATTTGCGAAAATCATCGATAGCTTATGACACAAAGTTTTCATCGTCTGTCCGCGACCTGCGCGTTTCTCGCCGCTGTATGGGTTGCGATTTCGACGGGCCCTGCACGTGGCGCAACGTGGGCCGAGTCCTTCGAGGGCAAGTTCTCACGAAACTACTTCATTGAACCTCAGGATTTGGGTGGAGGCTGGAGCAACCAAAGGGTCAATCCCGCCAAAGGCTATTCTGGCAGCGCGGGGGAGGTGAGTCTGGTCAAGGTACCCGTTCGACATGGAACGGGAGCCATGAAGTGCGTGCGGGGCGAAAAGGGCCGCCGAATGGAATTCGAACTGGTGAACCGGGATGAAAAGGACAGTCCGCGCATCGGTGAGCATTGCTGGGTTGCGGTGAGCATCCTGGTCCCCGCAGATAGCGCTACCCATTCGGGGATGGTGATTCAGTGGCATGGCGGTGTGCCAAACGCGGGCCAAGGCAAGGAATACGCCCAAGGCCCTGAGGCTTGTCTCCGACTGGACAACGGGCAGTTCATTTTTCGGACAAACTATAAACAATCCAAGGACGCTGAACCGGGCAACCGGGTGACGACCCTGGTGGAAAAGGCCGAGCCAGGCCAATGGTATGACTTTGTGTTTCACCATTACTTCTCCCTCGGAGATGACGGACTGACGGAAATTTGGGTGCAGGGCAAAAAGGTCTATGCCCAGCAAGGCAGCAACGCCTTTTACTATCGCAGTAAGTTCGCTTTCAAATTCGGCTCCTACGGCAGCGGGACAGGCGGCACGATCTACTTCGACGAGGCCAAAGTCGTGACTGGAACAGGCAGCTACGAGCAGGTGTCTGTCGGCGGTGCCAAACCTCTCGCGCAAACCGAGACTGCAACCACTCCTTCTCCGGCAAAGCCAAACGCGGACGAAGCCACAGCACCCGGTAACCAAAAGTGAAGGCGCGGCTCCTCAGTCTGGCGTGGCTATTTTGTCTTCTTGGCGGGCGCATTTTCTCCGCTGAAACCTCGACTGCTACGAGTGTGCCCGAAACGGCGGCTGGCGAAGAGCCCTCCGGCTACTGGGAAGTCCGTCTGCGCCCGTTCATGCGTGAAAAGCCCGAGTGGTATGCAGGATCCGAGGCTATCCGCATCGCTGACAACGTGTTGCTTTACCAATGCGACTCCGGCGGCTGGCCCAAGACCATCGCGTTCAAGAAACGAATCAACCTGACCGCGAATATCTCCGACGCGGAGCGCCCCACCATCGAAGCCGCCAAGAGCAAAACGGACAGCACGATAGACAATGGCTCGACCTACACGCAGATGGAATACTTGGCGCGTGTCTTCAACGCCACGAAGCAGGAACGCTTCAAAGCAGGATTCCTCAAGGGCCTCGATTTTCTCCTCAATGCCCAATACGAAAACGGGGGCTGGCCGCAGTTCTTCCCCTTCCCCAAGGACAAAGAATACCTCGCGCGTGTCGTTTCCAACCGCGACACGAAAAACTACTTCGTCCACATTACTTTCAATGACGAGGCGATGGTGTCTGTCCTCTGTCTGCTGCAAAGAATCACCAATGACAAAACCCGATACGCATTTGTAGATGCCGAGCGCCGGTCGCGCTCTGAAAAGGCTGTCGCGAAGGGCGTCGAGTGCATTTTAAAATGCCAGATCGTGCAGAACGGAAAACGCACCGCCTGGTGCGCCCAGCACGACGAGAAGAGTTTGGCTCCCGCAGGTGCGCGGATTTATGAAAAGGCATCCATCAGCGGGAGTGAGGCTGTGGGCATCGTGCGTTTTTTGATGAGCCTCGACACGCCATCGCCCGAAGTCGTGGACGCCATCCAGTCGGCGGTGGCGTGGTTCGATGCCGCCAAAATCAAGGGCCAGCGTCTGGTGGAGAAGCCGGATGCGTCGCTGCCCAGAGGGTTTGATAGAATCCTGGTCGCCGACCCGAACGCGGAGCCGCTCTGGGCACGTTTCTACGAGCTGGAAACACAACGGCCTATCTTCTGCGGCAACGACGGCGTCATCAAACGCAACATGTCCGAAGTCGAACCCGATCGTCGCACTGGCTACATGTGGTATTGCACGACTCCCGCCGATTTATTGAACAGAGACTACCCCATCTGGCAGAAAAAATGGGCTCCAGAAAAGAGCGTCCTAAAAAAATGAACACCACCGAAATGAAGCAGAATGGGAAACGACTTCTCAGACAAAGCGCGGCGATGATCGGTGCGCTCGCCATTTTCACAGCGCTGACGATCCCACTCACCCATGCAGCAGAGAAAGAAGCCGCACCCGAACTTGCAGCAGTCCTCACGAAGATTGACCGCACGCTTTTAGAACAAAACGAACAGGACATCCGCGCTTGGCTCGATGCGCGCATCGCCGCAACAGGCGATTTCGGCGTTTACTCGTTTGGCTACACCAGCGTCCAAGTCAAAGAAGACACGGCAAAGGTGGATCTAAACCGTGGTGCGCTGGCGGACTCCGCCGCCCAGTTCTTGCGTGCTTACGAGATGCTCGGCGAACGGAAATACCTCGATGCCGCACTCAAGACAGCGGATTTTTTCCTCCAAGTGCAGCAACCCGCCGGGCATTTTCCCACCGGTGCCACCATCGAACGCGGCGGCAAGGCCACAGCCGGCGGAGGCAAGTGCCCGCTCGAAGAGGTCCGCATGGAGGACGGCTATCAATTTCGCCCCTTTGCGCTGCTGATGTACGCGCACCGACTCACCGGCGAAAAGAAATACTTCGACGCTGCAAAGAAGCTGGCCGACCTCGTTACACAGCGCATCCAACATCCCGAGTGGGGCTGGTGCCCCACGGAGTTCGACACGCGGATCGAGGGCTCCGCAGAAAAACAGAAGGAGTCCAACGGCGCTTACGGTGTCCGTGGTGGTGGATCCTACGCCGACGCCTGCACGACCGATGGATTCCGCATTTCCGTGATCATGTATCACGCGACCGGTGACAGGAAGTATTTGAAACGTTCCGCCCAACTTGGAAAATGGCTCTTTGCCACTCAACTCGGCAAAGGCGAAGTGCGCGGCTGGGCCGACAACTTTAACTCCAAAAACGAACCAGTCCCCGCCCGCAATTTCGAGGGCCTGTCCATCGACCCCCGCAACTTCAACCGCTACATCGCAACCCTGCTGACTTGGTTTTACGCCATGACCGGGGAAGAAAAA
This sequence comes from Chthoniobacter sp., assembly GCA_021414005.1. Taxonomy (GTDB): domain Bacteria; phylum Verrucomicrobiota; class Verrucomicrobiia; order Chthoniobacterales; family Chthoniobacteraceae; genus Chthoniobacter. The sequence continues at coordinate 187,828 of JAIOPH010000030.1, read as the reverse complement.
TACGGCAAACTTTTCATGGAGTCCTACACATGGCTCAAAGCTCAGGAACAGCCCGACGGCTGGGCCGCCGAGTATTCCTACGAAGGGCTTCCGGTGTGGAGCCAGGACTACAAGACCTATCGGTACGACCAGCCCAAGACTTGGCCCGAAAAGATCATGCATGTGGAGGTCCGCGACGGAAAGCCGTGGTATAACCGGGTCAAAGTGCAGATGGACGACAGCAAAATCATCCACGACTTGATTCAAAAAGGCGGGATTGAAACGCTCGTGCAATGGCACAAAAGCCCAGTTCAACTCAGCGACGAACAATATCTCGCCGCCCGTCTTGCCGCCGCAAAACGCTGCACCGACGAACAACTGACCGTGCCCCTGCAAAACCTGATCGAACCCGGCAAGCAAACCACCGTCCAAGCCAACTATCTGGAACGCGTCCGTCTTCGCCTGGCCGCGCCCGACGCAAAAGGATTACCCCCGAGCGACTCCATCGGGCGAAAGGAAATGACCCGCCAAAGCTGGCACGGCCCCCACACATGGGCAGAGCCATACCACCCGCCCTTCGGCTGGGCGAGCTGGCAGTATGTATGGGACGCCCGTCTCGCACTCGGCCTGATTAAAGCCGACACCATAGCCAGCGGAGGACGCGGTCTGGAAATCATGCACCTCTGGTCCACATGGGACGTGATGGGCGACTGGACTACCCGCTGCATCAAAGTGGAAAACTGGCTGAACGTGCCGCTGGCCGAAAAGTGAACGCAGAGCGAGAATAGCGACTGATGAACCGGTGCCATTTCCCGGTTTTCCGCCTCGCACCAAGCACCGATGCGTGCTGCCTGCTTCTATGACCGCCACCGGGATGTTTTGCCGCAAGCTCGACCTCGTCCCGCCAACCGACCACCGCATGACCGAAAGCGCCGAGACGCTCAAGCTGCACCCGATGAATTTTCGCAACCTGAACCTTTACAATGTTTACCACGCGACCCTGGCGCTCTACCAGCATCAGGGTCCGATTTGGACGGAGTGGAACGACCGGCTCAAGGAACCCCTGCCGCTTCTGCAAAAAAAGGACCGGCGACGAGGCTGGCCGTTGGGATTCCAGCGGCGGCCACGCTGGCCCCGGAGGTCGCGTCATCGCCACAACCGTGGCGACACTCAGCCTTGAAGGTTAATTACCGCCTGCTGCCGATGTACGGCTTCCGCAGCAAGGACGCTCCGCCACCGAAACAAAAAGGCGCCGCGGCGTAGTCTGAATCTTCGGACGGCTCAGGCCGCGGGCGGCAAAGCAGGCGAGGTTTGCCACCTTGCGCGGCGGGATGGGCGCAAGCGGCAGAGCGTCGCGGAGCAGGCGGGGCGCGCCACCGGGAACTCACCGCCGCGCTGCGCTCGCCCGCGCGAGGAGTTTCGAGACGCCGTGCTCCTCCATGGTCACGCCGTAGAGTGCGTCGGCCCGGGCGATGGTGCGCTTGTGGTGCGAGATGACGATGAACTGCGACTGCGCCACGAAGCGGTCGAGGATTTTGATGAAGCGGTTGATGTTCGATTCGTCGAGCGGCGCGTCCATTTCGTCGAGCACGCAGAACGGGCTCGGCTTGACCATGTAGATCGAGAAGAGCAGCGCGACCGCCGTCATGGTGCGCTCGCCGCCGGAGAGCAGGGTGATGGTCTGGAGCTGTTTGCCGGGCGGCTTGGCGATGATGTCGATGCCGCTTTCGAGCGGGTCGGTTTCGTCGGTCAGGAGCAGGTTCGCTTTGCCGCCGCCGAACAGTTCGACAAACATCTCGGCGAAGTTCACGCGGATCTTTTCAAACGTCTCGGCGAAGAGTGTCTTGGTGGTGTTGTTGATCTTCGCGATGACGTCGATCAGCTCCTGCTTGGCATTGGTGAGGTCCTGGTTCTGTTTTTCGAGAAAAGCGTGGCGCTGCTCCAACTCGTCGTATTCCTGGATGGCGTCGAGGTTCACCGGCCCCATCGAGTCGAGACGCTGATCGAGTTCGCGGACCATCGAGTCGATGCGCTCCCAGTCGATGGCGAAGGCGTCTTCGACCATCTCGCTGCGTGGCGCGGACGCCTCGTCCGCGGTTTGTCCTGTGGGTGCCTCGCCTGCCGAATCAGCGAGCGGGGCGCTCGCTTCACCATCGGCGGACGGGGCGTCCGCGCCACGGGCCTGGCGTTTCGCGTGGTCGCGAATGGCCACGCGCAAGCCGTGGAGATCGCGCTCAAAGGTCGCGAGATCGAGCTGGTAGCGCTTTTGGATGTGCTCGGTCAGCGCGGTGAGCTTCATTTCGTACTGCGTGTGTTTCACGTCGAGCCGGCTGCGCTGGTCGTGCGCTTCGGTGAGCTGGTGGCGCAGGACGCGCAGGCCGTTCGCCAGCTCCTCGACGGCTGATGCCATCCCGGCGCGCTCTTCGAGCAGCGCGGCCACGGCGCTTTCGCCTTCGCCAACCTGTCCGCGCAGGCGTTCGAGATTCGTTTCGATCTCCGCGTTTTCCGCGAGCATCGAGTCCGCGCGCTGCTCGTAGTTGACGATGTCCTGTTTGCGCGCGGCGATGAGCTCGGTCAGCTCGGTTAGCCGCGCTTCCATGGGCTGGCGCTGATGGTGGAGTGAAGAGTGGCGCTGGCGCTCGGTGGCGACCTTGACGCGCAGCTCGTTGAGTTCGCCGCCGAGTTCGCCTTCGCGGGCGCGCAGGACTTCGAGCTGGTTCTGCGCTTCGGCGCGGCGCGTCTGGAGTTCCTCAAGCTGCCCGAGCCCGCTGGCGATCTCCGCTTCCAACCCGCCCACGCGATCCGCCGCCTCGCGATGCCGCGCCTCGCTGCTCGCGCGTTCGCCTTCGAGGTTCTGCTGTTTGCGTTCGGTCTCCTTCGCCTCGCGCTCGACCATCGCGAGCTGGCCGCGCAGCGTGGAGACAAGGAGGGTGGCGTTCTGCTTTTCTTCGCGCGCTTCGTCCAACCGCGCCTGGGCCGTTTCGATTTCGGCTACGAGCGCGTTGCGGCGCACCGTCACGCCTTCGATCTGCTGCTGGAACTGCGCGGCCTCGGCTTCGAGCGTGTGGATCTGGTTTTTCCGCGCGAGCACGGAATTCACCGCCTCGCCGGTCTGGCCGGCATGCAGCACGCCGTGGCCGGTGAGCACCTCGCCCGCGAGCGTGACGACCGCCGAGCCGCGCACCTGCGGGAAAATGCGGAGCGCCGTTTCGAGGTCGGGCACGAGGACGGTGTGGTTGACCAGCCGTTCGACGAGCCGCTGCACTTCGGGCTGCGGCGTGATTTTGCGGATGAGCCAGTCGATCGCGCCTTCGGGCAGCGCCAGTGGTTCGGCCTTGTGGTCGAAATGGTTCTCCAGTTCCCGCAGCGCGAGCGCCGCCTTGCCGAGTTTCTGCGCGGTCAGCGTCTTCACCACCGACTCCGCGATCATCGTGTCCTTCATCACGATCGCCTGGAGATTCACGCCCAGCGCGGCCTCCGCGGCGGTGACAAATTCCGGCGCGACCTCAATGAACTGCGCCAGCGCGCCGAGGATCGCGGGTTTGAAAAAGTCGGGATTGTCCAGCCCGCGGAGCACGGCCTGGGTGCCTTCGGAGAAACCTTCGCCGCCCGCGTTCAGCGCGCGGAGCACTTCGAGCTTCGAGTCTTTCTCCGCCAGCGAACGCTGCGCGTCGCGGAGTTCGCGGTCGGTTTCCGCCAGCCCGCTTTGCGCCTCGCGGAGCTGCGCCTCGCTGTCGGCGAGCTGGGCGGCGCGCGCCTCGGCGTCGCTGACCGCGCGCTCAATCTCGGCCTGCGTGTCGCGCAGCCGGTCGGTGAATTGCGTGAAGGCAAAGGTGAGCTGCTCCAGTTCGCCCGAAAGAATGCTCAGCCGCGCCTCCGCGCCATCGCGCTGCTGCGAGACGCTGGAAATCTGCCCGCGCAGGCCGCTGATGCGGCTCTCGATGCGCGCCGCGTCATTTGCCACGCCGCTGATCGTCTGCTCCGCCTCCTGCCGCTGACCGGTCAGCGCGGCGACGGCAGCCTGCTTTTCCTCCATGACCCGCAACTCGCCCGCGAGCATCGTGGTGATCTGCTCCAGCTCGATGTCGGTATCGTGAAGCTGCGTCTCGGCGATGCGGAATTTCTCCTCTGCGCCCGCCACGTCCGCGCGATAGCGCTCGACGAGCTGCGTGAATTCCTGCGCGCGCTCCTCGTTGAAAATGATCCGGCTCTCGTGGTTCGAAATGCGTGTGCGCAGATCGTTGACCGACTGGCGCGCCTGGTTCAGCCGCTGCTCCATTTCCTCCAGCGCCGCCCGCTGCACGGCGACCTCGCTTTCGCGCGATTCGATCTCCTGCTCGCACTCCACCTGCCGGTCGGCGAGCCGCGCCAGCTCTTGCTTGGCGGTCACGCGCGCCTCCTCCAGCGCGTCGAACTGCCGCTTTGCCGCGTGCGTTTCCAGCAGCTTCAAATCGCTGATCAGCGCCTGATAACGCCGCGCCTTTCCCGCCTGCCGCTGGAGCGAACCGATCTGCCGCTTCACCTCTTTCACGATGTCCTCGAGCCGCAGCAGATTCGCCTCCGTGGCCTCCAGCTTGCGCAACGCCTCGCGCTTCTGCGCCTTGTATTTCGTGATCCCCGCCGCCTCCTCGAAAATCGCGCGCCGATCCTCCGGCCGTGACGACAGGATCATGTCGATCTTGCCCTGTTCCATGATCGAGTAGGCCGAGCGCCCGATGCCCGTGTCCATGAAAAGCTGCTGGATGTCCTTCAGCCGGCAGGGCGTTTTGTTCAGCAGATACTCACTCCCTCCGTCCTTGAAAACGCGGCGCGTGATCGTGACTTCATGCCAGTCCAGGCCGAGTTGCTCCTCGCATTCGGCAAACGTCATCGACACCTCCGCCATGCCCACCGCCGCGCGGGAATCCGTCCCGCTGAAAATCACGTCCGACATTTCGCCGCCGCGCAGCGCCTTGGCCGACTGCTCGCCCAGCACCCACCGCATCGCGTCCAGCACGTTGGATTTTCCGCACCCGTTCGGCCCGACCACCGCGGTCACGCCGCGATGGAATTCCATCTTGGTTTTGGGGGCGAAAGACTTGAAACCGAAGAGTTCGAGGGATTGGAGATACATGGCGTTTTTGGGGTGAAATTGAGGTGAAAAGCGGACGAACGGCCCGGAAATTAGGAGCGGCCATTTTCACCCGCAAGCACAATATATTGGGGTCGGCGACAAAAGTGGTCCCCAGATGGTGTGGTTTCAGCCGGAACGATCCCTTTCTCCCGGCAGACGGCTGCCTTCTACGAACCGAGAGTGAAATCTTCGACGCGCAGCGCGCTTGCGGTGAAAGCATCCGCTCGTTTGAATCCCTCGATGATTCCTGACTGGCGACGCTTGTTTCCCGATGCGGATTTTCGTTTGCCAATGTCGCTACGGGCGGGTGACGCGGCGGCGTATTGGGGCGTGTGGGACAAAGCGGGTGCGATTCTGGCGGAGCGCAAACGCTGGCGGGAGGCGAGTCCCGAACTTTTCGTCGGCTGTCGCCCGGAAGGCGAGGCTGGCCGTGTCGAGGCCGTGGCGTGGATGCGGCAGTGGGCACCGGAGCCAGAGGCGGATTGGGTGGTGCTCTCGGCGGACATCGAAACCGAACCCGTGGCGGTGGCGGGCGAGGTGATTTTTCCGTCCGCATGGTCGCTGCCGGAAAAGCTCGGGCTGCCACTGAGCGCGGTGCATGCGCCGGTGCCGGCTTTGCAACAGACAATCGGCGCGAGCATTCAAACGTTTCTGGCGCGGATCGCGTGCGAGGCGGCATGGGAGCGGGAAAACTGGGGCCTGAGCGCGCACACGGAACTGAACTTTCACCCCGTACGCAGGCTGCCTCGCCTCACAGCGGAGGCACGTCTGGAGACGACGTGGGTCCGCCTGGAGCGGCAGTTTTTGACGCGGCTGCCGGTGACGCGCTGCCTGCTTTTTGGCATCCGCGTGAGCAATCACCGCCTCGACGAAGCGGCGGCGGACCCTGAAATCGGCCGGCGGATCGCCCGCGCGCTGCACACCATGCCCGAAGCCATGGCGGACTACAAAGGCGTCGGCGCGGCGCGGTCGGCATTGATCCGATTGCTCGCTCCCGGCGCGAACATTTAGCCGCCGCTCCCGTCAGCGATCCGCGCCCTTGCTCTGCAGTTTGCCCTGCTTTTCCTGAAGCTCTTTAAGCTTTACCTCGCGGCGCTCGAGCTGGTGCTGCTGCGGTTCCATCTTCTGCTCCTTGGTCATGTCGATGAGCATCCCGAGCGCCCCGCGATACGCCCCCATGGCAAAGGTGTCCGTCGTCGGCATGTCGTGCTTGCGATCGAAAAACGAGATAAGTTCGCGCACCGTTTCAGGGCCCTTGTTGCTCTTCTTGGCCCAGTCGTAGTAGTGACCGGCGACCTTCTTGAACGGCACCACCTCGGTTCCTTTGTCTTTCAAGGCATCGCGATAGATGCGCCCCACTTTTTCGGTTTCGCCGGCTTTCTCCGCCATCTCCGCTTCGCGCACCACATTATCAATGATCAGATCGGAGCGCTCGCCGTCCTTACGCTCCATGCGACCCGTTTGCGTGTGGACGAGCTTGCGCGCGGCGTCGGCGTCGCCATTGGCGGCAAGGTAGTCGGCCTCACGTTTGTCGATCGTCTGCACGAGATCGGAGAATTCGCGAAAGGTCACGCGCATGCGGGCGCTTTCGCGGAGATATTCCGCGGCGGTCACCTTGGCCGCAGCGAGTTGGGCGAGCTTCGCCGTCCAGGCGTCGAAATTTTTTGGGGCAAGCGTGAGCGCGGTCGTGAGCGCCACTGTGGCGAGCTGGCGCTGTCCGGCCTCGGCGAGCAGCGCGGAAAGCGCGAGCAGCTTGTCGCTTTTCTCATAGCTCGGCGTGCGACGGGCGGGATCGGTGAGCTGGCGCAACTCATGTTCCTTGATCGTCGCGCCGGTCTGCGGGTGGCGGGTGGTGCCGGCGGCGTAGTTATCGGCGTAACGCCCGTTATCCAGCTTCCATTCACTGCGCGCCAACTCGAAGCCCATCCACGCGTGTCCGCCACGGTCGCCTTCACCGGAGATGACCATCGCCGGAATGCCGTTTGCCTTCGCGGTCATCGCCGCGAAGTAGGCCTGGTCGCCGCAAACGCCGCCCTCCTTTTCGATCTCGGCGAGGGTGTAAGCCTTGTAAGGATTCACGCCCTGCGTGGCGCGATCCATCCGGTAGCGAATGTGCGGGTAGGCCTTGCCCCAGTCGCGGCGGCTGAAATTTGCATGCTGCTGCGCCCAGACCAATTCGCTGTCGGGCACTGGCGCATCCACCACCCAAACCAGCTCCCACGGCATCATCTCAGCGAGGGGGACTTTCAGCGAGCCCTTCTTCGCACAGTCGCGGTAAAAGCGATAGCGTCCGAGGGCGGAGACCTCCTTGGCCGAACCGCCGCTGCTGGAACTCTCCGTTTTGCCAAAGCCATAAACGTCCGGACTGATGCGGACGGCCTGGTCAAAGACGAGCGCACACGCGATCGCGAGGTTCGCGTATTTCTCGCGATTCTCCTCATCGTCGTACCAGATGGTGCGCCATTCCGCGAGGGCGTTCGCCGCCTGGTCCTGCGGCTCCACGGTGTCATTAAAGGCGGCGAGCACCACTGGGCGGACGAGCAGCCACTTGAGGAAGTCCCTGCTCTTTTCCACCGCAGTGAACTTCGTCAATTCAGCCGCGCCCACCGCGCGAATGAACCGCGCCTGCTCGGTGGCCAGCGCGGGCGTGCCGAGACCGATGAGGCGGTCGAGATTCTGCGGATGCTGCTGCCATGGGCCGCTGCCCGCGGCGGTGGCGAGGGCATTTTTCAGCGCGGTGAAATGGCGGTCCCAGTTTCCGGTCGAGGCCGCCCACTCCGCGGCGAGTTGGAGTTGCTTGCGATCGGGATCTCCCACGGCGACCGCCGTCGAGAGAGTGAAAACCGGAAGTCCTGGGTAGGCGTCGGCCACCGTCGTCGGCGCGGGTGTCGGGACCGGCGTCCGTGCGGGAGTCTTCGCGAGTTGCCCCCGCCAGTCGCTGATTTTTGAGACATAGGCAATGGTCAGAAACTCGTGTCCCGCGAAGGTCGCCTCGCACCGCGCCAGCCGCTCCTGCGCGCTGTCCGTCTCGTGTCGGGCCACCAGCGCCTCCACACCATCCAGCTCCGCGAGCAGTTCCGCGTCGCGCGCCACGGCCACGCACTCGGCGACATCCGCGCGCATCGCTTCCACCTTCGCTGAGGTGCCACGCAGAGCGGCTGCGGCCTCCGCCGTTTTGCCGAGCCCCAGCAGATAGCCCGGCGCGAGCGTCCCCTGCCCCGCCGCGTCCGCGCGCTGCATGAGTTGGAGCAGCGCCGCTTCGCTCAGGGCGGAGATTTCGACCGGCCGCTCCACCAGCCCAAACTGCGCCTGCACCTTGCACAGCAGCTTGCCATTCGCCACGCGGCTCACCTGCCATACCGCACTGCCCACCGAAATCTGCGCCCCCGCCAGCGCCGCCGGTTGCGCCAGCAGCAGCGGAACGGCTTGCTCCGCCGCGCGCAGCCGCGCAACCTGATGCTCCACCAGCGCCCGCTGCGCGTGCTCGGGATGCGCCGCCAGCCAGGCCTCCAGCGCTTTGGCCGCACCGGTAAAGTCACCCCGCCCCATTTGCGGGCGCACCGTCTCGACTGCACGCACAGCCTCGATGCGCGCCTGCACCCGCGCCAACTCGATCGCCGGATCAGGGCCCTTTGGCACCGGAGCGGGTTCGGCGGGCGGCGGGGTTTCCACCACAGGTTCGGGCGGCGCGGGCGGTGCCTCCACGGCCACCACTGGAGATGGTTTCGGACGCGAATTCAGCGAACGGTAAAACAAAAATCCCGAGACGCTCATTCCTCCGACCAGAAGAAGGATCATTAGCCAGCCCTTGCTGGATGCAGAAGATGGAGGAGGCGGGGTGCGTACCGGGCGATTCATCGGGTTCATGGCGAGAGCCGAAAGCTAGCGCGCGGCATGGTCTCACCCAAAGCCAAATTTTCGCCCCTCGACTGCCGCCGACGGCGGTTGCAAATTCGGCACTTTCTGCGAGAAGCGGCGCTCCCTGAAACTGATGCACCGCCTCACCGATCTCTTCCTGCAATACCACGACAAATTCCAGCAACTCGGCTGGCTCGGCGTTTTCGCTTATATGGGCGGGATTGTTTTACTGCAAATGGTCGGCATCCCGTTGTCGCCTATCGCCCTCGGAGCAGGTGGCATCTTTGGTTTTTGGAAAGGCATTGTCGCCATCACCCTCGGCACGAATGCTGGCGCGGCGGTCAACTTCCTCATCTCCCGCTATCTGGCCCGCAACACTGTTCAGCGCTGGCTTGGACAACATGAAAAATTTCGCCTCATCGACAATGCCGTTGGACGAGAGGGCTGGAAAATCATCGCCCTTCTGCGGCTCTGTCCCGTTCCCTTCGGCATCGCCAACTACGCCTACGGTCTTACCGCGGTCGGCTTCTGGCCCTACATGCTCGCTACCTTCGTTGCCATCATCCCGGCGAATTGCTTCATCGTCTGGCTCGGCGCGACCGCACAGCAGGGCCTGGCCGCCGCGACCGGTGCGGGCCATGCCAGACATCCCGGCGAATACGTTTTCCTCGCCCTCGGCCTCATCGCTTTTTTCCTCGTCCTCCGCCACATCACCAAGCTCGCCAAAGCCGCTGTGGCCAAGACTGACCACGAGCACGGCGCCCCCGTCGGAAAGTGACCGGCGCGCCGTTTGCGCCACCATTCTTGCACCTCGAAACGCTCTACCACCTCGCGATTCTCGCCGGGCTGCTGCTCGGCCTCGGGAACGTGATCGCGAATTTGGCGTGCTTCGACAGCCTGCACCCCACCGCTCCGCCGCCTGCCGGAGAGGCACCGCGCGTTTCCATCCTCGTTCCGGCGCGCAATGAAGCGCTGAACATCGGCACCTGCGCGCGGTCGTTGCTGGCGCAGGATTATCCAAATTTCGAGCTGCTCGTGCTCGACGATCACTCCACCGACGGCACGGGCGACATTTTGCAAAACCTGCGCTCCGACGACCCTCGGCTGCGCGTACTCCCCGGCGCGGCGCTGCCGCCGGGCTGGACGGGCAAAGGCTGGGCCTGCCATCAACTCGCCGCACAGGCCAGCGGGACGTTTCTCTTTTTCGCCGATGCCGACACGGCACACGCGCCTGGCACAGTCTCCGCCGCCGTCGCTTTCGCGCAGCGACACCGCGCCGACCTCGTCTCCGCATGGCCGCGGCTGCTCGCGGTGACATGGGGCGAGCGGCTCATCATCCCAATGATCCTGCTGCTCGGCATGGTCATGTATCCGCACTGGCTGCTGCGTTTTTTGCAAAATCATCCGCACCTCGCGGCGCGGCTGCCCGTGGGGGCACGGCGAATTCTGGGCGCGGCGAATGGGCAGTTTATGTTTTTCCGCCGCGCGGGCTACGACCGCATCGGCGGGCACGCGGCGGTACGCGATCATGTCGTCGAGGATGTGGCGCTCGGGCGCGCCGTGGCCCGGCGAATGGGCGACGGCATGCGGCTTTTCAACTGCGACGCTCTCCAGTTTTCCACCGTGCGGATGTATCGCTCCTTTGCGGAGACGTGGGAGGGCTTCACAAAGAATCTCCGCGCCGCGTTCGAGGAGTCGCTCGCCAGTTTCCTCGTCATCGGTCTGTGGCAGGTCTGCGGCTTTCTGCTGCCGTTCGCTTTCGCCGTCTTCGCACCATGCCCGCTGGTCTTCACGCAAATCGCCGTGATCTACCTCATCCGCATCGTACTCACGCGGCGCTTCCACACTTCGTGGCTGAGCTGCGTGCTGCATCCCGTGGCGCAGGTGCTGGGCCTGGCGATCGGGCTCAATAGCTGGCGGCGCTCGGCAGGCGGCGGCGTGAGTTGGAAGGGGCGGACATATCAGGTCGGCAACGCTCCGTAGTTGGGGCGGGCATCCCCCTGCCCCATATCGGCGCCGCCGTTCTTGCAATTCCCGGAATATCCCGCAACGTGCGCGCCGTCATGCAACTGACCCTTTTGAAATCGAAAGTCCATCGCGCCACGGTCACCGGCGCGAGTCTGCACTACGAGGGCAGCCTCACCATTTCGCGCGATCTCGCCGAGCGCGTGGGCCTGCTGCCTTACGAAAAAATCCTCGTCGGCAACATGGGCAATGGCGAACGGTTTGAGACCTACGTCATCTACGGCGAACCAGGGGCCGGGCAGATCCAGCTCAACGGTGCGACGGCGCATCTCGGCAAAATTGGCGACCGGCTCACGATCATGAATTTTGGCAGCTTCACGCCCGAAGAGGCCGCGGGACACAAACCGCGTGTCATCGTGCTCAATGAAAAAAATGAAGTCGTCCGGTACGATGGCGGCTCCGTGGCTCCCGATCTCCAAGTCGTCGTCTAACCCAATCCTGTGAAACAAGACATCTTCCTCAGTCAATTCGCCCTCGGCTTCTACCTCGGCTGCGTCTTTCTCCTTATCGCGACCTACAACTATCTGCGGCTAAAAAGCGAACTCTCCCGCTTTCGCCGGCATCTCAGCGACCGGCTGGAGATCGAAGCCGAAACGATGAAGAAAATGAAGGGCGACGTGGAGACGCTGCGGAAGGAAAACGAAACGCTGCGGGTGAAAGTCAACGCCCTCAACGAACAGCCAGACCGCAAGATTCAGCGCGATCTCGAAGTTTTTGCCCGCGCGGAAAAGCGCATGCTGCTGACCGTGCCCGGCTTTGCCCCGGCATGGGAAACCGCCAAGAGTGAAGCGCACCACGAACTTGCCGGCGAGGAAGCCGGCACCAGCGCGCCCAAGCGGATCTTCGCGCGGCTCTTCGGAGGCGGCGGCAATCCGGCCGCACTCCCGGGTCGCGATGGTGGCGGCCAGGTCGCCGAAGCGGAGTCGGCCAAAGGCGGCCCGGAGCACTGACCAGCGCCCCGCTTCGAGCGCGGCTCCGGCGTTGACTTCGGTGCCAAAGTAGCGGCTTTTGTCGGCAACCACCCACCGACCATTCATGAGTCTTTTCTCCCAACTCGCCAGCGCCGCCCTCGGCGCGCTGAACAACAACAGCAACGCGCCCGGCGGCCAAAGCGGCATCGCCCACATCCTCACCGACCTCGTGCAAAACCACAGCTCCGGCAACGGCCTCGCCGGACTCGTCCAGCAGCTCGCGGCCAGCGGGCTCGGGCCGCAGGTCAAATCGTGGGTGGGCACCGGCGCGAACCTCCCGGTGAGCGGCGAGCAGATTCAGCAGGCGCTCGGCTCGGAGAAAATCCAGCAGCTCGCCCAGCAGGTCGGCATTGATCCCGCGCAGATTGCCGGCGCGCTCGCGCACCTGCTCCCGCACGCCGTGGACCAGCTCACTCCCGGCGGCGAAGTCCCGCCCCAAGGTGGCCTGCAAGGTGCGCTCTCCGGACTGCTCAATTCGGGATTTTTCAAAGGCTAGTTCCCGTCTCGGACGTGGCGTCTGGATTGTCGGGGTGCCACCGCTGGCGGCACCCGGCGAGAGCGGAACTGGCAACACCGATAGCGATGCTAATGCCATCGCGTCCAAGCGGAAGTTGCTGGCAAGATGCCGTTCATTCCGTTTTCTCAAAGCCTCCCTGTGACTGACTTCCTCCTCCGCATCTTTGGGGTGAAAATTGAGAACGCCGCGAATATCTCGGGCGTGCAGGTGGTGCTGCGCAATTCGGGGGCAATCGGATGGATCATGCTGCTGGCGCTGCTGCTCGGCGCGATGAGCTGGTGGAGCTACTGGCGCGATACGCGGGAGTGGGTTTCGCCGGCCCGGCGACGCCTGCTGACAGCGCTCCGGCTCATCCTTTTCGCGCTGCTGTTGCTCATCATTTTGCGTCCGGTTTTGGCGTTCACCATCGAGGGCACCATCCGGCGGACGCTGCTCCAGCTCATCGACACCAGCGCGAGCATGAAGATCGCGGACCCCCGGTTCGATGCGGCGGATTTGAAGCGCGCGGCCTTGGCCAAAGGCGTGCTCGACATTCGCAAGGGGCTGGAGCAGTCGCTCGACGCCAAGGACAGCGTGGCAATGAAGACCGTGCCGCGCGTGGAGCTGCTGCGCGGGGTGCTGCGCAATGACGATCTCAAGCTGCTGGAAAAGTTCGCCAAGGCGTATGACGTGACCACTTTCACCTTCGGCGCGGCGCTCGCGGAAATCACGACGGCGGCACCCGCGGCGGCCGCCGCCAAGCCCACCGACAATCAGGCTCAGTCCGACCCGCGCGCGTGGGTGGACAAGCTCGATCCGAAGAGCCAGACCACCGCCATCGGCGACGCCATCCGCGAACTCCTCACGCGCAAACGCGGCCAGCCGCTCGCGGGCATCTTTCTCGCCACCGACGGCGCTAGCAACGTGGGCACCCAGCCGCTCGAAGCCGCGCGCCTCGCCCGCTCGGAGGGCGTGCCGTTGTTCATCTACGGCGTAGGCATCACCTCGCCGCGCGACATCATCGTGGCGAACATGTTTGCGCAGGAGGTGGCGTTTGTGAAAGACGAGCTGCCCGTGACGGTACGCGTCCGCGGACAGGGCATGCGCGGCGAGACAGCGAAGATCACGCTGCAGCTCGGCACCGAAGTGGTGGCGACGAAAGACCTCACTTTCACCGATGACGAGGAGCAGACCGTGGCGCTGCCTTTTACGCCGAAAAATGTGGGCGAGTTTGAATTGCGCGTTTTCATCGTACCGCGCGAGGACGAGGCGGCGAAGGACAACAACGCCGTGGCCCAGCGGCTCAAGGTCATCGACAGCAAGGTGAAAGTGCTGATGGTCGAGGCCGCGCCGCGCTGGGAGTTCCGCTACCTGCAAAGCGTGCTGCTGCGCGACCGTCGGCTGGAAGTGAAATGCTGGTTGCAGGAGGGCGACCCGGCCATCGCGGAGGGCGAAGGCTCGCCCTACGTGAAGGCGTTACCGGCGACGAAGGAGGAGCTTTTCAAATACGATCTCGTGGTGCTCGGCGACGTGGACCCCAAGTCGCTCGGCGACGCGGCCATCGGCTGGCTCGGCGAGTTCGTGTCGAAGTTCGGCGGCTCGTGTCTGTTTATTGCGGGCAATCAATTCAACCCGAGCGCGTATCGCGGCACGGAGTTGGAGAAACTGCTGCCGGTGGAACTCGGCGAGGGGCTCGCCAAACAACCGGGGCCGGAACGCCCGACCACCCTCGAACTCACGCCGCTCGGCCGCACCAGCCCGATGATGAAACTCTCGCCCAAAGACGAGGAGAACGCCGCAATCTGGCGGCGCTTTCCGAAAATCTACTGGGTCGCGCGCGTGGCCCGCGCGAAGCCCGCCGCGCAAGTCCTGCTCCAGGACGGCGACGCGACGAAGGCCACGCGCTTTGGGAAAATGCCGATCGTGGCACAGCAGCAATACGGTCTCGGCCAGGTGCTCTACGTGGGCACCGACAACACCTGGCGCTGGCGCAAAAATGCCGACGACCGCTTTTACCCGATCCTCTGGGGGCAGGTGACGCAGAAGCTCGGGCTCGCGCATTTGCTCGGCGGCTCGAAGCGCACGCAGCTCAGCGTGGACAAACAGAAATACAGCACCGGCGACCGCGTGGCCGTGTATGCGCGGCTCTACAGCACTGACTTCAATCCGCTCAAGGAACCCACCGTCGAGGGCGGCTACACCGTGAAGCCCGTAGCCGCCGGACCCAGCGTGCAGGCCGGTCCGCGGGAGGCCGTCACGCTGCGCGCGGTTCCTGAGCAGCCCGGCATGTATCGCGGCGATTTCACGGCGCTCGCGCCCGGCGTGCATCGGTTTGCGGTGAAAGGGGACGACATCACCTTCATCGAGTTCACCGTGGCCGAGCCGGCGTTCGAGCTGGGCGAAACGGCGATGAATGAAGCGATGCTCAAGCAGATGGCGGAAGTCAGCGGCGGCGGATTTTTCCGCGAGGAAACACTGGTGAAACTTCCCGAACTCATCGCCACCAAAACCGAGCGCGTGCAAAGCACGGTGGACGCCGAGCTGTGGTCGTCGCCCGTCTATTTCGCGCTGCTGCTCATCGTGGCGACGCTCGAGTGGTATTTGCGGAAGAAGGCGCAGTTGAAGTAGCAAACGCATGACCCATCCATGACCGTTTCCGATCAGCGCAACGACGAATCCACCGCGATGGCACCGTCCAAGAACGACGCCTCGCGCCGTCGTCTCCCGGATACCGCGCGCGAGATCGCGGTGCGGATCCGGCAGTTGCGCCGGCGGCATGGGCGCGTGGCTTTGGGCCAGGGAATCGGGATGGCGGTGACGGCGCTGGGTCTTTGGCTGATGAGCGAAACGGTGACGGATTTTCTGACGAATCTGCCTTGGCTCGGGCGGCTGGTGTTTGCCGTCGCGGGCGTGGGCGGTGCGGCGGCGGTGCTGTGGAAGTTTGGCCTCCGGCGGTGGTGGCGGCGGCTCCCGGATGAAGCGGTGGCGCTAATGGTGGAGCGGGCGCTACCGGAGTTTCGCTCGCGGTTTATCGCGGCGGTACAGCTCGCGAAAAGGAACGACGGCACGTCGTCGCCGGAGCTGGTGCGCGCGCTCGTGGCGGAGACGACGGCGATGGCGGCGCAGATGAAATTCGACAAGGTGGTGGTAACCGCACCGCGGACGAAGTGGCTGCGGGCCGCGCTGCTGGCGCTGCTCGCGACGGCGGGGCTCGCGGTGTACGGCGGACACCGCACGAAGCCGCTGGTGCTGCGCGCCTGCCTTTTCAATGTCGCGGTGCCGCGGCAGACGCAGATCGACAACGTCTCCGGTGACCGCGTCATCGCCATCGGCGACGATCTCCGGCTGGAAGCTGAGGCGCGGGGAATCGTGCCGGCGAAGGGCAGGTTGCGCGTGAAAACCGCGAAGGGGAAACCGCAGGAATTCGATTTCAACGCAAACGTGGATCAGCCCGGCCATTTCGCCCGCGTGCTGCAAAGCGTGCAGGAGCCGTTCGACTATGTGGTGGCGCTCGGCGACGCGGAGAGCGCGAGCTTTCATGTGCGGGTGAAACCGCGTCCGTCGGTCGCGAGCGTGGAATGCCAGCAGGTCTGGCCCGCCTACACGCAACTCCCGCCGCAACGGCGACCGCTCGGCGATTTGAAAATCCTCGCGGGCAGCAAACTCGTGCTGAAGGTGAAGGCGAACACCGCGGTGAAGGCCGGCGAAATCCGCCTCGTCGGTGCCGACCGCGACAAGCCCGTAAAGACCGCGCCGCTCCAGCCCGCGGGCGCGGACAAGACGCTGCTCGCCGGCGAAGCGGTAATACCCGCCGAGGGTGTGACGGGCATGACTTTGCAACTCGTGGACGAGGACGGCGTGGAGTCGCGCGGCGCGGCCGTTTACCACATCGACGTGCAGCGCGACGCGGCGCCAACGATCAAAATCATCTGGCCCGACCGGCGCGAAATCCTGCTCACCCGCGAGGCCACGGCGCTGATTTCATTCGAGGCCAAGGATGATTTCGGCGTGGCGAAAGTGAAGCTGCACTACGCGGTCGATTGGGTGGAAAACGGGCCGCACAAAACCCTCGACCTCGACCTTGGTGGCATGCTGGCAAAAAGCGTGACGCGGCGTTTCGACTGGAAGGTCGGGGCGATCGTCCCGCACGTCGAGGAAGGGAGCGTGATCGATTATTGGTTCGAGGTTTTCGACGCCAACAACCTCCCCTCGCCCGGCATCGCGACGACCGAGCACTATCAGGCGCGGATCGTCAGCGACGCCGAAAAGCGCGCCGACCTCGCGAACCGGCTGAGCGACGCAATGGAGGGACTCAACAGCGTGCGGCGCAGCCAGGAGGAAGTGAACACGAAGCTCGGCGAAATCATCTTCGAGACGCCGCCGGAATCGAAATAGAAGCGCAGCGGCTCAGATGCGGCGTCGCTCCGCCCGGCGTTGCCGCCACACGAAGAATACACAGCCGGCGAGGACCGCGAGGAGGATGCGGAGTGGCGTGACGGTCGGTAGCCAATTCCGCTTCGGGAGTGTGGCAAAATGGTGAAAGAAAAGCGGCTCGGTCGTCTCGCCACCGGGAGTCAGCGGGACGACTCGAACGCCAAAATGCGTCGCTGGCTCTAGCTCGCGAAGCGCAGCGACATACCGGTCGCCCTCGCGCCGAATACTGACGCCGGGAAGGGCATCCCAGCGCACTTGCAGTTCACTCTCCGGGCTAATTTCAAGGATGCGATATTCCACGCGAAACTGGGTGGCACCGTGGAGCGCGACCGGCCACTCCAAGGTGGCGGTGTGCTGGGTGACGGCGGTAGTTTTCACTCCTGCCACGGGTCGAAGATTGGCAAAAACACCCTCCGGCAAACTCGCGGTTGGCGAAGTGGCTGGGCTCGCGGGCGAGGTGATCGCGATTTCCGACGCCGGCACTGCGGGAGGCGTTGCCACTTCCGTCGGTGGCACCGACACGGCCGCGGCGAAAAGTTCCGCTTCGACCGGAATCTCCAACTCCTGCCTTTCTCCTTTCACCTTGAGCAAGGCGCGGTGCCGCCCCGCTGCGGCCGGGTTCATGCGCAAAATCACCGACTTTTTCTCGCCGGGGGCCAATTGGATTCGCGGCTCCGTCTTGAACGGACTCACAATCTCCAAACTCACATTCGCCACCGTGCCGCCGATGTTTTCCAGCTCGAGTCCAGCTTCCGCTGATTTTGTGGCGTCCACCCTTCCAAAGCTGACGCTGGAGCGAGTGGTCCGCACGATGGGGCCGACGGCAGCGGCGCGCACGGGCACGACGACCGCAAAACCCCGAGCTTCGACGCGAATCTCGTCGTCCAACGACGCGACATCGTTCGCAGCAGTCAGCGCCGACACTTTCACCGCCCCCTGCGCAGGCACCGTCAGATTACGCGGGATTTGAAGCCTCACCCCGCCTGTGAGTTCCACCCGCCGCTCGGTGTCGGTCGCATTGGTGAGTTCAAAGGAGCCGGCACGCACGGGATCGCCGACGTCTCCTTGTTGCAGCGCAATCTTTGCAGGAATGGCCGTGAGCGCGGCAATCGCCTCGCCATGCACAGTCACACTCGCTTCCGGTTGTGACGTGAAGCGCATGAGCGTGTCGAAAATGCCGGGGGCCTCCGGAGCGAAGGCGATTTTGAAAATCATCCGAGCGCCCGATGTCAGCCGATAGCCCGCCGGCCCATCGATTTTCCACGGCGTTCCGATCACAACTTTGCCCTCAGCAATGCCTCCACCTCGGTTGACGAGTTCCAGTTGCTTGGTGACTACGGAGCCGACCGGAAGCAAGGAGAAATTGAGCGCCTCTGGCAAGGCGAGTTCCGGCGGCGAATCAAGGATGGTGATGGCCACTTCCGCGGACGCCGAAACGCCGACGCTGGTCTGCACCGCATAGAGAAAGCGGTCGCGCATGATTATCGGGTTGGCCGGCGGAGTGTAGGTCACCACACCGATTTCGCGATTCAGCGCTCGCGGCTCGGTCAGCCGCCCGTGCTCCGGCGGGGTGCGGATGAGAAACCTCAGCGGTTCATTCCTGCTCCCATGGATGCGCAATTGAATTTCCACGTTTTCGCCGCGCTGAACTTTGACCGTCAGCGGCTGGACCGGCGGCGGAATCTCGGGCAACGGATCCTTTTTTCGCTCCGCCGCCCCGCCCCACGGAGCCAGGGCGAGCACCAGCCCGTAAACGGAAGCGCGCCAGATATGGCTGAGGGAGGACTTTCTCACGGACCGAAAGATTGCGTGCGGTGCGCGGGGCGTCGAATCTTTCCGCACGCGAGTAGCCACGCAAATGCTGGCGGAAAATTCAGGAATTGCGGTTGTGGGTGAGGCAGAACAATGTGGCGCGCTCAATCCGCCCGATGTCTACCCCGATTGCCCCACCGAACTGGAAACTCCGCGCCCGGATTTGGATCTTCATCATGTTTCTCCTGCTCGGCGGTGCGGATTACCTGCTCGTGAAATTCAGTCTGAATGAGTTCAACCCGGCACCGCCGCTGTTGGGCGTGGCGGTGATGAGTGGACTTTGCACAAAGCTCCTGCTGGTCGGGATGTGGCGGCGGATGTCGTGGACGCGCTACACGCTGGGCGTGATCCTCGTGGTTTCGATCACGGCGTTCTCGGCGGCGATGTTTTTCGTCATCGGAGGAAAGATGACTCGACCTGACGGAATGGTCCGTCCGGGGTTGGCGGGAATTGGCTTACAGGCGCTGGTGCTGATTCCGCTGGCCAAGTCGCGATCAATTCGCCGCCAGATGCATCCACTGACGAGCGCCGGGGGCTGACGGAGGTCAGGGGACCGTCTGCAGGCAGACGGTGAACTTTGAGCCGACTCCAAGTCTGGTCTGAATGATGAGCGCGCCTTCGGCTTCTTTGACGAGGCGTTTGACGATGGAGAGACCGAGGCCGGTGCCGTGCTCGGGGGGCTTGGTGGTAAAGCGTTCCTCGAACATACGACGGAGAATTTCCGGCGGAATGCCGGGTCCGCTGTCCTGGACCTCGATCGTGAGAAGCGGGGACCGGTTGGCAAAGGCGTCGCGGTTGATGACGCGCTGTTCGGCGTGATCCTCAATTTTTTCAATCTCCAGCGGCTCTGGATGGCGCTGGCAACTGACGGAAACGAGGTGGGGCTCCGGCGTGGACTGAAGGGCGTTGATGGTGAGGTTGAGGAGGATCTGGAGGAAGTCGGTGCCGTTGATCGCAGCGGTGAGATCAGGGTCAAGGCCGCGGACGGTAAGTTCGTGGCCACGAGCGCTGGGGTGTCGGCTGAGGAGTTCGGTGAGATCGCTCATCACCTGATTCACGGCGACGTAGGATTTTACGGTGCCTTGGCCGTTGAGGAAGCTGAGGTAACGGCGAGAGATTTCGACGCAGCGCGCGACCTGTCCGTTGAGCCGATTGAGGTCCCCCTTGATGTTATCCAGTTGGGTGCCCTCGACGGTGTCGGCGTTTTCGATGGATCGGTTGATGAGTTCGACGAAGCCAGAGATAATGGTCAGCGGACTGTTAATGTCGTGCAGAACGCTGGCGTAAATCTCGCCCTGGTTCTTGGCCATTTCCTCTCCTAGGCGGTGACTTTCGATTTTCTCCTGGAGGACATGGAGTTCTTCGTTGCCGCGTTTGAACTCCAGGTTGGCGCGGTGCTTCTGCGCGGCGTGAGCCACCGCGGCGCGCATGGTGGAAATGTCGAAGGGTTTGTTCAGGTAGTCGCTTGCTCCGTGACGCAGTGCCTGTCGGGCGGTTTCGATGGTTTCGAAAGCGGTGAGCATGATGACCTCGACCGAGGGGTTAACCAGCTTGATCTCCTTGAGCGCCTCGACGCCGGAAATGCCCATCATCATGATGTCGAGGACGCAAACGTGGACGTCGTTGGTCTTAACCAGCTCGATAGCGTCGGTGCCGTTGGTCGCCAGCAGGACATGGTAGTCGTTTTTAAAAACGATGCGCAGCGACTGCCGGGGCCCCTCTTCGTCATCGACGATCAGGAGGGTCGGTTTGGTGATCTGCGGCTCCGGCGGCGGAGGCAGCGTCGGGGTTTCAAAAATCGTATCCAAAGGTCAGGTTGATGGCGTTGCCTTGAGCGCGGTAGCGACCGTCGGCGGAGGTGCCTTGGTTAATGGTGCGAGTGGGGCCATACGCCCATTGATAGGCGATGTTCCAGTTAAAGCGGTCGCGTTTCTGCCCGAAGCCGGCGCTGAGGACGTGGCGGTTCGAGTCGGGGACGATTGGGTTGAAGCTAGTCTCGGGCACCGAGTTTTCGCTCCAGATATAACCGATACTGGCCTGCCAGCCGTCAGTGAATTTCTTCGTAATACCGAATTCCCAGAACCAACTGGCCTGCCAATTGAAGGGCAGGGCGACATTGCCGCTGCGCTGCTGGTGCAGGGTGACGGTGTTAAGGTCGTTCCAGTCGGTCCAGTCCGCGTTGAACTCGAAATTCCAATCGGGCGTGGGAGTGAAGGAGTAGCCGAGGACGACATTCTGCGGGATGTGGAAGCGAGCGTCGGCATCCTCGCGGCGGTCAATGCCGGCCACTGGGAACGGACCAAAGGGCGTGGCGACCGTGAAGGGATCGGTGCGAAGGGTGGTGTGGCCGCTGAAGTCGATGGTCGTGGGACCGTGGTAAGTGATGCCGAAATGGTGCATGCGATGCGGATCCCATTTCAGGCCAGCCGTGATGCCATAACTGATGCCGTCGCCTTTGAACTTGAAGGTATCTCCTGTGGCGAGCACGCCTTGCTGGAGCTCCGCGCTGCCGTAATTGACGGTCGGACCGACTGCAACGGACAGAGTGTCGGTGATCTTCCAAGCGACCACCGGGTTGATCGTGAGATAGACGATTTTTCCTTTGCGGGCCAGAGTCCGGAAGGGCGTGTCGTCGGGATATTCCAAACCCAAACCGTACGGCGCATAGACCCCGACACCAAAGGCGAGCGGGAAATCCTTGGCCTTGGTCGTGGCGAAAAAGGTCGGGACGAATTGCAGTTCGTGGTTGGTGTTGGAAAAAGCGGGCGCGCCAGGTGCGGCGGGATCGACACGCTCGCGAAGAGTGGTGGCGTAGCTGCCAAGCAGGGCGCGGGTGCCTTCGAGCTGCGTGATACCCGCAGGGTTGTAGAAAACGGCGGATGGGTTGTCGGCGGTGGCGGCGAAGGCATTGCCTCGGGCCGTGGCTTCGGCGTTTTGATCGGCGATGCGGAAGCCGAGGGAGAAGGCGGTCGGCGCGGAAAGCGCAAACAGCGTGGCGACGCAAATTAGGGGGTTGGTCTTCATAGGCGCGGATGAGAGAGCAATTCAGATGCCTTGGCCAGCGACAAGTTTGTGTTCTCTGAGGCTGGCATTAGTTGGTCAGTGGAAGCGAGACGCGGACAAGCCCCGACTCGCCTTTTTGCGATAGTGGAATCTCAATCCTGCCGTGGTGGCTCTCGATGATCTTGCGTGAAACCGTCAACCCGAGGCCAAGGCCGACATTGCGGGTGGAAAAGAACGGCTCCGACGCGCGCTGGGCGAGTTCCGCATTGAAGCCCGGCCCGGAGTCGCGCACCTCGACCTCGAGTTGCGAGGTGCCGCCATTCCCGGTGGCGAGATACACGGCCACAGTAGGTTCGTCGGGGTTCGCCTGGAGGGCGTTGAGCATGATTTCGGAAAAAGCGTGGCGCAGCGCCTTGAGATCGCCCGCGACCTTCCACGGCGCGATGTCTTTGTTGAAGCTAAGCTGCGCCAGCTTTCGTCCGGGCAGGAATGTATGGGCCTCATGGAAGGCCTCCACCAACAGGTCGGAAATGGCGGCTGTTTCCCGAAAGTCGGCCTGCCACTCACGGGCGAGGAAGACCATCTGACTGGCGAGCCGCGAGATGCGCTTTACGCCGTTCGCCATCACGGAGGAAAGCGACTCCTGAAACTCCGGGTCGTTGATTGCCTCCTTGAGCAATTGCTGATGGGTGGAAAGCGGCACAAGAGAGTTGCCGATTTCGTGCGCCAGATGCTCGGCCATGGATTTGATCAGGCGAAGATTGGCGCTCTCGATTTCGAGTTTCTGCGCGCGTTCGTGTTCGGTGATGTCCTCGATGATAAGCAGCGCGGCGTTACTCGCCTGCGCGCTTTGGGTGTCGAACGGAAGAATCGAAATGCGGTAGAAAAGCTCTGGCGAGTCGGCGCGCTGATACTTGAAGCCCGGCACACCCGTGCCCGTCTTGATGACGGTGAAAACCTTGCTCCCGAGGGCCTGCGGCAAATCAGTAAATTCCAGTCGCGATTTGCCGGGGAAATCCTGGAGGAAGAATCGCTCGGCAGCGGCGTTGACGTGGAGTGTGTCGAGGTTCGGTCCGATCACGAGGCAGCCGCTGCCAATGTGGCTGAGGATGTCGGAAATCATCGCGTGATTGGCGGACAGTTGGTCGTGCAACCACGTATTGCGGACGGCCAGCCCCACTTCCTCCAGCATGTGAAAAATGATCGCCAACTCTTCGTTCGCGTAGGGCTCGCCAGTCAGCCTTTCATCGAAAACGACGACACCGATTAGCGTCTGCCGGTCGAGGATCGGGATGGCGACTTCCGCGCCCATGAGTTGGAATTCCTTGGCAATTTCGCGATTCGCTTTGGCTTCGTAACTACCCGCGCGGATGATCCGGCCCTGCCGATGCAGATGCCCGCCGATCCCCGCCCCAAGCGAGAGCCCGACATGTCGGAGAAAGCCCTGATCGTGACCGATGGCGCACGCGGGAAGCAGCCAGCGATCGTCCGGAGTGAGCGGGGCGCCATCGAGGACGCCCGCAGGTTTGCGGAGAAAAATGATCGCCCGATTCACGCCGATGATTTCGCGCAGCAGGAGGAGAAAATTTTTGAGCAGCGCTGCGGATTCGAGGCTGTGCGTGAGGAGCCCCGCAAAACGGCGGAAACCTTCGAGCGTACGCACTTGATCTACGTAGGGACGCAGGACCGGGGGTTCGATGGTGTTCACGGTCGGGAGCGCCAGTGGCGCCGCGACTTCATCCTGGGGGAACATGCGGTCGAACAGGGTATTTAGCAGCTTCCCCCGCACCGGTTTTGTCAGGACATGGGCGACACCGAGGATATAGGCGTCCTCCTCCCACTCCCATTGCTTATCACCCGTATAAACGAGCACCGGACAGTCCGGCGCAAAAGTCTTCATCTCCTCGATCAGCCGGACGGCCCGCGCGTCGGTCAGTTCGAGGTCGAGAATGGCCGCGTCGATTCCGCCTCGGGAAAGAAGAACTTCAGCCTCGGCGACAGCTTCCTTGGCAATGATCTGAAATGCGGACGGATCAAGCGCACTGGCGATGGCATTGGCGAATGAGAGGTGCTTGGTGACAACTAAGAGTGAACGCATTCAGACGGAAAGGGCGACGGGGGTGGTGGCTGTGATGGGCTGGCGAACGGGCAAATCGAACTGCACGGTTGTGCCTTTTTTCAGCACGCTGGCAATCGAAAGATTGCCGCCATGCAGATTTACGATCTTGCCGGAGATGGCCAGTCCGAGTCCAAAGCCACGGGCTTCGTCGCCGCGATTTTTCGTCGTGAAATAGGGTTTGAGAATGCGATTGAGGTTCTCCTTGGGAATGCCCTCGCCTTGATCCACCACACGGACGCGCACCCACTCGGTATCGTTGGTGCGTCCGAGGCGTTCGAGGTGGACGTGAATTTGCGAATGCACCGGGGAGGCATCAATGGCGTTGGAGATGAGGTTGGCGATCAGGCGTTGCATCAGCACCTCGTCCATTTCCACGAGTACTTCACCCGGCGTGACGGAGATGACCTCGACTTCCTTTTTCCGACTGGCGCGGGCGAGTTCGACGGAGCGCTGCACCACGAGATCGAGCCGACCGAGATGGAGGTCGAGCCGCAGATTTTCGGAGAAAAACAGCGCCTCGCGGATGTAGGACTGCATGGATTTGATGTTGCGCAGGGCGACGGGGAGGAGTTCGTCGTCCAAGGCTTCCTTCGTCTCGAAGGAAAGTTGCAAAAGGGTGAGCACCGGCGTGAGCAGGTTGTTCAGATCGTGGGCCATACCGCGCGACATCCGACCGAGGAGATCAAGCTCCTGCTGCTGGCCAATCTGCGATTTCAGCCGGATTTGGTTCACGACCAGACTCATATTCTTTACTAAAGCGACGAGCAGGTTGATGTCGGTGGCCGTAAAGGGCTCGTCGGAGATTTTCTTGCCGACCAGCAGCAGGCCGAAAGGTTCACTTTGCGACGTGAGCGGAAAGCAAAACTGGGCATCAAAATCTTCGAGCTGCCGGGTGGCTTCGCGCTCCACGGTGTTGGCCGAGAGACGGACGCGATGCTGCCGGACAGCTAGGTATTCGCCTTTGCCCCAGTCGAAATAACGAAGAATCGGCGACTGCGCATGAAGCTCCGGCAGCGGTCGAGTCGGCTCGTCCGGATAGGAGCAAAAACGCGCGAAGGCGCTCTTCAATTCGTCCCGCAGAATGATCTGATAACTCTCAATGCGGAACGAGCGCACGAAGATGTCCTGGAGATCTTTCATCAGCGTATCGAGGTCCGCATACCACGGCATCACGGTGATGAACTTGCGAACCTTATCCTGATACTCAAAGCTGTCGCCGAGGAGCTTGCGCTCAAACGACTCAGTCCCGCTCGTTCCGAAAATCCGTGGAAAGAACACGCTCGCGATGACGGCGGAAACCGTGAGCACGCCGAGCGCGCAGACCACCCGAATGGTGTTGAACTGATCCGGGGCGATGGCGGCGATGATGAGGAATTGGCAGATTCCTGTGAGGACCACAAAACCGACGCGAATAAAGTGGGCGACAAGGCGGCTCAACGTCACATGCACATTCAGCAGCGTGTGCTGCAGGACGCTGTAGGCGACTATGGTCATGTAGATGCATGCTGCGACGCTCCCGAGCGGGTAGAACGGCAGATTTGTGAAGGGATAGACGGGGCGGTCAACCGGATCGAGGATCGGATAGAGGTCGTTTGTCCCCGCGCCAGCAATGAGCACGATGGCCAGGAGCATTGCGCGAATGCGGATGCGCTGGAGAGACTTTGCGCCACGCTGAGCGCGGTAAAGCACGATGATGGAACCGCCAATCAAAGCTACGTACGAAACCGTATAAGCCCAAAAAAGCGGGCCTGGGATCGACCAATAACCGTGCGGAATGCGACGCACCCCGGTGATAAACCAGTCCGTAAAAAGCGATCCGATAAAGCACGCATGCAAGCCGCAAAAGAGACCCAAAGGGAGCTTCGGCAGCGGCTGTTGGGCGATGAGGATGGAGGTCGTGAACAGCCCGATCGGGGCAATGATAATCCCAAACTGGAGGAGTTTGGCGAAGATTAACGCGGATGAGGTCGTTACGCCTCCTCCCATGAAAACGACACTGCCATTCCAGATCACGACACCCAAACCCCAGATCAGATAGGCCCGATGCAGCGTCGCCTTGGGGTTCTGCCAAAAAACGAAAACGGCGAGGGCAAAATTGACGACGGCTGCCGTGAGAGCCGCAGTTTCGAGAAAGGTCATCTCCCGGGGTAACGCCGGAGAATCAGGCAGGCGTAACGCCCGCCGAATCCGGCGTTCAGATTGAGTGCGACATCCACGGGATAGGGGCGCGGGCCGTGCGCGAGGTAATCAAGATCGCACCCCTCGGCGGGATTTCGCAGGTTGATCGTCGGCGGCATTTGTTGCTTGTGAATGGTCAAGGCACACACCGCCGCTTCGATAGCACCTGCCGCGCCCATCGTGTGTCCGGTGATCGGTTTGGTCGCGCTAATGCCGACGCGGGAGGCGTGCGTGCCGAAAACGGTTTTGATCGCTCGGGTCTCCAGTGGATCATTGAGCGGCGTAGCAGAGCCGTGCGCGTTAATGTAATCCACCTCCGGGCCGTGCAGGCCGGCCCGGCGCAAGGCGCGGCGCATGGCGTTAACGTAGCCAAGTCCATCCGGGTGCGGATCGGTCGGGTGATACGATTCCGCACTACGCCCGTGGGCGACAATCTCGGCATAAATTTTCGCGCCGCGGCTCAAGGCGTGTCCCAGTTCCTCCACCACAAAATAGGCGGAGCCCTCGCCGAGCACAAAGCCATCGCGCATCTGATCGAAGGGACGCATCTGGGTGCCCGGTTCGCCTGGCAGTTCGCTCATGGTTCGCAGCCGGCAGAAGCCGAAATGCTGGGCCTCAAAGATGGCATCCGACCCACCAGCGACCATCATGTCCACGTCATCGTCCTTAACCGTTCGCCAAGCATAACCAATGGCGTCCGCGCCCGAGGCGCATCCCGAGCAGTAGGTCAGCGCGTGGCCATGGATCCCGAGATAGATCCCGATGGCACTGCTCCCCTCCCCGCAGTAGCCGCCGATGGCGTTGTAAGGATGGATCTTTTGTCCGCTCCGCATTTGCGCCTCGACCTTCAACACATTACTCACGCCGCTGGTGGTGGTCCCTTCCACGATTCCGATGCGGTCGGGATCTACCTCGGCAACGTCGAGATTCGAATCGCGGACGGCGGCGGCCGAGGCTGCGAGGCCGTATTGCACCGAAAGTTCGAGGCGTCCCATCTTCACGGCTTCGAGATGCTCGTCGATGCGGAAGCCCTGAATTTCAGCGGAGACCTGAACCGGCAGCTTGCTCACATCATAGCGGGTGGTTGGTTTCACGCCGCTCCGCCCTTTACAAAGTGAGTCCCAAAACTTCTCCACCGTCAGGCCGTTGGCCGCGATCACCCCGATGCCGGTAATGACCACGCGGCGTTCCGCAGTGGAAAAGGATTGGTGACGGGCTACCATTTCCAGGGAATGAGCGCGGGTTTGGTCCGCTGGAACGTCCGATAGGCATCGCCGAATTTTTCCACCAGCGCGACTTCTTCGATCCGAATCCGCATGACGAGCACCGGAACGAAAAATAAGGGGATGAGGAGCAGGGTGAAAAACGCGTTGCAGATGAGGGCGAGCGCGAGGAGTTCGAGGATCATCGAAAAATACGCCGGATGCCGGACCCAGCGAAACGGTCCACTTTGGACGAATTCGTGATTCTCCCGGATCTCTACATGCAGGCTCCAGAATCTCCCGAGTGCTGCGATGGCTTGCCGTCGGATCGTGAATGACGCAAGGCCACAGACCCAGCCCACGACAAAAGGTCCCCAGCGAAGACTCGGACGCAGCCAGATGAACTCGGCAATCGAACCGAGGAAAATGATCGTTCCGGCGAGGAGGAATAGCCGCAACGTCAGATTTTCGCGGATCTTCCCGGCAACGACATTGCGCTTCGTGCCCAACTCAATCAGCCGCGCGATATAAATGGCGAGGACCGAAGCGATGGGGAGGATAAAACCGGCGGTCATCATAGGGGTGGCTTACCCCGGCGGCCACTGCAGGCTGCGGCCCCCGAGGAGGTGGATGTGGAGGTGGGGAACGGATTCCCCGGCGTCAGGGCCGTTGTTAATCACGAGGCGGTAGCCACCTTCGGCCAGCCCGGCGGCGGAGGCGATTTCACGAGAGGCGAGCAACATGCGGCCGAGGAGATTGCCATCGGCTGGCTGCGCTTCGGAGATGCGCGGAATGGCGCGCTTTGGGACGATGAGGATATGAACGGGGGCCTGGGGATGCACATCGTGAAAGGCGATGAACTCGTCCGTCTCGCTGACGATGTGTGCGGGGATTTCGCGGGTGGCGATCTTTTCGAAAATGGTCATGCGAGGGAGAAGGCGATTTCCTTACGTGCGGCAGCGGTGCCCGTATGCTCGCGGGTAAAGGAGACGATTTCTGTCCGAAGCGCGTCGCAATCGCGGCTCCAAGTCTTTCGGGAGCGGAGCATTTTCACGCACGGTTCGAGGCCGAGCAGTTCAAAGTAACCGCCCGACTCCCGGCACAGCTCGCGCAGCCTCCGTCCGAGCATTTCGAAAAAGGCCAGTTCGTAGCCGCTGCCCGCCGCCTTCGCCAGCTCGACAAGCGAGACCTGCACGCGCGGCGGAGCCGGCGCAAAGTGCTGCCCGATTTCGCCATAGCCGATGACCTGCAAAACCGAGCGGACCGCCGAGGTCAGGCGCTCCACCGGCAGGACGTTAAGATCCGACTGCTCGCGCAAAAACTCCGTCACGCTTTCCGCCACATGCGACGCCAGCCACCACTTCGCGTAACCCGCGCGGGCGGCCGCCTGGGTGAGCGAGCGCACCAGCCAGTCGCGCTCGAAGGCGATGGCCTGCCCGCTGGCGAGCCGGATCACCGGAAGATTGTCTTTGTGGCAGATCATGAGTGTGAAAATTGCGAGTGGCCGCTAAATGCGAAATGGTAACACGCGCTGCCTCCAGCGCACGCCCCACCTGTCCGGTGACTCGCGTCACCTGTCACTTGAACAACTCCGGTTGCAGCACACTTTTTTTGGGCCGCCGTTCGAGAGATTGGATTTCTTCCAAAAACTCCCCGATGTCCTGAAAGTGCCGATAGACAGAGGCGTAACGGACATACGCCACTTCGTCGAGATGGTGCAGCTTATCCATGACCTTCGCACCGATGACCCCGGACGGAATCTCGCGTTGAAATTCGTTCTCCAACTCGCGCACCAATTCGTCCGTTGTGGTCTCCAGCGTCTCCACGCTAACGGGACGTTTTTCGCACGCCTTGAGCATGCCGCCGAGGAGCTTTTGGCGGGAAAGCGGCTCGCTGCGTCCGTCCCGTTTCGCCACCCGCAGATCAGCGCGCTCGACCTCTTCGTACGTAGTGAAACGGTGCGTGCAGCTCACGCACTCGCGCCGCCGTCGAATGGAGCGACCATCTTTCGATTGCCGGGAATCGATGACCTTATCCTCAAGGCTTCCGCATTTGGAGCAATGCATCTTGTGTTTTAGCAGGGGGGCTGATGGGGTTTAACACTACATTTTGGGGTGTCAATATGGAAAGCCTAGTGACGTTGGGAAAAAACACGTTTCGCAATTTGACTGCCCTGCGAATCAAAAAACCTGCTTCATTCTGCAGCGTCATTCTCGCTTCCAAGCCGCGGGGCGAGCGGGGCCGGTGCGCGCGGTTTCGCGTTGGCGACCGGTGCCGCGTACGGGCAACTTGCGGCGCGGGCTTGCGGTAGCGCGGGTCGGGCGAAAGAGGCGTGACTTTCGCGCGGCGCGCTCGCCAAGTTCGCGCCATGAAAATTTCCGGCACCCTCCCGATCCTTCTCGCCGCCCTGCTCATCTCGGTGAGTTCGTCCTTTGGCGAAAAGGCCAGGGCCAAGCCGAACATCCTGCTCATTGTCGGCCACGACCTGGGTTACGCGGACGTGTGATTCCACGGCTGCAAGGAAATCCCCACGCCGCAGCTCGACGCGCTCGCGGCGTCGGGCGTGCGCTTTACCAGCGGCTATATGTCCGGGCCGTACTGCTCGCCCACGCGCGCGGCGCTGCTCGCTGGGCGGAAACAGGAGCGTGACGAAAAGTGCTTCCCTGTCTCGGGGCGGAATGGCGGGTGTGCCCCACTCGCGGAGGGGCAGACTGTGGGGCCGGTGCCTGACGGCGGCTCGGTTACTTCGCTTCCAAGACCACGCCGGCGAGGTCCACGGACCCGGTGGCGCTGACGAGGAACATGAGGAATCCCTCGAAATCCGTCTCTGGCGTGAAGGCGAATTCGAAGCGTTTCCACTCCTTGGTGGCCGGCAACTCCAACTCGTGGAAAAACTCATACGGCTCACCTTCCTCCCGCATGGCTGCTTTCACGCCCAGGCCGTCCGGGTTGCGCACCCAGCCGGTGACGAGGTAGCGGGTGCCCTTTTTGTACTTTCGATTTCCCTGGAAGGTCGTGAGCTGGAGATGGTCGTCATCCAATTTTTCGACCTTGATCCGCACCGCGCCGGACGCCGGGTCCGGCGAGTCGGCGAGCTTCGTGTAAGTCGCGCTCAGTGGCGCCCATGCGGAGTCGTCCTTCCATCCTTTCGGTAACCAGCCCTTCACGATGTGGCCCTCCTGGGCCTTGGCGGTGAAATCGGCGCCCTCGTTGCCAACCGATGGGAGCAGGCTCTTGGCAGGTTCCGCCCTTAGCGCCAGCCCAAGCCCGAAGAGCAGGGCCGCGACGAGCAGAATGCTTCTCAGGGGAGGCAGGGCGAAGGAGGAGGAACGGGGCTTGGGCATGGGTTGAGTGGAGCGAAAGTAGCGGAAGTGGATTCATTGTCGATCATCGGGTGTCGAGTTCGAGCGGCGTCCCTCGCGTCGCCTCGTTACCAAGCTCCTGCGCAGAAGCTTGGGGACGAGGTCAGAAAAGGAACCCCAGATTGCACAGGTGGCGCGGATGATGGCCGGAGCTTTTCCATTCAGGGCTAGCAATCCGGATTGGAGCCGGTTCTCATGGCGACATACTGCACGGCATGCCGATCCCAAAATCACTGCCGGTTAGCCGGTGCCATTTTATGAGAAACTACGCCATCCTCGCCACGTTCACTTTTGCCATCGCCAAGGGATGGGCGGAGGAGCCGCCGGTGATTCCGGTGCCGCTGCCGGGGGCAGTGGTGGATGTGACGAAGCCGTGGCCGAGCCCGGAAGTGGTGCAGGGGATCAAGATGCCGGCGGCGCGGTCGAAGAAGGAGGTGGAGCCGGTGCTGGCGGCGGTGAAGCCGATGACGGAGGAGGAAAAGCGGCGCCCTTTCCACATCGTGCTGTGTGCGGCGGTGAAGGACGCGGGGCACAATGGTGTGGGGTTTCACGATTACCCGATCTGGCGCGAGCGCTGGACGATGATCCTCGCCGGGGTTCCGGGCGTGACGGTGGAGCCGGCGGACAAGTGGCCGACGGAGGAGCAGTGGAAGAAGGCGGATGTCGTCGCGTTCTTTCACGACAACCCGGTGTGGGATGCGACGAAGGCGCCGGAGATGGATGCCTTTCTCGCGCGCGGCGGAGGGCTGGTCTTTCTCCATTTCTCCATGAATGGCCAGCGTGAACCCAAGGCGCTGGCGGAGCGCATTGGGCGGGCATGGACGGGGAACAAGTGGCTGCGCGGCGATGTGAATCTGAAATACAGTCCGCATGAAATCACGCAGGGGTTTCCCACGTCCGACATCCGCCCGGAGGAGCCGTATTGGAAACTCTTCGGCGATGGCGAAGGCACGACGACGATCGCGGCGATGGAAGCCGATGGCGCGGCACAGCCGCAGGTGTGGAGCGTGGAGCGCGGCAGCGGGCGCGTGTTTGTCTGCATCCCGTGCCACTTCACCTGGACCCATGACGACCCGCTCTTTCGCGTGCTGGCGTACCGCGGTCTGTGCTGGACGGCGAAGCGTCCACTCAACCGCCTCGATGCGGCGATCTATACGGGCGCGCGGGTGAGTGAGCCATAACTAGGTGGCTCGATGAATAGCGCTCTGCTCAGGAATCGCGGGTGGGTCGCGATTGCGGTGCTGGGTTGGCAAGCGGCGGCGGCCGCGGAGGGGGAGGTGGATTTTAATCGCGATGTGAGGCCGGTTCTTGCGGACAAATGTTTCTCGTGCCACGGGCCGGATGGGAAGCAGCGCAAAGCGGAGTTGCGGCTGGACACGGCGGAGGGGGCTTTTGGCAAAGGGGAGAGCGGGGCGGTGATCATCAAGCCGGGAGACCTGAAAGGCAGTGAGCTCTGGGCGCGCATCCAGGCGACGGACAAGGACGAGGTGATGCCGCCGCCGAAGAGCCACAAAGTGCTCACGCTCGCGCAGCGGGAATTGCTGGGACTATGGATCGCGGGCGGCGCCCGCTACGAGCAGCACTGGGCGTTTGCACCGCCGCGGAGACCGGAACTGCCAGTGGTGAAAATGGCGGACTGGCCGCGCAATCCGGTGGACCGCTTCATCCTCGCGCGGCTGGAGCAGGAGGGGCTTTCTCCCTCGCCGGAGGCGGAACGCACGACGCTCATCCGCCGCGTCACGCTCGATCTCACGGGGCTGCCGCCGACGGTCCCGGAGGTGGATGCGTTTCTCACCGACTCCGCGCCCGGGGCCTACGAGCGCGTGGTGGACCGGCTGATGGCCACGCGGGATTACGCCGAGCGGCGCGCGCAGGACTGGCTGGATCTGGCGCGCTATGCCGACACGCGGGGTTTTGCCGACGACAAGCAGCGCGACATCTGGCCTTTCCGCGAGTGGGTGATTGGAGCGATTCAGCGCAACCAGACGTTCGACCAATTCACCATCGAGCAACTCGCCGGCGACATGCTGCCGGACGCGACGAACGAGCAGCGCATAGCCTCCGCCTTTCACCGCAACGCACCACAGGCGAAAGGGAACACGTATCCCGTGGAGGAATACCGACTGAAGGGCGTCGTGGACCGCGTGAACACCACGGGCGCCGTCTGGCTAGGTCTCACGGTGGGCTGCGCGGAGTGCCACGATCACAAGTTCGATCCCATCTCGCAGGCGGACTACTATCGGCTCTTCGCGTTGTTCAATAACATCGAGCACTCCGGCGTGGCCTTCGCGCAGGGCGGGCCGCATTTGAAACTCGAACTGCCCGACAAGAAGACGGTGTCGGTTCCGGTGATGAAAGAACGCGCGCAACCGCGCGAGACGTTCATCCATGTGCGGGGAAACTTCCTCACTCTCGGAGAGAAAGTATCGCCGGGAGTTCCAGTGTTTCTGCTTGGCGAAACCACGCAACCGGGCAACCGGCTGGAGTTCGCGCGGTGGCTGGTGAGTGGGAAAAATCCGCTCGTCGCGCGGGTCGTGGTGAACCGTTTCTGGCAGGGTTACTTTGGCTACGGCCTCGTGCGCACACCGGCGGACTTCGGCCTGCAAGGGGAGTGGCCGACGCATCCTGAATTGCTCGACTGGCTCGCGAGTGAGTTCGTCGCATCCGGCTGGGACATGAAAGCGATCCACCGTCTCATCGTGACGTCGGCAACGTATCGTCAATCAGCCCGCATCCCGCCCCAACTCGCCACGCACGATCCACAAAATCGCCTGCTCGCGTTCATGGCGCGGGTGCGTCTGCCCGCCGAGCAAATCCGCGATCAGGCGCTTGCGCTGGGTGGTCTGCTGAAGTCAGGCGGCAGCGGTCGCAGCGTCTTCCCTCCGCAGCCGGACAACTACTGGGAAGACCGCGACCTGCCGGGAAAATGGACCGCCAGCAGCGGGGATGACCTCCACCGCAAGAGCCTCTACATTTACTGGCGACGCATGGCATTGCACCCGACGATGGAATTGCTCGACGCACCGTCGCGGGCCGTCTGCACCGCGCGCCGCAACACCGCGAATTTGCCCACGCAGGCGCTCGTGACGCTCAACGATCCCATCTTTCTCGAAGCAGCTAGCGCCTTTGCAAAACGCATCCTTTCCGACGCGCCTGAAGGCAACGCGGCTCGTCTGGAATTCGCCTTTCGCCTTGGTCTTTGTCGCAAACCCGACAACGAAGAACGCGTGCGATTTCTCGCGTTCATTGATGAGCAAACCAAACGCTATCCGGACGACCTCTCCGCTGCGTGGACGAGCGTCGCGTCGGTGCTCATGAATCTCGACGAAACCCTCAACAGGCCATGACGCCGCACTCTGCTTTCAACACATCGCTCACACGCAGAGCGTTCCTCGGACGCTCCGCAGGTGGCCTTGGCGCACTGGCACTGGCGTCGTTGCTGAAGCCCGATTTGCTCGCATCCGGCGGACTGCCCGGCTTCCCGAACTTCGCGCCGCGCGCCAAACGCATCATCTTCCTTTTCATGGCGGGCGGGCCGTCGCACGTGGATTTGTTCGACCCAAAGCCGAAGCTCAATGAACTCGACGGAAAAACCATCCCGCCGGAGTTGCTGAAAAATCACCAGCAGTTCGCACTGATTCGCGGCACGCCAAGTCTGAAAGGCTCGCCCTACACATTCCAACAGCACGGCCAGTCGGGCACGGTCATCTCCGAACTGCTGCCACATCTTTCCAAAGTCGCCGACGAACTCACCGTCATCCGTTCCATGCACACGGACACGAACGTCCACGACCCCGCCGTCAATTTCATGAACTGCGGCACGCTGCTCGGCGACCGCCCCACACTCGGCGCGTGGCTTTCCTACGGCCTCGGTTCGGAAAACAGCGACCTGCCCGCTTACGTCGTGCTCACCTCCGGGTCGAGTGACGGCCAGCCGCTGCTCCAGAGCTTTTGGGGCAATGGCTTTCTCGATTCCCGCCATGCGGGTGTGCCTTTCCGAAACAGCGGTGCGCCTGTGCTTCATCTCGCAAATCCAAAAGGCGTCACCACGGCTGACCGCCGCCGCGAACTCGACATGATTCAGTGGATGAATCGCCGCCAGAGCGATGCGCTGGGCGATCCAGAAATCGCCTCGCGCATTGCCTCCTACGAACTCGCCTTTCGGATGCAAGCCAGCGTGCCCGCACTCGCCGACCTCAAGGACGAGCCCGAGCACATCCTCAAACTCTACGGCGCTGATCCCGCAAAGCCGTCCTTCGCCCGCAACTGCTTGCTCGCCCGCCGCCTCGTCGAGCGCGGCGTCCGCTTCGTCCAGCTTTACGACCGCGGCTGGGATTCCCACACGAACATAGACATGGAGCACAAGCGCCAGTGCGCCGCCTCAGACCAACCCGCCGCCGCACTGCTCACCGACCTTAAACAACGCGGCTTGCTGGAAGACACCCTCGTCATCTGGGGAGGAGAATTCGGACGCACTCCCGTCGCTCAGGTTTCCGGAAAAACCTGGGGCCGCGACCACCACCCGCACGCCTTCACCATGTGGCTCGCCGGCGGCGGTATGAAACCCGGCATCACCTACGGGTCGACCGACGAATTCGGCTACCACACCGTCGAAAACCCCGTCCACGTCCACGACCTCCACGCCACCATCCTCCATCAAATGGGCATCAACCACGAACGCCTCACCTTTCGCACCCAAGGCCGTGACTTTCGCCTCACCGATGTCGCCGGAAAAGTCGTGCGCTCCCTTCTCGCGTGACGCGCGTGCGTGGGTCCGGCAGGCTGCTCCACTGGAATTCCCGAACGTTTCGCCTACGACTTAGTGCTGCTTCCGGATCATATTGCTCGCAAATGCACGCCACCGTTGCCACGGCTCTAGCTCTCGTTCTCCTGCTGCCCCGTGCCCGCACCGAGGCTGCTGCCGGGAAGGAAATCCATCTCTCCAAACTCCCGCCGGCAGCGAGTGCGACGGTGGATTTTGTGCGGGATATCCAGCCGCTGCTCGCAGAGCGCTGCGTGAAGTGTCATGGCCGGGAGAAGCAGAAGGGCGGGCTGCGACTGGATGCGCGGGCGGCGGCGATGGAGGGGGGCGATGAGGGGAAGATCATCGAGCCGGGGAAGAGCGCGGAGAGTCGGCTGATCCATCTCGTGGCGGGGCTGGAGGAGGACACGGTGATGCCGCCAAAGGACAAAGGGGAGCGGCTGACCGCGGCGCAGATCGGGCTGCTGCGGGCGTGGATTGATCAGGGCGCGGAGTGGCCGGCGAGCGCGGATGAAATCGATCCGCGGGTGGCGAAGGCCGCGGGGCATTGGTCCTTCAAGCCGCTGCGGCGACCGGCGCTGCCGGAACGCAAGGACGCGTGGATAGCTTCACCGATCGACGCTTTCATCCTCGCGAAGCTCGGTGAAGCGGGGCTGGCTCCCGCTCCGCCCGCGACGAAGGAAGCGCTGCTCCGGCGCGTGTCTTTCGACCTCACGGGGCTGCCGCCTGCGCCGGAGGAAATCGCCGCATTTGTCAGCGACACCGGCGCGGAGGCCTTTGCGAAAGTGGTGGACCGGCTGCTGGCCTCGCCGGCCTATGGCGAGCGGTGGGCGCGGCACTGGCTGGACATCGTGCGCTATGCGGACTCGGGTGGGTATGAGACGGACATCATTTACGAGCAGGCGTGGCGTTATCGCGATTACGTCATCCGCAGTTTCAATGACGACAAACCTTATGATCGTTTCGTCATGGAGCAGGTCGCGGGCGACGAGCTGTGGCCGGAGCAAGGCGAGGCCATGCAGAACGCCGTGGCGGTGTGGACGCTGGGTGAGTGGCCCAACGCGCTCGATGCCTACCCGGACATGCTGGAGTATGTGCGGCGCACGGATCAGGTCAGCACGCTGAGCGAGGTGGCGCTGGGTCTCACGGTGGGTTGCGCAAACTGTCACAACCACAAATACGATCCCATCAGTCAGCGCGATTACTTCGGCCTTGAGGCGATCTTTGCCGCGAGTGAAACGTGGAACCGGAACACGAAAGCGAAGGCTTGGGGTAAGGGTGAGCGCACGGCGTATCGCGCGGTGCGGCATGCGGAGAAGCCGGTGCCGATCCATCTGCTGACCCGAGGCGAGCTGACCAAGCCGACGAAACTTATCGCTCCGGCATTGCCGGCATTTCTGCCGGGCGGCGGAGCGCTACAAAGCGGGCCCGATGAGAACAAACAGCGCCGCGCCCAGCTCGCTCGCTGGCTCGTTTCGCCGCAAAATCCGCTGCCGGCGCGCGTGATCGCGAATCGCGTTTGGCAATGGCACTTCGGCCAGGCGCTTGCGCCCACGCCGAACGATCTCGGCATGCAGGGTGCGCCGCCGTCACATCCGGAACTGCTCGACTGGCTGGCGTCCGAGCTGGTCTCGGATGGGTGGAGCTTGAAGAAGCTGCATCGGCTGATCGTGTTGTCGTCCACCTATCGGCAGTCGGCCGTGCGCGATTCCAAGGCCAGCGCGGCTGACCCGCAGAACCGTTTACTGGCGGGCTTTCCGTGGCGACGGCTGGAGGCGGAGGAAGTGTGGGATCATCTGCACGCCGCGACCGGCACGCTCGACCGGAAGAGTTTCGGCGCGCCGTTCGTGCCGAAACTTTCGCCGGAAGAACTGCGCGGAATGTACGACATCGACGGGAAGCCGGAGAACAAGTGGCCGGTGACGGCGGACCAGACCCGACGGGCGATCTACATCCTGAACCGCCGTTCGTTCCGTTTCCCGTTTTTTGAAGCCTTCGACCCGCCAAACACCGCTGTGAGTTGTCCGGTCCGGCAGACCACGACCGTGCCGACCCAGGCGCTCACGCTGCTGAACAACCGCATCGTCGGCGAGCAAGCGCGCGCGATGGCCGAGCGTCTCACGCGTGAGTCGGGGAGCGATGTGGAGAAATTTGTGCGCCGCGCGTGGCTGCTAGCCTACAGCCGTCCGGCGAGCGAGGCGGAGCTAAAGCTCGCGGTGGAGTTCATCGCCGCCGCCGAGAACGCGAAAACGAAAGCCGGGAAACCGGATGCGCGCCGCACCGCGCTGGCGGAATTTTGTGTGGGCATCATGAACACGACGGAATTCATCTACATCAACTAATGCATCCGCACTTTCCCAACGGCCAAACATTTTCCCGCCGAGACTTCCTGCGCCGGGCGGGCATGGGGATCGGCTCGCTGGCCTTTCTCGATCTGCTGAGCCGCGAGGCGCGTGCCGCGGGCAACCCACTGGCTGCCGCCGTGACCCATCACGCGCCGCGGGCCAAGGCGGTCATCTCGCTCTTCATGCACGGCGGACCGAGCCAGGTGGACACGTTTGATCCCAAGCCATTGCTGGCGAAGTACGCGGGGCAGACGCTCCCGGCCAGCTTCGCCAATCTGAATCTCGAATTCACCAAGACGAGCACGGCGAAGGTGCTGGCGAGCAAGCGGACGTTTAAGAAATGCGGCAACTCCGGCCTCGAGATGTCAGACATCTTCGAGCACCTCCCGCGAGTCGCCGACGAACTGGCCGTCGTCCGCAGT
This sequence comes from Chthoniobacter sp., assembly GCA_021414005.1. Taxonomy (GTDB): domain Bacteria; phylum Verrucomicrobiota; class Verrucomicrobiia; order Chthoniobacterales; family Chthoniobacteraceae; genus Chthoniobacter. Next base: position 149,747 of record JAIOPH010000030.1, on the reverse strand, counting down.
TGTTATCACACCGAATTCAACCACGCCCCGGCGCTCTACATGGCGCACTCCGGCACGCGCCTCATGGGTCGTCCGAGTCTCGGCGCGTGGGCCATGTATGGCTTGGGTTCAGCGTCGGAAAATCTGCCGGGTTATGTGGTCATGCGCGATGGGCCGTTGAAAGGCGGGCCGACGACCTATGGCAGCGGCTTTCTGCCCGCGATCTACTCCGCCACGGAACTCCGCATGACCGGCGCGCCGATCCTTTACCTCGACAAACCCGACACGATGGGGGCCGACGATCAACGCCGCGTCCTCGACTTTTCCCAACAACTCAACCGCCAGTATCTCGCCGCGCAAAACGACGACAGCCATCTCGCCGCGCGCATCGCCGCCTACGAACTCGCCTACCGCATGCAATCCGCCGCGCCCGAAGCAGTGGACCTCAGCAAGGAGCCGGACAGCGTGAAGTCGCTCTACGGCCTCGACCACGATGTGACGCGTCCCTTTGGCACGCAGTGCCTCAACGCGCGCCGACTCGTCGAGCGCGGCGTGCGCTTTGTCCAGCTCTACCACGGCGGCGGTGGCGATGGCTGGGACACCCACGGCGGCAACGACTCCAAACACGTGCGGAACGGCCGGCAGGTGGACAAACCCATCGCCGGGTTGATCGCCGATCTGAAAGCGCGCGGCCTGCTCGAATCCACTCTCATCATCTGGGGCGGCGAGTTCGGGCGGACGCCGACCTCCGAAGGCTCCGATGGCCGCGACCACAGTCCCTACGGTTATTCCGTGTGGATGGCCGGCGGCGGCATCAAAGGCGGCACCGTTTTCGGAGCGACCGATGACTTCGGCTTCAAAGCCGTCGAGAACCCCGTCCAAGTGCGCGACCTCCACGCTACGATCCTCCACCTGCTCGGCCTGCAACACGACAAGCTGACTTACTACTTCCAAGGTCTCCAACAAAGGCTGACGCAGGTCGATGGGGAGAGCCGGGTGATTAAGGAGATATTGGCGTGAGACAAAAGTAGCGTAGGGCGGCTTGGCGGTCGCCGACGGCGTGGAGTGCGGAGGTTCGCCCGCGCCGGGAGTGAGAGGTCCTCCGACTGCGCTCCTCAAAGTCTCCGCTCCGCTGAGGATGGCGGAAGAACAAAGGGACAGGTCTTTTATCGAAGAAACCTTGGCAATTTTCACGGGCGCGGCGTCGTCGGCCACGGTAATGCGGACGGTCTTTTCGGCGGCAGCGACACCGATGGTCCAGTGAGGCGATCAGGAGTCAGCGTGAGGGCACCCGGCACGTCCACGCGCACGCGGACGACATGCAGCCCACCCCTCGTGGCCTGCTTCCCCACAGGGTTACTCGGCCCTTTCCATTCCTGCGGATTTGATTCGGAGTGCGGGTTTCGATCTTCGGATTCTTCGGTGTGCCGGAAGCCGGAAAACTCTGCTTCAACCCCGGCTTCCTTTCGCTCATCGTCCCGCTCATGCCGTATAAGATTGATCTCCACTGCCACTCCTGGTTTTCCGGCGATGGCGTGAGCAGCCCGGAGTCGCTCATCTCCTCGGCGCGGGCGAAAGGGCTGCACGGCATCGCGCTCACGGATCACAACACCAGCGACGGCTACCGCCACCTCGTCGAGCGCGGCCTGGCCCGCGAGGATGGGCAGCCTGTGGATGGCTTTTTGGTTATTCCGGGCAACGAGGTTTCGACCGTCGAAGGGCACCTGCTTTGCCTGGGCGTGCCGTTGCCCAATCACCTCAAAGGCACGCCTGCGGCGGAAGTCTGCCGGTTCGTCCATGCGGCGGGCGGGTTCGCCATTCCCGCACACCCTTACGACCGCTTTCGCGCGGGCATCCGCGAGGCGGTGCTCGAGACTTTGGAAATCGACGGACTTGAGGTCTTCAACGCCGCCACCACCCTTCGCCGCTTCAACCAGCGCGGCTTTGACTACGCGCAGCGGAGAAAGCTCCCGATGACCGCCGGCAGCGACGCCCACCACGAGGCCGCCGTCGGCACGGCCTACACCATTTTTCCGACCGACGACTTCTCCGTGCGCGGCATCCTCGCCCAGCTCGCCAAAGGCATCGAACTGCATCAGCGCTACCTCACGCGCCGCGACAAGTTTCGGAAGACCTGGAACAACTGGCTCCGCATCCGCCGCAAGCACAGCCACCCGCCGGAAAAGTAGCGCGGCCTAATCGGTCGCGGCTTCCGCGCGCGGACAGGTGATGACCGTGGGCGTTCCGCGCAGGAATGCGCCGGTGCTGGTGAGCCGGACCTCGATGGTGTGCGCGCGCCCGTTGCGGATTTCGGCAGTGAAATTGTAGCTGAAAGCGTGGCGACCATCGCCCATCCCGCGCTGCTTGAGATCTTCGCGAAACTGATCGGCCCGCACCCGCGCGACCCACTGGTAGTCCACATAAATATCCACGTCCGGCTGCACGGCGGGCTGGGCTCGACTCCACACCACGCCAGTCACGGTATGGCAGTCGCACACGTCCACCGCCTGCTCACGGTGCGGCGGAATCTTCGGCGTGAAGTGGCCGTTGAAAATCATCATGCCAAAGGCGAACGCGTGAAACGTGAGGACGATATTGCCCGCGCGCCACGCCGGGCCGTCGCGCCAGATTTGCGTGGTCTTGTTCCAGCGGGAAAACCAGTCGTAGCCGCACAGCAGCGCCGCCTGATACGCACCATATAGCAAGAAGCGCGGCTCCAACCCATGCCACAGCCCCATCAGGCCGAAGGTGAGAAACAGCCCGACGTAATTCGCGGTGTGTTTGCCGGTGAACCATTGGCCTTTCACCGCCGCGAGCAGGAAGCGCATGTGGACGTGGTCGCGAAACCAGAACGACAGGCTGATGTGCCAGCGCGTCCAGAATTCGCGGATGTTTCGCGCGAGAAAGGGCGCATTGAAATTCTCCGGCACCCGAATGCCAAAGAGCCGGCCGAGTCCGATGGCGAAGGCGCTGTAGCCGGCGAAGTCGAAGAACAAATAGAGCGTCTCCGCATACATCAGGCTGAACTTCCACAGCGCGCCGGACTGCTTCGACGCGGGCGTGAGCCAGTGCGCGTGGATGAGCGCGGCGATGATGAACTTGTAAAGAAATCCCCGAAACGTGCGCGCCACGGCGAAGTCGAAGTCGTCGAGAAACTCCGTGCGGCTGCGCGTTTTCACCCAGTCCTGGGCGAAGCGACGGTAGCGGTCGATGGGGCCGGAGGAAACCGCCGGGAAGAAAAAGAGGAACGCGAAATACTGCGCCGGCGGGAGCGTTTTGACCACGCCATCGTGGATGCTGAAGACGACATCGAGCGCGCGGAACGTGACATAGGAAATGCCGAGAAAACCAAACGCCGTGTCGGGCGCGGCGAAGGGCAGCACCTTGGCCAGCACCAGTGGGAGCAGCGCCAGACTCAGCGCCGCGTAGAAAGTGGCGCGCGTTTTCCAGCGGAGAAAAGCCTGCGCGACCACGCCCTGAAACACCGCATAACCGAGCACGATCCAGATCTCGCGCACCTCGAATTCGGGCCGCACCGCGAGGTCGCCGGAGAATTGCAGCGCGAGGATTCCGAGCGTAACGAGCATCAGCCACCAGCGCCGCCCGCGATCCAGCCAGCCCAGCAGCCCGAGCGCGATCGCGGGCAGCACCGCATAGAGCAGCAGGCCGAAGAACGTGAAATCGCCGAAGGGAATCATGGGGAATTTGGCGGTTGCATGGTGCCTGCCCGATCCCATCGCCCAGCCGCCAGATCGCCAGATCGCCCAATCATCCCAGCAACTCCGCGAGTTTGCGGCGGTCAGCTTTTCCGTTTGCCGTCATGGGAAAGGCGTCCACGTAGAGAAACTTCCGCGGCACCATGTAGGCTGGCAACCGCTCGCCGAGCCGTGCCTTGAGCTGCGCGGTGAAAGCGAAATCGCTCCCCGTTTTCTCCGCCGCCAGCACCAGCACGGCGGCCAGCGCGTCGATGCGCCCGTGCTTCTCGACCGGCAGCACCACGGCATCCGCGACCTCCGGCAACGCGCGCAGATTCGCTTCGAGGTCGCCGAGTTCGATGCGGTAGCCGTTCACCTTCACCTGGCTGTCGCGCCGGCCCTCGAAGAAAATCTGTCCCGCCCGCGCACGGCCCCAGTCGCCGGTGCGATACGCGCGCGCGCCGCCGAGCGTGAAGAACGCTTTCGCGGTAAGGTCGTCGCGCCCGAGGTAGCCGGGGCTGACGTTCGGCCCGGCGATGACGATCTCACCGCGCTCGCCCTCGCTCACCGGCTCCCCATTTTCGCCGAGAATGACCACGCGCGTCCCCGGCATCGCCGCGCCGACGGGCAGCGGCGACCACTGTTCCAGCACCTCGCGCGTGATGCGGATCGAGGTCGTGGCCACCGTCGTCTCGGTCGGCCCATACGTGTTCCAAACCGCGGCCTGCGGGAAGCGTTCGAGCAGTTGCGCCGCGGTTTCCGGCGCGAGCGTTTCGCCGCAAAACAAGAACCGGCGCAGCTTCGGGAGCATCGCCGCGGTGAAGCCGCGCTCGATCATGCACATCTGCGCGAACGACGGCGTGGAGACCCACGTCGTCAGCCCGGAGACGCGAAACGCTTCATAGAGCGACTTCAAATTGGCGACGTGATCCTTCGTGATGCTGAAGAGCGTGCCGCCGGTGGCGAGGCTCGCGTAGAGGTCCATCACCGAGAGGTCGAAAGAGAACGGCGCCTGATTGAGAAAGGTCTCGCCCGGCACGGCGAACTGCTGCTCGGCGAGCATCCACGCCAAGAAGTGTTCGAGATTCGCGAGGGTGATGACGACGCCCTTCGGCTCGCCGGTGCTGCCGCTGGTGAAGAGGATGTAAAACGGATCGTCGCCCGCGACGCGGCGCGGCGCGGCAGCGGATGGCGTGGCGGAAATTTCCGTGATCACCGCCTGCGTGAGCGTGAGTGCGGCCCCGGCCGTCTGCACGATGCGCTCCACCCGCTGCGCGGGAATCGAAACATCAATCGGCACGTAGGGCCTTCCGCTTTTCACCGCACCGAGAAAGGCGATGAGCATCTCCGGCTCCTTGTGGCCATGCACGGCAACGGGCGCGCGGCTGGCGCCGAGTTCGCGTGCGAGCCAGGCAGCGAGCGCGTCCGAGCGGGCGAGGAGTTCTCCGTAAGTCAGCACGCGGCTGCCGCTGACGTGGGCGGGCTGATCCGGCGTGACGCGGCCCCAGTGGTCGATGCGGTCGAGCAAATCCACGCGCTAAAACTCCTGATAGACGAAGGGCGGCGTCGAAAAATCCCCGCGTCCATACATGACCACAAGCCCGGTGATGATCGCCAGATAGTAGAGCGCGAGCAGCGCGGTGCCGGTGCGCGGATGAGCCTCCAGCCAGGCTTGCACGGTCTTCACGCGGCGAGGCGGCGCAGTACGTCGGCCACCAGCAGGCGCGGCGTGGCCCACGGTTCGCGCTCGAATTCCGCCGGCGAAATCTCCACGCCGACCTCCTGCCCGAGCGCTACGATGAGCTGCACGGTTTTCATCGAGTCGAGGATTTGCAGGTCGTAAAGCGCGAGGTCGGGATTGGTGAGAACCTCCTCGGTCTCGGCGACTTCGGCGAGCACGCGGAGGATTTTGTCAGTGGTGTCGGTGGTGGTCATGGTGGGGGATTGGGGAGCGCAGCCTGCTCGGTCTGCGGGATGCGGTCATGGTAAAAATTGTCGAGTTCGCGGTTGTAATAAATCCAGCCCTTTTCGCTCAGATGATCGAAGAAGTCGGAGAGAAAACCGGGATCATTTTCGTATTCGCGGAAGTCCAAAAGCGGAAAATTGTAAGCCTGCGCGAGCCGGTGCAGCCGCTCGGTGAAAACCCGACGCGCCGCCGGCGAAAGCCCCGCCGCTTCGAGCCGGATGTCCTCAATCGGCATGGTCAGCAGCAGCGGCTGCGCGCCGAGTTCCCGGAGGGTGCGCAGCAGCAGCTCGGTGTCCGTCCATTCCTTCGCCTTGCCCACGGTCTCGATAAATGCTTTGTCGCGCGAAGTTTTTGGCCGGAGCTTCGTGACCTGCTTCCGCTTTTTCTCCACAAGGCTACCCACCACATTCGCGGCATTCTTCACCAAGCGGCTCCAGTTCAGCACCCGCGGGCCACGGGCGGGCGCAGTCTCGAATGTCGTGTCGTCGTCGAGGATGTGTAGCGTGGCCTCCACATGATCCTGCGCCCGCCCGATGGCGTTGTTGAGCGCGCCGAGCGGGCGGAGCGCATCATACAGGAGACGGTCCGTCGCCGAGTCGCCCGCCAACCGATCAAGCGCTGTCTCCAGCAGCCAGTCATCATCCACTGTATTGGGAAAGGCGAGCATCCGCCGGGCGACATCGCGTTTCAGCTCCCGGCTGAGCCGCGAACTGAAAGCCAGCTCGTACGCCTGCATTGTCGAGAAGTTGCCCTCATACTGGCCGGGATCGAAAACTTCGTAGAAAAAGAAACCCGGCGAGATTGAAAACGCCGCCTTGCGGCCGCGCACGCCCGGCCCGACCGCCGCCACTTTTTGCAACACCGCCAGCGCGCCGGTGCCGTGCTTGCCCACCGGAAAAACACGAAAGCCCGTGGGATAATCTTGAAAGAATCGGACCGCCGTCGTGGGCACATCCTGCGTGAGTTCCGAGCTGCCGTAGAGAATCAGCAGATCGTCCTCGGCAAACGCCGCCCGCTGCAGCGCCGCGCCTTGGAGCTTGGCGTCGGAGAAATCGGGAGCCAGCGCGTGGACGTAGCGCCGCTCAACCCGCTGGCACCACACAAGCCCGGCCGCGAGCGCCGCGCCGGCGACCACCAGCGCGGCGAGCGCGGCGGTCAGATGGGAGCGACGAGTAGGGGGGCCAGGGTTCAAGGAATACGGATGATGAGTGGGGCTGCGCCGCAGCAAAGCGGAACGGGTATTGTGTGACAACCCGCCGCGCGCCCGGATGTTGGAAAGAGTTTGTGCTTCTCCCCCGCCGCGTATCGCCACTCCCACTTGCGCTTCCGAAATCGCCCCGCCATGCTGCCAGCACCATGACGATGACTGGTTACTCACCCGACGAAGACCGCCAGCCGTTTACCTATTTTCGTGGTCACCCCATCTACGCAGCCACGCTGCTCGTTATCATCCACGTGATCACCATGGTGGCGACCACCTTGCTCACGGCCGCCCGTGCCGGTGGAATCTTGCAGGCGCTCACGTTTTCCAGCAGTGACGTGATTCACCATCTGGCTCTCTGGCAGTGCGGAACGTATGCTTTCGTCAATGCGCCCAGCGTCGGGTTCGCGATTGGGATGGCAATGCTCTATCTATTTGGGCGTCAGGTCGAAGGCTTCATCGGACGCCGCGCCTTTCTCCTCATGTATCTGCTGCTGCTCGTGCTCACGCCGCTCGTGCTCAGCCTCGTGGGATTGGTTCAGCCCACGGCATTTTCCGGCTCGGGCAGCCTGCATTTCGCGGTATTCATCGCCTTCGCAACTATCTATCCGGGCGCAGCGATTTTTTTTGGCATTCAGGCGCGCTGGATCGCTCTCATTCTCGTGGCCATCTACTCGCTGCAGGATCTCATGGCTCACGACTGGACCGACTTGCTCACGTTGTGGGTCAACATTGGCTTTGCATGGGCCTTTATTCATCACGAGCGCGGTCATTTTGCGCTGCCGGATCTTCGCTTTTGGAAAAAAAAACCGCACTTTCGCGTGGTGCGCGCCGAACCGCTTCGCGAGTCGGAAAGCGCCGCGCCCAGCGACATGGACGCCCTTCTCGACAAAATCGCCAAGTCCGGCCTCGCCAGTCTTACGGCAAAGGAACGCGCCCGGCTGGAGGCGGGGCGGGCGGAGTTGCTGAAAAAGGACCGGCGGTGAGCGATCGCGTGCACCGCGCTTCAATGCCCGGCAGGTGACGGGAAAATTCCCGCCTTCGACCTTGCCACCCCAACTTATCCACGACGACCCTCGCACCATGAGCGAAGTCCCGCCACCGCCGCCGAAACCGGATTCCACGCCGCGCTTCGACCCGAGTTACGTCAACGCCATGTCGCATTTCTACCGCGGCGAAATGGGCCGCATCATGGCCTGGCGCGCACGCCTCGACCCGACCACGAATTGGGCCATCACGACCACCTCCACGATTTTTACCGTCGCCTTCTCCCTCGATCGCGTCCCGCACATCATCTTCTTTTTCAATCTCGCCATCGTCTGGATCATGCTCTGGATCGAGGCCCGGCGTTACCGTTTCTACGATGCTTTCCGCGCCCGCGTGCGCATGCTCGAAGCCCACTTCCTCGTCCCCATCGTCGCACAAAACACCAACCTCCTGCAGGGCGACTGGCAGAAACTCGTCTGCGCCGACCTCCTCATGCCGTCCTTCAAAATCAGCGCCTTCGAAGCCGTCGGACGCCGCCTCAAACGCAACTACGTCTTCATCTTTCTCATCATCCTCACCGCCTGGGTCACCAAGATTTTCCTCCACGCCGGAAAGCCCATTGATTCCGTGGCCACCTTCTACGCCGCGCTCCGTGTCGGCACCAGCATCCCCAGCTGGCTGGTCGCCGCGGTCTTCATCGCCACCTTCATCAGCGTCCTCGGCATCACCATTTACATCGGGCGGAAAACCGACGGCGAAATCTCCGAATTCAGCGCGCACCGGAGTCTCTGGCGCATTTGAAATTGGAATGGTGAGCAGCGGCGGATCACTCATAAGACACAGCTCATGCCTTCCACGACCGAACCTTCCATCCTCCCACCCGATCCCGCGCTCCCCGGCATCGACCAACTCACCGACATCGTGGCCAAACTACGCGGGCCCGGCGGCTGCCCGTGGGATCGCGAACAAACGCACGCATCGCTGCGTCCGGGCCTCATCGAGGAGGCCCATGAAGTCATCGCCGCCATCGACAATGGCGACGACGCCAATCTTCGCGAGGAACTCGGAGACCTCCTGCTCCAATCCGTCTTCCACGCGCAGCTCGCCGCCGAGGAGGGGCGCTTCACCTTCGATGACGTGGCCCGCGAAATCGCCACCAAGCTCGTCCGCCGGCACCCGCACGTCTTTGCCGCCGATCACTGTGCCGACAGCGCCGCCGTGCTCCAGCGCTGGGAGGAAATCAAACGCACCGAAAAGGGCGACACGCCCACCAGCGCGCTCGACGGCATTCCCGGCGGTCTGCCCGCGCTCATGCACGCGCAGAAGACGCAGAAAAATGCCGCCCGCATCGGCTTCGACTGGCCCGACGCCGCACCAGTCTTCGGCAAACTCCACGAGGAAATTGCGGAACTGGAGGAAGCGCTGCGCCCGGATCGAACCGCCACATCTGTCCCCGCGAACTCCGAGATCGAAGACGAACTCGGCGACCTGCTTTTCACCGTGGTAAATCTCGCCCGCAAGCTTCACCTCGACGCCGAGACCGCCCTGCACCGCGCCAGCCGCAAATTCGCCAGCCGCTTCCGCGCCGTCGAGCAACTCGCTTCCGCCCGGGGCATCGCCCTGGAAAAGCTCCCGCTGCCCGAACTCGACCAGCTCTGGGACGAAGTGAAACGCCAGCCCCGCCCGTCGGCGAACCCGTAGCGCCTACGGCGTTTTTTCCAGCGCCGCCCGCAGCGCGCCGAATCTCCCTTTCGCGGACTCCACAGCCACCGGCGCATTGAGCATTTGCGTCGCGTTTTTGTGCTCCACCCATTCCGCGGGCAGCTCCTTGATGAACGAACTCGCGGTCCCCGGCATCGGGCTCCCATACTTGATCCGATGCCCGCACCACGTCAGCGCGAGCGTCTGCCGCGCGCGGGTGATGCCGACGTAAAGCAGCCGCCGCTCCTCATCCACGGTGCCCTCCATTTTCGAGCGGTCATGCGGCAGCAAACCCTCTTCGAGCCCGATGAGATAGACGTGCGGAAACTCCAGTCCCTTCGCCGCGTGCAGCGTGATCAGCGTCACGCCGGTGCCCTTGGATTCCTCGTCCTCCTCCTTCTCCTCGCGCAGCATCATGTCATCGAGAAAATCACGCAGCCCCTTCCCCTTGCTCTCCACGTCATCCTCAAACCAGCGGATCATTTCCGTGACCTTGTTTTCCCGCTTCAAACCTTCGTCCTGCGTCTTGCACGAGCGTTTGAGATCCTCGAGATAGCCCGTCTCCTTGATGAACGCCCTTAGCACCTCGGCCTGATTGGAAAGCGGCGTATTCAGCTTCGTCTCCCACATATCCAGAAAGCTCGTGAACGCCTCAATCGCTTCGGCCGCACGCTTCGTGATCGTGCTGCGAAACTCTCCGTCTCGCAGCGCCTGAAAGACGCTGCAGCGCTTCTGCGCGCTCAGTTCCGTCGCCCGCTCGACGACGGACGGACCAATCCCGCGCGCGGGCGTGTTGATGATCCGCAGCAGCGAAACGTCGTCGTCCGCGTTGAGCAGCACGCTCGCGTAGGCCAGCAAATCCTTGATCTCGCGCGCATCGAAGAAACTCTTTCCGCCGACCACGCGATACGGGATGTGCAGTTCGCGCAGGTGCGTTTCAATCAGCCGCGACTGCGCGTTCATGCGGAAAAGAATCGCGAAGTCATCGTGCTTCGCGCCCTCCATCACGGCCCGTTGCGCAATCTCGTTGGTGATGAATTCCGCCTCCTGCCGGTCATCACTCATCGCCATGACCCGCACCTTCGCGCCGCCTTCGTGCGCGCTCCAGAGCTGCTTCGGCCGACGGCGCGGGTTGTTTTTGATCAGCGCGTTGGCCGTGCCGAGGATGGCGTTCGTCGAGCGATAGTTCTGCTCCAGCTTCACCACCGTCGGATTGGGAAAGTGCGCCTCGAATTCCAGAATGTTGCTCACCTCCGCGCCGCGCCAGCCATAGATGGACTGATCGTCGTCACCCACCACCGCCACGTTCTTGCGCGCGTCCGCGAGATTCGTCACCAGCTCAAGCTGGAGGCGGTTCGTGTCCTGAAACTCATCCACCATCAGATAGCGAAACTTCCGCTGCCACTTCTCGCGCACCGCCGCGTGCTCGGTCAGCAGCTTGTAGGTGAGCAGCAGGAGATCGTCGAAATCCACCGCGTTCATCGTCTTCAGCTCCTGCTGATATTTCGCAAACACCGCCGCCACCAGCGACTGCTCATCGCCCGGCGACACCTCGCTCCACCCGTTGCCCTTCGCTTTGCTGATCAGGCTCTTTGCCACATTCGGCTCCAGCTTTTCGTCCTTCGCCGCCGTGCGGGTGATGATCTTTTTGATCAGCCCGGTCGTGTCGCCTTCGTCGTAAATACTGAAGTTCCGCTTGTAGCCCAGCTTGTCGATGTCCTGCCGCAGCACCCGCACACACAGCGCGTGAAAGGTGGACATCGTCACCGGCTTCGCCTGTTCCGGCGCGACGAGTTTCGCCAGCCGCTCGCGCATTTCCTTCGCCGCCTTGTTCGTGAAAGTGACCGCGAGGATCTGCGCCGGGTCCACACCCTGGGCGATGAGAAACGCCACGCGCGCCGTGATGACCCGCGTCTTCCCCGTGCCCGCGCCCGCGAGAATGAGCAGCGGCCCCTCGGTCGTGCGCACGGCGCGTTCCTGCTCGGGATTGAGATCGAAAAGGCGGAAGGCGGACATGCAGCGCGCGAGGATGCCGCGCCGCGCGCCCGGCGCAAGATGCGAGTGAGCGTTCGCCAAACAAACGCCGGTATTTTCGCACGCGCGCACCGCCGCCGCTGACATTGGTCAAATCCTCACCGATACTCCCGCCTCGTGAATCCCGCCGCCACCGTCACGCCGATCCCCCACCCGCCTTCCGCCGACCCCGGTCGCGAACCGCTTTTCTCCGCCCGCGGCCTTACCAAAATCTACCCCAGCGGCGAAACGGAAATCCGCGCGCTCGACGGTATCGACCTCGACCTCTACCCCGGCGAACTCATCGTCCTGCTCGGGGCCTCTGGTTCCGGCAAATCCACCCTGCTCAACATCCTCGGCGGCCTCGACACGCCGACCTCCGGCACCCTCACCTACCGCGGGCGGGATCTCACCGGCGCGGACGAGGGCACCCTCACCCGGTTCCGCCGCGACTCCGTGGGCTTCATCTTCCAGTTTTACAATCTCATCCCCAGCCTCACCGCCCGCGAAAACGTGGCGCTCATCACCGAGATCGCCCGCAACCCCATGACTCCGAACGCCGCCCTCGCCCTCGTGCAGCTCACCGACCGCGCGGACCATTTCCCCTCGCAAATGTCCGGCGGGCAGCAGCAGCGCGTCGCCGTCGCCCGCGCCATTGCCAAACAACCCGAAGTCCTCCTCTGCGACGAACCCACCGGGGCCCTCGATGTAAAGACCGGCATCTCCGTCCTCGAAGCCATCGAGCGCGCGAACCTCGAACTCGGCACCCTCACCGTCCTCATCACCCACAATGCCGTCCTCGCCGACATGGCCGACCGCATCATCCACCTCTCCGACGGCACCATCGTCGCCATCAGCGAAAACAAAACCCGCCGGCCCGTTCGCAGCCTCGCCTGGTAGTCCGGCGGTCGGCAGCGGCAAACCACCCAACGCCCAGCGTTAGTGGCACCAAAGACAGGCGTTGGTAGTGGCTCAGTTGGCGGGAAAATTGTAGGGCAACCGCCCCGGTTGCCACGGGCAGGCGAAGCGCCCGCCCGACAAGCGCAGGCCAACTCCGGGCACTTGGCGGTCTGCTCGCCCGCAGGGTGCATTCCGGCTGCCAGTGCGAACCCCTGAATCCGCGGGTCCTCAGAGCCGCACCGTGCAGTAGCCGAAATCCATCGTCCGCCCCTCCGGCGTCTCCGCGACCTTCACCGAGGGAGCCAGCGTGTAGAGCCGCCGGCGTTTATCGGTGGGATCGGGAGTCGCGACGATCAGCCCGGCCTTCAGCAGGGCTTCGAGGTGTTTCAGCGTGTTGTCGAAGCGCTTGCCGGAAGCCGAAGCGAGAGCGGTCGCCCGCCGGAGGTGGCCATCAGCCAGCGCAACGAGAATCCGGCGGCGGGCCCCGTCGCCCAAGGCCGCGAAAACGGTATCTGCATCCACGGTCTGCACGGTCACCGTCACGGTCGGGAGAGAAGCGGGCTCACTCATGGGAGTGGAGGCTGTCGCAACGACTCGCCTCCGGCAATCCCAGAGTCTCCTGTGCCATCGCAGCGATTCCGTGCTGACCTCCAGCCGACTCCCAGCCGGAGCAACGACTCCTCAATCGAGGCGGAGGAGACTCCTGACCGGAAGGACGACTCCTCAATCGGGGTGGAGGAGACTCCCAACCGGAAGGACCATTCTTCAAACGGCGTGCGGGAGACTCCAACCGGAAGGACCACTCTTCAATCGGTGTGCCGGAGACTCCCAACCGGAAGGACCATTCTTCAAACGGCGAGCCGGAGACTCCCAGCCGGAAGGACCATTCCTCAAACGGCGTGCCGGAGACTCCCAGCCGGAAGGACCACTCTTCAATCGGCGTGCCGGAAACTCCCAGCCGGAAGGACCATTCCTCAAACGGAGAGGAGGATCCTCCTCTTCCCTGAAAACGATTGGCTATTGATGCTCCCCAGCCTCACCCCCGCCGTTCAGCGCGCGTTTTCCGGCGGCCACTGCTTGCCGGCGAGTTCCGGCGGGAGCTGCGTCGGGTCCTGCGGGTCGATGAGCGAGAGGTCCATCTGCGATCTCGATCCTCGGAGGAATTTCATCTCTCGTTCCCAAAGTTAGCGCAGCGCTTTGGGAACGAGAGTGAAAACCCCCGCTTTCGTGCGATTCCCCCTTGCCAACCTGCCCCCGCCCCAGAACCCAATCCCCAGGATGATCCCTCCCGAAACCCACCCACTTCCCCCCCCCACGCCAGAGAAACAAACCGAAATAGCCGCAACGCCTGCGCCTTATAAGGCGCAATGGTCTCGTCTAATAAAGAGTTCGGCGACTTAGCACATCTCCCATGAATTTCCGTGTCCTTTCCTGCTTGCTTCTCGCGATTGGTAGCCAACTCAACTCAGAAGAGACACCGAAGGCTTCCCTCTGCGAAATGCGCCTCGTTGTTGCGAGCGACTCACCCGGAGCAAAGCCATTCGTATTGAAGACTGATAAGGGCGATGAGCAGTTCTTTGTGTCGCCGACCATTATTATTGACGCGTCCGCAATCAAAAGCGCATTGGCTGCAGTCGATGGCGGTTTGCCGAAATCAGATCAGATGGCAAACGCAAATATTCATGTCAGCCTCACTCCCAAGGGCGCATCAGATTTCGGAGAATTCTCCGAAAAACATACCGGCAAACGAATCGCTATCCTTGCTCACGGCGCAGTGCTTGCCGCTCCGACGATTAACAAGGCCATTTTCGGTGGCGAATTCTCTTTTGGACCTTTTCCGTATGACCACGCACAAAAAATTGCGCAACTCATCAAACCTGAGACAAAATGAAGTCGCCTAACCAAGCGCTGGAGCGAACTGCCCCGCGCGTCACGCCGGCTGCTCCGCAACCTTCGCCCGCGCAGCCGTCGCGCCGCGCGGGGCAGTCGCTCAGCTTGAGGTCGTTAGGCTGCTGAACAACCCAATGTCACTACCGAAAGAGTTTTTCGAAAAACTCCCCCTGAAGAGAGATGAAGAATTGCGGGATATGCTCGCAAATCCTGCCGACTACCTGCCAGAAGCTATCGCTGCTGCTCAAGCTGAGTGGGACAAGCGAGCTATATCCACGGAGAAGCTCGCTGAGATGGAGGCACGGACCCGTGTCGTGGAATCCTCCACTAGAGACAAAGCGCAGGAGTCGCTATCATGGTGTGCCACTCTGTTTGCATTTGTTTTAGCGTTTGGACTCTGGCCTGTAATTTGCGCTGTTTATTGTTACAGTCGAGGATACAAGAGAAAGGCTTTCAGTTTTATTTCCGCAATGGTTGTTGGTTTGATTTTCTACGGTTTGCTAGGGGTCTTTTACTTTTCTCCCCCAAAATGATTTGGAGGCAACAGCCTAACCAAGCTCTGCAGCGAGCTCGCTCCGCTGTCACGCTGGCTGCTTCCTGCCTCCGACTTTCCCCCACCATGCAGCCAGCGCGCCAGCTCCGCGAGTCGCTGAGCTTGGGGTCGTTAGGCGACTCAGAATCCTTTTCGTGAATACGCCGACAACATCACCGACGGACTACGTCGATACTTGGCTGGCAACCCATCAACATCGCATCGGTTCGCAGAAACGGCTCGTGAAGTCGAATATAGTGCAGAAGCTTTGCGTCTGGTTCGAGACGCCGATGTATCTCATCGATATTACAGCATGGGATAGCGCTTTTTGTCTCGACATCATCGCAATCAACAAGCAAACGGACCATGCAGACTATCTGGTATGCGGCTCCTGCGAAGACCACTCTGGACTTACTGAGCGCCTTGAGTCGTTTACCTATTGGCTCACGTCTAACGACTCAACCAAAGTCGCGTAAGCGCTGGAGCGAACCGCTACGCATCTCTCCTGAACGAAAGCCGAACAAGTCACCTCTAATCCGAACACGCTATGAGCAACCACGCACTCGACCATTTCCGTTGCGATCCAACCAACTGGAAGCTCGGCATCTTCTACTTCTGCCGCGCAGACCAACGCATGATTGTTCCCAAGCGCATTCGAGGCCTTGGCTGGACGCTCAACTTCGCTCGTCCGCTTGCCGTGCCTTTTCTCGGGTTCCTCGTCGCACTCGTTCTCGGAGTTCTGGAGCTTGCACGCTCGTTCGGTGCCGGTGGCGATGCGCGCTTTGCCATCAAACTGCTTTTGGCGCTCGGCATCATTGCACTTTGCTACCGTCTCTCCAACCCGCCGACAAAGAATTCCCATGCAGAGTCGGATTCCAACAACCGCAACGCCTAACCAAGCTGAGCGACTGCCCCGCGTCATGTCAATTACTCCAACAGTAAGTGTTTCGATGCGAGACTTTCTGCGCTCCGGCGAATTTGGCCCTGTTCGACTTGGCGATTCGGTTGAGACTATCAGAAGCGCTTTCGGCGAGCCTACTGACGTCGGTGGCACTTCCCGTCGTCATCGCACGCCAGGTATTTGGAAGTATGGTGACATCGAGTTCCATCTGACCAGCGACCGCAAGTGCGTTTGCCTTATCTTCTGCGACACTTTCGAGCAGCTTCAGCTTAGTTCAGCCGCCGCGTTTGATCGTTGGTTCTTTGAAGCCCATCCATCGGTGGAGTTGGTTGAGCGTGAGTTAGTATCGGCTGGTATTGGGTTTCAGAGACATGACTGGCGGCCACCCGATCCGTCCCTCTTTGTGTTGCGTCTCGACTGCGGGGCTGAGTTGATGTTTAGTCGAGGCACTAACCCAGAGGAGTGGCCAGGTGTTCAGGGTCTTTTTGGATTTCAGTATGCAGACAAAAACGCCAGCTAACCATGCGCTGCAGCGAACCTGGCATGAGCGTCGGAGTTGCAATCGTTGCGTCCTGCGTGCCGGGTCGCTGAGCTTGGGTCGTTAGGCCGCTCGGCTATGTGTATTTTTGACATCGAATTATACCGAGACGGTGGCTCTACCGAGTTCAAAATTGAGCGCGATGGTAAGACAAGACATATTTGGTTGGAGACACCATGCGGCGGAGAGCCTCGTGAGCTTCGCATAGATTCGGTTGTGGTAAGCAGAGGAGCCGCAGAAGTTGGTCTGCTTGTCGGCGACGTTGATGAGTGGTTGCAGTCATTGCCGGCAGAGCTTCAGGACAGAGCACGCGAGGCGCTGGCACACCAAGGCGCATTTTACAATACGACCAGCGAGATGCGTCGAGCGATAGACGTGAGCCGAGTTATTCGTGTTCGAGATTATGTTGAGAAGACTTACGCAGCCTAACGCTGGAGCCAACGCCGATGGCGCATTCAGATCCGCTACGCGGTCGGCGCGTCTTCCGGCATGGCTCAGCTTGGGGTCGTTAGGCCACTGGGCCCACGGGAGGCCATGAAGTGGTTACGAGACTACTTTGCCAGACGCAACCGAGCACGCGCCATCACCGACGCCGCTCGCCACTGCGCCGAGCGTCTCTTTCCCAGCGAGCAGGTATTGTGGAGCGTCATTTCGATCGACGGTGCGGATTCATGTATCGTCTGCGTCACTCACAAGGCCGAGTTCATTCCACCGCCACGACGCTTCTTCCAAGTCACGATTCCAGACCTGTCTGTTTCACCGATGCCCGCAGATTACCGGCCACCGGGTTCACCGCCATATCGCTGAGACGATCGATTACGAGAACGACGTGGCCTGAGCGACTGCCCAGCGCGGCGGAGGCGGCCCTCGGCGCGGTGCCCGCTTTTCACCTCTCGTGCCCAAAGTTAGGAGTCTGTCGGACTTAGCCATTTTTCGCCGAAAACTGCCCATTTTGCTCGCCGCCCGATGTCTCCCGAAAAAGTAAAACGCGATGGCGGGCCGTATAAGAAATACCCACACGTAAGTCCGACAGACTCTTAGCGCAGCGCTTTGGGAACGCTCATCCCGGCGAGACTCCGTCTTCCTTCCGGCGCACCACGATATCGAACGCGATCCCCCTGCTCACCCGCCCGCCGCCGAAACGGAGTTTCGGCTCCCGCATCCGTCCCCAAAGCGCTGCGCCAACTTGGGGAACGAGAGTGAAAAGCGTGCGGGTGGGAGCCATTCCCGCTTGCCGGGGGAGGCGAGGAAGGTATTATCTGCTCCCGAACCCAGCGGCCCGGTCCGGCAGACGCAGTCTTCGCGACCCACCGCGTACGCAAACGAAAGCAGCAACAACCCAAGAAAAACGTCCATGAAAAAACCCGCCACCCCCATTTGCTCCCTCACCGCGGCCCTGGTGACCGCCGCCATGACCCTGCCGGTCGCGGCGCAATATGTGACCGTGGGCGATCCCGGCAATTCCCATGATCCCGCGACCGGCGGGCTCTACGGCGGTGTGGGCTACACCTACGCGATCAGTACCTATGAGGTGACTCTGGACCAGTACACGACGTTTCTGAACGCGGTGGCGGCGACGGACACTTTTAATCTCTACAATTCTGCGATGGCGACGAATCTGAATAGCGCGGGGATCAACCGTGCGGGCTCGCCCGGAAGCTACACTTATTCGGTGATTGGTTCCGGGGCGCGGCCGGTGACGTATGTGAGTTTTTACGATGCGATGCGGTATGCGAACTGGCTGGGGACGGGGAACACCGAGACGGGTGCCTACACGCTTCTGGGCGGCACGGCGGTGCCGACCAACGGGTTGACGGTGACGCGCAACGGCGGGGCGACGTTTTTCCTCCCGAGTGAGAATGAATGGTATAAGGCGGCGTATTACCAGCCGACGGCACAGGGTGGCGACTCGGATGATTATTGGCAGTATCCCACGGGGAGCAATGCCATCCCGAACAGCCGAAACGGGAGTGTCAGCGATCCGAACAGTGCAAACTTCTCGCGCAACGATGGCACCCCAAACGGCTACAATGGTGGGTTTGCGGTGACGAATTCGCCCAGCACCGTGGGCACCCAGAATTACCTGACGGAGGTGGGCGCGTTCACCCAGGCGGACAGCTATTATGGGACTTTTGATCAGGGCGGAAATGTCGCGGAGTGGAACGAGACGATCATCGGTTCGACGCGGGGTGTGCGGGGCGGCTCATGGGGCCTCGGAGACTCCTTCCTGCGCGCCTCGGGCCGCGACTTCGGCCTGCCGACGGAGGAGGGATCGACCGTCGGGTTTCGTGTCGCGACCGTCCCTGAGCCCACCGCGGGCGTCAGTTTAATGCTCGCCGGGGGACTGTTGCTCGCGCGGCGGAAGAGACCCGGCACACGGTAGCCAGCGCACTCCTTTCCTCCCACTCCAACCGCCTCCCTGGCCCTGCGCCGCGGAGGCGGTTGGCGGTTGGCGGTGGCGGGATGGTGCGGGTTGCGCGGGGGGAATGGGTGGCTATGCTCCGCGCCCCGATGTTCACGCTGATCCAAACTGATTCCGCCACGCAGGCCCGGCGCGGACGACTGGTGACGAATCACGGGACGATCGAGACGCCGATCTTCATGCCGGTGGGGACGCAGGGGACGGTGAAGGCGGTGTCGCCGGCGGAGCTGCGCGAGGTCGGCGCGCAGATCATTCTCGGGAACACGTATCACCTTTTCGTCCGCCCGGGGATGGAGGTGATGCGGCACTTTGGCGGGCTGCACCGGTTTATGAATTGGGACGGGCCGATCCTCACGGACTCGGGCGGGTTCCAGGTCTTCTCGCTGGCCAAGCTGCGCAAGATCACGGAGGAGGGCGTGCATTTTCAAAACCACATCGACGGCTCGCCGATGTTCCTCGGGCCGCGTGAGGCGATGGAAATCCAGGCCACGCTGGGCAGCGACATCGCGATGCTTTTCGACGAGTGCCCGCCTTTTCCCTGCCCGCATGAAAAGGTGGCCGAGAGCCTGGAGCGGACGCTGCGCTGGGCGGCGCGATGCAAGGAAGTCCCGACGCCGGGGATGAAGTTCGGGATCGTGCAGGGATCGAGCTACGAGGATTTGCGCCGGCACTCGGCGGAGGCGCTGGTGGCGCTGGGTTTCGATGGCTACGCGGTCGGCGGGGTGAGCGTGGGCGAACCGGAGCCGGAGATGATGCGCGCGGTGGAATACAGCGTGCCCTTTCTCCCGGCGGAAAAGCCGCGCTACGCGATGGGCCTCGGCACGCCGCCGCAACTCGTGGAGATGGTGGCGCGGGGGATCGACATGTTTGACTGCGTGCTGCCGACGCGGCTGGCGCGCAATGGGACGGCCTACACGGCGCGGGGGACGATCAGCCTGAAGAACGCGCAGTTCACGCTGGACAAGGGGCCGATCGAGGAAGGCTGCGGGTGCGTGGCGTGCCGGGGCTTTTCACGCGGCTACCTGCGGCACCTCGTGAAGTCGGAGGAAATCCTCGGGCTGCGCCTGATCTCGCTGCACAACCTGCACTTTTACCTCGAACTGATGGCCCGGATGCGGCGGGAGATCGAGGCGGGGACGTTCGCGCATTTCCGGCGGGATTTCGTGACCGGCTACCGGACGAGTGCGGAGACGGGAGCCTGACGACGATGCGCTCCAAGGGCGAGCGGGCACGTTCGCCGCGCGGAGGGGAAATTGCCTGCCAGATTATTCTGTCCGTGGCCCACCGATAATCGCGACGGGACGAGCTTCAGGCCGAGTTTGTTGACGAAGGGCTGGTCTTGGGTTGTCGCTATGGTTGTTGCACTCAGAACCGGTGACGGGGCGAGAACAACCGGCTGAGGCGGGATGTTCGGCGTGGCCGGCACGGGCGTCAGCGTTTCGCTGGCGGAGTGGCTGCGGCAGGCGCTGTCGTCTGCGAAGACGACGAATCTACGACACAGCGAAATCCCACCCACTCCCACAATTCCTGAGACCGATGAGCGGTGCGACCCGACGAGCGAATGTGGATTTCCCCATAATCGTGCCACGAAGCCCCGCGGACTACACGCTTGCCGCTGTCTTCAGGTCTCGAATTGTCAGTTCTCAAATAGTCCTCGCAGAACTCCCAAACGTTTCCGCCCAGATCGTAGATGCCCAGACTGTTTGCCTGAAACGATCCCACCGGCGCGGTTCCTACATACGCGTCACGATAACCGGCGATCACCGTGCCGGTCTTCGGGAATCTCCAAGCGTCTGCCACCCCTGTCCTTTCCTCCCCAAGATAATTCCCCCCCGCCGGTGGAGGCCAGGCGCTTCCCAAAGGATAAACCCCAGCAACACCATCGTGCTTCCAGGCGGGCATCGCAGCAGCTTCTTCGCGATTCCCGATGCCCACCGCGCAGCTCCATTCGTGGTCCGACGGTAACCGGTAGCGTTCGGTCGGGTTCAGCTTACCGGCGGTCCGCTCACGCTGGGTCAACCAGGAGCAAAACGCCTGCGCATCGTCCCAACTCACCAAGACCGCTGGATGGGTCGGGCCTTGCTCAAAGCCTAGCGTGGGCAACTCGTGCTGTGTCTCCTTCGCAAAAAGTTGGTAATCTTGCACCCGCGTTTCCCACATGCTGAAAAGCACCCGCTGCCCGTCGGTCGGCCCGCCGGTGATCGGCACGGGAACAAACTTCATCCCGAGGCTGTTGACGAACGGCCGATCCTTCGTCGCCACCGCCGGGGTGAGGATGGGAGCCACCTGAGGCGTCGCCTTTCCGAAAAACGTCACGCCCGCGCCAACCGCCGCGACCCCGATGACCAGAGCGGAGTAAAGCGGCAGGCGCGCCCGCTTCTTCGCAGTCGGCGAGAGCGCCTGCACAGGCACCGCGTTTGGCGAGGCCAGACCCGCGGGCTGCGCGGCGGAATGCGGATGGACAATCTGCGTCGGAACTGCGGGGGCATCCGGCACCGGTGTGCGCGCGGCGGTGACATCGGCCTTCATCTCCTGCGTGGATTGGTAGCGGTGCTCGGGAGCCTGCTGCATCGCGCGGATGACGATGTCATCGATGCGGGCGTCGCACCCGACGCGCGCCGAGGGCGGCTGAAAGATACCCTTGGGCACCTGCCGGCAGAGCATCTCGTAGAGCATCACGCCGAGCGAATAGATGTCGGCGAGGTGATCGACATTCATGCCTTGGGTTTGCTCCGGCGCCATGTAGTCGGGCGTGCCCAAAACCACCCCGGTGCCGGTGGTGCCCATCCGCTCGGCACTCGGCTCGGTGAGGCGCGCGAGGCCGAAGTCGGCGACCTTCACATGGCTCTCGGTGTCGATCATCACGTTGGCCGGTTTGATGTCGCGGTGGACGATCCCTTTGCCATGAGCGTAAGCCAGCGCCGTGCAGACCTGCTCGGCGACGGAAAGCGCTTGATCGTCATTGAGCCCGACCTGATGGATGACGTCGGCGAGGTTCGCGCCCGCGACGTATTCCATCACAAAGAATAGGTACCCCTCGCAGGTCGTGCCGAAGTCGAAAACGGTGACGATGTTCGGGTGGTGCAGCTTGGCCATGGCCCGGGCCTCGCGGCGGGAAGCGGTCGGCAAAATCGCGATCCACGCTGACTTCGAGCGGGAGCAGTTTGATGGCGACCAAGCGGTCGAGCTCGACCTGCCGCGCCTGATAGACCGCACCCATCCCTCCGCGTCCGATGAGCTTCAGCACGGCATAGCCGGGAAAGAGGTGCGCGGCTTCCTCAACGGTCGGCGGCTGCCAGTCGCCAGCGCCGCCAGTCATCCGCACCGACTGCATACCGCGCGCGAACAGCTCATCCGGCGAAGTTCCACCGAACAGGAGAGCATCTTCGGGCAGGGGCTGGGTCGGGTCGGTTTCCTCCGGCATGGGGCGGTTATAGGCAAACGGCACGAGCTGGCGCGAGGGGAGATTTTCAATCTATGGTGCGTGCCGCGGTCGTTCACCGGAGATCGAGGCCGGGACGTTCACGGCGTTCCGGCGGGAGTTCGTGACCGGCTACGGGACGAACGCGGAAACGCCGGACGGAGCCGGCAGTCGGTAGTCAGCGCGCCGAAGGCAGAACGCCTTCGAGCGAGAGCCAGGCACGCATCTATCGGCTGTCGCCAGGCCCCAGACGCTGCGCCTGAACTCCACCACCACTCGGCGAAACGGCCGCAGGGAGGCGCGCGGACTGCCAGGCGAGGAAACGCCATTGGCCCTTTTCCTCCCGCCACACGGCGAGGTAGCTCATGTCGAATTCGTTCGTCCCGGCGGGGTTGGTGACCTTCATATGCAGGCGACCGGACATGAGGGCGATTCCGGGAGCCGGGAAGGTGAAGTTTCGCTCCTGATAGTCGAGGGCCAGATACTTGAGGCGACCGGCGGTGAGCGCCTCGATGAGCGAGGCTTTGGTATCCACGTTGCCGGAGGAATGCGCGTAGCGGAGTTCGTCGGAGAGGCTGACGTCGAGCCGGGTGCGGTCAGCCGCCAGCGTCGCCGCGACGCGCTGATCGTCGGCGGCTCGGAGCGCAGCGAGCGGTTCATCGGCGGCGCGGAGTGAGCCCGGGGCGAGGAGGAGGAGCGCGAAAAGGAAGGCGCGGAAGGAGTGCATGGCGCGGTTCCCATGCCGTGGCCGGGCATGGGTGTCGAGGGTTTAACGCCGCTTTAATCCCCCAAGGTTCAGCGCCGCTTGAAGGCAAAAGGTGGGTCGCCTGACTGGTCGCAGCGTCCTTTTGCCGCTACTCCCCGAGCAGGAAACGGAAGTCGTCCAGCGTGAGTGCACGGGTGAAACTCTCTTCGCCGAGGATGTCGGCGGCGAGGGCGCTTTTGCTGCGCTGGAGCGTGCGGATTTTCTCCTCGATGCTCTCCTTCACGAGCAGCCGGTAGGCGATGACGTGGCTGGTCTGGCCGATGCGATGGGTGCGGTCGATGGCCTGGTTTTCCACCGCCGGATTCCACCACGGATCATAAAGCACGACGTAGCTCGCCGCTGTGAGGTTCAGACCGAAACCGCCGGCGCGCAGCGAAATGAGGAATACCGCCGCGCCTTCGCTCTGCTGGAAATTCTGCACGAGCGCGCCGCGATCCTCGGTGCCGCCGGTGAGGAGAAAGTGGCTCCATTCCCGCCGCTCAATCTCGGTGCGGATGATGTCGAGCATCTGGATGAACTGCGAAAAGACGAGCACCTTGTGACCTTCCGCGATGATCGGTTCGAGCACGTCGAAAAGCGCGGCGAGCTTGGCGCTCTCAGCGTTCGCGGCCTTCGCGCTGACCAGTGCCGGGTGGCAGCAAATCTGGCGCAGCCGCAGCAGCGAAGTCAGGATGTTGAAGCGTTTTTTGTCCAGTTCCTTGCTCGTATTGATATTGAGCAAAGCGGCGCGCGCCCGCTTCAACTCCGCGCGGTAGAGCGTGGCCTGCTCGCCCTCGAGTTCGCAGAGAATGTCCTCCTCGCTGCGCTCCGGCAGGTCCTTGGCGACCTCGCCTTTCGTCCGGCGCAACACGAAGGGCCGCACGCGGGCGGCAAGCCTCGTGCGGGCAAAAGGATCGCTGCGCTGGTCGAAGGATTTGGCAAAAGCCGCGCGCTTGCCAAGCACGCCGGGCATGGCAAAACCCATGATGCTCCAAAGGTCGAGCAGACGGTTCTCGATGGGCGTGCCGCTGAGCGCGAGGCGGTGTTCGGTGCGCAAGGCCCACGCGGCCTTCGCGGTCTGTGAATCGGGGTTCTTGATGTATTGCGCCTCGTCGAGAATGACCGCGTGCCAGGGCGCGGCGGTGAGCGCGGATTGAAGTCCGCGGAGTTGCGCGTAGTTCAGGACCACGAGATCGGCCCCGGTGCGCGCGACCTTCAAGTCCGCCTCGGCCGCCGGTCCCTTCGCGAGCACTTTCACGCGCAGACCGGGCGCAAATTTTGCCCCCTCGGCAAGCCAGTTGTCGGTCACGCTTTTCGGACAGACCACGAGGCTCGCGCGGCCCGCGAAGTCCGGCTGCGCACGCAGCCACAGCAGCCACGCCAGCGTCTGGACGGTTTTGCCGAGCCCCATGTCGTCGGCCAAAATGCCGCCGAAGCGGTTCGTGCTGAGGTAGGCGAGAAAGTGAAAGCCCTCGCGCTGATACGGACGCAGTTCGGCGAGCAAACCGGCGGGCAGTTCCGGCATGACGCGCGTCTGGATTTCGTTGGCGCGCCGCTCGATGGCCAGCGCCTGCGGCTCGGGGAGCATGCGCCGCGCGGCCTTTTTGCCCGCGAGTTGGAGCGCGTGCAGACGCTGCGGTTCGCTGGAAAAATCGCGTGCGTTCAGGCCGAGATCGGCGAGCTGTTTTTCGTCGTCCTCGCTGAGCTGGAATTGCAGACGCCGCCAGCCTTTTGCGCCCAGCCGCACGAAGCCGCCGCGCGCGTCGAGCAGCATGGCGATCTCCTGCGGCGTGAGCGTGGTGTCGGTCACGTCGAGCGCCACGCGCAGGTCGAACCAGTCGATGCCCGCCTCCTCGACTTCCAGCTTCACCTGCGCCGCGATGGGCGCGCCGCGCAGCGAATCGAGCAGCGGATCGAGTTCCAGCGTCACGCCGTCCGGCAGCGCGGCGAGCCACTCGGTGAATTGCGCGGCGAAGTTTTTCCCCATCGGGCGGTGCCAATGCGAGCCATACGCATCCCAGGTCACGCGCAATGCTTCCACCAGCTCGGGCACCAGACGCAGCGCGCCGCGATCGTGGCGCGTGAGCGTGCCGGGCGCGTCGGGCGCGATCGGGGCCGCCGTCCATTCGTCCCGCAGGTAGCTCGCGAGCACCGTGCCGTCGGCGCTCTCCGCGGTTACTTTCAGAAGCAGCCGCTCACCGTCGCCAAAGGCGTCCTTTTTCACCGCGCAGTGGAAGACTGCGCGCCACCGCACGGTGCGCACGCGCCCGGCAATGCGCGGCGGCGGCTCCACGCCGATGCGCTCGAGCAGCGTGAGCCCGTCGCTCGTCTCCAGGGCCTCAGCTGGGACGGTGATTGCGCCGGCCGTGGGCGCGAGCCGACCGAGTGGCGGGCCGGAGAAAACCGTGGTCTCGGTGACGTAGAGCGACGGCGTGCCGTCGATCACCGTGAGCGCCGGCGGCGGCGCGCTGCCGTCCGGCAGCACCAGCGCGATGCGGTAGTCGATGCGCTCCCGCCCCGCGGTATCGAGACGCCACTGGAGCTGCTCCGCCGCCCGCGCCAGCGGCGTCCCGGTCGGGCCAACCACCCGCTCCTCGAAGCCCGGCAGCCGCAGCATTTGATTCAGCACGCGCGCGGTGTCGCGCTCCGTGTAGTCGCGAAACGCGCGGCAATCGTAGCCCGTGTAAAAGACGCGCCACACCGCCAGCGACGGCTCGTCGAGCGGGAGCTGGCCCTGCTGCGCGGTCGTGGCCAGTTGCGTGAAGGCGTTCGCCTTGATCGGCGCAAAGTCCGGCGCGCCCGCCTTCCGCCATTCGAGCTGCATTCCCTTTGCCTCCAGCCGCACGCGCAGCGCCACGGTCTCCGCGGGCGCGCTCTCGGAACGCTCCGCCAGATCGTGCAACACGCCGCGCCATTGCTCCACCTGCTGCCGGCGCTCCCACTCCGCCGTGAGCGCCTCCACCTCCGTCCAGTCCGTGGCCCCGAGCAGCGCCGGCGGGCACGAGTGTTTCGTCCGCCGCAAATATGCAGCCACATACAACCACGCCTCCCACGGCGTGCGCGGCTCCTCCGGCCAGACCTGCACCGAGTTCCAGCCCCACCCCGCGCGCAGCCGCGTGATCGGCTCCAGCATCGTCTCCGCGATGAAGCCTGCCCCGCGATGCCACTCGAAGAGTTTGTCCACCGCATCCACCGCGCGCTTTTCCTCCACGCTCAGCTTTCGTCCCAGCCGGTCGGCCATGAGCACCACCACCTTGGCATCCGCGCTGCGCTTGGGCGGCTCCGCCTGAACCACCACCAGCGGCTCGGGCGGCATCTCCCCCGCCGTTTCTCCGCCCGCTGCCAGCGCCAGCAACGCCACCGCCACGCAGTGCTTGCAATCAAACATCACCGGACACGAGCACTCCCCTTCCCACTCCCCCTCCGCGAGGCGCAACTTCACGCGATACAGCTTCGTCCCCGTGACCTCCGCGCGCACCCCCACGCCCCGCTTGTAGTTCTCCAGATTCTTCACCCGGTCCTTCTCGAAATAACGCAGCCCGCGCTGCCGCGTCCGCTCATCGAGCGAGTCGAGATACTGCCGGAGGGCGTCGCGTTGTGCTGCTGTTAAATCGGTCACGTCAGGATGAAATTCGGGCGCGCAGCCTTCGCCGCATTCCCCCTCCGCACAAGCCCCAAAAGATGCCCTTTCGCCCGCGGACAGTAGAACCCAAGTAATGCAAGAAAATAAATTTGACCCTCCCGCCGTGATCAATTGATGTGGCCCTACACCCGCCCGCCATGAAGGTCGCCATCCCACAGAAGTCAGCTCCATCTGCCCACACATGGGTTCTCTCGATCGAATCCCGTTTGCGCCCAGATCACCCGCCGATCCAAGCTCGGCCCCGCATTCGCACTTTCCTCATCACCTTCCTCATCTGTGCCCTTGCGTTTCGCAGCGCATTTTCCGCCCACGCCGCGGTGGTGAACGCCACCTTCAACGCCGCGACTGACGTGCCGATCACAGCCGGCAGCTACACGGCGACGGGCAACACTGTGAATCTCACGCTGAACTTCGCGCCGACAACGGGCACGAATCTGACAGTGGTGAAAAACACGGGCTTGGGGTTCATCAGCGGAACCTTCGGCAACCTGACACAGGGGCAGACGGTGCTGCTGGCCTATAATGGAATCACTTACAATTTCGTCGCCAACTACTACGGTGGGACAGGCAACGATTTGGTGCTGCTTTGGGGCGATGTCAGGCCAATGGCATGGGGTTACAACGGAGGCTACAATGGCGAAGGCCAGTTGGGCAACAATAGCACGACGAATAGCTTGGTCCCGGTGGCAGTGGACCGCAGCGGGGTGCTGGCCGGAAAGACAGTCACGGCGCTGTCCGCAAGCTTCTATCACAGCCTGGCCTTGTGTTCGGACGGCACGGTGACCGCTTGGGGAAATAACGGCTGGGGCCAATTGGGCAACAATACTACGATCAGCAGCCTCGTGCCGGTAGCGGTGGACCGCAGCGGGGTGCTGGTCGGAAAGACGGTCATCGCCGTGTCGGCAGGAGAGGTTCACAGTCTGGCTCTGTGTTCGGACGGCACGGTGGCCGCTTGGGGGAACGGTTTTTATGGCTCATTGGGGAACAACAGCAGGACGAGCAGTTCGGTGCCAGTGGCGGTGCTTCGGAATGGGGCGCTCGCCGGAAAGACGGTCATTGCGGTGGCGGCGGGGGGCGGTCACAGCCTGGCGCTGTGTTCCGACGGCACGGTGGCCGCCTGGGGATGGAATGTGAACGGCGAGTTGGGCAATGGCAACACGACAGACAGCCTTGCCCCGGTGACGGTCCCGACCGGTAAAACGGTCATTGCGATTGCTGCCGGATATCATCACAGCCTCGCGCTTTACTCCGACGGGACAATCGGTGGATGGGGGGCGAATGGCGGCGGGCAGTTGGGCAACAACAGCACGGCGGATAGCAGCGTTCCGGTGGCCGTGACTCAAGGTGGGATACTCGCCGGCAAGACAGTCACGGCCGTGGCTGCAGGAACCTCGCAGAGTCTGGCCTTATGCTCGGACGGCACCTTGGCCGCATGGGGCTACAATGGGTATGGGCAATTGGGCGACAACAGCAATTGGACAGACAGCAGCGTGCCGGTGGCAGTAGTACGGACCGGAGTGCTTGCTGGCAAGACAGTCACCGGACTGACTGGAGGATATTACCACAGCATGGCACTGTGCTCGGATGGCACGGCGGTGGCGTGGGGAAGCGGTTTCTCCGGCGAATTGGGCAACAACACCACAAGCTCCAGTCAGGTACCAGTTGTGGTGAGCACTGCGACGTTGGTCCCAGGGGAGCGTTTTGTGGCCATTGCCAGGGTACCCACAGCCGAGCATAATCTCGCGCTGGTCGCTACCCCACCACCACCGCCTACGGTTGCCACCCTCGCGAGCACCGCCATCACCACGACGGGCGCGACTTTGAACGGCACGGTCAATGCCAACACCAGTGCCAGTGCCGCAGTGTCGTTCGATTACGGTGTGACAACGGCTTATGGCACGCATGTGGCGGGCACGCCGGCCCAGGTCGCCGGTGGCAGCACAACCGCCGTGAGCGCGACGCTGACGGGACTCATTCCCGGAACGATCTACCACTTCCGCGTCAACGGCCAAAGCCCCGCAGGCACGACCAACGGCAATGACCTGACCTTTACGGCACTCAACACGGACGCCAGCCTCACCAATCTGGCGCTGGGCAGCGGCATACTCAGCCCGGTTTTCGCGAGCGGGACGCCGACGTATTCCGCAACCACCGCCAACAGCAGCGTAACCGTGGTACCGACGGCGACCGACCGCAACGCAACGATACGCGTGAACGGCACGGTGGTGGCTTCGGGCGCCGCGAGCGGACCGATTCCGCTAAGCGTGGGACAGAATACAATCACCACGGTGGTCACAGCCACGGACGGGGTCACGACTCAGACATACACGACCACAGTAACCCGCGCACCTCTGATCTGGACCTACACCGCAGCGAGCGACGTGCCGGATCGCGGGAGCACCTACGCCGCCTCGGGCGCGGCGACGCTGGCGCTGAACTTCGCGCCAACAGCTGGGACAAATCTGACCGTGGTGCAGAATACGGGACTCAGCCCGATCAGCGGAGCTTTTAGCAATCTGGTGCAGGGGCAAGTGGTGCCGCTGATCTACAATGGAATTACCTACACGTTTGTGGTGAACTACTATGGAGGAACGGGCAACGATTTGGTGCTGCAGTGGGCTACAGTCAGACCGCTGGCCTGGGGACGCAACGACAATGGCCAGTTGGGAATCAACAGCCCAACCCAGAGCAATGTACCGGTGGCGGTGAGCCAAAGCGGCGTGCTGGCGGGCAAGATTGTCATCGCCGTGGCCGAGGGTGGGTATCACAGCGTGGCGCTATGTTCCGACGGCACGCTGGCCGCGTGGGGATTGAATTACCGTGGAGAATTGGGCAATAACAGCATTAATGGAAGCAACATACCGGTAGCCGTGGATCAGACAGGGGTGTTGGCCGGAAAAACGGTCATCCAAATAGCAGTGGGATTCGACTTCAGTCTGGCTTTGTGTTCCGATGGTACGGTGGCTTCATGGGGCTACAATCAATCAGGACAATTGGGCAACAACAGCACCTCCATCACCCTTGTGCCAGTGGCGGTGAATCGGAGCGGGATTCTCGCCGGCAAGACCGTCGTTGCGGTGGCTGCAGGCACCACTCACAGCTTGGCCCTCTGCTCGGATGGGACACTGGCCGCGTGGGGCGATAACTTCTACGGCGTACTGGGTAATAACAGTACGACGAACAGTCCTGTGCCAGTGGCGGTGAACCAAGGTAGGGGGTTGGTTGGCAAAACCGTCATCGCGATAGCCGCCGGCGGGTTCCACTCTCTAGCGCTGTGCGCCGACGGCACGTTGGCCGCGTGGGGAGATAACTCTTACGGCATGTTGGGTAATAACACCGTGCCAAACAGTCTTGAACCAATGCCCGTGGACCAGACGGGGGTGCTCGCTGGTAAGAAGGTCGTTGCGGTGGCCGCCGGTTGGAACCACAATCTCGCACTGTGCGCCGATGGCACGCTGGCGGCGTGGGGCCGCAACGACAGCGGTCAGTTGGGGAACAATACCACGACGACTGCCTTTTTGCCTCTCGGGGTGGACCAGACCGGTGTGCTCAGTGGAAAGACGGTTCTCGCCCTAACTGCAGGGACCAACTACAGCCTGGCATTGTGCGCCGACGGCACGCTGGCAGCATGGGGCGAAAACTATTATGGCGAGATAGGCAACAACAGCACAACAAACAGCCTCGTGCCAGTGGCCGTAAGCACCACCGCGCTGGCTGCCGGGGAACGCCCGGTCACAATCGGCCAAGGTCCAACGGCCTACCACAATTTGGCGCTCGCCGCAGCGCCACAACCTCCCCCTACCGTCACGAGCTTGGCGGCGACAGCCATCGCCGGGACCAGCGCGACTTTGAACGGCACCGTCAATGCCAACCGCAACAGCGCGACGGTCTCCTTCGACTACGGCACATCGACGGCGTATGGCACCACCGTCACAGGTACGCCCACACCAGTGACAGGTAACACCGCGGTTGCGGTGAGCACGTCTCTGACAGGGTTATCCCCTGGCACCACCTACCACTTCCGTGCCAGCGGAAGCAGTCTTTGTGGCACTGGCAACGGCAGCGACCTGACTTTCACCACGTTAAGCG
Organism: Chthoniobacter sp.; assembly: GCA_021414005.1. Classification (GTDB taxonomy): domain Bacteria; phylum Verrucomicrobiota; class Verrucomicrobiia; order Chthoniobacterales; family Chthoniobacteraceae; genus Chthoniobacter. Next base: position 119,124 of record JAIOPH010000030.1, on the reverse strand, counting down.
ATAATGCAAACTTGGCAAACCTGACGCTCAGCAGCGGCACATTGAATCCCGTGTTTGGCAGCGGCACGACCAATTACACAACCAGCGTCCCGACGTCAACCACGTCGGTTACGGTCACGCCGATCGTGGCCCAGGCGAACGCAACCGTCAAAATTAACAACGCGACAGTAGTCTCGGGTCATCCAAGCACGCCCATCGCGCTGAGTTTCGGACCGAATACTATCACAACGGTGGTTACGGCGCCGGACGGCGTCACGACCAAGAGTTACACGATCACTGTATACAGATTGCTCAGCACCAATGCAAACCTTTCCAATCTGACGCTGGGCAGTGGCACCTTGAGCCCGGATTTTTCGAGCGGGACGACTGCGTATGTCTCGACCACCACCGGGAGCGGCGTGACTGTTACACCAGTGACCAGCGACACCAATGCAACCATCACCGTGAACGGGATGGCAGTGACTTCAGGTAGCGTGAGTGGGCCCATCACCCTGAATATCGGCACAAATACCATCACGACGGTGGTGACCGCCCAGGACGGGATCACAACCCAAACATACACAGTCACTGTGACGCGCGTGCTGTTGTCGTGGACCTACAATTCGGCCACTGACGTGCCAGTAAGCGCGGGCAGTTACATTGCCGGTGACGAGGCGACTCTGGCGTTGAACTTCGCGCCGTCCGTCGGGACGAATCTGACGGTGGTGAGGAATACCGGGCTGGGCTTCATCAGTGGAGCCTTCAGCAATCTGGCACAGGGACAGGTGGTGCCGCTGACGTTCAATGGGGTTACCTACACCTTTGTTGCCAACTACTATGGTGGCACGGGCAACGACCTGGTGCTGCAGTGGGCCAATGTCCGGCCGCTGGCGTGGGCACTCAACGCCAATGGCCAGTTGGGCAATAACAGCACGACTGGAAGTAGCGTGCCGGTAACGGTGCTGCAGAGCGGGGTGCTCGCCGGCAAGATCGTGATAGCCGAAGCGGAGGGAGCAGCCCACAGTCTAGCGCTGTGTTCGGATGGCACGCTGACCGCGTGGGGCTACAACGGGTCTGGCCAGTTGGGCAACAACAGCACGACACAAAGCAAGGTGCCAGTGGCCGTTCTCCAGAGCGGGGTGCTGGCGGGCAAGACAATAGTCGCCGTGGCCGCGGGCGTTTCCCATAGTCTGGCGCTGTGTTCGGATGGCACGCTGGCCGCGTGGGGTGACAATGCCAGCGGCCAGTTGGGCAACAACAGCACGACAAATAGCTCCGTCCCGGTGCTGGTGATCCAGAGCGGCGCACTCGCCGGCAAGAAGGTGATCGCAGTTTCCGCGGGGGACGGTTTCAGCCTGGCGCTGTGCTCCGACGGCATGCTGGCGGCGTGGGGACTCAACAGCAACGGCCAGTTGGGCAACAGCAGCACGACGACCAGCCTTGTGCCCGTGCTGGTGGTCCGGAGCGCAGCACTCTCGGGCAAGACAGTGATCGCAGTCTCCTCTGGGACCAGCCATAGTCTGGCACTGTGCTCGGACGGCAAAGTGGTCTCCTGGGGACTCAATAGCAGTGGACAGTTGGGCAATTTCAGCTTTACACAAAGCACTGTTCCAGTGGCGGTTTTCCAGAGCTTTGGAGCCCTTGCAGGGAAATCAGTCACCGCGATCACTGGAGGCGGCTATCACAGTCTTGTCCAGTGCGCCGACGGCACGCTGGCCGCGTGGGGACGCAACGACAGTGGCCAACTCGGCAACAACACCACCGCGTTCAGCTCCTACCCGGCAGCGGTCCAAAACGGGGTCCTGGCTGGCAAGACGGTCGTCGCGGTCTCCGCGGGAGCTGCACACAGTCTTGCGCTGTGCGCCGACGGCACCCTGGCCGCGTGGGGTTTCAACGCCGACGGCGAATTGGGCAACGGCAACACGACGAACAGTCTTGTGCCGGTGGCGGTCAGCACCGCGGCACTGGCCACCGGAGAACGCCTTGTCATGGGCAGCAGTGGACCGACGGCCAATCACACCCTGGCGCTTGTCGCTTCGCCCCCGCCCACTGCCACGACCCTGGCGGCGGCGGTCATTACGACGACTGGAGCGACCTTGAACGGCACCATCAATGCCAACGGGAACAGCGTCACCGTCTCCTTCGACTATGGCACGACAACAGCCTATGGAAGCAATGTGGCAGCCACGCCCGCGGGGGGCACCAGCGGTAGCACGACGGCGGTGAGCGCGATCCTGACGGGGCTCACGCCCGGGACGACTTACCATTTTCGCGCCAAAGCCACGAACGCCGGGAGCGCGAGCTATGGCGGCGACCTGACCTTCGCCACTCCTCCCCCCAACGCGAACCTGACCAATCTGGCACTGAGCAACGGCACGCTGAGCCCGGCCTTTGTCAGCGCGACTACCGCCTATGTTGCGAACACCACCAGCAGCATCGTCACTCTCACGCCGAAGGCCAGTGACACCAATGCGACGATCTTGGTAAACGGAGCAGTGGTCGCCTCCGGTAGCGCCAGCGGTCCCATCGCGCTCAATGTCGGCATGAATCCGATTACAACGGTTGTGACCACAGCGGACGGTCTCACGACCCAGACTTACACAACCATAGTGACCCGCGCACCGCTGTCCTCGACCTACAGCACTGCGAGTGACATACCGGACGGAGGGAGCAGTTACGCCGCTTCTGGGACTGCGACCCTGACGCTGAACTTCGCGCCGCCCGTGGGCACAAATTTGATGGTTGTGCAAAACACGGGGCAGGGGTTCATCAGCGGTGCCTTTGATAATCTGGCCCACGGGCAGGTAGTGCCGCTGGCCTATAACGGGATCATCTACACTTTTGTGGCCAACTACTACGGCGGCACGGGCAACGATCTGGTGCTGCAATGGGCGAATGTCCGCTCGCTGGCTTGGGGACGCAACACCAATGGCCAGTTGGGCAACAACAGCACGACGACCAGCAATGTGCCGGTGGGGGTGGTCCAGAGCGGCGTGCTGGCCGGCAGGACGGTCATCGCGGTGGCCGCAGGAAGCAGCCATAGCCTGGCGCTGTGCTCCGACGGCACGTTGGCGGCGTGGGGACTCAACAGCAATGGGCAGTTGGGCAACAGCAGCACGACACAGAGCACTGTGCCAGTGGCAGTGAACCAAAGCGGGGTGCTGGCGGGCAAGACCGTCATCGCCGTGGCCTCGGGAGGCACCCATAGTCTGGCCCTGTGTGCGGATGGCACTGTGGCCGCATGGGGGGCGAACAGCAACGGGCAGTTGGGCAACAACAGCACGACACTCAGCAACGTGCCGGCGGCTGTACTGCAAAACGGTGCGCTGGCAGGCAAGGTGGTTATCGCGGTGGCCGCAGGAAGCAGCCATAGTCTGGCCCTGTGCTCCGATGGCACGCTGACGGCGTGGGGGCTCAACAGCAATGGGCAGTTGGGCAACAACAGCACAACACAAAGCAATGTGCCCGTGGTAGTGAGCGCCGCGGGATTGGGTGCCGGAGAGCGCTTCGTCACTGTCGGCAGCGGCCCGCCGGCTTTTCACTCTCTGGCGCTCGTTGGCATGGCACCACCACCCCCGCCCACCGCCACGACCTTGACCGCGACTTCCATCACCGCAACCAGTGCGACGTTGAACGGGGCGATCAACGCCAACGGCAGCAGCACTGCCGTCTCCTTCGATTACGGTTCGTCTGTGGCCTATGCGACCAATGTGGCAGGCACGCCCACGCCGGTCACCGGTGGCAGCGCCACCGCCGTGAGCGCGTTGCTGACGGGACTTACGCCAGGAACAACCTACCATTTCCGCGTGAATGGGGTGAGCGCCGGCGGCACGGCTAATGGCAGCGATGCAAGCTTCACCACACTGAGTAACAACGCGAACCTTGCCGATCTCGCGCTGAGCAGCGGAATTTTGAGCCCAGCCTTTGTGAGTGGGACAACGACATATTCAACGACCACTACCGCCAGCAACCTCACGGTTACGCCAACAGGCAGCAGTAGTAATGCAACCATCACGGTGAATGGGGCCGGGGTAGCCTCCGGCAGCGCGACAGGGGCCATCGCGCTCAATCCCGGGCCAAACACAATCACGATCGTCATCACTGCTGCGGACAGCGTCACGACCCAGACCTACACGGTGAACGTGACCCGCCAGACGGTTATTGCCGCTTGGCGGCAAGCCTATTTCGGCACCACGGCCAATGCCGGCGACGCCGCAGACACTGCCGACCCGGATGGTGACGGCGTATCCAACATCATGGAGTTGGCGTCTGGCACAAATCCCACCCAAGCGCAAACCGTCACGATAACCGTGGCCGATGGTAGCCTCACCCAGCGCGGAGCGCCAACCACGATGGTTTCGAATCTCGGCGTCGGTGTGGACTACCGTGCGATGTTCGGGCGTCGGAAGGATTATGTGACAGCGGGGTTAACTTACACTATTCAGTTCAGCGGCGATCTTATCACTTGGGACAACAACACGTCCACGCCCATAGTCATTGCCGATGACGGCACAATCGAGGCCGTCACCGTACGGTATCCTTTCTTTTCCTCCAATGGGAAGAAGGCCAGATTTTTCCGCGTTCAAGTCACTTTGGCACCGTAAGAATCAACCGTGATCCAACCATGAGCGAGCTACGTACACACTTTCTCCCAATTGCTTTTTTCCTGGCATTGGTGCTCGGGGCAATCTTGCCCGCCAGAGCCACATCAATCGTTTACAGCGGCCTAAAGGACATTCCGATTCCCACGACCTACGACGGCGTTTACTTGGATGTGGACACAGGCCTCACGAGCACTGCTGAGTTCACCGGCTGGGACATCAATCCCTTTTTCGGAGGCGTCGGTATCGCCAACGATACGGCCTTTCAACCGGTCCGTACCGGAACCGGCCTGTTCGATCCCTACGTGACCATAGCGAGCGGTGCAGTCATTGATTCGGGCACACTTTTCTACGCCACCGGCTTTGGAGGCTCAGATACCGCGCACTTCGGTCTCGGCCCGAACCAATTTCATCCTGGAACGGATGCCTATCTCGGGTTCCGGTTCACGACCAACGATGGAGCCGGACCTTTCTTCGGTTGGATGCGTTTAGCGCTGACGGATAACGTCGCCGGAGCCCTCATCCGCGACTGGGCCTACGACAATTCCGGTGCTCCCATCACGACCGGTGCCACGGCTCCTGAGCCGGGCTGCACAGTCTTGCTACTCGCAAGCATTACTGCCGCTGGATTGCTGGGACGCAGGCGAGGCCAAGCACGTCGCTCGTAAGCAGGACGCTAGCATGCTAACGGGATGTCGGCAGTTGTAGCGGCTTTTGCCGCAGGTAGAGGAAAAGGGCGCGGACGCTGTCCTCGTCAAGCGGGGCGAGCAGACCCTCGGGCATGAGGGAAGCGGGGCTGGTTTCGATGGTTTTGATTTCGGCGCGCGGCACGGTGACGGGACCGGCGAGGGTTTTCAGCGTGACGGTGGTGGCGTCGTCGGAGGCGAGAATGCCGGAGAGCACGCGCCGGTCTTTCATCTCCACAAAGGTCTGCTGGTAGTCCTTCCCAATGATGGCGTTCGGATCGACGATGTTTTGCAGCAGGTAGTCCACGTCGTCGAACGCACCGGGCAGCTCGGGACCGAGCTTCGCGCCTTCGCCGAAAAGCGTGTGGCACACGGCGCAGGTCTGCTGGAAGAGCACGCGGCCGTGCGCGGCGTTGGCGCGAAGGATGGCGTCGGTGCCAAGGAACTCCTTGAACTTCGCGATCTCCTTCTGCTTGTCGGCGGAGGACGTGCGCACCTCGCCCCAGTGCCTCGTCATCCATGCGTCGATGCCCGCGTCGTGCAGGCTCTGAAGCTGCCGCGCACCCGATGCGCTGATGACCGCGTGGTCGAGCGCCTGTGCATCGATCGCCGCGAGAAGCGCGCGGGCGCTGGCCGCGCGGGCGAGGAGCGTGTGGACAGCCTCGCGCTTTTCGACGGCTTCGAGCTGGGGGAAAACGGTGAGAATTTGCGCGGGAATGCGCGCGTCGTCGTAGGCCGCGAGCCCGCGCAGCGCGGCGGTGCGGAGCGGGCCGGGCTGCGCCGCGAGGTCGAGCAGCAGCGGCAAAGTGGGTGCGTCCTTCGCGGCCAGCAGCGTGTCGAGCGCGGCGGTGCGGGCGTCCACGCCGGCTAGGGGATCGCCGAGAGTTTTGCGCATTTCGTCCAAAGCCGCGCCGCTGCCCAAAGTGGCCGCGAGTGCCTGCGCCTGCCGACGCACTTCCGCGCTGGGGCTGGCCTGGAGTTTCTTATAAAGCGCGGGCCACCCTGCGGGCACGGCCACGCCGCGCCGGCCCTGGAGCGAAGCATTCATCCCGCGCAGGATGCCCACCTGCGATTCCGGGTTCTCGATTTTGCCAAGCGTTTGCATGAGCACGGCGAGTGGATTCGGCGCCGGCTCCTCCGCGCAAAGCAGCGTCCCGGTCAGAATCGTCAGAGCACAAATCATCACGCACCCGCATGCGAGCGCCAGGCGCACCGGCACCCGCGCGGCCATGAAAAACAAACAACGTCGCATCGCCATAGAAAACCGTGGGACCGAACGCGGCGCACTCACGAAGTTTGCGGCGGGTCGCCGCAAACCGCACGCGCGTCGCGTGCTCCACCCGATCACTTGGCCCCGGCGGCCATGCGCCGCGTGATGAACTCCTGCACCTTCGGAATTTTGCAGTTCGCGAGCAGTTCCGCGCCCTTCGCCAAATCCGCCGCAACCGCCGGCTCGGCGGCATACCAGAGCATCAGCGGGAGGTTGTGATCCTTCGCGTCCTCCGCGTGCGAGGCCAGGCCTTCGAGGATCGGCCAGCGCTTCGCCACATCGATCCGCTGCGCCGCGGACGCGAGGTAAAGCCGCACCACCGGCGAGGCCTCATCACGCGCCAGCTTCGCGAAAATCTCCAGCTCCGCGACCGTGGGCGCGCCATCTTCGCACGCGAGCTGGATGGTCCACGCGCGGACGTATTCGGAGCGGTCGCTCAGCGCGACGAGCGCCGTCTCTTCGTCGAGTCCGGCCACCCCGTGCAGTGCCCACAGCGCCCGGAGCTTCCGCGTCTCGTCGGGATTTTCGCGCAGCATTTTGCGCAGCGCCGCCTGTGTCTCCGGCTTCGGTCCGCGCTCGGCGAGCAGGCGGCGCGCGTGGCGCACATACCAGTCGTTTTCGTGGAGCTGCATCTGCACCAACTCATCATCGCCCGCCTTCGCCAGGTCCACGCTCCCCGGTTTCACGCTCTCATGCACCAGCTTGTAGATGCGCCCATTCGAGCGGTCGGTGAACTCCTTCTGCTGGTGACACGGCACTTTGTCATACCAGTCGCTGAGGAAGACCGAACCATCCGGCCCATACTGCGGGCTCAGGCCGCGATGCCACGCATCGGGCGACGCGAGGAAATCCATGAACCGCTCGCTTTTCATCCCCGAGCCGGCACGCACCAGCTTCTCGCAGCGCAGCTTGTTCATGTGGATGTCGTTGAAGAAAAATGTGTCGCGGAACTCCTTCGGCCACTGCCCGCCGAGATAGATCATCGCCCCGCAGTAGGCGCGCTTTTCATATTCGAAATCGGCGATCGTCTTGAGGTCGTCATACGTGAACTTGTTCACGTGCTGCCCGCCCTGCCGCTGATACCGCGCGCCCTGGATGCACTGCCACATGTGCGGGATCACGCACGCCTCGAAAAACGCCTGCCCGCGGTCGTCCCAATCCACGCCCCACTGATTGCTCCCGCCCTCGGCATACAGCTCGAACTTCTTCTTCACGGGATGATACCGCCACACGCCCGCGTCCACCTTCACCCGCTCACCCGCCGGCGCGCCGGGCCGCCCCACGTTCGAGCTGGTGAAAACGCCGTGCGTCCCGTAGAGCCAGCCGTCCGGCCCCCAGATGAAATTGTTCAGCGTCTCGTGCGTGTCCTGATTGCCCCAGCCATCGAGCACGACCTGCGGCTCGCCGGCCGGTTTGTCGTCGCCGTCTTTCAGCGGAAAGAAAACCAGGTTCGGCGGCGCGCCCACCCACACCCCACCGTGCCCCACGGCGATACCGCTGGCGAAGGTCAGCCTGTCGAAAAACACCGTCCGCTTCCGCGCCCGGCCGTCCGCGCCGAAGTCCTCGAAAATCAAAATCCGGTCCTTCGGCTCGCCGGGGCACTTCGGATAGTTCGTGTTTTCCACCACCCACAGCCGCCCGCGATCATCCATCGTGAAGGCGATTGGCTGTACCACGTCCGGCTCGGCCGCCACCACCTGCGCGCTGAACCCCGGCGGCAGCTTCATCTGCCGCGCCGCCTCCACCGCCGGCAGCGCTTCCGTCCGCGCGACCGGGCGATCCTTGTCCTCCAGCGGACCGGCGAGGAGCGTGGCAGTGGTGAGGAGATAAAATAGAAGCGATGATCTCATAGCGGGGCTGAAACTAACGCCATCGGCACCTCCCGGCGCAAGGCCAACGGAATTCCCTCGCTGCCCACCGGAGTCTATCCCCTGCCCATGGCTCATACTTGCATCGGTGCCACCGCAAAAAAATTGCCCCACCGGATTGAAACCCGGTGGGGCAAAGGATTTGTGAACCTAATTGGGACAAGCCCAACGGGCGCGCCGACTAGGACTTGAGAATGTGACCGGAGACCAGCTTGGTCATCTCGAACATCGAGACCTGCTTCTTGCCTCCGAAGACCACCTTCAACGCGTCATCCGCATTGATCATGGTGCGCTTCTTGGCATCCTGGAGCTTATTCTTCTTGATGTAGTCCCAGAGCTTCTTGGTGAGTTCACCGCGAGGCACGGGCTTCGATCCGACAATCGCGGCAAGCACGGCATCGGGTTGGACCGGCTTCATCAGCGCGGCGTTGGGTTTGCGTTTGGTGGGTTTTTTTGCAGTAGGCATGTGGGCGATAAAGCAGTGAACGCGAACGTGCCTCAAGCAAAATTCCCACGGCTACGAAGGAAAGTTCAGCGGTCATTTCGCACCAAAAAAGCGCCGTCATTTTGCCCTCGCCGCCGAGAGACAGAAAAATCGCGCCACAAACCGCTCCGCACGACACGCAAAGTCGCGCGAAAAAATGGTTGCCGAGCACCCGTCCATGAGGCATTCATTGCGCCCCGCAAGCCAAAATTCCTGAGTAGCTCAGCGGTAGAGCAATCGACTGTTAATCGATCGGTCGTAGGTTCGATCCCTACCTCAGGAGCCATTTCACAAGGCGTTCAGCCTCTGTGTATTCCTCCAAACGGCAGGGTCATTTCGAGTCAATTGCCAGTAAATTGCTGGCAGCAGGAAGAACTCCTGCACAATTCGTGCGGCCTCTTTCACTGCTCGCCGACTACTCGGTAACGCCACTGCCCCGGCCTGCTGTTCACTCATCCGAACACCAGCCCATGAAGAAATTTTTCCGCCTCTATCACCGCGATGGAGGCAATTATTACGCCGAGGAAATTGCCACGCATCGGCAGGAGTCGTTGAAAACCAAGGATCGTGCGACGGCAGGAAAATTGGTGAGCGCCAGGAATGCGGCGGCGGAACAACCGCTGATCAATCTTGCCCTCGCTCGGGTTCATCTCGCGGCGCACGATCCGAAAATGATCACGCGGACATGGCAGCGGGCGATGGATGAGTTTTGCACGCACGGCAGGATTTCGACGCAGGGCGCAGCCTGCGGGCATTCACGAGTCCCACTTTCAATGCGATCAGGGATCAGCCCATTCTTGAATCCACGGCAGAGGATTTTCTACGCCTGAAGAAGGGCCAGGTACCACCGCTAATCCACTATCTGCGAAGGCTCCACAACCTCGCGCTGCATATCGGCTGGCTGCCGTGGCCCGTGCTCCACAAATCGGCGTGGCCAAAGCCAAAGCATGTCACCAAGCGCGCGCTGACCGAGAAGGAATATCAATTGATCATCAAAGCCGAACGTAACGAAGAGCGCCGGTCGTATTACGAGCTGCTTTGGGAAATCGGCGCTGCCCAGATGGATGCCGCACAGCTCACCGCCGAGAACATTGATTGGGGGCGATGACGCTGATCTACCAGCGCCAAAAGCTGCGCGAGGATAGCGAACCGTGTGTGCTGCGGATTGGAAAACGACTCGCTGGAATTCTCAGATCGCTGCCCCAATCGGGCCCGCTATTTCCAAGGCTAATGAAAACCGGCAGCAAGGAAAGAGCGGCGGAGTTTCGGCGTCGCTGCCGCGTCGTCGGCATCAAAGGGGGCACACTGCATGGCTTCCGGTATTCTTGGGCCGAGCGCGCATGCCGTGGTGGATATCCGGAGCGGTTCGCGCAGGCTGATCCGGGCCATGCCAGTAAAGCCGTCCATCGGGCATATTCGCGCGGTGCCAAAGTGCCGTGTCCACCCCTGGAGGATTACGAAGCGGTGGAGGAGAAGCGGGTGATCCCATTCCAACAGGCTGTCTGATCCTTGCGAAAACATTTGCGCTAGGTTGACCGGAGACAAATTCGGCGCGCATGGAATGACTACGCGAAATCGAATTGCGGAACGGCGGCCGACGTGCTGGTTCTGTTGGTGAACACGCTCCCGTACTCGGTTCCGAATTATATGATTCACCCATAACCAAATTCCTCCAATCCAGAGGGCACCTTAGCTTCACCCAGCAATCACTCGAGTGCTGACAAGATTCGCACAAGGTTCGACAAGCTACGCGTTGCCTCGATCGCATGGCGGAGCATGTTTCCCGAATGCGCGCTCGGCCTTTCGTTATCACCACCCTAGCCCTCCTTGCTACCTTTCTCCTCACCGACTGCACCACCGTTCCGCCCGATGCGCACAACTATCCGAAGGATCGCCTCTACCCGACCCGCGTCCCGGAGAAAATCGAGTTCGCCCGTGACATCCGACCCATCATTGAGAGCCAGTGCCTTGAGTGCCACAACAGCAAGGACGCCGGTCACAACGCCGGTCTTAATCTCGAAACACGCCAACTCGCCCTGACCACCGGTCGCCAGCCGCCCGTCATCCGCCCTGGCGACCCGAAAGGCAGCCTCTTCATTCAAGCACTTCGGCTCGACGTTGCCCACCCCATCAGCATGCCTCCCGCACCGGACAAGCTCTGGGACGCTCGCCTTCAGATCCTGGAAAAGTGGATCCGCGACGGTGCCGAGTGGCCCGAGAGCATCCGCCTCGTCCGCCCTCAGGACTGGCGCAGCTAACCGCTTGTCCGCATGCGCAATAAGCTGGTTTTCCCCGTCAGGTTGGTGGCGTATCGTGAGCAAAGGAAACCCGGCTTTCGCCAAGCCATGCGGTGCGCAGTGGGGTGGACGGCATGATGTTGAATCACAACTCAGAAGGCCACTCCCAACTCAGACCACACTATGAGAATGCTCCTCTCCTTCCTCTGCCTCACAGCTCTCGCAGCGACCCCGATATGGGCCGAAACCGTGAAGAAGCCACTCAAGCCGGCCGAACCACCTTGTTGTCGCGAGGGTTTGCCTCCGCGGAAATTCAGCGAGAAATCAATCTACAGCATCGATGCCGATTGGACTGCGGATGTCGGTCGGGAGGTGAAGCTCTCGGCCTTGCGCGGACGCCCGCAGGTGATGGCGCTTTTCTTTACAAACTGTGAGCACTCCTGCCCGCTCATCGTGAAGGACATGAAGGCCATCGAGAAGGCTCTGCCGGCCAACATCCGCGACCGCGTGGACTTTCTGCTCGTCAGCATCGATCCCGCACGCGACACGCCGGAAGTGCTGCGCACCTATCGGGAAAAGCACGAGCTTTCAGTCGCACACTGGAGCCTGCTCCGGGGAAAGCCGGAGGATGTGAAGAAACTCGCTGACTTGGTGGGCTTCCGCTACTACCCCGGCTCTACGCTGCAATACGCCCATTCGCTGCTTATCAGCGTGCTGGATCCCACGGGCGAGATCGTGTTTCAGCAAGCTGGCATCGGCAGCATCCGCGACGACGCCCTGGCTGCGGTGCTCCGCATGTTTCCCGCAAAGGCGAAACGAGAGAAGTAATCGTGGCCTGAAGATTTTGCGAAAATGAAGCCAGCATCTTTGTTCCTCGGAAAAGCGGTCTCCGTCGCCGCGGCGGTCGGTGCCATCATTTTCGGTCCGGGTTGCGCGGAATTTAGCCAGCCACCGGCGGCCGGCTCGTTCGCCAGCGTGCGCCCGGTCATCGAGTCGAACTGCGTCCACTGCCACGGCACGAATCGCTTCGCGCACATGCCCGCCTTTACCGACTCGGCGGCACTGGCCAGCCTCATCGGCCCGGACAAATGGATCGTGCCCGGACATCCCGAACGCAGCCGCTTTTTCCATATCGTGATCTACGCCGATGCGCACCCCACGGCCATGCCTCCCACCGGCCACGCGCCGTCCGACGCCGACATCGAAAAATTGCGCGCGTGGATCTCCGCCGGCGCTCCCTTGCCGAAAGGCGCACCCATTCTTCTCCAGCCCCGCGGCAAGGCCCCGCGCTCGACCTGACGCGCCGCGATGGCGCACCTATCTGCCATTGGGTCGCCGCTCCAGCAGGTTGCCGGGCCGTTCATCATTAGCGCGGGTTTGGGTGCCCTCATCGGCCTTGTCCGGCAATGGGCCTGGCAGCAGGAGCACGCGCAGGAAGCCGAGTATGCCGGAGTGCGGACGTTCACGATCTGGGCCGTGCTCGGATGCGCCACCGCCCTGATGTCCGAGCGCTTCGGTGTCGCCGTCCTTCCCGTCGCGCTGGCCGGGCTTTGTCTCTACCTCATCGCCGCGCGCGTGAGGTCGCAGCCGGAGAAAGCGGAGGGTTACACCACCTTCGCCGTCATGATGGAGACCTTCTTCCTCGGTGCGCTCGTCCAGATCGGCGAGCGCAGCGTCGCGGTGATGCTCGCCGCCGGCACCATGGTGCTGCTCGGCTCGAAGCGCCCGATCAGCCGCTGGACGCGAAAGTTCACGAGCAGCGACATGTTCAACGTGCTCCAATTCGTTGCCATCACCGGCGTCGTCCTCCCCCTCGTTCCGAACAAAGGTTACGGTCCCTTCGCCGCGCTCAATCCCTACGACACCTGGCTCATGGTCGTTATCATGGCCGGCGTCGGATTCGCCGGCTACGTGCTCGTCCGGCTGTTTGGTCCGCAGGCGGGCTTCGCCCTGGCCGGCCTCGTCGGCGGGCTCGCCTCCAGCACCGCCACGACCCTGAGCTTCAGCCGCAGGAGCCGGGAAACGCCCGACCTTTCGCCCCTCTGCACCCTCGCCGTGATCCTGGCGTGCGATGTCATGCTCGTGCGGGTCGCCGTGATGGTCGGCACCATCAGCCCGGAGCTCCTCGGAAAAGCTGCGGCCCCCCTCGCCATTCTGCTCGCCCCCGGCACCCTACTCGCCGCGTGGGGATGGTGGCACACGCGCAAACACCCCGGAGCATCACCACCCTCGGAAATCCCAAACCCACTCGGCCTCTTCACCGCCATCCGCTTTGCGGCGCTCTACGCACTTATCAAGTTTCTCGTCAAAGCCGCCGTGGAACTGCAATGGACCACCGCCATCCTGCCGCTCGCCGCGCTCTCCGGCCTCACCGACATGGACGCCATCGCCCTCACCCTGGCCCGCAGCGTGACCGAGCACGCGGTCCCCGTACCCGTCGCCGTGCAGGGCATCATCATCGCAGCGATCTCCAACTCCGTCCTCAAGGGCGTCCTCGCCGCCAGCCTCGGCTCCCCGGCCTTACGCTGGAAAGTGCTCGCCGTCATGGCCCTCACCACCGTAGCCGGCGGCGCAGCCCTCATCTTCTTGTAACTACTACCGGGCATGATGGCCGGGCGATCCGTCGCCGTCCGTTCACCATCGCCGATGTCGTCAAAGGCGCGCCGAAGGTCGGCGACCAGGTTTTCCAGCAGCCGCAGTGAGGTCTGCGGGGCTCAGCCTCGCCGGGCGAAAAACTTGCGGAGTTCCTCCGTCCACAGCACCGCGCTGGCGACGGTGCCGATGAGGAGGACATCGGCGAGCGGGATGGGCACGGTGTGGAAAAGGCGGTTGAGCGGCGCGGTGTAGATCACGGCGATGTGCAGGAAATTGGCGAGTGCGAGGCCGCCGAAGAGCCACGGGTTTTTGAAAACGCCGAGCCGGAGCGCCGAGCGCGTGGGGCTTTCGCAGTTGAGGACGTTGAACCACTGGCAGGCAGCGAGGACGGTGAAGGTCTCGGTTTGCACCAGCGCGAAGGGCACGCCGGTCGAGAGCCGCCACAGAAAAAATCCGAAGGTCGCGGCCACGGAGGTCGGCACCATCACCGCCATGCGCCGCAGCATCGTGCGCGTGATCAGCGGCTCGCCGGCGCGCACCGGCGGGCGGCGCATCTCGTCGCCCTCGGGGCCTTCCATGACGAGGTTCACGGTAAGCGTGCCTTCGGTCACGAGGTTGATCCAAAGGATCTGCACCGCGGCGAGCGGCAGCGGGTAGCCGAGCAGGAGCGCGCCGAGCAGGATGATGACTTCGTCGAGCGACGTGGCGAAAAGGAAAAGCAGCAGCTTCTGGAGGTTCGCATAGACGAGCCGGCCCTGCTCGATGGCGCGCACGATGGTCGCGAAATTGTCGTCGGTGATGACGATCTTCGCCGCGCCCTTCGCGACCTCCGTGCCGGTGATGCCCATGGCCACGCCCACATCCGCGCGGGCCAGCGCGGGGGCGTCGTTCACGCCGTCGCCGGTCATGGCGACCACGCCGTTCCGCGCCTGAAAGGCCTCGACGATACGGAGCTTCTGCGCCGGATGGACGCGGGCGAAAACGGCGATGCGGTCGAGCGCGGCGCGCAGATCGGGCTCGGGCATCGCTTCGAGTTTGCGACCGTCCAGCGCGAGGTCGCCATCGCGGGCGATGCCTAGCTGGCGGGCGATGGCGAGGCCGGTGGCCTTGTGGTCGCCGGTGACCATCACCGGCCGGATGCCAGCGCTGCGGCACTCGGCCACGGCGGTTTGTACTTCGTCGCGTGGCGGATCCATCTGGCCGATCAGCCCGAGAAAAACCGTGCGCCCCTGGAACTGCGCGAACCCGGCGTCCTCGTCGATGTCGCCCTCCGTTTCCGCCACGGCGAGGACGCGTAGCGCGTCGCCCGCGAGCGCGTCGCCCACGGCCAGCGTCTGCTGGCGCAGCGCATCATCCAGCGTGCGCCGCTCGCCGCCGAATTGCGCGTGGCCGCAGAGATCGAGCAGCAGTTCGGGCGCGCCCTTGATGAAGACGCGGTTTGGCCGGTGCGTGTGGCCGTGCTGCGTGGCCATCATTTTCGCCGCAGCGTCGAAAGGAATCTCCGCGCGCCGCGGCCACTCGCGGCGCAGCGCGTCGGGATCGACACCGCCTTTCCGCGCGAGCGTGAGCAGCGCCGCCTCCGTGGGATCGCCGAGCGCCCGCCAGCGCGGGTCGGCCTGGTCCGGCGGCACGAGCTGCGCGTCGTTGCACAGCGCCACGGCTTCGAGCAGCGGACGCAGGCCGGCGTCCTTTCGCGGATCGAGATCGGTGCCGTCCAGCGTGAGCCGGCCCTCCGGCGCGTAGCCCGCGCCACTCACGGCGATGCGCCGCGCGTCCGGCAGCCAGAGCGCGGTCACGGTCATTTCGTTCTTGGTCAAAGTGCCCGTCTTGTCCGTGCAGATGATGCTCGTGGAGCCGAGCGTCTCCACCGCCGCGAGCCGCCGCACCACGGCTCCGCGCCCGGCCATGCGCTGCATCCCCACGGCCAGCGCGATGGTCATCGCCACGGGCAGACCCTCCGGCACCAGCGAAACCATCTGGCTCAATGCGATCATGAAAATGTCCGCCGCCGGCAGGCCCCGCAGCAGCCCGCCACCCATCACCGCAGCAAAGAGCACGACCGACGCGGCGACGAGGTAGCGGCCAAACTGGGCGAGCCGCAGTTCCATCGGCGTTTTCGGTTCCTCCGCCGTCGCCGTGAGCCGTGCGATTTTGCCGACCTCGGTCGCCTGGCCGGTGGCGATGACGAGCGCCTTGCCGCGGCCGGCGGTGATGTGGGTGCTGGAGAAAACCATGTTGGTCCGGTCGGCGAGCAGGGTGTCCGCGGGCAGTGCGTCCACCTGCTTCGTCACGGGCATGGACTCGCCGGTGAGCGCGGCCTCAGCAGCTTCGAGGGCCGCGGCTTCGAGCAGCCGCGCGTCCGCGCCCACGGCGTCGCCCGCGGCGAGCAGCAGCACATCACCCGGCACGAGGTCGCGCGCCGCAATGCTCTGCTCCAGTCCGTCGCGCAAGACCCGCACCTGCAGCGCCGAGAGTCGGCGCAGCGCCTCCATCGACCGCTCCGCGCGGCCTTCCTGAAATGCGCCGACGATCGCATTCACGAAAACGACGATCAGGATGACCACCGCGTCGCCGTGCTTCCCCAGCGACGCCGCGAGCCCCGCCGCGACGAGCAGGATGTAAATGAGCGGGCTTTGAAACTGCGTGAGAAACACGCGCCACAGTGGCCTCCGCTGCGTCTCGGGCAGCGCGTTTGGCCCACACTCCACGAACCGGGCCTGCACCTTTGCCAGCGTCAGCCCACACCCGACTTCAACACCCAGCGCAGCCAGCAACTCTCCAACAGGAGTTGAATGAGGGGATGAAACGGAGGGCAGGCTCATGTACGGCTGAGGGAGTTTGCCGGAGCCCATCGGGCTCCGTGCCTCTCACAATACAATGTCCGCCTTCCACGCGCCCTCGAGTCCGCTCTGGCGCAGCGCGAAGCCGCATTTCCGGGCGATCGCCATCATGGCGCGGTTTTCGGGTAGGAGGGAGGCGGTGAGGCGGAGGAGCTTTTCCGCGCGGGCGACGGTGACGAGCAAGGCGAGCAGGCGCGTGCCGAGCCCGTGGCGCTGCCACTGGTCGCTGATGACGAGGGCAAACTCGGCTTCGTCGAGGCCGTGCGCTTTGCTCAGCCGACCGATGCCGATGATCTCCCGGCTGCTGCCGTGGCCCCGCTCGGCGACGAGGGCGATTTCGCGGTCGTAGTCATTGAAACAGACGCGGCGCAGGCGCTGGTGGGTGGTGCGCTGGTCGAGCGCGAGCTGGCCGAAGTAGCGGAGATGCACGCTTTCCGCCGAGAGGGTGCGGTGAAAGGCGACGAGCAGCGGTTCATCCTCCGGGCGGATGGGGCGGATAGTGACGGGGGTGCCGTCGCGCAGCTCCCAGTGGCTGACGTAGTGCGCGGGATAGGGGCGGATGGCGGGGCGCGGCAGGTCCGTTTCCGCAAGGCGGGAAGCGTGCAGGACGACGCGCGCATCGAGCGCGAGGAAGTCGCCGCCGGTGACGAGCAGCGGGTTGATGTCGATCTCGCTGATCCACGGCTGCTCGACGACGAGCTGGCTGAAACGGACGAGCAAACCCGCGAGCGCGGCGAGATCCACGGGCGGGTGGCCGCGCACGCCGCCGAGCGCGGTGAAGATGCGCGTGCGCTCCATCATGCGGCGCGCGAGGGTGGCATTGAGCGGCGGCAGCCCGAGCGCGCGGTCCTGGAAAATCTCCACGAGTTCCCCGCCCGCGCCGAAGAGCAGCACGGGGCCGAACTGCGCATCGGTGGAGCTGCCGAGGATGAGTTCAAAGCCGGCGCGGGCGATCATGGGCTGCACGGTCACGCCGAGGAAGTCGTGCGCGGCGGCGTGCGCGTGCGCGGCCTTTTCGATCTCCTGAAAGGCCCGCCGAATCGAGGGCTCGTCGTGCAGATTGAGCTTCACGCCGCCGATGTCGCTTTTGTGGGTGATGGTTTTCGAGTGGAGCTTGAGGACGACCGGGCCGCCGAGGTCGCGCGCGATTTCCACGGCGCGGTCCGCGCTTTCCGCGCAGTGGGTGGCGACGGTGGGGATGGCGTAGGCGGCGAGGATTTTCTTGGATTCGACTTCCGTCAAAAGGGTCCGGCCCGCGGCGCGCACGTGGTCGATGATTTTCCCGGCCTGCTCCCGGCTCACTGCGAGATCGGGAGTGAGCGCGGGGATTTCGTAGAGCGCGTCGAGGCTGTGGCTGTAGCGCCACATGCTGGCAAAGGCGCGCGCGGCGGTGTCGGGAAAGGCGTAGGTCGGAATGTTCGCGCGGTTGAGGATGGCATTGCCCTCCGCGACGGCCTCCGCGCCCATCCAACTGGCGAGCAGCGGCTTTCCCTCCAGCGCGGCAAAGGCGCTGAGCCTCCGGGCGGTGGCCGCGGCATCGGTCATCGCCTGCGGCGTGAGGATCGCCAGCACGCCGTCATTGCCGGGATCGCGCGCGACGATTTCGAGCGCCCGGGCGTAGCGCTCGGCATCGGCGTCGCCGAGCAGATCCACGGGATTGCCGCGGCTCCAGTGCGGCGGCAGCAGGGCGTCGAGGCTGCGGTGTGATTCGTCGGACAGCGCCGCGATTTCTCCACCGCTGCGGATGAGCATGTCGGTGGCGAGGGCCGCCGGGCCGCCGGCATTGGTGATGATGGCGAGGCGCGGTCCGCGCGGACGGGGCTGTTTGCCCAGCACCTCCGCCATGTCGAAAAGCTCGGCGATGGTGTCCACGCGCAGCACGCCGACTCGCCGGAAGGCCGCGTCGAGCACTTCATCGCTGCCGGTCAGGGAACCGGTGTGCGAGGCCGCGGCTTTGGCGGCGGCGGCGGTGCGGCCGACCTTGATGACGACGATCGGCTTCGTCAGCGCGACCTCACGCGCGGCGGAGAGAAAGGCCCGCGCGTCGCCGATCGACTCCATGTAGATGACGATGCTGCGCGTGTGCGGGTCGTCGCCGAGCCAGTAAAGGAGATCGCCCCAGCCGACATCGAGCATCGAACCCACCGAGACGAACGCGCTGAAGCCCACGTTTTCGCGAAAGCTCCAATCGAGGATCGCTGTGCAGAGCGCGCCGCTCTGCGAGATGAAGCCGACGCTGCCGGGCCGGGCCATGCCGGCGGCAAAGGTCGCGTTCAGGCCGGCGTGCGGCAGCATCACGCCGAGGCAGTTTGGGCCGATGATGCGCATCCGTCCGCGCCGCGCCTGGGCGAGCACCTGCCGCTCCAGTTCGCGCCCGGCTTCGCCTGTCTCCTTGAATCCCGCCGAGATGATGACCGCGCCTTTCACTCCGGCCTCCACGCACTCCGCGATGATGCCGGGCACGGTGGCCGCGGGCGTGACGATGATGGCGAGGTCAACCGGTGCCGGAGCCTCGCCGAGGCGTGCGAAAGACTCGAGGCCCAGCACCGTACGCCGCTTCGGATTCACCGGATAGACCGCGCCGCCAAAGTCGCTCGCCCGCAGGTTTTCCAAGATCATGCGCCCGACGCTGCCCGGCGTCTCGGTCGCGCCGATGAGGGCGACGGATTTCGGCGTGAACATGGCATCCAGCACCGGCCGGCGGCGGCGCAGGATGTCGTGGGCTGGCTCTGGAGTGGAGGGTGGCGTTAGCGGTGTGGCAGGAGGCATGGCGGTTCCATCATCAGACTTTGCTCCCAAAGGCGTCGTGTCACTCCGCCAGTGGGTTGAATCGGGCGCAGTCCACGCGGGCGGGGCTTCATGCGGGCGAGCCTACGCGCGGGTCGCGGATGGCGATACCCGCGGCTTGCCGTTTCCTTCCCGGATTTTGAGCAACCGCCGACGTGGAATGGCGGCAACGGGCACGCAGGATTCGACAAAATGCGGAAGGCGATGCGCGGCTGGGGCACGTAATTTTCCCGCGAACAGTGAGGGCCAAACATCCGGCCATCATGGTTCGCACCATGCATCCAGACAGTTTCGACAGCGCGGCAGAGCCCGTGAACTTGAGCACCGTGGCCGCCTCATTGGCTCCGGAGCTGCGCTGTCTGCTCGGTCCAACGATCGCCCTGACGATGGGCACCCTGCCCGCGAGCGGCTCGGCACTGGTGCGGGTCAGCCGTGAGGAAATCGTGGACCTGCTGCGGCATCTGGCGCTCGATGCACGCGATGCCATGCGCGCCGGTGGGAGGGTGACGATCCGCACCGGACTCCTCGGCGAAGTGGCGGAGTGCGCGGCGCTGGTCATTCATGAAGTGCCCGACGCCCTTTCGTCCCGCAGTGACAGCGCGAGCGGCCCGATCCGCAAAGGACGCAGCCTCGGGCTGGGCGCGTCTTACGACATGGTCGAACACGCGGGCGGCCACTTCCATGTCTCCTGCCGCGGTCGCGAAACGGTGCTGACGATCTGCTTTCCGCTCGCGACGTCCTGACGCGGAAAAACGACGATCCTCAATTCACGGGGCTGGCGTCCAGGGATCGCACAGCCAATCTGGAAATCCTCCGCGGAACGGAAACGACGCTCCTTCACTGCTGAGGCAAATCGCAACCCAACGATGTTCGCGCGCGGACGCTCCAACTGGCTTGTTCGCTCCGTCAGTTCTTGGCCAATTCAGAGGCGCTCCGTTCGGAGTCCGACAAGCAACAACCAGGGTCGGAGCCCCACAGCCCGCCGTTTTCGGAATATGCAGCGCGCGTGCGGAAGCCTCCGCCGCAGATGCCGAACCAGCGGCAGCTCGCGCACGGGCCGACCATGCGGGACTGGCGTTCGCTCTGGCTGAGCGTGCCGATGGAGCGGATGCTGCGCAGCGTTTCGGCTGAGTTTGCATTCTGGCCCTCCCAGATTTGGGAGAAAGGCTGCTGCTTCACGTTGCCGAGCACGATGTCCTGCCAGAATTGATCGGGATGCACATTGCCCTGCGTGTCTATGTTGGCGATGCCGCGTCCGCTGCTGTTTGCGCCGCCTCCGTTCCATGAAAGCAGACGCCGCGCTTCATCGAGGTTCGGGTGGTTTTCCTGCTCCATACGCAGCAGCAAATACGCACCGTCCGCAGGCTGCGCGACGGTGAGCAGCTCGCGAGTCACGCCCTGCCGGTGCCACGCTTCCACGCGAGCGAGCAGCGTATCGAGCGCGTAACGCGACTCCTCCGGCGTGAGCACTTGCAGGCTGCTGCCGCGCCCCGCAGGCACGAGATGATAGAAGCAGACACGCTGAATTTCCTCCCGCTCGATGAAGTCGAGAATCTGCTCGATGTTTTGCACGTTGTGGCGCGTGAGCGTGAGACGCAGGCCGGTTTTCTGCCCCACATCATGGCAGTTGCGAAAGCCGCGCACTGCGGCATCGAACGCACCTTCCTTGCGGCGAAACTCGTCGTGAATTTTGCCGATGCCATCCAGCGAAATGCCCACGTAGGCCACGTTCGCGGCCTTGAGCAGCGCTGCCTTTTCCGGCGTGATGAGCGTGCCGTTTGTAGAAATGGTGAGCTTCAAGCCGGCAGCGGATGCTTTTTGCGCGATGTCAAAAAAGCGCGGATGAATGAGCGGCTCGCCGCCGGAGAGGAGCAGCGAGGGAACTTGATACGCGGCGAGATCCTCAACCACCGCCTCCATCTGCGGCCACGTCAGTTCGCCGGGATAATTCATGGCCGCCGAATCCGAGTAGCAATGCACACAGCGCAGATTGCAGGAGCGCGTGATATTCCAGACGGTGATCGGCTTGCGCGTCTTCGCGCTGTGGCCGGGATGCCCCGGATGCCGCCCCGCGCCGTAGCGGAGCGCGTCTGCGGGTTGGGCGATGCCGGTCCAGAGTTTGGTGAGGTTGGTCATTGGTGAGCCGACGGGGTGCGTTGTGTGCGTGCTACTTCATAACCTGCGTCCTCCAGCGAGGCTCACCGCTGATTGGTGGAGAAGGACCATCGTTTGTGTCCGCGAACCGCTTCGATGAATCCGCTCCCTTCGCCACGCGCAATTGCCGATCAAATGCGCCCGTCGGATCCGTGTTTCCGACCTGCCGCGCTACGGCGCGAGCCGCTCGATCACCCACGAGTCATCGACCTGGCGCACGTATTGAAAACGGTCGTGGAGGCGGTTGGGGCCGCCTTGCCAGAACTCGATGGTTGCCGGTTTCACGCGGAAGCCGCCCCAGAATGAAGGCAGCGGCACTTTGCCCTCGGCGAACTTCGCCTTGAGGTGGGCCCATTCCATTTCGAGCACCTTGCGCGAGGAGATGACGCTGCTCTGGCGCGACGCCCATGCGGCGAGCTGGCTGTCGTGCGGCCGGGCGAGAAAGTATTTCAACGATTCGGTGACGGGCAGCTTTTCCGCGGTGCCCGTCACGACCACCTGCCGCTCCAGCGGCAACCACGGGAAGAGGAGGGACACGTGGGAGTTTTCCGCAATGTGGCGCGCTTTTCGGCTTTCGAGATTGGTGAAAAAGACAAAACCGCGCGCGTCGAGACCTTTCAGCAACACCGTGCGCAGGAGCGGCTGTCCATCGGTGCCGACCGTGGCCAGGCTCATCGCGTTCGGCTCAGTGAGTTGCGTGCGGACGGCGTCGTCCAGCCATGCTTCAAACTGCGCGATGGGTTCCGCGCGCAAATCCTCGCGCCGCAATCGCTCGCGGGAATAGTCCGACCGCATGGCCGCGAGTGCTGCGTCCGTGACGTCACTCATATTCGACAGGGGCTCGCAGCGCTTGGCACGCCGGGCCGCTCTACGCCAGCAGCCCCTTCACCGGCTTCGCTCCCTCCACGCCGGTGAGCCGCGCGTTCAGGCCGGCGACTTTGTAGGTGAGCCCCTCGTTGTCGATGCCCATACAGCGCAGGATCGTGGCGTTGAGTTCGTTCAGGTGGACGGGGTTTTGGACGATGTTGTAGCTGAAGTCGTCGGTCTCGCCAAAGACCTGCCCGCCTTTGATGCCACCACCGGCCATCCACATGGTGAAGCAGCGCGGATGATGGTCGCGTCCGTAGTCGTCCTTCGTGAGCTTGCCCTGCGAATAGACCGTGCGCCCGAACTCGCCGCCCCACACGACCAGCGTCGAGTCGAGCAGGCCGTGGTTTTTCAAATCCTGAATGAGCGCGGCGGTGCCCTGATCGGTGTCGCGGCACTGGTTGCCGAGCTGGCGCGGGAGATCGTTGTGCTGATCCCAGCCGCGGTGGAGGAGCTGCACCACGCGCACGCCGCGCTCGACGAGCCGGCGCGCGAGCAGGGCGCTGTTGGCAAAGGAGCCGCTCGTATTCACGTCGGGGCCGTAGAGGTCGAGGACGCTCTGCGGTTCGGACGAAAGGTCGGTCAGCTCCGGCACGCTGCGCTGCATGCGAAACGCCATTTCATACTGCGAGATGCGCGTCTCGATTTCCGGGTCTCCGATCTGCGCAGCCTTGCGCTGGTTCAGCTCGTTCAGCGCGTCGAGCATGGTGCGCCGCTGTTGCGTGCTGATGCCGTCGGGGTTCGGGAGGTAAAGCACGGGGTCGCCCGCGTTGCGCAGCGTGACGCCGGAGTATTTCGTCGGGAGAAATCCGCTGCCCCACATGCGCGAGAATAGCGCCTGCCCGTTGCTGTTTTGCGGAAACCGCGGAGTCAGGACCACGAACGCCGGCAGATCGTTGTTCTCGCTGCCGAGCCCGTAGGCCAGCCATGACCCGATGCTCGCGAAGCCGGGAATCTCGCGCCCGGTCATGACGAAGGTGCAGGCCGGGTCGTGGTTGATCGCGTTGGTGTGGACCGTCTTGATGACCGCGAGATCGTCCACGACTTTCGACGTGAACGGCAGCAGGTCGGTGTTCACCCAGGTGCCGCTTTTTCCGCACTGTTCGAATTTGAATTTCGACGGCGCGATCGGCAGGCGCGACTGGCCGCTGGTCATCGTGGTGATGCGCTGCCCCATGCGGATGGAGTCGGGCAGATCCTTGTTGAACTGTGCGCCCAGCTCCGGCTTGTAGTCCCAGGTATCGAGCTGCGACGGGCCGCCGTTCATGTGCAGGTAGATGAGGGCTTTCGCCTTCGGCGGAAAGTGCGGCACGCCGGGCAGCGGCGGATGCACGCGACCGGGCGCGGCGGGCGCACCGGAGGCGCTCATCTTCTCCCCAAGCAGCGTGGCGAGGGCGATCCCGCCGAGCCGGAGGCCGGTCCGACCAAAGAACTGGCGGCGGGTTTGCAGGAGTTGGGCATTGAAGAGTGGGTCCATGCGATCAGTTGCGGTTGAGGGTTTCGTCGAGGTTCAGAATCATGTTCGCCACCATCGTGTAGCTCGCGAGATCCACGGCGGGCACGTTGCAGTCGGGCTTCGAGGCACCGTGCGCGATGGTCTTCTTCGCGCTCTCCGCGTCCTGCGCGAACAGCGCCCTGTGCGCGTCCAACTCGGCGAGCACGGTCTTCATTTCATCGGCTCCGGCATCGCGCGCCAGCACGGCGCGGAAGGCGAACTGCACGCGCTCCTGCGGCGAGGTGCCGCCTTGTGCGATCATCCGTTCGGCGAGGGCGCGTGCGGCTTCGATGTGCTGCTCGTCGTTCATCAGTTGCAGCGCCTGGAGCGGTGTATTGCTGCGCTCGCGGCGAACGCAGATATTCTCGCGGTTGGGTGCGTCGAAATTCGCCATGAATGGCGGCGGCGCGGAACGCTTGAGAAACGTGTAGATGCTGCGCCGGTAGAGCGCGACGCCGGTGTCGGCTTTGTAAAAGCGCGTGTTCGAGCCGAGGAAGCCGACCGGCTCCCAGATGTTTGGCGGCTGATACGGACGCACGCCCTTGCCGCCCATGTCGAGATTGATGAGCCCGCTCACGGCGAGTGCGTTGTCGCGGAGTTGCTCGGCATCCAGACGCACCCGCGGGCCGCGCGCGAGCAGCCGGTTTTCCGGGTCGCGCTTCCACAGCTCCGCCGGTGCGTTGGTCGCTTGGCGAAAAGTTGCCGACGTGACGAACAGCCGCACGAGCGCCTTCACGTCCCAGCACGATTCGCGGAACGTCACGGACAGCCAGTCGAGCAATTCCGGGTGGCTCGGCATCTCGCCCTGCGAGCCAAAGTCGCCGCTCGATTTCACCAACCCGGTGCCGAAGAACTGCTGCCAGAATCGGTTCACCGTCACGCGCGCCGTCAGCGGGTGCTCCGCGCTGACAAGCCATTTCGCGAGGTCGAGGCGCGTCGCCCGCGCGTTCTCATCGGCCTTTTTCAAAGGCGGAAAAATCGCCGGCGTGCCGGGCATCACCTTGTCGCCGGGCTTGTCGTATTGGCCACGGAGCATCACGAAAGCCTCATGCGGCTTGTCCAAATCGCGCCAGATGAAGGTGGACGGCGTGCCCGCCTCAAAGGTGTCGCGCTGCTTCTTGAGCGCGTCGCGCTCGCAGACCAGCGGCTCCAGCCCAGAGCGCGTGTGGGCGCAGACGTTTTGCAGGTAATAGGTTCGCAGATCCTTTTCCTGCGCGGCGGTGCGCGCCTTGTCCGGGCCTTCCTTGAGCAACCGGTTGATCTCCGGCGGGACGCCCTGCGTGTCCTTGCCCACCGCCTGCTTTTGCCACGCGAGAAACGACTGCGCCGGGTCCGCCGCGGGATCGCTGCGCCCGTTCACGCCCATCTGGTCGAAATACGCCGTGCCGCCATGCAGCGTGAACGCGATGCCCGTGATGCGGTCGCCCGCCTTCAGCCCGATCTTTTCCGCCTCCACTTCCAGCCGCACCCATTTGCTCGTGTCCGGCAGCGGCCCGGCGACGAAGTGCTCCGTGGTGCCGGGCGTGCCAAAGGGAATCAGGTCGCCTTTGCCCCACACCGCGCGGTGCCGCCATTCGCCGGTGTGAAACTGGATCATGATTTCCTCCGGCGGATCGGACGGATCGAGGAATACGTGGAAGAAAATCCGCGCATCCACCGGCACGGCCAGCGGAGCCGCGCCGTCCTGATAGTAGTCCTGCCCGAGTGCTTTCTCCGAGCGTTTGATCGCCCGCTTGCCCTTGGCGACCTGCCCGTTTTCCGCCGTCACCCACATCAGCGGCAGATTGCCCGTGGCGGTCTTCACCTTCGCCCCGGCAGGAAAATCATCGTCCACCCACACGGATTCCCTTTCCTCCACGGGCGGCGGCGGCTGGGCCGTGGCCGGATCGGTGTAGGCGATGCCCGCGACCTTTTCATCGATCTGCTGCTGCATCGTGCAGAGCTTGTCCGCGAACTCCTTCAGCTTCGCCTGCTGCTCCGGCGTGGCGATCTTCATCACTGGCTTCGTGAGGAGCGCATTGCCGTCCATCACCGGATCGGCGCCCGACTGGAAGAAGGAATACATCGAGTAGAAATCCTTCATCGTAAGCGGGTCGAACTTGTGGTCGTGGCACACCGCGCAGCCTCCCGTCAGACCCATCCACGCGCCCACCATCGTGGATGTGCGATCCACCGCGTAGCGGAAGATGAACTCCGCATCGATCGAGCCACCCTCGCTCGTTGTGACGTTGCAGCGATTGAACCCCGTGGCAATGAGCTGATCCTGTGTGGCATTTGGCAGCAGATCGCCCGCGAGCTGGTCGATGGTGAATTGATCGAAGTGCTCGTTCGTGTTGAACGCCTTGATCACCCAGTCGCGGTAGGCCCACATTTGCCGCTCGTTGTCAAAGTGCAGCCCGTGGGTGTCAGCGTAGCGCGCCACGTCCAGCCAGTGCCTCGCCATTTCCTCGCCGTAGCGCGGCGACGCGAGATAACGGTCCACCATTTTCTCATAGGCATCCGCCGACTGATCCGCGGCAAACTGCGCCACCTCCTGCGGCGTCGGCGGCAGCCCCGTCAGTGCGAAGCTCACACGCCGGACGAGCGTCCCGCGATCCGCCTCCGGCTGGCAGGCCACGCCTTCGCGCTCCAGCCGCGCGCGGATGAAAGCGTCGATCGGATTTTTCAGACCCGCGGCATTGGCCGGCTTCGGCGGCTCCTGCATCGCCTGCGGTTCAAAAGCCCAATGGCGCTGATATTTCGCTCCCTCCTCGATCCAGCGTTTGATCAGCGCCTTCTGCTCCGCCGTGAGCGGCGGCTTGTGCGAATCCGGCGGCGGCATCAGTTCGTCCTTGTCCTCGCTGACAATCCGGCCCCAGGCATCGCTCCTATCCGCATCGCCGGGCACGATCGCCGCGATGCCCTCCTCGTTGAGCGCGTAAGCTCCCTCCGGCGTGTCCAGGCGCAGCTTCGCCTTGCGCTTCTTCGCATCCAGCCCGTGGCAGGCGAAGCAGTTGTCCGAAAGAATCGGGCGAATCTGCCGGTTGAAATCCACCTTGTCAGACACTGCCGCCGGCAGCACCCGCGGCGCGAAAGTGAAGGCGGCAGCGAAGGGCAGCGCGAGCCGCCACCGGCGGAAAAGAGAACACGTCACGTTCATGGTGGGTGAAACTTGTGGCGCGTCTCCGTGCCCTGTCCTCACCGATCTTGGCGAGAACCGCTCATGTTTTGGGCTTCCTCCCGACGGCACCGACGCATGCGACCCGCCCACCCCATTTCGTCCCTCAAAACTGGATCGTTACTCCGGTGATCGATCCTCCTGAAAGAACCGGCGCGCGTGCCAGACGGACCAAAGCGAGTGCGGCGATGATCCAGGACCATGCGGCGTATTTGATCCCACGCTTCACGCTCCTATGCGGTGCGCCTTCACCCAGACTACCGCGCGCTACGCCGAGAACCTCAAGCGCGAGCTGCCACGGATCCGGCTGACGGGGGCACGGCGAAGGATTTCCACCCCTTCGCAATCGCGGGCCGCAAGCTGGCTGCTAGCCGGTGAACCCCTGCAAACTCGCGCGCATCGAAAACAACGAGGTGCCGCAGAACTGACGCGTCTAGGTGATGAAGCGGACCAAGGAAGGCGACTCCGTGATTTTCAACGGCTGGCTGATGCGCGCCTGCGATGGCGGCGGAGTCCAAGACGTGCGCTGCGACTTCGCCAACCCGATTAGGGTGGACTCGGATGTCGAGCGCGGTGCCGTCGTCGCGGAGTTTCACGGCTCTCCCCATTCCAGCCGCGCCTGCCTCCCGGCGACAAAATGGACGAGATGGATGCCCTACTTCGGCAGCGCCGCGCGATACGCCGTTGGCGATTCGCCGAGGACGCGTTGGAAGGTGCGGTTGAAGTGCGTGAGCGATTGAAAGCCGACCTCATACGCGACTTCGCTGACGCGCGCCTGCGGGTTCCCGAGAAGCTCCCGCGCTTTCTCAATGCGCGCGCGGCTGAGGTAGTTGGTGAAGGTGAGGCCAGTCGCCTTTTTGAAGGTCTTGCAGAAGTAAAAGGTGCTCATGCTGGCCGCGCGCGCCACATCGGCCAGCGCGAGTTGCTCGGTCTGATGCTCACGAATGAACTGCCGGGCTTTTCCCATGCTCTCCGGTTCGGCGTGGCGGGAGCGGAGGGCGAGCTGATTGGCCACGAGGCCGAGGTGCCCGGCGAAAATCGCCAGCAACCGCAGCACGGAGGCGTATTGCTTGGGCGTCAGCGCCTTGGTTTGAAAGTACGCGAGTTCGAGTTTCCGCCGGTCCACCTTACTGCCCCGCGCGCGCAGCGTCTTGACGGTCTTCGCAAACTGCGTGCGGGTCGGCCGGCCCACGATGACTTCGCCGGTCTGGAGAAAACCGAGCAATTGCGCTCCGCAGCGGACCGGCACACTGGCTTCGCTGAGGCCGGCAAAGCACACGACGGACTGCGGTCCGCGCGCGGCGGGATCGGCAATGCGCTTTTGCGCATCGAGGCACGCGGCACAGGCGGGCGACGACGCGGCGAGCATGGCGCAAAAGGGATTCTCCCGGCGCTTTCCGCGATGCGCGAGATCCCAGCTTTCCACCCTCCGCAGCGCCAGCGGCATCCCGGTCGCTTCGCTGAAAGAGCGCTCGTAGTCGCGGTAAATTTCCGACCGGGCGAGTTGGTCGAGGAGTTGTTGCGGCTCGTTCATGGGTCAGGCGGCGCAGGGCACCTCGGCGGCTTCGGCAAACTCCGGGCGAGGACGCAGCGCGCGGCGCACGGTGTCGCGGAGCTGGGCCACGGTGAAGGGCTTGACCAGCAGTTCGTGCGGCCCGGCCGCATCGGTCGGATGTTCAAAGCTCGATAGAAAGACCACCGGAGCCGCCGGGTGCCACTGGGCAAACCGCGCGGCCAGCTCGTCCCCGCGCATCCCCGGCATGTCGAGATTGGCCAGCAGGAGATCAATCTCCGCGTTCGCCCTGGCCAGCCGCAGGGCTTCCGTCCCGTTCGTGGCGGTGAGGACGTGGTAACCGACACGAACGAGCAGGATTTCGATGAGTTCGCACAGGCTGGCGCAATCATCGACCACGAGGACAGTCTTGGGAGCGGCGAGGAGGGTCATAGCGCGGCGGCGTGGAATTGCGTGCAAAGACCCGCGGGCGCGTAGTGCGGCGACCGCTCCGGCAAGGACATGGGTCGGCCCAGCACCCTGACGATTTCGTCCACGGCGCGCTCCTCAGCGTGGCAGAAAAAGGGGATGCCATTTTCCGCGCAGAGCGTGCGCAGGTAGGGCCGCGCGTCTCCGCGGATGCGCCAGCCTGCGGTGTCGCCGCCGAAATTCAGCAGCACCACGCTGAGTCCGGTGTCCTCGCGGGCCGCGGTTTCGATTTGCGCCTGCAGCCATTCGCGCGTGGCCAGCGGGAGGATGCGCTCCCGGTGCAGCGCCACGATGAGGTAGTCGCTTTCCGCCACGGCGAGGGCCGCGTCCTCCGCGAGATGCGGGTACTCGAGCAGGTCGCAGCGCCACAGGGATTCGGCCAGCGGACAGGATGACCCGAGGCGGCGCGCGAGTGCTTCGGCGAAATGTTTCGCCCGTGCACCGCGGACGAAATCTTCGTAGATGATGGTGACTTTCAGCGCGGAGAGCTCGGCCGCGGGGAAACATTCGGGTGACTGGCAAATGGTGGTATTCATGGCACCGCCGAATATGGAAAAAGGTGCGTTTCTCTGCTATCGGCTGCGTCCCGCGCCGTGGATGCATTCCTACCCCGATCCCGCATCAGGGAATCCCTGACACTGTTCCACTACTTCGCCGCCACCCAGCGGGCGGCGTAGGCCACCAGTTCCGCGGCGGTCGCGAGGCCCAGCTTGCGCTTGAGATGCATGCGGTGGGTTTCGATCGTCTTGACGCTGATGTGCAGCCGGTCGGCGATCGCCTGCGTGGAAAGGCCGCCGCCAATCCACTGGAAAACCTCAAACTCGCGGTCGGTAAGCCCGCCGAGTGGCGATGCCTTTTCCCTGGTCCGCTGACCCGAAAAGGATGCGACGATGCGCGCGGAAGTCCGCGCGCTCACATGCATGCCGCCCGCGAGCACACTGCGAATCGCGGCGGCCAGCTTCTCGGGGCCTTCATTTTTCATCACGTAGCCGCGCGCCCCGGCCTGCAGACACCGCTCGGCGTAAATCTCCTCGTCGTGCATCGAGAGCACGAGTACCGGCAGGCCTGGGTGGAGGGCGGTCAGGTCTTTGAGCAGTTCCAGCCCGCTTTTTCCCGGCAGGTTCAAATCGGTGATGACGATGTCGGGGCGGAGTTTCCCGACGGTCGTGAGTGCTTCCTCCGCCGTGCCACAGGTGCCACACACGGCCAGCCCCGGCTCGCTCGCGAGCACCTCGGTCAGGCCCAGACGCACGATCGGGTGGTCATCCACGATCAGGATGTGCTGGTCCGCCGGCGCGGCGTTTTTTTTGCATGGGGAGGTTTTTTTTTTCATCGGCTGGCGGCGATCTTTTTCACGCGGCAGAGCACTTCGGTGCCGCCGCTGCGGCGGCGCTGCACGGTGAAGTATCCGCCGATCACGCTGGCGCGGTACTGCATCACCCGCAGCCCCATTCCGGCGGCATGGGAAACGTCCGCCGGCAATCCGCAGCCATTGTCGAGCACGGCCAGGCAGACTCCGCCGTTGAGCCGCTTCAGTCTCACCGTGATCCGGCGGGCGCGCCCGTGGCGGAGGGCGTTGGTGACCGCCTCCTGGGCGATCCGGTACAGTTCATTGGCCACCGTCTGGTTCTCGATCAGGACCGGCTCCGGGCAGTGAAAGGCGCACTGCATCCCGCGGGCGCGGGCAGTCGTTTCGGCGAATTCCCGCAGCGCGTGCATCAGCCCGCTGCCATCCTCCACTACGGGGCTCAGGCCGCGCGCCACCTGCCTGCTGTGCTCCGTCGCCTGGATGATCGCCTGCTCGATCCGCGCAGCCTGAACCTCCAGCGGGTGGCCCGTCTTTTTCAAATCCCGCAAGAGCTGCATCGCGAGGTACTGGATGCCCACCAGTTCCTGGCAGATGCCATCGTGCAGGTCCGCCGCCACGCGCTGCCGCTCTTCTCCCGCGCTCCGCAGCACCTCGGTCTCGAGCCGCTTGCGCTCGGTGATGTCTCGAATCACGCCCGTGAACACATGCATGTGATCGACTTCGCTGACCGTCAGCTCGATGGGAAAAGCGCCCCCGTCCTTGTGCCGGCCCAGCATCTCGCGGCGCTGGCCGGCCATTCCCGCCCATCCGGCGCGAAAGGCTCGTTCGCTCCTTCGTGCCAGTTTTCCCTCCTCCGGCGATGGCGTGAACTGACTGATGTTTTGACCGACCATCTCCGCTCCCACGCAACCAAACAGTCGCTCGGTCGCTGGGTTCACTCCAGTGATCGTGCCGCCCCGGTCGGTGGTGACGATGGCATCGGTCACGGTATTCAGGATGGCGCGCAGGCGCTCCTCGCTGTCGTGGAGCGCCGCCCGGGCGCTGCGTGCCGCCGTGATGTCCTCCATGATCTCCATGAAATGGGAGATGGCTCCACGCTCGTCCAGGATCGGAGCGATCACCGTGTAGGCCCAAAACCGGTCGCCGCTTTTCTTACGATTGCAGATCTCCCCGCGCCAGCCGCGACCGGCGCGGATTGTCTCCCACAATTCCCGGTAAAACGCCGGCGGATGTGCGCCCGATTTCAGCAGCCGCGGATTCTTTCCCAGCACCGCCCCGAGAGAGTGGCCGGTGAGCGCGGTGAACGCCGGATTGACGTAGTCGATATTCCCCGCCGGATCGGTGATGAGCACACTCGCCGGGCTTTGTTCCACGAGTTGGGAAAGCGTGCGCAGTTTTCGCTCACTGGTTCGGAGGGAGTTCTCCGCGACCTTGAGCGAGGTCAAATCGACCAGGACATTGACCGCGCCGCGGACGGTGCCAGTGGCATCGTAAAAAGGATCGGCAAAGGTGAGCACGTGGGAGCGGCTGCCGTCGGGGCGCTCAATGATCAACTCCATATCACGGATCGGCTCGCCCTGCCGGACCGCTGAAACCATGGGTCGGCGGGTGCGCGCGAGGCGGCGGCCATCCGCGGTGAAAAGCCGGTACGCACCACCCCAGCGATCGCGCCGGAGGTTCGGCTCCCGGCCCCAGAGATTCGCGGCTGCGGCGTTGTAAAGCAGGATGCGCCCCTGCGCGTCGCAACTGAACACCGCCACCGGGAGCGCCTGTACGAGCTGGCTGTAGCGCTCCTCGCTCGCCCGGAGGGCCTCCTCCGCCAGCACCCGCTCGGTGATGTCCTCGTGCGCGATGACCGCCCGGCGCGGACCGCCGCCGGGAAAAAGCGTGACGCGCACGATGAACCACCGCTCCTCGGTGGGGGAATGGCATGGGTATTCGGCGGTAAACTCGCGGAGTTTTCCCTGCAACACGCTCCGAATTCCCGAGGCCACCTCCGCCGCGCCGGGACTCTGGCGCCGGGCCGCCTGCGCGCACACTGCGAGGTAGTTCGCCCCTTCGCCGACGGCGACGAGCCCCCCGCGGTTTTTTTGGGCAAACTCCCGCCAGCGCACGTTCACCGTCAGGATGCGCCCGGCTGCGTCCACGATCGCCACATGCGCCGCGAGTGCGTCCACCAAGGCGCGGGCCGTGTGCCCGGACTCGCGCGATTCCGCCTGCCCCACCTGCGCCTCACGCAGCTCTTCGTTCTGCATCTCCAACTCGATCTGACGAACTTGCAGTTCGCGCACCAGACCGTGGATTTCCTTCACCGACATTTGGGTAAGATCCCCGCGGGTCGCGCTCACGGCCATCTTCGCCCGCTCTCTCAGGCTGGGAAGTGGCTTGGATCGGCTGGCGCGTTTTTTGGGCATCTCAGGTGCGCGTTATTCTGTGGAGGGATGTTTGATGAGAACTATGCCCGTCGGAGACTGGCGGGAACAAGTGGAATTGGCCCGAAGACAATCGCGGCCCACTACTTCGCAATTTAAGAGGAGCAGCCGGGGGAGGTAGCGAAACCAAACGCTGCCATCGCCTCATCAACACGCGAGCGCGCTTTGGCAAATATCGGTAAGCAAAGTGCACGGGGTGGTTAGCCGGGCGAACGCATCCATGGAATTTTGGACGCATGATTACCATCCTCATCATCATTCTGCTCCTCATGCTCATCGGTGCGCTACCCACGTGGCCGCACAGTTCGAAGTGGGGCTACGGACCGAGCGGCGGCCTCGGGACGATCCTGCTCATTCTTGTCATCCTGTACCTGTTGAAAGTCATCTAGGATCGCGAGTTCTGGACGAAGTGGCGCGCGACCGCCCACACGAAAGAAAGGAAGTAGTCATGCCCCACTTTCTCAAAGCGGAGCGGGGCAAGGCACCACTCTCCGAGTCTTCAGCGGGCCTCGTCCGCTGCCCGATGGCGCCAGACTTCCAAAAGCTCCCGCGTAATCGTCAGGGCTACGGGACCGAGGATGAGGCCGGATGGACCGAAGAACATCAGACCGCCGACCACGGAGATGAAGGCGAGGACCGTGTGCATCTTCAGCCGTTTCCCCACGAGCATCGGATACAGCAAATTGTCGATCCCGCCGACGACGATCCCACCCCACACGGTGAGGATGAGCGCTTTTCCCCAACTACCCTCCAGCGCGAGAAAGGCGGCTGCGGGAACCCACACCACAAAAGCACCGAGCACCGGCACTACGGCGAGCAGACCCATCACCACTCCCCACAGCAATGGTGCCGGCAGACCCAGCCACCAAAACATCAATCCGCCCAAGAGGCCCTGCACAGCGGCGACGACCAGCGTTCCGTAAACGGTGGCGTAAATGGTATCGGCAACCCGGCCAAACAGACGATCCATTTCCGCCGCGGAGAGCGGGGACAGGGAACGCAGGGAATCGAGCGCGGCGCGCCGGTCGCGCAGGAAGTAGAAAAGGAGATAGAATGTAAGGCAGAATCCAACCACTTGGTACACGGAGCCGGTGAGAATGGACCCGGCGACCACGGTGAGCCATGTGGCGAGAGACTTCACGGTTCCCGGCAGGTCGAGCCGCCGTTCGATCCAGTTGGCGAGAGGCGCAATGCGTGGCTGCGTTTCGATGGCGCGCCGCCACTCACCGGAATCGACCTTTGCCCGGACGATCTCCGCACCGCGCGCGGACTCCATGATGAGCCGCTGTCCCACAAAGGTCGCAGGCACGGCGACGATCAACCCTGCGACAAGGACTGATACCGCCGCAGGCAGGTTCGGACTCTTTGGCTTTGATTCAAGCCATCTGTGGAAAGGTGTAAACAAGACTGCCAGCGCCAAGGCCCACGCGAGCGCTGGCAGGAAGGGCAAAGCCAATTCATAGCAGACATAGATCCCGAGGCCGGATGCCACGATCAGGACCAGCGACTGGATGTGGCTTCGCGAACCCCAATCGCTCGTGAGTGGCGCAGGAGCGTGGTTGGTCTCGCGTTCGTTCATTCGGCTACTCGACACCTGTTCGAACAAGCAGGTCAACTACCCCGATCGGCGGTGGCGCAAGCATATCGTGTAAGCAGGGTGCCTCGACGAAGGCACGCTTTTTTGAAAGTTCCCGACTACCGGGATTTCTTGAGGAATGAAAGGATCGCGAGGATGAGAAAGACGATAAAACAGATCTTGGCGATCCAGGCAGCAGTGCCGGCAATAACCCCAAAACCAAGGACTGCGGCAATGAGGGCGATGACGAGGAAAACGAGGGCGTAGTGGAGCATATTATTTGGTGATGTCTTTGACCGCATCCTTCACGTCTTTCGAGGCGTCTTTCACCGCATCTTTGGAATCTTCAGCAACATCGCGAACCTTTTCGCCGGGGCGTCGGTCCAGCGCGTCGTTGACCTTGTCCGTCACTTTTTCTGTGACTGTTGGCTTCCGTTCGCAGGCAGGCAACGCCAGAAGGATTATGGCAACAATGAGGTGATGGAGTTTCATGGGTTGTGCTTTGCTAATTCGCTAAACTGGAACGGAAAGTCGCACTCATTGGGGGCCATTCCAAGTACTCTACGCACACGGCTGGGTGCTCGTATCTCCGCACCGCCGCAGCTTCAAGCCGCAACGCCCCGAAGACCCGCGCAGCCCTTGGGGCGATCCGCCAGATCACTTTGCTCGCCCGCTGTTTTTCGCTCCCCCGAGTTTGATCTGGCGTTCGCCGCGGTCTTCCCGCACATCGCGGGATTGCCGGAAATTGGCGTCGTGTTTCTGCGGCTTCACCGCAATCTCATTGCGATTGGCACCGGGTTTCTTGGTGGGCTTCTTGGGCGTTGTTTTCATACTGCGAGGTTACCACCCCACCGGGCTGCCCGCTCGTCCTTCTCTGCACAAAGCTTGGCGGATTTTGCTCTGTTTCGTCGCGTGCGAGGCCAGTGGCATGATCAAAAAAAAGCCGACCCGGCCCCGGCGTGCGCCAAGGACGGGTCGTAGGTGTGTTTGGAGAACCGGGACGAACCGGAATGCCTGTTAAGCCCGGCGTGGTGTCGTCCGTCGGCGGGACAGACCGGCAAGGCCTACCATCAGCAGGCAGAGCGAAGCGGCACTGGGTTCGGGAACAATGTCGGACCGCACGGCGACATCGAGGTCCGCCGGAGCAATTCCGTTCGGCAGCCAGCCTGCGGCCAGCACATTCAGCCGATCATTGCTGCCGCTCTCGGTGAACGTGAACAGGTCAACTCCCGGAGTGCCGTTGAGCGGGGTGAGAGAACCCGGCTCAGGATTGCTGAAAAAGTGGAGGTTCACATCCACTTCATTCCCTGGCAGCCCCGTGAAACTAACCGTCAGCGTGTCGCTGAGTCCTCCACCCTCAAGGAACGAATCCATGATGTTGAACTTCCTCCCGACAACCGTGCCATTGCCAATCCCGCCGCCGATGAGCGCCGCGATGTGGAGGTTGTATTCGATGTCCATAGGAATCCCGGGGCCCTCGGGTGCGAGATGCAGAACCGCGGGAGCTGGTGCGAGGATGTTTCCGCCGGTTGAACGGACTGCCGGGAGATTCAATTCCTCCTCATAAATGATCTGGGCAGTTTGATGGGGCGCTCCCAAGACCCAGCCGACGAAATTTGACTCATCGATCTCGACGATGGCAGCGGCGGCGGAGCCGGAGGTGAACAGTGCTGCCGTGACTGCGGCAGTGGCGGCGAGCCAGACGGAAGTCCTGCTCGTGGTAAATGGTGGCGTTCCGGTCAGAACGGTCGCGTGTTGTTTGAGGGATGTATTCATTGAGTCTTTCGATTGGGTTGATGGTGTGCCTTGCGAGGCTCTATTTACGCGGACCGCTCCACCTCTGCCATTGGGGGCAACCCGCGCCGGAAGTGCGCCCAGCCCTGATGCGGGATCAGGAAATCCCTGAGCCGGAACGATCCCATCGGGAGACGCACAGCGCCGCTGTCCCGACTGCGTGAGGCGGTTTCCCGCAGGCGACTCCGGCGCGCCGAGCCTGCGCGATGCTCGGCCGGACCGCGCGACTCAATAAACAATCACGGGGGCTGTGGATCAGCCCTGCTTCGTTTGCGCCTTCCCGTGATCGTTAGGCGGCGGCACCTCACGCTCTTTGCGCAGTTTTTTCAAATGGCGGAACCCAACGAGCTTGCCCCGCTGCTCGTCCCACAGCCGGAAGGAGAGTGATTTCAAGCTGGAGAAGAGCGTGAGTGGTTTGACGTCCCGAAACAGCGGGTCCGCCTGGTGACAGCGTTCGAGGTTGTAATTCGGAATCCGCGGACTGAGGTGGTGGATGTGGTGGAACCCGATGTTGCCGGAGAACCATTGGAGGATCTTCGGCAGTTTGTAAAAGGAACTGCCCTGCAGCGCGGCCGCCGTGAAATCCCAGCTCTCATCGCGCTCCCAATACACGTCCTCGAACTGGTGCTGCACATAAAACATCCAGATGCCCAGTGCGCCGCCCACCATGACGATGGTCAACTGGATCAACACGTAGGCCACAATCCCAAACGCCCAACTCAGCGCCGCCGCCACCCCGAGGATGGCGAGGTTCATCCACCGTACGGACCAGCGTTCGCGCAGGCTTGCACCCGCCGCGGAAAATCGCTGCCGGATGACAAACAGGAACACCGGCGCGATGCCGAAAAGCACAAACGGGTTTCGCGCCAGCCGGTAGGCAAAGCGCCGCCAGCGGGAGGATTTGAGATATTCCTCGACCGTCATCGTCCACACATCGCCGGTGCCCCGGCGGTCGAGGCCTCCGGCGCTGGCGTGGTGGATGGAGTGCTCCCAGCGCCAATGGTAATATGGCGTAAGGGTCAGCACGCCGGTGATGAAACCGACGATGTCATTGGCCAGCCGCGATTTGAAAAACGAGCCGTGCCCGCAGTCGTGAAAGATGATGAAAATGCGGACGAGAAACAGGCCCGCGAAAATTGCGAGCGCCAGCGTGGCCCACCAAGACCACGCGAGGCTGCGGTGCATCAGATACCAGAGCAGCGCATAGGGTCCGAGCGTATTGACCATCTGCCACATCGCCCGCCCCAGCGAAGGCTCCTGATACCGGCGCACGATGGCCTTCCACGCCGCCGGACCGGGCCGGAGATTCGGAGCGGGGGCGGATGGTGAGTCGCCGGTGGTATTCATCAAAGAACCCATTCGCTCCCCCGGCAGCGTCGCGCCTTCCGATATTTGCCAAAAATTCGACGGATCTTGTCCTGCCAAAACGAGCCCCACTTTCCCGACCTCGGAGAAGCCAAAAACCAAACTCGGGAAACGAAAACTAACCTTCGGAAAGAGCTTCCCTGCCCGAGGAAAGCGTCGGAAAGCCATCCTGGACGCTCTTTTCCTCCCCGTGAGCGAACGGGGAGGCGGCCCCCCCCCAAGCGTTCCCCCGCCGCCGGCCCGGCACCCACGTCCGCAAATGACGGGCGGAAAGCCGGAAGCGGTCAGCACGCCGAGGGAGGCTACGAAATCGCCTTGGCAATGGCAAAGGCCACGCCCGCGGCGAGGCTGCCGACGAGCGCGGTCTGCCAAGCGCTCTTAAACTTGGAGACGCCGGTGAAGTGCCCTTTCACAAAACCAAACACGGTGAGGGCGAGGAGGGTGACGGCGATGGAAATCGTGAGCGCACGGTCGGCATTCGCCGCCAGCATGTAGGGCAGCAGCGGGATCATTCCGCCGACGATATAGGAGCCGGCGATGGTGAAAGCGCTGCGCAGGGCGCGCCGGGGATCGGGAGCCTCCAGCCCCAATTCAAACCGCATCATGAAATCGCGCCACGCCTTTGGCTCCCGCCGCAGGGCCGCGACGACGGGTGCCGCCTCGCTCGCGGTGACGCCATAGTCTTGGAAAAGGTCCACGATCTCCTGCGCCTCGCGCTCGGGAACCTCCACGATCTCCTTTTCCTCGCGGCGCAGTTCGCTGTGGTAGTGCTCGGCATCGCCGCGCGCGGCGAGGAAGCCACCGAGGCCCATGGCGATGGAGCCGGCGGCGACTTCCGCCAACCCGGCGGTCACGACGATGTGGGTGGAGGCCATGGCCCCGGAAATGCCGGCCGCGAGAGCAAATGGAACGGTGAGACCATCGGCCATCCCGATGACGACATCGCGCACGGTTTCACCGCCGGAGAAGTGTTTTTCGACGTGTTGCATAGGCAGGTGTGACTTTACCCGCCTTCGGCCAAATGCGAAGCGATACCCATCGCTTGCAATTCCAGCCCGGCGTCGTCCATTGCGCCAGCCACCCGCCCTATGAACGACAAACTCGATGTGCTCCTCGTTAAGATGCGGGAACTGGAAACGGAAGTGATGCAGGAACTCCGCAAGAAGGAGGCGGACTTTTTCTACGAGGTGCGGCTGAAAAAGGTGCGCTTCACCGAGGAGGCGCTGACCCGCCAGCGGAGGCTCGGCAAGCGGCTGCATCGCTTTCTCCTCGATTCCTCATTCCTCGTGCTGCTGACGACACCGGTCATCTGGTTCTGCCTGCTGCCTCTCGTTCTGCTCGACCTCGTCATCTCGACCTACCAGGCGGTTTGCTTTCCCATCTACGGCATCCCCAAGGTCCGCCGCAGCGACTACCTGCTGCTGGACCGGCAGCGTCTCGCTTACCTCAACCTCATCGAGAAACTGAATTGCGAATACTGCGCCTATGGCAATGGCGTCCTCGCCTATGTATCGGAGGTCGCAGGACGGACGGAGCAGTATTGGTGTCCGATCAAACACGCACTGCGGATGAAATCCATGCACAGCCGCTACCGCTTCTTTTTCGATTACGGCGACGCCGAACACTACCGGCGGGAGATCGAAAAGGTGCGCCGCTCGTTTGAGGACATTCCCGCGAATCCGGCTCCGAATCCGTAACAGCCGCCATCGCGTGGAGCAACGGTTCGGAAAGCGCGAATTTCCAATGCGCGCGGCGGCCCTCCCGTCGGCGAAAAGCACCCGAGGAACGCTCGCCCCCGGGCCGGCAACCCAGACACGCCGTTACGATGCATCGTCC
Organism: Chthoniobacter sp.; assembly: GCA_021414005.1. Lineage (GTDB taxonomy): Bacteria > Verrucomicrobiota > Verrucomicrobiia > Chthoniobacterales > Chthoniobacteraceae > Chthoniobacter. The sequence continues at coordinate 79,811 of JAIOPH010000030.1, read as the reverse complement.
GAGGGTTCGTCCTCCTCCCCTGGGTTGACAGGCTCAGGGGTTTCCACCGTCGGCGGGCTTTCGGCGAGGGCATCGGCCGGATTATCCCGTAATGAGCGGACCTTGCCGAGATGCCGGCGCGGTGTCGCCAGTCCTCTCAATGCGTGCTTCCTGCTCCTCGCGGAAACGCGTCCACGGCACTGCCTTCAGCCGCGCGGCAGGGATGCGTGTCCCCGTTTGCTCGCAGACACCGTAACCACCGGCAATGATTCGCTGCATCGCTGCCTCCACCTCATAAATGGCGTCCTGCTCTGCCGAGAGCTGGCTCAGCGCGAATTCATGGTCGAACTCATCGGTCGCGGAATCAGCCTGGTGCAGGCTGTAAGGCTCGACCGGCTCCGCAGCTTCGCGCAGGTGCTCGCCGCGCTCGCCGATCAGCCGCTCCCGCAGGCGCGCGAGCGTCTGGTAATGCCATCTCCAGCGTAGCGGAATCTCCGGCGGGGCATCCCCGGCGGCCGGCGGCCTGGGCCGCACCACCTGCGCCGGGCGGGTCGTGGAATGGGGTCTGGTGGTTTTCATGCAGCACTTAGTAGCCGCGGGTCTTGCTCGCGGTCTTCGCAAAGAATGGTTCGATGACTTTGTCGGTTTCGCTGCTCTGGCATTTCGGGCAATGCACTCTTTTCGTCTCGTGCTCCTTGATGCTCAGGACTTCGGCAAACTTCTTGTGGCACTTGCGGCAGATGAATTCGTAGTAGGGCATGGGTTTTACAGGTTGTGTTGGTGGTGTCCTCGGTCAGGGCAAACAGACTCCGTTCTCACGCCGCCTGCTTCCCTCCCTTTGCCAAAACTTCGCCGTCATTTGCCATGCGATTGCCGTCGGGAGAAACGCAATTCCGTGTCGAGTCGCTCCACCTCGGCCTGCAGTTTCAGGACCATGCGGATCACGGGCAGATTTCCGGCGCAGACCGCGCGCAGCGCTTCGACTCTGCGCAGCACCCGGACGGTGCGGCCATCGAAAGACCAGCCTGCGGGGACGGGATCCACGACGGTGGAAATCAGTCCGTATTTGCAGCAGAGCACGATCAGGCGGCGCGACACGCCGATCAGGCGCGCAGCGTCGTCGAGGTTATACCGGGCATTGGGATCGGGCTCGTAGAGTTGCATCTCTTCGCCCTGAAGCAGTGGGTCATGGTCATTCATTGATGTGGTCATTTTTTGGTTGTGGCTTTGTCATGAATCCGCGGAGCGCGATCGAGGTAGCTCTGCACTCCAATGCGCGTCAGTTCCGAAAGGTCCGTGATCCCTTCCGCCGCCTTGTCCAGGCCATCGCGCAGCAGCGTGCGGAATCCGTCTGCGCGCAAATGATCCCGCAAGGTGTGCTCGTCTTCACCGGCAAGGATTGAATCATAAACCCGCTCCTCCACCGGGAGCACTTCAAACACCCCGGTGCGGTCATAGTAGCCGGTCTGCCCGCAATGCTCGCAGCCCGCCGGGTGCCAGGCCTTGTCGGGAACTTTTTCACCGAGCGATTCGAGCCACTTGCGCTCCGCAGTCGAAGGCGGATCGAGCCTGCGGCAGTGGGTGCATAGTTTTCGCACGAGACGCTGCCCGACGACGAACGCGAGCGACGCGGCGATCTCGTAATCAGGCACGCCGAGGCTGCGCAGCGCAGTGACGGCCCCGGCCGCGTTGCGGCTGTGCATGGTCGAAAACACCACGCGGCCCGTGGTGGCGGCTTCCATCGCGGTGAGGGCGGATTCCTTGTCGCGGATCTCGCCGAGCAGGATGTAGTCGGGGTCGACCCGCAGGATGGAGCGCAGCCCGCGTTCGAAGGTGAGCCCGCGCTTCACGTTCACCTCCATCTGATTGAGGTGTTCGAGCTGGTATTCGACCGGGTCTTCGATGGTCACGATGTGCCGCTCGGTCAGATGCAGTTCCGCGAGCAACGCGTAGAGCGTCGTGGTCTTGCCGCTGCCGACCGGACCCGCCACGAGGAACATGCCGCTAATATCGCCGAGCCAGGCTTCGATGCGGGCGTGGTCCTCATTGCGCAGACCGAGGTCGGGGAGCCGGTGTTTCACGGACGAGCGCCGCAAGAGCCGCAGCGCAAGTTTGTCGCCGAACAGGCAGGGCGCGCACGCCAGCCGGATGTCCAGCGCCTTCCCATCCAGTTCAAACTCGAAGTGCGAATCTTCCGGGAGCAGCGAGGGCGCCGGATCGAGATTGGCGTTGACCTTGAAATAGCGGAGGAGCCGCAACCCGCGTTCCGGCGGCAGCGACGCGACTTCATGGACCGCGCCATCGATGCGAAAGCGCACATTGATGGCACCAGCCTGCGGGTCGAGGTGGAGGTCGGAGGCGCGCGCCTGCACCGCGTCGGTGAGCAGCGCCCTGGCCCAGGGCTCCGTGATTTCCTCGTCCCGTTCCGCCTTCTCGCCGAGCGCCGCGATAAACGCACGGGCCAAGTGCGGCGCATGAAAGACGTCGTTATTCTTGATCTTCATCGCTCGAAAAATTCGTGTTCGTGCAGTCGTGGCCGGCCCGGAGCGTCTCGTCCGGGAAGCCGGTTGGCGACTTGGTTCCAATGCTAATGGAACGTCCGTTTTCATCTCTCCACTGCTTGCCCAAAACTGCCCGCCGCTTGCACTCGCTGGTTTCACCGCCACCGCGGCGCTCCGAACCCGGCGAGCGCGCTCGTGCGGCGAAACCCGGCGCAAGAAACAGTGTGCGTATGGCAATATCCGGGAAGCGATCCCGGACCGCATGGCGATGTTTTCGGCAGATCGGAAAACTGGAGCGACCAAGTTCCAACGCCTGATCTCCTGCTGGGGGCCAGTGCCCGACGGATGTCTCCCGGTAGGCCACACCAATGCCGTCGGAAATAGAAAAGACCAAATCATGAGCCTGCTAACCAAATGGAACCCAATGCCAGCGACCCGCTGGAATCCCTTCAAGGAACTCGCGGACTTCGAGCGCGGACTCGAGAGTTTCTTCACTCGCGTGCCGGCGATTGCCGGCAACGGCGGTGAGGAAAAGATCACCGAAGCGCTGTGGGCACCGCTGGCCGACATCACCGAGGACGACAAGGAATTCCTCGTGAAGGCCGAGCTGCCCGAGATGAAGAAGGAGGATGTGAAAGTGACCGTCGAGAACGGCGTGCTGCGCATCACCGGTGAGCGCAAGGCGGAGAAAGAGGAGAAGACGAAGAAGTATCACCGCATCGAGCGCAGTTACGGCTCGTTCGAGCGGGCCTTTACCCTGCCTGACGGCGCCGATGGCAACAAGGTCACAGCCGACTACAAGGACGGCGTGCTGACGGTGCGTCTGCCCAAGACTGCGGAGGCCAAGCCCAAGGCCATTGAGGTAAAGGTGGCGTGAGGGAAACCGGGGTGGGCGGCCAACCCGCCCACCCCGCGTCCATCATGCGTGGCACGACTTTCAGGACCGCAAAGCACGGGTCACATCCACCATGAGTTTCACGCTGGAGGAGCGCCGCGACTACTGCGGCAACGAACATGTCCGGGCGCGCATCCTCGAGTTTTTCGGCGAGGCCGCGCACGATGAGCGCCCAGCCGTCTTTCTCGCCGCCGGGACGGAAAATGGTTCGCGTCATCGCGAGGCGCTGCCAGTCCAGGAGCTGACGAGCTGGCTGGATCGCGGCGCCGAGTTGAACCGTTCGCTGTGGGATCGCGAATCGCTCGTCTGCCATCTCGATCTCGAATACGTGAACTTCGACGATCCCGCGTATCCCTTCCTCAATGCCGCGCGCATCTTCGCGCTCCAGGAACCCGTTGTGGCCGCCGCCGAAGAGCTGCTCGCCGGGTGCGGAATTCGTCCGCTTAAAATGATGACCGGCCGCGGGTATCACCTCGTCTGGCGGATCGGACGCACCTCGGGAGCATGCACCGAACTCGCCGAACTCGGCCACGTCTCGCCCTCGCTCAAGCGCCTTTACTCGACCGAACGCGCGCCAACAGGCGAGCACGTCACGCCGGAATTGGGCCGGGCCTTCGCCGGCCTGGGGTTGGTCATGGAGTTTGTCGCGCAGGAGATCAAAGCGCGCGCGGCCCCACACTGCGAAGTGCCGGTGGAACTCGGCGCGATCGAGACCGACGGCGGCCCGCATGGCCGCGAAATGATCTCGGTGGACATCACCGAGTACGCCGATCCGCTCTGCTCCCGCGTGATGCGCGCACCTTTCAGCGTTTACCTCAAACCGGCCCAGCAGCGCTTTAACATCGGCGATGATCTCGCGGGCCGGCTGCCTCCGCTCGTGATCATTCCGCTCGGCGATCTGTCCGTGCCCGAGGCGCTCGCCACGCGCCAGAATCCCGCCGCCGCGGCGCGGCTCGCTGAGACTTCCTGGACCGCCATCCCCGACGCCTCGCGGGCGATGAAGCGGCTCATCCGGACCTACCGCACCTCGCGGCTCGCGCGGTTTCACGCGGAGTTTTACTCTCAGGAGCACGATGCCCCCGGGCTCTGGCCGGAGACCTACGACCTGACCCCGCTCGATGCGCTTCCGCCCTGCGCGCGGGTCATTCTCGAACGCCCCAACGACCTGCTGCTCCGCCCCGCCTGCGCGCAAAAGCTCGTGCGTGTGATGCTCGCGCTCGGCTGGCATCCGCGCCACATCGCCGGACTGATTCGCTCGAAATACGAGCGCGACCACGGCTGGGGCGACCAGTGGCGCGGCTACGATCCCGCCACACGCGCCGATTTTTACGCGCGCGTCTTCGCCGGGCTCTTTATCGCCAATGGGGACGACCTCACCGATTTCAACTGCCAGTCCGCGCGTCAGGAAGGCCTCTGCCCCATCGAAAATTGCACCGAAAACCTGCTGACCTTTCGCATGTCCCTTTTAGATCGGAGGAAATATGAGCGATTGGCCTGTCGGCCTTTCAACCGGCTGTTTCTACCAGAAGAGCATCTTTGACTGTCTCGATCTGATCCTCGCGGGCGGCTTCAGCCTCATCGAAATATGCTCGTCGCCCGCGCATCTCGATTACCACGACTCCGCGAGTCTCCGCCGCGTCGCCGAACGGCTCGAGGCCCTGGGCATCGGTGCCTACTCGTTCCACGCGCCCTTTGCCGATCACATCGACATCACCGCCCTCGATGCGGAGCAGCGCGCCACCTCTGTCCACGAAGTGCTCGTCGCCGCCGAAGCCGCCGCGGTGCTCCGCAGCCGGCACTTCGTCATCCATCCCGGCCCGGAGCATCAGCCGCATCCGAGCGGCAGCGATCGTCAGCACCGCCTTGAAAACGTCGCCCGCTCCCTCGACGAAATCGCGAAGCGCTGCCAGCAACTCGGCCTGACCTGCGTGCTGGAAAACAAGCTGCCGCACCTGATCTTTGGCAACACCGCCGACATGCTCTGGATCCTCGGGGCGATGACCGTGACCGACGTGGGCGTGTGCCTCGACACCGGCCACGCCCATCTCGCCGGGGAACTCGACACCGCCACGCACAAGCTCTCCCGCCATCTCCGCATGATCCACGCGAGCGACAACCGCGGCCACGGCGACGACCACCTTCCGCCCGGTCAGGGCGAGATCGACTGGCCGCGCTTCCTCCGACTGCTGCGCAACAGCGGCTTTCGTGGCTCTATCATGATGGAAATCGCCGGCCACGGAGAACCCGCGCAAATTCTCGAAGCCGCCCGGAAAGCGCGGCAGTTTCTGCGTCGCGCGGCGTGGCGGCTCGGATAAGCCGGCACGGCTCCTCCGCGGAGAAACGATTGCTGAAAAACCTGCGGAAGAACGCAACCAGCGGGCAGGATTCGACAAGCAGCGGGAAGCGACCTTTGGTGTGTCTTCGTAAATTGAAATGGGAACACCACCCATCTCGCTCGCTGGCTAAAGCGGCTGCGCCTGCAACGAGGTCCATCAATAAACGTCAGCCGGAAAAAGAACCGACACGCGGGCCTTCCCCGCCCCGCAATGTCGTAGGCCATCCATGTCCATCGAAGAAATCCTCGGCACCATTCAGGACGGCAGCATCCAAGTCTGCGCCACAGCCGACGCGAACTACGATCCCTCGGCGGAAAGTGTCACCGTCACGCTGGGCGCATTTTCTCGCCGCGCCCCGGCCACCGCCGACGGCGAGCATCTGCCGCAGCCGTGGCTGCCACCGGGGGAAAAGGTCAGCGAGCACTTGTCCCGCGGCGAGGCGGACGAATTCGTGAAGGACGTTTTCCAGAGTTGGGTGAAAAAGGTGCGTGCCGCGATTCCAGCCACCACGGCACTGCGGACCTGAGCCGCACCGCTGGCTGTCCGGCGAAAAGAATGTGGCAATGAGCAATGCAGATGAAATTCCCCGCGTTTCGCCGGAGCGGTTGCAAGCATTCCTCAGCGACCCACGCTCTTACGCCGGCCAATCGAAGCGCGTCCGGGTGCTCCAGACCCACTCCGCCTGGCTGACGCTCGTCGGGCGGCGGGCTTACAAGGTGAAGAAGCCTGTGAACTTTGGGTTCCTCGATTTCTCAACCTTGGAAAATCGGCGCTACTTCTGCGAGCGCGAGGTGGCGCTGAACCGGCGGCTCTGTCCCGGAAACCATCTCGGAGTCGTGCCCATCTCGATGAACAGGGGCCGCCTGAGTTTTGGAGGCGACGGCAAAATCGTCGAATACGCCATTGAGATGCGCTGCCTGCCGGAGCGCGGCTTTTTGCCGCGGCTGCTCGCCGAGGGTCGCGTTTCGCCGCGCGAAGTGGACGCGATCGTCGAGACGCTGGTGCCATTTTACCAGGCGCAGGAGCCAACCCCGGAGATCGAACAGTGGGGCAGCATTGCGAACCTGCGAATCAGCACCGACGAGAACTTCCGGCAAACTGAAGACTTCGTGGGCGTGACCATTTCACGTCCGGCGTTTGCCGCGATCCGCGATTGGACTGCGGCGGTTTACCGCCGACATGCCGCCCTTTTCGCTGCGCGCATTCGAGAGCGGCGCATCCGCGATTGCCACGGCGACCTGCACCTCGATCACATTCATCTCGGTCGGAAAGGCCTCACGATTTACGACTGCATCGAATTCAACGACCGCTTTCGTTACATTGATGTGGCCAGCGACGCCGCGTTCCTGGCGATGGACTTCGACTTCAACGGCCACCCGGAATTCGCGCGCCATTTCGCGCAGCGCCTCGCCCGCACTCTCCACGATCCGGGACTGCTCGCGCTGCTGGACTTCTACAAGTGCTACCGCGCGTACGTGCGCGGAAAAGTCGAGAGCTTCCAACAAATGGCCGCTGGTGTCCCCGAGTCCGAGCGCGATGAGTGCCGCGCTCGCGCCAGCCGGTATTTCCGGCTCGCGCTGCAGTACGCGGTGTGCGGTTCGGAGCCGGAGGCGCTGGTCGTCATGGGGCGTGTCGGAGCGGGAAAAAGCACCCTGGCTCGCTCGCTCGGCGGTGAGTTGGGCTGGGAAGTTTATTCCGCGGATCGCATCCGCAAGGAACTCGCGGGTGTCCCGCTGCACGTGCGCGGCACCACGGCCGAGCGGCGCAGACTTTATGCGAAAAGGATGACCGACCGGACCTACGCCGCGCTCGCGCACCACGCCCTCGGGCAACTGCGGCAGCACCGCGGCGTCATTCTCGATGCCACGTTCTCCAGCCGTCGCCGCCGCCGACAATTCCTCCGCGCGCTCGATCAGGCGGGCGTCGCCTGCCGCTTCGTCGAGGTGCAGGCCACCACGGAGTTGCTCAGAAAACGTCTCGCGGCCCGGGCCCTTCGCGTGGGTGAAATCTCCGACGCCCGACTTGAGGACTTCTCCGTACTCGACCGCGCCTACGAGCCGCCACACGAACTTCCGGCGCAGCGTCTCGTCGCCGTGAGAACCGGCCGGACCTGCGAGGCGGCAGTGATTGCGACTCTCAAGGCTCTGGCCAACGGCAGGTCTCCCGGCGGTTGAGCGTAGCCGCAAACCGATTCCGGCGCCTTCAAGGGAGCGCGCAAGGTTTGGCCAGTGAAAGGCAATCGGCGGGTATCGGCCGCACCCGGTTCCGCTAGGTTTACGCCGAACCAGGTCGGCGAGCGGCGACCAATCCACGAGAGGAGTCGTCCCGCCAGCCCGCCACGCATCGCTTTATGAAAACTACCAAGACCAAACGCAAAATCGCAGAAACGGCCATCGGTGCGGCCATCGGAGCCGCCATCGCCGGACCCGCTGGCGCAGTGGCTGGCGGACTCGCGGGCAGCCAGGTCGCGGCGCATACCGCGCGCCCGGCAGGGAAAGGCCAAACACGCGAGCAGGAATCCGGAAATGCCGAAGACCCGATCATCCACGCCGCGCTCAAACGCATTCTGGTCCCCGTGGATTTTTCCGAGCCCTCCCGAAACGCCCTGCGCTTTGCAGGCGATTGGGCCAAGCGCTTCGGCTCCGAGGTCTTCCTGCTCCATGTCATCGAACCCAACAACAGCTTCGGCATCCTCGGCACGGAACCGTTCGCCATTCCGTTTCCGCCGCCGGATTTTCGCGACCAAACCCGCACGGAACTCGAGAAGCTCGTCCATCAGGAGTGTTTCGCTTCGACCAAAGTCTCGGTGCAACTTCGCGACGGAGCGCCCTACCATGAGATTGTCACTGCTGCTCAGGAGTTAAAGGCGGACCTCATCATCATCGCCACGCACGGTCGCACGGGGTTGTCCCGAGCCTTGATGGGGAGCACCGCCCAGCGTGTCGTTTGCCACGCACCTTGTCCGGTGCTGACGCTGCGGCGGGCCAGTTGAAAGATCCGCGCACGCACCTGCGGCGCACGACAACGATGAAGCTCCCGCGATTGCTCCGAGTCATGGTCGTCCTGATGCTCGCCGGCGGGGCGCTGGCGGTGGCGGAAGAGGCATCCGGCCCAGTGCAGCGTGTCGAGATCGACAAGACCCTGCAGGTGCTCCGCGCCTACGAGGATGACCGGCTCGTTTTTCAAAGCCGGATCAGCACCGGCAAATGGGACAGATCCACGCCGAACGGCCACTTCACTGCCGGAGAAAAGCACCGCATGCACTACTCGAAGCGCTACCACAACGCACCCATGCCCTTCAGCGTGCAGGTGAACGGGCACGTCTTCATCCACGGCTTCACCCAAGTCCCCGCCTGGCCCGCCTCGCACGGCTGCATCCGCATGCCGCTGGATGGGGAGAATCCGGCAAAGTGGTTCTTCAATTGGGTCCGACCGGGGACGCCGATCGAGGTGGGTGGGCGTTGGGAAAAACCGCAGCCGCGGATCAACTCGCCGGTGCCTATCTTGCGCAAGGCGTCGTGACTGCCATATACGCCGACGACGAGCGGCACGTCGTCGGCTGCACCGTGGCGTGACACGATTACCTCGTGAGTTGAAACTTCCGCCACCTCGTCAATGTGCAACGCTCCGCAGGCTTCAACGCATCAATCTGTTACAGGGCTGGCCGTCCGTGTCGTGGACCCACAGGAACTGATCTATGGAAACCAAGACCGAGACGTTTGATGCCGTTGCTAAGTTGCGCAAGTGGCGCGAAGCGACCAGTCAAAAACTCAACGCCATGAGCCGCGCGAAACGGCTCGCATATTTGAAAAATCTCGGCGAACGCGTGCGCGCCGAAATACGGTCACGGCAAGACGCAAAACCTGCCTAAGGAGCTTAGCCTCCTGACCTCGATCAAGCCCGCATAACCCCTTCTCGCGATCGAAAAGAGCCATATTCTGGAATCGCCCCCTTTCTCCTATCGACGACCTTTGCTTCGTCCTTGAGCGCGCCGGTTTCACCCGCCGCACGGGCAAAGGCAGCCATACCCCGTTCTTCAAAGTCAGCATCGAAGAAATCCTCAACCTGCAGCCCAAGGGCAGCCAGGCCAAACCTTAACAAGTGAAGCAAGTGCGGGAACTCATTCTCAAATACTAACTGGAGATCGACTGATATGCGCTACGAACTCATCATCCACTGGAGCCGAGCCGACGAATGTTTCGTCGTCGAAGTCCCCGAACTGGCCGGCTGCATGGCCGACGGCGAGACCTATCAGGAAGCCGTCGCCCACGCCAAGGCTGACCCTCTCTCGTGGACTTCGAGAACTCTCACCATTAAACCTCCCGTGTCCAGCCTACCCAAACACTGTCCGCGAAACCGAGACAGGCTCACCGTGCCCGTTCTGACCGTTTCCGGCGCGGTGGGCGCGAATGCAATTTCCTGGCAGTCGCGGCGCTCATTGGGGAGACGTTCGCAATATAGACGCGGACCGGTCCGTCTGCGGAATCTGGACGGTTGACGGAAATGTTAAAAAGCGGGGCGGTGACGCGGGTGGGAGAGCCTTCATTGCAACGTGGCTCAATTCCAGCTAGCCTCCCGCCCGAATCTCCAATGACGCCTGAGGTAACCAGCGATTTAGCAGTCGGAGCCACTCGGCGGCAGAGGGGGATTTTTCTGTGCCGGCTGCATCTGAGCCCGATCCGCTTCCTGGGCCTTGTCGGCGGATTGGCGCTAACGCTATTCTTCGGCGGTTGTGGCAAGGCCAAAGAGGAGCCGATGCCGAGTCGCCTGCGGATTGAAGTTCCGCCAGACCGCTCACGGGAGGTGGTGGAAAAGCGCAACAGCGGCCTGGTTCAATATCTTTCTGCCAAGCTGAAGATGCCCTGCGAACTGGTGATCGCGGAGAGCTACGAGCAGTTCGTCGAGGATCTTGCGAATGGGCGCGCCGAGCTGGGCCTTTTTGGTGGCTACACTTATGTGCTCGCGAATCAGCGCACGAAGCTGGTCCCGTTGGTCATGCGCGATGTGGATCGCCATTTCACGACGATGTTTTTCACGTCGCCGGGCAACCGCGGCCGCACGCTCGAAAGCTTCCGGGGTCAGCGGCTGGCGTTTGGGCCCCAGCTCTCCACTTCGGGACACCTGATGGCGCGCGATTTCCTGCAGCAGAAGGGGATCGCGCCGGAGCAGTTTTTCGAGGAGGTGCGTTATTCGAAGGGACACGACGACACGGCTCGCATGGTCCGTGAGGGCGAGGTGGGACTGGGTGCCGCGAACGCCATCACCATCAAGCGCATGATCACGAGTGGCGAACTCCAGGAATCGGAAATCATCCCGCTCTTCGAGACCCCGCCCTACGCGGATTACGTCTGGGCGATGCGGGAGAGCACGCCGGCCAGTCTGCGCACTGCGGTGCGGGCGGCTTTCCTGTCGCTGACCAAGCTCGACGAGACGGAGGCGCGGGTGCTGGCCGATCAGGATGCCGGGATTTTCCTGCCGGTGATGAAGGAGGATTTTCGGAAGACCGAGGAAGCGGTGCGGAAGCTGCGGGCGAACGGGAGCACTCCGAAGGGGACGCCGCGGCCATGAGTTCACCCTCGATGCCCAGCTTCCTTCCGGAGGTGCGGCACCTGATCAAGTCTCTGGCAGCCATCGCCGCCGCGGTGTTCGTGCCGGTCGCGCTGTTGGTGGCGGTCCAGTATCAGCGCGATGCGGCGATGCACGTGCAGGAGCAGGAGAATGTCCGCACCTTGTCGGCGGCGCAGGAGGCCATGCTGGCGATCGATGAACTGACCGCGGTGCCCCCGGCTGGGGCGGCGGCTTCGGCCGATGGGTCCGCGTGGAGCGCGAGGGAGCGTTCGCTCCAGGAACGCATCGCCAATCACGTCGGCCATGTCTTGAGCAGCGGGGCGGTCAGTCTTCCGGAAGATAGCCGGGTGATCCTCGATCGGGTGCGCCTGCTGGAGGCCGGGCTTGCCACGGCTGGCGGCCCGCCGGGCAGTTCCGGCCCCACGCGGTTGCTGGCGGAGACCTTGCGGGGTTCGCTCGATCAACTCCGCCTCCTGCAGCAGGTGGATTTTGAGACAGACCAGGAGCGCTTTGAGCGGACGACGCACCGCATCTTCCTCTTTGCGATCCCGGCACTGCTCGCGCTGGCGATCGCCGGTGGCGTCCTCGCGGCCAATCTGTTCCGCGCCGTCCGGCAGCAATGGCGGCTGGAGGAGGAAATCCGCGAGTCGCTGGTGCGCAGCGAGGAGCGCTACCGCTCGCTTTTCGACGGGAGCCTCGATGCGATCTTTTCGCTCGGCGCGGATGGCCGGTTCGTGAGCGCGAATCCGGCGGCGGAACGACTGACCGGGCGGACGTTGGCGGAGTTGAAGGCGATCCATTTCCTCGAGCTCTGCGCGCCCGATCAACGCGAGGCCGCCGCCGAAGCATTCCGCGCCGCCTTTTGCCGCAAATGCCTGACGCTCGATACCGCCATGATCGGTGCCGGCGGTGCGCGCCACGAGCTGTTCATCAGCGGCGCGCCGACGCTGCTCCGCGGCGAGATCGTGGGTGTGGCGTGCATCGCGCGCGATGTGACCGAGCGGCGAAAGGTCGAGGAGGTGCAGAATCAGGAACGGCAGCGTCTTCGGCAGATTCTCGATTCGCAATTTGGGTTCGTCGTGGTGCTCACGCTCGAAGGCGCCATCTTGGAGATCAATCAGGCGCCGCTGACCGTGCTGCAAAAACCGCGCGCCGAGGTGCTCGGTCAGCGGCTCTGGGAAGTCACCGCGATGGAGCCGGGAACCAGGTTGCAGGTGGAGGGAGCGATTCGCCGCGCCGCGCATGGCGAAGTCGTTCGTGGCGACGTTGCCGCCGGGTTCCCGGCGGTCGGACCACGCGAGTTCGATCTGGTCTGCAGCCCGCTCCGCGATCCGGCGGGCAAGGTGGTGAACGTGATCGGGTTCGCCGTGGACGTGACCGAGCGCAAGCAGGCGGAGATGGCCCAGCGCGAGAGCGAGATGCAGCTGCGCACCATCCTCGATTCCGAGCCGGAATGCGTGAAGCTGCTCGATGCCGACGGCGCGCTGATCGACATGAACCCCGCCGGTCTGCGCATGCTCGGGGCGCAATCGCTCGACCAGGTCCGCGGGGCCAGGGCCGTCGAGATGGTCGATACGCAATACCGCCAGATGTTCACGGAAGGCGTCGCCGCCGTGTTCCGCGGCGAAACCACGAAGCAGGTCTTCGAGATCGTGGCGCTCGATGGCTCGCGCCACTGGATCGACCAGCACGCGGTGCCGATGTGGGATCCGAATGAGCCCGGGAAGGTCAGGCAGATGCTGGCGGTCGTGCGCGACGTCACCGAGCAGAAGCGCGCGGACGAGAAGCTGCGTGAACAGGATGAACTGCTCCGGAAGGTTTCCGATCAAGTGCCCGGAGTCATCTATCAGTTCCAGCTTTTCCCCGATGGGCGGAGCTGCTTTCCCTACGCCAGCGAGGGCATCCGGACGATCTACGAAGTCGCGCCCGAGTCCGTGACGGAATCGGCGGAAGCCGTGTTTCGGGTTTTGCATCCGGATGATTTCAATGCCGTCGTGGCCAGCATCCAGCGTTCGGCGGAGACGATGGAGCCATGGCAGTGCGAATTTCGCGCGCAGCTTCCGACGCGCGGCGTGCGCTGGCTCGAGGGCCACTCCGTGCCGGAGCGCCTGCCCGACAGGAGCGTCCTATGGCACGGTTACATCCGCGACATTACCGCGCGCAAAGAGGCGGAAGCCGACCTCCAGCGTCTCGCCGCGATCGTGGGCGCCAGCCAGGATTTCATCGGCTATGCGTCGCTCGAAGGTCGTCTCCTCTACGTCAATCCGGCGGGCCGGGCGCTGGTGGGACTCAATCCTTCCGCTCCCGCGGGCGACCTTCACGTTCCCGACTTCGTGCTGGAGGCGGACCACGATTTTCTGGCGGGGGAATTGATGACGCAGCTACTCCAGAATGGAAGCTGGCGCGGTGAATTCCGGCTGCGCCACTTCGCGGGCGGTGAGCCGATTCCCGTGGATCTCAACTCGTTCATGATCCGCGACGCGGCGGGCGAGCCGATCGCCATCGCCAACATCAGCCGCGACATCCGCGAGCGGCTCAAGGCCGAACGCCTGGCCAACCGTTCGCAGCGGCTCGAGGCCATCGGCACGCTGGCCGGCGGCATCGCGCACGACATGAACAACGCCCTCGCCCCGGTGCTGATGGCCACGCAGGTCTTGCAACTCAGGTATCCCGGCGAAGATGAACTGGTGGACATCGTGCAGACGAGCTGTGAGCGCGCGGCGGACATGGTGCGACAGCTCCTCACTTTCGCGAACGGCGCCTCGGGCGAGCGTATTCTCATTCAGCCGTGGCAATTGATCCGGGAGCTGGAGAAAATCGTGACCGGCACCTTCCCGAAGAACATCGAACTGCGCATTCACTGCGCCTCGGACGTGGGAATGGTGCTCGGGAACCCGACGCAGCTTCATCAGGTGCTGCTCAATCTCTGCGTCAACGCCCGGGACGCCATGGCCCGAGGCGGCACCCTGACGATGACCGTCGAGGCGAAAAACGTCGATACCACCTTTGCCAGCACCGCGCTCGATGCGACGCCGGGCCGCTATATTTGTCTCACCGTGGAGGACACCGGCACGGGCATCCCGCCGGAAGTCTTGGACCGAATTTTCGAGCCGTTCTTTACCACCAAAGAACCGGACAAGGGCACAGGCCTCGGGCTCTCGACCGTCCTCGGCATCGTCAAAGGGCACGGCGGTTTCCTGCAGGTCTATTCCGACCTGGGCAAGGGCTCGCTCTTCCAAATCTACCTGCCAGTGGCGCAAGACGGGGCCGATCGCGCTGAACTGGCCGCGCAACGTCCGGCAGCGTTCCGCGGCAACGGGGAAATGATCCTGATCGTGGACGACGAGACGGCGATCCTCAGCGTGGCGCGTTTCATTCTCGAACGCATGAATTTCACGGTGATCACCGCGGAAAACGGAGCGGAGGGAATCATCCGCGCCACGGAAAATCAGGATGCGATCCGCGTCGTGATCACCGACTTGCACATGCCGCTCATGGACGGGCTGGCCTTTGCGCGGGCGCTGCGTCCGATTTGCCCGAACACGAAGATCGTCGTCTCGAGCGGACGTCTGGAGGAAAGCACCCACGCCGAGTTCCGGGCGCTCGGAATTTCGGGCGTCTTGCACAAGCCATTCAACGAGGAACAACTGGCCGAGGTCTTGCGGGCCGTTCTACAGGTGAACTACGAGCTTTGAGCACAAAACTTCAACCCCACCTTTCGCGCCAACGAAGCCCGCAAACTGCGTAGTTGCGCCAAATTTGGCGCTGCAAACTGATGGTTCCCTGCGAGGACCGGCTGGCAAAAAATTGGGGTGAAACGCATCACATCCCAAGTGGAGATAAAAGTCAGTGTCTGTCCCTTTATGCTCCATCGCCGGCCTCGGCGGCACCTATAGCTGGGCCTCTGGGATCAACGCCTCGGGGCAGGTCGCGGGCTGGTCCAGCACCGCGGGCAATGCCACGCAGGCGGCCGTGGTGTGGAATGAGACCACGCCAACTGTCCTCGGCTCCTTCGGCGGCACCGCCAGCGAAGCGTATGGCATCAACGACTCCGGGCAGGTGGTGGGGATGTCCTCCACGCCAGACTTCGCTTCCTCCCACCCCTTTCTCTACACCGGCGGGACGATATATAACCCGAACAACCTCCTCGTCTCCAATCCCGGCGTCACCGACATCGGGATCTCACCCAACGGCAACAGCATCAATGACAGCGGAGCCATCGCCGCCTACGGCACCTACGGCGGGCAGCAAGTGGCCCTCGTCCTTCCCCCCCACGCTCGAGCCCACCAGCGCGCGCTTTTGCTCTCCGGCACCGCGCTCCTCGCCCTCCGCCGCCGCCGCACCGCGCTATAGCTCAAATTCATTCCCCTCGGAGGACAGCGGGGTCAGTTCCAGAATCTCGCTCGCGGAATGCAGGCGCTCATTCCCGCCAGGCGATCCGCACGTTCCGCAACTCTCTTTTACCTCTCGTTGCCAAGTTTAGGAATTAGCAACGCCGTATTTGCGAGGGGATGCTGAGCTTCGTGGTGAGGGGCGGGACTGCCTGGAGCCAGTGCGGCGGCGCGTGAGCCCGGCCACCCCACGACTTTCGACGAGTGCGGTCTGCCACGCACTTGGCACACAAGCTACGTGCGGCCCGGCGAAGGTGTTTCAAGGTAGCTTTGCACGCCGATGCGACCGAGTTCGGTAAGGTCGGTGATGCCGCACGCGGCCTTGGCTAGACCGTCCTGAAGCAGCAGACGCTGACCTTTCTCCCGGAATTCGTGCCGCAGATGATGCTCGTCTTTGCCCGCGAGGATCAAATCATAGACGCGCTCCGTTACCGGTGTGATGGCATTGGGCACATCCGGTGGCGTGCCAGACCGAAGCGGGCGCAGCTTCGCCCAAGCCGTCGAGCCAGCGCCGCTTCCGCTCCGATGGCGGCTCGGCTTGGCGGCAGTGGAGGCACAACCGGCGGACGAGGCGTTGCGCCACGACGAGGGCCAGCGACGCGGCGATCTCAAACTCCGCGAGCCCGCGACTGCGCAGTGCCGTGACGACACCCGCGGCATTGCGACCGTGCATGGTGGTCAGCACCACGCCGAATGGCCACTTCACCGCCGGAGAAAAGCACCGCATGCACTACTCGAAGCGCTACCACAACGCACCCATGCCTTTCAGCGTGCAGGTGAACGGGCACGTCTTCATCCACGGCTTCACCGCAGTCCCCGCGTGGCCCGCCTCGCACGGCTGCATCCGCATGCCGCTGGATGGGGAGAATCCGGCAAAGTGGTTCTTCGACTGGGTCCGACCGGGGACACCGATCGAGGTGGGCGGACGCTGGGAAAAGCCAAAGCCGCCGGGATAAAGCAGTAGCTTTAGGGCCGCGTGACTTTCAAGCGAATGAACCGCCCCGCGGCACCGTCTGCGGGCACCGGATCGCGGGCCTGCAGCAGCGAGGATGTGCTGGTGACGACGGTCGCGGGCAGCCATGTCTGGAGGTTGCCGGATACCTCGATGGACAGGGTCGCATCGGAGGGCGGGAGAAAGCGGGCGAGGCTCATTGTGAGATAACGGACTCCGCCGAAGGGCTGAATGGTGGGCATGGTGACACCGCTCGCGGAGGGAAACTGCGGGTTGAGGCCGAGTGCGTATTCGATGAGATCCGGGATGCCGTCGCCGTCGGAATCCAACGACGCGGTGAGGGTGCCGACCGTGACGGAGACAGTCCCGGTGGTTGCGGAATCGACGTAACCGCCGCTGTCGCTCGCGGCGTAGGCGAAGTTGTCGGGGCCGACGTAGCCGGACTCGGCGAAATATGTGGCCACACGGCCGCTGAGCGCGACGGAGCCGTGGTTCGGCTGGCGGATGATGCGCACCGTGGAACCGGTGCCGCTGGCGCTGAGCGTGACCGCAGCGGTGCCGCCCGCGGGGACGGTGAGCGAGGCGTGAGCCACGGCGGGGCGGGTGCGTGTGGCGGGATTCGAGCTGTTCGAGCCGCTGTGGCACTCGTAGCAACTGATCTCCTGGCCACGCCAGAAAGCCTTTGCGCCGAATTTTTCCGTGGTCACGGTGCGGTCGGCGGAAACCCGGGAGAGCACGGTGCCGCGGTCGTCGGTGCCATGACACGCGCGGCACTGCGCCACGCCGACGGACTCCGCGATGTCAGGATGATTTTTCGCCCAACTGTCGCCGATCGGGTGCATGCCATGCGGTCCCTTGTTCGCGTTGGCCACCGTGGCCGCCGGCATCGTGGCGTGGCAGGCGGTACATTCCATAAGCACGCCGGCGTGGCCTTGCAGTTGCGCGCTCTGGACGTTGTCGTTGCGATGCGCGGACGGAAACTCGGCGTGGGTCGAGCCATGGCACGCCTCGCATTGCAGGCCACCGTGGCCTTTGGAAAAGCGGTAGAGCGATTTGCCGGGCGCGGGCGTGTCGGGGTTCGTGGCAAAGAGCGCGCTCACGGCCTGCCGGAGCTGGCCGTTGGTGTCGAAGGAACTCGTGTAACGGATCAGGCCGTTGTTCTGCGTGGCGCTGCCGGTGTGGCAGGTCTGGCAGCCGGGTTCATCTAGCCAGCCGGTGCGATTCAGCGCGCCCACCTGACTCATCGTGCCGTGACAGCTCTGGCATTGCATAGCCATCGAGCCATCCGGCGCGACCGCCGCACCCATCGCGCCGCGCAGGCAGCGCGTGGCCGAGCCGGGATGGCATTGGTAACACGCGCTGCGGTTCGCGATGTTATCCATCTTCAAGCCATTCGCCGGGTTGGTGACGTTCGCGTGTTTCGCGTGCATCGAGCGAGTGAGCGGATCGACACCCGGCGCGCCCGCGGTGCCGAGCGCCTCGGACGCATGGCACTTGGCGCAAAGGATCGGTGTGTTCGCGAGGGTGACCGTTTTCAACAGGCCGTCCGCGCGAAAGCCATTCGCCGCGAGCGCCGCTTGATAGGCGCTGTCTCCGAGATGCTTCTCATCGTGGAGCCGCAGAATGTTCAGCCGGTAGTCGCGCTTGGCCACGGGATCATTCACCCATCCGCCCGCCGGCCGCGCCTCCGCGCCAGCACCCGAGCCATGGCACGCGCGGCAGTCCATTTCGCCCGACACCGGCAGCACCACGTCCGTCTTGGCGAGTACCGCGCCCGTGTTGTTCTTCGCCACGAGCCGCATCATGGGATAGGCATTTGCGCGCCCGGCGTCATCGATCGGCGAGATGGGAATGCCGACGCCCTCGAACCAATTGAACCCCGCGTTCCAGGTCAGCGGTTGCGGCGTGCCCGCGCTTCCAGGCATCGCGGTCCCGGCCAACCCGGCATCCATCGGCAACGTCGCGCCATAAGCCGCCTGCAGATACTCCCAGAAGTTCGTCTTGCCGGCGGACGTGCGGTTGATCGAGCCATCGAGGTCGGCGACTGGTTCGTAAGTCAGCGTCAGCCCGGTCGGCGCGAGCACCAGCTTACCCTGCGCGTTGATGAGCTGCGCGTTCACCGTGTTAAACGGCGGCAGGATCGTGAAGACGGAATAATCGTCGTCCATGCAGTGCATCCCCAGATTGTTCCAGCCGATCAGCGTCCACTGGCCGTTGCCAGCGAGCGCCGAGAGGGGTGTGAGCGACAGCGCGGCCGCCACGGCGACTTTTGCAAGGATGTGGGGGGCTTTCATGCACCCGCAACTTGCCGTGCGTTAATGAGCGGAGCGTGAAACCGCGATGAAAGTTCGTTCAGAATCGCCCTCACCCGCTCGCGGCGGGGCGCCGCTTCACACTCCGGCGAGCTGCTCGGTGATCGCCGGCTGCGTCGTGTGGGCGAGCGGGAGCCGCACGAGTGCGGTCGTCCGTCCGGCGTCCTCGGCGAGGAGTTGGATGGTGCCGCCGTGCGCCTGCACGATCCATTGCGCAATCGTGAGGCCCAAGCCGCATCCCTCCACCTTCCCCTGCGCATTCCTGCCCCGGGCGAAGCGATCAAAGACCGTGTCGAGCATCCCTTGGGGAAGCTCGTCGGAAGTGTTGGTAATGCGCAGCTCGGCCATGCCGGCGGTGTGCCGCAGCGTGATGCCGATCGTCCCGCCGGGCCGGTTATACTTCACCGCGTTGTCCGAGAGGATGAGCAGGAGCTGCCGGAGGCGGTGGCGATCCCCGTTGACGACGGCATCGGCGCACTCGCCGAGGGTCACGGTTACCCCATGAGGGCGGGCGAGCACTTGCGCGTCCTCGATGGCCTCCTCCACGAGGACGGTGAGTTGCAAGGGCTGCTGTTCGAGCTTTACGAGCCCTGCGTCGGCCTTCGTGAGGAGCGTGAGGGAGTCAACGATCTGGGCGAGGCGCTTCACCTCATCGAGCTGGCCGTCGATCCACTCCGTCTGCTCGCGCGGCAGCGACTGCCCCTCGCGCAGCGCGGTTTCGAGGTGCGCCCGCATCACCGTGAGCGGCGTCTTGAGTTCGTGCGAGGCGCGGAGCGTGAACTCGTGGATGCGGGTGAAGGAGTCATTGAGACGCGTGGTCATCGAGTTAAAGACCGCGGCCAGCTTGTCCACCTCGTCATCGCCCATATTGCGGGGCAAAGGTTCGCGCAGATTGTGCGCGTGGATCTTTTCGACGGCGGCGGTGAGCGCGCCGAGGGGCTTGAGCACGTGGCGGATCCACCACCAGCCGAGCAGGAGGATGAGCGGCAGCGCGCCGAAAAAGCACACGGTGAGAATTTCCGCGCTCAAATCGGTGTGGACTTCCGGGAGACCGAGGGCGTCGAACTCGGCGCGTTCCTGCACAAATTCGTGGTACCCGAACCAGGCGATGATCACCACGCTCGCCACCGCGATCAAAATGTAGCTGAGCCCGATGCGCTTGCTGATCGTCACGGTGCCTCCTTCATCATGTAGCCCTCGCCGCGCACACTCTGCAGCAGCTTCACAGCGCTGCCGGCCTCGATCTTCTCGCGCAGCTTCCCGACATAGACATCCACGAGGTTCGAGCCGGGATCGAAGTGGTAGTCCCACACCTTTTCGAGAATCATCATGCGGCTGCACACCCGGCCCGCCGAACGCATCAGGAATTCCAGCAGGCGGTATTCGCGCGTGGTCAGCTCGATTTTCCTCCCGCCGCGTTCCGCGAAACGCGTGATGGTGTCCAGCGTTAGATCGCCGACCCGCAGCACCGTGGACTTCACATCGGTGCCGCGCCGCGCGAGCGCCCGCACGCGGGCCGTGAGTTCCTCCAGCGCGAAGGGCTTCGGCAAATAATCGTCGGCGCCGGCGTTAAGCCCCTCGACGCGTTCGTTCACCTCGCCGCGCGCCGAGAGCAGCAGCACGGGCGTCTGGTTTCCCTTCGCGCGCATCTGCTTTAGGACACTCAGCCCGTCGCGCCCGATGAGCATGATGTCGAGCACCACGGCGTCGAACGGCGTGATCTCGATGGCAGCGAGCGCGTCATCCCCATCGCGCAGCAAATCCACGGCGAAGCCCTCCTCTTTCAGGGCCTTCGCGATGAAGGTGGCGGTTTTCTTGTCGTCTTCGACTACGAGGATGCGCACGGCGGCAGTTTCGACGGAAGTACGAGTGCCGCAAGTTTCAATCGGGCCGATGGTGATGATCATGGATGAACAAGGCGGAAAAAGCCCTTTCCGGTCAGCGGCGAGACGGTGACCTGATTCTCACTGCCCACGGGAGTCACCGTGCGTGTCGAGTCCACCCAGTTTCCAGACCCCAGGTCCGGGCGTTCCTGGAGCACCCAGCCACTCGCGCCCGCAGGCCAGGAGAGCATCAGAGCGCCCGGCGATGTGATGGCCGACTTCAGCGTCGGGAGGGCGACGAAGTTTCCGACCAGCGCCCGGTCACCGCCTGAAGTGAAGTCGTAGCTCGCCGAGGTGCTGACCACGATTCCGCTTTCGGTCCAGTTCGTGAAGATGTAGCCGGGCTTGGCCTCTGCGATCAAAGTCACGATGTCGCCGTCCGGGTAAACACCCGCGCCCGATGCGCTGCCTGCGGTCTTGGGATCGACTTTCACGTCGATGCGGTGACCGAGGGCGAAGTTGCCTACCAGGCTGCGGTTGCCGGTCGCATTGAAAATGAACGTCTCGTCGGTGCTCACCGGCACTCCGTTCTCCGTCCAGTTCACAAACGAGTAGCCAGGCTCCGGGAAGGCTTTCATGACGGCTGTTTCGCCATACTCGTAGGAGATGGAGTCGGCCTCCACGGTGCCGCCGATGAAGGGCTCGGGTGTGACAGCGACGGAATAGGATGGCTTGAACTTCGCCACGAGCGCGCGGTCACCCGTAACAGTGAACGTGTAAGTCTTCGAACTGCTGACGGTCGTTGTGCCAACCTGCCATTTGGAGAACTTATAGCCAGGATTCGCAGTCGCGACCACGGTGGCACTTGAATTGAGCGCATAGGCACCGTCACCGCTCGTCGAGCCGGCATTTGAGGGGTTCGAACTCGTCGAGATTCTCTTGGCTGCCCCCACAGGCACGAAGTTCGCCACGAGCGCGCGGTCCACCTGTGCGCCGAAAGTATAGCTTGGTGAGTTGCTGACGATCGCTCCACCTTCCGTCCAGTTCGCGAAAACATAACCCGCGTTGGCTGCGGCGACGAGGCTAAGACTCGACGCCTGCGCATAGGTGCCGGTACCGGTGATGGTGCCGCTATTCGCCGGCAGCACGCTCGCATCGATCTGGAAGGTCACTGCCCCATCCACGCCGAGGGCGAATGCGCCCAGCGCAGTGGTGCTGAACGTGATCCTGTGCGTGACCGCGTCCACCGTCCCCGGCAGAGTCTGCCACGCCCCGCCGCTGTAGTGATGGATGGTGAGTGTGCTTTCATCAAAGCCTGGCGGCAGCAACGTCGCATCGTAGGCGAAGGTCAGACTCACCGAGCCGGCGTAAGCTCCGCTAAAGCCGACATTCCACACCTGCGCGGGACTGCCCGGCGTGAGAAAATTGAAGCTGCCGAACTCATTCGCCGCAATCCGCACCGCGAGTTCCGCGTTATCCGCCTTGGAAAATTCCGCAAAGCACGAGCCGGATGAGGTCACGTCTTCAAACTGATAGTCCAGTCCGCCGGGCACGCTGGAGCCGCCGTTGCAGCCGCCGGAACTGCCCGTGCCGACGGTCACTTTTGTGCCAGTCACCAAACTGAGCACCACGTCATGGCTGACCGATTGTCCCGCCGCGAGACTGCCCAGATTCCAGCGCTGCGCACCAGCCACCCAGCGCTGCGCCGGCGCGAAGTAATCCGTGCCCAGACGCGCGGCATACGGAGCGGTCAGCCAGTTGTTTTCGACGGAAAAATGCACGCCCTCCGAAGGCTTGCCGGTGCTGTGATTATCGACGCCGTTGCCCTCGATCCCATAATGCCCGATCTCGTAGCCACTGGGTGCCACGCTCGCGTGAAAGCCGATGAAGTCTTCCAGCCCCTCGCTTGAACTGCCCGGCCCCACCGCTCCGGAATCCACACCCGCCAGCGTCACGTCGTAGTGGAACGTGTTCAGCGGACCGGCATAGGTGCGATTGTCATAAACGCCCCGCTGCGATTGCAGGCCATGCAGAAACTGGAAGAGCTGAAGATTCGCAATGGCCGCCCCGGAGATATTCTTGATCGTGCAGGTCTGCTTCAGCACATAGCGTCCGCTATTGATGGAAGCGCCCAAGCCGCCGGTCGATGCCGCCGCGGTTCCCATCGGTGTGCCGACCACGGTATCGAGCATCTCGTGGCGCAAGGTGACTTGCAGGTCTCCATTGGCGATGACCGACTGCGCGATGGGCAGGTTATCCGCGTTCAACCCGGTCTGGGTAATCGGCGAGACGACGTGAAAGGTGGAGTTGGTCGTCCAATCGGGGTAGGAAAAGTTTGGTTCCAGCCACTGGGGCGTGACGATGCCGCCGCTGTTGGTATAGCCGACCGCCGCACCCCATTCGCCGGAAAGGTACTCCCGACCTTGAAAGCCCGGCGTGTTATCGAGCAGGAAATCCGAGTAACCGAAGTCGGTGAGCGTGATGTTCCAGTGGGGATTGGCGATGGTGATCGACTGGGCCGAAACTATGCTGGGAGAGAGTAGCAACGCCACCGCGCCGAGGGAGGCGATGAGCGGACGGAGGAGGTGGCGGAAACCGGGGGCGGATGTTGTGCATTTCATGCCCGCACCATCCCGCGAACAAATGAGCGACGCGTGAATCGGCGATGAAGGTTCTTTAATTCTTGCACGGTCTGCCTTGACCACCGGAAACTCTGTCCAAATTCGACTCCCTCTGTAGCCGACGACTCCCTCTGTAGCCGACGACTCCCTCTGTAGCCGACGACTCCCTCTGTAGCCGACGACTCCCACAGGAGGGGCAGCTTGTAGCCGAGCGAGGAGAGGGTTCTACAGGTTGCCGTTCATCAGGACGATGACGGTGGTTTCCATGGCCACTTCGGTGCGTGTCACCCATCAAGGAGACCTACTTTGATCGAATCTCCTGATGATGAATCTCGCCGCCGAGCTTGGCCGTCCAAGCCATGCTGCCCGCCGCACCGGCACCCACAACCGCGACAACTAGGAACGCCAAGTGCGAAACCGCCCGCCCGCCGCGAGCCAAAAACAACGCTACTGCCGCAAGCACTCCAGCGAGAAGGGCTGCGGCGAGGGCAATCGAAGCGGCATCCTCATGCCTTTCGATCAGCGACTCACCTATGCCCGCAATCTTCTCCACGATTTCCTCGGCAGGCTCCCCGGTCAGATAGGCCGGGATGGCGAAAAGGCCGCTGGCCACGAGCAGCCAGAGCCCGACACGCATCGTGACATCGCTGCGGAGGAAGCGTCCGGCGAAAAGTACTCCAAGGCCAAAAAGGACTCCGACGACGGGCAGGTGGTTCAGCGCGAGATGGAAATGGGCCGCATTCATAAGTTCAGCTTCCGCCAGATATGTGAACATGACGTGAACATCTGATGAAGGTTCGTTCATCGTCGCAGCACATGGTTCTGCGAGATCGCAAACGCGATCCCAAACGCCACTCACTAAGCCGTCCCAGTCCGTCAATCTTCACGCGATTTTGCCGAGGATGCCCCGTCGTTTGCACTTTTCCGCATTTGGAAAATGCCAGCCATTTGAACCGCGGAGAGCGAAGTTCAAGCGACGGTCAGCCTTGGCCAAAGCGAGGAAAGCACGGGCCGGATCGGCGACCGATTGTCCCGACGCATCCTCCGTCCACCATTTAAATCGTCACTCCGCCATGGCTGAAATTTTCCGCGACCGACGCGAAGCGGGCCAGCTTCTCGCCGGAGCATTGATGCAGTATGCGAACCAGCCTGATGTCGTCGTTCTGGGACTTCCACGAGGTGGCGTACCCGTGGCTTTCGAGGTGGCTCTGGCGCTGCGCGCCCCGCTTGATGTGTTCGTTGTCCGAAAACTCGGCACGCCCGGAAACCCGGAGCTGGCGATGGGCGCGATTGCCAGCGGTGGTGTGCGAATTCTCAATGAGGACGCGGTCAGCCGGCTCGGCATTCCCATCGAGGTCATTGATGCCGCAACAGACGAGGAGGAGCGCGAGTTGCATCGGCGTGAAATTGCGTATCGCGGCGGTGATGCAGAGGCGGAGGTGTGTGGAAAGACGGTGCTCCTGATCGACGACGGCATCGCCACCGGATCGACGGTGCGCGCTGCGATCCGCGCTTTGTCTGCGCAACATCCCGCACGCCTCATCGTCGCCGCGCCGGTTGCCGCGGCCTCCACCTGCCGCGCACTGCGACCGGAGGTGGACGACCTCGTGGTGCTGATGACGCCCGAATATTTCGGCGGAGTCGGCCAATGGTATGAGGATTTCAGCCAGACGAGTGATGCAGAGGTCGCCGGCCTGCTGGAACGCGCACGGCAGGTCGTGTCAACTTCCGGCAAGTCCGGTCACGAACGTCGCGAGAGGATGCTATGAAGGCCCGCTGTACATTACACGCGAATGAAGCGACCGGGGCGGGTGTGCGGCGCATTGCCAACGCAATGATCGGCGACGCGCTCCGTCGCGGACGCCGGACGGAGCGTGCCCCAACACAAACAGTGCATCTGTTTCGCACCACGACGAAGCGCTTGCGGGCTCTCCTGCTCCTCATCCGGCCAGTGATCGCCCGAACTACTTTTGAGCGCGAAAATGCGCGTCTGAAACGGATCGCGGACCGGCTCGCCCCGCTGCGGGACCACACCGTTGCCATCGAAACACTGAAGTCGCTCGGCGATCCGTCGGACATCCTCCGGCAAGGAATCGTGACGTCCAGCTGCAGACCGGCGTCGCCGAACCCCAGCCCCGGTCGCGCGCTGGACCGCGCGGCCCGTGAACTCGATCAGGCGCGCGGAAGATTTCAGAAATTGCGCATCCGCGGCGATGGCTGGGAGATCATCGGGCCGGGACTCATCAAGGTTTACCGGCAGGCCCGTCGGCGGATGACTGCTGCCGTCGTGTCGCATGGCGACCCGGCCTTTCACCGCTGGCGCATCCGAGTGAAGCAACTCGCCTATCAACTGCAATGGCTCGAAGCGGTCTGGCCGCAACGATTTGCCCGCATGCTCAAGCAGCTTCGCCGGCTCGAGGAGAGTCTGGGCCGGGATCACGACCTCTTCGACCTGCGTTCTTTGCTGAGAAGGGTGCGACTACCGGCTGACGGCGGCGGGGAGATCAATCGCGTGCTGAAGGCTTTGAAAGAAGAGAGCCGGAAGCTGAAACGGGCCAGCGAACACATTGGAACCAAAATCTTCCGCGAATCGCCGCGCAAGTTCCGACAAAGCTGCCGGAAACATTGGCGATCCTGGCTGCCGTAGGACGGATGGGGCCGACAAGATTGGCCCGGCCTTTGGCAAGAGCCGCGCAGCGCAGCAACCGAATCGCGTGCAGCGTTGCTGGCCATGAAATCCGCGACCGATCCCGGCAACTAGCACGGCTAGGATCGCGGCCCTTTAACCTCAATCCCACATCACCATGCTCGCAAAATACAAAATCGAATACGCGGTCCCCTTCCAACGCCACACGCATCCGCATCACCACCTGACCAACGATCCCGTAGCCTGCGAGGAGTTTCTCACCGAGTTGCTCGAGCGCGGCTTTAAGATCACCACGATCCTTCACGAGGGCGTGGCGCTGCCCGCCGTGGACTTCGATCGAATGATCAAGACGGCCGCTGGCATGCTCGCGTCAAAGCACATCTGCCAGTCCCTCGGCATCGACCGAGCGGAAGCTCATCACCGTTTCGGCGTGCCCGCGTAAAAAGGCCGACCCACCGCGAAGGCGCGGAGGCGTCAGCGTGGGCGAATGATCCACTTGCGCATTTCCTCGCACGCCACCATCGCGATGGCGAAGGGTACGATGAAGAGCCAGACGGCGGGCGGGATCGGCGCGGTGCCGAAAAGGGCGTTGCCCCACGGCGTGTAGTCGATCAGGGCGATGAGCGCAATTTCGGCGGCGACGCCGGTCAGGATGAGTTTGTTGGTGAAAAGGCCGGACGTGAATACGGAGCGGCGGTTGCTGCGGCAGAGGAAGACGTTGGCGATTTGCATGACGACAATCGCGCTGAGGCAGGCGGTCGTGGCTTGCAGGTAGAGCGGATCGTGCGCGGCCAGGTTCTGTCCCAAATGCCAGCCGCCGGAGCGCAGGACGAACCAATACGCACTCATCGCCGCGGCGGCCTGCATCAGGCCGAGGAAGAGATAGGCGCGGGCGAGAAGCGGCCAGTTCAGCAGGCGCTCGGAGCGCGGGCGCGGTGGTGCGCGCATGATGTCGGGCGCGGGCTCTTCCGCGCCGAGACCGAGCGCGGGCAGCATGTCCGTGCCGAGATCGACGGCGAGGATTTGAATGATGGTCAGCGGCAACGGAATGCGGAAAACGACAAACGCGAGATACGGGATCAGTTCCGGCACATTTGAAGTGAGAATGTAGGTCAGGAAATTGCGGATGTTTGTGAAGACGGCGCGACCTTCCTCAATGGCGGCAACGATCGAAGCGAAGTTGTCGTCGAGCAGCACCATGTCGGCGGCTTCGCGGGCCACTTCGGTGCCACTGCGGCCCATGGCTATGCCGACGTCGGCTTTGCGGAGCGCGGGCGCGTCGTTCACGCCATCGCCAGTCACGGCGACGATCTCGCGCTTGCTTTTGAGCGTGCCGACAATGCGCATCTTCTGCTCCGCCAGCACGCGCGCGAAAATGATTTCCGGTGCGTCGAGCGCGATCTGGAGTTGGATGTCGGAGAGATGCCCGAGTTGCTCGCCGGTGATCACGACGGGTGCGGCGGAACGCACCAGCCCGATCTCGCGGGCGATTGCCGTCGCGGTGTGCGGGTGATCGCCGGTGACCATGATCACCTTGATCCCAGCGCCGCGGCATTTTTGGAGCGCATCGGCGACTTCCGGGCGAGGCGGATCCTCCAGGCCGATCAGTCCGGCGAGGGTCATCTCGGCTTCCGCGTCGGCCAGCTCGAAACTCTCCGGTAATTCGCGCCATGCAAAGGCGAGAACGCGCAGTCCCCGCTCGGCCATCTCCTCTGCCGCGGCGCGAAATGTGGTCGCGAGATCGGCGGAAAGTTTCACGCTGCTGCCGTTCATCGTCGCACGCGTACAGCGCGGGAGCACCACCTCCGGTGCGCCTTTGCAATAGAGCACCTGCCCGTCCGGCACCGCATGGACCGTCGAGAGCCGTTTGCGCTGCGAGTCAAATGGGATCTCGCTCACGCGCCGGCTGCGTGGCAGCGCGGGCATGGCGTCGGCGGCGAGTTGGACGATTGCGACTTCCATCGGATCGCCGAGCCATCCCACTCCAGCGGCGGCGCGCGCGTCTTTCAAATCGTGACAGCACGCCGCCACTTCAAAGAAGCGGCGATGCGGCTCGATCAGCGCGGCGAGTTGATCCGGGATCGTGTCATACATCCTACCCGCGATGAAGAGCCGCTTGGCCGACATGCAGTTCTGCGTCAGCGTCCCCGTCTTGTCGGTACAGATGACCGTGGTGCAGCCGAGCGCTTCCACGGCGGGCAGATGCCGGATCAGCGCGTTGCGTTTCGCCATGCGTTGCGAACCCATCGCCAGTGCCAGCGTGACGGTCGGGAGCAATCCCTCCGGCACATTCGCGACGATGATACCGATGGCGAAAATGAAGTTTGCCCAGAACGGCAGCCCGATCGCTCGACCAATGAAAAAGAAGATCGCGCCCAGAGCGAGCGAAAGTCCGGCAACGATGCGGCTGATGCGGACGATCTCAAGCTGAAGCGGCGAAATCGTGTCCGCAGTCGCTTGCGTGAGCTGCGCGATTTTTCCGAACGCCGAATGTGCGCCGGTCGCGAAGACCAGCGCCTTGGCTTCGCCCGAAACCAGCGAACTGCCAGCGAGAAGCGTATTGCGCGCGTGCATCGGCTCGGGCTCTGCGCAGGGCTCCGCATCGCGCGAGGCGGGCAGCGATTCGCCGGTCACGGTGGCGTTATTGACCCGCACGCCGAATGCCTCCACCAACCGACAGTCGGCTGGTGGGACATCGCCCGCTTCGAGCAGAATCACATCGCCCGGCACCAGTTCCGTCGCCGGCACCTGCCGCACTTCACCGGAACGCACCACCTTCGTCGCATTGGGCAAAAGCTTCCTTAGCGCCGCGAGCGCCTGCCCGGCACGATACGCCTGCCAAAACGAGAACACGCCATTGATCACGATCACCCCGACGATGGCGCATCCCAGCGTCGCCATGCCCTGCCCCGGCTCCCGCCACTCGGCGAAGAATGCGAGCCCCGCCGCGATCCACAGGATGATCGCGAAGAAGTGGACGAACTCCTTGGCAAATGTGAGCACGAGCGCCTCCCGCGCGACTTCCTCCACTTCGTTTGCTCCATACTCTGCTAGACGTCGCTGCGCTTCGGCTTCACTCAATCCCGCAGGCCCGCTCTTTAGGCTGATGAGGGCATCGGCGACCGTGAGGCGGTGAATCTTCATGTCGGATGCAGTCGGCGTACTTGCGGCACAACAGCAGACGAATCGCCACCGGCCAGCGAGGTATTCGTCATTAACCCCTATTTCGGCGCTGTGGGGCGGCGGTAGATGACCCAGTAAACTAGCCCGACCATGCCGGCACCGCCGACGAGGTTCCCGAGGGTGACGGGGAGGAGGTTGTGGAAAAATCCGGCCCAGGTGAGCGCGGCGAGGTGCGGCACGTCGGCAAACGCGGCATGGTCCCGTACCATCAAACCAAGCGGGATGAAATACATGTTGGCCACGCTGTGCTCGAGTCCGGCGGCGACAAAGGCGGAAATGGGAAAGACGATGGCGAGGATTTTGTCGGCGACGTTGCGCCCGGCCATGGCGATCCAGACGGCGAGGCAGACGAGCACGTTGCAGAGCACGGCTTTGAAAAAGGCCTCGGCAAAGGGCCGGTCGCACTTCGCGGCGGCAATGGTCACGGCCATCCGGCCCACGGCTCCACCGGACATTTGCAAGTGTCCCGACCATGCGACGAGCATCGCCAGGCCCGCCGCGCCAAACAGATTCGCGAAGTAAACGACCACCAGATTTTCCAACAGCTTCGCCATGCGGATGCGGCGCGAAACCCAAGCCATGACGAGCAGGTTATTGCCGGTGAAAAGTTCTGCGCCAGCGATGACCACGAGGATCAGCCCGAGCGAAAAGGCCACGCCGCCCATCACTCGACTGAGCGCGAAACCAAGCGTCGCATCGCTGACGACCAGCGTGAAATACATTGCACCCAGCCCAATGAACCCACCCGCGAGCACACCCAATGCGGCCATGGAAAGCACCGGCAGGTTGGCCTTGGTCACGCCGACGCTCTCGACGTGCTCAGCGATCTCCTTGGGCGAGTAGCAATCGGAACCGTAAATCTCAGGCATGGGCGGGACGAAACTCAGTCACTTGGTCAGCGACAATTACTGTTCTGTTTCCAGAAAGACCAGCTTCGTTCCGGCGTCATTGTTTGGAACGGCAGATCTCACGCTCGGGTGACGCAAGAATGGTGCACTGGCGGACAGAGGGCGGGTAGCGCACAGCGGTGCAGGTGCGATACTGAGCAAACAAAAGCCCATCGCCAACCGAGGAACCCAAACATGAAAACCGAGAAACCAGAAAAGAAGGGATTCATCGCAATCCTGAAGGAGGCCTTCACCAAGTCCGGCGGCTGCTGTGGCGCGGGCGAAACTTGCGGCGGCCCGGACAAGGACCCAGCCAATGACAGGGCGCAGGCCAAGGAAGTCCCAAAGCCCAAGGATGCCGACAAGCCCGCGCAGAAATAGGACGGCAGGAGCCCCGGCATCGTCCTGTTGAGCGTGCCGAGGCGCCCGATTGAGAACATAACCCGTGGGCGACGCCGACTCGTTCCGCACAGCCCACTGATCCCTTTCTGAACAACCAATCCAAATTTCGGGAGTTCGTCGTGCTGGCGCTCGTCCCTGCGATCGTGGGAGTGCTGATCCTCGTCAGCTGGAGCCTGTCGGTTTGGCACATCGGACCCACGTTTCTAAATGCGGTGCTGGCCCTGGCGGCCACCTTCTTTGGCGGATGGCAACGGTTCCTCGGAGGGTTCCAGGATCTGTTTCGGCGGAAAATAACCGTGAATGTCTTCGTCGTGGTGGCATTGACCGCGACGGTTGCCGTCGGGGAGTTCC
Organism: Chthoniobacter sp.; assembly: GCA_021414005.1. Taxonomy (GTDB): domain Bacteria; phylum Verrucomicrobiota; class Verrucomicrobiia; order Chthoniobacterales; family Chthoniobacteraceae; genus Chthoniobacter. The sequence goes on along the minus strand of JAIOPH010000030.1, from coordinate 48,963 downwards.
GACCAGCAGCCGTGATCATTTTCATCATGGTCGTCGTGGGTGCGCTGGAGTCCTACACCATGGACAAGAACCGGCAGAGCATTCGCAGCCTACTGGATCTGACTCCCCGGACCGCCACCGTGCGACGCGGGGAGGAAGAAGCCGTCGTTCCGCTGGAGGAGATCGCGGTGGGGACAGTGGTGATCGTGAAACCGGGCGAGCGGGTGCCAGTGGATGCCGTGGTGATGGCGGGTGCCACTAGTGTGGACCAGGCACCGATCACTGGCGAATCCATGCCGGTGGAAAAATCCGAGGGGAGCGAATTGTTTGGCGGCACGCTGAACCTGACCGGTCGCGTGGAAGCGCGCGCCACCAAGGTAGGCAAGGACACGATGCTCGCGCGCATCGTGCACCTCGTGGAGGAGGCGCAGGGCACCAAGGCACCGATCCAAAACATCGCGGACCGGTTCACCGTGTGGTTCCTGCCTGTCGTGCTGCTGCTGGCGGTCGTCGTTTACGCCACGACGGGAAACATCAAAACCGCCGTTTCGATTCTGCTGGTCGCCTGTCCTTGCGCGTTTGCGATTGCCACGCCGACTGCGGTGACGGCGGGCATCTCCAACATGGCCCGGCGTGGGGTGCTGGTGAAAGGCGGCGCATTCTTTGAACTGGCCGGTAAGCTCGATGCCCTCGTGATGGACAAGACCGGAACCTTCACCCTCGGGCGGCCTAAGGTGCTCGACGTGGTGACCTTTGATGGAATGGCCCGAAATGACATCGTGCAGATGGCGGCGGTCGCGGAAAAGTATTCCGAGCACCCTCTCGCGAGGGCGGTGCTGAGCTGCGCGCGGGAGGCCGGACTGGAGATGCCGGACCCGGATGACTTCAAGGTTGAGATTGGCCACGGAGTGATCGCGAAGTGGAAGGGCCAGGAGATCGTGGTCGGTCAGGTGGAATTCCTGCGGGACAAAGGCATTCCCCTTTCCGCGGAAACGGAGGCCACGATCCTGGGCCAAACCCAGCAAGGGAGGACGGCCGTGCTGGTCGCGCGTGGCGCGCAGGCGGTAGGGCTGATTGCGATTGCGGATGAGATTCGTCCGGAGACGAAGGCGGCCATCGCAGCGCTGCATCAGGTCATGGGGAATACGAACATCACGATGCTGACGGGCGACAATCCGCTCGTGGCCGCTGCAGTCGCCAAAGCGATTGGAGTGGAGCATTTCCAAGCGGGCCTGCTCCCCGAGCAAAAGCAGGAGTTCGTGAAGAAGCTTCAGGACTCCGGGCGCACCGTGGGCATGATTGGCGACGGCATCAACGACGCCCCCGCGCTGGCCTTGGCCGACGTGGGAATCGCGATGGGTGCGACCGGGACGGATGTCGCCATCGAGACCGCCGACGTCACGCTCATGAACGACAACCTGTCGCGCATCGTGGATTTCATCCTCATGTCGCGGGCCGTGCTCCGGCGCATCAAGCTGAACATTTTCCTTTCGATCATCTACAACGTGATCGGCCTCGCGCTCGGCGCCTTCGGCCTGCTCACGCCCATCGTGGCGATCATCTTCCAGGAGGCGGGCTGCATCAGCGTGGTGCTGAGTTCGATGTTGCTGCTATGGGCAAAACCCACGCGGCCCTGACCTGGCATTCAGACCATCCCCGCAAATCATCGAATCTCGCGCATCACTTTCGATGCGCACTTCAACCGACCAGCAGCACATCACGGTATTTCTGATCGAGGTACGTGGATTGATCCGCGTAATCGCGCCCCATTGGGCTGTTAATGCTGGTGCGCTTCTTTGGCCGGTTCGGTTTGAGGCGCGGCTTTGGCGGCGCTCAGCGCCTTGAATTGCTCGACGAGACGCGTCACGACGGCAGCCATCGCTTCGATTTTTTTGCTGCCGAGCGAGCCGTTCATCTCGGTGACGAGTTTGTCGAGTTCCGCGGTCTGCGCGGCGAGATCGGCTGACTGCTGCGCTTTGGCGGCATCCTTCTTCTTCATCTTTTCGCACATTTCACATTTCGCCGGGGCGGGTTCTTCGGCGAGGACAGCCGGAGTGCCAAAGGCAAGGATCAAAGCGGTTGCAGTAAGGGTGGCGATTTTCATGGGTTTGTTGCGGTTGAGGTTACGCTTTGCTGGAAAGTGACCGCTCCTTTTCGACGATCGCGAGCGTGGTCTTGAGCACGGTGTCGGGAGTGAGGGAGATGCTGTCGATGCCTTGCTCGACGAGAAATTGCGCGAAGTCGGGGTAGTCGCTCGGGGCCTGCCCGCAGATACCGATTTTGCGGCCTTTGGCGCGGGCGGCGGCGATGACTTGGGCGATCATCTTTTTTACGGCGTCGTTCCGTTCGTCGAAAATGGGTGCGACGATTTCGCTGTCGCGATCGACGCCGAGGATGAGTTGCGTGAGGTCGTTCGAGCCGATGGAAAAGCCGTCGAAGACATCCGCGAACTGGTCGGCAAGGATGACGTTGCTCGGGATCTCGCACATGACGTAGAGTTCAAGGCCGTCCACGCCGCGCACGAGGCCGTGCTTCGCCATCTCGGCCTGCACGCGCCGGCCTTCCTCAACGGTGCGGCAGAACGGGATCATGAGCTTGAGGTTCTTCAGCCCCATTTCGTCGCGCACCATTTTCATCGCGCGGCACTCCAGCGCGAAGCCGGCTTGATAGCGCGGGTGGTAGTAACGCGAGGCGCCGCGGAAGCCGATCATCGGGTTTTCCTCGTCCGGCTCGAAGGCGCGCCCGCCGATAAGGTTCGCGTACTCGTTCGTCTTGAAGTCGCTCAGCCGCAGGATCACGTCCTTCGGGTAAAAGGCGGCGGCGATCATGGCGACGCCTTGCGCGAGCTTATCGACGAAGAACTGCGGCTTATCGGTGTAGCCGCTGGTGAGTTTGGCGATCTCGGCTTTGGCGGCAGGGTCTTCGAGCTGGTCGTAGCCGACGAGCGCGAGCGGATGGATTTTGATGTAGCTCGTGATGATGAACTCCTCGCGGGCGAGGCCGACGCCGTCGTTCGGGATGAACGAGAGCGAGAACGCCTCCTCGGGGTTGGCGACGTTCATCATCACCTTGGTGCGCGGACGTCCGACGTCCTTGAGATTCACGCGCTGCACTTCAAAAGGCAGCTCGCCTTCGTAGATGAAGCCTGTATCTCCCTCGGCGCACGACACCGTGACGCGCTGGTCGTCGCGCAGCAACTCAGTCCCGCGTTCGGTGCCGACGATCGCGGGCACGCCGAGTTCGCGGCTGACGATGGCGGCGTGGCAGGTGCGCCCGCCGCGGTTCGTGACGATGCCCGCCGCTTTTTTCATGATCGGCTCCCAGTCGGGATCGGTCTTGTCGGTGACGAGAATTTCGCCGGCCTGAAACTGCTCGAGATGCTGCACGCTCTTGATCACGCGCACCGGGCCGACGGCGACCTTCGCGCCGACGCTGCGGCCGGTGACGAGCACCGGGCCGCGATGGCCGAGACGGTAGGTTTCATACGTCCCCGTCTGTTCGCGCGAGCGCACCGTTTCGGGACGCGCCTGCACGATGAAAAGTTCGCCGGTGTTGCCGTCCTTGGCCCATTCGATGTCCATTGGGCACTCGTGGCCCTTCTTTGCGGAGTAGTGGTCCTCGATGATGCAGGCCCAGCGCGCGAGCGTGAGGATTTCGTCGTCGCTGAGGGCGAAACGCGCGCGGTCGTCCGGCGACACCGGCACGTTCTTCACCATTTTCCCGCCGCCGATGTCGTAGATGAGTTTGAATTCCTTGTTGCCGAGAACTTTTTGGAGGATCGGCGCAAAGCCCTGCTTTAGCATGGGCTTGAAGACGTAGTATTCATCAGGGTTCACGGAGCCCTGAACCACGTTTTCGCCGAGACCGTAGGCGGCGTTGATGAGCACCGCGTCGCGAAATCCGCTCTCGGTATCGAGCGTGAACATCACGCCGCTTGTGGCGAGATCGCTGCGCACCATGCGCTGCACGCCGACGCTGAGCGCGATCTTCTGGTGATCGAAGCCCTTGTCCGCGCGATACGAGATCGCGCGGTCGGTAAAGAGCGACGCGCAGCAGCGGCGGACGGTGTCGAGAAGCGCGCGGCTGCCCTGGACGTTGAGATAGGTTTCCTGCTGCCCGGCGAAACTCGCGTCGGGCAGATCCTCCGCGGTGGCGCTGCTGCGCACGGCCACGCCGGGCGGATGCGCGTCGCTCCCGCGGAGCTGCTCGTAGGCGGCAATGATGGCCGTTTCCAAATCCTGCGGGAGCGGCACGCCGAGGATGGCCTGGCGCACATGCAGCGCGCGGCTGCGCAGGTTCTCGATGTCGCGCGTGTCGAGGCCCGTGAGGATTTCGTCGATCTGCCGGTCCACGCCGGTCGCGCGGAGGAAATAGCGATACGCCTCCGCGGTCATGGAGAAGCCGTTCGGCACCTTCACACCCTTCGCGGTGAGTTCGCGCACCATCTCGCCGAGCGACGCGTTTTTTCCGCCGACGAGCGGCACGTCCTCGATGCCGGTGTCGGCGAACCATTTGATGAACGGGGCGGGCATGGCGGGAGGCGATTTCAAGCAGGCTGCATGGGAACCACGAGGACCGGGCACGTGCTGCGCCTGACGACGGCCTGGGCGACGGAGCCCATGAGGGTCGCAGCCAGCCCAGTCTGGCCGTGCGAGCCGATGCAGATGACATCGGCCTCGAAGCGCTCCGCCGCGTCGCAGATCGCCTCGGCGGCATGGCGATGCGCGATGATTTTCGCCTCGGCATGAAGACCACGCCGGGCAGCCTCGGCCGGGATCAGTTCGCGCAGCCGCGCGAGCAGCGGCTCCTGCGCCTGGCCCGGTTCCGCGACATGCACGAGACGCACCGCGCCGCCCGCCGGCAGCAGCGAGAAGGCGTGAGGCACCGCCTGGCTCCCGTGGGTGGAAAGATCGGAGGCGACCAGGACGCGGCCCACTTGAGGCAGCGGTGCGTTTTTGACGGAGACGACCCGGTGCGCCGGCACGCAGGCGACGCTGACCGGCGCAGTGTGCAGCACCCGCCGCGACACCGAGGCGTGGCGCAGACGGCTCAGGCCATGCCACTGGTGCGTGCCGATAACGATCAGGTCGGCACGGGCCTCGGAGGCGAGTTCCAGCAGGCGGGCATCGACCGCCCCGGAGGCCGGCAGCACATGCACGGTGAGGTGGTCCTTCGGGAAAAAGCCCGCGGCTTTCTGCCGGAGATCGTAGGAAAGCATCTCCTGCATTTCCGGCGCGCGCGGCATATCGGGAGGCGCGTGCATCGCCTGCTCGGCGCGTTCGTCGGCAAAGCGATCGACATAGCCGACGGTGAATTCGCACGGCCCGATCTCGCGGAGTTCGGCGGCCCACGTCATCGCCGCGTCGGATGCCGGCGTGAAGTCCGCGCCGACGAAAACGCGCAACGGCGCTCCGCCGCGCGCCCAATCCCCGATCTGGACCGACTCGCGCAGCACCAGCGTGGGCACCCAAGCGGCTTCGGCGATGCGCTCCGAGACACTGCCCAGAATCCAGCGACCAACCGAGCCGAGCCCGGAAGAGCCGAGCACGATCAGCCGCGCATCGGCCTGCTCCGCATATTTCGCCACGCCGTCATCGGGCACCCCGGCGGCCAGCCTTTCCTCCACGTTCGCACCGAGCAGGCGCAGGCGCTCCGCCTCCGCGCCCAAGCGCGGACGCAATTCCTCAATCAACCCCGGCCAGTAGAGCGAAGGAATGTCGCCCCGTTCATCCACGCCATGCACCAGCAGGAGCGGCGCGCCGAGGCGCTGGGCGAAAGCTGCGGCGACGTTCGCCGCCTGCATGGACGGCTCCGAAAAATCCGTGCCGCAGAGAATGGGTCGCTTGGGGTGCTCGTTCATGGGCGTCGCGGGATTGGGCATGGATCAAACCTACCGCGCTCAATCATGGTCGCTACGTCCGGCTTGCCAATAGGTAGCCGGATTTTGCCGGTGCGCTTGCGCCGGTGGGCACGCTAACCCAGCGGCGTGCTCGCGACGGACAACGCGGTGATTCCCTAGGCCGTCGGCGTGGACATCGCGTGCCACATGAAGCTCACCGTCTATGACCGCAAGGCGAACACCCTCGCCGGCCAGCGCGACCGTCTCGCGAACCTCATCGAGAGCGAGACGCGCTTCGGCATGGGTTGCGAGTTCAAGCAACGCCGCGAGCACGACGTGATTGACGAAGACTGGAGCGTTTCGCCGGTGACGAACCGGCTGCGCGACAAGGCGTGGTCGCAGCTCGGCACGAGTGGAAGCGGCAACCATTTCGTCGAGTTCGGCGCCTTCACCGTCGGGACGGAGCAGGCTCGGGCGCTTGGCCTTGAGCTGGGCGAATACCTCGCGCTGCTCACGCACTCGGGTTCGCGCGGAACCGGCGCGCAGGTGTGCGATTTCTACAGCAAGCGCGCGATGGCTCGCCACGAGCACTTGCCGAAGGAACTCAAGCACCTCGCGTGGCTCTCGCTCAACGACGCCGACGGCCAGGAATACTGGGCCGCGATGAACTTAATGGGTCGCTATGCAGCCGCGAACCACGCGCTCATTCACAAGCACATCGGCAAGAAGCTCGGCGCGCATGTGATCCTCGACATCGAGAACCATCACAACTTCGCGTGGAAAGAAACCCACGTCGTGAACGGCGAAGAGCGCGAAGTCATCGTGCATCGCAAGGGCGCAACGCCTGCGGACGCTGGCGTGCTCGGGATCATCCCCGGCTCGATGGCGTCGCCCGGCTACATCGTGCGCGGCAAGGGTTCGCCCGAGTCGCTCACCAGCGCGTCGCACGGCGCGGGCCGTGTGATGAGCCGCACGAAGGCGATGCAGTCCTACCTGGAGCGCGACGAAGACGCTGCTCGCCGAGCGCGGTGTCGAACTGCTCAGCGCCGGCCTCGATGAAGTGCCGGGTGTCTATAAGGACATCCACGCCGTCATGGCAGCGCAGACCGATCTGGTCGAAGTCCTCGGCCAGTTCGATCCAAAGCTCGTAAAGATGTGCCCAGCCGGCGACCGCGCCGAAGACTGACAAACCGCGGAGGCGGGACGTAAACCGTCCGCCTCCTCCAACTGGGATTGCTGGACGCCACAAAAATAATTCTGAGTGTCTCCCAGGGGAGACAAGTGGTCGTGGTTTGTCTTGGGGAGTAACCGGAAATCCTGTGATATTTTTTTGGACCGGGAGGTGGAGCAACGGCGGATCATCCGGCACGTGAGTTCGTTCGGTGTCCGCGAAACTGCCAGTAAATGGTATTGGAGGAACTCGCGCGGGTATCGCACGAGTTGGCTTGGTTACTCTTGAATGTCTGCTTTTTGGGGAGCGAACTAGGCTAAAAATTGGGCGGATCCCTACCTCAGGAGCCATTTGCAAGTGCCTCGCACGGCTTTCGCCGCTGAGGAAATCCGTTTGCGAGTGAGTGCAAATCGCCGCTTGAAAAGCAGCCGTCGAATCAAAACGGTGATCGGTAGATGAGAGCGACACCTTCTCCCGCCGGCCCAAATAGTTTCCAGCAGATAGCCATTGAGCAGCGCGAAGCACTACTGCAACCATGCCCGTTAATGTGCTCAGACCCGATCCACCTCACCCCCGACAGCTCTCTGGAGGAATGTAACCGGGTCGCACATTCTGCCGTCCAGCGGTGCGACGAGATTATCAAACTCGCGGATGCGAAAGTGGCTTGTCGAGAGGGCTGTTCGATCTGCTGCTGGCTCCGAGTGGATGTCTTCGCCCATGAAGTTTTTCTCATCGCCCACTACATCCGCGCTCAATTTTCTGCGGAGGAAATTTCAGAGCTGCTCGTTCGTCTGGCCGATCATTCCACCCAAGTCCTTTCGCTGACGCCATTCGAGCATGCCACGAGCAATGTCGTGTGTCCCCTGCTCCGCGACGGACGGTGCAGCGTTTACTCGGCTCGTCCTCATTCCTGCCGCCGGCATCACTCGCTCGACTTCGCCACCTGCCAGTTCACGTTCGATCACCCCGAAGATTTGGACTCACCGGCTGCTCATGATCGGGATCTCTTCCGCGCACTCACCGCAGTCATGCAGCAGAATATTGATGCGTATTCGGATGCGGGATTTGACCAGACAATCTATCAACTCGGGACCGCCCTGAACGAGGCGCTGAACGATCCGTCGGCTTGGTCACGTTGGCGGGATCAAAATCAAGCGTTTCGTCGAGCCTCGATCACTCCGCCAGCATAACAAAAAACTCCATCGGTTTTCGCCCATAGATGGGGAAAATCGTGGGAGTAGAAGTGAAATCAGCCTGGAGGGTGAATCCTTTTTGTTTCGAGATCGCTTGGTCAAGAGTCCGTCCACCCTCGTCCAACCGATTACACATCAGCTTCTGCCGCACATCATGACATCACGCCATGTTCATCCTCATTCTTGTTCCGATTCTATTCGGGGGTGACTTGCTGTGGTGGTGTGGGGACCGATATCTACGCCGGCTTCCACGAGGCGTGGCTTTGCGGATATGTCTGGGCGTCTTCATGGCCAACCAGCCTTTGCCAAATTCTATGGTTAGAGTGTGCGCGCGGTTTAACTAACGCGGGGCGAAGAGTGCCGCGATTTCTGTTTGCATCGCCGCCGCTGCGGCGCGCGGGTCGGCGGCATGGCGGATGGGGCGACCGACGACGATGTGATCCGCGCCCGCCTGGAAGGCTTCGGTCAGCGTCATCGTGCGCTTTTGATCGTCGCCTCCGCGCTCGTCCACGGCGCGGATGCCGGGCGTGATGAGCAGCGGTTCCGGGCCCAGTTCGCGACGCAGCCGGGCGGCCTCCTGCGCGGAGCAGATCAAGCCGTCGATCCCCGCGCCCACGGCGGCGCGGGCGCGGAGCGAGACCAGATCCTCGACCGGTCCGCCGCGCCAGCCCAGCTCGGCGAGATCGCTTTCATCCATGCTCGTGAGCACGGTTACGGCGAGGAGCTTCATCCCCCCGCGCACCGGCACCGCGGCACGGTAGATCGAGCCCACGCCATGCAGCGTGCAGCATTCCGCGCCGGCACGGGAAAGGTTCGCCACCGCCCCGCGGACGGTCGCGGGCACGTCGTAAAACTTCAGATCCGCGAAGACTTTTTTTCCCGCTGCCCGCAATTCCGCGAGCAGTATGAAGTAGTCGCCGCCCATGCAGAACTCCAGGCCCAGCTTGTAGAACGTGACGGCGTCGCCGAGCCGCGCGATCCACGCGCGCGCCTCAGTGAGCGTCGGCACATCGAGGGCAAAGATCAGCCGGTCGCGCAGGTTGATCGGTTTCGTGGAAAGCAGGGAGTCGGTGGACATGGCCGATTCAATAAGCTCAGCGTCGCGACCGCCAAAGCGCAAAGTCACCGACCTTCCCGTACCTCTCGGGCTGTGCCCGTGCCTGCAAATCTGCCGAAAAGGCGGCTTGCTGCGGCGCGCAATCAGCGGGAAAATCCCCGCCAGCGTCCCCATAGCTCAACCGGATAGAGCACGCGTTTCCTAAACGTGTTATCCCCGTTCAAGTCGGGGTGGGGATACGCGGCTGCGCTGCGGAGAAAGGAGCGCTACTCCGAAAAGCGAGCGCGCACCAGTTCACGCAGCTTTTCCTGCACGGGCTCGTTACCGAGGCGTTCGATGACTTCGTTGAGGAAGCCGAAGACGATGAGGCGCTGGGCGTCCTTTTTCGGGATGCCGCGGGAGAGAAGGTAGAAGAGCTCCTCCTGCTCGATCTGGCCGCTTGTTGCGCCGTGGGTGCAGCGGACGTCGTCGGCTTCGATCTCCAAACCGGGCGCGCTGTTGGCCTCAGCCTCGTCGCTGAGGAGGAGGTTGCGAACTTTTTGGTAGGCGTCAGTGCGGTGCGCGCCGGGATCGACACGGATGAGTCCGGCGAAAATCGTGCGTGCGGTGTCGTCGAGCGAGTTCTTGTAGAGCAGGTCGCTTTGTGTGTTCGGCACTTCGTGGATTTGAAAGGTGCGGGCGTCCACTTCCTGCGCGCCCTCCGCAACCGTGACGGCGAGCATGTCGCTTCGTCCGCCCTGGCCGCGCAGGTGGCTGATACTCTCGCTGCGCACATGCCGCCCGCCGAGTTGAGCGAAGAGCGATTTCGAATGGGCGTCGCGACCAACGACGGTCGAATTCAACTGGAACGAGTGCGCCTTGCGGCTCCAGTTTTGTACGCAGACGTAGGTGACACTCGCGCCCGCTCCGAGCCAGAGGTCATTGACGGCGCAAGCCAGCGCGGGCGCATCGGGAACGGCGCTTTCGTAGTAGTCGATGAGCGTCACCTTCGCCATGTCCTCGGCGATGATGAGCGTGTGCGGGAAGACGGAACCATTCGCGCCGTGCTCCCAATGGAAGGCCTCGATCGGGAGGTCAATCTCCACACCGCGCGGGACGTAGAGGAAGGTGCCGGCGCGGACTTGCGAAGCGTGGAGCGCGGCGAATTTCTGTCCACCGAGGATGGCTTCCTCGCGCATGAAATGTTTGCGGAACAACTCGGGATTCTCGGCGGCGGCTTGATCGAGCGGCAGCCAGATCACGCCTTTCTGGCGGAGAGAATCGCCCAGCGTCTCCTGCACAAGGAGCTGGTCGTTGGCGAAAACCATGCGCCCGGCGATGGAGGCCAGCCCCATCGAGCGCGTAAGCAGTTCGTCGCGGGTGGCGTCATCGACCGGTTGCGCCGGCACGTAGCCACCGAGGTCGAGGTCTTTGACATTAGCAAAGCGCCACGCCTCGTCGGTGCGCACGGGCATCGGCAGGGCGGTGAATTTTTCCCAAGCCTCCGCCTGCTCGGGCGATACCGGGCCAGCACTTAAGATCGACGCAGCGTTCGTGGTCAGCACTTCTTCGGATTCCAAAATTGCCGGGTTCATGATTAGCCGACGCTGCCTTCCATTTCGAGATCGATGAGGCGCTTGAGTTCGACGCTGTATTCCATCGGAAACTGGCGCACGAGGTCGTTGACAAAGCCATTCACCGAGAGGCTCATGGCCTGCGCTTCGGTGAGGCCGCGCTGCTGCATGTAGAAGATCTGCTCGGCGGAAATTTGTGAGACGCTGGCCTCGTGCTGGCTGGAGTTGCCGGTACCCCGAACGGTGATCGCGGGATAGGTGTCGGTGCGCGACTGCGAGTTGATGAGCAAGGCGTCGCACTCGGTGTTGTTCTTGCAGCCTTTGAGGTGCTTCGGGATGTGAACGAGGCCGCGGTAGGTCGAGCGTCCGGTGCCGACGGAGATGGATTTGGAAACGATGTTCGAGGTCGTTTCGGCGGCGGCGTGGATCATCTTCGCGCCGGTATCCTGATGCTGGCCGTCGCTGGCGAGGGCGATGGAAATGACTTCGCCGCGCGCCTTGCGACCCTTCAAAACGACGCCGGGATATTTCATCGTGAGACGCGAGCCGATGTTGCAGTCGATCCATTTCACCTCGGCCTCCTCGTGCGCGATGGCGCGCTTGGTCACGAGGTTGAAGACGTTCGCCGACCAATTCTGCACGGTCACGTATTGGATCTTCGCGCCTTTAAGGGCGACCAGCTCGACGACCGCGGAGTGCAGCGTCGCGGTCTCGAATTTTGGCGCAGTGCAGCCTTCCATGTACATCACCTCGCTGCCTTCGTCGGCGATGATGAGCGTGCGCTCGAACTGGCCAAAGTTTTCCGCATTGATGCGGAAGTAGGCTTGCAGCGGGTGCTTCACCTTCACGCCCGGCGGAACGTAGATGAATGAGCCTCCGCTGAAGACGGCGCTGTTGAGCGCGCTGAACTTGTTGTCGCCCGTCGGGATGACTTTGCCGAACCACTTGCGGAAAATCTCCGGATGCTCGCGCAACCCCTCGGTCGAGCCGCAGAAAATCACGCCCTGCTCGCCGACCGCCGCCTTGATGTTGGAATACACGGCCTCGGAGTCGAACTGCGCCTCGACCCCGGCGAGAAATTTCCGCTCCTGCTCGGGGATGCCGAGCCGCTCAAAGGTGCGCTTCACATCGTCCGGAACGTCGTCCCACGAACGCGTCGGCTTCTGTCCATTGGCGAGGTAGTAGCGGATGTTTTCGAAGACGATGTTCTCCAAGTCCTTCGACGCCCAGTGCGTCGGCATCGGCTTGGACCTAAAGATTTCCAGCGCGCGATGCCGAAACTCGCGAATCCACTCGGCCTCGCCTTTAACTTTCGAGATGTAATCGACGGTGCCCTTTGTCAGGCCCGTGCCGGCGTCAAAGGTGTGGCTTTCGGGATAGGAGAAATCGCCGCGCGTGCGGTCGATGTCGATTTGGTTTTCGGTCGCGGTGCTCATGGTCTTGGCCTCCGGGTTAGGCGAGCGAGGGCTCAGTGATGTCGTCTTTGATGAAATCGTAGCCGCGCTCCTCGAGCTCGAGCGCGAGTTCCTTGCCGCCGCTGCGGACGATGCGGCCCTCGACCATGACATGCACGACGTCGGGCACGATGTAGTCGAGCAATCGCTGGTAGTGCGTGATGAGCAGGATGCCGAGGTTCGGCCCGCGCAGCGCGTTCACCCCGGCACTGACGATGCGGAGCGCATCGATGTCGAGCCCGCTGTCCGTCTCGTCGAGCACGGCATAGGCGGGCTTGAGCATGGCCATCTGCAAAATCTCGTTCCGCTTCTTCTCGCCGCCGGAAAAACCCTCATTGACCGAGCGCGCGGTGAAGGTGCGGGCCATCTCCAGCTTGTCCATCTCCGCATACATCTGCGCGTAAAACTCCGTCGCCTCGATCTCCTCGCCCTCAGGTTGGCGCGCGTTCAGCGCGGCTCGGAGGAAGTTGGCGTTGCTCACACCGGGGATTTCCATTGGGTATTGGAAAGCGAGGAACAGGCCTTTGCGGGCGCGCGCATCAGGATCGAGACCCAGAATATCGTCGCCGTCGAGCAACACCTCGCCGCCAGTCACGATGTAGTCGGGATGCCCGCCAATGGCCTTGCTCAGCGTGCTCTTGCCCGAGCCATTCGGTCCCATGATGGCGTGGACTTCGCCTTTGGGAATTTCGAGCGTGAGGCCGCGGATGATCTCCTTGTCGCCGATACTGACGTGGAGGTTCTTGATGGAAAGTGAACTCATTTGCATTTCGTAGTTTGGCGCGCCGCGGCTTTCGCGCATTTCGGACAGAGTCCGCGGAAGGAGATTTCGTGGTGGGAAATGGATACGTCTGGCGGCAGATCCCAGATGTCGTGTGCACGGCGCTTGGCGCGTAGTGGGATGTCGGTCACGCCGCCACAGGACTCGCAGAAAAGGTGCGCGTGCTCCGCGAGATTGGGGCAGTAGCGCGCGGATTCGCGGTCGTGGTTGACGGTTTTTACGAGGCCACAATCCGTCAGCGTTTCGAGACAGTTATAGACCGTGGCTAGCGAGATCGTCGGCACCTTGCCTTTCACCCGCATGAAAACCTCCACCGCCGTTGGATGGTCGCGCTTGCCCATCAACGCGTCATAAACCGCGCGGCGCTGCTCCGTAAAACGGAATCCCTTCTCGGAGATCGTCTCGTCGTAAGACTTGGCTTCGGGGTTGCGATTCATGGTGTCGGGTCACCATCCCGGCACGGCGAAGCCATATCAAGAATAATTCTAAATAAACTCCGCCGGCTACTCCGCTCCCGCCCACCTGGAGCGGAGTTCGGCGAGACAGGCGCGCAGGTTGCCGTGATTCCGCGTGTGGATCACGCTGGCTTCTCCCACCGGCAGTCGTCCACCGGTGAGATCCGTCGCGATTTCGTCCAGGAGCGCGGGCGTAGTGCCGGTTTCCAAAACCGTGGGCAGGCGCCCGGTGCGGTGGAGCGTGATGATGCACCCGGCCAATCCATTGATCGCCAGCCGCAATGCCAGCCACTCGCGCGTTTGCAATTGTTCGGCTCCGTCGAGCAGCAGTAAGTCCGGCGCGCGCATCGCGCGGGCCTCGGCGAGCACGGCGTCGCGCTCCGCCCGGCGGCTCTCGGCGTTCAGGAGGAAAAGGCGCGGGTTAAAACCGCGTGCCACCAGATGCGGCGCGAGCTGCGTCAGGAGCGTGGATTTTCCCGAACCCGCCGGGCCGACAATCGCGCAGCAGTACTCCGCCGCGGCACAGCGCTCCAACAGCACGGGCCAGGTCAGTCCCGGCGGCAGCCGGAACTCCAGAGCGGCGAGCCGGTCGGGCGAAAATGGATTGTCGTCGTCAGTCATACGCGGCGGTGCGCGATCTTTTCAGAGCCGCACGGTTTGGCAATCTGTTACCTGCCGAGGGCCGCACTTGCCACCCGCGGCAGCGCGTGCCACAAAGCGCGCTCCCTTCACCTATGAACACCCGCACCCGCCTCCTCCCGTTCCTCGTCCTCACCACCACCGCGCTGGCCGCCGATCCGGTGCCGACCGGCGAGTTCACGAAACAACAGCTCACCGACGAATTCTGGGCCGAGGGCGCGACCTTTGGCGACTTCAACAAGGACGGCAAAATGGACGTCGCCTACGGGCCGTATTGGTGGGCGGGACCGGATTTCAAAAAGCACAGCACCATTTACCCGGACACGCGCAAGTCAAAGAGCAAAAAGGCCGACGGCACGCCCGTCGAGTTCGCGGGGTTCAAAGGCGCGCTCGGCAACGAGAACGATTACTCGGACAACTTTGTGAGCTACACCTCGGACTTCAACGGCGACGGCTGGGACGACATCCTCGTGCTCGGCTTTCCGGGCAAGGAGGCCTTCTGGTTTGCAAATCCCAAGGGCGCGGACCAGCCGTGGGAGCGGCACGTCGCCTACGACACCGTGGATAACGAATCGCCCATGTTCGCCGACCTGCTCGGCAACAAAAAGCCCGTGCTCGTCTGCAGCGCCCGCGGTTTTCTCGGCTACGCCCAGCCCGATCCCGCCAAGCCCAACGACAAATGGACCTGGCACGCCATTTCGCCCAAAGGCCCGTGGCAGAAATTCACCCACGGCCTCGGCGTCGGCGATGTGAATGGCGACGGCAAGCCGGACTTCCTCGAAGCCGGCGGCTGGTGGGAGCAACCGAAGTCGCTTGACGGCGATCCCGTCTGGACGAAACACGAGGCGCAGTTCGGCGCGGGCGGCGCGCAGATGTATGCCACCGACGTGAACGGCGACGGCAAGGCCGACATCATCACGAGCCTCGAAGCGCACGGCTACGGCCTCGTGTGGTTCGAGCAGACGAACGACGGCGGCGCGCAGGGCTGGACGAAGCACGTCATCGTCGGCCGGACGCCGGAGGAAAATCCGCAGGGCGTGAAATTCACCCAGCCGCACGCCATTGATCTGCGCGACATGAATGGCGACGGACTACCCGACATCGTCACCGGCAAACGCTTTTGGGCGCACGGCCCCGGCGGCGACGCGGAACCCAATGCGCCCGCCGTGCTCTACTGGTTCGAGCTGAAACGCGAGGGCGGCCAGGCCAAATTCAGCGCGCATCTAATCGACGACAATACCGGCGTCGGCACGCAGGTCATGGCCGGCGACCTCAACGGCGACGGCAAGCCCGACGTGATCGTCGGCAACAAAAAAGGCGCGTTCGTTTTTCTGCGAAAATAAGCCGCGGTTACGCGAGGTGGAAGACCTCGTCCAGCGACAGGCTCACGGGGCTGGCATCCACATGTGTGACCATGAGGTCGCGCATGTGCGCCCACCATTTCCCACACTCGGGCGTCTGCGCGATGGCGGCCCAGCGCTCCTCGCATTCGATTTCGGCGTAGGCGAAAAGCTGGAGTGTCTGCGGGTGCAGGTGGATCGAGTAATTGTGGACGCCGTGGGCTTTCAGCACGGCCGCCAACTCGGGCCAGATCGGGTCGTGGCGGCGGCGGTATTCGTCGAGCTGCCCGGCGTGGAGCTGCATGACGAAGGC
Organism: Chthoniobacter sp.; assembly: GCA_021414005.1. GTDB lineage: Bacteria > Verrucomicrobiota > Verrucomicrobiia > Chthoniobacterales > Chthoniobacteraceae > Chthoniobacter. The sequence goes on along the minus strand of JAIOPH010000030.1, from coordinate 33,189 downwards.
TTTGCGGAGCATGGCCGCGTCAGATCTTTGCCTCCCGCCGCACGCTGCGGAGGTGGATGGTCTTGCTCTCGAGATCGTGGACCGCGCGGATGTAGCGGACGGTGCGGCTTTTCGCGCGCATGAGGATGGAATGGGTGATCGCCTTTTTCCCGACGATGCGCACGCCGGGCAGCAGCGGGCTGTCGCTGATGCCGGTGGCGCAAAAAATCGCGCTCTGGCCGGTGACGAGTTCATCAATGGTCCAGACGCGATCGAGATCCTCGGCGCTGGTTTCCTGGAGCACCGCCGCGCGTTCCGCCGCATCGCGCGGCCACATGCGGAGCAGCATTTCGCCGCCCAGCGCCTTCAGCGCGGCGGCGGTAAGAATGCCCTCCGGCGAGCCGCCGATGCCGTAAAAAAGATCGACGCCGGAATCCACGAGCGACGGCGAGACGGCGGCGGTGATGTCGCCGTCGCTGATCAGCCGCAGCGCCGAGCCGCACTTGCGGACCTGGGCGATGATGTCGGCGTGGCGCGGGCGGTTGAGCGTCATGACCACGAGTTCCGGCACGCGCTTGCCGAGTGCCTCCGCCACGCGGTTGAGCGTGACTTCCAGCGGATCGTCCAGCGCGAGCGGAGCCATGCCGCCGGCGATGGCGCGGACGACCTCCGGGCCGTAGGCCATCTTCGTCGCGTAAAACGTCGGCAGGTTTTTCATGGCATGCCCTTCGCCCTCCTTCCGCTCACTCGCGGCCATCACGGAGATCGCATTTGGCAGGCCTTGGGCGGTGTTGGTGGTGCCGTCCACGGGATCGAGCGCGATGTCGAAACGCGCCGAGCCGGGCCGCCAGGTGCCGAGCTGTTCGCCGAGGAAAATGCCGGGCGCGTTGTCCTTGATGCCCTCACCGATGACGACCTCGCCGGCGATGTCCACGAGGTCGAACACCCCGTAGATCGCATCGCACGCCGCCGCGTCCGCGAGTTCCTTTTCGCCGCGTCCGAGCCAGTGGATGACGTTGAGCGCGGCGTTTTCCGTGGCGCGCACAAACTCGAATTCGATGGTGCGCTCGGGGTCGGTGACGGTGAGTGAAGACATCCCGCGATTACGGCGCGAAGCGCGCGGGCGGTCAAGGGTGCGGAAAATCCACAGTCATCCTGAGCGGAGTTCCGTGCGGGTGAAGGCGGGACGGAACGGATCGAAGGACCTCTCATTGTTCCCCACCGTCCTCCGCCTCCGCTCCACTCAGGATGATGGTCGTACTTTCCACCGACGCCGCCTCACTCCTCCGCCGCGAGGGCTTCGAGACGGGAGAAGGTGTTCTTGTGGAGGATCACGGCGGCGAAAATCGTGAGGACGATGAGCGGAGCGAATGCGGCCTCGTCGCCGATCATCGCGGCGGCAGCGAACATCAGGAAGGCCTGCACCACCCAGTTCAGGCCGATAGCCAGCGGGAGCGCGCCGCGTTTGATCCGCAGCGAGAGGTTGGCCGTGAGGTAGAGGAAAAAGATGCCCTGTACGAAAACGTAGCTGAGAACCATGAGGGCCGTTCCGGTGTGCTTTGCGTTGGACGTGAACACTTCCGGGAGCACCTCAGAGAGGATCTTTTCCGCCGCACAGACCGCGCCGAACACGAAATAGGCTGCGGCGGGGAGCAGTGCGGGGAGCACGCCGATGATCTTGTGCAGCGCGATGCGGCGCATGGACATGGGCAGCACCGCGAGCGTGGAGAGCGTGTGGGCCTGCCGTTCGCTTTTGAAAATGCTCGCGGCGACGAAGGCCAGTTCCACGCAGACGAGCATCCACGCGCACCACATGACGATGAAGCCGATGACGTGGGTCTCCGCGCGTCCGCCCCACCGCTCCGGCCAGCAAAACAGCGCGAGCACGGGCAGGCCATAGATGGCGAGTTTGCCCAGCACCCAGACCTTTCCGCCAGTGAGGTAGTAGAAGTCCTTCCACGCCAGCGCGCGCGACCACACGCGACCGGCGCGCAGCCCGCGGAGAAAGCGCCGCCGTCCTCCGCCGGCCCGGCGCGGTGCGCTCTCCTGCTGTTCGCCGCAAAAGCGATCGAAGATCAGCCAGGCGAGCAGGAAGCAACCGGCCCCGAGCACGAGATTGCTCCCGACCTGCCAGCCAAAGGCGCGGTCGCTGAAACCCGTCGCGAAAATGTCGCCGAGCCGCTGGGCCGGCGAGGCGAGGCGGGCGAACGCCGCGACCCGATCCAGCACCACGACCCACGCGGCGTCCTCGTCGATGATCCCAAGCCGCGCGGGCAAATGCGCGATGAGATTCAGCAGCGGAACGCCCGCGAAAAAGAGCACCAGCGCCACCACCGTGAAGACCGCGGCACCGGGGCTGCGCTTGCAGACCACCGAGCCGAGTAGCGCGAGATTCGCGAGGAAGATGAGGAATGCTCCGAGCGTGCAGTAGGCCGCCAGAATTTGCCCGAGCGAGATGCCGCCGAGCGTGACGGCCAGCATGGTAAAGGGCAGTTGCGCCGCCAGCAGCAGCAGCGCCCCGCACAGCCGGCTCGTGGATTTGCCGAGCAGGATCGAGAGCGGGTTCAGGTTCGTCATCCGCAGCAAGCCGAGCGTGGCCTCCTCCTTTTCCTCCGTGATCGCCGACGCGAAATACCCGCACCCGGCGAGCACGATGAAGACGAGATCCACCCACATGACCGTCGCAAAAAAACGCAGCCCCGGTCCATTGCCCCACCCCATTTCGGATTCGATGGTGAACATGAAAAGCAGGATCACCACGATCAACCCGCACCGGGCAAAGTAGGTGAGTTTCAAACGCGTATCCTCGCGCAGCGAGCGGGCGAAAAGGGCGAGGAGCGGGGAGGTCATGGCGCGGGTCAGTTCTCGACGGAGAGGTCTTCGAAGCGGGCAATGGTTTTCTTGCGGAGCGTCAGGCCGACGAGGAAGGCTCCCGCCGGAATCCCAATCCAACCGATCAAAGGAAACGCCGAGACGATCACCGCCACGCCGCAAATGACGACCGCGAGAGGAAGCGCACCGCGTTTCATCCGCAGACTGAGATAGGCCGTGAGGCGGAAGCCGAAGCCAATCATCGCCAGCGGATGGAGCCCAAGAACCCCGATGATGACGACGGCTCCAACGTCGGCGGGATCGTTCGAGAAAACGGGTAATAACACGAGCACCAAGGCCGACCCTACAACGCCTAAGGCCGCCATCGTCTGTTGTCTGTTCTCGGACCAGCGGTCAACGAATTTGGCTCGGAGCAAAAACGCAGCCCCGCAGGCCAGGCTGGCAAAGAACAGTCCAGCGATCTGTCCAGGATGGTTTTTGATACATGCGGCCAGAAACGCCAGCCAACCTGCGCAACCAATGCCCACACCCCACGGGGCCAGCGACGCTCGATACCCACGGGACTTGGCTTGGACGGTGAGTTCCATGCTCTGAGGCAACAACGCCAGACTGGAGAGCGTCTGTTCCCGAACCTCCGTGGCGAAAAGGCGGGAGGCGATGAGGCCCAATTCCGCCACGAGCCCCAAAAGTCCACACAAACTGATCGAGGCCAGAAGCTCCCACGACTCATAGTGATCCCAAGCCAATGCGATCACCAAACTGACGACCACCACGATGCCGCAGGCGATCCATTTGGCGCACGCCACGGCCGAGCCTCCGTGGAGAAAGTGGTAATCTTTCCACTCGATCGCGTGAAAGCGCTCCGGGCGACCCGGCGCGAACCTCCCGCTCCGCAACCAGCGACGCCCCGCAAAGGAGCCCGCGGCGGACTCCGTAGCGGATTCGCAGCGCCAGTGGAAAAGTAGCCACGCGAGGAGGAAGCAGCCCAGGCCGGCGAGGAGATTCATCACGACTTGAAAACCGAGAATCGGGCCAGCGAAACCAGTGCGAAAAATCGTGCGCATCTGATGAAACGGCAACGCCCCGCCCACTACGTCCCAGGCTGCGCCGCACGCGAGGGCACCGCCCAGGACTCCGCCCGCCAGCACCACCGCGCCCACGGTGCGCGGCATGATGACGGAAGCCAGCAGCGCGAGATTGCAGAGCAGAAAAGCATACGCGCCGAGCGTGGCGTAAGTGGCGAGCACCTGGCCCGTGGACACCCCGCCGAGCGTCACCGCCACGAGCGTGAACGGCACCTGTGCGCCGAGCAGCAGCAGCGACCCGGCGAGCCGGCTGGTGCTTTTTCCCAGCAGAATGGAGAGCGGGCTGAGGTTGGTCATACGGAGCAGGCCGAGCGTGCCCTCCTCCTTTTCCTCCGTGATCGCCGACGCAAAAAAGCCCAGGCCGGAGATGGTCAGAAACACCGTCTGAAACCACGCGGCACCTTTTAGAAACGCTAGCCCTGTTGCGCCTCCCGAGAACCGCCCGCCCTTCGCCGTCAGGCCCATGACCACGAGCATGAACGCCGCCAGCCCGGCCCGCGCCCAGTAGGTGCTTTTCGCCCGCGTATCCTCGCGCAGTGAGCGGACGAAAAGGGCGAGCAGTGGCGAGGTCATGGACGCGGCGCGCCTTTCATGCGCCGACTCCCGGTTCGGTGAGGTCCATGAAGGCCTGGTTCAGATGCTTCACATCCTCGGCGAAGCTCACGATCTGCGCGCCGGCAGTGAGCGCGGTTTGCAGGATGGTGTTCAGCGGGAGTTGCGCGCGGTCGAAGGTCAGCGTGTAGCGCGGCTCGTTGGGCAGCGGCGGGCTCACGCCTTGCATGCCGGGCAGCGCGGCGAGGGCGTCGCGTGCGGGCGGGTGCTCGGCGGCGAGCGTGAGATTGTAGGTGGCGCTCGCGCCGTCGGCGGTGGAAATGAGGCCGCGCATGGTGCCGGTGTATTTCACCGTGCCGCGGTCGAGGATGGTGACGTGGTCGCAAAGCGTCGCCAGTTCGCTGAGGATGTGGGAGCTGATGAAGATGGTTTTGCCCAGCCGCCGCAGCTCCTCGAGGATCTCCATCAGCTCGATGCGCGCGCGCGGATCGAGCCCGCTGGCCGGTTCATCGAGGAGCAAAAGATCGGGGTCATGCACGAGCACGCGGGCCAGCGAGACGCGCTGCTGCATGCCGCGCGAGAGTCCGCTGATCAGGTCGTCGCGCCGCCCGGCCATGTCGGTCAGCGTGAGGACGTCGCCGATGATCTTGTCGCGCTGCGCCTGGCCGAGCCCGTATGCCGCGCCGAAAAAATCAAGATACTCGAAGACGCTCATCTGCCGGTACATCGAGAAGTGATCCGGCATGAAACCCATGCGTCGGCGGACTTGGTTGCGCTGCCCCACGATGTGCTGGCCGAAGACATGCACGCTGTTCACGCGGGTCTCGCGGGACACGTCGGCGCTCTGCGGCTTGAGCAGCGTGGCGAGGATTTTCAGCGTCGTCGTCTTGCCCGCGCCGTTCGGCCCCACGAAGCCGTGGATGGACTGTCGCTGCACGGTAAAGCTGACGCCGCTCAACGCCTGATGGGTCTTGTAGCGGTGCGAGAGGTTTTCGATGTCGATGACGTTTTGTGGGTCCATTTGCAGTTCAGCGTGGCGCGCGGGAGGGCGTGGGATTTGGGAAAAAAAACACTGTCATCCTGAGCGCAGCGGAGCGGAGTCGAAGGAACTCTCGCTCGCGGCGGGGGCGAAGGCGGGGGTCGGCTGGCGAGCGATGGGATTGCTCTCGACGGGGCGCTTTCACCCGCCGCCTCTGTCCGGAAAAAGTTAGAGGTCCTTCGACTCCGTTCCGTCCCGTCTTCGCCGGCACGGAACTCCGCTCAGGATGACATTCGGATGGGGACGCGCTGAAGCTGGATGACACGCTCATGGCAGGGTGATTTCCTGGATGTAAACAACGACACCGTTTTCGTGCGCGAAGCCTTTGCCCTGCATGTGGAAGCCGGCGGGCGCGGGCGCGGTGATGAGGAGCCGGAGCTGGTTATCGCCCAGCGGGCGCTCGGGGATTTGCGGGTTGATGACCTCGGCCCCGAGTGCGCGCGCCAGAATAAGCGGGATGGTTTCGCGCAGCCGTGAGTCGGCTGCAGCGTTGTCGTTCGAGTTGTTGAAATTATAGGTCAGCGACTGAAGTTTCTCGCGATCAAAGGCGTCCGTCATCGACTCACCGCCACCCGCCAGTTCCCACGCACCATTCTGGAACTGCAGTTTGTAAAGACGCTCGTCGTAGAGCGCAGCGACCTGGAACACAATCGCCGGGAAAGTTGGTCCCGGTTTTAGCCGCAGCTTCATGAGAAGAGAGTGCGAGCCATTGGTCTTCAATTCCTCCACCGTCATCGTCACATCATCCCCCTGCATCACCCCGCGATGCGTGAACGCGCGGGAGGAGAAGAGCGGGATGTCGGCGAAAAACTTTCCGTCCTTGCCGTTCAGCACCTGCCCGGCGGCGGAGTCGCCGCCGGAGCCGGTGGCGTAGAGATTGGCGGGCGCGGCGTGGGTCAGCGTGTATTGATCGCTGCTCGTGGCGAAGGCGCTCAGCCATTGCGTCACGTCCCAGCGGGCGCCGCCGAGCGAGCGGGCGATGCTGAGCGAGTGGACGGTCTGGCTTTCGCCATAGCCACGCCGCCCCACGATGCCAAAGGCCAGCCCAAATGCCGCGACCACGCCGAGAAAAGCGGCGATGGCCCAACGGTAATCCATGCGCCGCGCGGTGCGCCACGCCACCGGGCCGATGATCGCGATGTAAAGAAACGTGAGCACATTTAGCAGCCACCATTTCACCTTGGGCCGCGTGAGCGAGGAGAGCCGCTGGTAGAGCGTTTCCTCGAGATTGTGGACCGCGGCGTTCTGCGGCGTCTTCAGCTCGCGCGGCGGGAAGCCCCGTGCCGTCAGCGTCTCCGGGCGCAGCTCGGCGCGCGGCAGGCGATGCCGCACCACCTGCCCCGCCCCCACGCGCGTCGTCTCGCCGTCGCCATTCAGCACGGCCAGCGTGTCCGTGAAAACGGGCAGTTCACCGCCCGCGCCGTGGACGAGATGCACGATGCCACCGCGGCGCACCCAGTCGAGAAACGCCTCGCGCCGCGCCGGCTCCCAGCGCGGCACGTAATCGAGGATCACCGCGTCCAGCCCGTCGGTCGCGGCAACCGTCGTGGGAAAAAGCACATCGGGAAACGCCTTGAACGCGCCGGGGCGCGCGAAGGCGTCGCTGGCATCCATCAGCCACACACACGCCGGCGGCCCTGTTTGAATCTGGTGATCAAAGGTCTCGCGCTCCTTCGGCCCCGGCCCCCAGACCAGCGTGAACTCCTCCCCGCTCAGCGCCATCAAGACCTCGAACTGCACCCAGCGCGTGCTTTGCGGCCCGAGGAAAACCGGCTGCACATACGTCACCCCGCGCGTCCCACCGAACCCCAGCGTCGGCGCGAGCGTCATCGTCCCGTCGAACGCCGCACTCCCCGGATTCGCCACCAGCACCGACACCGGATTGAAGCGCCCCGGCACCACCCGCCCGTCGAAACCCCAGATCGTCTGACGAACTTCCAGTGCCTCCACGCGTCCCCCCGCGATGAACGCAAACGCCAAAAAAACGCGGAGGAAAAAGCGAAGGCCGGACATCTGCGCGGAAGACTAGGCAAAACCCCGCGCTGGTTCCAAGGGCGATTCGGCTGCGAACGCCGAAAGGCAAAATCCTCTCCCGCGACCAGATCGTTTAACGGGGTTGACGCCGCGCCTTTCCCACACGATCAATCGCGCTCACAAAATGAATCACGCCATCAACGCCATGAAACGACGCCTCGCGCACATTTGCGCGATGCCGGTCCGCGTCGTTGCGTGGGCCCCGGCCCGGAGCGGTGGAATGGGATTCTGATTTTCTCGAAAACAACTCTCAACCAACCCACCGCCGGCCAATGGCGGTGGGCTTTTTATTCCCCGCCATTGGCCTCGGTAAATCCCACCGAGCCACATGCCACCAAATCACGACCACGACGCGCCACCCTCCGATCCTGACGAGCGGCATCCCCTCACCTTGCTGAGTCATTACTACCTCGCCATCGGTCTGCCGCTCCCCGCGGCGGCGGCGGCGGCTTGCGCCGACCTCAATGACCTGTTCGACGACCCCACCTCCGCCCTTTGCGCCGCATGAGTGAGGTCTCCCCTGAAGCGACGCTCACCGCCAGCCCGGCGCGAACGATCACCAAGCCCCCGCTCTGGCTCGTCCTCACCGCTTACGCAGTCGTCTATGTCCTGTGGGGCTCCACCTATCTCGGCATCCGCATCGCCATCGAGTCCATCCCGCCGCTGCTCATGGCGGGCGCCCGCTTTTCCCTCGCCGGCATCGTGCTTTACACCGTCATGCGCCTGCGCGGTGCGCCTCGTCCCCAGCCCGTGCATTGGCGAAACGCGGCGGTCGTGGGCGCGGGCCTGCTGCTCGTGGGCAATGGCGGACTCACTTGGGCGGAACGCACCGTCCCGTCAAACATCGCCGCGCTGATCATCGCCAGCACCCCTCTCTGGATGATCCTTTTCGACTGGCTCCGGCCCGGCGGCCATCGTCCGCATCGCACGGTCTTCGCCGGCCTGCTCCTCGGCTTCGCGGGCGTCGGCCTCATCATCGCCAGCAAGGACCACGCGGGGCATCACGTCGCCGAACCGCTCGGAGCCTTCATTCTGCTCGCCGCCGCGCTTTGCTGGGCCGCCGGTTCCGTTTTTTCACGCCACGCCGCGCAATCCTCCTCCGCGCTGCTCGCGGTCGCCATGCAGATGATCGCCGGCGGCACGCTCCTGCTCCTCGCGGGCTGCTTTCTCGGCGAGCCGCACCGTTTCGATTTCGCCACGATCACCCCGGCATCACGCCTCGCCTTTCTCTACCTGTTCATTTGCGGCTCCCTCATCGGCTTCACCGCGTACGTGTGGCTGCTCCAGGTTTCCAGTCCCGCACGCGTCTCCACCTACGCATTCGTGAACCCGCTCATCGCCGTCCTCCTCGGCCGCATCGTATTGCATGAAACGCTGCCCGGCACCGTCGTCGCCGCCGCCGCCCTGATCATCGCCGCGGTCGTGCTCATCACCGTGCGGCGCGGCGTGCGCGAGCCGACACGATAGACCCGCCGCCCGCCACGATCACCCGCGTCCGTAGCCGCCGTGCGCTTCGCCGTCGGCGAAACCGAAGACGCGACGGACACCGGCCATCTCCTCCGTCAGACGACCGGAAACCAGACGAACGGTGAGCGGCGCTTCCACGATGGTTTCGTGCGGGTCATCCGTCGCGTGCTGGCAGGCAAAAAGCGTGAACAGCGGTGGCAGAGTTTCGCGGGGAATTACGTCGCGCAGGCGCGCGGCTTTAAGCCCGGCGGCGGTGATGCCGTCGAGTGCGCGCTGCTTTTGCGCACTCGGAAAGCAGAGGACCAGCCAGCCGCCCGGGCCGAGATGCACGGCGGCGGCTTTCGCGTAGTCCCGCACATCGCCGCGCAACTCGAAGCGGGCATGCGCCTTTTGCGTATCCTGCGGGAGCACGCCGGAGCCGGGTGGAAAATAAGGCGGGCTTCCGGTGATGAGAGGGAAGGTGCGGTGCAGGGCCAGTGCGCGGAGGTCGCCGTGCCTGCTATCGACGCGGTGGCGCAGGCCGTTCGCATCGAGGTTCGCCTGAAGGATGCGATAGCTGATTTCCTGCGCCTCCACGCAGGTGAGCCGCGCGGCCGGACCCAAGCCCCACAGCGTCAGCAAGCCCACGGTGCCGATGCCCGTGCCAAGGTCGAGATGTTCGGCGACCGGCGGCGAGACGTGCAACGCGTACCACGCGGTGAGCACGTCATCCACGGAATGGCGGTGTCCGCTTTTCCGCTGGGCGATGAGCCAGCCCGCGCACTCGCCGGCATCATCCGGCCACGGCTCGTGTCCGGTAAGCCCGATGGGTCCGGTCAGGGCGTCGAGCGTGATTCGCTCGCCGAATTCGCGCTCCAAGCGTCGCCGCTCCTCCTGCCAATGCTCGATGCTTGCCACGGTTTCCGGCGTTCTGCCGTGAGCAGCCATTTTCAAAACAGCGCGGCGGAACGACCGACGCGGCGATGGCTCATTCAGGGCTTCACGCTCGGCACGATCTCCACCGCGTGCGCCTGCATGACGAGTGCCTTGCGGATGGCGTCGAACAATTCAGGCATCATCGCCATCCGCTTCTTGAACGCCTCCGCACGTTTCGCCTCCAGCATCTCGGGCGTGATCTCAAGGAAGTCTGGAATACCACCGGCACGAAGGACGCCGTGAAAAATCTTGTCGTGAAAATACTGATTCTTGGCCCGGACAGCGGCCCAGACCGCTTTGACCTGGTCGGCAATGGGACCAGCCGCCAGCACCGCCGGAGCGATATTGACGCCGGTGTTCAAAACCTCGGCCGTGTAATCGCCGACCTTCACCCCGCCAAGACGCAGCTCATATTGCCCGGCTTTGAGCCCGGTCACCTTGAGGCGGTAGTCGTTCATTTCCTCCAAAATAGGAGCCCACGCCAAAATGCTCTTCGCCTCCTCCGGGAAAAACGGGAGGGCTTTGTCCTTTTGCTGAAACTCGATTTTTCCGTCTGCCCCGACCTTCAAACCGTCCACCGTACAATTCCCGCTTTTGACCAACTTACGGGCGCTGGCGTCAATTTCGACCGCCGCCACCGACGTCGGAAAGCCCATTCCTTTGAGGATGCTGGCCGCCATCAGACTCTGGCCGGGAGGTCCGGGATGCACCGGGTCACCGCCGCCGATCCGGTTCTTTGGACTCGCCGCGCGAGCCTTGTCCACGACCGCCGCGAAAGGGTGAAACTGGTCAACAAACAGCGCGTTGCCGTTGGTCGCCGCGATCTCCTTCACGCCCGCCGAAAACTTCTCCAGATTAAGGTTGTCCGGCAGAATCGACGGGCCTTCTGCCTGAACTTCGACTGGTTGCGGCGTAAGCCAGGTCACGCGGATGCCGGCGGCTTTGGCCTGATCGGCGATGCCCTGCATGCCTTTCATGTAGTTCTTGAAACGCTCCTCATTCCAGTTGTTCCCCGGCCCACCGGCGTCGTTCATCCCGAAGTTCACGGTCATGGCCGTGGGCCCATAGGGGAGCACATCACGCTTGAAGCGGTTGTTTCCTCCTGGCCCGGTATCACCACCGATCCCCGAATTCACAAACTTCACATCCCATGCGGGAAACCGCGTCAGCGTCCACGCCTCCACATAGCTGCTATGCAAATGCTGTTCGGTAATGCTGTCGCCAATCATCACCACCCTGTCGCCATCTTTGAGGGCAAAATCGGCGGCGTTGCCCGGTTGCAGCGCAAAGAGCAGCCAGACGGCGGTGCTCGAGAGTCTATTGAAAGTGATCATGGTAGATAGGTCTTGGTCGGTAATTCGGTTTGGAGAATGTGGATCGTCGTGCGGCAACATCGCCAGACTCCGTCCAATGCGAGACACCGGCGGCGAAACGAATATTTTTCTTACTTACCCTTGGCCTGCGCCTCGATGGCCGGCCACTGCTTCAGGAAAGCCTCGGCCATGATCGAGTGGCCGAGGCCGTTCGGATGAATGGGGTCGCCGCCGTGGGTTTCCTTGACCTTTGCCAGCATGGGAGTCCGCAGGTCCACGACCCATACATCTTTGCGGCCATTGAGCGTGAGCAGCCACTTCGAGTAACGCGCCATGACTTCGTCGTAGTATGCGTACGGGGTGCGATAGCCGAACTTATTTGGGTCTTTCTCTGCCTCGACGTCTGCCTCCGCGTCCACCTTCTTCACGATCTCCTCGCGCGCGGCGGCGTCGGCTCCTTCAGGAAAAGCACCGGTGCGGGCATAAGGCGGCGGCGTCAGCAAGATAACCTTCGCTCCCGTGTCCTGCACTTTCTTGATGAACGACTCGATGCCAGTCTGATAAGCCGCGAAACGTTTTTCATTGAAGGGATGGTAAATGCCATCGTTGATGCCATAACACGCCACGACCCAGTTGGGTTTGTTATCCGCCAGCTCCTTATCGAGCCGGGTCAAAACGCAGGGCCGGCGACCGGGATGATAAGCCTCACTAAGGTCCGAGGTTGTTTCGCTGTTGCGACCGTGGTTGATAACCTTTGGTGGGTTCGCAGGATTCGCTTTGGCCAGTTCGGCTCCAATCTGCCGGACGTAGCCACCCGCGGCGGTGATGCTGTCCCCGAGAAACAGGAAGGTTGGTGATGTGGGTTGGTCGGCTTTCGGTTCCTCGGCCCGCAAGGCTCCAAGCACCGCGAAGCCGATGACACTGGCGATAACAGTAAGTTTCATGGTGGGTAGAATGGACTGTTAGCCTAACTTGCGCAGCTTCGTAATGCGCCCGGTGTTGACCCATTCAGCCACGAAAATGTTTCCGGCGGCATCGAAGCACGCATCGTGTGGGTGCAGGAACTTGCCAGAGACCCAGCCTTCGCCCTTGGGCTCGTTGCGCAGCTTCATCCCGCCTTTAAGAACGGCGGCCCGCCACTCGGGATCTTCGCCGAGATGGGTGATCACCTTGTCATCCTTGTCCAGCAACGTCACGCGCGCCTGCAAATCGGGCACAAGCAGGACATCCCCGCGGATGTCCGCATTGGCGGGCAGGAGGAAGCCATCCAGCGTCTTGAGATGCTTGCCTTCCAGCGTAAACCATTGCAGGCGCTTGTTCGCGCGGTCCGTCACGACGAGCGACGGCTCGCGGCCGGGGCGGTTGTCGATCCAGAGGCCGTGCGGCGTGTCGAACTGGCCGGGCCCTTTGCCCCGCTCGCCAAACATCGAGACCCACTTGGCATCTTTGTCATAGCGATGGATGCGGAATGAGCCGTAGCCATCAGCGAGAAAGAAACCGCCGTCGGGCAGGAAGGCGTAGTTGGTCGGCATGAAGGCGTTGGCTCCCCACCGTTTGGTTGGCTTGGTGTCCTCTTCGGGCGCATAGATGCCGGACTCCATCGGCGCGCGCTTTTCCCAAACCCGCTCACCGGTGAGCGTGAGCTTGGCGAAGTTCTTCAACTGTTGGTAGCCGGTCACGTAAAGGAACTGCTCCTTGCCCTCGGTCCGCACTTCCAAGCCGTGTCCGCCGCCCTGAAACTGGTTACCAAAGGCACGCACGAATTTGCCCTCGGCATCGAAGACGAAAATGGACGGGTGATCCTTTAGATTCTCGCGACCTTCGTGGATGACGTAGAGCAAACCCGCCGCGTCGATGGCGACGTTGTGCGTGGTCTGCCACGAATACTTGTCCGGCAGTTGCGGCCAGTTGTGCAGCACCTCGTAGCGGTGCTCGCCTTCGCCGATGACAAGCTGGGTGTCGCTTTTCTGCGCGGTCAGCACCCGCGGCGCGAGCACGGCTGCGGCGGTGGTGGCGAGAAAACGGCGACGAGTGACGGAGGATGAAGTCTTCATGGGATGGGGTTGAGTGCCGCGTATCCACGCCTTCCGCCGGGGTGAATGCAAGAGCCGACTTTAGGCGCAGGCCCTCCCACAAAAGCTACGGCAGCGCTTCGAGAGCGGGCAGCCAGTCGGCGTGGGCGGTGTCGATGAGGATGACCTCGTGCGCGGCGGTCTGGCGGAGGCGGAGCGTGCGGGGAGCGTCGGCGGCGTAGCTTCCGGGCGCGGTGCGCGGCTCGGGGGAGGCGTGGCGTTTGGCGAGGAGCTGCTGTTCGGCGGCGAAAAACTCGGCGGCTTCCTCGGCGCTCGACCACACCGTTTTCCAGACGAGGGCCTGGCCGCCGGCGAAGTAGAGATAGCGGTCGCCGCGCCAGCCGGCGGCGGCCCGCTCCGCAGTCGCGGCGTCGAGCCATTCGGTGAAAAGGATGCGGATGCCCATCTCGCCCACGCAGTTATCGGAGATGGGCTTCTCGCCACGCACCCGCGTGTCCGGCCACGCGATGGCGATGGGCTCCTCCCGCGGGCGGGCGAGGTATTTCTGCGGATGCAGGATCTGGGCGCTGGAGCTGGGCGGCTCGGCATAGGCGCGGGAAACAGCGGCGTAGTCGCCCGCGCCGAAGAGGCTGGCGCAGAATTCCTGGCCACGCAGGTATGGAAAAACGAGCATTTCGCGCAGGTAGCGGGGCGCGGTTTCGAGCTGCTTCATGTTTTGCGTAAAGGAGGAGACGACGCTGTCCTTGAGCATCTGCTTGGACATGTTCTTGAGCATGTATTCGCTCATCACGAGCGTGGCGTCGCCCTCGACCAGTGCGCTGGCGGCGGCGGCGCGGTCGTCGTTGGTTTTGATTTCGAGCGGGAGTGCCTTCAGCCCGAAGTGCTGATCCTGCAGCGCGTGCGTCAGCTCGTGGGCGAGGACCACGCGGTTCTGGGCGTTATCGAGCGAGGCGTCCTCATACATGTAGAGCTTGTGGGTGTGCTGGTCGTAAAATGCGGCGATCTGCTCGCCGAGGAGATCGATGTATTTTTCGCGCAGCGGAAAGCCCGCGGGCAGCAGCCCGAGCGCGGCCAAGGCCTCGGTCATGTCGTGAAATTCCTTTTCGGAAAACACGTCGCTGAGTTTGCCGGCGACAGTCTGCTTAATCTCCTTCCGGTTGAGAACCTGGTAGTCCACGGGCTGCTTGAATTCGAGGCCGCGGATGGCGGCGACCTGCCGCTCGATTTCCGCACGCACGGTTTTATTGGCCTCCAGCGCGCGCGCCCGGTCGCGCCCGGCGAGGATGGCGCGGAGTTCCGCGTTCGCCGCCGTAAGTATCCGCATGCCTTCGGGAGAATATCCGCCTTCTCCGCTGTCCGCAGTTTCATCATATCCGGCGGCCAGGTAGTTAGGATCCTGCGCTCTCACCGCGGCAATCAATCGCGTATTTTCCTCCACCAATATCCGGAATCTCCTTTCTGCCATCGGCTCCTTCCGCTCGCACCCGGTGGTTCCAAGAACGGCCGCGAGTGCGAGGAAAATGGCGGGCTTTGCCAGATGACGAAGCGAAAGAAGCATGGGAGCGGACAAAGCTAGAGATGAGCCAATGCCGGGGCAATGGCGCAGGCGTTGAAAGCCGGATTTCAATGAAATGAGAAATTTTTGATCTATTCAAATTAGCGCGACCGCAGTATTAATCTGCCGTATTCGACTCCGCCCATGAAAAAACTGCTCCCTCTTTTGGCCCTCTGTGCCGCGGCTGTATTGATGATCCTCACCTCGGGCTGCGTGCAGGATTACGACACCCGCTATCGCAGCGGCTACCGCTACGTGCCGCGGCATCCGGAGATCGGCACACCGGCCTGGGTGGACTGGGTGGATAAGAAAGTGGACACGCGCTACGCCAATAACATCCGCCCGGAGCCCGGCTCCCAGGAGTGGTACGCCATTGTTGATTACTACGTGCTGCGTGGCGACAACTTCGACTATTACCCCACCGGCTATTATCGCGATTACCCCTACCGTCGGTCCGATTACTTTGGCGATCCCGAAGGCGTGGGCTACTCGGACGGCTCACGTGCCAATGTCACTTATGACCGCTCGAACGTGGACTACGGCGGTTACCGGACGGGCCGGCGCACGAGCGACTACTACCATCCGCCCTACCATTTCCGGGATCGTTATGCGGACTCCACCTCCGCCCGCAAAGTGGGTTACTACCGCGGCGACTACGCCTCGGGCGACACTCGAGACCGTTATACCGGCCCGGCGCGATTCGGCCACAGGACGTACGCCTCCGGCGATCACCGGAACCGCAACCGGCGTACCTACAAGCTCGGCTCGCTGGAGTGGAAGCACGCCGTGACCGCCGCGCTCCTTAGCGGGCGCGTGCCAAAGCCGCCGCCGCGTTCCGATCCATGGGACGCCCCGCTCTCGCCGACGCACTGACCGGCGCTGCGCGCGAAAAGCACCCGCCGCCTTCCGGCGGTTATTCGTCATTCTCCCTTTCGTCATTTCCGTCATGGCCGTCTCATCCACCATGCTCGCCCTTGGCACGCCCGCGCCGGACTTCGCACTGCCCACCGTGGCCGACGGCCGCATTCTGGCGCTCGCGGACTTTGCGGAGAAAAAGGCGCTCCTCGTGATGTTCCTCTGCGCGCATTGCCCGTACGTGGTGCATGTGCAGCCGGAGCTGGCGCGGCTCGCACGCGACTACGCGGGGGAGAGCGTGGCGCTCGTCGCAATCACCGCGAACGACGTGGAGAACTATCCTCAGGATGCACCCGCTCCGACCGCCGCGATGGCGCGCGCCGCAGGATTCACGTTCCCGTTTTTGTATGATGAAACGCAGAGCGTGGCCAAAGCCTACACGGCCGCCTGCACGCCGGATTTCTTCCTCTTCGATTCCACGCGCCACCTCGTCTATCGCGGCCAGCTCGACAGTTCGCGCCCCGGTCGCGGCCAGCCCGACGGAGCCGATCTCCGCGCCGCCCTCGACGCCGTACTATGCGGGAAACCCGTGAGCCCCGACCAGCAGCCGAGCATCGGCTGCAACGTCAAATGGAAGCCGGGCCACGCGCCCGCGTATTACTGAGCGGCGGCTCGGTGGCGAGGAACTACGGAGTGCTCGGATTACCCGGATTGCACGGATGATCTCGTTGGAGAAAATCCGCTTAATCTGAGTAAGCCGCGTAATCAGTGGTCAAAAAACGCCGCATCCCATTCCGGCCCCGTAACGGACACTCGCCATCCCTACGTTTTGTGTTCCATTGAACACATGTCTTTTCAGCCGCAAAACCGCTCGCCCACCGGTCGCGGCTCCGACTCGAATCCGCACAATCGCTTTCAAAAGCTCAGCGTGGAGTTGGAGCCCGAAGCGCTCGTGGATGACGACGGCGAACCGCTCCGCCCGCGCACGCAGTTTCTCCGCGACGACTCGCAGTCCATCATTTCCTTCAACGATTCGCCGGACATCCCCTTCCGCGCCGGCCTGAATCCCTACCGCGGCTGCGAGCACGGCTGCGCCTACTGCTACGCGCGGCCCTATCACGAATATCTCGGCTTTTCCGCCGGGCTCGATTTCGAGACGAAGATCGTCGTCAAAGAACACGCGCCTGAGTTGCTCCGGCGCGAGCTTTCCAAGAAAAGCTGGCAGCCGCAGCCCATCGCCATGAGCGCAATCAGCGACTGCTACCAGCCCGTCGAGCGCCGGCTCCAGCTCACTCGGCGCTGCCTCGCCGTGCTCGCCGAGTTTCGCAATCCCGTCGGCATCATCACGAAAAACCATCTCGTCACGCGCGACCTCGACCACCTTGCGGAATTGGCGAAACACGGTGCCGCGCACGTCTGCATTTCGCTCACCACGCTCGACGGCGCGCTCGCCAAAACGCTGGAGCCACGAGCCTCCGCGCCCAGCCGCCGGCTCGCCGCGATTGAAGAACTAAGTAGCGCTGGCGTGCCGGTCATTGTGCTTACCGCGCCGATCATTCCCGGCCTGAACGATCACGAAATCCCCGCACTCCTCGACGCGGCTGCCCGCGCCGGCGCGCGCACCGCCGGCTACACCATCGTGCGCCTGCCGTGGGCCGTCGCTCCGCTTTTTACCGCGTGGCTGGAGCGCCACGCGCCGGGCCACAAGGACAAGGTGCTCGGGCGCATCGAGTCCCTGCGCGACGGACAGCTCAACGACCCGCGCTTTGGATCCCGCATGAAAGGCGAAGGCGCGCTCGCCGCGCAGATCAAGGCTCTCTTCGCCGTCGCCAAACGCAAAGCCGCTTTCCGCGGCGATCTACCCGACCTTTCCGCCGCGGCGTTTCGCGTGCCGACGGATCAGCTTTCGCTGCTTTAGGGCGGAGGCCGGTCACTTTTCTGAAATCGGCTCGAATTTTTCGATATCTGCTGCACCATCGGACGGCACCCGCAGGGTCATTGAAAAATGCCGGGGCGCCGCTGGATCCCGCGGGCTCTGGAAAGTGATATCTACGCGCAGACGATCCTCCGCGAGCCACGCCACAGGCACATCGTCGAGCGCAAACCCGCGCAGCGAGACGTTGAGCCCGGCCCGCCGCGCAAGTTCCTCGATCTTCGGCATCGGCACCGCCTCGAAATACCCCTCACGTCGGCGGTGGATTTCGGTGTGCATGGTGCTCACCCAACTCCCGCGGAAGTAGAACGGATCGTAGATCGCCAGCATCCCTCCGTCTTCGCTCCAGCGGCACAACACCGGCTTCGGCCACCCGCCGGCGGTGATTATCCCGTCAACGGGGCGCACAGTGGTGGTGGTGAAAAACTGCCGACTCACCGTCCCGAGAATCTGCACCGCGCCATTCCACTCGTAGCCACCATCACGCGTTTGAAAAAGTGCGAACGCTCCATCCGGCGAACGGCTGCCGGGGAACTCCTTGCTCCGTTGCAGGTCGCCAATGTTGGCGAGGAAAAATTCGCCGCCAAGGCGCGCGAGCAGCGGCAAGCCGTTCGTGCGCGCATCGGCATCGAATTCAGCCCAATGCGAGCCCGACACAGACGGCCAGCGGCGCCCGGTGGCTGGTTCGAAGATGAGGATGATTTCGCGCGGCTTGCTGACCTCGCTCAATCCGACGACCGTGCGATCCACGCTGGACGCGAGTTGGTAGAGATAGCGCCCTTGCATCGTGATGCCCACGTTGCATTCGAAACGGACGTTTGAGACGAGGCTGCGAACACTCGCGCGATAGTCCACCAAGCCGGTGTCGAAGTCAGGGCCGCTTTCGCGGATGTCGATCTTCATCAGGCCGGGAATAATCAGCCGCTGCTTCGGCGCGGTCACGAAGACACCCACTGTCACCACTGCAAGCAGGCCGATCCCGGCAGCAGCCCATCGTACCAGTCTGCGGCGCGACTTGCAGCGCTTGTGCGGAAGTTCGTTGTTCATCGTAGGCTGATAATGAAGCCCACGCCACGCCACTCCAAGCGGCGTCTTATCTCGTAGCTCGCACGCTTCATTCGCCTCGCTACTGTTATCAAGCTGGAGAGCGGAACGCGGGAAGAAGCGCCAGCTACGAGTCCCGAGTCGGGTTTGATCAGATTGATGCCACGAGATTGGGATCAGCGGGCGGCGAGGACGATTTCGCGCTGGCCATGCGTGATCTCGAAGAGGACGGGAACGTCAACCAGGTCTTCGAGCATCGCGCGGTTGGTGGTCGTGGCGATGTCGGGTGACACGGTTGGTGGCAGGGTGTGGTTCAGGACGAGGCCCGCACATTTTAGCCCGCGCGCGCGAATTGCCTGCACGGTGAGGAGCGTGTGGTTGAGCGCGCCTAGACGATTCGCCACGACCACGGCGACGGGCATGGCAAATTCCACCGCGAGATCAGCCACGAAGTAGTCGCGCGTGATCGGCACCAGCCACCCGCCGACACCCTCGACGATGAGGGACTCATGAGCGCCGCGCAGGCGCGCGAAGGTTTCCCAAATTAGCGCGAGGTCGATCGGACGGTTCTTGATCATCGCCGCCGTGTAAGGCGCGGCCGGAGGACGCAGCCAGACCGGGTTCACGTCGTTCAGGGCAATCGCGCGGCCGCAGGCGGCATGAAGCGCCTCGGCATCTTCGCGCCCACCGCAGCAAATTGGCTTCATGCCGACGCAATCGCGCCCCGCTGCACGCAGCGCGCGGACGAGTAGCGAGGCCGCGTAGGTCTTGCCGACGTTGGTGTCGGTTCCGGTGAGGAAAAGGTTCATCTGAAATGCAACGGTGAGCCGGACATCAAAAGCGCGAAGCGCTGCATCGTACGCCCGTCATCCTGAGCTTGTCGAAGGACCTCTAACTTTTCCCTGGGGCGGAGGCGGTGGGAGTGTCGAATGCCCCGCCGGAATGTTAGAGGTCCTTCGACAAGCTCAGGATGACAAGGGGGGCTACGCCCCGATCGCCTCCTTAATCACCCCCGCAATCCGATCCGCCTGCGTGTTGATCCGGTCGCCGTCGCGGCCTTCGATGAGGAGGCGGATTTTTGGCTCGGTGCCGCTGTAGCGCAGGAGCACGCGGCCGGCGCCGGCGAGTTCGTGCTCGGCTTCGGCGACGAGCCGGAGCACGTCGGGCAGTTCTTCGAGCGGGCGTTTCTCGCGCACTTTGAGGTTGCGCTGGGCCTGCGGGTATTTCGCGAGGCACTTCTTTAACTCGCTGAGCGGTTGGCCGGTTTCCACCATGATGCGGAGGATTTGCAGCGCGCTGACGATGCCGTCGCCAGTCGTCGAGAAGTCGCGGAAGATCATGTGCCCGCTTTGTTCGCCGCCGACGTTCAAGTCCTGCTTCATCATTGCCTCGATCACATAGCGGTCGCCGACTTTCGTGCGCAGCACGCGGCCCTCGTGTCGCTTCAGCGTTTCATCGAGACCGAAATTGCTCATCACCGTGGCCACGAGCGTGTTCTGCGCGAGGCGTCCGCGCTTGATGAAATCGAGCGCGGCAATGGCCATGATCTCGTCGCCATCCACGATCTCGCCCAGCTCGTCGCAGAGCACCACCCGGTCGGCGTCGCCGTCGTGGCTGATGCCGATCTGCGCCTTCGTCTCCTTCACGAGACGCTGGATTTCCTCCGGGTGCATGCTGCCGCACTCGCGGTTGATGTTGCGGCCGTTCGGCGTGTTGTGCGCGATGACGGCGTCGGCCCCCAACTCGCGGAGAATGCACGGCGTGGATTTGTAGGCCGCGCCGTTCGCGCAGTCCACGGCGATGCGGATGCCGTCGAGCGTGAGGCCGCGCGGAAAGCTCTGCTTGGCGAATTCCACGTAGCGCCCGAGCGCGTCGTCGATGCGCGTGGCGCGACCGATGCGCCCGGCGGTCGGACGGATCGCCTCGATTTCGCCGCTGAAAACGAGGTGCTCGATCCGCTGCTCCACCTCGTCGTCGAGCTTGTAGCCGTCGTGGCGGAAAAATTTGATGCCGTTGTCCTCGTAAGGGTTGTGCGACGCGCTGAGCACGATGCCCGCATCCGCGCGCAGCGAGCGCGTGATGTAGGCGACGCCCGGCGTGGGCAGCGGACCGATGAAAAGCACATCCGCGCCGAGCGACATGACGCCGGCGGCGAGCGCATTCTCCAGCATGTAGCAGGAAAGGCGCGTGTCTTTGCCGATGACGATGGTCGTGCGCTCGCTGGGCCGGCCCGCGTATCCGCTGCGTTGGGCAAAGATGTGCGCCGCCGCGCGGCCGAGCTTCAGCGCGGTCTCGGCGGTGACGGGCTCAATGTTCGCGGTGCCGCGGACGCCGTCGGTGCCGAAGATGCGGCGCTCGCCATTGCCGTTGGGCTTCGCGGGCGGATTACTTTTTTGGTGGTTTGCCATAGCGGGAAGCATCGAACTGGAACTTGTCTTCCGCCTGGAAGCGCTGGTCCGCGTCGAACTGAAATCTAGAAGGCGAGGTGGTCGGTTCGAGGCTCTTTCGGATGACCGCCCACAGAATGAGGGCGAGCACCAGCGACAGCACCTTGGCCGGCCAGTTGTGGAGGATCTTTTTCATCTTTCAGGGAGAAGAGTTCGCTGAGCCGCCGGCTCAGACTTTCGGGGTCGAAATTTCTTTCGATCAAACCGCGATGACACACGGAAACCACGCCCGTTTCCTCGGAGACCACCACGACGATGGCATCGCTCTCTTCGGCGAGCCCGAGCGCCGCGCGGTGCCGCAGGCCCAGCGTGCGGTCGAGGTCGGCGCGCTGGGTGACGGGAAAAATGCACGCGGCGGAAACGATGCGGTCGTTGCGGATGATGATGCCGCCGTCGTGCAGCGGGGTTTTGGGAAAAAAGAGGCTGACAACAATCTCGGAGGACAGCGCGCAATCAATCTTCACGCCGCTCTCGGCGAAGCTCTCGATGTTCTGCCCACGCTCGATGGCGATGAGTGCACCGAGCTGCCGGTTGGCGAGGTCGAAGGTCATTTCGCGAATCAGATCCAGCGTCTCGCGGCTCTGCTGCGTGCCGAAGAACAGCCGCGTCGCCCCGAGCGCCGCGAGACCGCGCCGGAGTTCTGGCTGGAAGATGATGACGAGTGCGATGACGAGCACCTTTGACAAGCTCTCGAAGATTGCGCCGATGACCGTGAGGCCGAGGATCTGCGAGAGAAAGGTCGCCCCGAGAAAGATGACGACGAGGCCGACGAGGACATTCGCGCCCGGCGTGCCGCGGAAAAATTTCCAAGTGTAGTAGATCGCCACGCCGAGAAGCGTGATCTCGGCGGCGTCCTTCCAGTGCAGCGCGGCGAAGTGCTGGAGATCGCCGAAACTCATGCGACGCCCTCCGGCTCGAGGATGGCCTCGGTCATGCGCAGGGCATGGACGTTGGGCAGCACCTCGTGGACGCGGAAAACCGACGCGCCGTGCGCGCGCCCGTAGCTCGTCAACGCGACGGTGGGCCACGCGCGATCCCCGACCGCATCTGTGCCGAGCGCCTTTCCAATGAACGATTTCCGGGAGACTCCGAGCACCACCGGACGCCCGCCGACCTGCACCGCTGCAAGGTTTCGGATCAGGACAAGATTGTGCGCCAGAGTTTTTCCAAAGCCAATTCCCGGATCGAAAGCGAGGCGCATAGGGTCGATTCCGCACTGTAGGCAAGCCTCAAAAGTTTGTCGAAAAAATTCCCGGATTTCCGCTGTCACGTCGTCGTAATGCGGCGCGTGCTGCATGTCGCGTGGCGTGCCCTGCATGTGCATGGCGATGGCCCCCGCGCCGCTCGCCCGCACCACCTCGCGCATCGCCGGATCGCGCAGACCGGACACATCGTTGACAACATCGGCACCGGCGACCAGGGCGGCCTCGGCTACGGCGGGCTTCATCGTGTCGATCGAGATGATTGCGGAATTTCGGGAGCCGCACGGCGGCGCGATTTCATTTTGCGTTTCCACAAGCCGTTCGACGACGGGCAGGACACGCCGCAGCTCTTCCGCCTCGCTCACGGGCTCCGCGCCGGGTCGCGTGGATTCGCCGCCAATGTCGATGATATCCGCGCCATCCTCCAAGAGCCGCCGGGCGTGAGCGCAGGCGGCTTCCACGTCGTAAAACTGCCCGCCATCCGAAAACGAATCGGTCGTCACATTGACCACGCCCATGATGAGGGCGCGATGCGCGAGGTCGAAGGTGCGGGTTTTGGTTTGCCAAATCATTTGCTGAATCGAGCGCGGAATCTTGCAACACTCCGGGCGGGTCGGGCGTAAGGAATACGCGCTCGCCCGAAGTCTCCAAACGAAAACCAAACCATGAATGCCAGCACCGAAACCGCCGCCGCCAACACCCGCACCTTTCCGCCCTTCAGCCTCACGCGGCTGCTGCGTACCGTTTTCGATCCGAAACCGGGAGAGCGCGTGTGCGTGTTGATCGACCTCGAGAACCCGCGCGACGTGGAAGCCTTTCGCTTCCTGCAGAACCCCGATCTTTCCATCCAGCGCCACGCCTACGACGTGATTTACCAGGGGCTGCGCCAGGGCACGATGCGCGAACTCGGCATGGAGGGCGGCGAGATGTTTGCCTACGAAATCACCGGCGGCAGCAATCTCGACCTGCCGGAAAAGGGTTTTGCCACGGATGGGCGCGAGGTCGATCTGGTCACGGAGGTGTATCAGAAATACAGCCTCGTCCTGTGCGTCTCGACTTACTCGGCGACCGCACCGCTGACCGCGTTTGCGAAAAAGTTCGGCTTCCGTGGCGCAACGATGCACGGGATGAATCAGATCATCCTTAGCTCGGGGTTAGCCGTGGATTACTTCGAGGTGAGCCGGCAGGCGGAGAAGCTGCGGCTCGGCATGACAAAGGCGGATTGGGTGGAGATCGACTTCGTCTTCGCTGACCGGAAACACACGCTGCATCTCGATCTTGCGCAGCAGGAGGCGCAAAAAAGTCACGGCCTGTGCCGCGGCGGCCCGGACATCGCGAACCTGCCAGCGGGCGAAATCTATTTCGTGCCCACCGACGCGACGGGCGAATTTCCGCACAAGTATGAGGACGGCACGATCGGTCTGATGGCGGTGAAAAATGGACGCATCTTTCAAGCGACGCTGCTCCGGGGAAATCAGGCGACGGTGGACGAGCACAACGCAAAACTGACCTCCGATCCGGTAACTGGCGAACTCGGCGAACTCGGCTTTGGCACGCAGGATCTGCCGGTTTCCGGCCGCGACATTCAGGACGAAAAAATCCTCGGCACGATGCATGTGGCCACGGGCCGCAGCGATCATCTCGGCGGCCGGTTGACGCCCGATCTTTTCGCGAACAAGAAAAACGCCACGCACGACGACATCCTCTTTTCGCCCTCGAAGACGCCCGAAATCAACGTGCCGCAAGTCCGCATGCGCCGCGCCGGTGCGACTGAGGTGCTGATCGAGAGCTTCTTACCTGCAGCCTACATGCGCGCATTGCTCGCTGAGTAGAGCAGCCCCTCCCATTATCGTGAGCGGTGCGGAATTCAGGAATGACGGGGCTTTTGTCAGCGGATCAAAGTCTCGTCAAACTCCACGCATGAACATCTACGAAACCGACAAGCTCCTCGCGGAGTACTTGCTCTTTCACTACGGCACGCCCGACGAGGTGCTGCCGCCCGCCGGCGGGCCGCGCGAGGCACTCGGCTATCCGGCGCGCTGTGTGAGCGAGTGTCTGGACCCGGCGCGTCTGCCGGATGCAGCGCGCGCGCTTGATCTCGGCTGCGCGGTGGGTCGCTCGACTTTTGAACTGACGCGGCATTGCCGCGACGTCATCGGCGTGGATTTCTCGCAGCGGTTCATCGCTGCGGCCGAGTCTTTGCGCGTGAATGGCGGTCTCGCTTTTCTCCGCTCGGACGAAGGCGCGCTGACCACGCCGTGCCGCGCCTGCGTGCCAGTGGAAATCGAACGCGGTCGCGTCGCGTTCGAAGTCGGCGACGCCATGAATCTACGCGCGGATTTGGGCGCGTTTGATGTCGTGCTCATGGCGAATCTCATCGACCGCCTGAGCGAGCCGCGGCGCTGCCTCGACCGGTTGGCCGGGCTGGTGAAACCGGGGGGGCAGCTCATCATCACGTCGCCGTACACCTGGCTGAACGAGTTCACGCCGCGCGCCAACTGGCTCGGCGGTTTCGAGCGCGAAGGGCGCGCGGTGACCACCCGCGACGGACTCGACGCTGCGCTCGCCGCAGATTTTTCGCTGGTCGCCACGCGCGATCTTCCTTTCCTCATCCGCGAGCACGCGCGCAAATTCCAATGGAGCGTGGCGCAAGCCACCATCTGGCTGCGCCGCTAACTTCAATCTTTCACCCACTATGCCGACCGATTGGGAAGCCAACTACCAAAAGAACGAAACCCCGTGGGAAAAAGGCGGGCCGAGTCCCGGCCTTGTGGAGTTCCTCCGCACCGAACCGGTGCGCGGGCGCGTGCTCGTGCCCGGCTGTGGCTTCGGCCACGATGTCCGCGCCCTGGCCGCGACGGCGGATGAAGTCGTCGGCTTGGACATCGCGCCGTCGGCGGTGAAAGGCGCGCGCACTTTCCCGACCGTGGGTGGCGAGAGCTACGAACTCGCGGACCTTTTCGCCCTGCCGCCGCGGCTGCGCGGAATCTTTGACTGGGTGTGGGAGCACACCTGCTTCTGCGCCATCGACCCCGCGATGCGCCCGGCTTACGTCGCCGCCGTCGCCGGTGCGCTTCGGCCCGGCGGTCATCTGCTGGCCGTCTTCTACCTGGATCCCGGGCAGAATCACCCGACGGACGGCCCACCCTTCGGTGTCAGCACCGCAGAACTCGACACGCTCTTCGCGCCCCACTTTACTGTCCTCAGCGAATGGCTGCCGAAAAGCGCCTACCCCGGGCGCGAGGGCCGCGAGTGGATGCGAGTGTTGCGGTTGGTGGAAAACTGAATCCCGCAAACGAAGCAGCCGCTGGCCCGCGTAAGCAAGCCAGCGGCTGAGTTCGGATCCGAACCGGAATTTAGTTAGCCAATGGGCGGGGGCGTGAACGGAGGAGGCGTCGGCGGCGCTACCGTGGACACGTTCGTCGTTGTCGTCCGGGTCTGCGTCGAAGTCTTGTCGCTCGTCTCAATGTCGCCAGACTTCACCGTCTTCACCCGATGCGAACGCACGACCATGTCGCTGAGGCGCTCGCGGAATTCACGCTGCCGGGGCCGGAAGGACTCGCTGGCTCCTTCAAAGGGATTGCGTCCCTTGGCGAGATTGAAGATCGAGAACGGTACGGAAACGTGGACATCTGTCGTCCAGTGGCCGCCATTGAGATGGGAGTCGTTCCACCATTCCACATTACCGATGACCCCGGGCAGGAAGTGCGCTTCGAGGCGAGCCTTGAAGCCCTCGTAGTCGCTCTTGAACGGGTTGTTGTAGTGGTAATATCCGCCGAAGACGCGCGTCTCCATGTAGCGGTCGAGTCCCGGGATGAGGAAGCCGGCTTCGGCGTTCCACCCTTCGAGAAAGGCTTCATAGTTGCGAAAAGTCTGCTTCCGCGTGCGGGTGGTGGTCGTGGTTTGCAGCACACTTCCATTCTGCACCGGCCCCGTCACCGTCGTGCTCGATGAGCGCCGGCGCGTGGTGCCCGCGAGGATGTCGTCGCTCGCCGGGAGGTAGTAGTTGAAACGCGCATCTACCCAGCGCGTCAGGATTTCGGCACCAAAGCCGGCGGAGTGAAACTGGTTGTCGAACTGGCTGTCGAGCGAGTCGTAAAAGGCGTTCACGCCAAGGATCACATCGCGACCGGGCACCAGATAGCGCAAGCCGAGGCCGTAGTTGGTGTCGTATTGATGGCTGTCGTCATACTTCGAGCGCGTGCTCAGAAATATGGTCGCGTCGCCCGGATGCCAGAAAGGAGTGACCGAGTCGAGATAGATGCCTTGCAGGTGATTGCTGAATTCGCCGCCGAGCGTGATCGTTCCGGGCACCGGATCGAGTGGACTAATGGTTTTGCCTTTGCCTTCCTGACCGGTCGGACCGTAGAGCGGCTGACCAGCTGAGGTGGCACCCGGAATCGCGAGGGCAATGAAGCCAAGCGTCAGGGCGATGGTGGTAGCTAGAGGTTTGTGCATGTTGGCTGGGTGTTGGGGTTACTGAGTGGAAACTGCGGTGGAGTTGTGCCTTCCGGCGGCGAGGGTGTCAAACGGCATTACTGCTACCGCCTTAACTGCGCTCGTCACTTATCGGCTCCTCCCAATCGTCAGGCGGAGCGTAAACGCGCGTGCGAATTTTGGCTTACGCCGTTCGGGGCCCCATCACAGCCGCCAGCAATGCCGGATCGTTTTCCACCGCCGCAAAAAATGACGGATACCGCGCCTGCCAGCCAACGGCCCGCAGCTTCGCGTTGCTTACGCGCTTGTTGGTCCAGCCGCGTTTGCGCTCGGTATTGATCGGACCGGACGGCGGGAGCGGACGGGCGAAGCGTCCGGCGAGCCACGAGTACACCGCGGACTGCGCCAGCGGCTCGTCATCGCTCACATTAAAAACGCCGCGCGCACACGTGGTCACGAGATGCACGAGAGCGCTGGCGATGTCATCGCGATGCACCTGATTGATCCACTTCGCGCCATCGCCTTCGATAACCGCCTCGCCCGCGAAAAACTTCCGCAGCAGCACCGACCGCCCCGGCCCGTAAATTCCCGCCAGCCGTGCGACCACGCCGCTTTCCGCGAGCACCAAGTCCTCCGTCTCCCGCAGCACCCGGCCCGTCTCGCGATCCGGCTCGGCAGCGCTTTCCTCGCTGACCCACGCGCCATCCGTTTGCGCGTAAACCGATGTGCTGCTTGTGAAGACCAGCGTCCGCGGCGCGAGCACTTCGGCCAGCGCGCGGACGCCGCCGAGATAGACCGCGCGATACTGCTCCACTCCGCCGCGCCCGGAACTCGCGCAGTGGATCACGGCATCCGCCCCGCGCAGTTCCCCGCACGCCGCGAGCGCCGCGCGATCCGTGATGTCGCACGCGACTACGCGAAACGCCTCGCCGCGCAGCGCCACCGCCGACTCCAGCGAGTGCGTGACTCCGACAACCCCCCAGCCCTTTTCCACGAAAAGCCGCGCCGTGGCCAATCCCGTGAACCCGCACCCCGCGATGACGACTTTGCCCATCGCGCCGTGCTCGCGCTACTTCGCAGGCTCATCCTTGCCGGTCAGCGCGCGAAACGCCGCCTTCGCCATCGCTCCCGCGCCATCGGCATTGGGATGCACGCGATCCGGGATAAACTCCGGGTGCCCGGCCAGCGCCGCGTGCATGTCGATCACGTCGAGCTTCATCTCCGCGGCCAGCTTGTCGATCACTGGGATCAGTTCCAGCACGTTGGGCTCATTGATCCCCCAGTTTCCATTCGCGATCACCGGGCAGGGCCGGCACACATAGACACGCGGTTTGCTCTCCAGTTTCTGAAACGTCTCGACCATCTCCCTGTAGTCCGCAGCGTAGTCTTCCTTGCTCTTCCAGTTCTGCGGCTTCGTGTCGTTCGTGCCGAGCATGATGATGACGACATTCGGCTTCATGCCCTGCGCATTGGTGAACGCACTTTGCTTGAAATATGGATTGTCCCCCTTCTTCAGCATCGTCGTCCCGCTCACGCCGAAGTTCCCAACCTTCCACTTCTCGCCCAGCAATTTACCGAGTTGGACGGGATACGAGTTTGCGCCGGCTCCAACCCCCTGCGTGATGCTGTCGCCCACACACGCAACACGGATCGGCTCCGGAAAATCCTGCACCGCGACCGGTTTTGCAGGCGCGGCGGCTGGGGGTTCGGCGAGAACGAGACCGACGGGAGCAGTGAGGAAAAACAGGCCGAGCAGGCCCGCGGTGAGTTGGCGAAGAGATGGCATACGAATGGGTGGAGGTTTGAAAAATGCGACGCCTCAATGGCGGCGCAGGCGATTCATCGGATCAAAAACACGGACCGCCAGACAGCGTCCACTGCAAACTCCGCACAATCTCCTTCCTAAATCCACGCCCCAGCCTCGATGACCGCGCCCTTCGGCACCACCACGATGCCATCGCGAATGTAGTAATTCGGTCCGTCGAAGTTCTTCGGCTTGCCGTCCGGCGTGATGACCGCGCCATCGCCGATGCGCGCGTTTTTGTCGATGATCGCGTGGTCGATGACGCAGTTTTTGCCAATGCCCAGCTCGGGGGTATTGCCGCGCGCGGCCTGGTCGGCGTCGTAAAAATCCGCGCCCATGATGATGCTGTTGCGCACGGTGGTGCCGCTTTTGATGTAGCTGCGGATGCCGATGACCGCGCGCTCGATGTGCGCGTCGTCGATGATGCACCCGTCGGAGAGGATGGCCTGGCGGATGTTTGCGCCGTTGATCTTGCTGCCGGGGAGGAAGCGCGCGTGCGTGTAGATGGGTGTGACGGTGTCGAAGAAATTGAACTCCGGCACGGGGTTCGTGAGTTGGAGGTTGGCGTCGAAGAACGCGCGGATCGTTCCGATGTCCTCCCAGTAGCCTTGGAAAATGTAGGCGTGGACGCGGAACTTCGAGAGCATGCCCGGGATGATGTGCTTGCCGAAATCCACGGCGTCATTGTCCAACGCCTGCACCAGCACTTCGCGGTTGAAAATGTAGATGCCCATCGACGCCTGAAACAGCTCCGCGTCCGCCGGCCGGCCCAGTTCCTTCAGCAAAGACGGCGGGATGCGCATGGCGTCGAGCACCGCGGGATCTTTCGGCTTCTCCTCAAAGCGCACGATTTTCCGCGCCTCGTCCGTGTGCATGAGGCCGAACTCTTTCGCCGCCTCGCGGCCCACCGGGATCGTGGCGAGCGTCATGTCCGCTTTCGTCTCGATGTGCTGTTTGAGCACCTCGCGGAAGTCCATCCGGTAAAGCTGATCGCCGCTCAGGATCACGAAATATTCGTACGGATACTGGAGGAAATCGCGGAGGTTTTGCCGCACGGCGTCGGCGGTGCCCTGATACCAGCTCGTGTCCGTGGGCGTCTGCTGCGCGGCCAGGATCTCGACGAAGCTGCGGGAGAAATTGTCGAACTTGTAGCTGGAGTTGATGTGCTTGTGCAGCGACGCGGAATTGAACTGCGTGAGCACATACACGCGCCGCAGGCCGGAGTTGATGCAGTTGGAAACCGGGATGTCCACGATCCGGTATTTCCCGGCCAGCGGCACGGCGGGCTTCGAGCGCTCCTTGGTGAGAGGAAAAAGACGCGTGCCAGCTCCCCCGCCCATGATGATGGAGAGCGTCTTGTCGGTGATCGCGGGCCAGTTCGATGGATTCATACGTGCGTTTCCCGCATGGTGCGGAGCGCGACGCGGATTGTCACTGCACAAAATGCTCCCGTAGTGACAACAAATCTCCTCGCCCCGCCATCCCTCGCGGTCCTATTTTCCGCGCCAATTCATCCGACCAATGTCCACTCGCTTTCTAATCGCCAAAGGCCAAGACGAGCTTTTTTTTGACCCGAAAATGGGCAATCGCCACGGGCTCATCGCCGGCGCGACCGGCACCGGCAAGACCATCACACTGCAAGGTCTCGCCGAGCACTTCAGCGACATCGGCGTGCCTGTTTTCATGTCCGACATCAAGGGCGACCTGAGCGGGCTCGCGAAGCCGGGCGCGTCGAATCCGAAGATCGACGAGCGCCTGAAACTGCTCGGGATCGACGATTTCAAATTCGCCGGTTACCCGGTCACGTTTTGGGACATCTTCGGCGCCAGCGGCCACCCGGTGCGCGCGACGGTTTCCGAGATGGGGCCGCTGCTCCTCTCCCGCGTACTCAATCTCAACGACACGCAGGAGGGCGTGCTGCAAATCCTCTTCCGCGTCGCCGACGATCACGGGCTTCTTTTGCTCGACCTCGAAGACCTGCGCGAAATGCTGCGCTTCATCGGCGAGAACGCCTCCGAACTCACCGTGAAATACGGCAACGTCAGCACCGCCAGCATCGGCGCGATCCAGCGCGGCCTGCTCCAGCTCGAGCAGCAGGGCGCGGGCAAATTTTTCGGCGAACCCGCGCTCAATCTCGACGACCTCATCCAGACCGGCGACGGCGGACGCGGCGTCATCAATATCCTCTGCGCGGACCAGCTCATGAACAGCCCGCGCACCTACGCCACCGCGCTCCTCTGGCTGCTCAGCGAACTCTTCGAGCGCCTCCCCGAAGTCGGCGACCTCGACAAACCGAAGCTCGTGTTTTTCTTCGACGAGGCGCACCTCCTTTTCGACGACATCCCCAAGGCGCTCGAAGACAAGGTCGAGCAGGTCGTCCGGCTCATTCGGTCGAAAGGTGTGGGCGTGTATTTCATCACGCAAAACCCCATCGACATCCCCGAGAAGATCCTCGGCCAGCTCGGCAACCGTGTGCAGCACGCGTTGCGCGCCTTTTCGCCGCGCGACCAGAAAGCCGTACAAAGCGCGGCGCAAACTTTCCGGCAGAACCCGCAGCTCAACGTCGAGGAAACCATCACGCAACTCGCGGTCGGCGAAGCGCTCGTCTCGCTGCTCGATGAAACCGGCACGCCCGGCGTGGTCGAGCGCGCGTTCGTCCTGCCGCCCCGGGCGAAAATCGGCCCCATCACCGCCGCCGAGCGCCAGGAGATCATCAAATCCTCCGTCCTTTTCGGCGCGTACGAAACCGCCGTGAACCGAGAAAGCGCCGCCGAAAAACTACGCGCCCGCGTGGCCGGCTCCGCTGCCGTTGGCGCGCCCGCACCATCGTCGGCAGCATCGCCAACTGCCGCGCCCACTCCCCTGCCCGGCACCACCACGCCCGCGTCTAGCGATACCGGCGGCGGTCTCGTCGGCACTATTGGCTCCCTCCTTTTTGGCACCACCGGCCCCCGCGGCGGGCACCGCGAAGGGATGCTCGAAGCCGCCACCAAAAGCGCCGTCCGCTCCGTCGGCAGCGGCGTCGGCCGCAGCATCGTCCGCGGCCTCCTCGGCAGCATGTTCGGCGGCAGCCGCCGCTGAGCTGCCCTGACCCCAAAAGCTGTTATCCTCAGCCGTATCTATGCACTTGGGATTGTGATTGGGAGAAGGATTCATGGGTGGGCCTGACTCGGTTTCACGGACAGGATTGGGTATGGACGCTGGACCAAGCTGAATGAACCAAATCAACACACCGAAAGAAGACACGACCCGGAGCAAGCGCCCGCGGCGGCATTAGGACGCGGAATTCAAAGGCCACCGTGGAGCATTGCGCTCGACACAGCGGCGACTTGAGCGGCACGGCGGGCGAACTGGACATCAACTACTGGACCTTGCGCGACTGGGGCGAGGCGGCCCGAAGGCAGCCGTGCCAGCGAGCCCGCGCACGGCCGCCGAGCTGGAGGCGAAAGTCCGCCGACTGCGGGGCAAACTGGTGCGGGGGCACCGGGCAGTGCGAATCAATCGTCGCCCAGATCAAGCCCACGCGCGGTCTTCCTGCTCGCGGCGGTGGAGAAAAGGTTGCCCTTTGGTGAATCCACTTTGCACCCAACCACGGAATCGATCCGGGCAGATCGGCGGGCGAAATGCGCAGCGAGTACGCGAGTTCCGTGATCTCCATATCCACCTCGCCGACGAACGGTTCGTCAGTCCAGCCATCGCGCATGTATCCAAAGGCCGAAGATGTCGGAAAGAGATTCAGCAGCGCTGGCTGAATAGCCACGGTGACGGACGACGCCTCGAACGCAACGGCCGGGACAAAGCGGATGAACTGCAACGTATCTCCCAGTCCGTGCGAACAGCGGACGATCACTCGCCGCCCGCGAAACGGCGTACCGTCAACCGCGCGCCCGGCACACCGCCTCCATCCCATCCGCCTCTCGCCACGCGGCCTCGAAGTCGCCATCTCCCATCGCGGTCAGCCACGTCCGATGAGAGGCGGCACGTTGTTCATCAGTCATCGGAAGACATTCGTGGACAGACGTGGACCGCGCTGCGCTCGCCTGAGCGCCGCCGAACTCTCAACATGAAACGCAACGACCCCCACCCGAAGAGATCATCAAGAAGCTGCGCGAGGCGTCCAAGCTATTGGCGGGAGGCCAGAGCGTGGAGGCGGTCTGAACGAAGCTGGAAGTCAGTCCACCGACCGACCACCGATGGCGGCAGGAGTATGACGGAGCGAAGGAGGTGACGAGCAAGCGGCTGAAGGCGCTGGAGAAGGAAAACCCGCAGCTCAAGAAGCTCGTGGCGAACCAGACTCTGGACCTTTCCATCCTCACGGAGGTGGCGAAGGGAGCCGAGTGGAACGAGACAGCCAAAGGCGCTGCGCCTTTGCCCGAAGGGCAGCACCGGCGGGTGCTGGCAATATGGCAGGCCCGGAGCGCAAACGACAAGCCGTGCTGCATGGGCGGTGGGAAGGGCTCAAAGTGCCGCGCCGGCAGCGCCAGCGCCAGCGGGTCGGGAGTAAGCGAAGGCGGCACGCAGCGGCGGCGGACCGAGCGGGTCAACCATGTGTGGAGCTACGACTTTGTCTTCGACCAGACCGAGGACGGGCGGCGGCTCAAATGGCTGCCGATCTGCGATGAGTTTAGCCGGGAGCTCGTGGCGCTGGAGGTCGAGCGGCGGA
>JAIOPH010000023.1 GCA_021414005.1 Chthoniobacter sp. | reverse complement strand
ACATGGTGGGCCTGTTCGCGGACCGGTCGCTGGAGATGGTCACCGCGATCCTGGGCATCCTGAAGGCCGGGGCGGCCTACGTCCCGCTGGACCCCAGCAACCCCCCGGCACGCACGCAGTACATGGTCGCCGATGCCGGCGTGGCGCTGATCCTCAGCCAGAGCCATCTGAGCGGTCAGTTGCCGGAGAGCGCGGCCAAGGTCATCTGGCTCGACGCCGACGATCCACTCGACGGCGTCGCGGCCGGTGGTGATGCACACGATGGCGGTCGCCTGGCAGTCACCGATCAGCATGCGGCCTATGTGATCTACACCTCGGGTTCGACCGGCAAGCCCAAGGGCGTGGTGGTCGAGCATCGCAACGTCGTCCGTCTGTTCGAGAGTTGCCGTGAGCACTTCCAGTTCGACGAGAACGATTGCTGGACGCTGTTCCATTCGTTCGCGTTCGACTTCTCGGTCTGGGAAATCTGGGGCGCGCTGGCCTGTGGCGGACGGCTCGTCATCGTGCCGTATCTCGTCAGCCGCAGCCCCGCGCAGTTTTACGCGCTGCTCGCGGCGGAAAAAGTCACCATCCTCAACCAGACGCCGCTCGCCTTTCTCCAGCTCATCCGCGTGGAGGACGCGCCCGCCGCGCGCCAGCCGCTCGCTTTGCGCACCGTCATCTTCGGCGGCTCCACGCTCGATTTCACGACGCTGCGTCCGTGGTTCGAGCGCCACGGCGATACCCAACCGCGGCTCGTGAACATGTACGGCATCACCGAGACCACCGTCTTCACCACCTACCGTCCGCTCACCATCGCCGATCTAGACGCGCGCAACGGCAGTTGCATCGGCATCCCCATCCCCGACACCGATCTCTTCGTCCTCGACGCCGCGCTCCGCCCGTGCCCGGTCGGCGAGACCGGCGAACTCGTCGTCGGCGGCCCGAGCGTCGCGCGCGGCTACCTCCACCGCCCCGAGCTGACCGCCGAGCGTTTTATCCCGCATCCGTGGCGCACCGGCGAGCTGCTTTATAAAAGCGGCGATCTCGCCCGGCGCACGCCCGACGGCGATCTCGAATATCTCGGCCGCGCCGATCAGCAGGTGAAAATCCGCGGCTTCCGCATCGAGCTGGGCGAGATCGAAGCCGCGCTGCTCCGCCACCCCGCCGTCGCGCAATGCGTGGTCATCGCCCGCGCTGCCGCCGAGGGCGATAGCGATCTCGTCGCCTACTTCGTGCCGACCGCGCCCGCGACGGAAGCCGAACTGCGCGCCTGCCTGCTCGTTCACCTGCCCGCCTACATGGTTCCGTCGGCTTTCATCCCGCTCGATGCCATCCCGCTCAACCAGAACGGCAAGCTCGATCGCGCCGCGCTGCCCGCGCCCGCCGCCACACGTCCGGAACTCACCACGTCCTTCGTCGCGCCGACTTCCGCCACCGAACAATCCGTCGCCGCCGTCTGGCGTTCCGTACTGCTGCTCGACCGCGTCGGCGCGCGCGACAACTTTTTCGACCTCGGCGGAAACTCGCTGCGCCTCGCGCTGCTTCATCATCGCCTCCAGCAGCAAAGCGCCCGCGAGTTTCCAATGGTCACGCTCTTTCAATATCCCACCGTCGCCGCCTTCGCCGCCTTCCTCGACGGCGCGACGGCGACCACCACCACCGAACCCTTCACCGCCACCGACCGCGCCGCCAAGCAGCGCGAAGCCCTCGCCCGCCTCCGCGTCGGCGTCGCCACGTCCCGATAATGTCCACGGAAAATCTCCCGCCCGAAGGCATCGCCATCATTGGTCTCGCCGGCCGCTTTCCCGGTGCGCGCGATGTCCGCGAGCTGTGGCAAAATCTGTGCGCCGGCACCGAGTCCATCACGCGCTTCACCGCCGACGAACTGCGCGCCTCCGGCCTCGACCCGGCGCTCATTGCTGATCCCAGCTACGTTCCTGCGCGTGGCGCGCTCGCGGATGCCGACAAATTCGACGCAGCCTTCTTCGGCCTCACACCACGCGATGCCGCGCTCACCGATCCGCAGCACCGCGTCTTTCTCGAATGCGCCTGGCACGCGCTCGAGGACGCCGCGCTCGATCCCGCGCGCTTTCGCGGCAGCATCGGCGTCTTCGCCGGTTGCAGCCTGAACACCTACCTGCTCGACAACCTCGCCACGCAGCCCGGACTGCTCGCCGAATTCGTCCCGCAATTTCAGATCTCCGGCTTCCCGCTCGTCACCGGCAACGACAAGGACTACCTCGCCACCAAACTCAGCTACCGCCTCGATCTGCGCGGCCCGAGCATCAACGTGCAAAGCGCATGCAGCACCTCGCTCGTCGCCATCACTCAGGCCGTCCAGGCGCTGCTCAGCTACCAGTGCGACGCCGCGCTCGCCGGCGGCGTTTCCATCACTTTTCCCCAAGCCCGCGGCCACCTCTACCAGGAGGGCGCGATGGCCAGCGCCGACGGCCACTGCCGCACTTTCGATGCGTCGGCCAAAGGCACGGTCTTCGGCCACGGCTGCGGGGTCGTCGTGTTGAAACGGCTCGCCGATGCGCTCGCCGACCGCGATCCGATCTACGCGGTCATCAAGGGCGCGGCGCTGAACAACGATGGCGCGGGCAAGGTCAGCTTCACCGCGCCGAGCGTGGACGGCCAGGCGCAGGTCGTCGCGCTGGCCCACGCGCTCGCCGGCGTCACCGCCGACACCATCGGCTACGTCGAGGCGCACGGCACCGCCACGCCGCTCGGCGATCCCATTGAAATCGCGGCGCTCACCAAAGCCTTCCGCGAGACCAGCCAGGCCATCGGCACCTGCCTCATCGGCACAGCCAAAACCAATCTCGGTCACCTCGAATCCGCCTCGGGCGTCACCGGCGTGATCAAAACCGCGCTCGCGCTCCGGCACGCCCAGATTCCGCCCAGCCTGCATTTCGAGAAGGCGAATCCCGGCATTGATTTCGCCAATTCGCCCTTCGATGTCGTGACGAAATTGACCGACTGGAAACCCGCCGCGCATCCGCGCCGCGCGGGCGTCAGCTCGTTCGGCGTCGGCGGCACGAATGCCCACGTCGTTCTCGAAGAAGCGCCCGCCGCACCCGTTGCTGCGCCGGTCGCCGGCCCGCAGCTTCTCATCCTCTCCGCGAAAACGCGCGTCGCGCTCGAAGCGATGGCCGACCAACTCGCGGCGTTTCTGCGCGAGCATCCCGACACCGCGCTGGCCGATGTCGCGCTGACTTTGCAAACGGGTCGCCGCGCCTTTGAGCACCGCCTTTTCCTCACCGCCGCCGACACCGCAGAAGCCGCGAAGCTGCTCCGCCGTCGCACCCGCGATCGCGTCTTCACCGCGCCGCTCGGCCAGACCGCGCCGACCGCGACCGACGACCCGCTCACCGCGCTCGGCCAACGCTGGCTGGCTGGTGAAGACGTGGACTGGGCCGCGCTCCACGCCAGCTCCAGCGCCCGGCGCATCGCGCTGCCCGGCTACGCCTTTGCCCGCGAGCGCCACTGGATCGAACCCGTCCGCACCGCGCCCACCAAAGCGGAGACACCCACAGAACCCGAACCCGCGCCAGAACCAGCGTCGCCCTTCGATACCCTGACCGCGTTTCTTGCCGGGCAGTCCGGCATGGACCTGCGCAGCGCGACGCCCGCGACCTCGCTCCTCGAACTCGGCTTCGACTCGCTCTTTCTCACGCAGATCGGGATGGGCTTGCAGCGCCAGTTTGGCCTCCGCATCACGCTGCGTCAGTTGCTCGGCGAACTCGGCACGCTCGGTCCGCTCGCCGATTACATTGCCGCCCATCGCACCTCCGCCGCTCCCCCCGCGGCATCCGCGACCACCGCGAAACTCGACGCCCCCGCCGCGCCCACCGGCCAGCACGGCCCCTTCCGGCCGTTGCAAAAGGAACTCTCCCGCGAACTCACGCCCGCCCAGCAAAGCTGGCTCGACGACTTCATCGCGCGCTACAATGCCCGCACGCCCGGCTCGAAAGCGCACACGCAAAAACACCGCCCGCATTTTGCCGACCCGCGCGCCGTCGCCGGCTTCAAGCAGGTCTGGAAGGAGATGGTCTATCCCATCGTCGTCGAGCGATCCGAAGGCGCGCATTTCTGGGACGTGGACGGCAACCAGTTCGTGGACACCACGCAGGGCTTCGGCCTCGCGCTCTTTGGGCATCAGGCTCCATTCGTCATGCGCGCCATTGAGGAGCAGATGATGCGCGGCATGGAAATCGGGCCGAGTCACCCGCTGGCGGGCGAAGTCGCCGAGTTGCTCTGCCAGATCACCGGCCACCAGCGCGCAACCTTTTGCAACACCGGCTCCGAGGCCATCCTCGGCGCGATCCGCGTGGCCCGCACCTACTCGGGCCGGAGCAAAATGGCGCTCTTCGCCGGGGCTTACCACGGCATCAATGACGAGGTGCTCGTCCGCCCGCTGACCGTCAACGGCGAGTGGCGCACCGCGCCCATCGCGCCCGGCATTTTGCAAGAGGCGGTGAACAACGTCCTCGTGCTCGACTACGGCAATCCGCAGTCGCTCGAAATCCTCCGCCAGCACGCCGACGACATCGCCTGCATCCTCGTGGAATCCGTCCAGAGCCGACGGCCCGATCTCCGTCCGCGCGAGTTTCTCCACCAGCTCCGCGCGCTCACCACCGAGCTGGGCATCGCGCTCGTCATGGATGAAGTCATCACCGGCTTCCGCACGCACATCGGTGGCGCGCAGGCGTGGTTCGGGGTCAAAGGCGACCTCGCCGTGTATGGCAAAGTCATCGGCGGCGGCCTGCCCATCGGCGCCATCGCGGGCCGCGCGGAATACATGGACATCTTCGACGGTGGCGCGTGGCAGTTTGGCGACGACAGTTCACCACCGTCCGGCGTCACCTTTTTCGCCGGCACTTTTGTCCGCCATCCGCTCGCGCTTGCGGCCGCGAAAGCCGTGCTCCTTCACCTCCTGGAATGCGGTCCCACTTTGCAGACTGAACTCGCCGCGCGCGGCGACGCCATGATCCGCGAGATCGCCGCCACGCTCGCCGGCACACCGTTCGACATTCCGAACTTCGGCTCCATCTACTATCTGCGCGCGCACGACTTTCCCTACTCGGGACTCTTCTACGCACTACTCCGGCATCGCGGCATCCATATCTGGGAGGCGCGCCCGTGCTTCCTCGGCACCGCGCACAGCGCGGAGGACGTGGCAAAAATCGTCGCGGCCTTCCGCGAGAGCGTGGAGGAAATGCGTGCGGTCGGGCTTTTTCCGCCGCTCGTCCCGACCAGCCACGAGCCGCTCGCGCTCACCGAGGGCCAGCGCGAAATCTGGATGGCCTCGCAGATGAGTCCCGCCGCAAGCGCCGCCTTCAACGAAAGCTGCCACCTGCATTTCCGCGGCCAGTTCGATGTGCCGACAATGCAGCGGGCCATCGCCGAAGTGATCCGCCGGCACGATGCGCTGCGCGCCAGTTTCCGCGCTTCGGATGGCGCGCAAGTTTTCGCGCCCGTGCTCGCGCTCGACGTGCCGGTGCAGGACTTCTCCGCGCTGAGCGCCGAAGCCCGCGAGGTGCGGCTGGAAGCACTTCTCGACGCGGAAGGCGCGCGCGTTTTCGATCTCGAACACGGCCCCATACTCGCCTGCCAGATCGTGCGCCTCACGCCGGACGAACATCTGCTCGTTTTCACCGCGCACCACATCGCGTGCGACGGCTGGTCTTACGACATCGTGCTGCGCGAACTCGCCCACCTTTACTCCTCGCCCGGTCAGCCGCTGCCGCCCGCGCGCCAGTTCGCCAGTCACCTTCGCGAGGACCAGAGCGCCGGGGCCGCCGCCGACTATTGGCGCGAGCAGTATCGCACCCTCCCGCCCGCGCTCGACCTGCCAACCGACCGCCCGCGCCCGAGCCGCCGCACCTGGCGCGGGGCGCGCCGCAGCCTCACGCTGCCGCCCGCGACCAAGCCCGCGCTCGCACAGTTCGGCGCGGCTTCCGGGGCCACGTTCTTCGCCGTGGTGCTCGCCGGTTTCAAACTCCTGCTCCACCGCCTGACCGGCGCGACGGACATCGTCGTCGGCATACCCGCCGCCGGGCAGAACCTCGTCGAGGACGGCGAAAACCTCATCGGTCACTGCGCCAATCTCCTTCCGCTGCGCACGCCGTTCGATCCCGCGAAACCCTTCGCCGAACTCCTCGCCGCGACGCAGCAAAACGTGCTTGGCGCGTTTGAAAATCAGCAGTTCACCTTTGGCCAGCTCCTCGCCGAGCTGCCCATCACACGCGATCCGGGCCGCGTGCCGCTGGTGCCCGTGACCTTCAATCTCGATCCACCGCTCAGCGACATTCAGTTCGCCGGGCTCACCCACGAAGTCGCGCTAAACCCACGCCACCACTTCCAGTTCGACCTGCACTTCAATCTCGTGGACGAGGCCGCCGGTCTCCGCATTGAGTGCGATTACAATCCCGATCTCTTTAACGCCGCGACCATCCAGCGCTGGCTCGCACAGTACGGCGAAATCCTGCACGCTCTCCGCTAGAAACCCATGCAAACCCTGGCCGGCATCCCCGCTCCCACCACCACCAATCCCGTACCGCAGGTGCTCGCCTGGAGTCGCGGCGCGCGCGCGCCCTACCCTGCCGGGAAAACGCTGCACGCGATCTTTGAAGAACGCGTGGCGGAAACGCCGGACGCCATCGCCCTCATCGACGGTGACCGCCGCATCACCTATGCGGAACTCGACGCCCACGCCAACCGCCACGCCAGCCACCTCCGCAAGCAGGGTCTCGGCGCGGGCTCGTATGTCGGCCTGATCGGCAGTCGCTACTGGCCGTTCATCGCGCGGATTCTCGGAATCTTGAAAATCGGTGCGGCCTACGTTCCACTCGATCCCAACGACCCGTCGAACCGCATCACCAAACTGCGCGCGCATCTCGACGGAATGATCGAGGAGGATCTCGACGTTTCCGCGGAGTCGGCGGAACCCGGCCCCATCGCTGGCGAGTCCACGGGCGCGGCTTACGTCATGTTCACCTCGGGGTCCACCGGCGAACCGAAGGGTGTGATCATTCCGCATCAGGGCGTGACGCGTCTGGTCTGCGCCACGGACTTCGCGCCATTCGATCGCGAGACGGTGATGCTCCAGAGTTCGGTGTTCTGCTTCGACGCCTCGACGCTCGAAATTTGGGGCGCGCTCTTGCACGGCGGCCTGCTGGTTTTCATCCGTTCGGTCACGCTCTTCGACCACGCCGAACTCGCCACGCACCTCGCGCGACACCGCATCAACACGCTTTTCCTCACGACCTCGCTTTTCAACCAGCTCGCCCGCCAGGCACCGGCGCTCTTTAGCGGACTTCGCTGCGTCATGTTCGGCGGCGAGGCCGCCGACCCCACAATGGTCAATCGCGTGTTCTCCGCGAGTCGGCCCAAGCACCTCGTCAACGGCTATGGGCCGACCGAAACCACGACCTTTGCCGTCTGTCATCGCATCGAAAAAGAGGCGTCCCTGGTCCCCATTGGCCGGCCTATTGCAAACACCGACGCCTGTATCCTCGACGACTCCCACGAACCCGTGGCGGTCGGCGTCACCGGTGAAATCTACATCGGCGGGCCCGGTGTGGCGCTCGGCTACCTGCACCGGCCCGACCTCACCGCGGCGCGCTTCGTCGAGACGCCTTTTGGCCGTCTCTATCGCACCGGCGACTTTGGCCGCTGGCTGCCGGACGGGACCATCGAATACCAGGGCCGCATTGATCAGCAGTTCAAGCTCCGTGGTTTCCGCATCGAGCCCGCCGAGATCGAGACCCACCTCCGCCAGCATCCCGCCGTGGCCCAGTGCGCTGTTTTGGCAAAGACCAGCCCCTTTGGAGAAAAGGTGCCCGTCGCCTACCTCGTGCGCCGGCCCGAGCACGCGGAGGTGAGCGAGGGCGATTTCCGGCAATACTGCGTGCAGCATCTGCCGCCTCCGTTTGTGCCTTACCAATGGTTCTGGCTCAGCGAACTGCCGCTCACCGCCAACGGCAAACTCGACCACCGCGCCCTGCCCGAACCAACCGAGGAGGCCCGGCCCATCCACGCCTTCGCCGCACCGGAGAATCCCGTCCAGGCGAAGCTCGCGACCCTCTGGGAGGACGTGCTCAAGCGCCATCCCATCGGCATTCACGACAACTTCTTCGACCTCGGCGGCCACTCGCTCGTCGCCATCCAGCTCAGCGGGCGCATCCGCGAAGCCTTTCACACCGAGATGCCGGTCCACCGTTTTTTCAGCACGCCGACCATCGCAGGACTCGCCACGTTTCTCACGCTGCCTGCCGCCGCAGTTTCCCCTACGTCGGGATCTCAGAGCTTGGTCGCCATCCAACCCGGCGACCCAACGCAGCTTCCGTTTTTCCTCGTGCCCGGCGGCTGGGGAGCCGAGGTCGAGTTTCTCGTCTATGGCGTGCTCGCGCGTCATCTCGGCACCGACCGTCCGTTTTACGGACTCAAAGCGCGCGGCTCCGACGGCGTGGCCGCTCCGCATCGCAGCATCGCCGGGATGGTGGCCGACTACGTGACGGAAATCCGCGCGCACCAGCCGCATGGCCCCTACCTGCTCGGCGGCGAATGCGTGGGCGGCATCGCCACCATCGAGATCGCGCGCACGCTGGAGGCGCAGGGCGAAAAAGTCGCCCTCGTCGCACTGCTCGGCACGCGCCCGCCGAGCCGGGACATCCTGCACCGCTTTGAGAAAAGGGAGCGCGCCGCGAAGCGCCAGCGGTTTTGGAAAGTGCGCATCGTGCAGCCGTATCACGAGCACATGGAGCGGCTGGCCAGGCTCCCGCTCGGCGGAAAACTCGCCTACCTCTGGACGCGCGTCTTCCGCCGCGGCTCGCGACAGGTTGCCGACTCCGCCACCAGCGCCGCGGCGGCCGGGCCGCAGGAGTCCCGCAAATTTCTCGAACACTACCCGCGCATGCTCATGGACCACAAACTGGGCTCATACGGCGGCAAGATTACGCTCCTGACCGACGAAACCTCGCTCGCGAAGTATGGCCACTTCAGCTGGGAAAAAGCGCACACCGGCGAGCTCGAAGTCCATGTCCTGCCGGGCACGCATCTCAGCTACATCCGCGAGCACGCGCCGACCGCCGCAGCGAAACTCCGCGAAGTCATCGACCGCGCCTGCGCAAACCACGCCGCATGATTACCGCCCTCGAAAACTGGCAGCCCGCCCGCCAGCCCGCGCCGCTCCGCGCCGGCGAAGTGCATCTCTGGCAGGCCCACCTCACGCCCACGCCGGAGCTGAGCGCCACGCTTTCTCCCGCCGACTGGGTGCGCGCGGAGCGCTTTCATTTCGCCGTGGACCGCGACCGTTTCATCGCCACGCGGGGCCTGCTGCGCACCATCCTCGCCACGTATCTCGACGCCGAGCCGCACGAGTTGCGCTTCCGAACCGGGCCGCACGGCAAGCCCGAACTCGACGGCTTCGACACCTCGCTCCGCTTTAATCTCAGCCACTCCGACGAACTCATGCTCCTCGCCGTCACCCACGCCCGCGACATCGGCGTGGATCTGGAATTCATGCGCGGCAACGTGCCGTTCGAGACGCTCGCCGACCACTACTTCGACCCCGAGGAAGCGTGGGATCTGCGCAACCTCCCGGCGGCGGAGCGCGCATGGAAATTCTACGACACCTGGACCTGCACCGAGGCGCGGTTGAAAGCGCACGGCGTCGGGCTGGCGCATGGTTTTCACGTCGTCGAGCCGGACCGCTGGTCGCTCCTCAAACTTACGCCCGCCGCCGGGTATGCCGCCGCCCTCGCGGTGGAAGGTGGAGATTTCCAACTGGAGTGCTGGTCATGGCGGAAGTAAGCGCCCGGCCGGACTACGAAGTCGTCATCGAGCCGTCCCGCGGCTGGCTGCGCATCGACTGGCGGGCGCTGTGGGAATACCGCGACCTCCTTGTGCTGCTGGTGCAGCGCGACTTCATCTCGCGCTACAAGCAGACCATGCTCGGGCCGCTCTGGCACTTCCTCCAGCCGGTGATGAACGCCGCCGTGTATTTCGTGATTTTCGGCGTCATCGCCGGCATCCCGACCGACGGCCTGCCGCCGCCACTCTTCTACCTGTGCAGCCAGCTCACCTGGAATTACTTCGCGCAAAACGTCACCGTCGGCGGCGCGACTTTCGTGAACAACGCCAGCCTTTTCGGGAAAGTCTATTTCCCGCGCCTCCTCGTCCCGGTGTCGGTCATCGTGGCGAATCTCATCGCCGTCGGGCTCCAGTGCATCCCCTTCGCGCTCTGTTTTGTGTGGTTCAAGTTTTTCACGCCACACGGTGCCACCATGCCCGTGACGTGGATGGTGCTACTCGCGCCGCTCCCGCTCCTGCAGGCCGCGTTGTTCAGCCTCGGCGTGAGCCTGTGGATGAGCGCCTCGACCGCAAAATACAGGGACCTCGTTCACCTCAACCAGTACCTGATCCAGATCTGGATGTTTGCCACGCCCGTCGTGTGGCCGCTCTCGAAAGTCCCGGCGCAATGGAAATGGATCGCACTCGCGAATCCGATGGCCGTCCCGGTCGAGGGCTTGCGCATCTGCCTGCTTGGCCACGGCACGCTCGGGGCCACCGAAGTTGCCGTTTCCATAGGCCTCACGCTGCTGGTCCTCGTCACGGGCATCGCGGTTTTCCAAAAGGTCGAGCGCACCGTCATTGATTCCGTATGAAGCCCGTCGTCGAAATCGAAAATCTCTCGAAGCTCTACCGCCTCGGCAGCATCGGTGCGACCAGCCTGCGCGAGTCCTTGGAGAACTTCGTCCGCCGCGGCCAGCCCGCGCCTCCGACTCCCTCGTCCGGGAAAATGCCGCCGATCGCCAGCGACCGCGCGGGTTCCGAGCCGAACACCTTTTGGGCGTTGCGCGAAGTTTCCTTCTCCGTCCAGCCGGGGGCGATCGTCGGCGTGGTTGGACGCAACGGCGCGGGCAAGTCCACGCTGCTCAAAATCCTCTCGCGCATCACCGAACCGACCAGCGGGCGCGCGGTGCTGCGCGGGCGGGTCGTTTCCCTGCTCGAAGTGGGCACCGGCTTTCATCAGGAGTTGAGCGGACGCGAAAACATCTTCCTTAAT
This sequence comes from Chthoniobacter sp., assembly GCA_021414005.1. Taxonomy (GTDB): domain Bacteria; phylum Verrucomicrobiota; class Verrucomicrobiia; order Chthoniobacterales; family Chthoniobacteraceae; genus Chthoniobacter. Next base: position 235,333 of record JAIOPH010000023.1, on the reverse strand, counting down.
GGCGCGATTCTCGGCATGCGCCGCGCGGAGATCGCGGCAAAGTTCGACGAAATCGTGGAGTTCTCGGAAGTCGGCGGCTTCATCGACACGCCGGTGAAGCGGTATTCGAGCGGCATGTTTGTCCGCCTGGCCTTCGCTGTCGCCGCGCATCTCGAACCCGAGGTTCTGCTCATTGATGAGGTGCTCGCGGTGGGCGACGCCGGCTTTCAAAAAAAGTGCCTCGGCAAGATGGGCGAAGTCGCCGCGAAGCAGGGCCGGACGGTCTTCTTTGTGAGTCACAACATGGGCGCGGTCCGCTCACTCTGCGACGAGGCCATCCATATTGATGGTGGCCGCCTGATCGGGCGCGGCCAGCCGGATGAAATCATCCGCGACTACCTCGCCAAGACCGTGCCCAGCGGCGACAGCGGCTCCGGTGAAGTCGTCTGGCGCGGTAACGACGCGCCGGGCAACGATGAAGTCACCCTGGAACGCGTTCGCCTCGCCGACTCCACCGGGGAGACGCTCGCGCTCTTCGAGGCAGACAGACCGATCAGCGTGGAAATCAGTTACCGCGTGAAACGCCGCATCGCGGGCGTGCGCTTCCACCTTTACCTCCACACGCAGGAGGGCGAACTCGCCTTCGCCGCCACCGACCACCTGTTCCAGCCCGAGGCGCAGACGCCGGGCCTTTACACCACCACGGGCGTCATCCCCGGTCGCCTGCTAAATCGCCGGTCGTATGTCCTGAGCGTCGGCTGCGGCATCCCGGGCGAACGCTGGATGGTCAGTGATCGCGAGGTGCTCGCGTTCACCGTCTCCGGCGCGGGCAATCAGTCCTCCCACTTTCCCGAAACCTGGCCCGGTGTCGTCTGCCCGGCGATGAAGTGGACCGTCGCCGAACGTCAGCCGACTCCCAGCTTTGCCACCGTATGACCCCGCGCTTTACCAACTTTCCCACATTGCGGCGCGCCTATGAGACGCTCATACCGTTGCCCGTTCGCATCCGGCTGCACAACCGGCTCTTCACCCGTCACGCCGCCCGCTGGGAGAAAATCCGCGACTCCCCGCAATCGCTGATCACCGACGTTTCGCCCGGCGTGAAAATGAAGCTCTACGGCGACAGCCAGCTTTGCGAGATGCTCCATTTTGGAAATTTTGAAGCTGAGACGCAGGGCTTTTTCGACGCCTTTCTGCGCCCCGGCGACACCTTTCTGGACATCGGGGCCAACGTCGGCTTCTTCACGCTGGCCGCCGCGCGGCGCGTGGGACCGGGTGGTCACGTTCACGCATTTGAGCCCTGCTCGAAAACCTTCGACCGCCTGCTGGAAAACGTCCGTCTCAACGGCCTGCGAAATGTCACCTGCCATCGCCTCGCGCTTTCCCACGAAGACGCTCAGGCGCAGCTCAACATGGTCAATGGCGGCTTCGACGCCTGGAACTCGCTGGGCACGCCGTATATGGGCGAGACGGCCGGATCGGAAACGGTGACCACCGTCAGGCTCGACACGTTTGCCCGCCAGCACGGACTCGTGGCCGGGCGCTGCGTGGTGAAGATCGATGTCGAAGGCTGGGAAAGTCAGGTGCTTCTCGGCGGGCGGGAGTTTCTCTCCAGCGCGGACGGACCGGTGATGTGCGTCGAGTTCACGGAGGAGGCCGCGCAGCTCGCCGGCAGCTCGTGCCGCGCGCTCTATCAGGCTTTGGAAAAACTCGGCTTCGGCATCTTCAGCGTCGGCCCTTGCGCGGCGGAGATTCAGCCCTACCCATTGCCCGAGCCCTTCCCGAATCTCAATCTGCTCGCCGCCAAAGATCTCGCCGCCATCCGCGCCCGCCTCGCGGAAGTTCAGCCGTGCTGACGCCCGCCATGCCGGCCGCCATGAAATTCCACCCGCCCGTCCGCGCCGCCGCCGCATCGCAACTGGTGCTCGCCGTGCCCGTCTTCAAGGCCGAGCACTTTCTCCCCGCGACCCTCGCCTCACTCAACGCCCAGGGCGACCGCGTTCGCTGGTGGTTGCAGGACGCCGCTTCGCCCGACCGCACCGCCGCCATCGCCCGTGCGCTGGCCCGCCCCGGCGACACTGTGGTGAGCGAGCCGGACGGTGGCCAAACCGACGCGCTGAACCGCGCGATGGCGAAAATGGGCGGCGACATCATCGGCTTCATCAATGGCGACGACCTGCTCGCCGAGCACGCCGCCGAGCGCGTGCTGGATTTTTTCGCCGAGCATCCCGAGATCGACCTCGTCTATGGCTCGGTGGATTGGATCGACGAACATGGCGCGCTCACCGGCACGCACACCGGGCGCATCGACTCGCTCGCCGAGGTGCTCGACATCTACGGCGTCTGGTGGCGCGACCGGCAGTGGGTGCAGCCCGAGGTTTTTTTCCGCCGCGCGTTGTGGGAAAAGGTCGGCGGCTTCGACACCAGCTACCATCTCGCCTTCGACTACGATTTCTGGGTGCGCTGCTTCCGCGCCGGGGCGCGCGTGGCGCATTTGCCGGCCACGCTCACCAGTTTTCGCCGGCACGACGCGCAGAAATCCACCGCCGCCGAAAAAGCCGCCGATGAGATCCGGATGATTCTGCAAAAGAATCTCGCCGAGCGTCCGCCGCTCAATCCGCTGCTCCGCTGGAAAATCAAGGCGCAGCTCGACTACGACCTTTTCCAGAGCGGCAAAAGCAGCCTGCGCGGTGGGTTTTTCGCGAATCTCCTCCGGCATCCACAATGGCTGCTTTCCCCCCACGCCCGGCAGCGCGTGCGGGCGGCTTGCGCTCGCCTCTTTCTCTCCGGTAGATAGCCGGCGTGATTTCTCCTGGCAGACTTTGGTGGCTCCTGCGCCGCGACTTCAAGCGCGGCTGGGACGCCTCCTACCACGACTACAAAACGCTCCCGCGCATCGAGGAGTGGGAGTGGCCGTTTTGGAATGAACCCGCGCGGACCGTACCCGTCCACGTCCTCACCGGCGCGAAAGACTGGCGACTCTCCGCCTGGATGCTCGCGAGCTGGTTTCAATTCAGCGAGCACTCCTGGCCCATCGTCATTCACGACGACGGCACGCTGCCGCACGACGGCCGCGCGACGTTGCAGCGGCTCTTTCGCAACGCGCGCGTCATCCCGCGCCAGGAAGCCGACGCCAAGGTCGGGCGCTTCCTCAAGGCGTATCCGTTTTGCGCCGACTACCGGAAGGCGCACCCGCTCGCCATGAAGATTTTCGACGTGCCGATGTTTACACCGGGCGAGCGCTTCATGGTCTTCGACAGCGACCTGCTTTTCTTCAATCACCCGCGCGAAATCCTCGACTGGGCCAGCGTCGAAACCGACGAGTGCTGGTTCAACGAAGACGTGCGCGAAGGCGCGCTCATCACCGCCAGCGAAGCGGAGGAGGAACTGGGCATCAAGATCTGGCGGCGCGTGAACAGCGGCCTGTGCCTGCTCAACAAGACGGCCATCGACTACGATCTCTGCGACCGCGCCCTCGCCCTGACCTCGCTCCCGCGCGGCCACGTCTGGCGCATCGAGCAGACGCTCTTCATGCTCTGCGCCGCGGCCCGGGGCAAAGGCGGGCTGCTTCCGCGCCGCTACGAAGTCTCGCTCGGCCGGCGCGCCTCGCCCGATGCCGTCTGCCGGCATTACGTCGGCGCAGTCCGCGACCGCTTTTATGCCGAAGGGCTGAAGCGCCTGAGCAGCTTCCTCCTCACACGCGAGCCCGCCGCGGCGTAGCGCTCACGGATCGAGCGTGGCGGCAAAGGTGGCGAGCATCGCCCGCTCGGCGTCTTCGTCAAAAGGCAGGTCATTGATGAGCGCGAGGCTGGCGCTGCGCTGCAGGGCGAGATCGGCTTCGCGGCGGTAGGCCGTCGCCACCGCGGCGTGAAACGCGCGGTCCGCGGGCAGGCCTTCCGCCGCGAGCTGGCGGAACAACTCGGCGGCGATTTCCGCAGCCATCGCCGCGAGCGCCGTGGCCGCGGGCTGATGCTTGTGATCGTAACCCGCGCCGCCTCCCACCTGGCACACGCGGCGCGGATCGAGGTGGCGAAAAACCTCGCACAACTGTCCCACTTCCAAACCCCAGCCCGCCGCGAGCCGCAGCGCAGCGGCCGTTTCGCGCGTCATCGCCACCTCACCCGCCAGCGGGTAGCGGAAGCTGAGCAGAAATCCGAGGAGCGGCTGATGCCCGGCCACCCGCACCAGCGCGTGGAGCAGCGGCGCGAGAAAAAGCCGCGACACGCGTCCGTAAAGCCGGTCCGTGACGCGCGGGTAATACATCTTCGCAAACTCGAAGCCGAGCCGCGGCTCCGCCACCGCGTAGCATAGCCGCGCCAGATCCTGCCGGCGAAACGACGCCACATCCGCATCCTGCGTGGCGATGATCGCGCACGTCCCCTCGACCGCCAGATGCCGCAGCGCCGCCGCGACGTTCCCGCCTTTCCCACCTAGCCCGCCGACCGCGCCGGGCCGATCATTCCACAAAAAAGTCCGCCGCATCGGCAGCGCCACGAAACTCCGCTCCGCCTGCGCGAACTGCTCCGCGGTCACGCCGTTCATGCTCACCACGATCTCCCGCAGGAAGCCCGGCCCCGCGGCCAGTTCCGCGATGATGTGGGCCAGCGCCGGCCGCCCGAGATCCGCCCCGTGACACGGCAGCACCAGCGCGATGGGCCGCGCCGTCGCGAGCCGCGCCAACTTGCGCTCGATCTTGTCGAGGTGGGTATCGTTCAGCCGCTGCAGCGTGCAGATGAGACCGTTTTGGGCGAAGTCGGACATGGCAAAATTGAAAGGTTCCGAAACTGCCCGCCGCCGCGCCGCCCGGCGAGCCGGGCTTTTTTGAAAAGCGATCCGCGCACACCCGATCCAGCAACAAAAAGGCCCGGCGTTGCCGCCGGGCCTTTGCGAGAGTTTGCGAACGTGCGACTACGCGCCAGCGGCGACGCTGTCGGCTTTGCCGTGCTCGCTGATGACCTTCACGGCCTTGCCCACGAGCTTGGCCACGGCGTCGGCGCCTGTGGTAGTCGGGGTGAGTGTGATGGTGGCGGCTTTGCCATCCTTGTCTTCGACTACGAGCTGCTTTTTCTCGGCGTCAAAGGACTTGAGCGTACCTTCGTTGGTGACTTTTTTGCCGCAGCCGGCATAGGCGCTGCCGAGGCTGAGGGTGATGATCGCGGTAAGGGCGAGGAGTTTTTTCATGATTTTTTTTGGTTGCTCGGCGGCGTGAGTGCCGGCGAGTGCCCGACGCTCCAAGCTGGCCGCCATTGCGGCAAGCGGAAATTTTCTGTCAGCATCACCGCGATGACCTTTTGCAAACTCCGTTACCTGCTCGGCACCCTGCTTTTCCTCGCGGTCCACACGGCGCAGGCGCACCCCATCCCGGATATTCCGGTGCGCGGATCCTTCACCACGGGCGGCGCGGCCAGCATCACCGTGGAAGTGGACCCGCGCTGCTTCGAGGCCGATCCCAACACTGCGCCATCGCTCACGTATGCCATCTACCAGACGCTCAGCGGCGAGCGCAAAACGGAGTTGCGGCGCAAGGCCACCGAACTCGTCGCGCGCAGCATTGATTTCATTTTCGAGCCCGTCGGACGTCTCCAGCCGGAGTTTCAGTTTGAGTTCACCGGCTCCGGTCGCGCCGCACTGGCGCGCGACGAGGACGTCGTGGTTCTCACCGGCGAATGGCCCACCACCATCGCCGCCGGGCTCACCGGTTGGAAAATCCGCTCCACCCCGACGAACAAACTCTCGGTTGTTTTTCAGAACGTGATCGACAATCGCGCGCACCCGCGCCTCGCCGTGCTTTTTCCCGGCGAGACCAGCTTCACGCTCGACCTCACCGGGCTTTCCGGCGTGTCGCCCACCGCACCCACCGCCAATGCCGTGACCGCCGCCGGCAACTCCGGCGACGCCTGGGCCACCTTTCGCAATTTTCTACGCGACGGTTTTTTCCACGTTCTCCCCGAAGGGCTTGACCACATCCTTTTTGTGCTCGGCCTATTTCTCCTCAGCCGCACCTGGCGTCCGCTGCTGCTCCAGGTCACCACCTTCACCGTCGCGCACTCCGTCACCCTCGCGCTTGCCACGCTGGGCTGGGTCCATATCCGCTCATCCATCGTCGAGCCCCTCATCGCGCTGAGTATCGCCGCCGTGGCTTTGGAAAACATCTTTCACCCGCGCTACACGGGGTGGCGGTTGCTCGTCGTCTTCGGTTTCGGGCTCGTCCACGGCCTCGGTTTCGCCAGCGGGCTCGGCGACCGCCACCTCCCTGCCGCTTCGCTCGCCACCGGCCTCGTCGGCTTCAACCTCGGCGTCGAGGCCGCCCAAGTGGCTGTCATCACCCTCGCCTTTCTCGCCACCACCTGGCTGCCCGATCCCGTCCGCTATCGCCGCTGGATCGTCATCCCCGGTTCCGCCGCCATCGCCCTCACCGGCCTTTACTGGGCGGTTCAGCGCACTCTGGGGTGAGGAGAAATTCGGGGGCGCGTTCGTCAAAAACGCGCGGCCCGCGTGACGCGGACTTCCGGGCGGTATGTGATCCGCACCAGCAGATCACCGCGCCCACCGCGCGGCTTCGGCAGTCCTTCGCCCGCCACGCGGATGACCGCGCCCCGCGCCACGCCGGCGGGGATGTTTACGCGCACCGGCGCACCAGTCGGCCCCGGCATCGTCTCGGTGCCGCCCTGCGTCGCCCGCCGCGTGTCGATCCGCAACTCGCCACGCAAGTCCGTGCCCCGCGCCTTGAACCGGAAACCCGGACGCACTTTCACCCGCACCTGCACGACGCCACCGGCAAACGGCTCGCCGCGCTCCAGCCGGAAGCGTGTCCCCGGCGCAGTGCCCGCAGGCACGGTCAGTGCATACGTCTCGGCTCCGTGCGGGTTCGCGGGATCCTGCACGCGCACCTCCAACTCCGTGCCGCGCAGAAACTCCCCGATCTGCAACAACACATCCTGCGCGATATTGCGCTCCACTTTTGCCGCTCGCGGCGCCGCAGTCGGCTGCTCCGCCTCCGCCAGCTCCCGGTCATAAGCCCGCCGCCGCGCCGGATCGCTGAGAACTTCGTGCGCGGCGTTCAACTCCTGCGCCCGCCGCACCGCCTCCTCCGCCCCGCCGTGGAGGTCGGGATGATGCCGCTTCGCGAGCAGCCGGTAAGCCGTGCGAATCTGCGCCGCTGTGCAGCGACGGTCGAGACCGAGAGTGGCGTAGTGATCGGAGGACAAGCAGACATTCCTAACCACGACCACCGATACCGCGAGCCGCTTTTTTTACGGAAACTGGAGAGTAGGGGGATCGAACCCCTGACCTCGTCATTGCGAACGACGCGCTCTACCAACTGAGCTAACTCCCCTATCTCGATCTCACTGCCTACAATTTCCAATGTGGAAATGTCGTTGGTGAAACCACTCCGAAAATGCCCTCACGGTTTTATGATCTGGTGAGGCTCAAGACGGAGCAAAACTTCGTCTCTCGGCTTTCGGCAGCGGGCGGTGACTATTGGCGCGAAAAATCAGCCGATCAAGAAAAAAAGCGGCATTCAAAGTGGTGAGCACGAGTGCCGATCAACGAAGTCGCAGGGCAAGTCCACGCAGGCGCGGAGGCGGCGGCAGTAGGTGGCGCGGGAGATTTCGTAAGCACCAAATGTGATGAGGTGCGGGGTGAGCCACTGGGTGTCGAGCAGATGAAAGCCGCGGGCGCGGAGCCGGACGACGAGGGCGTGGAGCGCGACCTTTGAGGCGTCGGTGACGGTGTGAAACATGGACTCGCCAAAGAACGCGCCGCCGAGCGCCACGCCGTAGAGCCCGCCGGCGAGGCGGCCATCGAACCAAGCCTCCACGGAGTGGGCGTGGCCGAGACGGTGAAGGTTCACGTAGCTGGCGATGATCTCCTCATTGATCCACGTCTCGTCCCGCACGGCGCAAGCCCGCATCACGGCCTCGAAGTCTGCGTTCACCCGGATTTCGAAGCGGTCCTTTTGCAAAGTCCGGCGGAGGCCATGCGGGATGTGGAAGCCGCCGTCGAGCGGGATGATGGCGCGCGGATCCGGGGAAAACCACAGGAGTTCCCCATCCGGCGCGGCCATGGGGAAGACCGCGGAGCGGTAGGCGTGAAGGAGGAGTTCCGCAGCGATCATGGGTGGTGTTTATGGCGCAGCGAACCGTGCCGCGCAATCGTGTCTGGCGGCGATTTTCACCTTCCCCTCGCAGCCTCCCGCGCTATCTACTGCGAGGCATGAAAGCCATCCTTGCCTCCATCGTGCTCACCGGCGCGGGCCTCCTTTTCAGCGGTTGCGAAACCGATGTGCCGCCGGATCGTAACCGGCCCAATGCCGCGGAAAAATTCCAACGCGGCGTGCTCGGCGAAGGACAACTGACCCAGCCGGACCGTTCCGGCGATCCGCTCATCCGCGAGAATACCCGTGTCGGCTACTAGCTCCGCGGAAACGCTGGCGGCATCGCGGATCGTCATCCTCGATTTCGGATCGCAATACACGCAGGTCATTGCGCGGCGCGTCCGCGAGTGTCAGGTCTATTCGCAGATCGTGCGCTGCGATTTGTCGGCGAAGGAAATCGCCGCGCTCCAGCCGCGCGGCATCATCCTGAGCGGCGGCCCATCGAGCGTGTATGGCAAGGACGCGCCGCAGCCCGACCGCGCGATTTTCGACCTCGGTCTGCCGATCCTCGGCATCTGCTACGGCATGCAACTCATGGGGCACCATCTCGGCGGTAAAGTGGAGCACAGTGCGCGGCGCGAGTACGGCAGCGGATTGCTTCAGGTCAAAGAGCGGGCGTGTCCGCTTTTCCGCGGGCTGCCTGCGGCCATCGACATCTGGAACAGCCACGGCGACAAGCTGACCAAACTGCCGCGCGGCTTTCGCACGGTGGCAACGACGGATAACTCGCCGTTCGCCGCGATCGAGCAACCGAAGAAAAAATTCTACGGTCTGCAGTTTCATCCCGAAGTCGTCCACACGCCGCGCGGCAAGGAGCTGCTGGCGAATTTTCTCTACGAAATCTGCGGGTGCAAAATGGATTGGACGATGGGTTCTTTCATCGACCAGATCTGCGCGCAAATCCGCGAGCAGGTGGGCGGCGATCATGTCCTGCTCGGCCTGAGCGGCGGGGTGGACAGCAGCGTGGCGGCGGCGCTTTTGCACAAGGCCATCGGCGACCAGCTCACGTGTGTTTTTGTGGACAATGGTCTGCTCCGCGCCAACGAGGCCGACGCGGTGCAGCGGCTTTTTGGCGACAACTTTCACATCAAACTCAAGACCGTCCGCGCGGCGGCACGCTTCCTCGGGCGCTTGAAAGGCGTCACGTCGCCCGAGCGCAAACGGAAGATCATCGGCAATGAGTTTGTGCGCGTGTTCGACGACGCCGTTAAATCGCTAACCAAAATCGGAACTAAAACCCGTTTCAAATTCCTCGCCCAAGGCACGCTCTATCCCGACGTCATCGAAAGCGTCGCCATCGCCGGCAACCCCGCCGCTTTGATCAAGAGCCACCACAACGTCGGTGGCCTGCCGAAGAATATGAAGCTCAGGCTCGTGGAGCCGCTGCGCGAACTTTTCAAGGACGAAGTCCGCGAAGTCGGCGCACAGCTCGGCCTGCCCAAGGAAGTCACGCTGCGCCAGCCGTTCCCCGGCCCCGGCCTCGCCGTGCGCATCCTCGGTGAAATCACCGGCGAGCGGCTGCGCATCCTGCGCGAGGCCGACGCTATCGTGGTCTCCGAAATGAAGGCGAGCGACTGGTATTACCGCGTCTGGCAAAGCTTCGCCGTGCTGCTGCCGGTGAAGAGTGTGGGCGTGATGGGCGACGAACGGACTTACGAAAACACCATCGCGCTGCGTATCGTGGAATCGCAGGACGGCATGACCGCAGACTGGGTTCGCCTGCCGTACGAATTGCTCGCGAAGATCTCAACGCGCATCATCAACGAGGTCAAAGGCGTGAACCGCGTGTGCTACGACATCAGCAGCAAGCCGCCAGCGACCATCGAGTGGGAGTAACTGCGGCGGACACGGCGCTGTAACCCGCGCGGAAACTCTGGTAGCACTGCACGCCTGATGAAAAACACCTCGCTCTCCCTTGCTCTCCTGTTCGCGCTTTGCGTCGCCGTGATCGGCCGCGCGGAGAATCCGCATGGGCTCCCGGACGGTCTTTACACCGAGATCACCACGGAGCGCGGAGTGGTGGTGTGCGAGCTGTTTTACGAAAAGGTGCCGATGACGGTGATCAACCACATCTGCCTTGCCGAGGGCAGGCTGGGACCGAAGCCGCGCAAACCGTTTTATGATGGACTGACGTGGTGCCGCGTGGTGCCGGGGCTCGTCGTGCAGGGCGGCGATCCGAAGGGCACGGGCGAGGGCGACGCCGGCTACTTGTTTCCCGATGAGATCGTGCCGGGGCTGCGCCACGACGGGATGGGAACGCTGCAAATGGGCAACGACGGCCCGGACACCAATGGCTCGCAGTTTTGCCTGATGCTCAGCGCCCAGCACCGGCTGAACTACCAACACAACGTCTTCGGCCGTGTGGTCCGCGGGATGGAACTGCTGCCCGAGATCAAACAGGGTGACACCATGCGGGTAAAAATTCTGCGCCTCGGCCCGGCGGCGCAGGCTTTCCGCGCGGATGAGGCGACCTTCAAGGCGTTAGTCGAACGCTCCAGCCGCTACTCCGGTCCGCGCGAGCCGGGACCGGATGCGCCTTTCGCCGACCCGGAAAAAATCCTTCCAACCGAGTGGGATCGCGCGAAGCACTTCAACTACAAACTCGTGAATTTCGAGCGCTTCACCGGCACCAAACTCGCCGCGCGGGTCTATGCGCAACCGCCCGCCGAGGCTGTCGGCGACAAGCTCAACGCCTGGCTCACACACGAAGCCGCGCGGCTCGGCGTCGCCAAACGCGGAGCGCTCGCGATCTATTTTGCCCAGCCCGACCAATGGCACATCCGCATCGGCACGGACTCGGTGGCGCACTTTCTCGAAACCGACGCGCTCGGCGAGAAATCCACGCCGTCGAGTTCGGTGGAAGAAGCCGTGCGGCAGTTGCTCGCCGCCGCAACCACGCGCTCGGCGGAAAGCATCGCGGCGATTATCAAACGCCTGCCGCCCGAAGATCCGATGACCGATGGTCGGCGAATCAAGCTAAAGACAGATGCGGTTCTCGACGGCCTGATTTTCAAACTGGAAAAGCGCTAGTCGCGGCGACGGCGGAGCCCGACGAGCAGACCAGCACCGAGCAGCAGTGCGACACTTCCTGGCTCGGGCACGGGCGAGAGGAGCAGCGCGTGCGTCTGGCCGGCGATCGTTCCGTATGCCGCGATCTGGCCGAGGTCATTGATGCTGCCACCGCGCACCGTCACTTTCACATCGCTCACGCCGGAGCCCGGCAGGAGCAGGTCGTTCAAGTCGTACATCGTGCCGCCGGTGTAGAGAAAGGCGTGCTGCACCGAATCGCCCGCGAGGTAAGACAGGCCTACCACGTCGCCCGCGCCGTTGATCGCGTAGCCTTCGCTCGCCCCACCACCGAGCGTACCCAGATCCAACGGCACTCCCCCGCTCCAGCGCGCGGCATGCTGCATCGTATTACCCGCCACATAGCCATAGCCCGCCACCTGCCCAAAGTCATTGATGCCGTAGGCCACGCTGAAGTCTCCGCCGAGCGCACCCAGATCAACAGGGCCGGCACCCATCCAGACCGCAGCATGAAAAAAGACGCCTCCGGTCAGGAACGAATAACCGGCGACATGGCCGGCGGAATTGACGCCAAACGCCGAACTATTTCCACCAAGCGTTCCGAGGTCCGTCGGCGTGTTGCCCGTCCAGAGCGTCGCGCGAAAGCCGGTGTTACCCGTGACATCCGAATAACCGACGACCAGCCCCGCATCATTGATTCCATAAGCCTCGCTCTTGGTGCCACCGAGGGTTCCGAGATCCGCCGGCACGTTGTTGGTCCAGCGCACCGCGTGCGTCGCGCTGATGCCCGCGGTCTGCGAGTGCCCCGCCACCTGGCCATAGGTGTTAATGTCGTAGCCAATACTGTCCGTCCCGCCGAGCGTCCCAAGATCCACGATTGGCCCACCAGGCCACAACACCGCATGCCGGGCACTGCTCCCAGTCAATGTGGAGTAACCCGTCACCTGCCCCGCGCCGTTGAGGCCAAAGCCCAGGCTGGTCACTCCACCGAGCGTGCCCAGATCGGTGACGGTGTATTGTGGCGCGGCCTGGGCCAGCGCGGAAAGGAAAGTAAGTCCGCCCATGGCGGCAATGATGAATGAGTGTCGGTGGGTAAGTTTCACGGGAAAGTGCCTCGCACGCTGACCGACGTGGATGGTCGCCGTCAAGCAGTGTCTCCACAGATTCTCTCAATTGTGAGCCAGTCGGGGCGAATGGCACGAGGGCTGCAGTGGCGGAGGCACCATGAAATCGCACGCAGTCCATCAAGGCCCCGATCGTAGCGGGCCTGCGCTTATCGCTCTATTTACGGCATTTGTTGCTGTCGTTCTGCAGGTCCAACCTGTCTCCGCCGCCACTTTCAGTTTTGCGGGTTACTCCTGGGATCAGGATAAAACGCCAAACATTCTCGGACTTATCGACAACGGTCCCAACCTGGGCGGCGCACAGTTCACTTCGGTCAGCGTCCCATCGCTCCTCATTACTCGCTCCGTGGGTTTTCTCGCCACGAGCGGAAATGCGAATGCCGGATTCTTTGGCGTGCCCGGCTTCAATCCCACTCTCACCCTGGGCATGCAGGCCAATGCCCAGCACGGTCTCGTGCAGCCTGTTCCCTATAACAACACCGATGGGTCGCTCTTTTCCTCCGGTATCAATCTCCCCGCCGGCGACAACGGCACCATCGCGCGCAACGGCATCACCATCACCTGGAGCGGCGGACGCAGCCTAGCCAACGGCCCCGGTGATGAATTCATCATCTACGAGTCCGGCAGTTCCGCCACGGCCTCCGAGGGGCAAATGGTGCGCGTGCATCTGACCGGCGACGGTTACTCGCTCTGGTATTACCGCTCGGTCAATTCGTTTCAGACCTACACCGAAACGCCGGTGACCGCCGATGGCGCTTTTGCCACGGTCTTCGATCTCACCGATCTCGGCCTGCCCAACGGCACGCTCATTGATCAGATCCAAATCGCCAACATGATGCCGACCGACCGCATCAACACCGTCGGCACCTTTGTACAAAGCGGACAGGTAGTCTTCAGCGACCCAGGCGGTACCCTCGCGAAACCTAGCGTCGGAACCCTGCCCGGCATGAATCCCAACTCCACCTTCGGAGCCACCGGGTTCGACCCCGATCCGATCTACATCGGCGTCATCGGCTCGGTCGTGCCCGAGCCCGCCGGTGCCACGCTCCTCGCCCTTGGCGGCACGCTCCTCCTGCGGCGTCCTCGCCGGACACCGCCGCGCTGAAACGTTCGACGCAAACCAAGCCTTATGCCGTCACCCACTTTCTCCATCAAACCCCGCCAGAGCCGCGCCAAAGCCGAACTGCCGCTTTTCGGTCGCTCTCTTTCGCCCGCCACCTGGGGTTCATGGGCCGTGCCCGAGAGCGCCGCACCCGCCGTGCGCCAGTCCGCGGTGGACGCACAAAATCTCACCCGCACAATCCACCCCCGCCGACCGCGTTTCGAGGTCGGCTCCGCGCGCAGTGGCATCACCGCTGGAGAATAAGCGCCGCGTCGGTCAGGCGTGCTGCACCTCGAAGTAGAGGATGCCGTGATCGGAAAAGCGCTTGATCCATGCATCCCGCGCGGCCGCGGTTGGCTCTTCCGGCCAGCCCAACACGCGAACATCGGCCCCGCTGAACTGGGTGAACTTGAGGTGATCCGCGGCAATAACGTGATCAAGGTTGCTCGGCTTGAACTTACTTTTGCTCCCATTGGACCACGTATGCGGCTGGCTCTTCCGCAGCGCCCGCATGTCTCGCTTCTTCGCGATGGCCTCGATCTTCTTTACCTCCACCTCGGGGAGAATGTTGTTCTCCTTAAATAGGTACTGCATACCCATCGTGTTGAGGTCGCCGAGGAACAAGTAGTTCACCGGCCTATCCGGGTTCGGCGAGGAATCCTGAAGGGTGCGACGAAACTCCAGGGCGCGCTCCAGCATGTCATCCCGCAGACCCCAGCCGCGCGGATCGGGGCCGGAGCTGAGGTGTAGAAAAAGGATGGGGTAACTCTCGCCGCCGACTGTTACCGTGAGCAGCGCGCCGGGCCGCATCGCACTCGCGCCCGCCTTGAATTCCAATTTTTGCGTGAAGAACGCCGTCAGCCCACTGCGCACGCCGACAAGAATTTCCTGCACCTGCGGTCCCTCGGTGATGTGAAACTGATAGCCCGGCATTTTCGCCACCAGTTCGCCGAAGACGTCCTTGCCCTCGACTTCGTAGAGCGCGAACACATCCGGGTTGAGGCTGGCTAAAAGGGTGATGACATCGCCCACGCGAGTGGGTGCGTTTTTGAAGTGTTCGACGTTCCAGGAGGCGACGGAAAAGGCGGTAGGCATGGGAAGAGATGGGGAATGGTTTCGAGTGATCAGGCGGCGCGACTCACGTCGGGATTTCGAGATGCCGCGCCACGGTTTCCGCGAGCCGTTTGGCGTAATCCGCCTCCCAGCCCTCGATGGCGTGCTTCGCACCGCGGTCGTTCGGTGCGGAGTCTTTGCCGAGGTGTCCGATGGAAAGGCCGATCTTGTCGCCGTTAGCTGTCTTCGCCTTGATCGCGCGTGCGATTCCCTGACCGAGCGATGCGAGATTCGCGGGATCGCGAATCCACGCGGCTTGCGTGGGATTGGAAATGAAAAGCGGTTCGAGCAGCACGGCGGGACAGGCGTAGGCTTGGATGAACGCGGCCCGGCTGCCGCCCGCCGGCTTGAGGGGATCGCCGTGGTCGGGGAGATTCAGTCCGCGAAAGACATCAATCACCGCTTTGGCGAAGTCCTTCGCCCTGGCGTCGCCGTCCTTGAAATAGACTTCGCCGCCGAGCGCGCTCGATCCGTTGCTGTTGAAATGGAAATCAATGGTCAGCGCGCAGCGTTCGACCTTGGCCTGGAGTTGCCGCGGTTGACCGCGCACGGCGTAATCGCCAGTGAGGAAAACGTACGGTCGCGCGCCGGCGGGGACGGTGACCGCGGGGACGATCGGATCGGGAATTTTCGCGCCGCTGGCGGCGAGCCCGGCGGGCGTGGAAATGGTCACTTTCACCAAGTCGTCCGTGGTCAATCCGAGCTTGGTCGCGACGAACGGCGAGAGATCGGCCGCGCGTCCGGTTTTGATTTCGTGCGGACCCCAGTCGATGGGCCGGGCCTGGATCGTCCGGCCATTGGCGGGATTCGTCACCGTGGCCCAGGTGGTCGGTTGCGCGAGATACGACTTCGGCAGCACGCGGTAATCCCAGCGGCAGGCCACGTAGGGCACGTCGTCTTTGCGCAGCCGCCAGGCAAAGCCCTCGAAGTCCTTGCGCGCATTGAAGAAGCCCGGATACGCCGCCGCCTGCGCTTCGTTTTCGATCCACGCGAGATCCTCGCGCTTCGTCATCGCGGTGTCGCCCCAGCCGCCAAACGTGGACATTTTCCCCTCGAAGGAAACGCCCGCCTTCCCCGCCGCCGTCGCCTTGAGCGCGGGGTCAAAGAGCGCCACGACCCGCTCCTCGCCGCTCACGAGCACGTTGCCATAGCAGCGCAGCAGCAGCTCTTCGTCGTCCTCGATTTTGATGATTTCGATCGCCTGCTCCTGCTCGGTCAGCGTCCGCGAAAAGTCTTTCAACACGACCGGCGGCGGCTTGAGCGCAGCGTCGTCGATGACGATGACATTGTGCCCGAGGTCGTGCGGCGCGGTGCCGAGCGAGAAGCCACAGACGGACTTGTTCTCGTCCTTGAAAACCTGGGCGTCCACCTGCCGGAGCAGCTTGGTGAGGGCTTTCAGGTCGTAGTCCGTTTTGCCGATCTGGATGGATTCTTTCATGGGGCGTTGGAGTTGAGTTTGGAAAATGGGGAGGCTGGATCAGCGTTTCTTGAGCTCGATTTCGCCGTCCGGTGTGAGGTCCACGCTGCGTCCGCTCGCCGGCACCTCGGGCTTTTTCACGCCCGCGCCGGGCTTCGTCCCGCCGGGCGCCGCGTGCGGCGTGGTCTGGAGATTGCCGTTTTCGTCGAGTTCGACCCGGCGGCGCGACGGCGGCACCTCAGGCAGCCGCTCGCTCGGGCCATCCGCACCGAGATCAATGCTCCGCCGGCTCGCGGGCACATCCTTCGTCCGTTTCGCCATGATGCGCGCCACGCGCTCCGTCACCACATCGGCACCGGACCGGCCCTCGGCGGTGGTCTCCCCGGTTTCCGGCACCACGCTGATCGCCGCGCTGTGCATCAGCACACTCACCGCCTCGGGTGCGCCCACGCTGCGCGTCATGTTCCGCGCGGCCATGCCACTGGCGAAGTTGTTCGTGATCACGACTCCCTCCGACGTGCCGGCGCGGACGTTGAATTTCGAGACCAGCGAGAGTGCCTCGCCGCGATTGGTCGCGTTGCGTTCGCTTCCGCCTGCCGGGACATCGCGCTCCTGCGCCGGGACCACGGCGACGATGCGGCGCTTGTAGCCAAAGGATGTGGCGAGCGGCTGAGTATCCGAGGTGTTGTAGTCGGCGGCAAAGGCGACCTTCGTGGATTCGTGAAAGTAGAGCGCGCGCGGCGCACACGCGCTGAGGCTGAGAGCGGCGGCGATGGGCAGGAGATGGAGACGCATGGTGTAGGTTCCTCAGCGTGTGGGTTGGGTGGTTGGAACGGTCAGGGTCAGAACCTGGCCGAGCGCCTTGGGATCGAGCGCGAGATTGCGCGCCGCTTTGCCGGTGGCGAATTGCTCGGTGACCTCATGCAGCCCGAGCCACTTGATTTTCACCTCGCTGGCCGAGACCACGGACATCGCCTCCTGCTCCGGTTCGCCATGGTCATTGGTCGTCTCCGTTTTCGGGATGAGCGTATTCGTCTGCCGGTCATAGCCAAAGGCGACATGCACCTGACCGGTGTCCGTGTTCGCCGACGCATCCGCGCCGATGCCGGTGCTCTGGTGAAAGACGAGATGGCTCGGCGTGGCGCAGCCCGCGAGCAGGCTGGCGCACAGGACGCCGAGCCCGAGGGAAAGTTTTGGTTTCATGGCAGTGGGAGTTTGGGGAGTGGGTTCATGGCGAGAATGGTCTGCTCGGGCGCGCCCGCCACGTAGCGGAAAGCGACCACGCGCGATTCGTCGGCGTGCGCCGCGAAGGTGAAGGCATCTGTGCGGAGGCCGACCTGCGCCTGGAGCACGGTCGGATATTTCACCACCTCGCCGCCGAGGCTGGTCGCTGCGAGAAAGAACGGCTCCGCGCACATTTCCGGCACGAGGCCGAAAGTCCAGCGCGCGCAGACGTCGGTCTCATCGTGGGAAAGACGAGGGCCGATATAAGTCGCGTGCCGCCAGCCGAGCGTGAAGCCGCCATCCACGCCGCCCGGCCGCAGCAGCGCACCGAAGCCATACACATCAATAACCTCCGCCGTCTTCGTCAGCGTGCGGCGCGCGGCCACGGTGCCGTAACGCCCGCACGCGCAACCGGTCGCGAGCAGCGCGAGCATCCCGACGAAACCGAGTTGCGCCCACGCGCTCATTTATTGCGCGACGTCTTTTTCCGTGGCGCAGCCTGCTCCGCCGGGCCGCCGGGCACCGGATGTTTCAGGATCTTCGCGGGGCCGACGAGTTGCGGCGTCTGCTCGTAGCCGAGCCTGGTCAGCGTAGCAGAGGTCCGGGCGATGAGCGTGGCAAAGCTCGCGGCCGGTTCGCTGCGAAGAGTCTTCGCGAGCGCGTAGGTAAAGGCGCCGTAGGAGATGGTGCCGTGCCGGTATTCGTAGGAGAGCTGATTCTCGCCGCAGGCTTCCACGATGACCGGCAGAAACAGCGCCCGCTTTTCCGCCACCAGCCGGTCGGACTCCGTGGCCGTGATATGCTGGCGCAGGCGCATCCCGCGCCCGAGGCGGAAGGTCGCTCCCTTTTGCCCCATCATCTGATGCCGCTGCTCGGCGGTGCCGCCAAAGCTCTTGTTGATCGGCGGCAGTTCGCGCGCCTGCCACATCTGCTCCGCCGGATTCCAGCGCAGCAGGCGGTGGCGGATGTCGTCGGGCGGCGTGAGCCCGCGCGCCTTGTGGCTGCCATCGCGCGTCATGCCGCCGGAGTGGCAGCAGTCGAAGATGGTCAGCAACCGCGCACTGAACGGCAGATCGCTGTAGAGCCGGAAGAAATCGTCATCGGTGATCGCGCTTTCCTTCGTCCACGCGAAGTCGTGCGGCACGAGACACTCATCCACATGATCAATCTTCTCGGTGGCGTTGTATCCGGGCAGTTGCGCGCCGTGGCCACTGTAGAAAAGCACGCGCTCCATGCCGTCGCCCGCGTCTTCCAGCAGCCAGGCCAGGCGCTCGCGGATGCCCGCCGCGGTGGCGCGCCCGTTCAGCACCACACGGATGTCTTCCGCCGCAAAGCCGCGCTCCTGCAGGACCGACGACATGAGGAAGACGTCGTTGACGCAGCCTTCGAGCCGGTCCTCGGCTTGCGGGTATTCGTTGATGCCGATCAGCAGCGCGCGGCGGCGCGGCGGTTCGGCCACGGCATCGATGACTGCAAACGGCTGCCGCAAACTGCGCACGCCCGTTTTTCCAGCGAGCGCCGTCCAGACATAGCGCTGCGTGTTCGGGTGATTGAGGTAGCCGGGATCGCTGCCGACCTGCGTGGGCGAATGGCCCGCGGCGCTCGTCGTGGCGATGGAACGAAAGGCCGGCGCATCGGGCAGAGAAATGTCGGCCGTGAAGGCTTTGTCCTGCGCATTGTAGAGGTGATACCATGCGGTCACCCGCGGCATGACCAGACGGCCCGGCCAGAGCCGTGAACGCACGAAGACGTTGTTGATTTGCGAGCCGAACGTCAGGTAGGTGCGCCGCGACGACGACGCGGCGCGCGGGTCATTATGGAGAAAGTCGAAGGTCAGCAACGTGCCGAGGCTGTGCGCCGCAATGACGTCCGGTGCTTCCGCCGTCAGCGTGTCGGCCAGCCGGTCGCGCAAGTCGCGGCGCAGCGCAGACTCGGTCGTGAACTGCGCAACCATCCCCGCGAACCAGCGCAGCGTATCGCCGCCATACGTCAGCGCACGCGACGGACGGAACAGATTTCCAATTGCATCCGCGATCGTGTGGACCAGCGCCGTCGCCATCAACTCGGTCACCGCCACCGCATACAGGCCCGGCCCGGTGTAGTGCTTCGCAAAAAGATCGTCGTAATGAAACTCCGCGAAAATCGGGTCACTTTTCATGCCCGACGCCCTCAAGCCCGCGATGATCGCCGCCTTCCAGCCCGCGTAATAATTGGGGTCGTTATCCGAGTGACCGATGCCGTGGACGAGGAGGATTTTCATAGGAAATTGAACCCGAATTTTTGCTACCCGACTGCGCCGGAGAAAATCGGGCGGAGCCCTCACTGTCACGCGAAATCTTCCCCACACGGACTGCTTCCGTTCTTGCGACGCGGGCCACCGCCTGTTTGAAAATCCCGCGCTCTATGGACCTCTCGCCTGATAAACCACTCGCCGGCCTGCTCGCTCCGCTTTTCGCCCTGCGGGGAAAAGACGACCTCGGAGTGGGCGACATCGGCGCACTGCGCGAACTGGTGGACTGGGCCGCGGCGGAAGGTTTCGGGATGGTGCAGTTGCTGCCCGTAAATGAAACCGGCAATGACCACTCGCCTTACAACGCGATTTCGTCCGTGGCGCTGGAGCCGGTGACGCTGGAAATTTCGCCCACCGCGCTGCCCGATCTCAGCGCCGATGAAATCGCGCTGATCACCGGCGGCGGCGTGCGGGAGAAGCTGCTCGCCGGGCCGGTTGATTACGTGGACGTGAAAGCGCTAAAGGAACGTCTGCTGCGGCGCGCGTTTGAAAACTTCCTCGCGCACACCTGGCGAAGTCACGGCGTGCGCCTGCGGCGCTACCGGCAGTTCTGCCGCGCAGAAGCGGGCTGGTTGGAAGACTACACGCTTTTCCGCGTGCTCATGGAAATGCACGGCGGGAGCGAATGCTGGGACCGTTGGCCGGCGGAGGTTCGCACCGCCGCCGACGCACGCGCCTGGCTCGCCGCGCTCCCGCATACGCAGCGGCGCGAAATGGATTTGCGGATGCGCTTTCGCCGCTACGTGCAGTGGCTGGCCTGGGAGCAGTGGGCGGCGGTGAAAAAATACGCCGACGCCAAAGGCGTGGCGCTCATGGGCGACATCCCTTTTGGCGTGAGCTACTACAGCGCCGATGTGTGGGCGCAGCCTCAGCTTTTCGATCACGCCTGGAGTGGCGGTTGCCCGCCGGAGCGCGTTTTTGCGACCGATCCCTTCACCTACAAATGGGGGCAAAACTGGGGCATTCCGCTCTACCGCTGGGACGCCCTCCGCGCACAAAACTTCGACTGGTGGCGGCAGCGCGTGCGCAAGGTGCGCGGCTGTTTTCACCTCTTCCGCATAGACCACATCCTCGGCTTTTTTCGCATCTACGGATTCCCGTGGCGTCCCGAGCGCAACGCCGAGTTTCTCCCGCTCACCGAGGACGAGGCCCGCGCGCGGACCGGAGGCGAACTGCCGCATTTCACTCCACACGAAGACGACACGCCGGAGCACAAGTCGGCAAACTGCGCGCAGGGCGAGGAGGTCTTGCGCGTGCTGCTCGCGGAGTGCGGTCCCTTCCGGCTCATCGGCGAAGACCTCGGCGTGGTGCCCGACTACGTGCGCCCGTGCCTCGCACGCCTCGGCATCGCGGGCTTCAAGATTCCTTATTGGGAAAGGGAGCCCGACGACACCATGACGCCGGGCACCGCCTATGCGCGCATCTCCGTCACCACCTACGCCACCCACGATTTTGAACCGCTCCGCGCCATGTGGGAGAACTGGATGGCAAAGATCGCCGCGGCCGAAACCGGCGGACCGGAGACGCATGCCGCGCGCGACACCGCGTGGCGCGAAGTCCGGCAGCTTGCCGCCTGGGCGGGCTTCGAAGTCCCGTGCATCACGCCCTACACCGACGCCATTCATGAACACCTGCTTCGCGCGCTTTGCGCCAGCAACGCCTGGATGGCCATCTACATGATCACTGACCTATTCGGCAGCACCCAGCGCTTCAACGTTCCCGGTGCCATCAGCGACACCAACTGGAGCCAGCGCCTCGCGCAACCCATTCGCACCTGGCATACCGACCCCGCGCTCACCCAGCGCATGATCCGCGTCCGCGCCGTTTTGAAAGAAACGCGGCGCGCCTAGTTCCCCTCCACCGCCTCTTGCGGGCGGAACTCGTGCCAGCGACGGAAGATGTCATCCGCGCGGGCGGCGACGGCAGCGAAGTCCTTTTCGAGCGCCCGCGTTTGCAGGACGAACTGCTGCTTTCCGTCGAAGTTCAAAAACGTAACGCTCTCGCGCATCGCGGTGCCGACGAAGCGATAGACGAAGGTAAAGCGGCGGCTCGTCCAATGGTTCACCGGGAGGACGTCGGCGTCTTCCTTTTCGAGCACCGGCTGCTCCGCGCCACGCAGCAGCAGCTCGGTGGCAGCCGTGCGATATTGGTCGAGAGTTTCGCCTTCAAACCCCACCTCCGGCTTGAGCGGAGAGGGCGTCACCCGCATGACGGCACGGGGAAACTTGGTGAAGTTGAAAATTGCGGCCCCACTATGTCCCGTCAACTCTGTTTCCCCGTCGAGGGTGACGGCGTATTTCTTCTCTCCATCGAGAAAGCACACGCGCCGCACCTCGTAGTCACCCACCAGCGTCGTCACCACATGTGGCGTCAGGTCCAGGGCCGCCGCGCCAGCGGTCAGACCGAGCAGGAGACATGAGCAAAGAGCGAGCTGTTTCATGGGACGGTGGACTTACATCTTGCTCCACATGCCGCGCGAAAGCGTCACGGCATCGAGACTTCCGGGTGGCGGAGTATTGGTAAAATTCGTGTCGAAATTCCAGCGGCGGGATGGCGGCACGTAGATATTGCCCGTGTCCCATTTCCCGGTGAAGACCTTGCTCTGAAAGAGTTCAGTCATGGAGCCAAAGTAGGTGCAGCTTTTACCCGACCAGGACTCCAGAAAACGCGGATAGTTATTCGCGCCACCGGAGTAGCCGTATTGCGCCGCGCCGTAATGGGGGTCGCCCACCGGCGGGGTATAGAGAGAAGGCATGACCCCGGCGAGGATCGCCATGTTATAAGTCGTGTTGCTCGCCACGCGGCTGCCCACAGACGATGAGGCGTTGGCGTCACTCCAGGAGTTCGACAGCAGCATCACGGCATCGGCCATGATGGCGGCGGACTTGCGCGTGTAGCCGCTCACGACCGGGCTGTCCGTATTGTTCGGGTTGCCCGTGGAATTGGCCGGCACGGCGGTCGGGACGGTGGTCGTGCCGGTATTGTAGTCACCCTGCACATAGACGGGATTTTGGCTGACTATGCTCAAACCGTTGTTCGGCAGTATCCCGCCATCCTTCAGCCGGATGGTCTTTGGTTCCATGTTGCCGGAAGTTTGTGGAGTAACGTCCTGGATGTAGAAGATTCCGTTAAATCCGCTGGCCGCATTGAGCACCGGTGTCAGCGTGCTCACGCTGATATTGGCGACATCCACATTGGTCCCTTCGCGTTGATCATAAAAAGTAGTCTTGCCGGTAAAGGACGACTGGATCGCTGTGGTCTGCGCACTCGTCAGCGTGGTGCCATTCTGCGTCGTCACAGTGGCGGTCGTGCCATTGATCGTCACGATGATGCCGGCCTTGTTATACATGCGGCGTTTGGCGATCTCAGGCGGATCGGTGATGCCCGAGCCTGTGACCGGCGGTTCAATGATCTCGCGAAATGAGTCATTGTTTGGATTGGTATCAGCCGTGTTCAGGATAGAAGCAGCATCCTTGCCGAGCGGTTCGTAACGAGATACCTGATGGACCTGCGCCGCCTCGCCACTCGGATAGGTCGCGGGATACATCGTGCCGCCCGACCATGCCGCCCCTCCCGGCGGAGCCGTATTGCCCGCAGTTCCCGCCGATCCTCCATTGGCGCTGTAAGAAGTTCCCACATAAGACACATTACCCTGAAAGGTCAGCGTCCCCGCGTTGCCGGTGCTAAGATAGGTGTCCGAGTTGGTATGCACCAACCCGGACACAATCATCGCTGCCGGGCGGTACAACTCGAGGTCGTGCTCGTAAAAAAACATCGCCTGGAAGAGTGGCACCTCGACGTACTGAAAGCGCCGCTTCGCCCCGGTGGAAAGCGCTCCGCCAATCACATTGGTCTGCTGTATGCGCGCACTGGCCACGTAATTAAACGACCGTCCCCGCCAGCCGGGATAGTCCGGAAGACTTACAATGACCGGCGCGGGCGTGGCCGCCGTCGAAGTCATGGGTGTGCCATAGGTGTCCGTGGCTTGGATATTCAAGGGTCCCTGGCTTCCCGAGGACATATAAGTGAAACCAGTAAAGGTCGGCCCAGTAAGGTTGGACGTGGCTTCCGCTGTGGTGATGGCGCGATCCTGCGTCTGCACCCGCGACTTCCAGACTCCGAAGGCGTACTCGAGCGCACCCTCAGTCGCGAGTTTCGCCTCCATGAATTCGCGGCTGCGGTCAGTCATTCGCCCGGTTGCTCCTGTCGTCTTGTATGCCACGCCGACCGCCGCGGTGATGACCAGCACTGCCAGCATGGCGACAACGAGCGTGCCGCCTTCGCACCGATGATGATGTTTCATAACAGGATGGACTTAGTTTTTTGGACGCTGCCGGGAAGGCACCATGCACTGCACGCGCATGAAGCCTGAGAATGTGTTCGACTCCTTCGCTGCCAGCGCGTTTTCAAAACCCGCCGTCCGCACCCGAAAGTCGATGTTCACCAACTTATCCAGACCCACTGTGACAATGGAAAATGGTGTCGTCTCCCCCGTTTGCGTTCCCACCTGTCGCGAGATCACGGTGTATTGCGTGGCATCATTGAAGTCTGTGGTCGTCTCAAATGACGAGTAACGGCGCAGTTCCGAGCGCCCCGCGCCGGGCATCACGATGAAGGCTTCGCGGCGGGTCAGGGTCGCCGTTTTGACAAAGCTCGCATCCCAATCAATGGCCGTGCCCAACGCCGCGGTGAAGGTGATAGTGATAGTCTGGAGTCCGCCGGAAATAGCACCCGTGGTTACGGAGGAAACGCGGGGACGCATTGTCGAAGTCGCACCGTCGATCAGCAGGACATCGCCCGCGATCGGGATGGGAGGCGAAGCATACGCGCTGGTCGAGCGCGTTACCGTCACGCTGGTCGCCGCGGCGCTCAGTCCCGACCCGCCCGGATGCGTCACCACGTAGGGCTCACCCACGAGTCGATCGAAATAAACGCCGGCCGCTGGTGAAGTCGCAGCGGTACCGTTGGTATTAATCAAGATCGGGATACTGGTCGCCGTCTGCATGCGATCCTGAATCTGGTCAATGGCGCTGCGCAGTTCGTTGTTCGACATGTTCACCGACACGTTCTTCGCCAACAGCAGCGTCCCTGCTCGCAGATAGGAGAACGCCAGACCGGAAACCACCAAGCCCACGCTCGCCGCGACGAGGATTTCCACGAGCGTAAAGCCAGACTGACTCTTGCGACGATGCTTCATAGGTCAGGTATCAATCGCCCTCATGGAAGTCAGGGAGTAGGAGTAAGCCCGCCCCTGATAGACGTAATCGATTCGGAAAGTGATCTGGCGAATGTCGGCGGAATCCGGATTCGACACCGCCGTGACGATGCGTGTGAGCGTGCCCTGCACGAGTTGCACGGTGGAACTGCCCTGAAGAACCACGCTCACGATATTGGCCGCCCCAGCGTCGTCGTCATACACCACCCCGCTCGCCGACGTGATCGCAAGAATCGCGGGAACGGAACTGGCCGTGGCCGTGACCGAAAGGGCATTGTCGATGTTCCGCTGCACGATGGCGCGAGCGTTGGTAATCACCCGGTTGCTGGCCGCATTGCGATTCATCCGCCCGAGGCCCTGCACCGACCCCACGGCGATGAGCCCGATCAGCACCGCCCCCATCATCACTTCGATCAAGGCGAAGCCAGACGTGCGCAGCTCGCGGCGAGTTTTCAAAAAGGTCATGCCCTTCAATTTCTAGCAACCCTCGTGCCTCACTCTATGGATATTTTAGTCCGTGTGGTTGCACCCATTCCGCTGGCGATACCGCACGCACGATGCACTCCGCCATCGCATTACGGCATGAAGCCGTTAGCGTCGCGCGATGAAATGGTTTGCTGATTTATCGGCACTGCATCCTGTCGCTTTTTCCGTTCTTATTCTTGCCGCTGTGGCAGTGGCGGGACTTGCGCTCGGCCACATCAAAATTCGCGGCATCCAGCTCGGCGTCGCGGGAGTGCTCTTCGCAGGGATTGTCTTCGGCCATTTCCATCTGACGCTCACCCCGGAGACGCTCGGATTCGTGCGGGACTTCGGACTGATCCTTTTTGTGTACACCATCGGCATCCAGGTGGGACCGGGCTTTCTCACATCGCTGCGACGTCAGGGCTTGCCTCTGAACTCGCTCGCGGTGGGCATCGTCCTGTGCGGTGCCGCGCTCACCGTGGCGTGCGCGTGGCTACTCCACATCGACATGGCGGCCGCCGTGGGCATTTTTGCCGGTGCCACCACGAATACGCCAGCGCTCGGCGCGGTGCAGGAAGCGCTCAAACAACTGCCCGCCATCGATCCGGTCCGCGCCAGCCTGCCGGCGCTCGGCTACGCGGTAGCGTATCCATTTGGCATCATCGGGATCATCCTTTCGATGGTGCTCATCCGCATGCTGCTGCGGATCGATCCCGCAGCGGAGGCCAAAGCTTTTGCCACCGAGCAGGAGACCGGAACCGAGCCGCTCCTGCGGATGAATGTGCGGGTATGCAACCGAAACCTGAACGGCCTGAGACTTCACGAAATTCCGGGCAAGGACACGCTCGGCGTCGTCGTCTCGCGGGTGAAATACCTCGGTGAAGACGAAGTCAGCGTGGCCAATGCCGAGACAGTGCTGCATGAGGGAGACCTTTTGCTGGCGGTAGGCACGGGGAGAAACCTCCACGAATTTTGCCTGATCGTGGGGCAGGAAAGTCGGGAGGATTTGATGGAGACACCGGGGCCGGTGGCGTTCGAGCGCTTTGTCGTAACCCGCAAGGAAATCCTCGGAAAAACCATCCGCGAACTGGAACTGACCCAGCGCTACGGAGTCACCGTCACGCGCGTGCTGCGTTCGGAAGTCGCCATGACGGCCGTCCCGAATCTCACGCTCCAGTTTGGCGACGCACTGCGGGTTGTCGGGAAAGCGGCGGACATCGCCAGGGTCGGCCCGGTGCTGGGCAACTCGGTGAAGGAACTGAACCGCACCAGCTTCATCGCCATGTTCATCGGCATTGGCCTGGGCGTGCTGCTGGGCATCCATCCTTTTGCCCTGCCCGGTCTGCCCATGCCAGTGCGGCTCGGCCTGGCCGGCGGTCCACTCCTCGTCGCCATCGTGCTCAGTCGTCTGGGCCGCATCGGCACGCTGCTCTGGTACATGCCGCTGAACGCGAATCTCGCGCTGCGCGAACTGGGCATCACGCTCTTCCTCGCGTGCGCGGGGCTGAAAGCAGGCGAGCATTTCTTTGCCATCCTTTTCTCCGGGCAGGGACCGCTCTGGATGGCCTGCGGCGCAATCATTACGCTGGTGCCCCTGTTGCTCGGAGCGTTCGTCGGTCGTTTTCTGCTCAAAGAGAACTTCATCAACCTCTGCGGCCTGCTCTCGGGTAGTATGACCGACCCGCCCGCGCTGGCCTTTGCCAACGCCATCAACAACTCCGACGCGCCCTCCGTGGCCTACGCCACGGTCTATCCGCTCACCATGCTCCTGCGCATCCTCGTCGCGCAATTGATCGTCGTCTGTTGCGTGCGCTGAAATCCCCTAATTGGCACGGAGCGGAGGAAGCGCCCTCATCAACCGAGGGCATGCGCTGAAGCCGGGCCATGAGAAAAAGGAGCAGCGTGCTTCCATCGCCCATCGCGCGGAGTGCCTAAGTGGGCTCGTCTCACGGAGACGGAATAACCTTTGGCGCCGCGCTGGCTCCTTCTCCGGCTCGAAGAAAGGCGATCACGTCGGCCAGTTTCTGCGCGTCGAGGGCGGCTTCGAGGCCGGCGGGCATGAGGGAGGCGCGGGTGCTTTGCAGCTTGGCGATTTCCTTGCGCAGCACGGGGCGGGTGGTGCCGTCGGGGAGTTTGAAGGTGATGTTGTTGGCGGTTTCGCTGGCGATGAGTCCGAAGACCTCGGTGCCGTCGGTGAGGCGGCACCGGTAGGCGTAGTAGCCGGGTTGCACGTCGGCACTGGGGTCGAGGATGTTGACGAGCAGTTTCTCCGGCGGATGGGCGGCGACGGAGACGAGGTTGGGGCCGACTTCGTTGCCGGTGTCGCCGAGCTTGTGGCACGTGGTGCAGAGCTGGGTGAAAACGGCGCGCCCATTCGCGGCGTTGCCGGTGAGTTTGAGCGCGGGCTGGAATTTTTTGATGACGTCGGCGCGGCTGGCGGGCGGGGCCGGGGTGTCCGGGCTTTCTGGGGCGGCGGCGATGGTGGCGGGCGCGGGCTCGCCGAGGGCTTTGGCGAGTTTCGTGAGGGAAGGGCCGAAAATCCGCAGCGGCTCGCCGCCGGCTTTGGTCAGGGCATCGGTCACCTGGCGCACGTGCGGGACGGCGCTGCTCATCACGGCGGCGACGATGAACGGCTCGGCGCAGTCCTTCACCGCGAGGCGCGCGAGGGCATCGCCAGCGTCGGGGGCTTTCCACTCGCCGAGTGTCAAGGCGAGTTGCAGGCGCACCTTGGCGTCCGGGTCGTTCACGAGCTTCGCGGCGGCGGCGATGATTTCCGGCGTGGGATGTTTCTCCGCGATGCGCACGGCATTTTCGCGGACGCCGGGATGGGAATCGGTGAGTGCGCGGATGATGGCGGCAGGCGTTTCCGCGAGGCACAGCGCGTGGAGGCGCGCGAGCGGGTTGGCACTTTCCGCGGCCATCTTTTCCAAAAGCGGGAGCGCTGTCGGGTCGGCGCGCCAAGCGAGCATCATGTGCGCTTTGTCGCGTTGCCATTCGTTCGGCGAATCGAGCGCGGCGACGAGTTCGGCGGTGCTGAGCTTGTCGAGGCGCGTGATTTTTCGCGGAGCGACACCGCTCGGGAAAACGCGATAGATGCGCCCGCGGTCGTCGCCGAGCCGGTAGTGCGGGAGCAGCTCGGCTTTGCCCTCCTTTGGCAACCACTCGGGGTGCTCAATCATGTAGCGATACATGTCCACGACCCACAGCGCGCCGTCGGGGCCGGTGCGGGTCATCACGGGGCGGCACCAGCGGTCTTCGCTGGCGAAAAATTCGCGCTGCTCCTCGCCCGGCGCGCGGCGCGCGGTGAAGCTCACGCCGGAGTCGGTGACGATGTTGTGCTGCACGAGATTGTGAAACGGCTCGCACGTGAACGCGTGCTGCTCCGGCCCGCGCGCGAAGAGCAACTCGTCGCGGTAAATCATCCCGCTGCACGCGCTGGTGAAGTGCCCGCTTTCGCCGAACGAATGGTAGCGTTTCTCCAGCGCGCTGGCGGGCCAGACTTTCGGATTCAGCGGCACGACGACCTGCTGTTGCGGATTGGGCGCGGCGACGTGCGGATTGCGCGCGAGGTAGTGGTCGGCCAGCACGTAGTGCCAAAGCGGCCGCGAATTCTGCGTGCCGAACCAGTGACCCCAGTCGTCGCGGTTGCGTCCGAATTGCGAGGGCCCGCTCTCCGCTGCGAGTTCGCCCGTGTCGGGGCGAAAGCGGAAGTCGCGCGAGCCGACGAGCACGTCGCCGGTTTTCGTGTGGAGCTTTGTGCCCATGCCGTATTGGCCGTGGTGCCCGCCCGCCGCGCAATACACCCAGCCGTCGAGTCCCCAGCGCAGACCGTTCGCGCGGAGTTGCTGGTTGCCGGTGGTGAGACCGCTCACGAGCACCTCGCGGGTGTCGGCTTTCCCATCGCCGTCGGTGTCGCGGAGAAAGAGCACGTCGGGCGCGGCGGTGACGATGACGCCGTCGCGCCAAGTGAGCAGGCCAGTGGGAAAAGTGAGGCCTTCGGCGAAGAGCGTGGACTTGTCGTAGCGTCCGTCGCCGTCGGTGTCTTCGAGCACGCGCACGCGTCCGCCGGGCTGGCCTTTGCCATCCATGCCGAGCGGGTAGTCGGCCATCTCGACGACCCACAGCCGGCCATCGGGCGACCAATCAATCGCCACCGGGTCCATCGTCAGCGGCTCGCTCGCGACCAACTCGACGGCGAAGCCCTCGCGGACGCGGATTTTTTTCAGCGAATCGGACGGAGAAAGCGGCGGCACGATGGCGGGCGCGACGGCAGCGGCGGCGGGCGGCGTCTGCGCGGAGGCTTGGTAAAGCGCGGAGATTTCTGCGGCAGCGAGGGCGCGCGGGAAGATGGCGACTTCATCCAGCTTGCCCTCGAAGCCGAACGTCCCGTCATTGCGTCCGCCGAGAAAGATGGTGCCGTCGCCCGCTGGAACGGTGTGCGCGAATTCGCCCGCCATCTCCGGCTCGGCGCGACCGTCGAGATGGACGCGGACCTTTGCGCCCTCGCGCACGAGCGTCACGTGATGCCATGCGCGCAGTGCGAGCGGAGTGCGTCCCACGAGCAGTTCGTCGCGGTCGTTGCCGTTGAAAAGGATGAGTTTGCCCGTGAGGTCGGCGCGCGAGGTGCCGCCGATGCCGAGATGCTCGCCGCGCGCGGCTTTGTCGCCATCGGGGCCGCGCGAGAACGCGTAGCCGGTGACGGCGCGGGTGTTGGGCGGAAGGCCGTTCCAGAGCCAGAGCGAGATGGTGTAGTTCTCGCCGAGCGGCACATCCGCGCGGACGCGCCCGCCCGCGAAATGCGCGGCGCGGCCTTTCGCGAAACCTTCGAGATACAGCGCCACGCCGTTCTCGAATTTCGCGTCGTGTTTTCCGAGCGCATCGCGCGCGGTCGGTATGGTCATCTCGTCGAGCCGCCAATACGCGAGCGGCTTCGCGTCGAGCACGGCGCGCGAGTAGGGCGTCGGTTCGTCCACTAGCGGACGGCGCGGTTTGCCGGCGACCTCTTCGAGCAGGCCGAGCAGTGCTTCGACGATTTGCGGTTCGGCGTTCACTTCGAGTCCCGCTGTGCGCGCGGCCCAAGTCGTGTAGCCGCCAAGCGCGTGCTGCTCAGGCGGCGGGATGTAGCCCTCGGCGCCGTTGGCGAGTTCGACGTTGAACGTCGCGGCGAGCGGCGACTGACGTTTCAGTTTCAGGCCGGTGATGGCGAAGACTTCGTTGGGGATGGCGGTGAGGCCGATGTCGCCGATGCGGAGCGCCTGGAGTTTCAGTTCGGTCTTCTGCCGCGCGTGCAGCTCGATGGCTTCCAGCGCGTAAATTTGCGCCTGCGATTGCGGGAGTTTTTCACCGAGCTTTGCCGCGACCTCGCGCGACCAGGCGAGGCGTTTTTCATCCGGCACGCGGTAGGCGAGTGCGAGCGTGCGCTCGGCCATTTTCAGCGGCGCATCGTCGCGCCACTCGATGCCGCGCACCATCGTGGCTACGCGCGCGGCGATGGCCTTCCCGTAGGCGTCGTAGCCGATGTCGCGGGCCGGCGAGCCGTAGTCCATCCACATCAGGTCGCCGCTCGTGCCTTGCGACATGATGCCCACGAACGCCTCGCCCGCGCCGAGTTCCGTGGCGATGTGTTTCGCGAAGCGCCCGTAGTAATCCGCCGAAAGCAACGGCGAGCCGTAATAGTGCTGGGAGTAGTTGGCGAAAAGCGCGAGCGGTTTCCCCTCGCGCGTCTGCACCGCGAGCACGGAGAGCTGCGGGTCCACCGGGCCGCTCGGGCCGATGGCGTCCGGGCTTTGATGGCCGGGGTGCATGTTCGCGCGCACGTTCAGTTCGCCAAACGGGTCGCGCTGCATTTTGTCGGGCCGGCGAATCCAGCGGCGGTTGAAAGTGTGCTCCGCGTCATCCTCCTGCGCCCAGCCGATGCGCGCGGGTTGCAAGCGCTCCACCGCGCCGACGATGGCCGCCGTGATGCGCCCCGGCAGATAGCGCGCATACACCGGGTCAATGCGGCTGCCGAGACAGCCCATCGCCGACGGCGCGGAGTGCGTGTGCGTCGCGGAAACGAGCATCCTTTCCACCGGCACACCCGTCGCCTTGCTCGCGTCGGCCTTCGCGCGGTCAATGAGGTCGCGCGCCATCATGCACGTATCCACCACGCACAGCACGACGCGCGTCGTGCCGTCATCCAGCGCCAGCGCCTTCGCCGAAAGCGGGTCCGCCACCTTGTCCGCCGAGCGCTCCGTAAACATGGCATTCACCCGCACGGGAAATTCCTGCGGCCCGATATCCACCGAAAAAGCCCCCGCGCGAAACTCAGCGAAGGCCAGGCATGGGAGGAGGGCGAGCAGCAAGAGCGTTCGGATGAGTATCATGACGGGACATGGTTGCCTGACCGATGCCGTGCTAGCGAGAATCAAACTCGCAATCCCGGCGAGCCAGCGGCGGGCTAAAGCGCAGCGGCGATCGCCGCGCCCATGTCAGCGGTGCCGACGCGCTGCGTGCCTGGGCTGAAGATGTCGCCGGTGCGCAGGCCGTCATCGATGACCTGACGGACGGCGCGTTCGATGGCGTTCGCAGCGGCGGGTTCGCCGAGCGAGTAGCGGAGCATCATCGCAGCGGAGAGGATCTGCGCGATTGGGTTGGCGATCCCCTTCCCCGCGATGTCCGGCGCGGTGCCGCCGCTCGGCTCGAAGAGCCCGAAGCGGCCCAGCGGCGTTTCCTGCAAACCGAGCGAGGCGCTGGGCAACATGCCGAGCGAGCCGGTGATCATCGCCATTTCGTCGCTGAGGATGTCGCCGAAAAGATTCTCCGCGAGCACCACGTCGAAGCCGCGCGGGTTCTTGATGAGCTGCATCGCGGCGTTGTCCACGTAGAGATGGTTGAGCGTCACGTCGGGATATTGCGCGGCGATTTCCGTGACGGTCTTGCGCCAGAGCACACCGTTTTCCAGCACGTTGGCCTTGTCGATGGAAGTGACGCGTTTGCCCCGCGTCAGCGCCGCCTTGAAAGCCACATGCGCGATGCGTTCGATCTCGCTCTTTTTGTAAACCATCGTGTCCACCGCGACCGGTTCACCGTTCTCCTCGTGGATGCCTTTCGGCTGGCCGAAGTAGAGCCCGCCCGTCAGCTCGCGCACGCAGAGCACGTCGAACCCGCCCGCGATCAGTTCCTCCTTCACAGGCGAGGCGTGCGTCAGTTTTGGGAAGCAGACCGCCGGGCGCAGGTTCGCGAAGAGCCCGAAATGCTTCCGCAGCGGCAGCAGCGCGGCCCGCTCAGGCTGCTGATTCGGCGGCAGCGACTCCCACTTTGGTCCGCCGACTGAGCCAAACAAAATCGCCTGCGCAGCGCCGCACACGCGCAGTGTCTCCGGCGGCAGCGCCTGCCCATCCACATCAATGGCGATGCCGCCCACGCGCGCCTCGGTCAGTTCAAACTTGATCGAGAATCTTGCCTCGACCGCGCCGAGCACGCGCCGCGCTTCCGCCATGACTTCGGGTCCGATGCCGTCGCCCGGCAACACTGCGATTTGGAAAGTTTTCATAGGAGCGCGGAGACTATTCCCGTGCCCCAGTTTGCCAATGGCAAAGACGCAACTGATTTACGGACTTTCCGCCGATTCGTCGTCCTCTATTTCGTCCTCGATTTCCTCCTTCATCTTCCGCGAAAGGAAGGGACGGAGGAAGCCATAGAGCAGGTAGGTGATGAAGATGACGGCGGGCATCCACTGGTAGTGCATGGCCGTGAAAATGAGCACGGCGACGATGCCGATGAACTTGGGCAGCGAGCGGGTGGTGCGGAGGTTGAGCGCTTTGAAGCTGGGATAGCGGAAGCCGGAGAACATCATCCACGATAGGAAAATCATGAGCGGCGGGAGCACCCATTTGCCTGCGCCGATGTCGCGGTTTCGCTCATCGAACCACAGTAGACACAGCGTGACCGAAGCGATAACGCCGGCGGCAGCGGGGATCGGAAAGCCTTTGAATTCCTTATTCGCCGCGGCGGAGTTGGCCGCGGCCATGCAGTTGAAACGCGCGAGCCGCAGGGCTCCGCAGACCAGATACAGCGAGGCGATGAGCCAGCCGGCGCTGCGAAAATCGGGGTCGTGCAGCACGATGCGATAGACCATGAGCGCCGGGGCCACGCCGAAAGACACGATGTCGGCGAGCGAATCGAACTCGCGGCCGAAGGGGCTCTCATTGCCGCCGAGGCGCGCGACCCGTCCATCGAGCGCATCGAAAACGCAGGAGAGCAGAATGAGCCAGATGGCCATGTGGAATTTCTCGGCCGCGAGTTTATCCACCAACTCAGCGGTGCCCGGTGTGGTTGCGGCCTGCACAAGTGCGCCTTCGAGAATTTTCAGCGTGGCCGCGAAGCCGCAGAAGAGGTTGCCCGCCGTCATGAGATTCGGCAGGAGGTAGATCTTGGGATTGCCGTCGTCGCTCATAGTGGGGGAATGAGGAATCGGGAGTTCGTCATGTTTTCGTGCTTTCCCGAAATCACAGCCGCGCGATGACACTGCTCGCGCCCACCACCTTGTCCCCCACTTTCACCTCCACCGTTGCAGTCATCGGAAGATAAATTTCGGTGCGGGAGCCGAACCGGATCATCCCAAAGCGAAACCCTTTGGGCACGGTGTCGCCGACCTGCGACCACGGGACGATGCGCCGGGCGATGGCACCGGTGATCTGGCGGATGACAAGCGTCGCTTTGGCCCCCTCAATAGCCCAGGTGAGCGCCTCATTCTTTTTTGAGCACTCGGGATTGCGCGCATCAAGAAACAGCCCCGGATGATGCTTCTGGTAGGTGATCTTGCCGGCGATGGGTGCCTTGTTCACATGCACGTCGAAGACTGACAGAAAAATTCCCACGCGCCGGCACTTGGTCTTCAGCACTTCGCTTTCCTCCAGCTCCTCGATGTCGGCGACCACGCCATCGGCCGCTGCCACCACCACGTCATCGCCCGCCGGAATTTCGCGTTCGGGATCACGAAAAAAATTGATGCAGAAAATCACCAGCAGCGCCGCGATCACCATTAGCCAGGTCCAGCCGAGCCACCAGCCGACCGCACCCAGGGCGAGCACCACCGCAAAAATATGACGGCCTTCGTAGAGAGTCTGAAAACGCATGAGGCGCGGAGACTATCGTCCGCCCGCGCGACGGGTAAAGCCCCGTCCTTTCATCGCGCCAGCGTGAGCCGCTCCAAAGTCACGCGCAAGAGTTCCACCGCTTCGTCGATTTCCTCGCGGGAGACATTCAGCGGCGGGAGCCAGCGGATGGCGTGCGTGCCGCTCGGCACGGTGAGCAGGCCGGCGGCGTGAAGCGCTTCGACGAGAAAAAGCGCGGGCGCTTTGCCATCCGGGAGCGTGAAGACGCGCGTGGCAAAATCGGGCACGAGTTCGCAGGCGAGTATGAGGCCGACGCCGCGCACGTCGGCGATAAGCGGTGAGCCGAGCGCGCGCAGGGCGGCGAGCGCGTGCGCACCGAGGGCGCGGGCGTTTTCCAGCATCCCTTCCTCTTCGATCACCGCGAGCACTTCATTCGCGCCGGCACTCACCAGTGGCGTGCCGCCGAAAGTGGTGCCGTGTGAGCCGGGGCCGAGCAGATCGCAGAGCGCGACGGTACCGCCGGCCTTGAGCGTGACCAGGCGATCACTCGCCCACATCGCGCCGAGCGGGAAGCCGCCGGCAATGCCTTTCGCCCAGCTTACGGCGTCGGGCATCACGCTCGCGTCGCCGAGCAGCGTCTTCCAGCCGCACCAGTCGCCGGTGCGTCCGAGGCCGCACTGCACTTCGTCGAACATCAGCAGCAGCCCGTGGCGGTCGCAGAGTTCGCGCGCCAGTTTCAAAAACGCCGCACTCGCCGGATGCACTCCACGCTCGCCCTGAATCGGCTCCAGCAAGATCGCCACCACTCCAGGCTCCTGCACCGCCGCGAGCAGCGCCGGACCATCGTTGAAAGGCACATGCTGAAAGCCGGGAACCATTGGCTCGAAGCCCTTCTTCACCTTCTCCTGCCCGGTCGCCGCGATGCCCGCGAGCGTGCGCCCGTGAAAGGAGCCGTCCATCGCAATAATGCCCGTCCGGCACGCCGGGCCAGCGATGATTTCACCGACCGTGTGCTTCGATTCGGGCGGCACTCCCTCGTTGCCAAACTTGCGCGCGAGTTTGTAGAGCGCCTCGTTGGCCTCCGCTCCGCTGTTGCAGAAAAAGACTTTGCCGGGCGCACCGATCAAGCGCACGAGCCGCTCGGCGAGTTCCGCCTGGGGGCGCGTGTAGTAAAGATTCGACGTGTGCACCAGCGTGCCGAGTTGGGCGCGCATCGCGGCGAGCACGCGCGGATGGCAGTGGCCGATCGAAGTCACGGCAATGCCCGCACCGAAATCGAGATAGCGTTTCCCGTCTTCATCCCACACCACGCTCCCCTGCCCGCGCGCCAGCCGCAGGTCAAAACGGCCATAGGTCGGGATGACGTAACGGTCGTAAAGTTCGCGGGTCGTGGGAGTGCTCATGGGCTGGCGGAAAGAGCGCGGACGTTACGCGGGCAGCCGGGCTTTGCACCGAGAAAAATCGACGGGAGCGCCGCGCCTCCAGCAGCCGACCGCCACTGCACGGAGCGCCCATGGCTTGCCCCACGACAGGCGATTTCGATTGCCGCCCATTTTTCCGCGTCCCAGCCTCCACGGCATGTCCCCAATCGTCGGCATCGACCTCGGCACCACCAACTCGCTCATCGGCGCGATGGACGCTGGCTTTCCCATCCTGCTCGCCGATGCCGAGGGCGAAAGACTGACGCCCTCCGTTGTGCATTTTCCGCCGACCGGCGAGCCGCTCGTCGGTCGGGCCGCCAGCCGGATGCGGGCGCTCGAACCCGCGGCCACGGTCTATTCCGCGAAGCGCTTCATCGGCCGCCGCGTCGGCGAGGCGGCGGATGAGGTGGGTTTCGCGCTGACCGGCGAACGCGGCGCACCCATGCGGATGCGCGTCCGCGGACACGATTACGCGCCAGAGGAGGTGTCCGCTCTCATCTTGAAAAAGCTGCGCGCCGACGCCGAGCGTGCGCTCGGCTGCGAGGTCACGCGCGCGGTCATCACCGTCCCGGCCTATTTCAACGATGCGCAACGCCAGGCCACAAAATGCGCAGGCGAACTCGCCGGGCTCACCGTCGAGCGCATCGTCAATGAACCCACCGCCGCCGCGCTCGCCTACGGCCTCGACAAACTTGGCGACCGCTCGAAGGTCGCGGTCTTCGATCTCGGCGGCGGCACGTTCGACATCTCGATCCTCGAATTCAACGAAGGCGTGTTTCAGGTTCTCGCGACCAACGGCGACACTCGACTCGGCGGCGATGATATCGACGAGGCGCTGATTGCAGATTTCAAATTTCAAATTTCAAATTTGTCGCCCGAGGCGCACGCCCGGCTGCGCGAGGCGCTGGTGATGGCCAAGCACCGCCTTTCCTCGGAAGACGAGGCGCGGATCGAACTGCCGTTTTTTTCCGGCAACGAAAGTTTCGCCCGCACGCTCACCCGCGCGGAGTTGGAGCGGATCGCGCGACCCATCGTGGAAAGGACGCGCGCGCACTGCCTGCGAGCATTGCAGGATGCCAAGCTCACGCCGGCCGATCTCGATGACGTAATCCTCGTCGGCGGGCAGACACGGATGCCGCTGGTCCGCGAATTCGTGCGCGGGATGTTCCAGCGCGAGCCCAACGTTTCGCAAAATCCCGACGAAGCCGTGGCGCTCGGCGCAACCATCCAGGCGGGCATCCTCAGCGGCGCGGTGCAGAACGTGGTGCTGCTCGACGTGACGCCGCTGTCGCTCGGCATCGAAACCTTCGGCGGGCTGATGAACGTGATCATTCCGCGCAACTCGACCATCCCGATCAAGGCCGGCGAGATGTTTACCAACGCCGTCGCCGGCCAGCGCGCGATGCTCATCAAGGTGCTGCAAGGCGAGCGCGAGCTGGTGCGCGACAACTGGGCGCTCGGCGAGTTCAAGTTGGCATTCGAGCCCGCACCCAAGGGTCACGCGCGGGTCGGCGTGCAGTTCGAGATCGACGCCAACGGCATCCTCCACGTCCTCGCGCGCGACACGAAAACTGGCGCGGAGAAGGTCGTGGCCATGACCAGCGCCGTGGACGTCTCGGACGAGGCCGTGGAAAAAATGCTCGAGGAATCTCTGGAGCACGCCTTTGAGGACATGAGCGACCGCGTGTTCGTCGAAGCCAGGCTCAAGTCCGACGAGTTGCTCCCTGCCGTTCGCCAAGCCCTCGCGCAAGTCGGCGCGGAACTCGACGACACCGAGCGCGCCCTCATCGCGCAGCGCGTGGCGGAAGTGGAAGCCGCCATCGCCGCCGGTGCCGGCCAGCCGCTCAAGCGTGCAAACACCGCCCTCGACGACGCCACCCAACGCCTCGCCACGATTCTCATCGAGCGCGCGATGGGGACGTGACTCGGCTAAACAAAAAACCTCCGCCCGAAATCATCAGGCGGAGGCTCTGAATTTTGCGGCGGCGGGAATTACTTCGGCGCGGGCACCGGCTTGGCAGCGTCCTTCGCCGCATCAACCGCCTTCTTGCCAGCGTCTTTCACCGCGTCCTTCGCGCCTTTCACTTTGTCTTCCTTGGCTTCGATGGTCTTTGCGGTCATCGAATATTCGACGGTCACCTTGGTTCCCACTTTGAGTTCGCCGGTGACTTTGGAATCCGCCGTGCGTGCGATTTCAAATTTTTCTTTGCCGCCTTTCATGACCACGATTTTCGTGTCCGTGATTTCGACGATCGGACCCGTGACTTGATAGGAGTCCGGGCTCGCGGCGAAAGCGGCGGCAGTGAGGGTGAGGGCGGCAGTGAGGGTGAGGAATGTTTTGTTCATAGGTTTGAGTTTGGGTTGAGGGTTGTCTGGCTATGCGTTCGCGCAAGCCAGAGCAAGCCGCGACTTTTAGCACGCCTCACAATTAAGCGAGTCATCGGGCGATGCCGGTGGGGCTGCAAGGGATTTCCCGCCCAGAGGTAAAGGCCGAGGCTCACGCGATGATATCGGTGATCGGCCGACCGTGATCGATCTCCAGTCGCTTGCGGCCGGGGACCTCCAGCTTGCGCGAGTCCAGGCCCAACTGGCGCAGGATCGTCGCGTGAATGTCGGTGACGTAGTGGCGGTTCTCGACGGCGTGGAAGCCGATTTCGTCGGTCGCGCCATGCACGACGCCGCCTTTCAGCCCGCCGCCGGCCATCCACACGCTGAAGCCGTAGATGTGGTGGTCGCGGCCATCGGAGCCTTGCGAGCCGGGCGTGCGGCCAAACTCCGTGGCGAAAACCACGAGCGTGTCGTCGAGCAGCCCGCGCCGGTCGAGATCCTCCAGCAGCGCGCCGACGGGCTGATCCACGGCCAGCGCGTTCTTGGCGTGGTTGGCTTTGAGTGCGCTGTGCGCGTCCCATTGTCCCGCGCCTCCGCCGCCGTGCTGGATCTGGATGAAACGCACGCCCCGTTCGGCGAGCCGGCGCGCCGCCAGCAACTGCGTCCCGAATTCGCGGCAGTGCGGACGGTCCAGTCCGTAGAGCGCTTTCGTATCCGCCGTTTCCTTGGAAAAATCCAGCACCTCGGGAACCGAGAGCTGCATCCGCGCCGCGAGTTCGTAGGAGGCGATGCGCGCGGCGAGCGCCGGGTCGCCGGGATACTCCACGCCGCGGAGGGTGTTGAGCTGCCGCGTCAGTTCCCGGCCCACGGCCTGCGCGTCCGCCGAAACGCCGCCGTCGGCTTTCCCAAAGTCGAGCGGGTTGGCCGGGTCGATGCGCAGCGGCACGGCATCGTGCCTCGGGCCGAGATAGTGACCATCGCGCTTGATCCAATACTCGCGGGTGCCGATGGAGATGAACTGCGGCAGATTTTCATTGAGCGAACCCAGCCCATAGTGGACCCACGCACCGAGCGTGGGAAACTCCCCATCGAGCGCGTTGCGGCCGGTGTGAAACTGCGTCTGCGCCATGTGATTGCTGTCCGTCGTCCACATCGAGCGCACCACCGCGAGGCGGTCGGCACTGCGCGCGATGTGCGGGAACCAGTCGCTGACCTCCAGGCCGCTCTGTCCGTGTTTCTGGAAGCCGACTTGCAGCGGGTAAAGCTTGTTGCGCTGGTTGCCGTTGGCGTCGGGAACGATGAGGCGCTCGATGGCCAGCTTCGCGGGATCCTGCACGCCGGCAAAGGGCGTCTCGGCGATGGTCTTGCCGCCATACTTCGTCAGCATCGGCTTCGGATCGAAGCTCTCCATGTGGCTCACCCCGCCATTCATAAAGAGCCAGATCACGCGTTTCGCCTTCGGCGCAAAATGCGGCAGCCCATCCGGCGGCGTCCACGCCGGGCCGGTCGCGCGCGCCTCGCGCTGGAGGATCGCGCCGAGCGCGAGGCCGGTGAAGCCCATGCCCATGTCGGCGAGAAAAGTGCGGCGGGAAAAGTGTGCGGGGTTCATCGGAGGGTGACGAAGTCGTTGTGGTTGATCAGCGCCTTGATGAAATTGCCGCGGGCGTTTTCCGGCGTCGAGTTGGGAAGTTTGCGCCACGCCTCCAGCGCGCCCGCGCTCGCCGCCACCTCGGCGTCGCTGGCGCTGATGCCGAGGAGCACGG
The DNA here is from genome assembly GCA_021414005.1 of Chthoniobacter sp. Classification (GTDB taxonomy): domain Bacteria; phylum Verrucomicrobiota; class Verrucomicrobiia; order Chthoniobacterales; family Chthoniobacteraceae; genus Chthoniobacter. Next base: position 195,609 of record JAIOPH010000023.1, on the reverse strand, counting down.
CAAAGGCCTGGCGCACAAACGCGGCCTCGTCCGCCGACGCGAGGAGCGCGGCGATCTTCGGCGCGGACTCGCGGACGAGCGGGCTGTTTGTCAGCGCCAGCGCCTGCTGCGGGACGATGCTCTGCTCGCGGCGGTAGCACTCCTTCACCTCCGCCTCGTCAAACGTGCTGAGGAAAAGGTTTCGCTCATTGTTCGAGTGGAAAAAGTAGAGGCTGCGCCGCTTGGACGCCGCCTGACTGGCGGGCAAAACCGACGGACCGCCCAGCGTGGAATCCAGCGAGCCGGAGAGCGCAAGCAGCGAGTCGCGGATGGCTTGCGATTCGAGGCGAATCGGGGTGCGCCGCCACCAGAAGCGGTTGTCCGGATCCTTCGCCGCGCTAGCCTCGCCGCCCGCCAGCGACGAACTCATCCGGTAGGTCGCGGAGGTCACGATGAGCCGGTGCAGGTGCTTCATGCTCCAGCCGCTCTCGACGAGTTCCGAGGCCAGCCAGTCCAGCAATTCGGGATGGTCCGGGGCCGCGCTTTTCCTTCCGAAATCGAACACGTTCGCCACCAGCGGCGTGCCCATGTGCCGCGTCCAGATGTGGTTCACGGCCACGCGCGCCGTGAGCGGATTGCGCGCATCGGTGATCCACTCCGCCAGCGCCCGGCGGCGTCCGCTGCTCTGCGCGGGAAACTTCACCACCGCGTCGTCCTTCGTCGAGTCGAGGAAACGGGTCGGCGACCACTGCGCGCCGGCGGGCACCAGCGGCGTGTATTTTTCCGACGACACCGCGAGCGCCTTCTCCGCTTTCCCCAGCGCCTCGCCGGCCTTTTTCACCTCCTGCTCCAGCGCGCCGCGTTTGTCCGCCGCCGCGCGGAGCAGGCGCAGCTCGGCATCGGCGACCTTGTGGCGCGCGGTGGCCGCGGTCGCTTCACGCTCCGCCTTGGCGGCGGCGGTGGCGGCGTCGCCCGCGTCTCCGGCATTCGCCCACGAGGCCCGCAGGGCCGCCGCGCGCCGCTCGACACTCGCCAGCCCGGCCCGCGACACCTCGAGCGCCAGAGTCGCCACTTTCACCTCCGCCCCGGCCCCGGCCACGGCCTGAATGCCCGCCGCGTCCTGCTCTTCTTTTTCCGCCTCCGCGAGTTTCTCATGCGCTTTCGCGAGCGCGGCCTCCGCCGGAGCGAGCTTCGCTTTCGCCGCCGCGATATGCGCGTCCAGCACCCACGGCCAGCGCTCCGGCTGCCACGCCTCCGGCGGGAGCGAAATGGGCTGAATCACCGGCTCCTTGAACGCCAGCAGCGCGGGCACTCCGGGCGCGATGACCTTCGACTTGTCCGGCTTGCTCTCCTCGCCGCGCACGAAGCGGTAGGTCGGCGCATCGAGCCAGCCATCGAACGCCCGCGGGATGCCGTTGCGCGCCAAGTCAGCCTCGCCCGGGACCATGTCCGTCCGCACCTGATACGGCTCGAAAAACGCGCGCATCCGGTAAAAGTCGGCCTGCGCGATCGGGTCGTATTTGTGGTCGTGACACTTCGCGCAATTCATCGTCAGCCCGAGGAAACCCTTGCCCACATGCTCCACCGTTTCCTCCATCCACTGGTTGCGGTTGAAGAGGAAAAAGCCCCGCGCCAGATAGCCCGTCGCGCGCAGCTTGGCCGGATCGCCGGGATACAATTCATCCGCCGCGAGCATCTGCCTCACCATCTCGTCGTAAGGCGTGTCCGCATTCAGCGACTCCACCATCCAATCGCGCCAGTGCCAGAGGTGTTTCTGGCTGTTGCGCAGTTGGTCGCCCAGGCCCCACCAATCGCTGTAGCGCCACACATCCATCCAGTGCCGCGCCCACCGCTCGCCGTGGCGCGGATCATTCAGCAGGCGCTCCACCAGCTTGTCATACGCCCCCGGGCGCTGGTCATTTTCAAAGGCGCGGATTTCCTCCGCACTCGGCGGCAGCCCCAGCAGGTCGAAAGACAACCGCCGCAGCAACACCCCGCGCGGCGCTTCCGGCTGCGGGACCAGCCCGTGCGCCTCGCGCTGCTTCGCGATGAAGGCATCCAGCGGATTCCGCACCCAGCCCGCATCGGCCACCACCGGTGTCGCCGGGCGCACGCGCGGACGGAAGGCCCAATGATCCTTCGGATCCGTCTCGGCCTTTTCCTCCGCCGGTCCCGCCGCGCCCGCTGCGATCCACTCCCGCAGCATCTGCACCTGCGCGGGAGAAAGTGGCTCGCCTTCATGCGGTGGAGGCATCCGCTCCTCGGCATCCTTCTCCGCGACACGCTCGATCAGCAGGCTCTGGCCCGGCTGGCCCGCCACCACCACCTCGCCCGACTCACCGCCCTTCCGCATCAGCGCCACCGTGTCCAGCCGCAGCCCGGACTTCTGCTTCAGCGCCCCGTGGCACGCGTAGCAGCGCCCGCGCAGCAGCGGCTTGATGTCCCGCTCGTAATCCGCCGCACCACGAGCCGTGCCCGCTGCGAGCAGCAGGAAGGCGGCTTGCGTCAGGGCGACGATGGAATGCTTACGCATGAGGTTTTCGGAGATGTCGTGGATGACGCGGACCGACCGTTGGCGGAGCGGTGCGGATCAAGGCCGAGTCTATCCCACATCAGCCCCAACCTTGGAAAAATTTCTTCCCTTCGCCGGAGCTCGGTCAAAATGGGAAACGCCCGGCGAGCCGAGTAGCTGCATATTGCCGCAACGCGCGCCGTGGGTGCGGCCATCGACTAACTCGGGACATTTCGTGACAATACGCGGTTTTGAACAAGGCGGACGACGCTGAACAGCAGCAGTGCGGAAAAGCCGGCAACTCCGATGATCCCCCAAACGCCGTGATGCATCTGCCAGACGAAAAAGCGGCTGTATTCAGGTTCGATGGAAGGCACGGGTTTCGCCTCGATCCCGAAGAGGAAGAAATAGCCCGCGCTCATCGAGCGCCCGTGTTTCAAGAGAAGAAGCAGAATCCAGACGGTGCAGTAAAAGATATTGAAGTAGTGCTTTCTCATGGAGCGCTTCGCAGCAGACGAGGCATGCCTACGGAAAATAACGCCGCAGCTTCAAAAAAATGGCCAGAACGGCACAAAATTCATTCGTCGGATATCACCGATATCTTCTGAGCAAAAATCTAATGCACCCTCCCCGTTTGGATCAGAGCCCCTTCCAGTAATATATCTGTGACCCCGGACCACCAATCTGCGCAATACCCGCCCGTTCCTGAGTTTCACATCGACCCAATGCTCGTCCATTTTCATCTCTGGACCCAGTTTATGCCGAAGCGCTGCGGGAATCTCGATTCGTGCCATCGGGTTATTGCGTGGGAGCGGGCTGAGTCTGTGGCCCGTCGGGTTCCCGCTTGAGCCGGAAGCCGGCGCCGGCCTGGTCCTGCAGGACCAACATCCCCTCGACCAGTTCGTAGGCCAGCTCCTCGGACGGGCCGTCAGCTATGCGCAACTCCAAAGTGCCGGACCGCACTTTGTAGTCGCCGCCGCGGCTCTCCTTCGAGCCATCGTCCCGAGCCAGTCTCATGGTGTAACTCCCATCCGCCCGGAGCGTCAGCGCCCTCCGTTTGGCACTCGTGGCGGGCGAAATCCACCGCCCCACCAGCCCCGCGGGCGGCATCCAGCCGAGCCGCATCCACGCACCCCCTTCCTCGCGGAGGGTTAACTGCCCTTTCTCCACCACATAGCTCCACGAGCGCTTCCCGTCCCCCGTATCCGCGTTCAGCACCAACTCCGTCCCGTTGGTCCGATAGTGCCCGCTTCTGTACTTCACGCCCTCGCCCTTCCACAGAGCCCGCTCCACAAAAGTCCCGTCCGCCCCGAAAGTCACCGTCACTGATTGAGGCACCTGGTCCGCCGTGCTCCCGCCGATCTCCTCCGAAGCCCACCGACCCGCCAGAGAAGACTCCTCCCGAATCACGATCAAAGGCATCGGCAGGAGCGCGTCCCCCGCACGGCGGTATTTCCCCCACGACGTTTCATTCTCCGTGATCGTCAGCACCCCGCCCTTGAGGGAAAAAGTGTCCGTTTCCGACGCCGCTGTCGCCTTCACAAACGTCATGCGGTCGCCCTGCGTGTAGATCTGCCCGGTCGCCCGCTGCACCGCCGACGACCCGCTTATGGCCTCCGACAAATAGCACCCATCCCCCCAAATCGTCAGCGTATGCGAAACCAAACCCGTTCCTCCGCCGAGTTCCGTGGCCACCCACCGGCCCGAGAATGACGCCACCTCCACCGGCGGCGCGGGCGGCGGCTCCCCCGTCTCTTCGCGCGGCCCGTTCGCTGCCTGCGCAAGCATTGGCCCGACCGCGAGGCCACCCATGAGCAAAGCGAGCCCGAGGCAGCGGAGCGGAGGGGGCCGGGACATGGGGAGAGCGAAGCAGAGGGCGGCAGTCACCGTCGCGCAGGAATGCCAAACGACTCGTCGCTCGCTTCCCAGTCCGTCTGCATTTGCCGCCAGCAACCCTGCCATTCTTCGGGCGTGCCGTCGTAGAGGCCGTGTTTCCAGGTAAAAACGTCGCAGGGTTTCCATTCGCCCGCCGGCACCGGGAGCACGTTGAGGTGCAGATGGGGACAGCTCATCGGCAGGAGACGGGGGGAGCCGAGGCTCGCAATGTAACAACGCGCCGGGGCGAAACGATGCTCCAGCAGGCGGGCGGCTTTGAGAGCCGCGGCGCTCATGGTGAGCCAGGTCTCGGGGTTCAGTTCGGTGAAGAATTCGCAGTGCGCGGTTGGAGCGATGATGATTTGTCCCCAAAAGCGCGGGTATTGTGAAAGGAAGACCGCCACACCATTTTCATCGGCCAGCGGATAGGGAGCGCCGCCCGCGGCAAGCTCGCAGATGAAACAGGCAGGTTCGGCGCGCGCCAGCGAAGCAAGCGCCTGCTCGCGGGTGATCAGGTGTGGCATTTAGCGAGAAAGTGGCGAACCTTGCGCCGCGAGGGCGGCTTGCAGGGCCGCGATGATCTGCCCAGCGCATGGCGAACTCATGAGGCAGAAGTCGTTCGGAAAAGCGAGAGCGTATTGATACTGCATCGTTGGATTGTTAAACCTCGTGGCGGAATAGCACCGAAGAGCGCGCGGGGAATATGCCGGCAGATTTCGCTGCGTCATCAGGTAGGCCTGCCAGCTCTTTAGGAAGGCGATTTCCGTTTCCATCTCCTTCTTGGTCTCCTCACCAGCGTATTGCCATGCGGCGATCATTGCTTCGTTGCACACCACGTATTCCCGGTAATGGATTAAGCCCTCTTTCCGCACCGGCTTTGTGGTGTCAGACTGCTCCGTCCGAATCCCCGGCCGGACCGCGCAGAAATAAACGACGGCGATTTTGTCGGGATGAGCCAGCACGAACGCCTCATCCAGTTCCTGTCCCAGCGCATTTCGACAAGCGAACTTCGGCTCGCAGTAAGGCATGAAGGCGATGATAATCGCATCGTCTTTCAACGTGATCTGGAGGAGCTGGTCACCGTAACTCTCCTTTTCCCAGCCCATCACCGTGGGCCAGGCGGCCGCCCAGGCGAATCGCTTACTGGCAAAGCGTGCATCGCGCAACGCGACCGCGAGCGGGAACCCGTCAAAGGTTTTCTCCGCGAGGATCAGATCAAAGCGGGACGGTTCCCCGGCGGAGGACACGCGGCGCGAGAGGACTTTCTGGCCCGCTCGCAGTTCGGCGATCTGTTCGGGCTTGGTCCATGTGTAGAGTTGGCGGCGACCAAAGGTTGCGGGCGAAACCACATAGCGAGACAGCTCCTGCTCCAGGGGCGTCCGCCGGGCGAAATCCTCTGCTCGCAGTGCTCCGGGAGCGCTCAGCGACAGCACGCCAAAAAGCAGAAGAAGAAGAAGGCGATTGAAGCATCTCATCGATTCAGACTTCGCCTAAATCATGGCGCGGTCAATCTTGCGAGATTTTCGGCTCGCGACGTCGCCTTGTCGTTCTGGCTGGGCAGACCAGCTTGAGATGGCCCTCGAAGTGAATTGTGAAGCGAGGGGGCAGTTTGCACTTCGAGGGGGGCCGTTCCACGGCGCGGGAGGGGTGGCAGGTCGTGGGGCATCCTGCCCTGCCCCCGCCACGAAACAGAGTTTCCCCGCACCTCGCCGTTCCCAAACCCTCAGAGACTGTGTGAAAACACCGAACCCACGCGAAAAGCCGCAAAAATGCCCGCTGCCCAACCATTCCCGGCAAAGAAAAACCTCGTGGCGGTCAATTCTGTGCTTCGCGTTTTTTCGCGAAGTCGGGTCGCCTGAGTTTTCACACAGTCTCCCTCAGTTTGGGAACGAGGGGCCAAACGGCTGTTAGGACCGGCCGCCTGGAGCCGTGCCCTCCCCCGCCCCGGAGCATCGATCCCGGGCCGTCCGCACAGAGGGGTTACAGAGGGCAGAGAAGCGTCTAAAGAGCCCTTCGGCGGTTTGAAGCCGGCCTTCGACGGTCAGGATTCGGCCTTCGACCGTCAGGAAAAGCCCTTCGACGGTCAGCGTTTGGCCTCCGACGGTCAGCGATTGGTCTTCGGCGGTGAGCGATTGGCCTTCGACGGTTTGAAGTCAGTCTTCGACGGTCAGCGATCGGCCTTCGACGGTCAGGAAAAGCCCTTTTGCTGACGGACAGAGGCCGATGACCAACCGCCGACAACCCCATGGGCCGGCCAGTGGGAGAAGGGGCAGTCTGTGAATCCTGCTCATTACTGCCATCCTCCTGTCAGGTTTTCCACGACATTGAGACATTTCCTTCACCCTGTCACACCACCAAGATCCTCACCCCGCGAGCGCCGCATCAATCATCGCGCGGCGCTCGGTGGGCTGGGTCCAGCGCCATTGGTGCTCGGGGTCGAGCGCGGCGATGGGGTCGAAGTAGAGGAACTGCCGGCCCGGTTTCACGCTCGGGCTTTCAAAGACGCTGATGCCGGTGGCGCGGTCGTAGCGCTCGGCGCTGTGGACGTCGCGTTTGCCGCCGCCGCCGGGGGTGTCGAGGACGAAGGCGGGCGTGTTGAAGCCGGCGGTCGCGCCGCGGACGTGTTTCTCGAGATGCTGCGCGGTGGCGAGCGAGGTGCGGAGGTCCTCCACGCCGGGGACCATGTCGTGCACGTAGATGTAGTAGGCGTGGATGTTCACGTAGCTGAGGCGGCGGACGAGCTGCGTCATGGTGGCGGCGTCGTCATTGACGGTGCGCTGGAGGACGCCCTGGCTGCGGACGTGGATGCCGCGCTCGGTGAGGAGGTCCATGGCGTCGCGCGTGATGGCGGTGATCTCGTTCGGGTGATTGAAATGCGTGTGGACGACCACGTCTTTATGCAAGCGCCGACCCAGCTCGACGACGCGGGTGAGGGCGTCGGTCCAGGCGTGATCGCTGAGGATTTTCTGCGGCTGCACGCACAGGCCTTTGGTGGCGTAGCGCAGGCGGCGGATGTTGGGCATTTGCAAAAGGCGCTCGCCGATGAGCTGGAGATGTGCGGCGCTGAGGTTGTAGCTGTCGCCGCCGGAGATGACGATGTCCTCGAGGTCGGGCTGGCTGGCGATGTAGGCGAAGGCCTGCTCCCAGCGCGCGAGGTTGGCGGTGAGCTTCATCTTTTCCACGGCGTCGGTATCGCTGCCGACGGCGTAGCTGCGGGTGCAGAAGCGGCAATAGACGGGGCAGGAATCCTGCGGGAGAAAGAGCGCCTTGTCGCGGTAGCGGTGGGTGAGGCCGGGGACGGGCGAGTCTTCGCGCTCGTTGAGCGAGTCGTAGCGCAGCATGGGGTGATCGGGCTGCTGCTGGGTGCGGAGGGGGAGAAATTGCGTGCGGATCGGGTCGGTCTCGGGAGCGCGCCAGTCGATGAGCGCGAGGAGGTAGGGCGAGATGCGCAGGGCCATCGGCGCGTTTTTGACGCCGGCCTCGAGATCCTCGTAGAAGCTGGCGGGCACAAGGTCCGCGAGGGTTTCGCGGAGTTGGCGGGAGTTGGTGACGGTGTGGCGGTTTTGGAAAGTGTGGGTGCGGAATTCGGCGGCGGAGACGTGCGCGTAGGCGGGAATCGCGCGCCAGAAGTCATCGCTGCGGAGATCGCGATGGTCGGGCGCGGAGACGAGGGCGGGCGGGTCAACGTGGGCGGTGTCGGTGAACATGGTGCGTGTTTCGGTTGGTTGGTTTTCGGAAAGGAGATCGCTCGGCGCGCCTCATGCGGCCTTGCGTTTCGTGGGGCGGGCGGCGGAACGGCGCGGGGCTTTCTCCGCGGCCATGGCGGCGAGCACATCCGCAAGCGTGCGGCGGGCGAGGGCGGATTCGAGAGCGGACTGCGCGGAGGCAAAGACCTCGTCGAGCACGCGCTCGATGCCGGCGCCGACGGGGCAGCGTTTGTTCGGCTGCTGCGGATGCTGGGCAAACGGCACGCCCGTTTCGACCGCGCGATAGATGACATCGAGCCGGATGTCCTCCGGCGCAGCGACGAGCGTCGCGCCGCCACAGGAACCCTTCTGCGTGGTGATCAGCCCCGCATGGCGTAGCCGCGTGAGCAGGCGGCGGATGATGACCGGGTTGGTATTCACGCTGCCCGCGAGCAGGTCCGAGCAAACTCCGCCGCTCTCGCGCTTGAGAGCCAGCACGGCGAGCACATGAACGGCAAAGGCAAAACGGCAACTGGAAGCCATGAAGTGGCGGTTATGTAACTACGGAGGTTACAGTTGTCAATCGGGAGAAATCCGCCGGAGGCGAGCCGGTCACCGCGCGTCACCCACGGCTACGGTGCAGCGGTGTGTTTCAACGCGAAGTCCACAATGGGCGCGGGGTCCGGCAGGCTGTGCGGACGATGACCGGCACCGGGCTTCTTGATTACTGTGATTTCACCGCCGAGTTCCTTGTAGCGGGTTTCCACGAGCAGGGTGTTTTCTTCGATCGGCACGATCCAGTCGTTCACATCGCCGATGACGGCGAGGATGGGCAGCTTCGCCTTGGCCAGCGGAGCGAGGTTGTCCACGGGATTCAGCGTGTAGGCGCGCGCCTGCTCGTCGGTCATCGCGTAGGCTTTGAGCACGGCCTGCCAGTCGCGACCGGCAAAGCGCGAGCGCCCTTTGCCCCCGGGCCAGCTTTTGAAATCGCACACCGGCGCATCCACATAAATGGCGGCCACCTGGTCGGGATGCCGCGCAGCCCAGTTGAAGGCGTAGAGCCCGCCACGGCTGAATCCTTCGAGCACGACCTTCGCGCTGAGTTCGTGGGTCTTGCGAACCTGCGCGTAAAATTTGTCCATGGCGTCGAGCGCGACTGGTGCGCCGAAGAGCCCGCCCACATCGACGTAGCCGACGTGAAAGCCTTTCCCGAGCAGCGCGATGTCGGCCTGCGGGTCGATGCCGAAAAATTCCGTGCGCCAGATCCACGGCTTGCCGGGTGCCGGCGTCTTGGGCACGACGATCAGCGCGCCGCGGCCCTCGACGTTGAACTTGGTCAGTTCGTAGCCGTTCCAGTCCTCGCTTCGAGCCTGAGCGGCGAGGCTGGTGAAAAGGAGCAGCGCCAGCGCGGCGGTGCGGATGCGGTCGATGGCAGCATTAAAAAACGGAACGAAAAGGGCTTTGGTCATAGCGGTGGGAGGTTGCCTTCTAGTTTCTCGCAGGGACGTTGCCAAGTGCGTCACGGAACAAAAACGACACAACCGAAATCGCGCTTGCCTCGGAGCGCCTGCCCTCGTGATGCTTTCCACCACCATGAAAACGCTCTCCTGCATCGCCCTTTCCCTCGCCTGCCTCAGCACGAGCCCGCTGCATGCCGAAAACGGCACCGTGCGCGCCGCAGTCATCACGCAATCAGCCAGCGCCGATTTGCGGACGATCAAGCCGGACCGCTCCGTTGGTCGGCAAAGCCTCTCGCCGGGCCTCGTGTATGAAGTCGTCGGCTCGCCGGGAACGCAGATCAGCCTCAAGGTTGACGCGACACGGGTCGCGCTGACGTCCACCTCGGCGGTCCGAGTGCGCGATTGTACGTCGGCGGAATTGAGTGCGGCACAGGCGAAATTCAACAGCGCGCTCACCACTGATGCCCGGCAAAGCGCGCGCAAGACCATCGCCGACAACCGGGCCAAAGCCGCCTGCGCCACCTGCCCGAAGGTCCAGGCTCAAGCGGGCCAAGCCTATGTCGAGCAGACGAAGGCTCTAAAGGAAAAGAACGAGGCGCTGCTCAAGGAAGCGCTGGCTTGGGCGTCGCAGTAAACGGCTCCCACGACGGATTCCATTCGGCAAATACCACGTCACTTGCCCGCCGCGCTTTGCGAGAGCAGGAACGTCAGTAGATCGTTGAAGCTGGCCGGCGGGATGGTCTCGGCGAAGGCTTCCGGCATCAGGGATGTTGCGGATTCCGCGCGGGAGGCAATGTCGCTCCTGGCGAGGGCTATTTCCTTGCCGGTCGCGTCCACAAAAACGATGACGGCACCCTCTTCACGCCGGAAGAGGCCGGAGATGACGGTGCCGTTCGTGAGCGTAACGATGCTGTAGCGAAAGACGCGGTCCACGTTGCGATTGGGATCGAGAATATCTTCGCACAGGCGCTCGACGCCGCGGTGGCCGATGCCGTCGAGTTGCGGACCGACGCTGCCGCCTTGGCCGGCGAGGCTGTGGCAGGCAGTGCAGTTGGCTTGAAAAACTTTCGCTCCCTCTCCGGCATTCGCGCCTGTTTTGGGAAACGCGTTCGCGCGTTCGCGGGTAACTTTTTGGAGACGCTCGGAAGTCGGGCTGATGTTTGCGGTGAGGCTGGAGATTTGTGCGGCCAGCTTGGGCTGCGCCGCAAGGAGCTTGTCCTTAACCGCGCGCTGCGCGAGCAGCGCGGGCGGAGCCTGGCCTTGCTCGATGGAGTGCACGAGCGCGTCCGCGCCCTCGGCGCTGCCGCCCAGGGCGGTGGCGATAATCGTGGCGAAACGCTCCGGAGACAGACGCAGGACGTCCACGAGCAATCCCCTGCCTTCCGGTGAATTCACCTGAGCCACCGCTTGCACGATCTCCGCGTGCCGCTCGGGCGGTAGTTTGGCGTCCTTCAAAAAGGACTCGGCTTCGCGAAGATGTGCGGTCGCATTGAGCGCGAGCAATGCGCGCAGGCAGGCGACGCGAGCCTCGGGATCGGCGGAGGGTGCATCAGCGATTACGCCGAGAGGTCTTTCCAAAGCGGCTAATTGGAATTTTCCGGCCAGCTCGGCACCCGCCTTCTGCCAGGCGGCATTCGGCGGCGAAGCTGGCGCGAGCAATTGCGCGGCGAGGCGGGCCGCCCACGCATTCATCGCCGCGCTCATCTTCATTCCGCGCTGCTCCATCCCCTGCCGCATGGCGCGGAGCAGACCTGTCTGTGTGTCCAAATCCCAACTCGCATTCCCGGTCAGCGCGCCAGCCAGAGCGTCCATGCCCTGCGCATCACCAAAACGCGCGATGTGGCGCACCCAATCTTCGCGGGGTTTTCCGCCGGTTGGAAACTCGGCGAAGCAGCGGACGAGAAAATCCGCCGCACCTGCCGAGGGCAGCGCCAGCGCGACATCGGCAATGGCGCGCGCGTCGGCGTCGGTGAGTTTCCGCGTTTTGACGAACGCGAAACCTTCCGGCGACAGCAACTGATCGCGCAGAGCTTTTCGCGCTTGATAGACGAGGTGCGTATCGTCGTCCGGGGCGCGCTGGCGCAGCGCCAGCAGCGGGAGAATGTGTTCCGGCGCGGGATGCCGCGCCAGCGCATCCGCCGCGGCGCGGGCCACGAAGCCATCGGCGTCCTTGAGTCCACCGAGAACCAGTTCGAGTTCCGTTGGTTTCCAGTTTGCACGCTCGACGAGAATCCGCATGGCGTGCGCGCGCACGAGGCGGTCGGTGTGTCTTGCGGCGGAGGCGAGTTCCGCGTCCGTCAGCCCGCCCAACCTTTCCAGAAGCCACAGCGCCGCCGCCTGCAAATGCAAGTCCGCCCTCCCCTCCTTCGCGGCCGCGCGTACGCCGGCGATCACTGGGTCGCCACCTTGGTCCGCGAGGAAATTCAACACCGCCAGACGATGCGCCAAACTCGGGTCGGCGAGCCGCGCGATCTTTTCCGGCAGCGCCAGTTTCGTAAAATCAGGCCGCGCCCGCAGAATCGGCTGCCCATCCGCACCCACCCGGACCACGCGCCAGATCCGCCCGCTTTTCCGATCTCGGCCCTGATGATTCAGCGGCACTTCCACATGGGCGATGATGCGGTTGTAAAAGTCCGCGATGTAAAGCGCGCCGTCCGGCCCAAACTGCACATCCACGGGCCGAAACCACGGGTCGCGCGACACCACCAGGTCGGGCATTTCCCTCGCCAGCTTAGTCGAGCCGTGTTCCTCGATGCGGTCGCGGTTCACGCGGCTCGTGACCACGTTGCCGAGAAAAAAGTTGCCTTGAAATTCCGCCGGCCACAGCGGCTCCTCGCAAGCAATCAGCCCGGAAATCGCGGTCGATCCGTGGTTGTGTGTTAGCATCTGCGGCGCGTAGCCGAGCCCGTCGTGCGGCTTGCCGAACACCGGATAAAATCCGCCGTAGATGTTCTGGTAAATCGGCATCGAGTGGCAGTCAGACGTGAACAGATTGCCCAGCGGATCGAAGCACAGGCCGAAGACATTCGCCTGCCCGTCGCCAAACTTCATGATGCGCGAGCCATCGGGGCTAAAGCGGAACGTGCCCCCGCTCATGTGAAACTCCGCGCCGTCGCGGCCCTTGAGCCGCGAGTCATTTCCCACGCCCGCGCCGCCATACATCCAGCCATCGAAACCGCGGCGGAAATTGTTCGCGAGATTGTGGGTGTCCCGCGCGGTGAAAGGGCCCAGCACCACATCGCGCTGATCCGCTTTCCCGTCACCATCCGTGTCCTGCAGGCGCACGATATTCGGGATCGAAAACACGATGGCACCGTTGCGATACGGAGCCACCGCATCCGGCATGCTGAGCCCGTCGGCGAAAACCACGTTCTTTCCCACGCGTCCATCCGCGGCGAAATCGGAAAGGATGCGAATGGAATCGCGCGGCGTTTTGTCCGGCGCGGTCTCGATTGGGTAGGCATTTGTCTCCGCGACCCACAAACGCCCCGCGGCGTCAAAACTCATGGAAATCGGTTTCCCGATCTCCGGCTCCGCCGACACCAACTGCACCGCAAAACCCTCCGGCACCACGAAACTCTTCAGTTCATCCGCCGGGCTGAGCCAAGGCGTCGAGCGGACCATTTCATCAAAGACATTCGCCGCGTGAACGGCACCTGATGCCGTCAATGTGAGGTAAATAAGGATGCGAATTTTCATGGAGAGCGAGGTCGAAACAGCACGCGAAAGACTGGCGAATTCATCCACTAAGCCAACCAGCAACCGTGAGGATGAAAACTGCCACGCACTTCCGATTCTCGCTTTTCCCAGTGAGAACGTCACCCGGTCAGAATCGCGCGGGCGCTAGCGGTGCGGGCGGCGCGTGGTCTTGGGGAGATCCTCAGTTGGCGGGAGCAATTGCGGGAGGCGGGTTTCGGTGACGGGCACGGCGACCGGCACGTCCTCGTCGTCCATCGGCGGCTCCAGCTTGGGCGTCGTGTCTATCGTCGCTCCGGCGGGTGCCGGCTGATCGCCGCGCGTCCAGCGGTTACGCACCGCGAGGACTTCGGCGAGTTCGATCGGCCATTCGGGGTTGGAGAAAAACTCGGTGTTTCCGCTTTGCTTCATCTCGCGGTGCGCCGCGAGGAACGCTGCGTTTTCCTTCGAATCCTTGATCGCCAGCGCCGGGTAGCGGCGAATCGCCTCCTGCTGGGCTCCGCGGGTGACGGCGGCAAGTTCCGCGCTCGCGTTGTCGGTCTCCACCTTGGGCGCTTCCGCGAGCACCTTGGTCGGCGCGGCGACTGGCTCCAGTTTGGGAATTGCCGACGAAGCGGCCGCCGCCAGCGCGGCTTGCATGGCCGTTTCGCGGGTCTCCTTCCCGGCCTTGCCGCCGCTAATTTCCACGACCGTCACGGGGAGCGAGACATGCAGATCGCGCACCGCGAAAGTCACCTCGCCGCCCTTGGCCTCGAGCAGCGGAAAGGCGTCGCCTACCTTGATCAGGAAAGGCTTCTCGCCAATTAGGACGCGCGAATCCTTGAGTACCCGCACCTGGGTTTCGGAAGGGTCGGGTTTGGTCAGCGCAAAAGATTGCGAGAGGAGCGGCGGCTCCACCTCCACCGGCACCGCAGGCACGGTCACCAGGCCGGCCGGAGCGACGACGGCATGGGAGCCGGAAAGCTTCTCGTAGCCGTAATCCACCAACGGAACGACGGCCCCGAGCAGCACGACCACCGTGACGGCGAGGAAGCCACCATTCCGCTGGCGAAAGACGTGCAGCCGCGCAAGGACGAAGAGCGCGGTGAAAGTGAACAGGCACGCGGCGAGCGAGAGCACCGCCTTTTGCCCCGCCAGATACACCGCCGCCACGAGCAGGCCGAGTCCGAGCACGAGCGTGATAACTCCCCATGCCAGATTGCGTCGCCCAAAGCCGTGCTCACGCAGCGCCGGCACCTCCACGTAGCGGGGTTGGAATTTGGTCTCGGGCTCCGGCAGCCCGTCGATTGGATCGACGATACGCGGCACGTAGGGGCGAGGGGCCGGAACAGGGGTGTCGGGGTTATTCACGGGCCGGGAAAGTGCCACAACTTTCCCATGTGAAAAGGGAAACGTGCGGACTTAAAACGACTCGGTTCGCCCATCGTAGCCGTGGCTGACGTGGATGGGGTGCCCGATTTGAGCCAGAATCTGGCGGGTGAGGTTGAGCTTGGTTTCGAGGAAGGTGTCCTCGTGCAGCGGGTCGTGATGGGTGACGACCCAGCGGGGAACGCCCGCGAGTTTCATCAGCACGCAGGCATTGGCCACGGAGCTGTGGCCCCAGCCGATTTTTTGCAAGTACTCGTCGGGCAGGTATTGCCCTTCGTGGATGACGACGTCGGCATCGGAGAGAAAGTCGATCATCGGCACGTAGGGCACGGCGAGCGGATGGTCGCGGGTGATTTCCTCCGGCGCGCCGGTGTAGCCGTGGAGAAATTCGTTGTCGGGCACCCATGCGACCTTTTTCCCGCCGAGGCAGATCTTGTAGCCGACGGTGGCACCGGGGTGATGGGCGAATTCCCATGTCACCTGCGCACTGCCCGCAGTCATCGGGGTCGTAGTCAGTTGCCGAAAATCCAGATGTGCGTGCATGTCCTCCATCTGCACCGGGAAATAGTCGCGATCGAGCTGGCCTTGAAAAATGGACTTGAGGTCTTTGCCAAAGCCCTCCGCGCCGTAGATCACGATCTCGAAACCCTTGCGATAGGCGGGCGCGAAAAAGGGGAAGCCCTGGATGTGATCCCAGTGGGTGTGGGTGATGAAGAGATGAATGCGCCGTGGCGGCCCTTCGACGAGCGCCAGCCCGAGTTCGCGGATCCCCGAGCCGGCATCGAAAATAAACAACTCGTCGCCCGCCTCGACCGTCATGCACGAGGTATTGCCCCCGGTCCGGAGGAACCGCGCGCCCGGCGTGGGCGTGGAGCCGCGCACACCCCAGAGCTTGAAGCGCGCATGCACGGTATCGAGCACCGGGAGGAAAGTTTCCCTGGATGGGCCGGTATCGTCCGCCGCGTGAGGTGTGCTCATGGTTGGGCAGTAGGGACCAGAAAGGGCGCAGGAGCAAAAGGAGAAAGGTCCGCGATTCGACTCGCGACCGCCCCTCGCGATTTGCGCCGTTTTTTCGGTTTGCGCTTTTTTCTTCGGTCGCTACTTTCCCCGCTCCCTACCGCGACCCGGTCGGGAAATGCAAAGCTCACGTGGCGGAATGGCAGACGCGTACGGCTCAGGACCGTATGGGGAAACCCGTGGAGGTTCGACTCCTCTCGTGAGCAGTTTTTAGGAAAGGGGGCGCGGGTGAAAAGGGAAAGCCGCCGGCCCCGAGCTTACGCCGGCGTGAAAATCTCCTGCAGTTTGTCGCGGAGCGCGGAGACGGTGAAAGGCTTCTGGAGAAAGCCCGCGAGCCCTTTGCCGGCGAAGCGCTCGATGGCTTGCTGCTCGTTGAAGCCGCTGGTCAGAAGCACGCGGGTTTCGGGGCGAATGGCGACGATTTGGCGAAAGGCCTCCTCCCCGTCCATGTGCGGCATCGTGAGGTCCAGGACCACCAGGGCGAAGCTCTCGGGCGAGGCGCGAAAAATTTCGAGGCCGGTCAGGCCGTTGTCCGCGAGGCGCGTAGTGAAACCGAGCATTTCCAGCATCCGGGCATTGGTGGCGCAGACCGTTTCCTCGTCATCCACCACGAGAGCGATGCCGCTGCCGCGCCACTGCGGCGTGGTCAGCGGCAGGGGTGCCGGTGGATCGGCGGGGCCGGTGACGCTGGGGAGGAGGATACGAAAGGTGGTGCCGCGGTTTCTTTCGCTGGAGACATTCAGCGCGCCGCGGTGGCCGCGCACGATGCCGAGCACGGCCGCGAGGCCGAGGCCGCGTCCGGTAAATTTCGTGGTGTAAAACGGATCGAAAATGCGCCCGCGAACTTCGGGCGTCATGCCGCAGCCGGTGTCCGCGATTTCCAGAAAAAGGTAGTCGCCCTCCGGCAGGTCGGGTGCGAGGAAAGTGCCCGCGAGATAGTCGCGATCCGCGCGGGTGAGGCCAGTGGTGACAGTAATGTAGCCGCTGGTTTCGCCAAGCGCCTCGGAGGCATTGATGACGAGATTCATGACGACCTGCCGGAGTTGCGTGGCATCGCCGAGAATCGCGGGCAGATCCGGCGCGAGCTGAAATTGCAGAACGGCACGTTTGGTGATGGAGACTTGCAGGAGCCGCGTGGTGTCCTGAATCAGCGCATTGAGATCGAGCTGCTCAACCACAAAGTGCCCCTTGCCGGAATACGCGAGCATTTGTTTGCACAACTCCGCGGCGCGAAGCGCGGCGGTCTCGATCTGGTTGAGGTAGGGCTGGATCAGCGAGTCCGGCGGGAGGTCCATGCTGGCGAGACTGGCGTTGCCGAGCACGGCACCGAGGAGGTTGTTGAAATCGTGCGCGATGCCGCCGGCGAGGATGCCGAGACTTTCGAGTTTTTGGGTTTCCTGCAGCTTGCGTTCGAGAGCGCGCCGCTCGGCGGCGGCCTTCCGCCGGGCCTCCTCGGCCACGACGCGGTCGGTGACATCCTGCACCAGCGACAGGATGGAAACGATGCGGCCCGAGGAGTCGTGCAAAACGGAGTTCTGCCAGACGGTATGCACGGTCTGGCCGGTTTTCGTCAGGTTGCGATTGGTGGACGTATTGCGGCGGTCGCGGCCATCCACCAGCCGGGCGACCGCCGATTGCACGAGCGTTTCATCATCGGGATGCACGAAAGGGAACTCGTTGAAGTGCCGGCCCAGAACCTCCTCACTTTTCCAGCCGAAGATCGCCTCCGACTGCCCAAGCCAGCGCCCGATCCGGAAGTTGGGTTCCCACTCAATGACCCCGAGAGGGGAATTCTCCACATGATCCAGCAGCCGGAGTTGCGCCTCCTGAAGCTCCTTCGCCGCGCGCTTCACCTGCGTGATGTCGCGCGAGATGCCGGCCAGGCCGATGATCTCGTCGTTCTCGTCGCGCAGCGGATACTTCGACGTGAGGAGCCAGCCCCGGTTGCCATCCGCGCGCTCAAACGGCTCCTCGCGGCTGACCACCGGCTGCCCGGTTTCCACCACCGTCATGTCGTCCGCGTGGTAGAGCGCAGCGTGCGTCTGCATGCCCGGAAAATCGAAGGCCGTCTGTCCCAGCGCTTCGTCCTCATCGATGGCGAAAAGCACGCGGAGCGCGTCATTTTGCAGCAGGTAGCGGCCTTTGCGATCCTTGCAATACATCGCGTCGGGCACCGCATCGATCAGAGCCCTCAGGAGGAAACGTTCGTCAGTGATCAGCGGTTCCTCGGGCCACTGCAGCGTCACCCGCTCTTTCGGTTTCTCATGCGTAGCCGCAGCGTCGCCTTCCGGCTCGCTCAGTGCGAGGAGCGTGCCCCATACATTGCCTGCCTGATCCAGCAGCGGCAGCGCCACCGTGCCGCACGAACCCTCGCTCCCGTCTTTGCGGACAAACGCCGTGCGCCCGCTCCAGCGCCCCTGCCGCGTCACCACGGTGTGGATGGACGGCCACAAAGTGGGCGCATCCTCCACACGGTGCAGCATCGCCGGCGTGTGCCCCAACGCCTCGGCCCGACTCCAACCGAACATGCGCTCGGCACCGGAATTCCAATCGCGGATCGTCCCGTCGGGTGCCGTGACGATCATCGCATCGTAGATGTGATTGAAAACCAGCGCCCGGCGCAAAAGCCCATCGAGCCGCTGCATGTCGAGAGCTGCGTGAGTGTGCTGGGGCATCATGGTGGAGAGCGGCGCGAGCTTTGCCACAGCCGCCGCAGCATTGGCGAGCACGACATTCCTCCGCAGCCCGAAAATTTCTTTCCGCACCCGCCCGGTTCATCCCGCCGTGAATTTTCGGTTTCGGAAATCGCCGGGAGCCATTAGAACCTCCGCCCTTTCGCGTCCGTCCCTTCATTTTCAAAAACACCCATCACCCACCACCTCATGCACGCCAAGCTCTTCATTCCCGGCCCTGTCGAAGTCTCCGCCAAAACCTTCGCCGCCTTCACCCAGCCGATGATTGGCCATCGCAGCGGCGATTTCAAAAAGCTCTACGCCTCAATTCATCCCCGCCTGCAGGAACTCTTCGGCACTACGCAGCCCGTTTTCCTCTCCACCTCCAGCGCGTGGGGCGTGATGGAAGGCTCCATCCGCAACCTCGTCGGTTCCGGCAAGGTGCTGAACTGCATGTGCGGCGCGTTCTCGGACAAGTGGCTCGACGTTTCCAAAAAGTGCGGCAAGGACGCCGTGGGCTTGCAGGTGGAATGGGGCCAGCCCATCCGCGGCGAGCAGATTCGCGAGCAGTTAAAAGCGGGCGGCTTCGACGCGGTCACGGTCATCCACAATGAAACCTCCACCGGCGTGATGAGCGACATCGCCGAAATCGCCGCCGTCGTGCGCGAGTTCCCCGAAGTGTGCCTGATCGTGGACAGCGTGTCGTCCTTTAGCGTGGTGCCGATCCCGATGGACGAACTCGGCATCGACGTCCTCCTCACCGGATCGCAGAAGGCGCTGGCGATGCCGCCCGGCCTCGCCCTTTTCTCCGCCAGCAAAAAAGCCATGGCCCGCGCTGCGACGGTGAAAGGCCGCGGCTATTACTTCGACTTCCTCGAGTTCGCGAAAAACCAGGCCGAAGACATGACCCCGAGCACGCCCAGCATCTCGCACATCTACGGCCTGCGCTCGAAGCTCGACGACATTTTCGCCGAAGGCGTCGCTGCCCGCCACGCCCGCCACGCCGAACTGAACGCCATGGTCGCCGACTGGGTCGCGCGCCGCGGACTCGGCTTCTTCGCACCCGAAGGATACCGCTCGAAATCGCTGACCTGCGTGGCCAACACCAAGAATCTCGATGTCCCCGCGCTCCTCGCGAATCTCAAATCGCGGCACAACCTCATCATCGACGGCGGCTACGGGAAGCTGAAGGGACAGACCTTCCGCCTTTCCAACATGGGCGACGAAACCCGCGACACCATCGCCGCCCTCCTCGCCGCGCTCGACGACTCGCTCGACGCGTAGCGCCCGTGAACGACACCATCGCCGCCATCTCCACCCCGCTCGGCGAAGGTGCCATCGCTGTGCTGCGGATGAGCGGCCCGCGCGCCATCGCCATCGCCGACACCGTCTTTCGGGCGAAAGTGCGCGCCCGCGAGCTGCCCGCGCGCGTCCAGCAATTCGGCGCGATCTGCGACGGCGCACAGCAGCTCGATGAAGTCCTGCTCACGGTTTTCCGCGCGCCGCACAGCTACACCGGCGAAGACCTCGTCGAGATCGCCGGCCACGGCGGCGTGCTCGTCGCGCGCCGGCTTCTCGAGCTGCTGCTGAAAAGCGGGGCGCGCTCCGCCGAGCCCGGCGAATTCACGCAGCGCGCGTACCTCGGCGGCAAGATGGACCTCACCCAGGCCGAGGCCGTCATGGACCTCATCACCGCGCAGACCGACCTCGCCCTGCGCGCCGCCACCGAGCAGCTCGAAGGCCGCCTCGGCGAACGCATCCGCGGCCTGCGCGAACGCCTCATCGAGCTGCTCGCCCACGTCGAAGCCTTCATCGACTTTCCCGACGAAGACATCACCCCCGACACCGGCGAAGCCCTCCGCTCCCGACTGGAAATTATACGTGCAGAAACCGCCGCCCTCCTCGCCACCGCCGGCCAGGGGCGCGTCCTCCGCGAAGGCGTCCGCACGGTCATTTACGGCGCGCCGAATGTCGGGAAATCCTCCCTCCTCAATCTGCTCCTCGGCTACGACCGCGCCATCGTCAGCGCCCGCCCCGGCACCACCCGCGACGTCATCGAGGAAGTCATCAACCTCCGCGGCTACCCGCTCCGGCTCATCGACACCGCTGGCATCCGCGAGAGCGACGACGAAATCGAGCGCGCTGGCATCGCCCGCACCCGCCAGCAAGTCGGGCGGGCGGATCTCGTGCTGCATGTCGTGGACGCGAGCGTGGCGATTGCAGATTTCAGCAAGCAGATTTCGGATGGGGAAAAAATTGCGCTGCTTGTCCTCAACAAGTCCGACCTCGGCGAACACCCGGACTGGCGCGAGGTCGAGGGCGTCCGCATTTCCTGCCGGGAAAACGCCGGCCTCACCCAGCTCGAGGACGCCATCATCGCCCGCATCACCGGTGGCCACGCCGCCCAGCGCGATTGGACGGTCGCCATCAACGCCCGCCACCAAGCCTGCCTCGTGCAAGCTTTCCACTTCAGCGACGCCGCCCGCCGCGCGCTCGACGACGGCCTCTCCCCCGAATTCATCGCCGAAGAACTCCGCGCGGCCCTCGCGGCCGTCGGAGCAGTCGTCGGCCAGGCTGATACCGAAGAAATCCTCGGTAAAATTTTCGCTACTTTCTGTATCGGAAAGTAGGTGGACCACGGGTGCCAGGCGCGGCGCTGTATCGGCTGTTAGTGCGGCGCTGTCGCCGGAGCGTCGGTCGTCACACCGCCCTTGCGTGCGCGGTCAAAGATCATCGATATCGCCTTTTTCGGCGCGCGATCCTTGGTGAAAAGGCCCCAGTGCGGCTCGATCGGGAGGTGGCGTTTCCACGTTTGATCGAAGGCTTCGAAATAGACGAACGGCACTTCGAGCGCGCGCAGGGCGACATAGTAATTGCCCTGCAATTCTTCATTCGCCCGCCCTGCCGCGTCGCCTGCGGTCGGAAAGCCGACTTCCTTGCACAAGATGGGGCGACCTCCCGATTTTGCGCGCAGCTTTTCCACCTGTTCCTTCGTCCAGCGGCTGGCCTCGGGTTCCTGGAACCGTCCGTGAAACCACGGATGCACATTGGGGAAAAGCCAGTCCCCCGCCTCGATCAATCCCGGCACCCGGTCTTCGAGATACTTCTCGATCTGCTCGCTGGTCGTCACCGGCTTCCCGCTCGCCTTTCTCAGCTCGTTCATTCGGGTCGTCAGCTCGGCAAACGAGTAGCGGTTCTCCCCGCCCAGACCCTCATTGCCGACGCAATACGCATCCACCAGCGCCGCTGCCGCTTTGGCGTTATGGAACTCCTCTTCGTTCCGCGGACTATAAATCCCGAGAATCACATGCTTGATGCCCACGGCCTGCGCCAGCCGCGGAATCTCACCCTTCAGCCCGTCGCACCCGTACGTCACGATTCCGCCGAACCCCGCTTTGGCCAAAACGGCCAGATCTTTGCTGATCTCGTCGCGCTTACGGTCCGCATCCGGCGCATTGCCCGGCCCCAAGTTGGGCGAACCTCCCGTCGGCGAGTAAGCCACCCAGCGCACGTTCCGAAAGGCTTCAGCGAGCGCGACGGGAAGCTCCGCACGCACGCTGTTCGCACCGCAGGCGATGGCAACGAAAAGGTACAGGTGGCGGATCTTCATGGTCCGCCATCATCGGCGAATCCGCCCCGGCGTCAGCAAGCTTTCAATACCTTGCTCCAGCCACCGACAGCCGACAGCGCGACTGGCACTTGTCTTCCTTCGGTGTCGGCTCGGAGGACTTCGGCGATCGTCTATTTCTCCGTCCTGCCATTCGGCGGAAAGAACCCATCCCGCACCTTCCACACCGCCTCCATGTCGAGTTTCTCGCCATCGAAGATGATCTGGCGGCTCTTCTTGTCCTTCCGGTCTTTGAGGTAGCGCGTCACGTTCATCCAGCGGATGACCTGCTGGCCACTCAGCTCGTCCGTCTGGCGGATGACGAGATACACGTCCACCGGCTGGCTGACCCAGTATTCGAGATGGCGGTCGTCCCCCACTTCGAAGACCCCCGTCTCTAGCAGGTAGGAGTTCCCTCTCTTAAGCTGGAAGAATTGGATATAGATGCGCTTCCCACTGGCCTTGCCGTCGTTGTCTTTGAACTCCACTTCGCCATCGATGCCGTGGTCGAACATTGATAAAGAGCGGAAGATTTGGTTTGCCTCGCCCGCGATGGCCATCATGTGGCCGATGAGGATTTGCTCCAGCGCCTGCGTGTCCAGCTCGCGCGTGGCCGTCTCGTCCATCGCCAAAATCTTGCGGGCGACGGGATCGCTCTTCAGCCGCTGCTCGATGAAATCAACGAACGGCACCTTCTCATCGCACTCCTGGCAGGTGATGAAGTCCTTCCTCGCTTCGAGCCGCCGCCGCACCGCGTCGAGATCCTTCACGAGCTTGCCGCACTCCGGGCACACGTAGCGCCGGTCGCGCGTCACGTCGCAGGCATACTTCGCGAGATGGCGGTGGACATACTCGATGAAGATGACCTTCAACTCGTCGGGCACCTTCAGGTCGAAGTAGAGGCTGATCGTCGCGGCACCGTCGCCCGACTTCGTGATCTTCAATCCCAGCGTTTGCTTCCGGGCTGACTCAAACTCCGCCGCATTGCGCCACAGCTCCCGGTGCGCGAATTCTTGGCTATACCACAGGCGCACCACCAGCGTCGTCCACACCGTCTGCCACTCGCCGCTGAAGGTGTAGGAGACGAAGATGTCCGGCTCATGCGGGATGTCCTTCTCCCGGCGATATTGCGAGGGGAAGACCAGGTGGCGTCCGTGCGGCGTCTCCTCGGCGATGCAGAGCGAGTGATCGAGAAAGGTCTGCACCAACGCCCGCAGGAGCAGTTCCTCGTCCGGGCGATGCTTCAGCCGCTCGACGCCGGTGAAGTCGAAGTCCGGCCGGTAAATGTCCGCCTCCAGCACGCAGCCGATCTCATCCGTATGCGCCCGCGCCGCGCGGATGACCGCCCCGGCGTAGCCATTGATGAGGTCGGGGCGTAGCAGCACCAGATCGCCAAACTTCAGCGGCCGGGCCAGACCGTGATTGGCCAGCAGCGTCACCGCCGTGCGCACGTCTGGTTCGGCGAACTTCTCGCCCGGCAGCGCCTGGTCCAGCCGCTGCGCCAGCTCGGAGAAACGCAGCAGCCGGATGTCCGACTCGTCGCGCATAGCCATCACGGCATTCTTCAGCTCGGCCAGCAGGCGCGGCGTGCTCGTCCACGGCAGCTTGTCCCACGGAATGCTTCCGGCGATGAGCTGTTTCAGTTTGGAAGGCTTGCGCTTGTTCTTCTTGTCCGAGCAATTCTCGCCCGTCTTGGCGCTGGTCGGAAGCCAGTCGGCAAAGCCGTGCTGCTCGCGAAACCGGTCGATCTTCGCGTTGCCCAGCTTCATCCCGCCGACATCAATCTGCGAGAAGATCAGCAGCCGGGCCGCCTCCCGTTTTGCCTCCGGGTCGTTCGCGGTCTTCAGGGCCTTGAGCCAAGCTCCGACATCGACAAAGGGATCGGGGTTTTGCGGATTAACTAGCATCAGCGCCAGCGCGGTTTGCTCCAGAAACAGCTGATGGATCAGGCGGTAATCCTCCTGCCCGGCCAGATCCCACAGCAGAGCCTCGCGCTCCAGCGTGGCATCGGGCGGCAGCGGCAACTCCAACCGCCAGACATTCATGCCATGCGTGCGATCCTGGACGACGTAACGATCCTCGATCAGCCGGTGCGCCAGCGAGGTCTTGCCCACCGTTCCCTCTCCCAGTAAGACTACCTTGGCATTCACGTAGCGGCGCGTGGTCTCGGCCGAAGACGCGGCGGGGGCTCTAAGGAGGGAATAGAGTTCGAGAGATCCACTGTTCGTTCCAATTACTAATCCGCGTCCATCCGGGCTGAATGCTATCGAAACCGGGAGAATTCCTTTTCTCTTTTGCAGCACCTCCAAGCACTGTCCCGATCTCCAATCCCAAAGCCTTACAGTTGCGTCGACGCTAGAGATGGAGGCGAGTAGGAGGTCGTCAGGGGCAAGTGCAATGGCGGTGACCCAGCCGGTGTGGCCTTCTAAGGTTCCGAAGCAGTCTCCTGAGTCCAAGTCCCAGATACGGGTTGTCATGTCATCGGACCCTGTGAAGCCGAAACGGCCATCCGATGTGATTTGAACGGAATTCACAGCACTTGCGTGGGCAGATATGCGGCCTCTTCCCTCCCAGTCTTTTGTTTTGAAGAAGCGCAGATTTCCAGTCGCAAAGCCGGAGAGCCCAAACGTCCCGTCGTGACTGATAGCTAGTGATCGGACGCCGGAAGTATGTTTCGCTATGGTTACGCCGAAATCATCAGGGTCGTAATCCCAAAGCATGACCGCGTTTTCTCCCCCACCTGACCACGACACCATTCTCTTTCCGTCCGGTAGAATTAAGACGCCATTCACGAAAGACTTATGGCCACGGAGTTTTTTCTCAAGTCTCCCAGTCGCAAGGTCCCAAATATAGATATTGCTGTCTTTTGATGATGCGATCAGACGCTTGCCGTCAGGCGAAAAGGATGCCGCCGTTACGCTGCCATTAGCATCAGTAAAACAGAATAGTCGTTTTCTCGTGTCAGTAATCCAAACGCTGACGCTCTTGTCGAACGAGGTCGACGCGATCAAACTGCCATCCGCACTAAATGCGATGTTAGTCACACCGGCGGAATGTGCGGCAATTTTCCACTCCAATGTCGCCATTTCACGACTTCCGGCGAGTTTGGGAGTGGGTGGCTTTTTTTTGATGCGCGTCCCCTTTGACTTGATTCGGTCTCGCTGACACGCAGTTACAATTTCCGCAAACGCCGCATCGGATTCCTCGCGGAAGTCCACATACTTGTAGCGCCGGAGCGTATCCGGGAGAGCACAGTCGCCCAGCAGGAGCGGGATGAACCGGCGGCCCGCATTGGCCGGGTCGCGGTGGACCGCGGTGCTCCGCTCCAGCGCCACCCAGCCCGAGGCCAGCGCCGCCGGCGAGATGCACAGGAGCAGCACCCGCGACTGTTCCAGCCCCTCATCCACTTTCAGCGCGATGATGTCCCCCGCCTGGATGACCCACTCATCCAACCACACCCGCACCCCCGCCGCCTTCAGCCGCTCCGCCAGCCGCCGAACGCGCGGCTTGTCCTTCGAGTTGTGGCTCAGGAAAACGTCGTAGAGAAAATCGGCGGGCATGGTTTGGGAGGAAGCTGGATCAAGGGTCGAACACAGGACGGCATCCAAAATCTGGCGATGTTAGGGCAGCGGCTTCATTATGGACTCGCGCGGGCCACAAAGCCGGGTTTTCCTATTTTCGCAGACTCCAAGATGACTTCATTCATGGTCAGCGTATCAGGCGCTGGCCGTTAAGGGAATCCCGGCTTCGCGATGGCGGAAGATGCCGCCGGCACTTTGCTGTTTGCAAGCCGGATGAGAGCCGTAAATTGCGCGCCTATGAATCTCGAAAAAGTCGCCATCGTCGGGGCCAGCGGATACTCGGGGGAGGAGTTGGTGCGCTTGCTGGGGCGGCATCCGGGTGTGGAAATCGTGGCGCTGACTTCGCGTCAGCTCGCTGCGCAAACGGTCGAGATGGTGTTCCCGAAATTCGCCGGGCAACGATATGCGAAGCTCGCGTTCATCGGCAGCGACATCGCGGGGATCGTGGCTTCGGGAGCGCAGTTCGTTTTTCTCGCGCTGCCGCACGGCGTGGCGGCGGAGTATGCGCAGCCGCTGGTGGCCGCGGGGTTGCGGGTGATCGATCTCAGCGCGGATTTTCGGATCAAGGATCCGGCGGTGTACGAGGAGTTTTACGGCACACCGCCCCACGCCCCGGAATTGGCAGCGATCAGCGTCTATGGTCTGCCGGAGATTTACCGGGAGCAGATTCGCCGCGCGCAGCTCGTAGCCTCGCCGGGCTGCTACCCCACAAGCATCATCGTGCCGCTGCATCCGCTGCTGAAACGGCGGCTGCTGAAGCCCGCGAGCATCGTCATCAACAGCCTGAGCGGGGTGAGCGGCGCGGGACGCAGCACCAAAACCGAGCTGCTCTACGTGGAGTGCAACGAAAGCGTGCGCGCCTACAGCGTGCCGAAACACCGGCACCTCGCCGAGATCGAACAGGAACTGAGCAAGGCCTACGGCGACACGGTGACGGTCAATTTCACGCCGCACCTCATCCCGGTGAGCCGCGGAATTTTCACCACGATCCACGCCGCGCCGGCGGACGGCATCGAGCCATCCGAGATTTTCGCCGCGCTCGCCGAGGCTTACGCGGCGGAGCCGTTCATCCGGTTGCTCGGTGAAACGGGCATGCCCGATACCAAGAACGTGACGCACACGAATTTCGTGGACGTGGCCTATCGGCACGACCCGCGCACCGGGCGAGTGATCCTGCTTAGCGCCGAGGACAACCTCGTGAAAGGGGCCTCGGGACAGGCCGTGCAGTCGCTCAATGTGATGTGCGGCTGGCCCGAGACGACGGCGCTGCTGTGAGCACGCCGCCCGCTCGCCGCCGACCGGCGGGTGGCGGCACGCCGCAACGCCATGCATGAGTGAAAGGACGCGCGGAGTTGCCGCGTGACTTCGCCATGCGAAGGGCTATCCAGTGCAACCCCGTTTTCGATGAGAGAATTCCTCAATACCTATGGCCTTTGGGCGGCATTCCTCCTCGCCCTGATCGAGAACGATGTGGCGTTTATCGCCATCGGCGTGGTGTGGAAACTGGGAGACAACAATCCCGTCACTCCCGACCTGAATATTTTCACCGCAGTGCCCGCCGCGATCATCGGCGCGCTGATTCACGACTCGGCGTGGTTTGTCATCGGCCACATGAATTCCGCGGCGATCAAGGCGAGCCGCGTCTATCGGCGCATCGGCCCAATGGTGGAGCGGCTCGCGGCGCGCTTCGGACCGTGGGAGATTTTCATCGCGCGATTCATCTACGGCACGCGCAATCCGTCTTCGGTTTTTTGGGGAATCCAAAAACTGCCCTACGTGGAATTCGCCGGGCTGGAACTGCTCTCGCTGACCATCTGGGGCAGTTTGCTGACGGGCGTCGGTTTTCACGCGACGGGCTGGGCGCTGAAGATGATCGGGAAGGTCGAGCACAAGAACCACACGCATCTGCTGATCACGGCCGTCGTCGTGGCCTTCGTGGTGGTGGCGTTGCTCCGCTACTTCAATCGCCGAGGCATCGTGAAGATCACCAAGAAGGTCGAGGCCCGGGAGCACGCCGCCGAGGTGCAGGACGAGTCCCCGCAGGACAGCGAACTGCGCTGAGAAACCTACCAGTTTTCCACCAGCTCCACGAGGGTGCGCACGCCGAAGCCGGTCGCGCCGCGCGCCAGGTCGGCCCGGTCCTTTTCGCGGTGCGACATGTAGGCGATGTCGAGGTGGGCCCACGGCGTATCCTCGGCAAAGGTCTTCAAAAATGCCGCGCCGGTACAGGCCCCGCCGAGGCGTCCGCCGCTATTTTTGATCAGGGCCACGTCGCTGCGAATCTGCTCCTCAAATTCCGTGAAGAGCGGCATGGGCCAGAGCCGTTCGCCGGCCCGCTCCGCCGCCGCGAGCACACGCTTGCCGAAGGCCTCGTCATTGTTCCAGAAGCCCGCCGCGTTGTCGCCGAGCGCCACGCCGCACGCGCCGGTGAGCGTCGCCAAATCAATGATCGCCGCGGCCTTTTGGTCGATCCGCGCGTAGGCGATGGCGTCCGCCAGCACCACGCGGCCCTCGGCGTCGGTGTTGATGATCTCGACGTGTTTGCCGTCGTAAGTCGTGATGATGTCGCCGGGCCGATACGCGCCGCCGCTCGGCATGTTCTCCGCGCTCGCGATGATGCCGACGACGTTGCACTTCACTTTCAGCTCCGCGATGGCAGCCATCGCGCCGAGCACGGCCATGCCGCCGCACTTGTCGAAAATCATGTCCTCCATATTCGCCGCCGGCTTGATGGAAATACCGCCGGTGTCGAACGTGATTGCCTTGCCCACGAGCGCGATGGGCACCTGATTTTTCGACCCGCCGCGATGCTCGATGACGATCATGCGCGGCCCGCGCTCACTCCCCTGCCCGACCGCGATAAGGCCGCCGAATTTTCCGGCGCGCAGTTTCTTCTCGTCGAAAATGGTGACCTTCAATTTGAAGTCGCGCCCCAGCTTTTCCGCACGGTCGGCGAGGCTTTCGGGATAAAGCAGATTGCCCGGCTGGTTGGCCACATCGCGGGCGAGGTTAGCCGCTTCGCCCAGTGTTTGTCCGCGCTCGCCCGCCTTCTTCGCCGTCGCGAGATCTTCCCCGAGAACGTGGACGCGCACGTTGTCCAACTCGGCGGTCTGCTTCGTCTTGAAACGCTCGAAGCGATAGTCCGCGAGGATCAGTCCCTCGACGACCGCGCCGGCAAATTTCGGCCAGTCTTCCAAGCGGACGACCGCGCTGGTGCGCCCGATCTTTTTTAGAAACATCGCCGCCACGCCGGCGGCCGAGCGCAGCGTGTGCGCGTTGATTTTCGCCCGCTCGCCAAGTCCGACGCAGACCGTGGAATCGCAACGCAGATAGAGGAGCGTGTTTGCCTTGCCGGAAAACTCCTCCTCGGAAACGGGCGGCACAAGCTTCGCCCGCTGGTCGCGCGTCACGAAGCGGATTACCGCCGCATCTTTGGCGGGAGCGGCTCCCGTGGCGAAAACGATTTTCACAATTGGACGATTTGGACCGATTTGATGTCTCCCTCGGCGAGCAACTCCTTGACCAGCGCCGCGCCGGGAGCGGAATCGAGATTCAGCACGGTGAGCGCGCTGCCCCCGGCTTCATTGCGGCTGAGCGACATGCTGGCAATGTTCACACTGTGCCGGCCCATTAGCGTGCCGACGTGGCCGACGATGCCGGGCCGGTCGCGATTTTCGAGGATACAGACCACGCCCTCCGGTTTTGCTTCCACATGCTGGCCGTTAATTTTCACGATGCGCGGCGTGCTGCCAAAGAACGTGCCAGCCACCGACACCCAGCCGCTTTCTCCCGTGGCCGTGAGTTCGATCAGCTCCGCGAAATCGCCGACGCTGCTCTCCCGCGACTCGGTGATTTTCAGACCGATGGTTTCCGCAAAAGCGGGCGCGTTGACGACGTTCACATCGCCGCCACCCGCCGCGCGCAGAAAGCCGGTGAGGATCGCGCGGGTGATCGGCGTGGTGTCCACCTCGTTCATCTTGCCGCTGAAATTGATGTTCAGGCTGTCGCAGCGCTTGGCCGCGATCTGCGAAAGGAAAAGGCCGAGTTTTTCGCCCAGCGCGAGGTGCGGTCCGACGGCGGCGAGCGTCTTGGCGTCGATGCTCGGCATATTCACCGCGTTACGAATCTCCCCTTGCAGCAGCGCCGCGCGGATTTGCTCGGCGACCTCAATGCCCACGCCTTCCTGCGCTTCCGCCGTGGAGGCACCGAGGTGCGGCGTAAGGATGAGATTCGGCAACCCGCGCAGTGGCGAATCGGCGGGCAGCGGCTCGGTTTCAAAAACGTCCAGCGCCGCCGCCGCGACCTGCTTCGAATTCAGCGCCTCGACCAGCGCCGCCTCGTCGATCAATCCGCCGCGCGCGCAGTTCACGATGCGTACGCCCTTCTTCGTTTTCGCGAGGCGCTCGGCGTTGAGCATGTATTTCGTCTCCGCAGTGAGCGGCATGTGCATGGTGATGAAGTCCGCCTCCGGGATGATCGCGTCGAGCGACTCGATCAATTCCACCTGCAATGACCGCGCGCGGCTCGCCGAAAGATACGGATCGTAAGCCAGCACGCGCATGCCAAAGGCAATCGCCCGCCGCGCGATCTCCGTGCCGATGCGGCCCATGCCGAGGATCGCGAGCGTTTTGTTGTAGAGCTCGACGCCCACGAACGTCTTGCGGTCCCACTTGCCGCTCTTCACCGAGGCGTCGGCCTGCGGGATGTTCCGCGCCGTCGAGACCATGAGCGAGAAGGCGTGCTCGGCAGTCGAGATCGTGTTTCCGCCCGGCGTGTTCATCACGATGATGCCGCGCTTCGTCGCCGCATCCACGTCCACATTGTCCACGCCCACACCGGCTCGCCCAATGACCTTCAGCTTCGTCGCGGCCTCGATGACTTTCGCCGTCGCCTTGGTCTCGCTGCGGACGACCAGCCCGTGAAATTCGCCGATGATGGCAAGCAGTTCTTCCGGCTTGAGTCCGAGTTTCACGGTCACGTCGAGCAGACCGCCGTTGCTCAGTTCATCAATTCCGCGCTGGGCAATGGGATCGGCGACAAGGACTTTGGGTTTGGGCATGGTTTTGGAAAAAGAGCGGCGATTCTCGGCGGCGAATGACAAAGCGCAAACGGAAAATCGTCCGCGCCCGGATGCTGGGGGCTTATTGCGGAGGCGCGACGTTTTTCTCCACCAGCCGCCGGACCCGGAGCGTGTCGCGGAGCATGCCGAGGCTGTCGCGGAGGATGCGGACCTTACTTTCGGGGGAGTTCAGCCATTCGACAGGGAGGTCGGCGATGGAAAGGGCGAGGCGCTGCGCGAGGAGGAGGACTTCCACGTCGAAGGCGAAACCGTCGAGCGTCTGGCGGGTGAAGATGGCCTGGGCGGCGGAGCGGCGGAAGGCTTTGAAGCCGCACTGCGTGTCGTGGTGGGAGGCGAGACCGAGTGCGTGGAGGATGCGGTTGAAGCTTTGGCCCATGGTGCGGCGCAGCCAGGCCTGGCGGCGGGTGATGCGACTGCGGGCGTGCTGGCGATTGCCAAGGAGAACATCGGCGCGCGGGTCGGCGTGGAAGCGCGCGAGAAACTCGGGGACGGCGGCAAGCGGGACGCTGAGATCGGCATCCATGTAGAAGATAAATTCGCCCTGGGCGCGGAGCATGCCGGTGCGGACGGCGTAGCCTTTGCCGCGCTGGACGAGGTTGTCCACGATGTGAAAATGAGCTTGGCGGGCGGCGAACGCGGCGGCTATTTCGAGCGTCGCATCCGCGCTCCGCTCGACGATGACCAGCACCTCAAACGGCCTCCCCAATTCTCCGAGAAACGCGGCCAGTTTCTCCAGGGTCAGAGGGAGCCGCCGGGCCTCGTTGTAGGCGGGAATCACGACTGAGAGATATGGCATTTCCGACATTGGGGAGCGCGCTCTTTACCAGCCGCGACACGCAGGCGGCGAGCGCGGGATTGAGACTCATGAAGCTGCTCGCGCGCGGCATTTCCCCAGCCATCGTGCTGCTCGCGCTCCTGCTGCGGGTGCTGTGGCTGGACCTGAAGCCCGCGCATTTCGATGAAGGCGTAAACGGATGGTTCGTGGATCAGATGACGCGCCAGGGCTTCTACCATTACGACCCGACGAACTTTCACGGGCCGCTGCATTTCTATGTGCTGTTTGTCGCACAGACGCTCTTTGGGCGGAGCCTTTGGGTGCTGCGGATGCCGCTGGTGCTGGCGAGCACCGCGAGCGTGGTGCTGGTGCTGGCTTATCGGCGCTATCTCGGCGAGCGCGTGTGCCAGATCGCGGCGCTGGCGATGGCGATCTCGCCGGCGATGGTTTTCTACGGGCGCTACGCCATCCACGAATCGTGGCTGCTCTTCTTTCTGCTGCTCACGGTGTGGGGTGGACTGGGGCTGTGGCGCTGCGGCGGGCGGCGGCATTTGTGGGCGACGGCCCTCGGGCTGACGGGGATGATTTTGATCAAGGAAACGTATCTCATCCACATCGTCGCGCTGCTGCTCGCGGTGCCGTGCCTGCTTTTCTACGAAAAGGTTTCCGCGTCCACGGCGTTCGCCTTCGGCGGGTGGAAATTCGGGCGCGCCGACGTGCTGAAGGTGGCGGCGGTGTGCACGGGGCTGATCGTCTTTTTTTACACCGGCGGTCTGCTCGACTGGCCGGGGCCGCGGAAGTCTGACGCCGCCGGGAACCCGCTGCCGCTCGGCTCGCTGGCCGGTCTGTATGAGTGCTTCGGCGCGTGGTTTCACACCGGCTCCGGGGCTGCGCTGAGCGGGCACGAAAAGCCGTGGCACTACTGGCTGCAATTGCTCGCGGGACTGCAGGTGGCGAAAGGCGCGGGCGGTTGGACGGCGACGCCCACCATCGCCAGCGAACTGCCAGCCGCGCTCGGCCTGGTCGCGTCGTTTGCGCTGCTCGCGCCGCGCCGGAACCGCGTGGCCCGTTATCTTGCCATCGCGGGGCTCGGCGCACTGATCGGCTACAGCGTAGTGGCCTACAAAACGCCGTGGTGCATCATTGTACTGATGTGGCCGTTTCACTTTGTCTTCGGCCTCGCGGTGGTGCGCTGCGCGCAAAAGCTGGACGTGTGGGTGACGGCGGTGCTCGCCGGGGCGCTCGGCCTTTTCACGCTGTACGCGACCTGGCAGCTCAACTTCCACCACTGCACGGACGAGGCCGAGCCATACGTCTATGTGCAGACGCGGATGGACGTGAACGCGCTGCTCGATCCCGTGCGCGCGCTCGTCGCCGCCGACCCGCGCCACCGCTATCTCACGGGACATTTCATCGGCGGAGAGCAGTGGCCGTGGAACTGGCTGCTCGGCGATTTCCCGTGGATGGATTTTCCCAACCCGCTGGAACTGCCCGTGCCGCTCGACGCCGACGTGCTGCTGGTGAACGATCCACTGGTGGAGAACGTCGAGCCCGAGCTGCGGGCAAACTATTTCAAGGAGCCGCTGCGAGTGCGCGGCCAGTCGGGAGAATCGGCCACGCTCTATCTGCGCCAGGGGACATTTGGGCGGTTGTTTCCGGGGCGGGAGCCGGAGTTTCGCCCGCGCGCCGAGGAGGAGGAGAAATGACGAATGTCGAATGCGGAATGACAACGGCGGAGCGTGCGCCGCATGCCGGGCGTCGTCCTGCTTTCGTCATTCGTCATGCTTCATTCGTCATTCCACCCTCCCCATTCCGCATCCGATGAACTTCGTCGCCGCCATTCTCTACGCGGTCAGCTCCTCCGCTCTGCTCGCGGTGGCGCTGGCCTTCGCGTACGGTGGGTTGAACCCGATGATCGCGGGCGGTGCGCTGAGTTTCGGTTCGCTGGTGGCGGCGGGAACGCTGTGGCGGAGCCGGTCGGAGGAGGATCGGATGCGGCCGCCGCGCGGCTGGGAGTGGGCCGCGGTCGTGGCGTTCGCGCTGGTCGCGGCGCGCATTTTTCTGTGGCTCATCTTCACCGAGGGCAATGCCATCAAGGTGCTTTCGCCGAACAATCTCGGCGATATGTCGCTGCACCTGACCTACATCAATTACCTCGCGAGCGGCGCGCCGTTTTGGCCGGACAATCCGATCTTCACCGGCGGCAAGCTGACCTACCCCATCGGCGTGGATCTCTTCAACAGCCTGCTCAACCTCGTGGGCGTGGATCCATTGCGCGGGCTGATCTGGACAGGCCTGGCGGGCAGCGCGCTCACCGGCGTGGCGCTCTGGCGGTGGGGCCGCGGGATGGCGCTTTTTGGCTTTCTCGCCAATGGCGGGCTTTTTGGGTTCGCGATCTTTTCCACCGGTCAGCTCGCTGATTTCCAAAGCGTCCACGCCTGGAAAAGTTTCGCGCTCGCGATCCTCGCCACGCAGCGCGGGTTTCTGTTTGCACTGCCCGCCGGGCTGGCGCTGCTGTGCAGTTGGCGCACGCGCTGGTTCGCGGCGGGCGACGACGGCTGGAAACTTTCGCGCGGCGGCGAGCTGCTGCTTTACGCCTCGCTGCCGCTGTTTCATCTGCACAGCTTCATCTTTTTCTCGCTCATGCTCGCGTCGTGGTTCGTGCTGCACGCGCCGGCGCGGCGGGAGCTGGCGAAGTTCGTGGGGCTGGCGCTGCTGCCCGCGGGCGGGCTGGTGCTGCTCGTCACGGGCATGATGCATGGCGCAAGCGTGCTTGGTTTCAAGGCGGGCTGGATGTGGGACGATGACGCCTTTCTGTCGTGGTGCCGCGATCACTTTGGCGAGCCCGCCAGGAGCTACGCGGCGTGGCTTTTCTGGCCGATGAATTTCGGCATTCTGCCGGTCCTCACGGTCGTGCTCGGCGTGGCGCTCCTGCGGGGAAGGCGGGCCATCTGGCCGATGGCAGCGGTGTTTCCGGCGGTCGGCGCGTTCGTGATTTGCTGCTTCGTGAAGTTCGCGCCGTGGGAGTGGGACAACACGAAACTGATGATCTGGTCGTATCTCGTGGTGCTGCCGTTTTTGTGGACGCACCTCATCGCTCACTGGCCGGAGTGGGCGCGGGCGACGACGTGCTTCGTGTTGTTTTTCTCCGGCTTCGTTTCCACGCTCGGCGGGATCGACGCGACTCATCGCGGTTACCCCATCGCAGGCCGCGAGGAACTGGACACGCTCGCGCCGGAGCTGCGCGCGCTGCCGATCTCGGGGCGCTTCGCCGGAAGCGCGACTTACAATCATCCCCTGCTCCTCTCCGGCCGCAAAATGGTGCTCGGCTATCCCGGCCACGTCCGCAGCCACGGCCTGCCGTGGGAGGAGCCGACGCGGCAGCTCGATGCGCTGATGATGGGCGCGGAAAACTGGCGCGACCTCGCCCGGCAGCTCGGCGTCCGCTACATTTTTTGGGGAAAGGACGAGCAGGACGTTTTTCAAAACTCGACCGAGCCGTGGGCGGATTCCGCCGCACTGGTGGCGCTCGGCGAGTGGGGAAAAATCTACGACCTCGAACAGCCCGCTAAGGCAGCGCCGGTCCAGGTGCCAACCAAAGAGCGATGACGGTGGGGCGGTCGGTCGAGCCGTTCACGCTCCGACGGTTTCGCTCAGGACGACGACGCCTTCCGCGACGACTTCGCCGCGGACCCGCGCGGCGACTTCAAACTGCCAGAGTGTGCCGACAACGGCGGTCCGGCGCGCGCTGAGGATCAACTCGTCGTCGGGCCGGACCGCGCGGAGAAACTTCATGCCGCGAATCGCGGAGAGGCGGAAGCCGCTGACCGGCTGACCGGCGGCCAGGCCGGCAGTTTGCGCGAGCGCTTCGGTGAGGATCACGCCCGGCACGAGCGGGTCGCCGGGAAAGTGGCCGGAGAAAAACGGCTCCGTGGCGTGGAAAATTTTCGCGCACTCCGCGCTCTCGCCGGGCACCAGCGCCCGCACTTCATCCACGAAAATGAAAGGCGCGCGATGGGGCAGGCCGAGCGCGATGGGATCAGCCGCCTTCACTGCGCGCCTTCGGCGGGGACGAAGTAGGCGAATTTCCAGCTCCCGCCGACGATGCGCATCCCAGCGCGGAAACCGGGGTAGTCGGGCTGCGTGGCGACGGCGGGAGGCGCGACCATGTAGAGTTCGTGGGCGACGAAGGTTTCGCGCAGGGTCTTGGCCAGTTCGGGCCAGAGATTGCGCTGGTCCCAGTAGGCGAACGGCGTCTCGCCCGCGGGCGGCGTGTCCCAGCGATAGCCGAAGTCGTGGGCAGGCACCATGAGCGACGTCAAAGTGGCGTGATCGCGCTTCGCCACGGCCTGCCGGAGCCGGCCTAGAAACGACTGAAAAGCCTGATCGCCCGCCTGGTCTTTCATGGGCTTTTTGTCTTCGTCGTCCTTCTTTTTGTAGGGTGGCTTTTGCAAAGCCTCGCAACCGGCCAACGCGAAGATCAGTAAGGTCAGTAAGGCGGAAACGAACAGGCGGAGTTTCATGGG
Source organism: Chthoniobacter sp. (assembly GCA_021414005.1). Lineage (GTDB taxonomy): Bacteria > Verrucomicrobiota > Verrucomicrobiia > Chthoniobacterales > Chthoniobacteraceae > Chthoniobacter. The sequence continues at coordinate 159,775 of JAIOPH010000023.1, read as the reverse complement.
CTTCGCCAAATAGGCTACGCCCCCCGCCAAGGCGAGGCGATTTTTTTTGCAACCACGGCATCCGGCTGGGCCGGCGTCTCAGGAGAATACTATTAGTTGCCGACCAAGTGATTACCCGTATGCTAGGGCGATTGAAAACGATGCTCTCCCCCGCCTCCGCCCTGCGCGCGGGTTTACGGACCAGTCTCGCGCTGATCGTGATCGGGGTGGCGGCATGGGCCGGGCCGCAGGGAGAAAAGCGGACGCTGCTCGATTTTGACAAACGCGCGACACCCGCGCCGGCAGCGGCTTCGCCTGATAAGAGTGCGGCGGCAGCACAGTTGCGCGGGCGGCTGCGCGAGCCGCGCGTGGAGCTGGATGCGGTTTCGGAAGCGCCGAAATTCGTCGGCTCGCCGCACGAATTTCTCACCGGTCCGGGTGGCGAAGGCCACGCGGTGCCGAAGGCGCGGATGCAGACCCGCGCAGTGAATGAACCGCACCGCGAGGTGAAGGCGTTTCTGGAGGAATACAAAGGGCTTTACGGCCACGGCGCGGAGGTGCTGAACGCCGCGCAAGTGAAGCGCGACTACACGAACCAGCACAACGGTTTGCGCAGCGTGGTCTGGCAGCAGCAAGTGGACGGCGTGCCGGTCTTCGGCGCGATCCTGCAGGCCCACACGACCAAGCGCGGCGAACTCGTGAACGTGGCGAGCACTTTCCAACCGAACCCGACGGCAGCAGCGAATCGCGGAACTCCTCAACGCGCGGCGCGTCTCGCTGCACCGGCGATCTCGGCGGTGGAGGCTGTGGCGATCGCCGCACGGAACATCGGCGAGACTGTGCAAGCCACGGACCTGGCGAGCACGGACGCACCGATCGGGGCGGAGAAAAAGCAGGGTTTCCGCGCAGCGGCGCTGCGTGGCGCGACGGTGCATTTCGTCTGGCTGCCGATGGACAAAGGCAGCTCCCGCTTGTGCTGGGAAGTGGTGCTCACGGGGCAGAAGACCGGGGAGATGTATCGCCTCCTGATCGACGCCACGACCGGCGAGGCGCAGGTCCGCAACTGCCTCACGAACTACATCAGCGAGGCCAGCTATCGCGTTTTCACCGGCGACAGCCCCACGCCTTTCCAACCGGGCCACGCCACGCCCTCGTCCGCGCAACCCGCCGAGGTGCCACGCACACTGGTCACGCTCAGCGCGCTCGACACCACGGCGTCGCCGAATGGCTGGATCGACGACGGCGTGACCGAGACACGCGGCAACAACGTGGACGCCCACCTCGACCTGAATAACGACAACGTGGCCGACACCCCGCGTCCGCAGGGCTCGGGTCTGAACTCGCGCGTGTTCGACTTCCCGCTCGATCTCACGCAGGCCCCCAGCACCTACCGCGACGCGGCGGTGACGCAGCTTTTCTACTGGTGCAACTGGATGCACGACAAACTCTACCAACTCGGCTTCAACGAGGCGTCGGGGAATTTCCAGTTGAACAATTTCGGTCGCGGAGGCGCAGGCAACGACGCGGTGCAGGCCGACGCGCAGGACGGCGGCGGCACGGACAACGCGAACTTTTCCACTCCGCCCGACGGCTCCGCGGGCCGGATGCAAATGTATGTCTTCAGCGGCCCGACCCCGGATCGCGACGGCTCGCTCGACGCGCCGATCGTGCTGCACGAATACACACACGGCTTGAGCAACCGGCTCGTCGGCGGCGGCGCGGGCATCAGCGCGCTGGCCTCGCAGGGCATGGGTGAAGGGTGGTCCGATTTCTACAGCCTCGCGCTCCTGACCAAGGCGGGCGACGACGTGAACGGGAACTACATCGAAGGCGGCTACGCGACGCTGGGCTTCGGCGGGCTGACGCAGAACTACTACTACGGCATCCGGCGGTATCCCTACACCACCGACATGGCGAAAAACCCGCTCACCTTCCGGGACATCGATCCCACGCAAGCCAGCCTGCACAACGGCATTCCGCGTAGCCCCGTAATCGGCACTTCGGCCAGTGAGGTCCACAATTCTGGCGAAGTGTGGTGCGTGACGTTGTGGGAGGCGCGGGCCAATCTGATTGCGAAATACGGCTTCGCGATCGGCAACCAGCTCATCCTCCAGCTCGTCACCGACGGCATGAAGCTCTCGGCGGCGAACCCGAATTTCATCCAAGCCCGCGACGCCATCATTCAGGCTGATCTGGTGAACAACGCGGGCGCGAATCGTAACGAGCTGTGGGCGGCCTTTGCCAAACGGGGCATGGGTGCAAGCGCGACCGCGCCCTCGAGTTCGACCACGAGCGGCGTGGTGGAATCCTTCGATTTGCCGGACGATCTCGGGGTCACGCCGGCCGTCGCCTTTACCACCAGTGGTCCGGTCGGTGGTCCGTTTAGCCCCACCTCAACCAGCTACACGCTGCGCAACAACGGTGCCGCTGCGATCAACTGGACGGCGACAAAGACCGCCGCGTGGCTCACCCTTTTCCCCGCGAGCGGCTCGCTCAATCCCGGCGCGACCACCACGGTGACGGTCTCGCTCAATGCAGCCGCGAACAGCCTCCCGGCGGCGATTCTGGGCGACACCGTCGTTTTCACCAACACCGGCTCGGGGCGCACGCTTCCAAGGGCGGTCAATTTCTACGTCGGCCAGCCGGACTACTTCACTGAGCTGTTCGACACGACGAACAACGACAACGCGAACCAGTCCTTCACCTTCACCCCGAGCGCCTCCGCCGACGCCTACACCGTGGTCCGCGAACCCGTGACTACTTTCCCGTCCGACATGACAACGGGCACGACCACGATTTCAATGACGGACGACTCCAGCGTGCTGGTCACGCTCTCCGGCGTCACGGTCAAGCTCTACGGCACCACCTACTCGTCCTTTTATGTGGGGAGTAATGGCTACATCACTTTCGGCTCCAGCGACATTCAGTGGACGGAATCCTTCACGAATCATTTCGCCAAGCCACGCATCGCCGGGTTGTTCCGCGACCTGAATCCACCGGTGCTCGGCGGTAGTGTGAAACGTCGGCAGTTTGCGGACCGCGTGGCCGTGGCGTGGCAAAGCGTGCGCGAATACGGCACCGCTCTCGCGAACAATTTCATGATCGAAATGTTCTTCGACGGGCGCATCCGCATCACCATGCTGAACATCGCCTCGACCAAAGGACTCATCGGCCTCTCACGCGGGACCGGCGAACCTGCAGGCTTCACCCAGAGCAACTTCTCCGGCTACCCGCTTCCGACCCTTGGCGCAACCCTGCCCGCGAGTGCGACCGAGGGCGCGGGCGGGCTCGCGAATCAAGGCAGCGTCACGCTTTCCAGCCCCACCGCCGTGGCGCGCACGATCACGCTCACCTCCAGCGATCCCACCGCCGTGACCGTCCCGGCCAGCGTCACGCTGCCCGCCGAGCAAACGAGCGTGACCTTCACGCCAACCATTCTCGACGACACAAAAATCAACGGCACCCGCGCCGTCACCATCACCGCGAGCACCACGGGCCTGACCTCGGCGACGCGAACTTTTGATGTCCTTGACAACGAAAACACCAGCCTCGCGCTGACGCTCCCCAACTTGAGTGAAGGCGACAACGCGACGGGCACCGTGACGATTTCGGGCACGCTGACGACGAACTTGGTGGTCGCGCTTTCGTCCGCCAATCCCGCGCGGCTGAGTGTGCCGGCCTCGGTGACAATACCCGCCGGGGCGACGAGCGCGCCTTTCCCCGCGACTGGCGTGAACAACACGCTCGCCGACGGCACCGCGAGCGTGCTCGTCACGGCCAGCGCGGCGGGCTTCACCGACGCGTCGCGAACGGTTTCCGTCGAGGACGATGATGCGCATCACTTCGTCATCGCGCCAATCACCGGTCCGAAGATTCGCGGCGCGCCATTCAACGTGACGATCAGCGCCGTGACGGTTAACGGACTCCCCGTCCCGAGCTACACCGGCACCGTCTATCTGAACACCTTGACAGGTGTCCCGATCACCCCGCCAACGCTCACGCTCACCGGCGGCACGGTCACAGCCGCTATCTCCGCCGGCGCTTTCGGTAATGGCGTGATCCTCCGCGCAACGGACGCCAACTGGCGCACGAGCGCAAGCAACGCCTTTGATGTGACCTTCGGCCCTCTCGATCACTTCGCGTGGGATGCCGTCGGCACGCAGACCATCGGCATCCCCTTTCCCGCTCGCGTGACCGCCCTCGATGTCGCGGGCAATACCGTGGCCGACTACACCGGCACGGCCGCGCTCGACTGCGGAACGCCGGGCAACCGCACCGTTCCGCTGAGCCCGGCGACCACGGGAAATTTCGTCGCGGGCGTCTGGTCGGGCTCGCTGTCTGCCGGGCAGATTGTTGATTGCGTCACGCTCGGCGCGGCGGACGGCGCAGCCACGGGTGAAAGCGGGAGTTTCAACGTGCTCGGCATCCCGGTGCTCGGCGTCACACCGGCGGATCCGTGGAGTGCGGCGGGTAATTTCGCAGGGCCGTTCGTGCCGCCAAGCCGGACCTACACGCTGACCAATAACGGCTCCGGCATCCTGGCGTGGTCGGTGACCACGCCGGCGGACTGGCTCACTTTTTCCGCGACCAGCGGCACGCTCGCCGCCGGCGCGAGCACCACGGTGACCACCACCGTCGCCGCCCCAAACACCGATCCCGGCACGCACGCCGAGGACATCACTTTTGCCAACACCACCAACGGCCTCGGCACCGCCACGCGCGGAGCCGTGCTCACCGTGAATCTCCCGCCACCCGCGCTCGCGTGGCTGCCGGCCTTCAACGGCGGCACCAGCACCACACTCGCGTGGGGACCGGTCGCGGGTGCGCAATGGTTCGAGGCGCAGTGTTCAAGCGACATCGGTTTCACCAACCCGACTTCGAGCGGCTTCGTCGCGACGACGAACCACACATTCACGGGCCTTGGCGATGGCCGGCACTACTACCGCGTCCGCTCGCGCCGGGTAAATGGCGCGGCCGTTTTCGACAGCGTGTGGAGCCCGCTCCAGACATCGCATCAGGCTGCTTCCGGCCCGGCGGTCATCGTCACGTCGCCGACGCTCACCACCCAGCCCGCGCTGACGGTGAACGGACTCGCCTTTGATGCCGCCGGCATCGCGTCGCTCACCGTCAACGGCACTGCCGCCACGAGCGCTGACGGTTTCGCCCACTGGACCGCCAGCGGCGTGGGCCTCGCTCCCGGCAGCAATACGCTCACCATCCTCACCACCAGCACCAGCTTTGCGCCGGTCACGACCACGACTAATTGGAACGTGTATCTCGCCACGCTGACCACCGATTTCGACCACGACGGGCTCCCCGATTTGTGGGAAATCCAGAACGGTCTCGGCTACGATAGCGCCACCGGCAACAGCGGACCGCTCGGTGACCTCAGCGGCAACGGCGTCTCCAATCTCCTCAAATACGCCCTCAATCTCGATCCACTCAGTCCGGCGCTCATCGGGCTACCCACCGCCACCATCGAGGTAAATCCCGCCGACTCCGCGCGCTACCTCACCTTCCGCTACCGCCGCCTGCTTGCGCCCGGCTCGTTGCAGTACCAAATCGAAACCACCTCTGACCTGCTCGACTGGACCACGACCGCGGCGGATTTCGAAGAACTCGCGCCCGTCGTTCCGAACGCCGACGGCCTCACCGAGACAGTCACCATCCGCGTGAAACCGGCCATTGATTCCCCGACGACGCCCGCCCGCTCCGTGCGGTTGCGCGTGCTCGCGCCGTAGCCGCAGCGCGCGGAGAAGAGTGCGCTTCGCGGCTGTGCGAGACGGCGGCTGGAAGCCCGCCGCTCCTTTGTCCCCCACGAGCCCGCTACGCTAGGCGACCGCAGCAGTTCTTAAACTTTTTCCCGCTGCCGCACGGGCACGGATCGTTGCGCCCGACCTTGACCGGCTCGGCCGGCGGAGTGCGATAGTCGATCGCCTCCTGCATCGTCGGTTCCGGTTCCTCGGGAAGCGCGTGACGGGCCGGCGTGGGCCCGCCAGAGCCGCCACCATGCTCGGTTTGCTGCGCGCCGGTTTCGTCGGCGTGGGTGAGAAACTGCGGGAGGCTTTGCAGAAACGCGCCGAAGGCTTCGAGGTTCGCGGTCGAGCGGAAGAGGTTGTGCAGGACTTCGTTTTTGATCGCGCCCATCAGGACGGTGAACATGTCGAACGCCTCGGTCTTGTATTCGACCAGCGGATCCTTCTGGCCGTAGGCGCGCAGATAGACGGCCTCGCGGAGCGAGTCCATTGAGTAAAGGTGCTCCTGCCAGAGCCGATCAATGGCGTTGAGCAGAATGTTGCGCTCGAGATATTTCACGGCCTCGGCGGGTTCGTGGGAGCACTTCAGTTCGTAGCTCTTCTTCACGCGTTCGAGCAGATACTCCGCGACTTCCTGCGCCTTCTTCGTGTCGAGGCCGGCGGACTCGGCGGTGACGCCGAGCGGGAAAGTCGTGTTCACCCAGTTGAGCAGTCCTTCGCGATTTTGCTCGCTGCCGTCCTCGGGCAAAAACTCGGCGACCTTCAGCGGGATCATCTCGTCGGCGACCTCGTAGAGCATCGGGCGCGGCTCCTCGGTGTGAATGGTGTCGTTGCGCCAGCCATAGACGACCTCGCGCTGCTTGTTCATCACGTCGTCGAAATCGAGCGAGCGTTTGCGCTGGAGATAGTTCCGCTGCTCCACGCGTTTCTGCGCGGTTTCGACGGACTTGTTCAGCCACGGGTGCTCCAACTCCTGCCCCTCTTCGAGGCCAAAGCGCTCCATCATTTTCGTCATGCGGTCGGCAGCGCCGAAGTTCCGCATCAGGTCGTCTTCAAACGACACGTAGAAACGCGAAAGCCCGGGATCGCCTTGACGTGCGCAACGTCCGCGCAACTGCCGGTCGATGCGCCGCGACTCGTGCCGCTCGGTGCCGATGACGTAGAGACCGCCGACGTCGGTGACGCCGGGGCCGAGCTTAATGTCCGTGCCGCGTCCGGCCATGTTCGTGGAAATCGTGACCGTGCCCGGCTGACCCGCACGCGAAATGATTTCGGCTTCCTGAAGATGGTATTTCGCATTCAGCACGGCATGCGGCACCTTCTCGCGCTTGAGCATGCGTGAGAGCACTTCGCTCGACTCGACGCTCACCGTACCCACGAGCACGGGCTGTTTGCGCGCGTGCGCCTCGCTGATCTCTTTCACCACCGCGTTGAACTTCTCGCGCCGCGTTTTGTAGATGAAATCGTTCATGTCCTTGCGGATGCACGGCTGATTCGTGGGGATCACGGCGACGTCGAGTTTGTACACGTCGTGGAACTCGTTGGCCTCGGTTTCCGCCGTGCCGGTCATACCCGCGAGCTTTTGGTAAAGGCGGAAGTAGTTCTGAATCGTGATCGTTGCCAGCGTCTGCGTCTCGCGGTCGATCTGTACGCCCTCCTTCGCCTCCACCGCCTGATGCAGTCCGTCGCTCCAGCGCCGCCCGCTCATTTTGCGGCCCGTGTTTTCGTCCACGATCACGACCTTCCCCTCCTCGACGACATACTGCACGTCCTTCTCGAAAAGGCAGTAGGCGCGCAGGAGTTGCGAGATGTTGTGGATGCGCTCCGCCTGGTGGTCGCAAAACGCCTGCCGCTTGGACTTTTCCTCGATCTTTTGCGCGTCGTTGAGCGCCGAGTTTTGGTCGATCTCGGCGAACTGCGTGATGAGATCCGGCAGCACGAAAGTGTCCGGGTCGCTCGGATTCATGAAGGTGCGCCCCTGCTCGCTGAGGTCCGCCTCATGCGCGCGCTCGTCCATGACGAAGAACAATTCCTCCTTCAGCCCGAAGAGTTCCTCCTTCCGCGTGTCGCCGAAAAACGACAGCTCCACCTTCTCGATGACCTTGCGCTTGTCCGTGTCCTCCATCGCCCGCAGGTAACCTTTGTTCCGCGGCTGACCGAGTTTCACTTTGAACATCGTGCGCCCGTAATCATCCGTCTTTTTCTCCTCCCACAGCGCCTCGGCCTCGGAGACGAGCCGGTTGCAGAGCATCGTCTGCTTTTTCACGAGCTGATCCACGAGCGGCTTGAAAGTATCGTATTGATGCGTGGAGACGGTCGCCGGGCCGCTGATGATGAGCGGCGTGCGCGCCTCGTCGATCAGGATGGAGTCCACCTCGTCCACGATGGCGTAGTGGTAGCCACGCTGCACCTGCTGCTCCTTCGACGTGGCCATACCGTTATCGCGCAGGTAGTCGAAGCCAAACTCCGAGTTCATCCCGTAGGTGATGTCGTGGTAATACTGCTCCCGGCGCTCGTTCGGATACTGGTCGTGCTGGATGATGCCGGTTTTCAGCCCGAGGAAACCGTAAAGCTGGCCCATCGTCTCGCCGTCGCGCCGGGCGAGGTAGTCGTTCGTGGTGACCAGATGCGCGCCGCGGCCGGTGAGGGCGTTGAGGAAAAGCGGGAGCGTGGCGACAAGCGTCTTGCCCTCGCCAGTGGCCATCTCGGCGATCATCCCGCGATGCAGGCAGATGCCGCCGATGAGCTGCACGTCAAAGTGGACCATGTTCCAAGTGTACGGCTGGTCGCACACGGTGAAAGTGGAGCCGACCATCCGGCGCGCGGCGTTTTTCACCGCGGCGAAAGCCTCCGGCAGGATCTCATTGAGGACGCGCTGCTGCTCGATCGGGTCGTCGATTTTGGCGAGCCGTTCCTTCCAAGCCGCGGTTTTGGCCCGCAGTTCGTCGTCGCTCAGCTTCTGATACTCGCGTTCGAGCGCGTTGATCTTCTCTACGGTCGGTTTCAGCGCCTTCACCATGCGGGTGTTTTTGGAGCCGATGACCTTTTTGATGAGCCAGGTAATCATTTTGAGAAAATAGAGGTAGTCAGTGCGCGCAGGCGGGTCTTTGGAAAATGGGAGCGGGACGTTACGTGGGAGCGCGGGTGGTGAAAACTGAAATCTCGCGGGCGCAAACTCCTCGACTTCACCACGCGCCCCGCTATCTCTCCCCGCCCTATGTTTTGGACCGAAGAAATCGCCGCGAAATGCGCCGGCCCGCAGATCATCAACGACTCGAAGACGCCCTCGGGCCGCGTGCATGTGGGCGCGCTGCGCGGGGTGCTCATTCACGACGCCATCTTCCGGACGCTGCGCGAGAAGGGCATCGAGGCGCGCTATCTCTTCGGCGTGGACGACTACGATCCGGTGGACGAAATCCCCAAGGGCGAGGACGAGCACTTTGGCCAATACCTCGGCCGCCCGCTCTGCGAAACGCCCGCGCCGTGCGGGGCGGAGGGCGACATGGCGGAGCACTACATGCGCGAGTTTTGGCAGGTCTTCGCCGATCTCGGCGTCAAGGTGGAGCGCTACCGGATGCGCGATGTTTACCGCAGCGGACAGTTCAATGCCGCGATCGACATGATCCTGCGCAACGCCGACAAAGTGCGGCGCGTTTACAAGGAGGTCTCCAACAGCGAACGCGCGGAGCACTGGCATCCCTTTCAGGCGATTTGCGAAAAGTGTGGATCCATCGCGAGCACGGAAGTCCACGCCTACGACGGCGCGCTCGTGTCGTATCGCTGCCTGCCGACGAAGGTCGTGAACACCAAGCTCAACCTCGGCCGCGGCTGCGGGCACGAGGGGAAAGTGTCGCCGTTCGACGGGCGTGGGAAGTTGCCTTGGAAGCTGGAGTGGGTGGCGAAGTTCGTGACCTTCCCGATCACCATTGAGGGCGCGGGCAAGGATCACTCGACCAAAGGCGGCTCGCGCGATGTGGCCGAGGCGTGCCTGCGCGCGATCTACGGGACCGAGCCGCCGCTGCGCGTGCCGTATGAATTTTTCCTCGTCGGCGGCGCGAAGATGTCGTCGAGCCGCGGCGTGGGCGCGAGCGCACGCGATATGGCGGACCTGCTGCCGCCCGAGGTGCTGCGTTTTCTGATGATCCGCACAAAGCCGAACTCGCCCGTGAACTTCGACGTGCGCGAGGAGGGCATCGTGAAGCTCTACAACGAGTTCGACCGCTACCACACCCGCGTGAACCACGACAAAAACGCGACACCCGACGAGGCCTCCGTGCTCCGCGTCTGCGAGTTGGCCCCCGAGGGCGATTACTTCAACGCGAACTTCCAGCTCGTCTCCGCGCTCGTCCAGATGCCGCACCTCGATCCCGTCGCCGAGATCACCCGGCGCAAAGGCGCGCCGCTCACCGCCATCGAGCGGCGGCATCTCGACCAGCGCATCGCCTCGGCACGGCTTTGGGTGGAAAGCTACGCCAGCGAGGAGGAAAAAACTCGCCTCCAGGAAGTGCTCCCCGCCCGCGCCCACGAGCTGACCGCCGCCCAGCGCGCTTTCCTGCACAAGCTCGCCGACGGCCTGCGCGACCTCGCGTGGGAGGACGATGCCTTGCAGGCGAAGGTTTTCGAAGTCGCGCGCCTCACGCCCATCGAGCAACCCATCGCCTTCAAGGCGATCTACCGCGTCCTGCTCGACCGCGAAGCCGGCCCCAAAGCCGGCAACCTGCTGGCGTTTCTAGACCGGGATTACGTCATCGCGCGCTTTGGCGAACTGCCATTTGACCAGCTCACCTACTGGCGCGAGACGGCGACGAGCGAGGCCGACCTGGAAAAGTGGTTCACGCAAAACGCCGAGAAGATCGCCGGAAAATCGTGGACGACCGAGATGACCGGCGACGTCGCGGCCTTCGAGATTCTCGTCGAGATGAAAGACGGCAAGCGCCAGCTCAAGCGCGTGCTCTTGCAAGGACGAGACGCCAGCGCCCTGCCCCGCGGGCTCGCGTAGCCCCGCCGCGCCGTATGTCCGCCGGCGTCCCGGCGATTGCGCGCCACGCAAAAAAAGGGCGGCACCCGTAACGAGCGCCGCCCTTTGAATTGGTTCGCGAATCGCGAGGTGCCTACTCCTCGGTCTTCTTGTCGGCTTTTTTCGCGCGCGGCTTTTTCTCAGGCTTGGCTTCGCCCTCCACCGCGGGCTCGTCGGCCTTCTTGGCCGCGGCCTTTTTCGCGGGCTTGGCCGCCTTCGGATCGGGAAGCGCAGTCTCGACGAGCACCGGCGCGTCCACCCACTCGATGAAGCACATCTCGGAGGCATCGCTCTTGCGCTGGCCGAGTTTGATAATGCGGGTGTAACCGCCTTTGCGCTCCGCGGCGCGCGGGGCCACTTCGTCGAACAGCATTTTCACGATATCCGCCTGGCGCAACACGGCGAGCGCGGTGCGACGGGCGTGCAGGGTCTTCTTTTTTCCGAGGGTGACCATCTTCTCCGCCATCGGCTTCACAGCCTTGGCTTTGGCGAGGGTGGTCTTAATGCGGGAATGCTCGATCAGGCTGCAAGCGAGGTTGGCGAGCATCGATTTCCGATGGCCTTCCTTCCGCCCGAGTTTGACCGTGTTTTTTTGGTGACGCATGAGGTGGGATCTAGAGTGTGATTATTCCTCGGCAGCGACGGCGGCGGGTTCCGCGCCTTGCGGATCGACGAGGCCGTCGTCGAATTTCATGCCGAGCGAGAGGTTGAGCTGGACCAGCTTGTCCTTGATTTCGTTGAGCGATTTCTTGCCGAAGTTGCGATACTTGAGCATCTCCGCCTCGCTCTTCATGGCGAGCTGGCCCACGGTGGTGATGTTGGCGTTGTTCAGGCAGTTTGCGGCGCGGACGGAGAGTTCAATCTCGTTCACGCTCATGTTCAGCAGCTTCTTCAGCTTCTGGTTTTCCTGACTCTGCGCCTGCGGCGTTTCGTCGAACTCCACGGCATTTTCGTCGTACGCGTAAAACGGTTCGAAGTGCTTCTTCAAAATGGACGAAGCCTGCACCAGCGCATCCTCCGGCGTCACACGGCCATCAGTCCAGATCTCGATCTCGAGTTTGTCGTAATCTGTCCGCTGACCCACGCGGGTATTGCCCACCGCGTATTTCACGCGGGTCACGGGCGAAAAGATCGAGTCAATCGCGATCACGCCGATGGGCTGGTCGGGATGCTTGTTTTCATCGCCACGGGCAAAGCCGCGGCCGACTTTCACTTCCAACTCGGCGTCGAAGCGGTGCTTCTTGTCGAGCGTGCAGATGACGAGATCCTTGTTCAGCACTTCGCACTGCGCGGAATCCTGAATGTCGCCGGCCGTGACTTCGCCCTCCTTGTTCACGCTGATCGTGAGGTTGCGCACGTCGTGATCGTGAGCCTTGAACTTTACCTTCTTGAGGTTGAGCACGATATCCGTCACGTCTTCCACGACGTGCGGCAGGGTTTGAAATTCGTGGTTGGCACCTTCGATTTTCACCGAGGTGATGGCCGCGCCTTCCAGCGAGGAGAGCAGCACCCGACGAAGCGAGTTGCCGACGGTGTGGCCGTAACCGGCCTCAAAGGGCTCGGCGATGAACTTGGCGTAGGTTTCTGTGGCGGAGTCCTCGACTTTGGTGAGGGACTTCGGCATTTCGAAACGTCCTAAACGAACGGGCATGGTAACGATTCTTTCTATTTCACCGGGTTTCCCCTGACGCGACAGCCGCCGAGCATGAAACTCGGCGACCCAGGGACCAACGGTGCGTTATTTACTTTTTACGCGTGTGGGGCGGGGAAGAGAGTCGAGCCCGGTCGTTTTGTAAACAGGAATTTTTCGGCACACATGGAGTTGAAAAGGGTGCCCGCCTCCCAGCGCATCGCTGCGGAACCGTACCGCCGGGCTATTTCGCCGGCGTGAGTTCTGGGACGGTCCAGAGGGTGGTGCGGGCTTTGTGCTGCTCGCGGAAGATGCGGACTTCCCCGGGGTGAGCGGGCCACGTCGCTCGCGCGTGCAACCGCCCTATTCCTTCGCACCGTATTGGCGAAGCATATCTGCGAGTTTACCCCACATTTGCGTAGCGAACTTCAGCGGCGTTCTGCCGCCGCATTCGATGGTGAAGTCGGCCCCGTTATCCAGCAACAGTTTCAGCATCTCCAAAGGACGTTGCTCATCAGGCTGTGTGAAAGAAGGGGACGCGCCGATGAACGAAAACATCGGCGTCACTCCCCGACCATTCCGCCCATTCACGTCCGCTTTGTGGGCCAGCAAAATTTTCGCCACGCCGATTTGGCAACCCGCTGCGGCGTGATGCAATGGTGTGCTGCCGTCTGTGTTCACCGCATCGACCTCGGCGTGATGTCGCAACAAAAACTCCGCAACGTCTGCATGACCCGCGACCGCCGCACCGTGCAATGGCGTGCCGCCAGCAATGCTCCTGCACCGCGCCAGTGCCGGGTTCTTTTGCACGAGTGCCTCCACCTCTTTCAGCCCGCCCGCCGAGGCCGCAAGGTAGATTTGATCCTCGGGCGTCAGGGTCGCTCCGTGCTCCCGCAGGGCTTTGTCCGAAACGGCGTCCCTCCGCTCCACCGCCAGGAACAAAGGTGTCCGACCGTCCCCGTCCTTAACATTGACGTCAGCCCCGATACTAATCAGCAGCTTCACAATTTCTCCCTGCTTCTCCTGCACGGCCTTATGCAGTGCGGTTTGCACCCATAACGCGTTGGTAGGCTTCAAGTCGGCTTTATGGTCGATGAGAAGCTGCGCGACCTCCCTATGCCCTTTCGCCGCCGCTCCGAATAATGGTGTTTCTTGCAAGGCGTCTCGGGCGTTCACGTCGGATCCGCCTGCCAACAGTGCCTTGGCTCCCTCGACGCTGCCATTCAGTGCTGCGAGATGCAGTGGCGTCCTTTTGAAAAAGTCCTTCACTGTCACGTCTGCGCCTTTGCTGAGGGGAAATTTCACCATCTCCTTGTCCGCCGCGAAATGGTGCAAAACCGTTTCCCTTTGATTGTAGCCCTCGTGGCCGTACACGACGTTGACGTCGGCACCCTTGGACAACAAAACCTCAGCGAGTTGTTTGTCCCCCCCAAGAAGGGCGGACACCAACGCGGTCTTTCCGTCCTCACCTTTGACGTTGATGTCGGCCTTGTGTGCGAGGAGCAGATCAACAACGTCGCTGTTCTTCCCCTTTCTCTCGCTCCGCATTGCCAGGGTGAGCGGAGTGTCGCCTGCTGTGGTTTTGACGTTCGCATCCGCACCCCGGGCCAGCAGGGTTTCAACCATTTCCTTCGCACCTTCGGACGCCGCCATGTGCAACGGCGCCTGCCCTCTGGGAGGACCATAGGTGCCCACCCTAGCCGGACCGTCGCCTTCGCGCACGTTCACATCCGCACCATGCATCAGCAATGCCTCGACGCAGTCTTTCCTTTCGTGGCGGACAGCATTGTGCAACGGCGTCATGCCATACGAGTCCAGGCAATTCAAGTTCACTTTCCGCGCGAGCAGAGCCTCCACCACTTCCCCTGCTTGCTTGTTGTCATAACGGACCAAGGCCAACGAGGTCAGACCTTCATTCTCCGCCACGTTGGCGTCCGCGCCCTTCTCCAACAACAATTTGACCGCTTCCGCGCTGCCCGAGGCGGCTGCCGCCATCAGTGCCGTCTTGCCGTCCGCCGCCTTGACGTTCACCTCCACGCCTTTGTCCAGGAACAGCTTCAGGGCATCAGCATCGCCACGGCGCGCGGCTGCCATCAATGGCGTGACACCTTCCGCACTAATACCATATCCGGGGTAAGTGCGATATTTACGAACCTTCGGAGCTTTATCGCTGATGTCCGTGCGGACGTTCCACTCCGCGCCCCTTTCCAACAGCATTTTGACCGCCGCCGCTTTTCCCGACCCTGCGGCAGAGAGCAGCGGCGTCCCGCCCGAAACATTCTTCACGTTGACCCTGGCCCCCGCCTCGAGCAACAGCTTCATCGCCTCAACTCTGCCGTTCGCAGCCGCCTCAAACAACGGGGTCTGCCCATTCTTTGCCTTGGCGTCCGCGGGCGCTCCCTGAGCGAGCAGGCGCGCAACGATTTCCGTGTTCTCCTCCGCCGCGGCGTCATGCAAGGGCGTGTAACCGTCCGCTTTCTCCGCCTTAAAGTTCGCACCGCGAGCGAGCAGCAACTTCACGATTTCCACGCGCCCCATCGCTATCGCCTTGTGCAACGGCGTGGCCAGGTCGGCGACAGGCTCAGGTTCTGGCTCGTCATCCGGATCGGGAATGCCCAGCCCACCCATCCAGAATCGCGGATGAACGATGTCCTCGCGGCAATCCACGAAGGCCTTGTGGGCCAGCAATGATTCGGCGGCTTCGGTATGCCCGTTAAGCGCCGCGTAATGCAGCGGTCGCTGCCCCCAGGAATCTCTCACTTCGATGTCGGCGCGATACTTCACAAAAATTTCCACGAGCTGTTTGCGAACGGCACCATGCCCCTTCCCATCCAGCGCATAATGCAGCGCGGCTGCTTCCCATGGCCCCCCGCGAAGATTTCACATTGGGATTCGCACCGCTGGCCAATAGCAATTCCACCATTTCAGGATGCAAGTTTTCGACGGCGAGAATCAGTGGGGGCTCGCTGCCGTCGGCCGCGTTGATCTCCGCCTTTCTCCCGATGAGCAGTTTGGCGACATCCACTTGCCGGCCCTGGACCGCCCACTGCAACGGCGTCCGTTTGCTCTTGTCCGCGGTGTTTGCGGAAAGCTTCTCAGTGCCAAGAAAGCCCTCCACCTCGCTGGTCATTCCCAACCCGGCAGCCGAGTGAAAATCCAGCGTCACCCCGCCCGCGAGCAGCAACTCAGCAATCTCGCTGTGGCCGGACCACACTGCGACCTGAAGCGCGCCCCAGTTGCGGTCTCTGTCCTTTGCATCCGGGTCTGCTCCACGCGCCAGCAAAACCTTCACGATTTCCAGATGACCGTTCTCCGCCCCTTCATAAACAGGGGTGTATCCCGAGTGGCTCTTGGCATTCACATCCGCGCCCTGCGCGAGCAGCAGTTCGACGATTTCCTTGTGTCCCTTCATCACCGCGTAATGCAACGCGGTGTAATTGTCGGTGGGAGGCCTCCAAAATCGTTCCGATGCTTTCGCGAGCTCTGGTTTTTCCTTGAGCAAAGCTCTGACCTTTTCCAGCTCTCCCTCGCGGGCCGCGTGGAAAATATCGTCGCCGATGGCCATGCCGCTCCCAACCAGAACGCCCAGAATGAGAATAAGGAATCGTTTCATGGGATTTTTCCGATGCCACGCAGACTACCACCCACCGTCTTTGTGTCCATCGGGCGGTTGCGCCGGTGGTGGGTCAATTTGAAAAACACCGTCATTCTGAACGGAGGTCTGGAGGCTTTGCGAACTGACCGGAGTGAAGAATCGCTGACTGTGGTTTTTCAAATAGAGCCAACTGCCAAGCGCCGCGCTCGTGGTTGGCTACGATCACGAGCTTATTTCGCCGGTGTGAGTTCGGGGACGGTCCAGAGGGTGGTGCGGTCTGTGTGTTTTTCGCGGAGGGTCCGGACTTCTTCGGGTGTGACAGCGTCGGCCTGGTTGCCGAAGTTGGCGCGGATGTAGGTGAGGACGTCGGCGGTTTTCTGGTCGTCGAGGCCGCTGGGGGGCATGGGGATGGGGTTGCCGGTGCCGAAGGGTTCGCCTTTCACGGTGATGGGGCCGGAGAGGCCGTGGAGGAGCATTTTGATGAGCGCGCCTTTGTCGCCGTTGACCCACTCGCTGCCGGCGAGCGGCGGAAAAATGCCGGGCAGACCGTTGGCGTCGGCCTGATGGCACTTCAGGCAGTGCGCGTCGTAAACCGCTTTGCCGGGATACGACGTCTTCCAGTGGAACCGAACCGAGCGAATGCTTTCCGCAACGGCGTAATCGATAAAACCGTCGCCGGAGCGCACGAAAGTCATGACGGAAATGTCCACGGCCTCGGCGCCGGCGACGTTGGTCATGGCAACGATGGCCTCCAGCCGCACCCGCGCGTCGGGATCGACGCTGCGCGCCCGGAGCAGGGCGAGGGCGTTGGGGCGGAGTTCCATCATCATCACAGCCGAGGGGAAGTCGGGTCCGGGGCTTGGTTGCGAGGCGGGCAGGCGATCCGACCATGCACCGACCATGCGCGTGGCGTAGGCGCGGACGCGCGCGTCCTTGGCCGTGAGCAGGTGGCCGAGCAGTTTGGGCCGGACGGTTTCGCGCGCCGCGTAGATGCCGAGCGCCTGGCGGAGCAGAGGCTCGTCTTTCACCTTCGCGGTCCACGCATCGAGCGGTTCCACCACACTGGGATAGAAATGCGAGGATAGGAGCCGCTGCACCTGCGAGCGCGTCCACCGCTCGGGCGAGCGGAGCTGCTCGAGCAACGCCGGCACGTCCATCGCGGCGAGGTTCGGCTGCTTCACCGGCGCGTGGCCTTTGGCGGTAATGCGCCAGATCCGGCCGTGCGTCCTATCGCGCTCCGGGTCGCGGTAGCTCGCCAGGTCGTGACCGATGGTCCGACTGTAGAAATCGCACACGTAGATCGCTCCGTCCGGTCCCTGGCTCACGCCGAGCGGACGGAAGGCTCCGCTCGACGAACGGAGCAGCGGCGAAGAATCATCGATGCGGGTGCCGTCAGGCGTCGGCATGACCAGCCGCAAACGCTCTCTGCGGAAGCCGGAATGAGTGGCTTTCAAACTCCGCAATTCCACTTCGTGGTCGAAGAATCGGCCGATCACCAGGCAGCCCTCCGTTTCCTTGGGCAGAGCGCGGGAACCCAGAATGTCTGTTGCGGTGCTTTTTGTGTAGGCGTCAACGGGTTGGTGCGCGACGAACTGTCCATAACCGTCGGGGCCGAGCCCCGGCACGGCTCTCACCAATCCAGGTATGCTGTAATAACTGCCGCTATCGTCCCCCCGGATGTCTTCCGCGGCTTCGTGGAAAATTTGCCCCCAGTCATCCACGACCACACCCCAGCAATGGCGTCCGGCACGCGGGCTGTTGTAGAACCCGTCGAGGCGCGATGTAGCCGGTCGCAGGCGCCAGAGACCGGATTGGTCAGGCCGCGCAATCCCCCACGGCGTCTCCACATGCGAGCGGACGTGCCGCCCTTGCGGGAACCACAGGGAACCGTCGTCACCGCGTGTGATCGAGTTCAAGAGCTGGTGGCGGGTGTCGGTGACGCCGAGACCGGAGAGAACCACACGGCCTTGGTTAAGGCGTCCGTCGGGATTGGAGCCCTCGAAGTGGAGCAGTTCATCGTCCGCTCGGACATACACGCCACCATCGCCCAAGGCGATACCGCTCACTCTCGTCAGCCCCTCCGCTAACTTCCACGATTTGTCGGCCCGCCCGTCGCGGTCGGTATCCTCGCACACGAGGATGAAATCCCCCGGCGGCGCACCCGCGGGAATGTGCGGATAATCCGGCGCGCAGGCGATATACATGCGTCCCCTTTCGTCCCAAGCCATGTGAGTCGGCTTGACCACACCGTCGCGCTCGGAAGCGAAGAGCTGCACTTTGTAGCCGTCCGCCACGGTGAAAGTCGCGAGTTCCTCCTGCGGGCTGAGCGCCTTTTCCTCCACCGGCGGGACGGGGGCGGGCGAATCCAGTGGTGCCGGCAGAGCCAGCGGTGAAGGACGCTGAGGCAGTCCAAACGGCGCTTTCTTGTCCGCGAGCACGGTGAGGGCGGCGATCCGGGCATCAGCCGTTGCGAGCAGCGCACGATATTGCGCAAACGTCTCCTTCAAGTCCGGTTGGCCGCCGCCAGGTCCGTCGGGTGGCGCAGTATTCCGATCACCATCGGCAAAGGCCCAATTGGCAGATCGCCAGCAGGCCGACCATAAACGGTTCTTGGCGACGATGGCGGACCTCGGGTCTTGCGGGACAATGGGGAAAAACCTTTCGGGCGAAAACGGCCTGCCAAGACCCTCGAAGGGCACTCCCAGTTGTCGGGCGATCATCGAGGCCGCATGTCTGAGCCCTCTTTCGTTCAGGTGGACGCCATTATCCGTGACGGGATGATACATCGGAGCGCGCTTCATTCGGTCCAACGTGCCCCGCAATGCGGAGAGATCGACAAACACTGCGCCACGCTGTTTTGCAATCGTGCGCACAACCTCCCAATAGGCGATCACATCGGCCTGCCGCTTGGCATCCTCCGGTCCTGACGTTCTGGACCCCCATCGCGACACCTCAAAGTGCATCGGCGAAACCAGTACGATCCGCTGGGTGCGCGCGGAAAACTCATCGAGCAGCCGGTGATACGCGGCCACGAATTCCGGCAGACGGCCAATTCCATCGAGCGATTCCATCTGCCCAAACTGGGCAATCACTACGGTCGCCCCGACCGCTTCGAGCTGCTTTCTCCACGAACCAAAGTTCATCTTGTGCGCCGGTTCATAGACAGTGTCCCCATCCACCGCCATCGAGCGGAACACCGGCTTCTGCGCCGCGAAGGCTTCCGTCAGCACCGCCTCCAGTATGCCCGATTTCGCCTCGCGCACAAAATTCGTCCCGCCCGCGAAAACCACCGTCTCGTTTTCGCCCAACGTGAACTTCCCGTCAGGGAAAGGAGTCCGCACCGGCGGCGAAATGGGACCAGTCACGAAACAGTTCATTGTTTCCGGCTCCGGTGCGGCCACGGCCAGCGACACCAGCGAGCAGAACGTGAGAAGAACCAAGTGCATCATGGCTTCACTGCTTCACAGGGTGATGGCGTTCCTGGCCTATTTCGGCGGAGCAAGTTCCGGCACGGTCCAGAGGGTGGTGCGGGCTTTGTGTTTCTCGCGGAGGGTGCGGACTTCTTCGGGGGTGACGGCGTCGGCTTGGTTGCCGAAGTTGGCGCGGATGTAGGTGAGGACTTCGGCGATTTTTTGGTCGTCGAGTCCGCTGGGCGGCATGGGGATGGGGTTGCCGGTGCCGAAGGGTTCGCCTTTCACGGTGATGGGGCCGGAGAGGCCGTGGAGGAGCATTTTGATGGGCGCGGCTTTGTCGCCGGTGACCCATTCGCTGCCGGCGAGCGGCGGGTAAATTGCGGCGAGTCCCTTGGCGTTGGCTTGGTGGCAATTCAGGCAGAGCGAGTCGTAGGTGGCTTTGCCGGGATGCTCGGGTGGCGGGACGGCTCCGCCGATTTTCACAACGAAGTCGCGCGCTGCGGCGTTGCCGCCGAAGGTCAATGATGCGAGCGCGGGCTGCCACTGCGGCTTGAGGGCGCGGATGCTTTGCGTAAGCGCGTAGTCTATGAATTTGTCGCGCGGTTGCGTGGAGGCGAGGCCGGGGATTTCGACGGCGTCGGGCGAAGCGACGTAGGTGGCGGCGACGATGGCTTCCAGCCGCACGCGGGCGTCGGGATCGGCCGCGCTCTTGCGGAGGAGATCGAGGGCGATCGGAACGCGCTTCATTGCCGGCATTATCCGCCCGCCTGGTCCACCTATGCTTTTCCCCGGGTCATCCGTAAGATCAAACAGCCGGTTCGACCACATGCCAGCCATCCGCGTCGCGTAAGCGCGCACGCGCGCGTCTTTGCTGGCGAGCAGGCGATTGAGCAACTCGGGTCGCGCCGTTTCGTGTGCTTCGTAAATGCCGAGCGCGCGGCGGAGCAGCGCCTCGTCGGTGACTTTCGCCGTCCACGCATCGAGAGCTTTCACCACCTCGTCCGTCGGCTTCCAAAAAAGAACACGCTGCGCCTGATACCTCGTCCAGCGTTCCGGCGAACCGAGTTGTTCGAGCAGCGCGGGTGTGTCCATTTTGGCGAGGTCGGGCTGCTGGATGGCAGGGCGACCTTTTGCGCTGATGCGCCAGATGCGGCCATGGGTCTTGTCGCGCTTCGGGTCGCGGTAGCTGGCCTGGTAATGGCCGATGACGGGGTTGTAAAAATCGGCCACGTAGATTGCGCCGTCGGGCCCTTGGCTCACGTCCACGGGGCGGAAGGCGTTGTTCGACGAACTGAGCAACACAGGCAGTTGCGTGCTGCGAAAGCCGGAGCCGTCGTCGAGAATGCGGTGCATTTCCACTTTGCTCGCCATGAAGCCGGCGATGACGGCGCAGCCTTGCGCGTCGTCGGGCAACGCCTTCGATCCGAGCAGGTCGATCGAAACCGTCTTGACAGTACTTTGAAACATCCCGCCCACGCGATGGTAGTCGTCCGGCGTGAAGCCCGTCGCGGCGCGCACGAGGCCGGGCTGACTGTAGTAGCCCTCGGGGCGGTCGCCGCCTTTGTGGAAAATGTTTCCCCAATCATCCGTCACCACGCCCCAGCAATTCGCAGCGGATTTGGCGTGATTGAAAAATCCCTCCAGCCGCAGCGTGCGCGGGCGCAGCCGCCAGATCGCCGCCTGGTCGAGCCGCGCGATGCCCCACGGCGTCTCGACGTGCGAAAGAACGTGCAGCCCCTGCGCAAACCACAGCGAGCCGTCGTCGCCGTGGTTGATGGAGTTGATGAGCTGATGCGTGTCGCCGATGCCGAAACCGGAGAGCACCACGCGGCGCTGGTCGGCTTTGCCGTCGTTGTCGGTGTCGCGGAAGTGGAGCAGCTCGTCGTAGTCGCAGACAAACATGCCGCCGTCGCCCGGTTCCATGCCGTTCACCATCGTCAGCCCGTCGGCGTAACGCCACGCCTTGCTCACCTTGCCGTCTTTCATGTCGGCCATGAGGACAAAATCGTGCGGCGGTGCGCCGACTTCGAGATGCGGATAGCTCGGCGAACACGCCACCAGCATCCGCCCGCGCTCGTCCCATGAAATCTGCACCGGCTTCACCACGCCGTCCTTTTCGGAAGCGACAAGCGTCACCTCGTAGCCATCGGCCACGGTGAAAGTGGCGAGCTGCTCCTCCGGCGTGAGCGCCTTCTCGTCCGTCGGCGGCGTGTAAGCAGGCGGAGGCGGCGGAACCTTCTCGCCGTTGGCGATTGCCGCGATGCGGGAATCCGCCTCCGCGAGCAGCGCGCGATGCTGGGCAAAAGCGCCCTTCAAATCCGGCTGCCCGCCCGCAGGTCTGGCGAACGGCTGCGTGACACGGTCACCGTAGGCAAAGTTCCAGTTGGAGGGCCGCCAGCATTGCGACCACAGGCGGGTTTTTTCGACGATGGCGGCGTGCAGGTCGGATGGGGCGGTGTAGGGAAATTGAAAGGGAGTGCCTGCTTCTTGACGTAATCCTGAAACCACAATTCCCAAATCACTTTGGATCATTGTCGCGACTTGCGCCTGTCCTTCATCAGTCAGATGGATGCCGTTCGTCGTGAACTGGCCAGGTTTCCAAATGATTTCCACCCCCGGTCTATCAATCATCCGAACAAAAATCATATTGCGCTGCTTCGCGATCGCTTGCACCGCCTCCGCGTAGGCACGTACGTCAGCATTGCGCGTAGTGAGATCCGGCACGTTCACTGAAGCCGGTTTTTGAAAAAGCATCGGCGACACCAGCACGAGGCGCACGGTGCGGGCGGAAAACTCATCGAGCAGCCGGTGATACGCGGCCACGAACTCCGGCAGCTTCGCCACGCCGTCCAGTGCCTCCATTTGCCCGAACTGCGCGATCACCACCGTGGCCCCGACCGCTTCGAGCTGTTGTTTCCAGGTGCCGAAGTTCAGCTCGCGCTCCTGCAAATAAACTGTGTCCGCGTCCACAGCCATCGAGCGGAACACCGGCTTCTGCTTGGCGAACGCCTTCGTCAGCAACGCCTCCAACTCTCCCGACTTCGCCTCCCGCACAAAATTCGTCCCACCCACGAAAACCACGGTCTCCTTTTCCCCGAGCGTGAACTTTCCACCGGGAAACGGCGTCGTCACCGGCGGCACGATCATGTCGGGCGCAAAGCGATTCAGTGGCGGCGGGGCCACGGGTTTCGTGGCTGCCGGTTCCGGCTCGGCGTGGGACTGCGGGGTGAGAGCGGCAAGGATGAGGGCGAGGGTGATGAGGTGATTCATGGCAGGGCGGGCGCTCCGCGAGTGGTGGAAAAGGCGCGGAGCAGCGCCGTTGCTTAGCGGGCCCGTGGGCGGGCGGCAAGCAGGGCGAAAATGCTGGCAAAACTTTTCCAAAATCCGCTTGCCGCTCCCGGACCCCGCCAGCACCTTTCGCGGCTTATTCCGCACCGCACTTTCGCCATGGCCCTCACCACCACCGAACTCGAACTCCCCGATCCCGCCGCCCGCGTCCAGCAGAACGGCGAGGTGCAGGACATCCTCGGCGAGAAGCTCATCCTCAACATGGGGCCGTCGCACCCGGCCACGCATGGCGTGCTGCGGCTGATTTTGGAGCTGGACGGCGAAATCATCACGAAGGCCACGCCCGACGTCGGCTACCTGCATCGCGGCGACGAAAAGATCGCCGAGAACATGACCTACAACCAGTTCGTGCCCTACACGGACCGGCTGGATTACCTCGCGCCTATCGCCAACAACGTGGCCTACGCGCTGGCCGTGGAGAAGCTGATGGGCTGGACGCTGCCGCCGCGCGGACAGGCCATCCGGGTGATCTGCTGCGAGATCGCGCGCATCTCATCACACCTGCTCGGCGTCGGGTGCTTCGCCATGGATTGCGGTGCGATGACCGTCTTCCTCTACACGTTCACGGAGCGCGAAAAGATCTACAACCTGGTCGAACTGCTCAGCGGCGCGCGCTTTACCACCAGCTACACGCGTATCGGTGGCCAGACGCGCGATCTGCCGGATGGCTTCATCCCGCTGCTGGAAAAATTCCTCGCCGAGCTGCCGCCCGTCATCGACGAAATCGACAACCTGCTTTCCCGCAACCGCATCTTCGTGGACCGCACGAAAGACATCGGCACAATCAGCAAAAAGGACGCCATCGGCTACGGCCTCACCGGACCAAACCTGCGCGCGTCCGGCGTGGATCACGACCTGCGGAAAAAGCGCCCTTACCTCGGTTACGAGCAGTACGATTTCGACGTGCCCATCGGCTCCGTCGGCGATTCCTACGACCGCTACACCGTCCGCATGGCCGAGATGCGCGAGTCGCTGCGCATCATCCGTCAGGTCATCGACACCCTCCCCGGCGGGCCGATCAATGTCACGGACGCGAAGAACTTCCCACCGCCCAAGACCACCGTGCTGACGAAAATGGAGGAACTCATCCACCACTTCATCATCCACACCGAAGGCCTCGACGCCCCGGCGGGCGAAGTCTATTTCGGCCACGAAAATCCCAAGGGCGAACTCGGTTTTTACATCAGTAGCAAGGGCGGCGGCACCCCGCACCGGCTGAAGATCCGCAGCCCCTCCTTCGTGAACCTGAGCATCCTCCCGAAAATCCTGCCCGGCCACATGATGAGCGACGTCGTCGCCATCCTCGGCTCGCTCGATTTCGTGATGGGCGAGTGCGATCGCTAGGGCAGCGACCACCGCCAGGAGGGCCGACGGAGACAAAGTGCCGGCTGATCACCACAGCGACGGGGAAGACCTCAGCGCCTCGCTGCTCGGAAAACCGGGCGTGCGCGGGCACGCGCTCTTTTGGGAATACAGCCGCAAAGACACGTCCTTCAAATCCCCGCGGCCCCGAAGGGTTTTGCCCGCAAGAACGCGGCGACAAACGCCTTGTGAGCCTCGGCTTTTCAGGTAAGTCGCGAGTCTCTCCAATGAAACGCATCCTCCTGTTTACTGCGCTCGCGACCGTTTTGGTCAGACAGGGTGTCCTCCTTCCGCAAGCCCGTGCCGACGATGCGGTGATCGCCAAGGACATCAAAGCGGTCGCTCCAGCGGTGGCGGAAAATGTGCAAGTTCAGGCTGGCGGACCCGTGCAAATCCTAGGGCCCGCAAAGGTGGACCCGAAGCCAGCTTATCTCGGGGTGGCATTCGATACCGGGGCAGGCGCGGATGCGGTGGAAGCGAAGGACAAGAATGACGGCGTTGGCATCCTCTACGTCCTCGGGGAAACTCCGGCCGCGAAGGCCGGACTGAAGGAAGGCGACCGCATCCTCAGCTTCGAGGGAAAAAAGGCCACGGATTCGACGCAGCTCCGCGAGATGATCCGCGCATCGCAACCTGATCAGAACGTAAAGCTGGCCGTTCAACGCGATGGGAAGGAAATCGAGATTAAGATCAAGCTGATCGCCGCCCCGGAAGTCGGGGCGGTGCCGCAGTTACCGGGCGTTCCCTTCATCCAGCGGAATATCCCGGCGGCGGTGCCGGGAACGGTGAACTTCGCGAACACCGTCGTCGATACCGACGGAGTGATCCGCGGGGGCAGAGTCGGGGGCACTTATACCGGCGCAAGCGGCGGCGTGAAGACGCCGGCGAGAGACACGGATACGGTCACATTGCGCGACGGGAATGTCTTCAACGGAAAAATCCGCGGCATCACTGCCGAGAGCGGGTTGCAGTTGCAGCGCGAAGGCCTCGCCGACATCGAATTGATCGAAGGGGAAATCACCAGCGTGTCTTTCGCCGATCGCAAGATCGCCGGAACTCCGGATTCGGCAAAAGGCGGAACGCCACGGCCAAAGGTGCTCGTGCAGATGCGCGACGGCAGCGTCTTGCACGGCGACGCGCTCACGATGGAGCGCGACATTCTACGGCTCACGCTGCCCGCCGTGCCGGGCGAGGCCGCCGGGCAGCGCATCGAGATTCCGCGTGAACACGCGCAGTGCGCAACGCTTTCGGATGGCGCTGCACCGAGCATTTACGAAGGCCCGTCGAGCCTCGCGGGCTGGAGTTCGGGGCGCTATGGCAGCGGGCGGTGGGAATACCAGGACGGGTTCCTCCGCGGCCTTGGGAACGAACCCATCGGACGCGATCTCGGCCGCATGCCCGATCCGATCGACCTCTCGTTTGAAGTAACTTACCCCGCGCAACTGCAGAACTTCCGTTGCACGCTTTTCTCCTCCGACGTGGACCAGGCGGGGGTCGGTGCGCTGCGGATGAACTTCAGCCCCAGTCAGATCAACGCCACGCATTACGACGGACAGCGCGCCAACCAGTATGTCTCCACTTCGTCGCCAGACGGGCCGATCAATGGAGTGGTCAATCCCGACGCCAAGGCCGAAACCGTCCGCTACCGGATTCTCGTGGATCGCACCAATGGACGCGCTCTCATCTTCACCAATGGCGAAAAGCGCGCCGACTGGAAGCTCTCGAAGGTGAAGCCGGAGGACCTCGAGAAATGCGGAGCGACGTTCAGCCTGACCTCACGAGCCGCGCTACCCGGGGTGCCGTTTCAGATTGGCCACATCCGCATCCTGCCTTGGGACGGCAAGGAGTCCGCGCAAGAGGCGGGGCGCGCTGAACCCAAGGGAGACCACATACTCGCCAGCAACGGCACCGTGGCGGAAGGCACGCTCGAGCGCATCACCGACAGCGAGATGGTTTTTGCCAGCCCCGGAACCAAGATCCAAAGGGAGAAGACAGTTTTTGTGCGGTTCGCGCCGCCTGCGGCACCGCAACAGTTCCCGCCGGCCGTCGCGACGTTGCGGATGCGGGATGGAAGCGAGATCAGCGTCATCCGAATGCGCGGCAGCAGCAACACGCTCACGCTCACCACGCGCTGCGGCCCGGAGGTCACCGTGCCGCTTGGGACGATGCGGGAGCTGAACTACCTTCCCCGCGTCGGACAGCCCGAGGCGGCGTCAAAAAATCTCGACGTCCTCACGCTCACCGACGGCACCCAGTTCACGGGCCGGGCGCTCCTGCCGCTGGCGGAGAATGGCGTGAACTGGAAAATCGCCGCCTCGAAAACGCCGCTCGAAATCCCATTCGCCAAGCTTGCCGGAATTCTTTTTCGCGGCGCGGAAGGCCCGCGAAAGAGTGCGGCGCTAAAGGGTGAAAGCGGGCTGCGCCTGGCCAACGGCGACTGGCTGCAGGGCGAGGTCGTTTCGCTCGACGGCCAGGGGCTGGTGATGAAGACCGATCTCACGCCCGAGCTGCACGTCCCGTTCTCCGAACTGCGCGCCGTTTATCTGAATCCCCACGTCGTCGCCACGCTTTCCGACGGGGCGAGCGGCCCCGAAATGTGGCATGACGGCTGGGTGCCCAGTGGCTCCGGTAACACCACGATGCTGACGGCCTCCGGTGGCGCGGGCAGCGCCGGGAAAACGCCACCTCCGTGGTTGTATCACGACGGCACCTATACGTCGCCTCGCGCACGCAGCAGCCAGCCGCGACTGGCGAAACGGTGGCCTGCATCCGAGGGCGCATGCGCGATCAATTTCAACCTCACGAGTCCCGCGCGTTCGCTCTATTTCAGTGCGCAGTTCTTCAACTCCAAGGAAGAGCGCACCATCACCATCACGGCGAATGGAACGCGCCTCTATGTGTATTTCAATTTCGGCGTTCCGGGGGCAAACGGCGTGGGCGCGCGCCCGAAGCAGTTCCAAATCGACACTAGGGCCGCATCCAGCGGTGAAAGCATCCCCATCTCCTTGGTGCTCGATCGCCCGGCCAAAACTTTCCGCATGTTCTTCGCCGGAAAGGAGGTCGGAAAAATCCCGTTCCAGGAGGACGAGGCCAAAGAGGCGCTTGAGGCCTGCGGATTCTCCATCTCGCCGTCGCTGTTCAGCTCGGCGAACGGAGGCGCACAGAACCGCGTCACGAATCTGTGGATCGCCCCGTGGAGCGCGGCAACCGAAGCGCCATCTTTTGCTGCAGCCAGCGAAACGGTGCCGGGAGCGGACGCCACGAAAGATCCCGCGCCCGATGCGGAGACGAAAGGCGCGGCGGAATTCGCTCCGACGATCTTCCTGGCGAATGGCGATGAATGCGCCGGTCTCATCGAGAAGCTGACGCCCGCGCTCGTCACCGTGAACTCGGATGCCGGCCGACTTGAGCTGCCCGGCAAGCGCATCACCTGGATCCGCTTTCCTGGGCCCGAGCGTCCTTCCGCCGATCACTTCCCGCGCCTGCGTTTCCACGACCGCGGGCTGCTCTCGGTGAATGATCTCCAGTTTGCCAATGACCGGGTGCGATGCAAAACGCTCGACGGGCAGGCGCTGGACTTCCCGATCGGCGTTGTGAAGGAAGTGGTATGGCGTCCCCTCGACGCCACACTGCCGCAAGCCGCTCGTTGAATAAACCCGGAAGGGCGACAACGGCCCGGCCCGGCAAAGCTACTTCGGCGGCGTGATCGGGGCGGGCGCGGGAGCCGGCGTGGCCACGGGTGCGCCGGCGGGTTTGGCTCCGGTGCGAAAGAGCGCTTTGGCGGCCTTGGTGCCGGCACCGGTCATCTTCTCGGCGAGACGGAGTTTTTCCCTGGCGATGGGGAGCATCTGCTCGGTGAAGTTCTTAATGTCGCCGTCCTTGGATTCGCCCGCGCCCTCGTAGGCGGCCACCGACTCCTTGGTCGCGGCGATGATGCCGTCCATGCAGCCCTTGTCGAAGTTCGAGCCGGCGAGCTTTTCCAGATCCGCCGTGAGCGCTGTCTGGCGGGCGGTGGCGGCGGTGGAAAGGGTGACGCCCTTGAGGCTGGCGAGTTTCACGAGCTGACGATTCTCGTCGCCCTGGGTGTGGGCGAGCGCGGAGCCCACGTCCTTGATCACGCCGGCCTCGGCGCGGGTTTTGGCGAGTTCGCCGAGCGCGGCGACGAGCAGGCCGGCTTCGATGGAGCTGGTGAAAAACTGAAGGTCCCGTCCGCTGAGATCGGTGCTGATGATTTCGCTGCCGGGATCACGGTCGCGCACAGCGGGGATGGGCGGCAGCGGCGGGAGGACGATCATTTTCGACTTCGGCGGCACCGTGCTGGTGCCGGGTCGGCCGCCGCGCCGGGTGGCGGCATCGGCGCTGGCGAAAAGGGCGAGGCAGAGGGTGGCGGCAATGAGGCGGGTTTTCATGGCGAGGTGTTTATTCGGCGAGTTTGCGGGTCAGGATTTCACTGACGACGACGGGGTTGGCTTTGCCCTGCGACAGTTTCATGACCTGCCCCTTGATAGAGTTGATGGCCTGCGCTTTGCCAGCCTTGTATTCGGCCACGGCCTTGGCGCTGGCGGCGATGGCCTGGTCGCACAGCGCCTCGATCGCGCCGAGGTCGCTGACCTGCTTCAGCCCTTTCTCCTCGACGATCTGTGCGGCGGGTTTGCCCGAGGCAAACATCTCGGCGAAGACGGTTTTGCCCTGCGAGCTGCTGATGGTGCCGGCTTCGATGAGGTTCACGAGTTCGTCGAGCGCGTGGGCGGAGATGGGGCAGTCGGCGATGATTTTCCCCGCCGCGGCGAGCGCGCTGAGGAGGTCATTGATGATCCAGTTGGCGACGCTCTTCGGCTTGGTCGCACCCTTCGCGGCGGCGTCGAAATATTCCGCGAGCGCCTGGTCGCTCGCGAGCACGCTGGCGTCGTAATCCGTGCAGCCAAACTGCGTGACAAACCGCTCGCGTTTCTCGGCGGGCAGCTCGGGTCGGCGGGCGCGGACTTCGTCCATGAAGACAGACGTTTTCACCGGGAGCAGGTCGGGATCGGGAAAGTAGCGGTAGTCGTGGGAGGATTCCTTCACGCGCATTTGGAAGGTCTGGCCTGCATCGTCGTCCCAGCGGCGCGTGGACTGGATGAGCGTCTCGCCACGCTGGAGCGCCGCGGTTTGCCGCTCGATCTCATAGGCCAGCGCACGACGCACACCGCTGATCGAGTTCATGTTTTTGATTTCGATCTTCACGCCCAACTCGGCCTGGCCCTCGGGGCGCACGCTCACATTGCAATCGCAGCGCATCTGGCCGCGCTCCATGTCGGCGTCGCTCACGCCACCATAGACGAGGATCTGCTGGAGCGCGGTGAGGTAGGCGAAGGCCTCCTCCGGCGTGTCAATCTCGGGCTCGCTGACGATCTCCATGAGCGGCGTACCGGCACGGTTGAAATCAATGCCGGTGCTCGTCTCAAAGTGCTGCGATTTCGCCACGTCCTCCTCGAGGTGGATGCGCGTGAGGCGCACCTTTTTGCCCGGATGCGCGATGCTTTTCTGCGCGTCCTTGGGATACGCGAAATCGTGCAGCGGCACCGCGCCACCCTGGCAGATCGGCGCGTCGAACTGCGTGATCTGGTAGTTCTTCGGCATGTCCGGGTAGAAGTAATTCTTGCGGTCGAATTTGCAGACCTCGGGGATGGCGCAGCCGAGCATCAGGCCGGTGAGCGCGCTCATTTTCAGTGCCTCCTCATTCATCACCGGCAGCGCGCCGGGGTAGCCGAGGCAAACGGGACAGGTGTGCGCGTTCGGCCCCGCGCCATACTCGACCGGGCAGGCGCAGAACATCTTGCTGCGCGTCTTGAGCTGGACGTGGACTTCGAGGCCGATGGTGGGGATGAGAGACATGGGAAGTTGATGGGTGAGCGGTGGATAGTGATTGGGAAAGAAACGCGCCGGGGCAACTCCAATCACCTGTCACCAATCACCAATCAGCGCTCGCCCTTCCGGCCCTTCGGCTCGGGCGGCTGGATGGCGTAGTCGAGCGCCTTTTCAAACTCGAAGTCGCGCATGAGCGCGCCAATTTCCGGGTCGTTGGCGGCGGCGATGATGCGCGGGTTCCGCATGAGGCTGAGGTAGCGTCGCTGGACGATGTCGCGGGTGATTTCGGTGTCCGTCTGGAGCGCGGCGACTTTCGGATGCGCGAGCAGAGGCTGCACGCCGGGGTAGCTGAGAAAGCGGTTCACGTTTTGCTCAGTGGAAACCATCAGGCCGAGCTTGTGAAGGATGCCGTAGAGCGTGCCGGGCACGGGATCGACCTGCTGCACGACCACGCCCGCGGCCCCGCTTTCCAGCGAGTGCTTCATGTCGGCGAGTCCGCGTACCACGGCGCTCGGCGGAGTCGATGGCGGGGTCGGTTTGGGCGTGTGCTTGCCAAGCGTGAGGTGCGGATTGTGCGCCACGGCGATTTGCGTTTCGGCCAGGCAGCCGAGCAGGCGGATGGCGACGATGGCGATCCACACGAGGAAGAGCCCGTAGATCGCACCCACGCACGCGCCGGAAAGACCGTAGCCGAGTCGCACGATCGCGACGCTCTGCTGCGCGGTCTTTTTGAAAAGGATCGAGCCGACCAAATTGACCGCGGCATAAATCACGACGCCGAGGCTGACCGAACCCGCCACCGCGAGGACGTTCTCGGGCAAATCAAAGACCGCACGCAACGCGGCCCCGACCAACCCGCCGCCAAAGAGCCCCACCAGATATGCCGCGAGCATCGCCACCACGCCGATGATCTGCCGCACGATGCCGACACGCCAGCCGTGCCAGGCTTTCAGCCCCACGAGCACGGCCGCGCCGCCGAAAAAGGCGAGTTGGAGTAGATCGGGTGCGCCGCTGGACATCGGGGGAAAATTAGCCGCAGTGCCGACGATTCAGAAAGGGCGAAATACGCTTCGCCGCGGGAGAGTTTTCTCCGCCCTTCACGCCGTCGCCCCGAGCGCCACGCGCAGTTCCGCGAGGCTGACCGGTTTGCTCAGGCAAGCCACCGCGCCGCACGATTCCACGAACGGATGATCGCTCTCCACGCTGCCCGAAATGAAAACCACCCGCGTGTCCGGCTTCCGGCTGAGCAGCGCGTGACAGACCGTAAGGCCGTTGCAGCGCGGCATCAGGATGTCGAGCAACACGGCGTCCGGCGCGTGGCGCGCAAAGCTCTGAATCACCGCCAGGCCACCGCTCGTCACCGTATCCACCACCTCGTGCCCGCAGGCCAGCACGCAGTCCGCGAGCGCCGCCGCCATATCGCGGTCGTCATCTGCGACGAGGACTCGCATCGCGCCGGGAATCAGGCCGCGATGAGGAGCCTCCGCACCTCGATAAAGGCCACGACCTCCAGCAAATCATCCACATGGAAAGGTTTGACCAGCATGGTGCCATCCACGCCTTCCACGAATTCATTGACCTTCTGGTTATTCCGATGCCCGGACATGAAAACAAATCGGTCGCACAAATGCGGACGCATCCGTTCCACCGCTCGGAAAAACATGTCGCCCGGCAGCGTCGGCATCATCATGTCGCAGAGGATCACCTCGAAATCGCCCGCCAGCACTTGATGCACGCCCTCGACACCGTTCGTCACCGCCGCCACGTCGAAACCGCTCTCTTTCAAAAAGTCCGTCATGATCTCGCTGAACGCCGGATCATCCTCCAGCAGCAGCACCCGCTTTTTTTTCGTCTTGGTTTCGTCCGTCGGTTCGTGCAGGCGCAGCGACGAAGGGAGCGAGTCCACCGGCGAATCGGTGGCGTCTGTGGCAAAATCAACGGCGGTGAGAGTGGCGGACTGGCTCATTGGTTATGGAAGGCTGCCGTGCCTGACTAGCAGCCGGTGTGCCCGGCCCGCGCGCCGCGCGAAAAAATTCCGCGCCCCGCTTACAGCACCGCCGGATCGGCGTAGAGCGAGAACCCGCTCGAATGCTCGATCCGCACGTCGAAGAATTCGCCGATGTGCCGCTCGCCCCCGTCGAAAATGACTATCTTGTTCCCGGGCGAACGCCCCATCAGCCGATCCTCGTTGGTCCGGCTCCGACCCTCGCAGAGAATCTCGACCGTCTTGCCCACCAGCTCCTCGCCCTTGGCAATCGCCGAGGCGTCAATCAGCCGGAGGATCTCCTTATTGCGCTCCTCCTTCACCGCTTCGGAAACCTGTTCGCCCATTTCCGCCGCCGGCGTGTCCCGGCGCGGCGAGTAGCGAAAGATGAACGCATTATCGAAACCAACGCGCTCCACCAGCTCCCGCGTGGCCGTGAAATCCTCGTCGGTTTCGCCGGGAAAGCCGACGATCACATCCGTGGTCATCGCGATGTCCGGTCGCGCCGCGCGGAGCTTCTCCGTGAGCGCGAAATACTTCTCCGCCGTGTAGCCGCGGTGCATCGCCTTCAGGATGCGATCCGAGCCGCTCTGCATCGGCAGATGCACATGCGGCATCAACTTCGGCAGCTCGGCGAAAGCGTTCACCAAATCCTCGCGAAACCCGATCGGGTGCGGCGACGTAAACCGCAGCCGCCGCAACCCCTCAACCGCATGCACCGCTTCCAGCAACTGCACGAAGGGCGATTTCCCGCCCACCTTCTCCAGCTCATGCCGGCCAAAAAGATTCACGATCTGCCCGAGCAGCGTCACCTCCTTCACCCCGCGCGCCACCAGTTCCTCCACCTCCCGCACG
The DNA here is from genome assembly GCA_021414005.1 of Chthoniobacter sp. Taxonomy (GTDB): domain Bacteria; phylum Verrucomicrobiota; class Verrucomicrobiia; order Chthoniobacterales; family Chthoniobacteraceae; genus Chthoniobacter. Next base: position 126,989 of record JAIOPH010000023.1, on the reverse strand, counting down.
ATCTCCGCGATGCCCCGTGAGCGCTCCGCTCCGCGCGTGCTCGGCACGATGCAAAACGTGCAGTGCATATTGCAGCCCTGCATGATCGAGACGAATGCCGTCGCCTGTTTCGGCTTCAGCACATGCTCGCGAATCGTCTCCTGCGAGCCCGCCTCCTCCGCCACATCCACGATGGAAAAGCGCGCATCATCCATGAGTTGCTCCCGCACCGCCCGCTTCCGCTCCAGCAGCTCCTCCACGTAGTCCGCCACCTTGTGAAACTTCTGCGTTCCCACCACCAGATCCACGTGCCCGATGTCGCGCACCAGCTCCTCCCCGCGCGACTGCGCCATGCAGCCCAGAAAACCGAAAATCATCTCCGGCTTGTTCGCCCGCAGCCGCCCCAGCAGCCCCATTTTCCCCAGCGCCTTCTGCTCCGCCAAATCGCGCACGCTGCACGTATTGAGCAGCACTACATCCGCCTCCTTTTCGTGCGGCGTCATCACATGCCCGCGCGCCACGAGCATGCGCGCGACCTGCTCAGAGTCGCGTTCATTCATTTGGCAGCCGTAGGTTTTGAGAAAGACTTTGGGCATCGATGCGGAAAAGGGCGCGGAACCTACCCCATCCCCCACCCCGCGCCAAGCAAAGCTCCGGCACAAGCATCGGTTCGCGCCGTCCGGCAGCCCGGAGGGCTTTCGGAGATTAGCCCCGGGTGAAACCCGGGGTCACCGCCCACCAACGGAATCCACCCTGAAGAGGTGGCGGAACTTCCCGCGCCCCTGCCGGGACGCATCCGTGTGGGGCGCGGGTTCCGGGGGTGGTCGCTCGCAGACTCGCTCGACCCCCGGCTAATCTCCTTCAGCCCTCCGGGCTGCCGCGCTCAGGCCAGCTTGTGGGCGATTTGGTCGTCTAGGATTTCCTGCACGGTCAGCGGGACGATGACCTTGCCGGTTTGCTTGAAGAAGCGGCTGATCTCACTCTCGGCGTCGCCGGTGTTACCTGCCGCGATAACCACGCGGGGATTCCAAGAGACGCAGTTGCGGATCCACGTGGCCGTTGCGATGGGCGACGTTGGATTCCGAGTTTTTCTCCACATCCTCGTTGCCCCACTGAGACCAACCCGGGCGCCGAAAGCGGGCGAAGAGTTCGAGATACGGCCCCGGCGAGCATGCTTCGATGATGTCGAAAATCTCATCGGGCTTTCGGGAGTGTTCCCTCTTCCGCGTGGCGAGCATGTTCACCTGCGTGCGGCCGGGCTTTTCTGTGCGCATGCTTCCACGCACGCCGAACAAAATCAGTTCCGTGACATTGCGGAAATAGAATCCGACCCCACGACCGTCCGGCCCGCCGTCCTTGCGCACCTTGAACCAAACGACGTTCGACTTGTAGGTGAACCCCCACGCTTTCATCACTTGGAGTCCTTCCATCAATAGTGCGTTCGGAACCCAAAGGTAGAGATGCGATCGCGCGGCAGCGACCTTGCCGATAGGCATGTCCATAATCTCCTGCAATTCCATCGTCGGATAACGCAGCAAGCGGCGGTGTTCCGGTGCGACCTTTCCGGTACGGTTTTGGAACTGCCAAGGAGGATCCGCAAGAATTGTGGAAAAACGACTCGTGACCTTCGTAACTAAATCGTCTGCGGGGGTGGGTTCTACGATTTGGGTGATCTGGGACATAAGGATTCAGACTTGTACGACGTCAATCGGAAGACCGATCAGCAACAGTGGGCACGGATTTCCGACACCACGCCTTACGCGATCATCGAGTTTTCGCCAGTGCGTTGTGGCTTCTCCGAACTTATCCGCCACAAACGCCCGAGCCCAGCCTTTTGCGAAGGATCCCATGCGTTCTTCCGCTGCCTCATAAAGGCGCTTTTGCCGAGTAGTCGGGGAGTAGAACGGTGCCAACTTCTCGACGTTGTCGATGCCGTGTTTCTCGGCGACACGTTCCATCAAATCTCGCATTCCTTCGTGCAATGACTTCCCCCGAGTGACGATTCCGCCGATCGAGATCGCCCCTTCGGCGTGGAGTCGCTTGAAGTTCTCCAAATCGCGGTCGTAAAACGGATCCTTGTTGTTCCACTCAATTTCGAGCGCGAACGTCGATCCAGTAAAGGCTTTCACATGGTCGATCTCGTGAGAAATGGATTCCTTCGGCACGCCGTCCACGGTTTTTTGAATTTGGAAGTTGTGTTTCTTCCACCCAAAGGCAGCGAGCGCCTTGCGCAAACGCTGGGTTCCTTGTCCCTCTCCACCTCCGCCACGGACCAGTTCCTCGACAGGAATCCGCACTTCAGAGAGTGCTGCCTCAATCTCCGAAACAGCTCCGCCCATATCGTGCGTAAGTATCGCCTCTGCATGGTGCAAGGCTAAGACCTCAAAGTTTTTCTCGCGTAACTCCTCAAACATTTTCGTGCGTGCTTCTCTCGGTTGACGCCGAGGTGAATAGGGGGGCGGAACGACGCCGTCGACTCGGAAAATTGTCGCCGCAATAGACGACGCGGGTATCGACGAGGGAGGAGGGTTTTGCCACGGCCATGCGCGCAAGGTGGGAAAACGCGGCGGCGGGGTCAAGGCGGCGCGGGCTCCCGGGGCGCTATTTGCCCGACATGGCGAAGACGCCGCTCCTTTTTCCCCGTCACGCCATTCCATTGACGAACCTCCCCCACCCGCGCACAAATCCCGCATTATGCGCTGCCTCACCGCCCTCCTCGCCCTCACCCTCCTGCTCACGCGCCCCGCTTTCGCCGAGCCCGAGGCGGACGACGCCAAGACGCCCAGGAAGGACGACAAAAAGGAACCCGGCGACAAAGCCAAGGAAGAGAAGCCCAAAGAACACGCCGGTGTCGTCACCCTCGGCGGCGCGGAGGTGAAATACCTCGCGCAGACCGGCACCGTCCCCGTGCTAAAAGACGACGGCACCCCGAAAGCCGACGTCTTCTACGTGTACTACGCCGCCACCGGCGCCGACGGCAAACGCCTCGCCGCCGCGCCCGGCAGCACCCGCCCGATCACCTTCTGCTTCAATGGCGGCCCCGGTGCCTCCGCCGTCTGGCTCCACCTCGGCGGCCTCGGCCCGCGCCGGCTCGACTTCCCGCCCGAGGGACTCACGCCCGCCACCGTCTCGCGCCTCGCCGACAACCCCAACTCCATCCTCGACGCCACCGACCTCGTCTTCGTCGATCCCGTCTCCACCGGCCTCAGCCGCGCCGCCAAAGGCGAGAAGCCCGAACAATTCTTCGGCCTCGACGAAGACATCGCCGCCGTCGGCGAATTCGTGCGCCTCTTCACCACCCGCGAACAGCGCTGGGGCTCTCCGAAATATCTCCTCGGCGAAAGCTACGGCGTCACCCGCGTCTCCGGTCTCGCCGCCTATCTCCAGCAAAAACACGGCCTCTTCGCCGAAGGGCTCGTCCTCATGTCCGGCCTCGTCAACTTCGGCACCCTCAGCTCCGAGGCGGGCAACGACCTCCCCTTCATCCTCTACCTGCCCACCTTCACCGCCACCGCGCACTACCACAAAAAACTTCCCGCCGACCTCCTGGGCGACGTGGACAAAGCCATGGCCGAATCCCGCGCTTTCGCCCAGGGCGACTACGCCCTCGCGCTGCTCAAAGGCGCGGCCCTCACACCCGATGAGCGCCGCCGCATCGCGGAAAAACTCGCCCGCTTCACCGGCCTCGCGCCCGACTTCTGCGAGGACCAAAACTTCCGCATCGACCCCGCCGTTTTTCGCAAGGCGCTCCTCCGCAAGGAGGGCCGCATCATTGGCCGCTTCGACGCCCGCGTGATCGGCGAAGACGGCGACCGCTCTGACTTTCAACCCGCATACGACCCCTCGCTTTCGAATATCTTCGGTGGCTTTTCCTCCGCCGTGAACGCCTACATCCGCGGCGAACTCGGCTACGAAAGCGACCACCCGTATCACGTCCTCAATGGCGGCCTCTCCTGGAAATGGACGGGCTTTGAAAACCGCTACGTCTCCACCGAAGACCGCCTCGCCCTCGCCCTCAAAACCAACCCCAAAATGCGCGTCCTCGTCCTCACCGGACGCCGCGACCTCGCCGTTCCCGAAGACTCCATGCGCCACTCCCTCGCGCACCTCACGCTCCCCGCGAACGTCCGGAAGAACATCACCACCGAGCGCTACGACAGCGGCCACATGATGTACCTTCTCCGCACCGACGCCGAAAAACTCCGCGCCGACCTGCTCCGCTTCCTCAAGTAAACGCCGCTCTCCCCCACCAGACGGACGCCCGGCACATCGTCATTCTGTCATCCGTCGTTCGGCATTCACGATCCCTCTCTGGTGCCCGTCTCCCTCTTCACTTCCGCTCATCCGGCCACGGCCTGCGACGCCGTCTTTCTGCCGTGGCTGAAAGGCGTGGGCGCGGCGGCGTGGCGGAGTGGGTTGCCGACGGCGGTGGTGGTGCCGTGCCGGAGCGATGCCTACTTTTTGAAGGCCCGCGCGCTCGCCGCCGGCGTGGGAGTGCTCGGCGTGCATTTCCTCACACCGGGTGAAGTGCGCGACCGGCTCGCCGCTAGGCTCGGGCTCACCGCGCGGGTGCCGCTGCGCGAGCATCTGCACCTGCTGCTCGCCACCGCCGCCGAGCGCCAGGGCGTGGCCAGCGTAGCCGCCGCACCGGACCATTTGCTGAAGGCGCTCGATCTCCTCAGCGCGGGCGGCTGGTCGTTTGCCCAAGCCGGTCCCGAGGCGTTACGCCCGGTCGTGGCGGAGTTCGAGACGCTGCTCGGGCGCGCCGGTTTCCAGATGATGCACACGGCCAGTCGCGCGCTGCTCGCCGCCGCCCGCACCGCGCCGCCGCAGTTCGCCGCACTCTTCATCACCGGCTTCGACGCACTGCACTGGCCGCACTGGCCGCTGCTCGCCGCCGCCACCCACGCGGCGCAGCACGCCACCGTCTGCCTCGCCGAACCGCGCGCCGAAGCGGAGGCGCTGGACGCCGCCTGGATCGGCACATGGGAGCAGGATTTCGGTGCGGCGGAACCCGTGCCGGCGGATGACGAGGCGTGGCCGTTCGTCGAGTTGCTCCGCCTGCCGGAGTCGCGGGAAGCCGCCGCCCGGCGCCAGCGCGAACCGGCGGCGTGCGTGGAATTTCTCGTCGGCGAAAACACCACCGGGCAAGCGCAGGCCGTGGTCGCGAAGGCCCTCGGCTTTCTCGCCGATCCCGCGTGCGAGCGGCTCGGCATCCTCTTTCCCGCCGCCGGCGCGCTCTCCCGCCGCGTGGCCGCGCTACTCGCCGAGCGCGCCGTGCCGCACAATGACGGCCTCGCCCACCACGCGCCCGGCCCGCTCGAAGACGAGGCCTGGCCCGCGTGGCTGGAGCTGCAGGAAAATCCGCACCTGCCCGCGCTCCTGCGTTTCCTCCGCGCGCAACCGGACCGCACTTTCGCCGAACTGCCTTTCGACGAAGCCGCCGACGCGCTTCAGCGCATTTTCACCGATCTGCTCATCGACGACCTCGCCGTGATCGCGGAATACCTCGACCGACATCCGCGCAAACGCCACGCGCCCGCGCTCGCCGCGGCGTTGCGCGCGCTGCCTTTTCTCCCGCCGCAGGCCACGCTCACGGCGTTTGCCAGCCAGACGGAGGACATTTTCCGCGCCAGCGGCTGGGCCGGGCGGGCCGATGAACTCGTGCGTCTCGCCGCCGCGTGGAGCGCCGTGCCGCGCCTGAAAGTCTCCCGCCGCACGTGGCTGGCGTGGCTGCGCGAGACGCTCGTCTCATGGCGCGCCGAGCGCGAAGCCGGCGGCAATCATCCGTACAGCCGCGTTCATCTTTTGCCCTGCGCCCAGGCCGAGTCGCAGGCCTGGACGCACCTCATCCTCGCCGGGCTGAACGAAGGCCAGTGGCCGCCCGCCATCGAGGACTCCGGCTTTCTCGGCGAGGACGAAATCGCGGCGCTCAACCGGCAGGTGCGCGGGCTCAACGAGCGCGCCGTCACCCAAGGCCGGCAGGGCGAAGGGCACGAAACCGTGCGCGCCGGCCACGCGCTTTGCCTCGGGCCGGTGCAGCGCCGCGAACTCGCGCTCCGCCAGTTTCTCAACACCCTCGAATCCGCCACCGTCGCGGTGGCCGCCTGTGCGCAGCTCATCGACGAAGCCGCGCCCGAACGCCGCTCGAACCCGAGCGACTTTTTTACGCGCCTCTATTTCTGCGCCCGCGGCCGCGCCGTTTCGCAGGAGGCCATGAGCGCGCTGCGCGCGGAAACCGGGCGCTGGCTCTCGACCGCCGGTTTCACCACCGCGTCGGCGCCCGTACCGATGCCCGCCACGCGCCGCGCCTTCGATGCGCGCCGCGACCGCGCGCTGCCGTTCGGCGAATACGAATTCGCGCTGCGCACGCCACCCACAAATCCGGTTCGCCTCGCCGCGACCGCGTGGGAGAGCGCACTCGCCGCGCCCGCGCTCGTCTGGCTGCAAAACCGCCTCGGCATCGCCGCCAGCGCCACCGTGGACGAGACTCCGTGGAGCCTCGCCGCCGGCCAGTGGGTCCACCAGTGGCTGCGCGCGATTTCCGACGCCGTGCCGCCCGAGAGCTTCGCGCTGCGCCCGCCGCCCGCCGAAGTCCTCGCGCGCGTCCGCGCCCACGCCGCGGCCCAGCGCGAGCGAGTGTGCGCCACGCTCGCGGCATGCGCGCGGACCGCGCCCGATTGGTGGCTTTCCGCGTGGCAGCAGGCGCTCCACCTCGCCGAACAGCTCGCCCAGCGCGTCACCGATGTGGCCGGCCGCACGCACCTCGCGACCGAGTGGAATCTCCCCGACACCGCCATCCCGCTCGGAGACGGCGCGCTTCTCCATGTGAAAGGCCGCATCGATCTCCTCCTTACGAACGCGCCGGCGCCCACCGACGCCTGGATCGTGGACTACAAGACCGGCCACCGCGGCGCGCTCTCCGCCAAAAAACTTCCCGCCGGCGACGGCCTTCAGCTCGCGCTCTACGCGCTCGCTCTCCGCGCCAGCGGCGTGAGCCTGCTCACGCCGGATCTCGATCTCGCCGCGCCGCAACTCACGCTCGGCGATCTCACCGCGCGCACCCGGCTCTGGCGTGGCCTCCATCGCATGCAGGAAACCGGCATCTTTGGCCTGCGCGGCGCGCTGCGCGACGAGTTCTCTTTCCAGCGCGACTACCCGCTCGCCACGCTCGGCATCGACGCCGACCTGCTGGAGGAAAAGTGGGCGCTCACCCATCCCGATCTCACCGACGAGGAGGAATCCGCGTGATCGCTCCCCTCGACCAGCAGGACCGAACGCGCTTCATCACCGAGTTGGAGCAAAATTTTTCCGTCGTCGCCTCCGCCGGCAGCGGCAAGACCCGCGCCGTCACCAACCGCATCATCGCCATCGCCACCAGCCCGCGCGCGCTGGAGTGGCTGCCCGCGCTGGTCGTCGTCACTTTCACCAACCGCGCCGCCGACGAAATGCAGCAGCGAGCGCGGCAGAGCATCCTCGAAGCCGGCGTCTCGCTCGAAGTCCTCGCCGCCTTCAACCGCGCCTTCTTCGGCACCATCCACAGCTTTTGCGTGAAACTTTTGCGCCAGCACGGGCACCACCTCGGCCTGCCGGGAAAGCTCGATCTGCTGACCGACGACGACGCGCTCTGGATGGATTTCGTGCAGCAGCAGACCAGCGTCGGCGTGGACCTCACCGCCGCGCAGCGCCGCAGCCTGCTGCGGCTCGCACCACTCCGCGAGCTGATGGAACTCGGCCGCCACGGCGGTGCCGACGCCGCCGACGCGCCGGGCGAGTTTCCGCCGCTGGAGTTCGACGCCGTGCTCGCCTTCGCGCCGAGCGGCAGCGCGAAGAAAACCATCCCCTACGTCCAGGAGCGCCTGCGCGCCTGGGCGCGCGACTGGGCCGCGGGCGACGGCTTCCTGCCGCTGCCCGAGTGCTCGTCGAAGGCGAAGGAATTCGCCGGGCTTTGGGAGGAGGCGCTCGGGCCGCTGCGCGAGTGGCTGCGCCGCTGCGCGCTGCGCATCGCCGTGGAAGTCGAGGCCGCGTATCGCGCGTTCCGGCTGGCAAAAGGGGCGATCAATTACGACGACCAGATCGCGCTCGCCAGCCAGTTGCTCCGCCATCCCGAAGCCGCGCGGCGCATCCGCGAGAAACATTACCGCGTGATCCTCGACGAGGCGCAGGACACCGATCCCACGCAGTTCTCCGTGCTCCTCGAAATCGCCCGCCCGGCCGACGCCACCGGCCTCTGGCCGGAAACGCCGGCGCTGCCGCCGCGGCCCGGCCACTTCTGCATGGTCGGCGATTTTCAGCAGTCCATCTTTGGCGACCGCGCGGACCTCGGCCACTACCGGCGCATCCACGAAACCCTGATCGCGACAGGCGCGGGCGAGGCCGTGCGCTTCACCGTCACCTTCCGGCTCGATCAGGCGCAGCTCGATTTCGTGAACGCGGTTTTTCCCACCGTGCTCCACGGCAGTGACGGCCAGGTCGCCTACGTCGGCCTCAATTCGCGCCCCGGCGTGCTGCCCGGCCAGGTCCTTCGTTTCAACCTCGGACCACTCCCGCCGACCGACGGCTGGCGCGACTGGCAGAAGACACGACACGAGGCGCAGCTCCTCGCCATCTGGCTCCGCGCGCAAGGCCTGGAGCGGCTCCGCGCGCAGCGCTGGAGCGATGTCGCCATCCTCTGCCCGCGCAAAGGCTGGTTCCCGCCGCTGCACCGCGCGCTGCGCGAAGCGGGCTTCGCCGTGCAGCTCCAATCCGAGCGCGACCTCAAGGGCGACAGCCCGGCCTACGCGTGGTTCACCGCGCTCGCCGTCATCATGGCCGCCCCGCACGAGAGCTATGAAGTGGTCGGCGTGCTGCGCGAAATCTTCGGCGTGTCGGACCACGATCTCGCCACCTACGCGGAGGGCGAAAGCGCGCGCTTCCACCTCGGCGCCACCGTCTCCGGCCGCGGCCCGGTCGCCGACCCGCTGCGCCTGCTGGCGGAAACGCGCGCGCGCATCCTGCCGCTCCCGCTTTTCTCCGCGATGCAGGAACTCGTGCGCGCCACCGAACTGCGCGCCCGCCTGTTCAGCCTGCCGGCGGACACGTTTGAAAATCTCGACGCCGAACTCGACAGCCTGCTCACCGCCGCGGCCACGGCGGAGGCCGGCCAACGCACGCTCGCCGACTTCGCCGCGGATTTGCGCGACGGCTTTTCCGCGACCCGCGAAGTGCGCGCGCCCGCGCCCGACGCCATCCAGCTCATCACCTGCCACAAGGCCAAGGGCTCCGAATGGCAGGCCGTCATCGTGCCGTTCTTCGCCCGCGGCGTCTCGCAGCGCAGCCGCAACTACCCGCGCCTGCTGCGACATCCGCAGACCGGCTCGTGCCTCGCCGCGCTCGATGCCGCGGACATCGACAGCGACCTGAAAGCCGCGCTCGACGCCCAGAGCCGGCAGGAGCTGGAGCGCCTGCTTTACGTGGCGCTCACCCGCGCCCGGCACACGCTCGTCCTCGCGGAAGACCACGCCCTTTTCTCCGGCAGAAGCGGTCTGCCGAAACGCGCGCCCGCCCGCCTGCTAAACTGCGCGGACGCCGCTCCCTTCGCCGTGCTCCCCACCGCGTCCGACGCCTGCGCCGACACCGCCGCGCAGCAGGCCGCGAAAAGCGCGCAGCGGGCGCACGAGCTGGCCGTTCCGCCGCTCGCGCCACTCCGCCCCACCGACGAAGATCGCGCCCGCGCCCGCGCCACCCATTTCCGCAAACGCAACCCCAGCGCCCTCGCCGAAGCCGCGCTCGCCGACGCCGATCCCGCAGCCTACCTGGCCCTGACCGCCCGCGCCGCGACCGGGCAAAGCACCGGCGCCCTCTACGGCTCGTGGTGGCACGACGAGTTCGTCGAGCATCTCGACTGGCGCGCCGACGCCACCGCGTGGGATGCCACCTTTGCCGCCGCACTCCCCACCGCGCCCGATCCCGCGCAGGCGCAGCGCGAGTGGGCGCTCCTCCGCGCCGCGCTCACCACCGACACACCGCTCGCCCGCCTGCTCACCGCACCCGGCCTCGTCGCGCACACCGAGCTGCCGTTCCTCTGGCCGATGGACGACGCCGAATGTCTCGAAGGCATCATGGATCTCGCCGTCTTTGATCCCGCCGCCGGGAGCTGGCTCATCCTCGACTGGAAAACCAACCGCACCACCGCCGCCGAACTGCCCCGGCTCCGCGCACACTATCTCCCCCAACTCAGCGCCTACTGGCAGACGCTCACCACTCTGCTCGACGCACCCGTCACCGCCGGCCTCTACGCCACCGCCACCGGCACCTGGCTCCCCTACACCGCCACCGAACTCGCCGCCGAGTGGGAAAAACTCCGCCACGCCCCCGCGGAAATCGCCCGGGTTCTCGGGGAGCGGTAGCGTCAGGCTTTGGGCTTTTCCCTCGCTGCGAAGTTGCACCGCTCATCGTCCCAGCGGGACGCGGCCACCGGCCCCGCCGCGCCCTGCCTACTGCGCGCCGCCTCCGCGCTTTCCAGGTTCTCGACGGTTTCGGTTTTGATGTAAGACATTTCGCGCACCGCCAAACCATCCACCAACTGCACCCGCCCTCTTTTTCCATGATCAAGCGCACGCTCACCACTTTCCTGCTCGCATTCGCGGGCGCTGTCACTTTGCCCGCCGCGGCTCCGACGAAACTCGAGGTCAGCAAGGACACGCACATCGCCATTGTGGGCAATGCGCTGGCGGATCGGATGCAGCACGACGGGACGCTGGAGGCGTTCATTCACCGGACGTATCCGCAGGCGGATGTGGCGATTCGCAATCTCGGCTTCGCGGCGGATGAGGTGGCGTCGAACGTGCGCTCGGATGGCGTGCCGCTGATGGAGGAGTGGCTGAAGCGCGTGAAGGCGGACGTGGTGCTGGCGTTCTGGGGGTTCAATGAGTCGTTCAAGGGCCCGGAGGGGCTGGGGAGTTTCAAGGGCGACCTCGACCGCTATCTGAAGGAGCTGGCGAAGAAAAATTTCAACGGCAAGGGCGCGCCGCGGGTGGTGCTGTTCTCGCCGATCGCGCAGGAGAAACCGGCGGACCCGAACTACCCGGAGGCCGCGGCGAACAACGCGAACCTCCAGCTTTACACCGAGGCGATGGCCGAGGTGGCGAAAGCGAACGACGTGCAGTTTGTGGAGCTCTTCGCGCCGTCGCAGCAGCTCTACAAGAGCGCGAAGCAGCCGCTGACGCACAACGGCATCCACCTCACGCAGGCGGGTTATCAGGCGCTGGCACCGGTACTTTTCAAAGGGATCTTCGCCGCCGAGCCGCCGCCCGCGGATGCTGTGTTGGCGAAGATTCGCGAGGCGGTGCAGGTGAAAAATACGATGTGGCACAGCTACTACCGCACGGTGGACCAGTTCAACATCTACGGCGGGCGCTCGACGATCGGCTACCAGTCCGGCGACCGGAAGGTGGACAACCGCGCCGTGCTCTGGCCGGAGCTGGCGGTGCGCAACGCGATGACCGAGAGCCGCGAAAAGCGCGTGTGGGCGCTGGCGAAAGGGAGCGACGTGACGATTGACGATTCGAACGTGCCGGTGATCCCGAGGATTAAAACGAACAAGCCCGGCCCGAAGCCCGACGGCAGCCACAACTATCTCAGCGGGCAGGACGCCATCCGACTGATGTCCGTGCCGAACGGCGTGAAAGTGGAACTCGTCGCGAGCGAGGCGGAGTTTCCCGAACTCGTGAGCCCGGTGCAGATGGCGTGGGACACGAAAGGCCGGCTGTGGGTTTCGTCGTGGAAGAACTACCCGGAGCGCACGCCGCTAAGCAAAGAGGGCGACAAGCTGCTCGTCTTCGACCTCGGGGCGGACGGCAAGGCGACGAAATGCACGACCTACATGGACGGGCTGAACTGCCCAACCGGCTTCCAGTTTTACAAAGACGGCGTGGTGGTCATGGAGTCGCCGGAGCTGTGGTATCTGCGCGACACCAATGGCGACGGCAAAGGCGAGCTGGTCGAGCGCGTGCTGAACAGTCTCGACGCGGCGGACTCGCATCACGAGACGAACTCGATGTCCTACGATCCGGGCGGCGCGATCTACCTGAGCGACGGCGTCTTTCACCGCACCCAGGTCGAGACAGCGTGGGGACCGATCCGCAATGTGGACGGCGCGATCTATCGCTGGGAACCGCGCACGGGGCGGTTCGAGCGCTACATCGCGTATGGGTTTGCCAATCCGCACGGTAAGGTTTTCGACTACTGGGGCACGGACATCGTCACTGACGGAACCGACAACCAGAATTTCTTCGCGCCCGCGCTCAGCACGCATCTCGACTTCCCGCTGACGAAGGCGTGGGGCACCTACAAGCAGTTTTGGAAACGCCCCGCGCGCCCGAGCGCGGGAACGGCGCTCCTCTCCAGCCGCGCGTGGCCGGAGCAATATCAGGGCAGTTTTCTGTGCTGCAACGTCATCGGCATGCAGGGAATTTTTCGTGCGAAGATCAGCGACGACGGCGCGGGACTGAAGGCCGACACCGTGGAAAATCTCATCAGTTCGCGCGACCCGAATTTTCGCCCCGTGGCCGTGAGCGTGGCGCCGGATGGCTCGATCTATTTCCTCGACTGGCACAAGCCGCTAATCGGCCACCTGCAGCATCATCTCCGCGACCCGAACCGCGAGCAGGAGCACGGGCGCATCTATCGACTCTCCTTCCCGCAAATGCCGCTGCTCAAGCCCGCGAAGATCGCCGGCGAGCCGATCGAGAAGGTGCTCGATGTTTTAAAAGAACCGGAGAATGGAACGCGCGAGCGCGCGAAGATCGAACTCGGCATGCGCGACACCGCGCAGGTCATGGCGGCGGTGGACAAATGGGTCGCCGGCCTGGACAAGACCGACAATGCTTTCGAGCACCATGTGCTGGAGGCGCTGTGGGTGAAGCAGTGGCACAACGTGGTGGACGAGACGCTGCTTCGCCGCGTGCTGCAATCGCCCGAGCCGCGCGCCCGCGCGCAGGCGGTGCGCGTGCTCTGCTACCAGCGCGACCGCGTGCCGGAAGTGCTCCCGCTTTTGAAAAAAGCCGCGAACGACGAACATCTGCGCGTGCGCCTGGAGGCGGTGCGCGCGGCGAGTTTTTTCCGCGGCAAGGACGTGGCCGGCGCGTTCGAGGTGGCGCACGCCACGCTCAAACGGCAGAGCGATTACTACATCGAATATGCCTACAAGGAGACGCTGCGGCAGCTCGGGACGCTGGTAAAGGAAGTGCCGCAGCCGAAGGATCCCGAAGTGCTGGCGGTGATGGTCGAGCGCATGACGCTCGCCCAGGTGCTGGCCGCGACACCGAGCGAGACGGTGGCGCGCTCGCTCGTGGAGCGGCAGGAGACGGGACTGGCGCAGCGCGACAAGGCGATCACAGACCTCGCGAATTTCCGCAAGACTGACCGCGTGACTGAACTGCTCGCAGCGCTCCAGCGCGTGGACACGCAGGGTGGTCGCACCGCCGACGAACTCGCCAAGCTGCTCGCGGCCACCGCCGCGCCGGTGCTCGTGCCCGCCCGCGCCGGGCTCGTGACGCTCACGGAAAAGGCCACACAGGAGGGCGTGCGCCGCGCCGCGTGGTCCGCGCTGCTCGCCGCCGACGCCAACCCGCCCGCCAGTTGGGCCGCCGCCAAAACCGACGCCGCCCGCGAGACGCTGCTCGGCGCGCTGCTCAACCTCCCCGACCCGGCGCTGCGCGCGAAGTTTCAGCCCATCCTCACCGCCACGCTTGGCGACGCGAAAACCGCCGCCGCCGTTCGCGCCGCCGCGCTGCTCGCACTGCCACTGACCGGCGCGGATAACGCGAAGGCGAACTTCGCCATGCTCGCCGCGCACATCCAGCGCGGCACCGAGCGCGCCGCTGCCACGCGCGCGATCACGCTGCTGCCGCGCTCCGCGTGGGACAAGGCGCAGGCGGCGCCGCTGACCGCCGCCATTCTCGCGTGGGCGAAGGGCGTGCCGCCCGAGAAGCGCACCACGCCGGAGTTCATCGAGACGCTTCAGGTCGGCAGCGAAATGGCCGCGTTGCTCCCGGAGGCGGATGCAAAGCTCGCGCGCAAGGAACTGCGCGGGCTCGGCGTAAGCGTCTTTCTCCTCAAAACCGTGCGCGAGGAAATGCGCTATGACATCGCACAACTCGTGGTCGAGGCGGGCAAGCGCTTCGAGATCTCATTGGAAAACATGGACGGCATGGCGCACAACCTCGTCATCGTGAAGCCCGGCCAGCGGCAGCGCGTCGCCGAATCCGTGCAGACCAACCAGCCGACCAAGCTCGACAAAAAGGGCCGCGCCTTTGTCCCCGACAACGACCCCGCCGTGCTCGCCGCCACGCGCCTCGTCGAGCCGGGGCAAAAGGAATCGCTGTCCATGACCGCACCCGCCGAACCCGGCGAATACGAGTACGTCTGCACCTTCCCCGGCCACTGGTCGATCATGTGGGGCCGGCTCGTCGTCGTTACCGATCTCGACGCGCCCGTGCCTGCGGCACCTGCTCCGGCGGGCGCTGCGGTGGACCACAGCGCCCATCAGCAGCCGGCCGGGAAATAGCCGGAAGCGAAGCCCACAATTCTCCCCTCGCGCTGGGCGATGAGGAAAAAGATCCGCGCTCTACGGGCGGATGTTACTTCGCCAGCTTCTTGAGCGCCGCGGCCTTGTCCGTGGCTTCCCACGTCAGGTCTTTGTCGTCCTTGCCGAAGTGGCCGTAGTTCGTGGTCTTCGAATAGATCGGGCGCAAAAGATTGAGCTGCGCGACGATGTCAGCCGGCTTGAAGCTGAAGGTCTTCAGCACGGCGGCGAGGATCGAGTCATCGCTCACGGAGCCGGTGCCAAAGGTGTCGATATGCACGCTCACCGGTTGCGGGTGGCCGATGGCGTAGGCGAACTGCACCTCGCAACGCGCGGCGAGGCCGGCGGCGACGACATTCTTCGCCACCCAACGGCCCATGTAGGCCGCGCTGCGATCCACCTTCGACGGATCTTTCCCCGAAAAAGCGCCGCCGCCATGACGGCCCATGCCGCCATAGGTATCGACGATGATTTTACGCCCGGTAAGCCCCGTGTCACCCTGCGGTCCGCCGACAACAAACTTGCCCGTCGGGTTAATGAGATACTCGGTGTCCTTCGTCAGCATGCCTTTGGGCAGCACGAGTTTGATCACCTTCTCGATGCAAAATTTCTCAATTTCCGCGTGCTCCGCATCCGCCGCGTGCTGGGTGGAAATGACGACGTTTGTAATGCGCGTGGGCTTGCCATCCACGTATTCCACCGAGACCTGCGACTTCGCATCCGGTCGCAGCCACTTCGCCGCTTTGCCCGCCTTGCGAATCTCCGTCAGCTTCCGTCCGAGCCGGTGCGCATACATGATCGGCGCGGGCATTAGCTCCGGCGTTTCATTGCTGGCGTAGCCAAACATGATGCCCTGATCCCCGGCCCCCTGCTCCGCGGTCTTCTTGCCCTTCACCTTTTTCGCATCCACGCCCTGCGCGATGTCAGGCGACTGCGCGGTGAGGATGTTCTGGACGAAGATTTTGTCGGCGTGAAAAACGTCGTCGTCGTTCACGTAGCCAATCTCCCGCACGGCATCGCGCGTGATCTGCACGTAATCCAGCTTCGCCTTCGTGGTGATCTCCCCGCCGACGATCGCGATGTTGCTCTTGACATAAGTCTCGCAAGCCACCCGGCTCGTCCGATCCTGCGCCAGACAGGCGTCGAGGACGGCATCGGAAATAGTGTCGGCAACCTTGTCAGGATGACCTTCACCGACGGATTCGGACGAGAAAATGAAACGACGGGACATGCGGGTGGTGGATGTGGGTTGGGTTGGATGGTGGAGTGGATTGGCCTAAACAACGTATTGACCAATCATGATGCGGTGATATGTCTAGCTCACTTCCTCATGGCGTCAATTGTAAAATCCTTGCGCCTCATTGCTGATGAAACGCGGCTGCGGCTCTTACTGTTGCTGCAACGCGAGGAGTTGAGCGTGGTCGAGCTTCAGCAGATTCTCGGCCTCGGCCAGTCGCGGATTTCCATGCATCTGGGCCAGCTCCGCGAGGCGGGCCTGGTGCGCGATCGACGGGCGGGAAAAAACATCTACTACGCGCTAACGGACGACCCCGCGCACCGTCGGCTCGCGCCGCTCATTGCGGCGAGTGCGGAGGAATTGCCAGAGGCGGCGCACGATCAGACAGCGCTGCTGCTGGCGTTGAAAAAACGGCAGGGCACGGCCCGCGAATACTTCAATCAGCTCGCGGGAAAATTTGGTCGTGCCTACTGCCCTGGACGGACTTGGGAAGGTGTGGCGCACCTGCTTTTTGCGCTGGTGCCGCCCATCGTGGTGGCCGATCTCGGCGCGGGCGAAGGGACGATCTCGCAACTGCTGGCGAAGCGGGCGAAGAAGGTTATCGCCATCGACAATTCCGAGAAAATGGTCGAGTTCGGCGCGGCGTTGGCGAAGAAGCATGGCTTCAAAAATCTGGAATTCCGTCACGGCAATCTGGAGGCACCGCCGATCTCGGCAGGCAGCGTCGATCTCGCGATTCTGAGTCAGGCGCTGCATCACGCGGGCAATCCGGCACGCGCCGTAGCTGCAGCTTATCGCATCCTGAAGAAGGGCGGACGCCTCGCCATTCTCGATCTGCTCGCGCATCAATTCGAAAAGGCGCGCGAGCTTTACGCCGATGCCTGGCTCGGCTTCACCGAGGCGCAACTCCACGCCTTTTTGACCGATGCCGGTTTCACCTCGATCGAGATCACGGTCGTCGCCCGCGACGAAAAAAATCCGCAGTTTCAGACCGTTCTGGCGACCGGTATGAAGGGCTAGCACCGCTCGCTACCCCGCCAGGGATCAGCGCGTCAGTCCTTGCGCTCCGGCACGATGGTCGGTGGGGTGCCGTTTTTCCAGAGCTTGATCGCGACGTCGTTTTTCTGCGGCGGGCCAGGGGTGCTGCGCCCGTCGGCGATGATCTTTTCCATGAAGCCGGTCAGGCGGGCGAGGTCGGCGCGGCTGGTCTCCTGCGTGTTCTGGAGTTCGCCGAGGTCTTTGGCCATGTCGTAAAGCTGCACGGGCGACTTGTCCTTTCCTCCCGCACTCCACCCGCCCGAGCCGGTGCCGAAGATGAGCTTCGCCGCGCCGGAGCGCAGCGCGAACACGCCGCTGATCGAGTGATGCACCACGGCCTCGCGCACGGGACGTTCGGGTTGTTTCAGCAGCGACAGGATGCTGAAGCTGTCCTCGCCGGCGTTGTCCGGCAGTTGCGCGCCGACGACTTCTGCGCTGGTCGCCATCAAGTCCGTGAGGCAGGTGAGCTGGCGGCAAATGGAGCCGGGCTTGGTCACGCCGGGCCAGCGCGCAATGAACGGAATGCGATGACCGCCTTCCCAGATGTCGGCCTTGTAGCCACGCAGTTCGGCGCTGGGAAAGTGACCCTGCTTTTCCAAAGCGCCCACGCCCGCCGCGGGCGAGCAGCCGTTGTCGCTGGTGAAGATCAGGAGCGTGTTATCGGCGATGCCGGCCTGGTCGAGCGCGGTCATCACCTGCCCGAGCGCCCAGTCCGTCGCCATGACGAAATCGCCGTAGGAACCGAGGCCGGATTTGCCCCGCCACTCCGGTCCCGGCACGATGGGCGTATGCGGTGAGGCCAGCGGCAGGTAGAGGAAGAACGGCTGCTTCTCCGCGGCGCGCCGGCCGATGTATTCGACGGCCTTGCGGGTCAGCGTGGGCAGGACATCCACGGCCTCGAAACCCGGCGCGGCTGGTCCTTTGCGGATCCATTGCTTCGTCGCGGTCGGAGCCTCGGTGTAGCGATCGTTTTCGATAAAGGCGTAGGGCGGCATGTCGAGCGAGGCGCTGATCCCAAAGAAGTAGTCGAAACCCCGCGTCGTCGGTCCCTCGGCGATGGCGTCGGCGAGATGTGCGGCGTCGGGCAGTTTCGTGCCGAGATGCCATTTGCCGATGCACGCCGTGGCGTAGCCGTGCTGCCGCAGCAGGGCTGGCGTGGTGAGACGATCCGCCGCGATCAGCGGCGGACTCTCGCCACCGAGCACGCCGGACTGCAGTTTCGTGCGCCAGGCGTAGCGTCCGGTGAGGATGCCGTAGCGCGTCGGCGTGCAGACCGACGAGCCGCTGTGCGCGTCGCTGAAGATCATGCCTTGCGCGGCCAGCCGGTCGGCGTTGGGGGTCGCGATTTTGCCGCGCTCGGGGTTCAGGCAATGGACGTCGCCGTAGCCGAGGTCATCGCAAAGGACATAGACGATGTTTGGCTTCGCGGGCGTTTCCGCGGGCGTGGAGAATGGCGCGAAGGCGGCCGCGGCGAGCAGCAGGGCGGGGAGTTTGGTGAGGCGCATGGGCGGGATGAAAGCGGGCGGCATTGGCAGCGGCAGGCGGCTCCCGGCGAGGCGGCTACTTGGCCGCCGCCTCCAGCGCCGCGTGGTCGATCGTGGTGAGGCGGTCGCGTTTTGCACCGAGCTGCGGAATGCACTGGATGAGCGCCTTGGTGTAGGCGTGCTGCGGGTTGGCGAGCACTTCGTGGGTCGCGCCGTATTCCACGATTTTGCCGCGGAACATCACGGCCACGCGGTCGGCGATGCCGTTGATGATGCCGAAGTTGTGCGTGATCAGGATGATCGCCATGCGCACACGCTTTTTCAGGTCGCGGAGCTGGTCCATGATCTGCGCCTGGATGGTCACGTCGAGCGCGGTGGTGGGCTCGTCGGCGACGAGCAGCTCGGGCTGGCAGGAAAGCGCCATCGCGATCATCACGCGCTGTTGCATGCCACCGCTGAGCTGGTGCGGGTAATCGTGCAGCCGCTTTGCCGGATCAACGATGCCGACAAGGTCGAGGTATTTGATGACCTCCGCGTCGATGTCGCGCACTTCGGGACGGTGAAGCTGGATGGCTTCGGCGATTTGGTTGCGGATGGTGAAGACCGGATTCAGCGAGGTGCTCGGCTCCTGGAAAATGTAGGCGATTTTCGCGCCTCGAATGGCCCGCAGTTCGCGCGGTTTCATTTTCAAAACGTCCTGCCCGTGCAGCAAAATCTCGCCCGAGCGATAAACCGCCGGCGGCTCGGGGAGCAGCCGCGTCAACGCCAGCCCGGTCACGCTTTTCCCGCTTCCGCTTTCGCCCACGATGGCCAGCGTCTCTCCCTCCGCGAGGGAAAAAGAAATGCCTTTCACGGCCTCGACCCGGCCATTTTCGGTGGCGAAGTCGATGGCGAGATTCTTGATTTCGAGCAGTGGTGCGGTGGACATGGGTATGAGGTTTTAGCCCTGCTTCGGATCAAACGCGCGGCGAAGGGCGTCGCCGAGGAGGTTGAGGGAAAGGACGAGGCCAAAGAGCGCGCCGCTGGCGGCGGCGAGGTTCCACCAGATGAGGGGCTCGCGGGTGAGTTCGCCGCGGGCACCGTCAATCATTGCGCCCCAGCTCGCGGTGCCGACGGGCAGCCCGACGCCGAGATAGCTGAGGATGACTTCGAAAAGGACGAGGTTCGAGAAACCCAGAATGAAGGTGATGAGGATGAGGTGCATCACATTGGGCAGCAGATGACGTGTGAGGATGCGCCAGTGGCTCTGCCCGAGCGCGCGGGCCGCGTCCACATACTGCGAGCCGCTCTGGCGCATGGTCTCGCCGCGCACGAGGCGGCAGATGCCAACCCAACTGGTAAACGCGAGCGCGCCCGTCATGGAGAAGAAGCTTTTCCCCAGCGCCCCAATGATGGCGACGAGCAGCAGGATCGTGGGGATGGACGCGACGACGCTGTAGAAATAGGTGATGACCTCATCGGTGCGCCGCCGGAAGTAACCGGCGGCAAGACCAAGAATGGCCCCGACGGGAATGTAGAGCGCGCTGGTCAGGCCGCCGATGAGCAGGGCGGTGCGACAGGCGCGCAGGCACTGCACGAAGACATCTTTGCCAAGAGCATCGGTGCCGAAAATGTGAGTCCCTTTGAGCGGCGTCGGTTTCGTGAGCAGCACTTTCGCGAAGGGAGCGCTGAAGGTTTCCTCGTCGGGAATGCCGGCGGTGAGTTGGTGCAGTTTGGATTCCCAGCCGCCGTGTCCGTCGGAAACCTGGATGGTTTCGAGCGCGCCGATGAAGAGGTAGAGGGAGATGACGACGCCCGCGAGCAGACCGATGCGATCGCGCCGCAAGCGGGCCAGGGCACGGTGCCAGACTTCGTTGCGGGCGTTGAGGTAGAGGAAAAGGCCGGCGGCGGCAAACCCGGCAATCACGAGCGAATTCTGAAAGCGGACGTCCGCGAAAAGCTTCCCGAAAAACGCGGGAATGCTGCCTCCGTGGAAGGCGAAGAAGGCCCGCCAGAGCGCGGTCACGGCGAGCCAAAGCGGGTAGGCACAGGCCCCGACGAGGAGGACTTTGCGCCAAGGAAAACGCGCAGCGACTTCGACCTCCCGATTTCCCCCCAACCGGATGCGCGGATCAGCGAGCGCATAGCAGATATCCGTGGCGATAAGTCCCGACTGGTAAAGCAGCGCCCCAAGAAAAACTGAGACCCGCACCACCGCGAAGTCGCCGGACTGGAGGGCGCTGGCGAGCAGATTGCCAAGGCCGGGGATGCCGAAAAAATTCTCCGTGAGCAGCGAGCCGAGGACGAGCAGCGGCAGGTGCGCGACCACGAGGGTGATGAGGGAGATAAGCCCGTTTTTTAGGACATGGGTAAAGAGCAACAGCGAGTTATCCACGCCCTTGGCCCGCGCAGTGCGCACGTAATCGCGCGCAATTTCCTCGAGAAAAACTGCGCGGTAGATGCGCGTCTCCTCCCCGAGGTTGATGACGCAGAAAATGACTACGGGCAGGATCAGGAAACGCACGCCGGCCCATTGCGAGAGATCGAAGCCGGAGACGGGAAACCATTTCAACCCCGAGCCCAAGAGCGACTGTCCGGCGAAGATGTAGAGCATCGGGACGATGCTCATCAGCATGACGCAGCCAATGGTCCCGACGCGATCCAGCGCGGAGTAGCGCACGAGGACGAGATAGAGCGAGAGCGAGACGGCGAGGAAGAGTCCGAGCGCGGCAGCGGGCAGCGTGATCGCGAGCGAGGGCACCGCCCCTTTGAGAAATTTGTCGGCGAGCGGTTCGCCGGTGATATCGGATTTGCCTAAGCGCAGACGCGCGAGATTCGTCATCTCGTTAAAGAAAATGCTGTCGTGCCATTTTGTGCCGGGCGCGTGGTTAACGAGCAGCGGTTTGTCGTAGCCGCGCTCGTGGAGATAATTGCGAATGGCTTCCGGTGTGGCTTTTTTGTCGAGAATCCCACGGGCGCGCTCCTCCGGGGTCTGCACCACGAAGGAGAGCACGAAGGTCAGCAACATCACGCCGAGCACAATCAGCGGGACATAGAGGAGACGGCGAACGAGGTAGCTAAGCATTCAGGCGGCGATTCCAGCGGATGGCGTAACGGATGGCGGCGAGGAGGCCGACGGCCAGCACGGCGAGCGGCCAATAGACGGGGCGATTCCAGTCGTGCCAGGCGCGGGCGCGCATCGCGGGATCAACTTGGAGGTATTTCACGCCGCCTTCGAGCATCATGTTGGCATGGGTGCGGCGCGCCCACGGCTGCACTACCACGTAGTAGGCCTTGTGAAAGTTGAACGCGACCGGGCAATCTTCGGAGAGCAGGTCGTAGAGCTGGCGGCACAGCGCGAGGCGCTCTGGGGTATTGTCCATCAGCGCCATTTTTTCGAAGATGCGGTCAAACTCCGCGCTCACGTAGCGCGCCTCGTTCTTGCCCGCGGGCGGGACGTTCTTGCTGTAGAAAAGGAAGAAGTAGTTTTCCGGATCGGGATAGTCCGCGCCCCATCCGGTGCTTGGCGCGATTTGAAACTGCCCGCGATCCTGCTTCTCCAGCATCTTGGCAAAAGTGTTTTCGATTACTTTAATCTTCACACCCAATTTCTCGAACTGCCGCTGCTCATACTCCGCGGTCTGGCGTTCCTCCGAACCAGTCGCGGTCACATCCATCGTCAGCTCCAGCGGCTGGCCTGTTTTCGGATCGATCCCATTCGGATAGCCTGCTTCCGCGATCAACTGGCGGGCGCGTTCGAGGTTGTAGGTGTTGGGATCCTTCCAGTCTTTGAGATGGCCAAAAATCCCCGGGGGGATCAGTTGCGTCGCGACCGGTGCCACGCCGTTTTTGAAAATATCGCAGTAGCCCTGCGCGTTGTAGGCGCAGGTCAGCGCCTTACGCAGCTTGGGATTCGCCAGCACCGGATCGGCGCAATTGAAGCTGATGAAGAACGTGCTCAACTCCGTGTCCTTTTCGAGGGACATCCCGCGCGCCTTCAGGTCGGGGGAAAGGTCGTGGTTCGAGCTGACGATGCGACCGAACGAATCCTTCGCCACCGCCGTGCCGTCGAAGTATCCCTCCCGGGCGAGCAGCCACATCGTGTGCGTCTCCCGCAAGATCGGCCACTCGATTTCATCAATCAGCGGGAGCTTCTGTCCGGCGAATTGTTTCAGCCACTCGGCCTTTTCCGGCGGGAATCCGTCACTCGGAAAAACCGTCGTGCGGTAGTCCGGATTGCGAACCATGCGGAAGCGATGCGCCTCCTCATATTCGGCGATCTGGAACGCGCCGGTGCCGACCGGATGCCAGTTGAATTCTTTGCGCTGCTCCGCCTCTCCGTCGTGTTTTTTCCCGTCGTAGTATTCCACCGCCTCCCGTGGGACGGGCGTGGTGAAAGGCATCGCCAGCCAATAGACGATCTGTGGATACGGCTTCGAAAGGCGGATCTTGAATGTGTGCGCATCCACGACTTCCAGCCCTGGCAGACGCGCGGAGTAGTCGAATTTCCCCGTCGTCTTCGCCGCCTCATACAGCTCATGCATGCCGATGATGATCGGCTCGAGGGTTCCGAAAATCGGGCACTCGACCCTCGGGTCGCTCATCCGCAGCCAGGCGTAATGCACGTCCTCCGCCACCACCTCGCGACCTTTCCCGTCGGGAAAACACGCATCGTTGTGGTAGTGGATGCCGCGCTTCAGACGGCAGGTGTAGGTCACTTTGCCATCAGCCTCCTGCGTGCGCTCCGGTATGCTTTCCAAAAGCGCCGGCACCATCTCGAAGGGATCGGTCTTCAGCGGATGATACTCCAGCAGCGTGTCGAGAATCGCCTCGTGGATGCGATGCGCAACCTGATCGTAGGCATGCTGCGGATCGAGCCCGCGCGGGTCGTCCGGGAGATACGCGTAGCGCACCCGCCACGGAGTGCCGTCATCGCGCTTTTGTTTCAGCGGGGCGGGATGCGGATTCGTATCGCACCCCGCGAGCAGTGCAGCACCGAGGATCAGCGCCAGAGCGCGCGAAGGAAAGGTCATCGGCGCGCTACTTCTTCTTTTGCTGTTGCGCGGCAATTTGATCGCGCAGTTCCGCCGCGCGCTCGTAGGCCTCGGAGGCGATGGCCCGATCCATCTCGCGCTGCATTTTCTCCAGCTTCGTCACCGGCTGCTTGCCGCGCACTTCCTCCAGCCATTCGCCGAGAAAACTCAGCTCCGGGCTGTTTGCCGCGGCCTCGGCGTTGTCGATCTTTTCGTAGAAAGCGCGGATCTTTTCCATGCCGTCCTCGATTTTCTTCGCGGCGGCCCGGAACTCCTCGCGCCCCAGCTCGATCGACGCCCGCGCCCGCGTGTTCATCATCAGCACATACGGCGTGAACTGCAGCACCGACGCCGCCAACTCCTCCGGCTGCGCGTGTTCGCCGACAAAAGCGAACATGTCCAAATTCCGTTGGGTGTCGCGGATCACACCTTGGTAATCGCAGAGCTGAAAAAAGCTGATGTAGCGGTGGTAATACTGGATGCCCTCCTGCTGCAGCTCGCCCACTTCGTCCATCGAAAGCACGTAACTCTCGTTCTTCTTCGCCGCCTTTTTCGCGCGCTCCCGGTGGTATTCCAGCAGCGACTCCCGATCATACGGCACCTGCCCGTCAGGCCGCCCCACCGTCTCCATCTGAATGAGCCCGAGGTCGATCCGAAGCTGAAGCTTCTCGCGTCCATCGCTGCCCAAAATCTTGCGCACCTTGATCATGCCCGGTTCATGGGGCCAATCGCGCAGCAGATCGTTCAAATCGAGACTCATTGGCGGCGACTATCGAAATCACGCGGAGCTTTGTCAACGCACGCGGGGCGGCTGTGCAGGGTTCGCGCATCTAAATTTTGCGGGAGGCTGAGGAGTTGGAGAAGGTAGCGGTGGTCCCAGCCGGCGGCTTTGATTTTTGCTTTGAGGGATCGTTTGTGCGGGGGTCGGTCTTGAGGAAGTTGAGCGCCCAGCGACGCAAGATGGCGAGGTTTTCGGCGGTGTGGTCCGCGTCCCAGGCGCTGGCGATGACTTTGGAACTGTGCTCGGCTTCCAGCGCTTGAACCCATGCCGCTCGATCAATTCCTGCACGTCCGGTGCCACGAACTCCGGGCCGTTGTTGTTGCGGATATACTCTGGCACGGACCCACGCCCGGCCCGCCATCTGATCCAATAGGCGGATGCCGTCCTTCGCCTCCATCCGCTGCTCGATTTCCAGGGCCACCAGCTCGCGGCTAAACTCATCGCAGATCGGAACGGCGCGCTCAAGGAACGGTGGTTTTCCAACCACCGACCCAATCCATCCCGCGCAGCGGCCATCCTCCGCGTGGGGATGCCGCCGAGCGGAGCGTGCGGCGCGTTCCTTTTTTACGGCGACGCGGGCGCGCCGGGGGCGGCGGGCTTTTTCTCCGCGCGGGCCTTTTCGTAATAGGCGCGGAGGCCCTCGGCCACGGCGTCGGCGTACTCGCGGAAGAGGCTGCGGCGGGGCGCGCCGGCGAGGGTGATTTCGCCGTCGTAGTCGCCCGCCTGCACGCGCATCCACACGGCTTCGCTGTTCATCACGTAGGGTTCGAGGAAGGCGACCGGCGCGTGGTAGAGGCGGTTGGCGAGGAGGTTGCGCGCCCAGACGTAGGCGGTGGCGCCGGTGTGGACGGCGCTGCCGGTGGTGTATTCGTAGGGCGGGAGCTGCGTGGCCGCAGCGAGTGCGGTGGCGAGCGGCTCGGAGGCGGCGAGTTCCTCGTCGTAGGTGCGGGAGAGGAGCTTCAGGAGCATCTCGAAACGCTGGTCGTCGTAGCGCAGCTCGCCCGCGGCGTAGCAGCCGTTGACCAGGACGTGCAGATGATTCCGCGGCACGAACTCCGGCTTCAGCGGATCGCCCCAGCCCTCGGCATTGAAGTGCAGGCAGACCACGAGGTCGGGTTTCACCTTGGCATTCACCAGCGCGGCGCGCTCGCGGATTTCGGCGATGCGGTAAAAGAGCAGCTCGCTCTGCGCCTGCACCGTCCAGGCCCGGCCGGGGTCATTGGTGCCGTCGTATTTTTCGCGCGGGGCGGCGACGCCCAGTTTCGCCAGCTCGGCCAGCGCGGACTCGCGCAAGGTCTCGGGGCGCAGCGCCGTGGTGGGCTCGGCGGTCTCGCGCAGATTCACCACCTCCGCGCCCAACTCGCGCAGCTTTGGCGCGAGCAGTTTCGCCACGCGCAGGGTCATCTCGCCCTCGATCACCGGACGCGATTCGCCGACCTGAAAAAACCGCTCCTCCATTTTCGCCCACGCGCCGCCGAGATGCCCGGCATCCAGCGCGATTTTCACCCCAGTGAGCGGCTTTCCCTCGGGCGCGGGGGGCAGCGCCGAGGCCGGTCGCCACGCGCGCGGCACCGGCCTGACCGCGCCACCCTCCGCCGCGAAGCGCAGCCGAAACTCCCCCGCCGGCACGAGTGTGGTGCGGATAACGGCCGCCGCCGCCTCCACCTCGATCAGCCCTTTTGCCGCGCCGCCCGGCGCGTACACGGTGTCGAGCAGCCGCACGAAATCCGCCCGCGTGATGGTTTCCTGAAACGCCTCCAGCCGCGACCAGTCCGGCTTTTCCCCCAGCGCACTGAGCCGCTGCGCCCGCACGTCCGGCACCAGCCCGCCCGCGAGCAGACCGACGACGAGAACGAGTGAGCGGAGCCAAGGCACGGCCCACCCTTTCACAAAAATCCCGCATCCGCACCTGCGCTCGACCCGCGGCGAGAGCACGTGCCTACTCTCCGGGGTAAAGGATGCGCCCGCACTGCTCGCAGTGGACGATCTCCCGCCGGCCTTTCACCTTCACCACGGTCTGCGTGGTCACTTTCATGTGGCAGCCCATGCAGGTCTCGTGCTCCAGCGGCACCACCGCTTCACCCTTGTTGGCAAAGAGCCGCTCGAAGGTGTCGAGCAGGTCTTCATCGAGGCCGGTGGTGAGCCCCGCGCGCTCGGCTTCCGCGGCTTTGAGCTGCGCGGCCAGCGCGCCGACCTTGGCATCGATGTCGATGAGCTGACGCTCGACCGCGGCTTTTACCGCCTTGGTCTGCTGCTCCTGCCCGGCCACCAGCGCGCGCACTTTTTCCGCCTCGTCCATGAATTCCAGCTCCCGATCCTCGATCCCGCGAATCTCGCCCTCGTAACGCGTGATCTCGTTGTTCAGCGCCTGAAACTCCTCGTTTTTCCGCGTCTGAAATTTCTGCGTTTGAAATTTCGCGATCGAATCCCGCTTGGCCTGCGCCTCGTTCTCCAGCTTCTTGCGCTCCATTTCGACTTCCTTCGCTTTCTGTTTCACCGCCTCCAGCGCCCGCTGCGCCTCGGCCAGCCGCGTCTCGGCCTCGCGCTTCTCCAGCGGTGCCGCCTCCAACTCCAAACGGAGTGTGCGGATTTTCCGGTCGCGATCCTGAACGATGAGCAGTTGCTGAATTTCGGGGAGCATTTCGCCGCACTCTGCCGGAAACCGCGCACGCCCGTCAATGGCCTGCGGCGCGAGCGTGCATCACGGCGATTGCGGCTACTCCAGAGCGCGCCAGGCTTTGGGAAAGATGCGCCACTGGCCGTTCACCTGAATGAGGCCGTCATAGACCATGCCCGCGCCTTCGCCGGGTTTCACAAATTTGAAGCGGAAGATGGTGTGACCTTCCTTGATCTGCCCCTGCATTTTCGCCCAGCCACCGGGCAGGACTTTGTTCGCCGCTTCATTCCACGCGCGCACTTCGCTGCTTTTCACCATTTGCACGAGGACGTTGGTCTGCCCTTCGTTGGGCTTCACGACGAGCGCGCCGCTGGCCCAGTGCGGCGTATAATACGCCTCAACCTTGGCCGCCGTAGCCGGTTCGAAAACCGCCGCGTAATCCGCAGTGGTCGGCTGGAGCGCCTTGGTCAAGGCCGGGAGATCCGCGCCCGGTTTGGTAAAGGCCCGGAGAAGCACGAGGGCATCGTCCGGGGTGGGCTCGGCAGCGAACGAGGTGGAAACGAAGGCCGCAAGAATGAGCGGCAGCCAGCGGAGTAAAGAAGTGATGCGCATGACGGCGAGGCTAGCCGCCCGCGCCCGGCGATCAAGCTCCGCCGTGCAGCCGGGCGCATCCATCCCCGGCCTCCCCCGCGCCCCAGCCCACCGCCAGCAAAGGCTTGCCGGAAGCCACGCCCACGTCTTTGGTAGCGCCCCATTTTTTCCACATGAAAGTCTCCCTCAACTGGCTCCGCGAACTCGTAGAACTCCCGCCCACCGTGCCCGCATTGGTCGATCTGCTCACGCTCGCGGGCGTGGAGGTGGAGGGCGTGGCGACGACGGGCGTGGCGATTCCGAATGTGGTGGTGGCGCAGATCAGGGAATCCGTGCAGCACCCGAATGCGGACCGGCTGAGCGTGTGTCAGGTGGACGACGGCTCGGGCGCGGCGCGGCAGATCGTGTGCGGGGCAAAAAATTACGCGGTGGGCGACAAGGTGCCGCTGGCGCTGCCCGGCGCGGTGCTCGGGCCCGATTTCAAAATCAAGGTCGGCAAACTGCGCGGCGTGGAGAGCCAGGGGATGCTGTGCAGCGCGGAAGAACTGGGGATGCCGAAAGGCGTGGACGGGCTGCTGATTCTGCCGGCGGACGCGCGGGTCGGCGCGCCTTTGGCGGAGTTGTTTCCCGGCGACACAGTGCTCGATCTGGAGATTACGCCGAACCGCCCGGACCTGCTCAGCCACACGGGCATCGCGCGGGAAATCGCGGTGCTGGCGGGGAAGGAATTGCGGCGTCCCAAGGTCGACGCGGTGCGCGAGGGCTTTGCGTCGGAAGCCATCGACGTGAGCGCGGCCGAATGCCGTTTTTACACCGCGCTGGAAATCGACAACGTGCAGGTCGGCCCGAGCCCGGAGTGGCTGCGGCGCAAGCTGGAGGCAGTGGGGCTGCGCGCGATCAACAACATCGTGGACATCACCAACTACGTGATGCTGGAGCTGGGCCAGCCGCTGCACGCTTTTGATGCCGACAAAGTTGAGGGTGCAATCCGCGTGCGGATGGCACGGGAGGGCGAGGAGTTCCTGGCGCTCGACGGCAAGACTTACAAACTCGGTCCGCAGCATCTCGTGATCGCCGACGCCAGCGGCGCGCTGGCGCTGGCCGGGGTAATGGGCGGTGAGGCGACGGGCGTGACGGCAGCGACGCGCAACATCATTTTGGAAAGCGCGCACTTCGCGCCGGCGAACATTCGGCGCACCTCGCGGCAGCTCGGGTTGTCGAGCGATTCGAGTTATCGCTTCGAGCGCGGCGTGGACCTCGCGGGCGTGCTCCGCGCCTCGCAGCGGGCGGCGGCGCTGATCGCCGAAATCGCCGGCGGCACACGCGGCGAACTGGGCCTCGGCATGGCGGGCGATGCGCCGCTCGGCTTCGACCCGGCGGCGGCAATGCACGACACCGACGAGACCGTTTTCACCCACACCGTAACGCTGCGCCCGGAGCGTGTCGCGGCGCTGCTCGGCGCGGAGATTCCCGTCGCGCGCATCGACGCCATCCTTACCGGCTTCGGTCTCGCGAAGACCGCCGCCGGCTGGGAGATTCCATCCTTCCGCCCGGACCTCGCACGCGAGGTGGACCTCATCGAGGAAATCGCCCGCGTGGTCGGGCTCGACGCCATTCCCGCACGGACCCAGGCGGAGTTCGCCGCCGCCAGCGCCACGGATCGCGCCTACGACCGCACGATGACGCTGCGCCGCGCGCTGGCCGCGCAGGGCTTCGCCGAGGCGCGCACGCTCACTCTCATCGGCGACAAGCTGCCCGGCGTCGGCTTCACGCACGACACCCCGGAAAATCTGCTCCAGGTGAAAAACCCGATGAACGACGAGCAGACCATCCTGCGTCCCGGCCTGCTGCCCGGCCTGCTCGCCGCGCTGCGCGCCAATGTCCGCGCCGGGGCGAAAACGGTGCGCCTGTTTGAAATTGGCCGCGTCTTCTCCGCTCTGGCCCCCGAGGAATTCACCCACTTCGGTCTCGTGCTCAGCGGACCGCTCACCGAGCGCTCGTGGCGCGCGGGCGAAGGTGCCGAGGCGGACCTTTTCCACCTCAAGGGCCTCGTCACCGCGGCGCTCGGCGCGACGACCGAATTCGCGCCGGACACCAACCCCGCGCTTGCGCTCGCGCTCGTCATCCACGTCGCAGGCCGGCCCGTCGGCTTCGCCGGTCAGCTCTGGCCCAAGGATGCGCGCGCGCTGGACGCCACCGCGCCGGTGCTCTTCGCCGAGATTGATCTCGGGGCGCTGCCGCCGGCCACCAGCGCGCCGCGCTACCGGGAAATCCCGCGCTTTCCCGCGACCACGCGCGACATCGCGCTCGTGGCCCCGCTCGCGCTCCCACACGCGGAGATCTCGTCGGTTTTGCAAAAGGCCAGCGAGCCGCTCCTCGCCGGCGTGGAGCTGTTCGATGTCTTCACCGACCCGACCGGCGCAAAAATCCCCGCCGACAAAAAGTCGCTCGCCTACTCCCTGACCTACCGCAGCCCCGAGCGCACGCTCACCGCCGACGAAGTCAACGCGGCGCACGCCAAGCTCAAGGAGCGGCTCAAGTCAGAGCTGGCCGTGAGCCTGCGCGAGTAGCCGCGGCGGCTTGCGGCTGGGCTCCGCCGACGGCGCTGCGGCGCGCGGTGCGAAAGGAGCGCGCTTCCAGCCGCTCTCTGTCATCCCCTGCCCGGCCGCTCGCCCGGCTTGCGCGGGTGCCGAGACGCTGCTTTCCTTGCCGCCCTTTCACACTCTGCCACCATGAAACTTCCCCTCCTCGCCACCACGCTCGCCGTTTTGTCTGGTCTCGCCACGCCGCTGGTCGCGGCGGAGGAGGGACATGGCTCGGGCGCGTCGTCCTCGGTGGTCGCCGGGGCGTCGGCGGAGGGGCAGAACGCGATCAAGGGCTTCCGTTTCGATGCGGGCTTGAAATGCACGCTGTGGGCGGCGGAGCCGCTGCTGGGTAATCCGGTGTGCTTCACGCAGGACGAAAAGGGCCGCTGGTATGTGGGCGAGACTTTCCGCCAGGAAAAGGGCATCGAGGACAACCGCCAGCACGGGCACTGGCTGGACGAAGACATCGCCTCGAAGTCCGTGGAGGACCGGCTGGCCTACATGCACAAGCACTTCCCGGATGCGGCGAAGTTCGCGGAGAAATTCGAAAAGCATGAGGAGCGCATCCGCCGGCTCGAGGACTCCACGGGGAGCGGCGTGGCGGACAAGGTAACGATTTTCGCCGATGGCTTTCGCGACGCGGCGGACGGCACGGGCGCGGGGCTGATCGCCCGCGGCGGCGAGGTCTGGTACACGTGCATCCCGCATCTCTGGCGCTTCGCGGACAAAAACGACGACGGCGTGGCCGACGTAAAGGAGAAGCTGCTCAGCGGCTTCGGCGTGCATTTCGCGCTGCGCGGGCACGACATGCACGGGCTGCGTTTCGGCCCGGATGGAAAGTTGTATTTCTCGATCGGCGACCGCGCCATCAATGTGAAGTCGAAGGAAGGCGTGGAGTTCGCCGAGACGCAGGGTGGCTCCATCATGCGCTGCAATCCCGACGGCACGGGCTTTGAGGTTTTTGCCACCGGCGTGCGCAATCCCGAGGAGCTGGCCTTTGACGAGCACGGCAATCTTTTCACCGGCGACAACAACTGCGACGCGGGCGACGGCGCGCGTTTCGTCTATCTCGTGGAAGGCGGCGACTGCGGCTGGCGCATGGCGTTTCAATACCTCGGCGATCGCGGCCCGTGGATGCGCGAGCGCCCGTGGGATGCAAAGACGGCGTCGGCCATGCGCTACATCATCCCGCCCATCGCCAATATCTCCAGCGGCCCGAGCGGCCTCACCTACAACCCCGGGACCGCGCTCTCGGACAAATACAAAGGGAAGTTTTTCCTCTGCGATTTCCGCGGTGGCGCGGGCAACAGCGCGGTCCACGAAATCACCGCGACGCCGCAGGGCGCGTTCTTCAGCGCGACCTCGCGCGAGTGGGTGCGCGGCGTCCTCACGACCGACGTGGAATTCGGCAACGACGGCTCGCTCTACGTGCTCGACTGGGTGGCGAGCTGGGGCGGCGTGGGCAAAGGGCGCATCTACAAATTCACCGACCCGGCGGGGAACGCGGAGCTGCAAAAGGAAACCGAGACGCTGATCCGCGACGGCATGGCGACGCGGCCTGAGGCGGAGCTGGCCAAGCTGCTCGGTCACGCCGACATGCGCGTGCGGCAGGCGGCGCAGTTCGAGCTCGTAAACCGGGCGGCGAATCCGCGGAAATCGATAACGTGTGCGCAAATTTTTGCGGACATCGCGCGTGACCCAAAGGCAGTGAATCCGCTGGCACGGCTGCATGGGATCTGGGGACTCGGACAGTTGGCACGAAAAGAGCCGGGCGCTCTCGGGCCGCTCCCTGACTTGCTGGCGGATGCTGCCCCCGAAGTGCGGGCGCAGTCCGCCAAGGTGCTCGGAGAAGGCAAGGCTGCGGCAGCAGGCGACCAGATCACCGCTTTGCTCAAAGACCCGGAGAACCGCGTGCGCTTTTTCGCGGCGATGAGTCTCGGGAAGCTCGGTCACAAGGCAGCTTTCGCCCCGCTCGTGGCGATGCTCGCGGAGAACGACGACAAAGATCCGATCCTCCGCCACGGCGGCGTGATGGGACTGAAAGGCTGCGGCACGCCGGAGCAGATCGCCGCGCTGGCGAAGCATGCCTCCGTGGCGGTGCGCGGCGATGCCGTCGTCGCTCTGCGGCATCTAAAAAGCCCGGCGGTCGTCGCCTTTCTCCAGGACGCGGATGAAAGCGTGCTGCTGGAAGCCGCGCGCGCGATTCACGACGCGCCCATTGACGCCGCCATGCCCGCGCTCGCCGCCGCCATCGCCAATCCCGCGATCAAAAACCCGCACACACTCAGCCGCGTGATGAACGCCAACTTCCGCCTCGGCAAAGCGGAAAACGCTAGGGCTCTCGCCGCTTACGCCGCCTCGGCCACGACGCCCGAAGGCGGTCGTAAGGACGCGCTCAACCTCCTCGCCAACTGGGCCAACCCGAGCCCCAAGGACCGGCTGCTCAACCAATGGCGGCCTATCCCGGCGCGCGGCGCGGAAGCAGCCGTGGCGGCCATCGGCGGAGCCGCGCCCGCGCTGCTCAAGGACGCACCCGCTGGCGTGCAGGAGATGGTCGCGAAGCTCGTCGCGCAACTTTCCATCGCCGGCACCGGCGAACCGCTGGCGCTGCTCGCCGCGAACGACAAAGCCGGTGCGACAACGCGCCTCGAAGCGATCAAGGCGCTCGTCGCGCTCAAAGATCCGCAGCTCGCCAAAGCCGCCCGCGCGGCGCTCGTGGACAAGGACGCGAAGATCCGCGCCGAGGGTCTCAAGGCGCTGACCGCCGTGGATCCCGCCGCCGCGGTGAAGATCATCGGGGAGATCGTGAACACCGGGAGCGTGGTGGAGAAACAGGCCGGCGTGGCCGCGCTCACGCAGCTCAAGGGCGGGGAGGCCGACGCCATGCTCGGCGGATTGCTCGACAAGCTCGTCGCCAAACAACTGCCCGGCGAAATCCAACTCGATGTCGTGGAGGCCGCGGCCAGGCGCAGCACCCCGGACTTGAAAGCGAAACTCGCGAAGTATGAGGCGTCGTTCCCCGCGACCGACGAGCTGGCGAAATACCGCACCGCCCTGCTCGGCGGCAACGCCGACAGCGGGCGCAAGATTTTCCGCGAAAAACAACAGACCGAGTGCCTGCGCTGCCACAAATGCGAAGTCGGCGACAGCATCGTCGGCCCGGAACTCACGCACATCGGCGCAAGCAAGGACCGCGCGTATCTGCTCGAGTCCATCGTCCTTCCAAACAAGAAAATCGCCGAGGGCTTCGAGACCGTGGTCCTCACGCTGGCGAATGGCGACGTGGTCGCCGGCACACTCGCCGGGCAGGACGCAACGGGCCTGAAACTCAAAGCCCTGGACGCCCAGGGCAAGGTAAAGGTTCAGACCGTGCCGCTCGCGCAGATCAAGGAACGCCAGGCTGCGCCCTCACCGATGCTGCCCGGACTCGGCGACATGCTTTCGCGCTCCGAGCTGCGCGATGTGATCGAATACCTCGCGACGCTGAAATAGCCCAGGCGTTTGCCCGCCGCCCGCCTCCGCCGCATGTCGCTCCGTCCGCTGCTTCTGTTCGCCACGCTCGCCCTCGCCGCCCACGCGGAGGATTGGCCGCAGTGGCGGGGGGCGCGCGGCGATGGACGCAGCACGGAGACGGCGTTTCCCACGACTTGGAGCAAGACGGAGAACGTCGTCTGGCGCACGCCGCTGCCCGGCGCGGGACACGCCTCGCCAGTGGTGTGTAACGGAAAGCTTTTCACCATCACGGCCAACGCCGAGACCCAGGAGCGGCTGCTGCTTTGCCTCGACCGCGCGACGGGAAAAATCCTGTGGCAGCAGGCCGTGATCAAGGCGCCGATGGAGCGCCTGCATCGCGAAAACAGCCACGCCTCCTCCACACCGGCGTGCGATGGCGAGCGCGTCTTTTGCACATTTTTCGACGGCACGGAGGTCGTGGTCGCCGCCCACGACCTGGCCGGAAAACAGCTCTGGCTCAAGCGCCCCGGCGTTTTCTCCAGCGTTCACGGCTTCAGCAGCACGCCCGTGCTTTACAAGGACAAGGTCATCGTGAACTGCGACCACGACGGTCCGGGCTACATCGTCGCCCTCGCGCGCACGGACGGGCGCGAACTCTGGCGCATCAAGCGTCCGAACAACACGCGTAGTTATTGCACGCCGCTCATTCGCGAAGCCGCCGGGCGCACGCAGATGATACTGAGCGGGAGCAAGTGCATCGCCAGCTACGATCCCGACACGGGCCAGCAACTCTGGATCGTGGACGGCCCAACCGATCAGTTCGTGGCGTCGCCCGTGTTCAGCGAAACAACTGGCCTTTTCTACCTCACGGGCGGTTTCCCCGATCACCACGTCATGGCCATCCGGCCCGACGGCAGCGGCAACGTAACCGCCACGCACGTCGTCTGGCATCACCGCACCGCGGCGGGCGTCGCCTACGTCCCCTCGCCCATCATCGCGGGCGACCTGTTCCTGCTGACCGACGACCGCGGTTTCGCCCACGCCTTTGACGCGAGCACCGGCGCGATCGTCTGGAACGAACGCTTCGCCCGCACTCACGCTTCCATCGTCAGCGCCGCCGGCCTGCTTTACTTCCTCGACGACACCGGCGTCTGCCGCGTGGTGAAACCGGCGGACAAATTCGCCATCGTCGCCACCAACAGCCTCGGCGAGCCGACCTACGCCTCGCCCGCGCTGAGCAACGGCCAGATTTTCCTCCGCACCGACCAAGCGCTCTACTGCATCGGCGCAGCGAAGCGGTAGAGTGGACTTTTCAATAGTTACTTCGGTCGGCCCTGACGAAGGAGCTTCTGAATGCGCTTCGCGAGCAACCCGAGCGCAGCAAGGATGCAGACCAGCAGGATCAGCGGGCCGGTGGGAAAGGACGTTGACTTGGGGAAGCTGGTCGCGGGCATCGGAGCAAACCAAGGAACAGCCGTTTCGCCGTGGAAAAGGATGGCTTCGCCGAGAAGTGGCGAGAACCGGTATTTTCGCTCGGGACCAAGAACTGTTGGTGCTCCGCAGACCGAAGCGGCGCGCATCATCTGGGTGTATTTTTCGTAGTCCTTGAAAAGGCGGGCGGGCCCGACACCGAGGCCGCTGGCCGAAACGCCGATGCCAAAAAGGATAGGCCCGCTGTCCGCATTCATCCCGTGGTCCGATCCGACCGGCCACTCGCGAAAACCACCGCATCCGAGGACTGTTTTGAAATACTGCATGCGGGAGCGGCAATAGAGTTCCGCCGCTGCGTCGGGAGCGAACTGCGCCATGTAAAGTGCCGACCAACTCAAGGCACAGCCACGCGGCATTGAGGCATACCATAGATCGGAAATGCAGGAACGGGGGAGTTGCGTAGCTGAGTCGGTGGCCTTGTCTTTCATGTAGGCCAACCAGCCTCGAATCGGCTCCACGGATAAGTCGGTGCCGCGCGTCTTATCACATAAGTAGAGCGAGCAGAGTGTTACGGTCTGGTCGGCGGGCCACTTCGCGGATTGTGGAAAGGACCGGATGTGAAAGTCGCCATCAGCCAGCGACCCCCTGGCCAGATGCGCTGAGATGCGGCCATGTAGCTCGTCATATTGTGTGTTTCCGCTCACCTGCCTGTAACACCCAAGAATAAGATTCAAATGACTGAGGTAGAGTCCGTGATCTCCGAGGCTGGTCACGATCTCAGGACTGACTCCATACGGAGAAACCTGCGGGGAGATTGCTCGGCGGACGATCTCGCCAATGAGTGGCGCGACTTGGTCCTTCAAGCTGGGCTCGACAATCGTCACGTTCAACAACCCGCAGCCCATATGTGACAACGCCACGACGTCAAACACCGGTGCCAGCACTTGTGTCACGCCATAACCATCAAACGGTTCGTTAAGATGATGCCTGATGAATTCAAACTGACCGCGCGCGCGATCAGAAAACGGCTGTTCGAGAGCCATATCGTATCTTCGAAAGACCGCCTCGAAAACACCCGGCAGCAACCCTAACAAAAGCGCCAAAGCGATCAGCGAATAAAAGAAGGCCGCGAAAAAGCGCACGCTTTTTCGGACTCGTGGACTGACCAACAGACTCATGTTGCAAGGTGGCTATTGCTCCGACAGGCAATACAAGAAGCGCTCGCCTCGGAGGTAAAGTTCGCGGTCGGCGAGCGCGGGGGAGGCGCTGAAGGAATCGTCGAGGTGATTGACGGCGAGCGTGGCGTTTTCCCGGTCGTGGCGGAGGACGACGGTGGTGCCGTCGCGGGCAGTCACGTAGAGGCGTCCATCGGCACCGACAGGCGAGGCAAAGATGAAGTCGCGGAGGCCGTCGAGGCGGGGCGGTTCGCCGCGCGATTGGCCGGTGGCGGGGTCGAGGCGCAT
Source organism: Chthoniobacter sp. (assembly GCA_021414005.1). Lineage (GTDB taxonomy): Bacteria > Verrucomicrobiota > Verrucomicrobiia > Chthoniobacterales > Chthoniobacteraceae > Chthoniobacter. The sequence continues at coordinate 90,752 of JAIOPH010000023.1, read as the reverse complement.
GAGGATGTTTTGATTGTGGCGGAGAAAGTAGAGCGTGTCGCCGTAGAGCAGCGGCGAGGAAACGTAGGGCGTCGCGCGGCGGAGCTGCCAGACGATAGCCGCGGTTCCGGTGAGGTCGCCTTTCGCGCCGGCGAGTCGGATGGCGAGCATGGCCTGCTGGTAGTAGCTGTTGCCGGTGATGAGCAGGCCATCCGCAAAGACCGGCGAGGAGACGACATTGTCGGTGAGGCCGGCACATTCCCAGAGCAGCGCGCCAGTCGCGAGGTCGTAGCCACGCACCCGCTTGGTCGCGCTGACGACGACTTGGGCGCGACCTTCGCTTTCCACGATGAGCGGGGTGGACCAGGAGGTCTTTTCGTCGCGGGCGACTTTCCAGCGCTGCTCGCCGGTCAGTTTGTCGAAGGCGTAAAGAAACGACGCGCCCTCGTGATCCCAGCAGACGACGAGGGTGTCGCCGTGCAACACGGGCGAACTGCCTTCGCCATGCGCGTGGAGCGTCTGCATGCGGCCGAGGTCTTTCTGCCAGAGCACTTCGCCTTTTAGGTCGAGGCAGTAGAGGCCGCGCGAGCCAAAGAACGCGTAGAGCCGCTGGCCGTCGCTGGTCGGGGAGTTCGACGCCTGGCTGCCGGTGTTGTGCCCACCTTCGTGGGGCATTTCCTCGCGCACCACTTTCTGCCACGCGATGCGGCCGTCGGCGCGGTTCACCGCGAGGACCACAAACTGATGCCGTTGCGTGACGGGCACGCCATCGTGCGCGCCGGGCGCGGTGTCATAGACGGGCGGGAGTTGCTCGCCCACGGGCACAGCGGCGGTGAGGTAAACGCGGTCGCCGAAGACGATGGGCGAGGAGTGGCCCTTGCCCGGCAGCGGGATTTTCCAGCGGACGTTTTTCTGCTCGCTCCATTCCACGGGCGGCTGCGCATGCGGGGCCACGCCGGTGGCCAGCGGCCCGCGCCATTGCACCCAGGCGCGCTGGAGGTCGGCGTCCGCTTGTTCCGCGCGGGCGGAAAGGTGGAGGGTTCCGGCGAGCACGACGCCGAGCGAGAGTCGGCGGAAAGCAGTGGAGAGCATCCGAAGCGGGTGTGGCGTGGATGGTGTGTCGTCCGCCGCGAGCGCCGCCGACCGGCTGCCGCGACTACTTCACCATGTTTTCGAGCGAGGGGTCCGGCTCGGCCCCGAGCTTGATCGCCCGCTCGTAATACTGCTTGGCCTTCTCCTTGTTCGGCGGCGTCTGCGTGGCATAAACAACGGCGAGATTGAAATGGGCGTCCGCATAAGATGGGTCAATCTGCGTGGCCGTCTCGAGTTCCTTCAGCGCCTGCTCCTGCCAGCCTTTGCTGGCGGCGGTGATACCGAGGTAGTTGTGGGCGGTGGCGTTCTTCGGGTTGATGGCGAGCGCCTTGGTGAGCGAACTCACAGCTTCGTCATACTTCTGCTCGGTGTAATAAACGATGCCCAGCGTGCAGTGGGAAAAGCTGTCCTCGGGCGCGATTTTGGTGGCCTTGACCAGCACTTCCTCGGCGGTCTTGAGCTTGCCGGCGCGGAAACGGACCACGCCGAGATTGGAAAGGATGTAGAGATTGTTCGGAACCTTCGCCAAAACCTTCTCGTAAATCTTTTCCGCCCCGCGGTAGTCGCCTTTCTCAAAGAGTTCCTTGCCGTCCTTCGCCGCCGGGAGGAATTCCGCCGGGATATTTGGCTGACCGCTGTTGCCGGCGAGCGTCCCCGTATCAGCCTTTTCACCATCCTTGGGCAGGTCGCCATCTTTCGGCGGCGTGTCTGGCTTGGGAATGACCGGATCGACCGGTTTGTTCAGCGCGAGATCGGTGCCATCCGTCTTGGCTGGGGACGCTTCGGTGCCCTTCGGCGTTTCGGGCGGCAGCGGGACGACAATTTCCGAGCCCGGAGGTTTCTCCATCGCCGTATCCTTGGGCTTGCTGCCATCCACCGGCTCAATCACAGGCAACCCCGTGCCGTCCTTCGGCACACCCATGCTCACGTCTTCGCCCTCGACCACCAGAGACTTGTTTTTGAAAAGCGCCAGCTCCTTGGTCGTGAGCTTGACCACCGGCTGACCGAGAAGGTCGATCTGCTCCAGCAGCGCCTTCGAGTGGACTTCCGCCTTCGCGAGTTCGCCGAGCACGAGCTTCTTGATCGCCGCGCGCTTCGCCTCCTCCTTCTGCTGGCGGAGCACAATGCCGCGGAGGATGTCGTTCTCCACCTGCATTTTTTTCTTCTCCGCCACGCTGGCCACATTCTCCGCCTTGACCTGCGCGAGGACGCGGCCCTGCTCCTCCAGCTTGGCCTGCATGTCGCCCATTTGTTTCTGAAAATTCGCGCTCTCCGCCCGCGCCTGCGCGAGCTGTTCCTTCACGCTGCTGACTTCCTTCTTCAGCGCAGCGATCTGCTGGTCTTTCTCCGCGCCCTCGGCCTTGAAATTGGTGATCTGCTTCTGCGCCTCGGTGAGCTTGGCCATCAGCGCCGCATTCTCGGAGACCAGCTTGTCCACATTCTTTGCAGACTCCTTCAAGTTCGCCAGTTCGTCCTCGGTCTTGCCGAGCTTCTCCTTCAGCCCTTTGTTCTCCGCCTGCACCTTGGCGAGCTGCTGTTCCAGTTCCTTGACCTTTGTCGGCGCGTCCTTCGTCACCTTCTCGAGCTCGGTACGCTGAGCGCTCAGGCTGGCAATCTTGGCCTGCGCGGCTTTCAGGCGGTCTTCATACTGCTTGCGGATTTCCGCATTGGCCTCCTCGTCGATTTTCGCGGCGCGGACGATTTTGCGCGCCTCGCTGGCCTGCAATTGCAGAGCACGGACTTTTTCCGCATCGGCGTTCACCTCACCCTTGGCTTTAAGCAGCGCCTGCTCGGCGCGGTCCGCGCGATCCTGCAAAACCTTCTGCTGCTCGTCCGATCTGGCCTTGGCCTGAATGGCTGCCTCAAACTTCCCCGCGAGTTCCTTTTTTTCACGCTCGGCCCGCTCGGTTGCGGCGTTGGCGTCGCGCAAGTCAGCCTGGAGTTTTCTCATCCGGTTGATCGCATTTTCGAGACCGGACGTGGAGTCGGACTCTTCGGTCCGCACTGATGGCTTGCTCCTTTTGGGCTCTACCGTCTCAGGCATCGGAACCGTCTCTATCGTGGGAATTTCCAACGTATTTTCATTTTTACCCGGAAGGTCGGGTTCAACCAGCCCGCGTCCGCCCTTCGCCTTGCCCTGCACGCGGGCGATCGCCTCGGTAGTCCGCTGCTTGCGGTAGTTCACGATGGCCGGCTGCCAGTTCGGATTGTTTTTGGCGATATTCTCCAGCGCATCGAGCGCGTAGCGGAACTTGCTCAGCGCCCCGCGCGTGTCGCCGGCCTGCTCCGCCTTTTCCCCCTCCTGAGCCGCCATGTAGGCGTTCACAAAAAGATCGCCCGGATCACTGCCGGACTGGGCGAGAACCGGATGCAGCGCGCTCAGAAAGCAGGCGAGGACAATGACAAGAAGGTGGCGCATGGGTGCGGAAAAGGGGGCGAAACTACTTGAACTCACCAAGCGATGCAATCAGTTCTCTCGGCCATTCCGTGAGCCGCCCCGCGCTTTTCCCATCTTTACAAAAACCGTCTGCGCCGTGGCTCGGCGATGCGCTGCTGGCGGGATTTTCCGCGACGGAAACAGACGCCCACCGGCTCTGCTCGACACCGGATTTTTGGGTCGAGCGCTTTGGCTCCGACGTGCTGATTTCCCACAAGGACGCCGCCGCGCTCGAAGCCGCGCAGACCGGCCTCCGCGAATGGTCAGCCGGCCACGCCTTCACCCCGGCGCGCGTCTTTGGCAAGCACCTCCCCCGGCACAACGAAGACCGCGCCGCGCCGGTACTGCTGGCGGGCGATGCCGCCACGCCACTCACCACGGTGGTGCGGGAAAATGGAATGCGTTTCGGCCTGGATTTCGCCGCCGGATATTCGGCGGGGCTATTCATCGACCAGCGCGCCAACCGCGCCCTCGTCCGGCGCAGCGTCGCGCGGCGGGCGCTGAATACCTTTGCCTACACCTGCTCGTTTTCCGTGACCGCCGCGCTCGCCGGCGCTGAGACCGTGAGTGTCGATCTGTCGAGAAAGTCGCTCGACCGCGGGCGGGAGAATTTCGCGCTCAACGGCCTCGCCACCGCCGGAGAAAGTCGCCACCGCTTTTACGCTGACGACGTGCTCGACGTGCTCCCGCGCCTCGCGCGGAAAGGCGAGAGCTTCGACACCATCATCCTCGATCCGCCGACGTTTTCGCGCGGCCACAAAGGCCGGAAATTTCAAGCCGAACGCGACCTCGAAGCGCTCCTCGCCGCCGCCCTCGAACTCGCCGCGCCACGCGCGAAAATCCTGCTCTCCACCAACTGCACACGCCTCGACCGCCGCGCGCTCGAGACCACCGCCCGCTTCGCGCTCAAAGGCGTGCGCCGCACCGCCGACTTCCACACGGAACCCCCGCTGCCCGACATCCCCCTCCACGCCGGCGCGCAGACGCTCTGGCTGTTTTTGAAATAGCGCCCGTTACTTCACCTGCAGCAGCTCGATCTCGAAAACCAGCGTTTCATTCGGCCCGATCAAGCCGCCCGCCCCGCGCTCGCCGTAAGCCAGATTCGGCGGGACGTAGAGAATCCATTTCGCACCTTCCTTCATTAGTTGGAGCGCTTCCGTCCAGCCCTTGATCACGCGGCTGACCGGAAATTCCGCCGGCGCGTTGCGCTTGTAGGAACTGTCGAATTCGGTGCCGTCGAGCAGCGTCCCGCGGTAGTGCGTGCTCACCGTGTCGGCAAGCGTCGGCGTCCGTCCGGTGCCGTCATTAATGATCTTGTATTGCAGTCCGCTGGGCAGCGTCTGCACGCCTTCTTTCGATTTGTTTTCCATGAGAAATTTCGCCGCCCGCTGGCTGGCCTTGCCCGACTGCCCGACGCAACCCGCACTCAGGACGAGGGTCGCCAGCACGGCGGCACTAAAAAAGGATTTCGCGAAGATTTTCACCGGTAAAAAGGAGTGGCTCAGTTGCCGTCGTTGATCACTTCCTTCCGCACCAACCGGCCCGCCGCGTCCACATCAATGCGGAATTTTCGCCCGTCATAACTCACCTCCACGGAGAATGTCTTCCTCACCTCGGTCACGTCGATTTCCTTGATCTCCGCGCCGTGCGCCTCGCGCAAAATCGTCTTCCGCACCGGCAGCGGAATCGTCTCCAGCGTTGCCGGCTTGCCGCCTGGCTCCACCTCATCCAGTTCCTTGCGCATCACCCGCCCACCGGAATCCAGATTCAGCGCGTAGTGCGCGCCATCAATCAGCAACCCGACCACGTAAGTCGTGCCGTCACTCTCGTTCACACGCTTAAAATCGAGCACCTTTCCGTCGGCCTTTTCCCGGTCAATCGTTGTCTGCACCTCGGCAGGAATTTCGATGGTCAGCTTGCCGCCGCTTTTTTCATCGGCTGCGAATGCCGGAGTCAGAACCACACACGCGGCCAGTAAGAAGAATGTTTGGGAGAGAAATTTCACGCGCCCGCTTTGCCAGTTGGAAAAAAACACGTCAACGGCTTTCGACTCCCTCTCTCACCCACGCCATGCACTCCCGCACCAGCCCGGCAGCGCGGTGCTTCCCGACCGGCTCCGCACCCGCGATAGATCCCGCGGTGCGGCGAGAGGTCGCGACCCTACGGTGTCACGGCTCCCGGCGGGACGCGCGGCTGGTCGCCGAAAAGCTCGGAAAGCACCGGCTCCATCGCCCGCGCCCAGGCCAGCGCGCCGTCGGGCGACGGGTGGAGCTGGTCGGGCATCAGTTTCGGATCGAGCGTCCCGTCGGCACGGAGAAAAACGTGGTTCACATCGAGAAAGAACACGCTCTTTCCATCGGCGAGCTTCGCCACCAGTTCGCCCGCGCGCAGGTTCGTGGCGAAGCGCTTCTCCGCGCTCCCGCGCTCGGTGCCGTCGGGCTTCTTATACACGTTCGTCCGCGGAAAAATCCGCAGCAGTAGGATCTTCGTCGCCGGACATTTCTCCCGCAGCAGCTTCACGATCGCCGCCGTCCCTTCCGCGATCTGCTCCGGCGTGTGGACGACCTTGTAGTTCGCGTCATCCGAATTGTTCGTCCCGATGAGAAGCACCGCCACCTTCGGCGACTGCCCCTCCAGCTCCCCGTTCGCCAGATTCCACAGGATGTTCTCCGTCCGCCCGCCGCTGTACCCCAGACAGATGGCATTCCGCGGCGCGAAAAACTGCTCCCACACCGCCTTGAACTCCGGATTGTCGAACCCATGCGTGATCGAATCCCCGATCAGCATCAGGTCAAACTTGTGCGCGCGAACCGCCGCCACCTTCTCCGCATGCCGCTTCTCCATTCCCGGCTGCGCCACCGGGATCGCCGCGGAACTCGGCGCCTCCTCGGCGAAAGCGGACGCGGTGCAGATGAGCGAAACGGCGAGCGGGCGGAGGAAGCGGAAAAACATAAATTTGCGAGCGCCGAGCATCTCGACCGCGCCGGAGAAATCAACGTCGGCGCGAGCAGGCACCGCAATTTGCAACGCGATCCGTGCAATCGGCAGAGTTCTTTCCTACAAGGAATCGATGCAACCCAAAGCATACAAACTCGACGACCTACAGACGCTCCATCAACTATTCCGTGGTTATCGCCCGCATGGAGGAGCTGGATGGCTTTTCCGCGGACAGGGAGATTCTCGATGGCCTTTAATTCCGAAGGCAGGCAGACCGGAATATTTTCTGGCAGATATTATCCGAGCCGATAATCCACTTCGGTTTCGTGATCTCGCTCGGTTTGGCCACTGGATGAGGAAGGTTTTCCCTTTCGCTCCTGATCTGCCTCCAAACGATTATGAAGCCCTCGCATACGCACAGCATCATGGGCTCGCGACAAGACTTCTAGATTGGTCACTCAATCCTCTTGTCGCGACATACTTTGCTATTCGTGAGCTCCCTGAAGTCGATGGGTGTGTTTTCTGCTATAGTCCGCACGGATTTATTGATGTTAAGCGCGCGAAGCTACCAGTCGGAGGTAGCGACCAAGCGCTACTTTGGTCTCGGATCCTCGATTCGGGTGAAGTTGACGCAAATGGAGTCGATGCTGACTACCTTCAAGGCGAGATGAAGGAGCTTCATGGGCGAGCGGTAATAACGCGCGCGTTTGACGCGCGAATGTTAAATCAGCGCGGTGCCTTCACTGTTCATTGGCCACCAGAAGCTGGGCTGACGGTCGCGGAAATCCCGTATATGCCGGGAACTCCGAATCTCTCGGTCCTGATTATCCCAGCTTCGTTGAAACGCGAACTGCGTGCGCATCTGGATGACTATGGTTTTTCGGATGAGTTCATTTACCCGGATGCGGATGGTGTGGCGGGTCACGTTAACTGGGAGACACAAGAAATGGTCGAACGGAAACGGCGGAAGACTGACAAGCATTGATCAAAGACCATCTTCCGGCCAAGTGGGAGTGGCTGGAATTGCGACACAGGCCGCTTGCGTTGGTGGTTGTTCCGCCTCGTTCCGAAACTGCGGGCTTCGGAACGCGCCATTGCCGGGGAAGGTGTGCCTCGTGGCCGGGGAGATGAGTCGCGCTTTCAGCGCTGGCGCTGGCGATGCGGGTTTCCTGGGGCGATGCCCCGGGCTGGAATGAGGATGCGCCTTTGGCGCTCTACGGAGACTCATTCCACTTGGGCTTTCGCCCTTCCCGTCCCGGTGGTCGTTCTCGCCTGATCCCGACGCCAACGGCGTCCTCTCATCCCAGCCTCGGGCATCGCCCCAGGTGCATCGTCAACGCCCGCGCCAGCGCCAACGGCGCGACTCATCCACCGGCGGCGCGTCAGTCCCAGACATAGCGCTCATCAAACTCGACCCCGTATTTCGCCAGCACCCGCCGATGATGCCGCTCCTGCTCGCTGACATACTTCACCACAGCCTTGAGTTGGCTGCGTCCCGAGTCACCAGTCCGTTTCGGACGAAGAAGGGAGCCTCACTGCGCGATGGGGTTCTCCCATTTGAGCCCCGGGAAGCGGGAGAAATCGGCGTCGGTGGAATAGAGCGCGCAGTTATGCTCTACAGCGAGCGCCGCGAGGTGAGCGTCGGTGACGAGGTTGCCGAGCGCATTTCCACCGCGGAGCATTTGTTGAAAGAATGTCCAATGCCCGTCGGTGGGTTGGACGATGCGCACGCAGGGTTGCTCAAACCAGCTTTGCACCCGCGCGGTCGCCTCCTTGAGGGTGAGCGGACGCTGGTGAAGCCGCGGATTTGTCGCGATGCGGATGAAGGCATTCAGCACCGGCCAGCAGAGTCCGACGGCATCTGCGCCGCTGAGCTGGCTATCCCACCATGTCCGCGAGGCTTGATGATGTTCGGATGTGCTGTCCTCGGCGTAGAGCAGAAGGTTGGCGTCCACGAGGATCACGCGTGCTCCTCCCCCTCGGCCGCAGCGAGCAACTCCGAGATATTGTCGTAGCTGAAGCCCCGGCGGAGGCCCATCGCGTGCGGCTTGGTGCGATACGGTTTCGCCGCCGCGGGCGAAAGAATCTCCTCCAGTCCGGCACGCAGGGCGGCATTGATGATTTCCTTGAAAGGTTTGCGCAGTTTGGCGGCGCCTTTCTTCGCCTTGGCGGCAACATCAGGATCGAGCGTCAGGGTGGTTCTCATGGAAGCATCATGATGCCTGCTTCGGAACAATCAACGCATCATTTTTGAAAGGACCACACTCCATTCCAACGTTTGGGGATCAAAAGAGCGTCATCTGCGGCTTCATCTCCGCCATCGCCTGCGCGGCTTTTTCCTTGTTGCGCGGCTTGCCGTGTTTGGGCGGCGCGGGGGCTTCGGCGATGGTGGGTTTGCCGTCGGCGTTGAGTTCGTGCTGCTCGAGGTTGGAGAGGATTTCTTTCGCGCGCGAAATGATCGACGCGGGCAGCCCGGCGAGGCGGGCGACCTGGATGCCGTAGCTCTTGTCGGCGCCGCCTTTGATGATCTTGCGGAGGAAGATGATCTGGTCGTTCCACTCGCGCACGGCGACGTTGTAGTTGCGCACGCCGGTGCGGGTCATTTCGAGTTCGGTGAGCTCGTGGTAGTGGGTGGCGAAAAGGGTGCGCGCCTTGGTTTCGTCGTGGAGAAACTCGGCGACGCTCCAGGCGATGGAGAGGCCGTCGAAGGTCGAGGTGCCGCGGCCGATTTCGTCGAGAATGATGAGCGAGCGGGCGGTGGCGTTGTTGGTGATGTTGGCGGTTTCGTTCATCTCGACCATGAAGGTGGACTGGCCGCGCGAGAGGTCGTCGTTCGCGCCGACGCGGGTGAAGATGCGGTCGGCCAGCCCGATCTCGGCGCTCTTCGCGGGGAGGAAGCTGCCGATCTGCGCCATGAGCACGAGCAGTGCGACCTGGCGGATGTAGGTGCTTTTACCGGCCATGTTCGGGCCGGTGAGGATGAGCAGCCGGTTCTTTTCGCTGTCGAGAAGCACGTCGTTGGGGACGAATTTTTCCTCGATGAGCGCCTGGTCGAGCACGGGGTGGCGGCCATCGGCGATGACGATGCGGAGGTCGTCGCTCAGCGCCGGGCGGCAGTAGCCGAAAAGGCGCGCGGTTTCCGCAAACGCGCCGAGCACGTCGAGCGTGGCGATGGCGGCGGCGGTGCTTTGCAGCGGGGCGAGTTCGCGCATGACCTCGTCGCGGAGCTGGAGGAAAAGCTCCTGTTCGAGGGCTTTCGCGCGCTCATCGGCACCGAGGATTTTGCCCTCCACTTCCTTCAGCTCCGGCGTGATGAAACGCTCGCCCGTCGCCACGGTTTGCTTGCGATGCCACGACGCAGGGACGGCGGCGAGATTCGATTTCGTGACCTCGATGAAGTAGCCGAAGACCGACGTGAAGCGGACTTTCAGCGACTTGATGCCGGTCTCCTCGATGGCGCGCTGCTGGAGCTGGGCGATCCAGTCCTTGCCCTCGCGGGCGGCGTTGCGCAGCTCGTCGAGCGGCGCGTGGTAGCCGTCGCGAAACATCCCGCCCTCGCGGGTCAAAGCGGGCGGTTCATCCACGATGGCCTTCGCCAGCAAATCGACGAGATGCGGGAGCGGATGGAGGTCGGCGGCGATAGAGGAGCACAAGCTTCCAGCTTGTGCCGGACCGGGACTCGCCAGCGGGACGCTTGCGCTACCTTGCAGCGCTTCGAGGTCGTTTTTGAGCTGCGGGATTTGTTCGAGTGAAGTGCGCAGCACTTGCAGATCGCGCGCGTTGCCGCCGGTCTGCGTGAGCCGCCCCACGGTGCGCTCCATGTCGCGGATGGACTTGAGCGTTTCGCGGATGTTGCCCAGCAGGAACGGCTCGGCCAGCAGGTCGGCGATCATTTGTTGCCGCGCACGGAGTTCACGGAGTTCGCAAAGGGGATGCAGGATCCAGTCGCGGAGCTTGCGCGCGCCCATCGGCGTCACGGTGCGGTCGAGCGCGCCGAGCAGGCTGGTGTCGCGCCCGCCTCCGCGGTTTTGCACGAGCTCGAGGTTCGCCTGCGTCGTCGCGTCGAGCACCATGAACTGCGAGTTCTGATAAACCGCCAGCCGCGTGATGTGGCCCAGCGAGCGCCGCAACTCCGTTTTCAGATAATGCAGGATCGCACCCGCCGCGCCGATGGCCGCGGGCATGGCGTCGCAGCCGAAGCCCTCGAGCGACTGCACTTTGAAATGCTCGCGCAAAGTGAAGTGCGCCTGGTCGTGGAGAAAGGTGTAGCCGTCGCGCGCCACCACGCCGCGCACGTCGCGAAACTGTGCGGCCTGCTCCTCGGCGACAAGCACCTCGGCGGGTTGGACGCGGGCGAGTTCATCGGCGAGCGCGGCGTCGTCGGCGAGTTCGGTGACGCGGAAATCGCCGGTCGTGAGATCGACGAAGGCGAACCCGAACCCGCCTTTCGCCCCGGCGTAGATCGCGGCGAGGAAGTTGTTCCGTTTCGCATCGAGCAGATGCAGGTCGGAGACCGTGCCGGGGCTGACGATGTGCGTGACTTCGCGCTGCACAATCTGCCCTTTCACCGGCTCGCTGACTTGATCGCAAATGGCCACCCGCCGCCCCGCCTTGAGCAGCCGCCGGATGTAATTCTCCGCCGCGTGATGCGGGATGCCGCACATCGGCACGAGGTTCCGCTTGGTCAGCGCCACATTGAGAATGGCCGACGCCTCCTTCGCATCCTCGAAAAACATCTCGTAGAAATCCCCCAGCCGAAACAGCAGCAGCGTATCCGCCGGCAGCGACCGGCGGATGCCTTGGTATTGCTGCATCATGGGGGTCAGGGTTTCGGACATGACAGGCAGCGTAGGAGCGCGGGATGCGGGGTTCAAGTCCAGTGCCGCGCCACGATCCTCCCTCGACAAAACGGCGCACCTTTTCGAGAGTCGCGACTCATGTCCGAAATCGCCCAGCCACCTGCGAAGCCTGTCGTCGCGAGCTATTGCACGACGTTTCTCAAGCCGGAGATGCGGCACATTTACCGGCAGGTCACGGGGTTGCGGCGTTACGAAACTTTTGTGGTGACGCGGGAGCGAAAAGGCGAGGAGCAGTTTCCGTTTGGCGGCGTGGAGGTGTTGCCGCGAGCGCGGAAAAATTTCGTGAAGCGATTCTGGCTGAAGTATGTGGCGGGAAAACCGCCGGTGTATTACCGGGGCGAGCTGCAGGTCATCCTGAAGCTGCTGGCGCGGCGTCCGGCGGATCTCATGCACATTTATTTCGGCCACACGGGTGTGCATTTGCTGCCGCTGGTACAGGAGTGGAAAAGGCCATGCGTGGTGTCCTTTCACGGCATGGACATCCAGGCCCGCCCGGATCAGGCGGGCTACGATGCGCAAATGCGGGCGCTCTTGCAGGCTGTACCGCTGGTGCTGGCGCGGTCACGCTCGCTTTTCGCCGAGCTGGAGCGGTGGGGTTGCCCGACGGAGAAACTGCGGCTGAATCGCACCGGAATTCCACTGGGCGACTTCCCGTTTCAGCAGCGGCCGATGCCGGCGGATGGCTCGTGGCGTTTCGTGCAGGCGTCGCGGCTGGTGGCAAAAAAGGGGCTGCGCACGGCGCTCCGGGCGTTTGCGAAATTTCATGCGTTGTATCCGAAGGCGAAATTTCGGATCGCGGGCGATGGGCCGATGAAGCCGGAGTTGGAAGCGCTGATCGGGGAACTGGGGCTGGGCGAGGCGGTGGAGTTGCGCGGGTTTCTCTCACAGGCGGAACTGGCGGCGCTCTATGCGGGCTCGCACGTTTTTGTCCACCCGAGCGAAATGCCGCCGGACCAGAATCAGGAAGGCGTGCCGAACTCGATGCTGGAAGCAATGGCGACCGGCCTCCCGGTGCTGGCGACGACGCACGGCGGCATCCCGGAGGCGGTGACCCATGAGCGAACGGGCCTGCTCGTGCCGGAGCGCGATGACGCAGCGTTGTTTGCCGCAATGCAGCAAATCACGGCGCAAACGGATTGGCTCTACATCCTCGGTCAGGCGGCGGCGCGCGCGGTGCGGGAGGAATTCGAGCAAGGGCAGGCGATTGCGTTGCTGGAGCAGTTTTATGATGAGGCGAGGGAAATGGGGAAGTCCGCAACTGATTCGAAAAAATGATAACGACGGCCAGAAGTGGAGCGATGGGCGCACTGGCCAAGGCAGGCATTTGGAGCGTGGCTGATTTTCGGAAATTGCCGCCGGTGTGGGAGTTTCCCCGATGAACTCCTTCGCCTATCTCTGCGAGCGCTTTCCGTCGTTCGTACAGACGTTTGTGTACCGCGAGGCGGCGGAAATGGTGCGGCGCGGAATGGAGCCGTGGTTGGTTTCGATTCGACGTCCGGACGATCCGGTAGACCTCACGGCGGAAATGGAGGCGGAGGTTTTCTATCTGCCAGAGGAAAAGGAACTGCGGGCCGAGGTGGATGCATGGCGCGCAGCCGGCAAGCTGGGCTGGCGGGCGCGACGGGCAATTTCGGCGCGGCGTGGGGAGAATGACTCGCAACGCATTTTCGAGGCGGTCTGGCTGGCTCCCCGGTTGCGGGAGCGCGGGGTGCGGCATGTGCATGCGCATTTTGGCGGCATGGCGGCGCGAACGGCGTGGTGGCTGCGCAAACTGTTTGGCATTTCGTACAGTTTCACCGGCCATGCGAACGACATTTTCTGCGCGACCGATTTTCCCGTTTCCAATGCCGATCTGGTAGCCGGAGCACAGTTTATCGTGACGGAAACGGACCACGCCCGACGGTGGATGGAGGAGAAATATCCTTCGGCGCGCGGCCGCATTTTCCGCGTGTTCAATGGCATCTCACTGGAGGGATTTCCGCCGCGGGCTCCGACGGGCGGGGCGACGAGGATCCTTTCGGTCGGACGCTATGTGGAAAAAAAGGGGTTCGGTGATCTAATTGAAGCGTGCCGCTTGCTGCGGGAGCGCGGGGCGACGTTCGTGTGCGAGATCGTGGGCGGCGGACCGTTGGAGGGCGTCATGCAGGAGCAAATCGATGCGGGGCAACTAGGCGAGTGCGTGAAGCTGCTCGGTCCTCGGCCGCAATCGGAGGTGCGACGACTGCTCGCCCAAGCGCACGTTTTCGTGCTGGCCTGCGTGGTCGAGGCGGGCGGCGGGAGCGACAATCTGCCGACGGTGATCATGGAGGCGATGGTCGCCGGAGTACCCGTGATTTCGACGCGCGTGGCAGGCGTGCCGGAGATGATCACCGATGGCCAAGATGGCCTGCTCGTGCCGCCGAACAATCCGGCGGCGCTAGCTGATGCAATAAACCGGCTCGCCGGCGATCCAGTTCTGGCGAGCCATCTTTCCGCTCAGGCTCAACGCACTGCGGCGGCGAAGTTTGCGGTCGAGACGACCACGCGGGAATTGCAATGTCTGCTGCTCCGTCACGGCGTCTCCGCGCCCGACGCTGCGCGAAGATTCGATGCAACGCTGCCCCGGACACGGAAACACCTCTCACAAATGACGCGTGACAAATTTCCCTTCATTTACTCAGATCGTTGACAACCCCGACCCGATTGCCCACTTTGCAGCCCGAATTCGACCTCCTCCCAACTTCAACGAATTCCATGCTCACCATATTTTGATGCTCCCAGAACGCCGCACGCGACTGCTCGCGAACACGGTCAAGACAGGCCTGGCAGTCCATTTTGCTCTTTCGCTGAGTGTGATTTCCGCCTCAGCCGGGGACGCCTACAAATGGACGGTCCAATACTTGGTAGATACGAGTCGAAGCGTTTTCGGGCGCGCACAGACCGTTTCGCCCCGTCACAACCGCGGACTGGCAATCTCCCCTGATTATAAATATCTCTACGCGGGTTATCACCACAGCTTTAATAACGCTGGCGAGGTTCGGCGCATTCAGATTGACGTGGCGGATTTTGAAAGAGGCACGGTGGCTTTGCTGCCGGGGATTTTGGCCAAAGGGATCGCTACTGATGACAAAGGACGCGTCTATATTTGCGATAACAGCGCGATCCATGTGTACGACGCGGCTTTGGAAAATCGCCTGTTCCGAATACCGGCCGGAATCACGGACAGTGTCGCGACGGCTCGCGAGGGAGGTGAACTTGTGCTCTACGGCTCCGACCGCGACGACGGCACGGTTTCACGTTGGGTGCTCAAGGAAAATGGCGATGGCCTCAGTGCAGCGACGCTGGGTGGCTTTGGGGGATCTGGAGTTTTCAAAGTGCCCGGGGCTTCGGATTTGCGGGGCATCAAAGTGGATGCGAAGGGAAATATCTGGGTCGTGGATTTGAAGGGGAGCAAGGTGTTCAGATTGGCACCGGGCGGAAAAGACGTGAAATCCGTGACGGTCAATGGTCCGATGGACATAGCGATTGATGGCAAGCGGGTTTTGGTAACCCGCTGGCAGGAACGGGCAATCACCGTTCTCGACGACGAACTGACCGTGGTCGGCAATCTCAATGTGCCTTGGGAGGAGTTGGAGCTTTCGCCATTCGGGAACAACAGGCAGGGCGCACTGTCCGGAATTGTTGTCGTGCCGGGCAAAGGGTTTTTCGTCGCGAACGAAGCCGGTCAAACCGCCAACCAGAAATCCACCTACGGACGAATCGACACACATAGCGACTTGATCGACGGCAAGCTGTTTCGCGACGTTTTTCAGGACGATAACGAACCAATTCTACGGGCGACAGAAGTCACCACCACCCCTCCGCCTTAACTCCCAAACAAGCATTTCAGCGGCTTCCCCGAAATTACTTTGTGAAAAATTTCACAAAGTACTTGCCACACCCTTCGGTTCATTGTTTCATCGCTTTCACATTGCCCAAAGCGGGTGTCCGCGAGTCTCCTCCTCGCGGTAATTTTTACGGTCTCTTCGCTAGACCACACGCGCTTCGGGTTCTGTCCCCTTTTTGGAAATGCACAACCCCGTTTTCTCCACCTATTCCCCGACCTCTATTGGTCGGCGGCTCCGGCTGTTTGTGCTGAGCCTTCTCTTGTTTAGTTCCAGCGGACTCGGCTTGTTGGCGTCCGAAGCTTCTCACGAGGTAATTTCGGCGTCCACGCATGAGACCCACGCCGAACACGCGCATCAGGGGTTGACCCCGAACGCACCGCTCATCGACCTTGGGATTTTCAAGGTCACCAACTCGATGATCGTCACTTGGATCGTGGCACTCGGCATCATCGTCTTTGCGCAATACGCGACTAGAAAAATCAAAGATGTGCCGGACGGCGCGCAGAACTTCTGGGAATGGCTGGTGGAGAGCCTGCACGACTTCCTCGAAAGTATCATCGGCCATGACTTGGTCAAAAAGACGTTCTGGTTTTTCGCGACGCTGTTCATCTTCATTCTCTTCACGAACTGGGCTGGATTGATCCCCGGAGTAGGCACGATTGGATGGGGCGTCCCGAACGCTCAGGGAGGGCTGGACCATATTGCCCGTCCTCTCTTCCGCGGGGTCAACGCCGACCTCAACATGACGCTGGGAATGGCCACCATTTTCTTCGCCTGCTGGATCGTTTGGGCTCTACAAGCGAATGGTCCAGGAGGCTTTGTCCTGCACATCTTTGGGCCCAAAGGCAAGACCGAAGGTTTTATGAAAGCGATGATGATAGTCGTGTTCATTCTGGTCGGCTTTCTGGAAATCGTCTCCATCATGTTCCGTCCGGTATCCCTGAGTTTCCGTCTCTACGGAAATGTCTTCGCCGGTGAAAACATGCTCGAATCCATGTCGAACCTTGTGCCATCGCTTTCATGGCTCATTCCGGTGCCGTTCTACTTTATGGAGCTTCTCGTCGGCCTCGTTCAGGCGCTCGTTTTCATGCTCCTCACGTCGGTCTTTACCCTGCTGATTTGCCAGCACGAGGAGGGACACCACTAGCTTTCACATCGAAAACACTTTCGTCGGTCGGACCGTGGGCAACCTGCGGGGATCGTCGGAAAAACAACAAAACAACGGAGTAATTATGAACATCGCAACCATGTTGGCAGAAGCAGCTGGAGTTACCGGCAGCATCCACGTCGGTCTCGCCGCTCTCGGCGCAGCGCTCGGCGTAGGTTTCATCGGCATGAAGGCGTCGGAAGCAGTTGGCCGGAATCCCGGTGCAGCTACCCCGATCCTCGTGCAGGCGATTCTGAGCACCGCCTTCGCTGAAGGCATCGTGTTCTTCGCCATCTTCCTCGTGAAGTAGTTTAGCGGCGCGGGGTCGTTTACGGCCCCGCGCACGCTTCTGCGATTATCCCTCATCCATTTATGACTTTCACTCCTCTCATTGCCGCGGAAGGCGGCATCGTGGATAGCCTCGTCGAAAGCGCGCAGCGCACCGGCGAAACCTTCGGCTTCAATGCATGGCTTTTCTTCTCGCAGATTATCAGCTTCGTCATTGTTGCGATTCTCCTTCAAAAGTTCGCCTACAAGCCGATTTTGACTGTTTTGGAAGAACGCCGCAAGCGGATCGCCGATGGATTGGCCAACGCGGATAAGATCAAACAGCAACTCGCCGAATCCGAGCAACGCTATCAGGAGATTCTGACCAAAGCCAATACCGAGGCCCAAAAGATGATTGATGAAGCCCGCGCCAGCGCCGCGGCGGTGAAGGAAAAGGAAACACAACGCGCCATCGGCGAAGCCGAGCAGATTCTCGTCAAAGCCCGCGAAGCTGCAGCCATGGAGCACACCAAGATGCTCGCCGAGTTGAAGCGCGAAGTTGGTCGCCTAGTTATCGGGACGACCACCAAGGTTACCGGCAAAGTTCTCAACGCCGACGACCAGAAACGCCTCTCCGAAGAGGCTGCCCGCGAGGTTGCTGCCTAAGTTTCATGAAACTCGACAAAGACGCGCGCAAACTGACGAAGGGACTCTTTCAACTGAGCCTGACCAACGGTCGCCTCGACGACAAAAAGGTCTCCGCCGTGGTTAAGAAGGTCATCGCGGACAAGCCACGCAGTTTTGTCGGCATCCTCAAGGAGTATCAGCGGCTTGTCCGTCTGGAGGTCGCGAAGCATCACGCCGTCATCGAGAGCGCTACGCCACTCGACAAGAAGGGCACCGAGCAGTTGCTCGCCAAGCTCCAAGCCAAATATGGCAGGGATCTAACCACCGAATTCAAAGTCTCGCCCAGCCTCCTCGGCGGGCTCCGCATCAAAATTGGCAGCGACGTTTTTGACAGCTCTGTCCGCGAACGTCTCGCCCGCCTCGAAACTCAACTCACCCAAGCCTAATTGCCCAATACCATGAGCAGCATCCTGCAAGAACTCGAATCCCAAATCAGCGGCCTCAAAACCACGACGACCAAGTCCAACGTCGGCATCGTTCGTGAAATCGGCGACGGCGTCGCCCGCATCGAAGGCCTGAGTGACGTCATGCTCAACGAGTTGATCGAATTTCCCGGCGGCCTTTACGGCCTCGCACTGAACCTCGAAGAAGGCGAAGTCGGCTGCATTTTGCTCGGCGACGAAAAGGGTGTTGTCGAAGGGGTTGAAGTCAAAACCACCGGCCGCTTGCTTTCCGTGCCTGTTGGTAAAGGGTTGCTCGGTCGTGTAGTCGATACCCTTGGCAATCCCGTGGACGGCAAGGGTCCGATCAACGCCAGTGCGACTTATCCGGTCGAGAAGGTCGCGCCGGGCATCATCAAACGGAAGTCCGTCAGTCAACCCGTGCAGACCGGCATTATGGCCATCGACGCGATGATTCCCGTGGGTCGCGGCCAGCGCGAACTGATCATCGGCGACCGCGCCACCGGCAAGACCACCATTGCCATCGACACGATTATCAACCAGGCGCGCATCAACAAAGCCAACGAAGGCAAGCCCGGTTTCCGCCCGCTTTACTCCATCTACGTTGGCGTCGGGCAGAAGAACTCGAACATCGCCCGTTCACTCGCCGTGCTCGAAGCCGCCGGTGCCCTGCCTTATACCATCATCGTCTCCGCTCCAGCCTCCGACACCGCCACCAACCAATACCTCGCTCCGTTCTCCGGTGCGGCGATGGGTGAGTGGTTCATGGACAACGGCATGGACGCGCTCATCGTCTATGACGATCTCTCAAAGCACGCCGTTGCCTATCGCCAAGTCTCACTCCTGCTAAAGCGCCCGTCCGGTCGCGAGGCCTATCCCGGCGACGTTTTCTATCTCCACAGCCGCCTGCTTGAGCGCAGCGCCCGTGTCGATGAAAAGAACGGCAACGGCTCCGTCACCGCACTCCCGATCATTGAGACACAAGCCGGCGACGTATCCGCCTACATTCCGACCAACGTCATTTCCATCACTGACGGTCAGATCTACCTTGAAACCGACCTGTTCTACCAAGGCATCCGCCCCGCCGTTTCGGTCGGTCTGTCAGTTAGTCGCGTAGGTTCCGCCGCGCAGATCAAAGCGGTGAAACAAGTCGCCGGCAAGATCAAGGGTGACCTTGCGCAGTTTCGCGAACTGGCAGCCTTCGCCCAGTTCGGCAGCGACCTCGACGCCAAAACCAAGTCCATCCTCGATCGCGGTGCGCGCATCGTCGAACTGTTCAAGCAGGTGCAATACAACCCGCTCGCCACGGAGATCATGGTTACCACGCTTTGGTCGATGCAAAACGGCTACATGGACGATGTGGCCGTCGATAAGATTAAGGACTTCCAACTCAAGCTGCAGGACTACTTTGCCACCCGCAAAGACGCTGTACTCGCCAAGATCCGCGACAAAGGTGCGATCAGTGACGACATCACCGCCGACCTTAAAGCTGCGCTCGCCGAGTTCAAAACCAGCTACCGCTAACCCATGGCCGCGAACACGCGCGACATCCGCCGACGCATTAAGTCGGTAAAGAATACTTCGCAAATCACCAAGGCCATGCAGATGGTGGCCGCGGCGAAAATGCGTAAGGCCCAGCAGGTCGCCGTGGCTGGCCGCGCGTATGCCGAGTTGCTCGCCAGGGTGCTGCGCTCCGTCGCCGCCGGTGCCGAAGAGGGCGCACATGAACTGCTCTCCGCGCGTGAGGTAAAGAAGGAGTTGGTCCTCGTCATTAGCACCGACAAAGGGTTATGCGGTGCGCTGAACACGAACCTTCTCCGCGAAGTCGCGAAGTTCGATCCAGCGAAGACGATCTTCGTCGCCTGCGGCCGCAAAGGACTGCAATATCTCGCCCGCACCAACCGCACCATCGCCGCCGAGTTTGAGCTCCGTGACGCCCCCGGCTTCCTCGAAACCAAGTCCGTCGCCAAATTTTGCATGGATAAGTTCACCAGCGGCGAGGTGGACAAAGTCACCGTTGTTTTCACGGACTTCGTCAACACCCTCACGCAAACTCCGAAAGCCAAAGTCATTTTGCCGATTGCCTCCCTCGAAGTGAATGTGGACATCAGCGGCACCCACGAGACGTCATCCGTGCCAGCCACCGCTGGTGATAACGTGGAATATGCTTTCGAGCCGGCCATCGGTGCCGTGCTCAACGCCGTGCTCCCGCACCACGTCTATTTCCAAGTCTATCAGATGGTCCTCGACTCCCGCGCCTCCGAGCACAGCGCGCGGATGGTCGCGATGAAGAGCGCCACCGATAACGCCAAGCAACTGATCAAAGACCTGACCCTCGAATACAACAAGGTCCGTCAGGCCGCGATCACCACCGAACTCCTTGAAATCACCACGGCGCAAATGGCGCTCGGCTAACCCCTATTTCCTAACTATCCCGCAATCCTTATGAGCAATACCGGCACCATCGTCCAAGTCATCGGCCCCGTTGTGGACGTCGATTTCTCCGCCTCAGGCATCTTCCCGAAAATTTACGAAGCCTTGGAGATTCAGTTCCAAGTCAACGGCGTCGATACCAAGCTCGTCCTCGAAGTGCAGCAGCACCTCGGCGAAGGCTGGGTCCGCGCCATCGCCATGAGTGGCAGCGAAGGTCTCAAACGTGGCCTGCCCGTCACCGCGACCGGCGCACCCATCAGCGTCCCCGTGGGTGATGGTATCCTTGGCCGCATCTTCAATGTCACCGGCGACCCCGTGGACGAGCGTGGTCCGGTGGCCCATACCAAGCGCTACCCCATTCACCGTCCAGCGCCCGCACTGACCGACCAGGACGTGAACTCCACCATCCTCGAAACTGGCATCAAAGTTATCGACCTGATCTGCCCCTTCACCAAGGGCGGCAAAGTCGGCGCGTTTGGTGGTGCCGGCGTCGGCAAGACGGTCGTTATTCTCGAACTCATCAATAACATCGCCAAAGGTCACGGCGGCTTCTCGGTCTTCGCCGGCGTCGGCGAGCGTTCGCGTGAAGGCAACGACCTTTACCACGAGATGAGCGAGGCCGGTGTTATTGATCAAAAGGATCTCAGCAAATCCAAGGTCGCGCTCGTTTATGGCCAGATGAATGAGCCTCCCGGCGCACGTCTCCGCGTGGCGCTCTCCGCGCTCTCGATGGCGGAATACTTCCGCGACGAGAAGAATCAGGACGTTCTGCTCTTCGTTGATAACGTCTTCCGTTTCTCGCAGGCTGGCTCTGAAGTGTCCGCGCTCCTTGGCCGCACGCCATCGGCGGTAGGTTATCAGCCCACCCTTGCGTCCGAGATGGGTGCACTTCAGGAACGCATCACCTCCACGAAGAGCGGCTCCATTACCTCCGTGCAGGCCGTTTACGTACCTGCGGACGATCTCACCGATCCCGCACCCGCGAACACCTTCGCGCACCTCGACTCCACCATCGTGCTTGAGCGCTCCATCGCCGAACTGGGCATCTACCCTGCCGTCGATCCGCTCGCTTCCACGTCGAAGGCGCTCGCGCCAGAAATCGTGGGCGAGGAGCACTACCTCGTTGCGCGCGGCGTCCAGCGCGTGCTCCAGCGCTACAAGGACTTGCAGGACATCATCGCGATTCTCGGCATGGATGAACTCTCGCCCGAGGACAAGCTCCTCGTCTTCCGCGCCCGCAAGATTCAGCGCTTCCTCTCGCAGCCCTTCAGCGTCGCCGAAGTCTTCACCGGCACGCCCGGCCAGTATGTCTCCATCAAAGAAACCGTCCGCGGCTTCAAGGAAATCCTCGACGGCAAGCACGACGATGTCGGCGAAACGAACTTCTACATGAAGGGCGGCATCGACATGATCAAAGACTGATCCAACGAGCATTTGGAAATGATATTTTAGGAGGTCTGCACCTTCCAGTCGCGTGCAGCGCCTTGCTTCCAAATGCCAAATGCTAAATCTCACTTCCTAAATTCATGGCCACCTTAAAGCTCGAAATCGTCACGCCCGAAAAGGTCGCTTACAGCGATGACGTGGATGGCGTAGTCATTCCGGGCACCGAGGGCGAAATGGGCGTGCTGCCCATGCACATTCCGCTCATGACCATGATCCACCCCGGCGAGATCGTCGTCACCAAGGGCCACGAGAAAAAGTATCTCGCCGTCGGCGAAGGTTTCGTCACCGTGGACCAGCACTCCGTTAAAGTGCTCACCGACATGGCCATCGAGTGGGAAGCCATCGACGAATCGGCCGCCGAGGCTGCCGTCAAGCGCGCGGAGGAAGCCATGGCCCGCAAACACGAACTCGGCTCCGAGGAAAGCGCCGCCGTCCAAATTGCCCTCGCCAAATCCTTGGCCCAGCTCCACGTCAAACGCCGTCGGCGCAACGTGTAGGTTTTCAGCGCCTCGGAGACTACCGCGCGGTTCGTCTCGGCGTGCGGGTTGGATTTTTAAGTGAGCCGATAGGCCGGCGATCCGTGGACTGATCTGCTCGCTACAAAATCAGAGCCGAGCTTGGCGGAGTGAAAGGCGTTGCTGCCCAGTGACGGACGAGCCTCCATTTTCGCAGGTTCTCACGACGTCTCCATCTATCGCTACGCGGCAGAGCACGCAGTGGCCATCAATCCTGCGGTGAACGATTCGTCATTCCACAAATCCCTCGTTCCCCAGTAAATATCCTCCACCATGCGCGCCCTCCTCCTCGTCCTCGACAGCGTTGGCTGCGGCCGCGCGCCGGATGCCGCAGCCTATGGCGACGCTGGGGCGGACACTCTCGGCCACATCCTCGCCGCGGAACCCGCGATCCGGCTCCCCACCCTTTTGTCGCTCGGTCTCGGCCATGCCATTGCCGCTCCCGATGCGCCCGCGCCCCTCGCCAGCCACGGACGTATGCGCGAACGGTCCGCCGGCAAAGACACCACCACCGGCCATTGGGAGATCGCTGGCGTCATCCTCGATCAACCCTTTGCCACCTATCCCACGTTCCCCGCCGCGCTCATCCACGACATCGAGCGCGATGCCGGCGTCGTCTTCCTCGGCAACTACGCGCAAAGCGGCACCACCATCCTCGATGAACTCGGCCCGGAACACCTCCGCACCGGCCGCCCCATCCTCTACACCTCCGCTGATTCCGTCCTGCAAATCGCCGCGCACGAAAGCGTCACTCCCCTGCCCCGACTCTACGAAATCTGCCACAGTGCCCGCCGCCATGCCGACGCCTGGCGCATTGGTCGCGTCATCGCCCGCCCTTTTACCGGCGAGCCCGGCGCGTTCCGCCGCACCAGCGGACGCCACGACTTTTCCGCCATCCCGCCGCGCACCGTGCTCAATGCCATCGCCGAGATCGGCCTGCGCATCGACGGCGTTGGAAAAATTAGCGACATCTTCGCCGGCAGCGGCATCACCGCCTCCACGCCCACCAGCTCCAACGCCGAAGGCATGGCCGCAATCGAGGCGCTCTGGGCCACTGAACGCGACGGCCTCATCTTCGCCAACCTCGTTGATTTCGATATGCTTTTCGGCCACCGCCGCGACGTCGCCGGCTACGCCCGTGCGCTGGCCGAATTCGACCACTGGCTCGCCACCTTCATCCCCCGCGTCGCCACCGATGACCTCGTCATCATCACTGCCGACCACGGCAATGACCCCACTTGGCGCGGCACCGACCACACCCGCGAGGAGGTCCCGCTGCTCGTCCTCCACCGAGGTGCGGCCTCGCCACTCGGCACCCGCCGAACCTTCGCCGACATCGCCGCCACCCTCGCCGCCTACTTTCATCTGCCACCATGGAATGTCGGCGAGAGCTTTCTCCCCCAAGTCTCCTAAACGCGCGTACGCCCGCTCCTCATTCACCAATCCTCATTTTCCCCATGCACATCCCCACCTTCATCGAGCGCAAACGCGACGGCGCGGAACTGGCCTCCGCCGAAATCGCAGAGTTCATCCGCGGCTACACCGCCGGCGAAATCCCCGACTACCAGGCCAGCGCGTTTGCCATGGCCGTCTTCTTTCGCGGCCTGAGCGCTGCCGAGACCAGCGCGCTCACCCGCGCCATGATGCACAGTGGAAAAGTCCTCCGCTACCCCGCCGGCTCGCCGCCCAAGGTCGATAAACACAGCACCGGCGGCATCGGTGACAAAGTCTCCCTCGTCCTCGCCCCGCTCCTCGCGTGCGACCATTTGTGGGTGCCCATGATCTCCGGCCGCGGCCTCGGCATCACCGGCGGCACGCTCGACAAACTTGAAAGCATTCCCGGCTTCAATGTCTCGCTCACTGAAACGCAGACCCTCGCGCAGCTCGCCCGCCTCGGCGTCGCCATGATCGGCCAGACGGCAGACATTTGTCCTGCGGACAAAAAGCTCTACGCCCTCCGCGATGTCACCGCCACCGTCCCCTCGCAGCCCCTCATCGTCGCCAGCATCATGAGCAAAAAGCTCGCGGAATCCCTCGACCGCCTTGTGCTCGACGTGAAATTCGGGTCCGGCGCTTTCATGCAAACGCGCCCCGAAGCCGCCGAACTCGCCGGCGCACTCACCACCGTGGGCCGCGAGATGGGCGTGACCACCACTCACCTGCTCACGCCGATGGACGAGCCGCTCGGTCGCACCGCGGGCAATGCGCTCGAAGTCGCCGAGGCCGTCGAGTGCCTGCGCGGCGGCGGTCCGCCGGACCTCCTCGCCCTCACCCTCGACCTCGCGGAAAAAGTCGCCGACGCCCCACGCTCCCAACTCGCCCGGTGGCTGCAGGACGGCACCGCGTGGGAAAAGTTCGTCGCCATGGTCGAAGCTCAGGGCGGCGACGCCACCGCGCTGGAGCGCATCACCGAAGTCCACTGCGCGCCCATCATTTACGAAGTCTGCGCTCCGCAAAGCGGCCACATCACCCGCATGGATGCCGGCGGCATTGGCCGCGCCTGCGTGCTGCTCGGGGCCGGACGCGCCCAAGCCAGCGACCCCATCGACTTTGCCGTCGGCGTCAGCGGCATCCAATCCATCGGTGCTGTGGTTGGCCAGGGCGACCCGCTCCTCCGCATCCACGCCCGCTCCGAATCAAGCTTGCAGGCCGCTCTCCCGCTCATCGAAACGGCCATCTCCGTGGCGTAAAACCCTGCCGCACCCATCCCGACTTCCAGGGAATTCGTGGTTCAAAAAATCACCCACCAAATGACGCCCGGCCCGCTCACCGAAATTCTCCGCGCCCGCATCGCCGCCGCCGGCTCCATACCATTCCGCAACTTCATGGAAGCCGCCCTCTACCATCCCGAGCACGGCTATTACACCTCCGGGCGCGCCCGCATCGGGCGCGGCGGCGACTTCTTCACCAGCGTCAGCGTCGGCCCGCTTTTCGGCACCCTGCTCGCGCAGCAGTTTGCGGAAATGTGGGAGCGCCTCGGCCGGCCCGGGGAATTCACCATCGTCGAGCAGGGCGCGCATCACGGCGACTTCGCCCGCGATACCCTCGCCGCCCTCCGCGCCCTCGCTCCCGCGTGTTTCACCGCCACCCGCTACCACATCATCGAGCCCTCCCCCACCCTGCGCGCCGCGCAGAGCGCCGCCCTCGCCGGGTTCGCCGTTCAGTGGTTCCCCTCGCTCGACGCGCTCCCCGCATTCACCGGCGTGCATTTCTCCAACGAGCTCCTCGACGCATTCCCCGTCCACCTCGTTACGTGGGACGGTGCGGCGTGGCGCGAAACCCACGTCGCCCTCGCAGGCGACCACTTCGCTTTCACCGATAGCCCCATCACCAGCGCCCCGCTCCACGCTGCCCTCGCCCGGCTCCCGTCCGTCCCCGCCGGCTATCGCACCGAGGTCAATCTCGCCGCCCTCACCTGGCTCGACAGCCTCGCCACGAAACTCACCCGCGGCTTCGCCCTCATCATCGACTACGGCTTTCCCCGCGCCGAATACTACCGCCCCGACCGCACCACCGGCACCATCGCCGGCTACGCCCAGCATCGCCGCGTCGCGGACCTTCTCGCCGCGCCCGGCGAGACCGACCTCACCGCCCACCTCGATTTCACCGCCCTCGCCGAACGCGCCACCACCGCCGGCCTGCGCCTCGCCGGCTTCACCGATCAGCACCACTTCATCGTCGCCCTCAGCACCCTCCATTTCCCCGGCACCATCCCCAACACCGCCGCCAGCCAGCGCGAACTCCGCGCCTTCAAAACCCTCATGCACCCGCAAATGATGGGCCGCGCCTTCCATGTCCTCGCCATGGAAAAAACCGACACACCGGCCCCGCTCACCGGCTTCCGCTTCGCCACCCCAGCCCTCGGGCTGTGAAGCGTGTATCAGTTGCACGGCTTGGCCAGTGGTGAGCAGTCTCAGGCATTATGCGCGTTGCGGTTGCCTCCGGCCGTGGCGGCGACCCGCAGCATCCCATCGCTCATGATCTTGGCGCGCAGGCCGCCGTGGCCTTGCAGGCGGTTTTCCGCTCCGGGGTGAAAGGCGGTGTTCATCCAGTGGCAGGGCGCACACTCGCCGGTGCCGAAAAAGCGCACGCCTTGGATTTCGAACTCACGGCCATAAAGATCGGTCAGGCTCACGCCGTACGTGATGACATTTCTGCGAAAGACGCCGGGCTCGCGATCTCTAACGCCAAATTCCGCGCAGAGTTCGTCATGCACTTCGCGCGCGAAAAAAGTGATCTGCCCCTTGTAGTCGTCTTTGAAATCGAGGAAGCGGTCGCCGACGATGCCGCGTCCAGCGAGGCAGGTGATCTCCGGCAGCTCCAGCATCGGGTGCGTGCCCGCTGCCTGGCCGTGGTGGCCAAAAAAGTTGTGCCCCGGCGAAATGTAGAGGTGTTGGATGCAGGTGCGCGGCAGTTCGATCACGGGAGGAAGCTAAGACTTCGGAAGAAGAAGCGCTCAAACATTTTCGGTTGGCGGAATCGCGGCAATTCCTCGAAACCGCATCGACAGCCCATTTTCCACGCGGCTATATCCGGCGCTCACCCATGCCTGTCTCCACTGCCACCACAGCCTTCCTCCACGCGCACCCGAGTCGTGTCGCGCAGGAGCTTTTTCACGAGCGCACGGGCGGGGCGGCGAGCCATGTGGTGTATGCGCCGGGGCGCGTGAACTTGATCGGCGAGCACACGGACTACACCGGCGGCTTCGTGCTGCCGATGGCCATCGAGCCGGGCCTCTATCTTGCGGCGCGGGTGCGGGCGGATCGGCGCGTGCGGGTGTGGAGCGCGCTACGGCCGGAGGAGCCGGCGGAGTTCGCGGTGGACGCGCCGGTGCCGCCGGGCAAGCCGGCGTGGAGCAATTATGTGCGCGGGGTGATCGCGGGCTTGCAGGCGGCGGGCGCGAGCGTGCCGGGGTTCGATGCGGTCGTCCACGCGACGCTGCCGGGCGGCGGCGGCTTGAGCAGCAGCGCGGCTTTGGAAGTGGCGACGGCGACGCTCGGCGAACTGCTGGCCGGGATCACGCTCGATCCCGAGCAAAAGGCGCTGCTTTGCCAGAAGGCGGAGCATGAATTTGCGGGGACACCGTGCGGGATCATGGACCAGTTCGCCGTGGTGTTTGGAAAACGCGGGCATCTGCTGCTGCTTGATTGCCAGTCGCGCGTGCGGACGCTGGTGCCGATGCGCGGCGACGACGTGGCGCTGCTCGTGATCAACACCATGGTGCGGCACGAGCTGAACGACGGCGGTTACAGGGCCCGGCGCGACGATTGCCTCGAGGCGGCGCGGCTGCTCGGGGTGCGCGAATTGCGCGACGCGACCGCGACGAGTGTGGATGAGGCGCGGGCGCTTTTGCCGGAGCGGATCTTTCGCCGGGCGCGGCATGTGACAACGGAGAATGTGCGCACGCTCGCCGCGGTGGAAGCGCTGCGGGCGGGCGAGTGGCGGCAGCTCGGCGTACTGATGGGCGCGAGCCACGACTCGCTGCGGGATGACTTCAATGTGAGCTGCGCGGAGCTGGACGCGATCGTCGCCGCGGCGCGCGAACTTGGGCCGGAGCGCGGGGTGTTCGGCTGCCGGATGACGGGCGGCGGCTTTGGCGGCTGCTGCATCGCGCTGGTGCAGGCGGCGCGCGTGCGCGAGGTGGAGGACGCGCTGCGCGCGAGCTATCTCGCGGCCACGGGGATCGAGCCGGTCATTTTCGCCACGCAGCCGGCGGACGGTCCGGCGGTGCTGCTCCAGCCATGAGCGAGGTGCTGCTTTCCGCACGCGAGATTACGAAATCCTTCCCTGGTGTGAAGGCGTTGGCCGACGTGCAGATTGAGCTGCGGCGGGGCGAAATCCACGCGCTGCTCGGCGAAAACGGCGCAGGAAAATCCACGCTGATCAAGATCATCACCGGTGTGTATCAGCGCGACAGCGGGACGATTCAATTTGCCGGGCGCGAGATTCATCCGCAGTCACCTAAGGACGCCGAGGCGTGCGGCATCTCGACCGTGTTTCAGGAGGTAAACCTTATCCCCACGCTCTCCATCGCGGAGAACGTGATGCTCGGACGGCTGCCGCGCCGCTTCGGCTTCATTCAATGGCGTGCGGCCCGCGCACAGGCGCGGCGGGCGCTGGCGCGGCTGGGGCTGGATCTTGACGTTTCGCGCGAGTTGCAGTCGTGCTCCATCGCGCTCCAGCAGATGGTCGCCATCGCCCGCGCGCTCGATGTGAAATGCGAGCTGCTCGTGCTCGATGAGCCGACCTCCAGCCTCGACGAGCAGGAAGTCGCCGCGCTTTTCACCGTGCTTCGCAAGCTCCGCGACGACGGTCTCGCGATCCTCTTCGTCTCGCATTTCCTCGATCAAATCTACGCGCTCACCGATCGCATGACTGTGCTGCGCAATGGCGCGCTCGTCGGCGAATACCAAACCGCCGCGCTGCCGAGAATCGAACTGCTCGGCAAAATGCTCGGGCGCACCGTCGAGACGCCGCAGGCCGCGCACACCGCCACCACGAAATCGACCAACGCCGAGAACTCGCTCGTGGACGCCCGCGGCCTCGGACGCCGCGGCAGTGTCGGCCCAATTCATCTTCGCATCGGTGCGGGCGAGGTGGTGGGGCTGGCCGGGCTGCTCGGCTCGGGCCGCACCGAAACGGCGCGGATGCTTTTCGGCATCGACCCGCACGAGAGTGGTGAGCTGCGCATCGGCGGCGAGCGGACCGCGCTGCGCACGCCGGGCGAGGCCATCCGGCGCGGCTTCGGCTTTTGCTCCGAAGATCGGAAAGTGGAGGGTATTTTTCCGCACCTCTCCGTGCGCGAAAATCTCGTCTTCGCGATGCAGGCGAGCCGCGGGCCGCTGCGCCGCATTTCCGCCGCCGAGCAGGCGCAGCTTGCCGAGCATTACATCCGCGCGTTGAACATTAAGACCGCCAGCGCCGAGACGCCGATCCGCAATCTTTCCGGGGGCAATCAGCAGAAAGTCCTGCTCGCCCGCTGGCTCGCGATGCAACCGAAGCTCATCATCCTCGACGAGCCGACGCGCGGCATCGATGTCGGCGCCAAGGAGGAAATCGAGAAGCTCATCGAGTCGCTCCGCGCGAAGGGCATGGCCGTGCTTTTCATCTCCTCCGAACTCGAAGAAGTCGTGCGCGTGAGCGGCCGGGTGGTCGTGCTGCGCGACCGCAAACAAGTCGGCGAACTCGACGGCGATTTCGACGAAAGCCGCGTCTTGCAAATGATCGCGCGACCACCCGCCAATGAATGATCCGTTGGCCAAAGTGAAACGCTGGTTCACCGGCGGCGGCCTGCTCTGGCCGGTGCTGAGTCTGGCCGCGCTGCTCGCGTTCAACCTCATCTATCAACCGGCCTTTTTCCGCGTCGTCGTCCAGGACGGCCATCTCTACGGCACGCTCGTGGATGTGCTGAACCAAGGATCGAAAGTCATGCTGCTCGCGCTTGGCATGACGCTCGTTATCGGCACAGGCGGCGTGGATTTGTCCGTTGGCTCGGTCATGGCGATCACCGGTGCGCTCGCCGCGCTGCTCGTCACCACCACGGCGCTGCCCTTTGCCGCTGTGCTGTTACTGTGCGTGCTCGCCGGTGCGGCGCTCGGCGCATGGAACGGACTGCTCGTCTCGGGTCTGCGCATTCAGCCGTTCGTGGCCACGCTCATTCTGATGATTGTCGGACGCGGTAGCGCGATGAACATCACCCACGGGCAGACCATTCCCTTCGAGCACTCCGCGTTTGTCTTCTTTGGCAACGGCCACTTTCTCGGCCTGCCTTTCACTGTGACCATTGTTGCGCTGGGCTTCGCGGCGACGTCGCTGCTCACGCGCCGCACGGCCATCGGGCTGTTCATCGAGGCCGCGGGCGACAATGAAACCGCGAGCCGTTTCTGCGGCGCTCCAGTGCGACTGGTGAAAGTGCTCGTCTATGCCTTCTCCGGCATCTGCGCCGCTGTGGCCGGACTCATCGCCACCTCCAATATCAAAGCCGCCGACCCCTCTCGCGTCGGCGAGTTTCTGGAACTGGATGCCATCGCTGCAGTC
Source organism: Chthoniobacter sp. (assembly GCA_021414005.1). Lineage (GTDB taxonomy): Bacteria > Verrucomicrobiota > Verrucomicrobiia > Chthoniobacterales > Chthoniobacteraceae > Chthoniobacter. The sequence goes on along the minus strand of JAIOPH010000023.1, from coordinate 60,649 downwards.
ATCATCGGTGGCACTGCGCTCACGGGTGGGCGTTTCACGCTGGTCGGCTCCATTGTCGGCGCTCTGCTTATCCAGACCCTCACCATCACGATGTACAATCTGGGCATGCCACCCGCCATCACGCCGCTGCCCAAGTCCGTGGTCATCCTGCTCGCTGCACTCCTGCAGTCGCCCATCTTTCGCGCACAGGTCGCCGGGCTTTTTCGACGGAGGACCGCAGCCTGATGAATCGCAGATTCCTGCCGTTGCTGGTCACGGGCGGCGTGCTTGTCGCGCTCTTCATCGCAGCCTCATCCTTGTATGAAGGCTTCAGTTCGGCGCGCGTTGTTGGAAATCTCTTCACGGACAACGCCATGCTCGCGGCGATCGCCGTGGGGATGACTTTCGTGATTCTGTCCGGCGGCATCGATCTCAGCGTCGGCTCGGTGGTCGCCTGCACTTCCATCATCATCGCCACGCTGGTGAGCCAGCATCACTGGCACCCGCTCGCCGCTATCACGGTCGCGCTGGTACTCGGCACGGGGTTCGGTTGGGCGCAAGGCTGGCTCATCCAGACTTATGAATTGCCCGCGTTTCTGGTCACGCTCAGCGGGCTGTACTTTGCCAGAGGGATGGCTTTTGTCGTGAACATGGAATCGGTGGGCATCAGCCATTCCTTCTACACCGGGCTGCAGGAGTTCAGCCTGCCACTTGGAGAAACGGCGGTGCTTTCTTCCTCGGCGATGCTTTTCCTCGCGATCTTCGTTGTGGGAATGTTCGTCGCGCATTGCACAGTTTTCGGGCGCAACATCTACGCGCTGGGCGGCAGTCCTGATTCTGCGCGATTGATGGGACTTCCCGTGGCCCGGACGCGGTGCGCTGTCTATGCTGTCAGCGGGTTCTGCGCGGCGCTGGCTGGCGTCGCGGCCACACTTTACACGGGCTCAGGCAACCCCGCCATGGGCGTGGGCCTGGAACTCGACGCCATCGCGGCAGTGGTGATCGGCGGCACACTACTCACCGGCGGAGTCGGTTACGTTGCTGGCACGCTGCTCGGCGTGCTCATCTTTGCCACAATCAATTCCGCGCTCAACTTCGATGGACGTCTCAGTTCCGAGTGGCTCCGCATCGCCATGGGCACGCTGCTCCTCGGCTTCATTCTCCTCCAGCGCTTCCTCACCCGCGCCCCGAAACGGGGGAGCGGGAAGTAGGCGCATTTCGAGCCGGCGGCGGAGCTGTTGGTGCTTGTTTGCGCTTACTTCGGGGCCTTTTCCGGCAGCGCACGGATACGCAGGTTCCGGAACCACACCACGGCCACCTTTTCCTGAATCGCTGCGGCGTCATCCTTTGAAATGCCGGCCAGCCGCGCAGCCCACCAGCGCGGGCCGCCATGATTTTGCAGCGCGATGTGGCCGTCCACCACTTTCCCGTAATCGGGCTTGTCCTTGAATTTCGTCTGCGCCACGAGCGTCACCCACTCCGGCGAGCGGATCTCGTAGGCCACTACTTTCTCCCCGTTTAACCAGTGCTCGACATGGGTGCCATCCACGACGATGCGGCCCTCGTTCCATTGGCCGGGCGGTTTCACGACATCTTTCAATGGTGCGTGCAGTGCGAAATTTCCGCCCGCCGAATTCACCGTCGTCGCCCCGTCCTTGCCGTTGTCCACCACCTGATACTCCGGCCCAGATTCGTGCGCCTCGCGCCGCGCCTCGTTCACCCCGTAGAGCACGCCGCTATTTTCGCCCGGCGCGATCTTCCATTCGAAACGGAAATCGAAACTCCGATACGTCTTCACCGTCACGAGATCGCTACCCGGCCCCACCAGCACGATTGAGCCATCCAGCGCCTGCCAGCCCGCCGGCACGTCGGTGCGCTTGTAGCCGCGCCACGCGGCGAGGCTCGTGCCGTCGAAGAGCGACTCGAAACCCGCCGCCTTCTCCTCCGCGCTCACGTCATTTGGCACGGCCAGAGCGCGGTCCGCCGCGAGCCCCAGACCGAGCACCGCCAGCAGCACGGCGGCGTTTTTCAGGTGGAAAAAGCGGATGCCGCGCAAAAGGCACGGGAGAAAAAGGCGGAATGACATGGCGGCGAGCGTCCGGCGTGGTAATGGCGAGGTCAAGTACGCGTGCGGTGAGTCCTCGCCGGCCTGTCGGCAGATGTTCGATTTCAGCGCGTAGCGGAAATTTGCTTGCCGCGCCCGTGGAACCACGCGAATAAGTCGCCCGCTCGTTGATTCTTCGAAGTCGAGAGCCCACCGGTGAGGTGGCTGAGTGGTCGAAAGCACCGCTTTGCTAAAGCGGCATACTCGAAAGGGTATCGAGGGTTCAAATCCCTCCCTCACCGCCATTTTCTTAAATGGCTCTTTTACCGCGATTTGCACAATTCGCTTCGTGCCAAATGCGCTTCCGCATAACATTTCCGCCGATTTCCGGTCGTGTTCGCGGATAACCGCGAAGCAATTTCAGCAAGTCGTGAAAGCGAACGCGGAGGAGACGATGAATCTGGAATCCAGCCCTTCCTATATCAAAGCGTCCTTCAAGGAAGACGGCACCCTGCGTTACCTCGTCCTCAACGAACCGGGAGAATACTCCAAGGTGGCGAAGCTGACTTTTGATTTGCCGATCATCACGGAAGCGCACGCGGCTCCAACTCCGAAACCGTAGGCACCTCAGTGGGGTCACGAGGTCAATCATCTGCAGCCACGCCTCGATCTCGGCGCCCTCCTTGTCGATGACCGTATGGCTCTCGCCGACGGGACAGAGCGGTGTTAGCGACCCGCCCACACGCCAAACTTTGGAAACGAGAGTCAAAACCAATTGCCGCTCCGACCAAGCGGGGCTTACGTCAGGCCATGATGCTCCTCCCCTCCCGAATCATCCTCACCTCGCTGCTCACCGCGTCTGCCATGCTCCTGCCGAGCCGGGCCGACTGGCTGAGCTACGGCGGCAATGCCCAGCACACCGGCAACTCCAGCGTACGCGGGCGTCCACTCACGCAAATTCTCTGGCACACCCCGGTTGACCTGAATCCCGTGGCCTTCACGCACTACGGATCGCCGACACTGACCGCCGCCAACACCGTGATCGTCCCACTCACCACCGGTGCGGGAACGAATTTCGTCGTCGAGGGCCGGCGCGGAGCGGATGGGACACTGCTCTGGTCGCTAGCCACCGACTACATCGCGCCGGCTTCGATCTGGCGGCCGAGCTTTTCGCCGATGCTCGTCCAGACTTCGCCGACTTCCTGCCGTGTTTATATTCCCGCGGCGGGCGGGACCCTGGACTGGCGCGATGATGCCGACCGCGCCACGCCTGCGGCCACAGGGAAACTCGTCTTTTACGATAACTCCGTCGGTGCCACGGGCTACCTGGCGAATAAGGCCACTTACGATGCCAATGTGAAAATCAACACGCCGATCACGAGCGACGCCGCGGGCAACATCTTCTTCGGCTTCCAAGTCGCCGCCGCTACCCCGCTGCTCGCGCAGGGCGGCGGCATCGCGCGCATCTCCTCCACCGGCGTCGGCAGCTACGCCGTGGCGAATACCGTCTCCGGCTTCTCGCAAACGGCCCTCAACGCCGCGCCCGCGCTAAGCGCCGACGGCACCCAGCTCTACGCCGTCTTCAACAACGGCGGCGACTTCGACAGTGGAAAGCTCGTCCGCCTCAACAGCACCACCCTCGCCGCCCTCAGCGCGACCGGCACCCTGGCCGGCGTGTATGGTCTTTCCACCGCGTCGCCCACCGTGGGACCCGACGGCGATGTCTATTACGGGAGCGGGGCCGGGGCGGGCTTTCGGGGCACCCTCCTGCACTTCTCCGCCGATCTTCAGACACAAAAGCTCTCCGGTTCCTTCGGTTGGGACACCACCGTGGCGATTGTGCCGATCGCCATGGTTCCGAGCTACTCCTCCGCCCAGGGTTCGACGTATCTTCTTTTCACCAAATACAACAGCTACGGCTACAACGGCGGACAGAACAAGATAGCCGTGCTGGACCCCAACGTCTCCCACTTTGACTCCCTCACCAATCAGGACCGCATGCTGGAAGTCATGACGCTGACCGGCCCCGGTCCCGATGAATGGTGCATCAACACCTCGGCCATCGATGTCACCAGCAAAGCCGTCTTCGCCAACAACGAAGACGGACACCTTTACCGCTGGGACTTGGTCACGGGAGACTACACGCGCATCCAGTTGGCCCCACCCGGCGGCCAGCCCTACACGCCGACCATCATCGGCCCCGATGGCACCGTGTATGCCATCACGCAGGGCATCCTTTACGCCGTGGGAAACCGACCCTCGGTCCAGTTGCCGCCCACCGCGGTGGAGAAAGCCGGGGCCGACCTCCTCTTCAGCTTCCCACGCGACCGCGCCGACCTCTCCTACATCACGGAGTCTTCGCCCAACCTCCTCGACTGGACCCACGTCGTCACCGATCCCGGCGCGGTGGGCGAAACCGTCACCGCCACCGCCCCCATCCCGAGCGGCGCGAACCGCCTCTTCCTCCGCTTGCGCGTTTACTGACCGAAGCCGCGCCGTTCAAAAGGGGAGGGTGGGCTTCCTCCTCCGGTTCCTTCACCCCGTTGCCCGGAAACTTCCCCTCCGGCCACACCTCCACCGTCGCCGCCGTCGCCGTCTGCGCGAAGGTCGTTCCGACAAGGACGAAGAGGGCGAGGAGACGGGAGATCATCGTTGATAGGCGCCGTCCGTCGCCTTGCCAAGCGGCTTACTCGGCCGCAGCGCCGATGAAAATCCGCGACACTTTTCCGCCGGTGAAGGTGAAGATGACGCCGCCATAGACTGAGCCTGCAACGAAAGTTTTGCCGGCGACGCTCTGCTCCCGATCCTGAACCTTGCCATACGCCTTGGTCACCTCGGCGATCGTGCTGCCGATATGGATGCCGCGCGCGGTGGCGAGTTTGGATGGTGCCTCGGCAGTAATAGTCAGGACTGTTTTGGCGCCACCTTTGGATCTGGACGCCATGTTCAGAGTAAGTCCCTGCGATTTGAAGCGCCACTCCTGCACCCACTCGCCGATAGCGTCCCACTCGGTATCCTTGCCCTTGCTGTCTGGCTTGCCGATGAGGGCAGCCACATCCGCCGCCTTCCGCCCGAGTTTGATTTTGCCAAGAGCCTCATTCTCCACCCACCGGTCGTCCGCTCCCAGAGCATTGAAGCAGGCTACGATGGCGAAGATCGCAAGAATGAAGATGTGGCGCATGGATGAAATGATGTGCTGAAGATGCGGATTCACGGCTGGAGGAAATGTTTCTCAAACTTCGCCCAAGCATCAAGCGGCGAGTGGACGGCCAGGATGAACGGTCCCGGCTCCACTCGTTCCTCACTGCTCACTTCCCGAGCGTCGGCAGCACCGCGCGCAGCCACTTCACGCCGGCGTTTTCCGGCGTGAAGTGTGTGCGGTAGCCGCCTCGTGCGGCTACCAGGTGCGCGTGTCTTCCAGCGCTTCGCCCGTTTCCAGCAGGCTCTTGAGACTGGAGAGGATGGTCGGCCAGCCATTGGAGACGGCTTCGATGAACTTCGATTGGCCGCGGTCCATCTCGTGAATCACGGTCAGCTTCACCATGCCTTCCTTCTGCTCCAGTTGGTAGGTCGCGCGGGAATCGCCCTCGGCCTTGTGCTCGGGCCGCAATTCGTGGTGCCACCGGAGCACCAGCCGCTTCGGCGGATCGATCTCCAGCACTTCGCCGCCATCGATGAGCGTGCCATCCGGCGCGGTACTGTTCCATTTCCCGCCCACTTTCCATTCAGCGTGCAGGGATGTGGCCCAGAAGAACTCCCGCGGAATCTCGGTCTCCGTGAGTTTTGCCCAGAGTTTTTCCGGCGTGGTGCGGATGTAAGTAACGTAAACGAAGGTGCTCTTTTCCATGATGACTGGTTAGTTTTGGTTTTCTTCGAGACCCTTTTTGAGATCGCTCATCGCCTGAAGGCGGTCGCGTTCGTATTTGGCAATCCAGCGCTCGTAGATCTCGTGCAACGGCACCGGATTGAGGAAGTGCAGCTTCTCGCGTCCGCGCCAGACCGTGGCGACGAGGTTCGCCTCTTCGAGGAGAACCAGGTGCTTGGTCACCGCCTGCCGGCTCGTGTCCAGATGTTCACACAACTGCGACAACGTCTGTCCGTTGTTCGTGTGCAACTCATCCAGCAACTTGCGGCGGCTCGGATCGGCTAACGCTTTGAAGACTGCATCCAACACGCGGACTATATGCAACCAAACGGTTGCATGTCAAACGCAGGATTTCTTTTTTTGGCAGGTCAGGGGAGGAAAGCGCCGTCCGCTGAGACGCAGCCGGGCCGATTCACCTTCGGGCCGGCCTTAGAGCCGCACCACGCAGTAGCCGAAATCCATCGTTCTTCCCTCCGGCGTCTGCGCCACCTTCACCGAGGGAGCCAGCGTGTAGAGCCGGCGGCGGGCATCGGCGGGATCGGGAGTGGCGACGATCAGCCCGGCCTTCAATAGGGCGTCGAGGTGTTTCAGCGTGTTGTCAAAGCGCTTCCCGGACGCCGAGGCGAGAGCCGCGGCGCGCCGGAGCTGCCCATCGCCCAGCGCGACGAGAATCCGGCGGCGGGCGCCGTCGCCCAGCGCGGCGAAAACGGCATCGGCGCTGACGACCTGCACGTTCACCGTCACGGTCGGGAGGGAAGCGGGCTCGCTCATGAGACTGGAGGTTGCCGCAAACCCTGCCCACGGGCAACCCCGGAGTCTCCTGTGCCGTTGAAACGATTTCGCGCTGACTCCCACCCGTCTCCCTACCGGAAAAACGACTCTTCAATCGAGGCAGAGGAGACTCCTTACCGGAAGGACGACTCTTCTATTGAGGCGGGGAAGACTGCCTACCGGAAGGAAAACTCTTCTATTGAGGCGGGGAAGACTCCCTGCCGGAGTAACTATTCTTCAAACGAAGCAGAGGAGGCTCCCTGCCGGAGTAACAACTCTTCAATCGAGGCGCGGCAGACTCCCTACAGGAATAACCATTCTTCAAACGCCCCGTCGGAGACTGCCTGCCGGAAGGACGACTCTTCAATCCGGGGCGTGAACACCCTTTTCCTCTGAAAGCGATTGGTTATGGCTGCTCCGAAGCCCCACCCCCCGCCGTTCAACGTCAACGGGGGGCGGCTGACATTGTGATGCGGTGAAAGCCGTCATTCCGCGGCACCTCCGCCTCGGGTGCATTCGCCCCGTTGCCCGGCATCTTCCCCTCCGGCCACACCTCCACCGTCGCCGCCGTCGGCGGAGTCGCCGTCTGCGCGAAGGTGGTTCCGACAAGGACGAAGAGGGCGAGGAAACGGGAAATCATCGGGAAGAAGAGAGAACGGGCGAGAGTGGGATCAAGCGCGGCTGAAGCACGCAAGAAAGTTCACCCTAAATGCAGCGAGAGCGCGCGTCTCCGACGGAGAAGTCGCGGAGATTAATCTAGGCGAACTTGCACTTGGAGACCTTCGCAGAACCTGGTCACGTTGAATTCGCCCACGACGATGAGCACTCTTCGCGGACTGGCAGGAAGGGCCGAAGCGTTTCATGGTGGGACGATGTAGGCGGGCGGGAAAGGTAAAAGTTGATGAACTGAGAGTGTTCGAGGCTCCAGCCTTGTGTCCTCGCTCGCTTCACACGAGGCGTTACTCAAAGGTCAACTCACACCTTACCCATCTTACGCAAGGCTCCCCATGATAAGTGAATTACCATTTGTCTGAATATTCCTCGATGTATTTTGCGGCCATGACGCGATCCGGCTCACTCAAGCTAGATATCCAAGTTTCCAACAATTCTCGCTTCCTAGTTTTTCCAGCGGAACAGTTGATCTGATAATTAATAATCTGTTTCAGCAACGTAAGCTCAAACCACTCTTTCCCTGACCTTAGTAGGTTTCGATGCGCATTAATCACAGATGCCAGAAGAGCCAACCAAACTCGCTCCGGCATGTCGTGTGACGTCATCATTTCAACATGAGAGGTGCCATCATAGATTAGAATTCCTTCAGGAGACTTAAACATCGCCTCGATGTGTGCCCAATATGACTTCAAATCAATCTCGCTCACATATTTCAAGTAGTCTCCGATGTAGTCCTCCTGAAAGCGGCGGTGATTTACGACTATTTCAAGGCCGCTTTCATCAATTCCTCGCAATAGCTGTATCGCTGCTGCTCGCGGCAAATGGCTAAGATACTTTTGCCTGTCTTCCGTCCATGGAAGCGCCAAAAAATCATTTGCATATGAGGAACATGTTTCCCCTGAAATGAAGCTACTCTCATCCCCGCTCGAAATAACTTCTTTCAGGCGCTTGAAAGCTTGAATCAAAACATCTTCCTGAGGCTTTTTAAGCCATTTTTGAAGAACGCCCCACAAATTCACCCCCAACCCTGCGATTGCTAAAGCTGTCAAGGGAGCCGAAGCAACAGCTACAGAATAGGCGGAGAGTGAAAAAGAAGCTGTCGTCTGGAGAGCTCCTAGTGAATAGTCTGCTAATGAGGTATTTTGCTTAGTTATACGAGCGAAAAGATCCTCTTTTATAGCTTCAATTTCTTGATTGGCCTGCACATGCGACAACCCGTGAAGGGGTGATGTAAAAAGCCTTCTTATGGATCTTCGCACCTCTTGGTCGCGAGATATTATCCTGTGGAAATCAGCCAACGATACATCGCTTAGATAACGAAAGCGTTGATCACTCAAAAGTGAGGCAATTGCTTTATTAAGAAGAAGCGGGCCGCCAGAATACAATTCATCTTTATCGATTATTTTGGACGTCGCTGAAAACGAAACATCGTCATGTAATAGCGTATAGGGATGGACAGGGAGACCTTCCTCAATCACACAAAGCGCTGTTGCCAAGCCGAATTCCTTGTCTGAAAAGACTGAGAACTCTTGAAGAGCAGCACAGACATTTTTTGTCAAATCACTCCATCGCGTGGGGTGAGGTAGGATTACAATGCCGCCTTTCTCGATCACCGGCTTGAGGAGCAGCAGGTTACAGGCGATCTGCGCCACCAGGCTTGCCGATTCTATGTTTACTGCGCCCTTTCGAATTACCTTCGATGAAATCACGTCCCAGAGGACAATTCGATCACCAAATATCAGACCAAGCTTCACGAACTCATCAAAATCAGACGCATGACCAAAACCTACCGTTTGCACATTCAATTGTCCGAATTCACGGCTAGCTTGAAGTGCTCCCTCTCGGCGATCAGAAGAGCTACAGAGATCGTCGAGTTCGTTCGAGAGGAGGATTAACGAGTTTTCAGTTATCCTCTCCACCACACATGATGGTTGACGGCCAGGTGTCCACTCTATGGGAAGAATGTCCTCAATCAGTTGTATATATTTGAGGCTATACTCCGTGGCCTTGTCAGTATGTGCGTCTGCCATTGCGGGCTAAGAATTGAAGATTGTTTCTATTTCTTCGCAAGAGCTAGAGCATGATCCAGTTCGTGCTCGCGAAGAGACATTCTATTGAGGAAAAGTTTGTAACTATGCGGGTTGGTAAACCCCCGCGCCCTTTTCCACGAACTCCTTCGACTTCTCCTCCATGCCTTTCTTCAAGGCCTCATCCTCGGAGATTGCCTGTTCGGCGGCGTATTTGCGGACGTCTTCGGTGATCTTCATCGAGCAGAAGTGCGGGCCACACATGCTGCAAAAGTGCGCGGTTTTGGCGCCTTCCTGCGGGAGGGTTTCGTCGTGGAATTCGCGGGCGCGCTCGGGGTCGAGGCCGAGGTTGAACTGATCTTCCCAACGGAACTCGAAGCGGGCTTTGCTCAGGGCGTTGTCGCGGTATTGGGCGCCGGGGTGGCCTTTGGCGAGGTCGGCGGCGTGGGCGGCGAGTTTGTAGGTGATGACGCCTTCCTTGACGTCCTGCTTGTTGGGCAGGCCGAGGTGTTCCTTGGGCGTGACGTAGCAGAGCATGGCGCAGCCATACCAGCCGATCATGGCGGCGCCGATGCCGCTGGTGATGTGGTCGTAACCGGGCGCGATGTCGGTGGTGAGCGGCCCGAGGGTGTAGAAGGGCGCTTCGCCGCACCATTCGAGCTGCTTGGCCATGTTTTCCTCGATGAGGTGCATGGGGACGTGGCCGGGGCCTTCGTTCATGACTTGCACGCCCTTGGCCCAGGCGCGGCGGGTGAGTTCGCCCTGCGTTTCGAGCTCGCCGAATTGCGCGCGGTCATTGGCGTCGGCGATGGAGCCGGGGCGCAGGCCGTCGCCGATGGAGAAGCTGACATCGTAGGCGGCCATGATGTCGCAGATGTCGTCCCAGTGGGTGTAGAGGAAATTTTCCTGGTGATGCGCGAGGCACCACTTCGCCATGATGCTGCCGCCGCGCGAGACGATGCCGGTCATGCGCGAGGCGGTGAGCGGGACGTAGCGCAGGAGCACGCCGGCGTGGATGGTGAAGTAATCAACGCCCTGCTCGGCCTGCTCGATGAGGGTGTCGCGGAAGAGCTCCCACGTGAGGTCTTCGGCTTTGCCGTTCACTTTCTCCAGCGCCTGGTAGATGGGCACGGTGCCGATGGGCACGGGCGAATTGCGCAGGATCCACTCGCGGGTGGCGTGGATGTTTTTGCCCGTGCTGAGGTCCATGACGGTGTCGGCGCCCCATTTGGTGGCCCAGCGCATCTTTTCCACCTCCTCCTCGATACTCGACGCGACGGCGCTGTTGCCGATGTTGGCGTTGATCTTCACAAGGAAATTGCGCCCGATGATCATCGGTTCCAACTCGGGGTGATTGATGTTCGCGGGGATGATGGCGCGCCCGGCGGCGACTTCTGATCTCACGAATTCCGGCGTGATTTCATTCGGGATTCTTTGTGGGAAACGGCGGAAGACTCCGGGCGTGTATTCGCTATTCGGCTGCTGGCTGGAACCGGCGTGCTGTTTGTCGAGATCGGCGCGACGGATTTCTTGGGAAAGGTCGGCGATCTTCGCCCGGCCAAGGTTTTCGCGGATGGCGATGAACTCCATCTCCGGCGTGATGATCCCTTGCTGCGCATACCAGAGCTGCGTGACCGGATGGCCTTTGCTCGCGCGAAGTGGCCGACGGCGCTGGCCTTTCAAACCGGGAAATTCCACGAGCCGATTGCGCTCAGCCTTGCTGGCATACTCGGCGTGTTTGCCGCTGAGGTAGCCGTTGTCCTGCGGCATGACTTCACGTCCGTCATACGCTTCCACATCCGCACGCGCCGCGATCCATTCAGCGCGCGGTGTTGGCAGGCCTTCATCGGACGTGCCGGTGAACTCGGGATCGCCCCACGGGCCGGAGCAGTCGTAAACGCGGACGGGGGCATTTTCCTCCAGCGTGCCGTCGAAGCGCTTCGTGGGCGACTGGCTGATCTCGCGAAAGGGCACCTGCACCTCGGAGAAAAGTTCGCCCTGCACATAGACGCGCGTGCTGGCCGGGAGTTCGTCGCTGCTGTGGGGTTCGATGGAGTCTTTGGTCGCGATCATAGGAATGGAGAGAGGACGGAGGTTCGGAAAACGAAAAGGCCGTGCCAGGGAAATTGCGGCACGGCTGAGACTTTTGAAAACGCCTCCGGTGAGGCGTGGCTCCCTGCGGCGGCATGACCCGCATCAGGTTCAAAGGGTCGTCTCGCTCGCGCGAGACCTCTCAGCCGGTGTGGCTCCCCTGCATTTGGTGGGCGCAGACTACGAACCGTCTCCGGGGAGTCAAGGGTGCGGTGGCGGCGGGAAGTTTTCGATTCTCGGTTGCGGGATTTTCGGTTGGATGGGGCGACGCGGGTTTCGGCGATCGAGAAACCCGCAGTCTCGAAAATCCGTGGAAACCACCGCCGCCATTTTACTGCGAAAGACGAAGCTCTCGGAGACGAGTCTGATCGTGACGTGGTTCTCGGAGGCGCACGGGAAGATCAAGACCGTGGCGAAAGGCGCGCGCCAGCCGAAGAGCAAGTTCGCCGGGGTGCTCGATTTGTTTTTCGACTGCGAGATTCAGTTTGCGCGCAGCCGCAAAAGCGAGTTGCACGCGCTGCGCGAGGCCGCACTGCGCGAGCCTCACGCGGGCGTGCGGCTGGATTACGGACGCGTGGCGCTGGCGGCATATTTCGTGGAACTGATCGAGCTGGTGACCGAGCCGGACCATCCCGCGCCGGAGCTGTACGATCTTTTGAAACGCGCGCTCGGTTTTCTCAATGCGCAGCCCGCGGCGCTACGGGCGTTGTTACATTTTGAAAGCGAACTCGTGCGACTGCTCGGAATTCAAGGCCAGGCCAATGTGACGCCAGCGGTGGCGCTTGGCCGGGCCTATCATCATTTGCCCAAAGCGCGGGCAGGCTTGCTCAAGACGCTGACGAGCGTGGCCAAATGACGCATGCCGGATTTCCGCCTGCGGCATTCCGCCGTCGTCACTTTCCCTCCGTCGCGCGCTTTTTCCACTGGTCCGCGCGCGTGTCGATGTAGGTCTGCACGTTGCGCCGATAGCTGGCCAGTTCGCCGGCCTTGAGATCTTTCTCCTCGATCACTTTGACGCGCTTGGTTTCGATGATGAAACTCGTGCCGGCGAGCTGGAGCATGATCTTCGTCTGCTCGTCCTTGAACATGATCACGGGGAAAGTATCGCCCTTGTCCATCATCCACTGCGCGCCATCGGCGAGATCGACCGGCAGCGTCTCGAGCAGCATGGCGTAAAGGGCGAAACGCTTCTTTTCCCCGGAGCGCGCAGGAGCGCTCACGCAGACGAGGAGGGTGAGGAAAAGGCAGAAGAATTTCAAGCGGGCCGGACTGTCGGTGGCACGACGGGAAAAATCAACGCACACCCTGCGCAGCCCGCGAAAATTTACTTTGCTTTCAGCGAAAGCCTCCTATGGTTCGCGGCGAAAACCACCTTAGCACTGCCTCGGAGTTGGGGAGATTGTCAGTTGAGTAACTTCAGTGACGACTTGAAACCGATGACCGGGAACCGTCACCGAAAGCGCGCTTGGGAATACTGATAACTAGACCAAATGGGTAATAAACTCTACGTCGGCAATCTGTCGTTCAACACGACGGAGACCGATCTCCAGGACCACTTCGCGCAGGCTGGCGCGGTCACCGAAGTCATGCTTGTGCAGGACAAATTCACCGGCAAATCCCGCGGCTTCGCCTTCGTCACCATGGCGACGGATGAAGACGCGCAGAAGGCCATCACCATGTTTCACGGCAACGCCTTTGACGGCCGCGCCCTGACCGTGAACGAAGCGCGCCCGCGTGAGGATCGTCCTCCGGGCGGCGGCGGTGGCGGTTACGGCGGTGGTCGTGGCGGCGGCGGCGGTGGTCGCGGCGGCTACGGCGGCGGCGGCGGTGGCCGTGGCGGCGGTGGTGGAGGTTACGGCGGCGGCGGCGGTGGTCGTGGCGGTGGTGGTGGTTACGGCGGCGGTGGTGGTGGTGGTGGCGAGCGCGGCGGTCGCTACTAAGCGGCCTTCGCCCACACGCGAAAATTCATCAGCGCGGCCCGGAGTCATTTCCGGGCCGCGTTTGTTTTCGGGCCGAAGCGGGCGCGCTTTTGGCGAAAAGTGGGAACCAGCTTTTCTTTGGCGGCGGCGTGGCCACTGGTGTGCCGGCGAGGGTTACCGATGGTTTCGGTTGCGGTTCAGGGGATGAGGGAGCGGTGCCAAAGACACGCACTGGCGTCCCGATTTCCACGATGTCGTAAAACAGCGCGGCCTTGGCCGGAGGGAGGCGCACACAGCCGTGCGAGGCGGGGTAGCCTGGCAAATGCCCGGCGTGCATCCCGGTCGCGCCGTCGAAGCGCAGAAAATGGTGCATCGGCGCGGCCACGAACCGTCCGCCTTTTGGCACTGGCATCCCGCTGTCGGCCCCGGCCACGAGCGTCCGTCCGCCGGCATCCACGATCGAGCCGTAGAGCGTGGACAAATGGTCCTCATCCTTTTGCACGACTTGGAAATTTCCCGTCCGCGTCCGGTAGCCGGAGCGACCGCTGGAGATCGGCGTGGTGTAGATGCGCGCGCCGTCGTGCAGCAGCCACGCCTTTTGCGCCGTGAGGTCGATCTCGATGGCGAGGTCCGTGCCCGCGGCGCGAGCGGCGAGGGTGAGGAAAGCGATGACGTGGAAAAAGCGGCGCACGCCCCGGAGCGGATGCACGCCGCATGCCGCGCTGCGTGACAAACCCGCCACGCCGGGCTACATCCGCGGCGTGTCTTCGCAACCACCGCCCGACGGCGTCACCGTCATCGACCACCCACTCGTCCAGGTGAAGCTCACCCAGCTTCGCGACGCGCAGACCGGCTCGCGCGAGTTCCGCGCGCGCCTCAACGAACTCTCCACGCTCCTCGTCTTCGAGGCGACGCGCGACCTTGCCACCCGGCCCGCGCTCATCCAGACACCGCTCGCCCCGTATGAGGGCCGCGCCCTGGCTCGCCCCGTCATCGTCGCGCCCATCCTCCGCGCCGGGCTCGGCCTCGTGGAAGGCATGCTGCGCCTGCTTCCGCACGTCAGCGTCGCGCACATCGGCATGTTTCGCGACGAGCAGACGCACCGCCCGGAGACCTACTATTTCAAAGCGCCCGCGCACCTCGCCGAAGCCGACGTGCTCCTCGTGGATCCCATGCTCGCCACCGGCTGGAGCGCCACCGGGGCCGTCGCGCAGTTGAAAGCGGCGGGCGCGACATCGGTGCGCTTCGTCTGCATCGTCAGTTGCCCGGAGGGCCTCGCACAACTCCGCGGCGCGCACCCCGACGTCCACATTTTCACCGCCGCCATCGACCCCGGCCTCGATGCCCGCGCCTACATCGTCCCCGGTCTCGGCGACGCCGGGGACCGCTATTTCGGCACCACGTAGCGCGGCGCGAATGGTCGCGTGTATTTCCCGGTGAACACTCTGGACACTCACCGGCCTGCCGTGTTCCGTAACACCCGCTGAATGAAACTGCCGCGTCTTTTTCCAATCGCCGCCGTGCTCGCCCTGGCCACCGGGCAAGCCGCCGAGCCGCTTTACCACAATGATTTCGCGACAGCGGAGCCTGGCAAAGTCCCCGCGGAATTCATGGTAATGTCCGGCGATTTCCTGCTGCGCGAGGATGCGAAGGATGGGCGGTTTCTCGAACTCCCCGGCGAACCGCTCGACACGTTCGGGCTGCTCTTCGGGCCCACGCCGAAGGGCGACGTCACCGCGAGCGCGCGATTTTTCGGGACGAAAAAAGGGCGCAAGTTTCCGGCGTTTGGCGTGAGCCTCGGCGGTGTCGGCGGCTACCGGCTGCAGGTCAGCGCGGCAAAAAAGACGCTGGAGATTTTTCAGGGCGACGAAGCCCGGCAGAGCGTGGCCTACGAGTGGCCCGACGCGAGCTGGACGAGCCTGCGCGTGCAGGTGCGCAAGGACGCCGCCGGTTGGATCGTCGAGGGCAAAGCGTGGCCCGCCGGGACGCCCGAGCCGGCCGCGTGGACGATCACTTACACGACGAAAGCCGAGCCGCCCGCCGGACGCCCCGGCATCTGGGGCAGCCCGTATTCCGGCACGCCGATCCGCTTCGCTGACCTCGATCTTTCACCCGCGCACTAGCCAGCCACTTTCCCAATTATGAAACCACACCTCCTCATCCCGCTCCTCCTCGCCATCCTACCGCTCCACGCCGCCGACTGGTCGCAGTATCGCGGCCCGAATGGCGACGGCAGCACCGCCGAAAAGATCGCGCCGTGGGCGGCGGCCGGGCCGAAGGTGCTGTGGAAAGTGGCGGGCGGACGCGGCTTCAGTTCCTTCGCCGTGGGCGGTACGCGCTGCTTCGTGCTGGAGGGACGCGAGGCCGACGGCGCGCCGCAGGAGGTGCTCGTCGCGCGCGAAGTCACCACCGGCAAGGAACTGTGGACCGCCCCGCTCGGCTCCGCGAAATTCGACGGCGGCGGCGACTCCGGTACCGGCGACAACAAGGGCGGCGACGGCCCCCGCTCGTCACCCGCCACGGATGGCACGCACGTCTTCACCCTCTCCGGTCAATTGGTCCTTCAGGCCTTCAACGCCGCGACCGGCAAGGAACTGTGGAAGCACGACCTCATCGCCGAGTTCGCAGGCCGCAACATTCAGTGGCAAAACGCCGCCTCCCCGCTGCTCGAAGCCGGCGTGCTCTACGTCGCCGGCGGCGGCCCCGGTTCCTCGCTCCTCGCCTTCAATGCCGCCGACGGCACGCCCATGTGGAAAGCCTTTAACGAGAAAATAACCCACGCTACGCCGATCGCCGCGACCATCCTCGGGCAGCGGCAAATCATTTTTTTTCTCCAGAGCGGCCTGCTCGCCGTCGAGCCCAAGACCGGCGCGGAACTCTGGCGCTACGCCTTTAACTACAGCACCTCCACCGCCGCCTCCCCCGTCGTCTCCGGCGACGTCGTCTGGTGCTCCGCCGGTTACGGCGTCGGCGCAGGCGCGGTGCGGGTGGCGAAAGACGGCGACAAATGGACCGCCACCGAACTCTACCGCCTGCGCGGCAACAAACTCGCCAACCACTGGAGCACCCCTGTGGCCAGCGGCGGCCACCTCTACGGCATGTTCCAGTTCAAGGAATACGGCAAAGGCCCGGTCAAAAGCGTGGACCTCAAGGATGGCAGCGAAAAGTGGTCGGCGCCCGACTTTGGCCCCGGCCAGGTCATCCTCGCAGGAGACAAAGTGCTCGCCCTCTCCGACGCCGGCGCGCTCGTGCTCTTCGCCGCGAAACCCGACGCCTACCAGGAACTCGCCCGCGCCAAAGTGCTCGACGGCAAATGCTGGGGCACCCCGATCCTCAGCGGCGGCCACATCTTCGCCCGCAGCACGAAGGAAGCGGTCTGCCTGGATGTGAGCGGAAAGTAGCGGGATGGAATTCGGGCCTACTCTTGCGGAACAGCTTCGTCCTCGTAGGCATCTTTAATGGCCGCGCCATGAAGGCGTGGTCAGCGTGTATCACTCGCGCTAAGCGCGCTTGTTAGAGCCGTCCTCTTCCTCACGCATTTTTTGGATGCTGGCACGCATGCCGGTGAGATCTAGCCTCGCTGGCTTCTCTCGCATCATTTCGCGCTCTTCCGGAGTGAATTGAGCGGTTCGCACGACATAGGTCTCCGGCTTTTCGAAACATCCGCGCGCCGCGTCAAAAGCGCTGAGGGCGAGAAAGATCGGGTTGTAGTAGAAGATGTAACGCGACCGCACGAGTTCCTGACCAAAGGTGCACCGCCTCCCATGCGTGGCGTCGATGACCCCTATACCCATGAGGACTTTGCCCGCAGTTTGTCCGCGGAGGATGGCACTGCCCAACACCAAATAAACAATGCCGAACGGGTAGAGATAACGTCCGATTGCCTCGCCTGGTAGGCCGCAGGTGAAAACGGCGATCACCACATCAATTACACGAGCGGTGATGCGGCGGGGCCACGTGGCGAGGCGGTAAGGCTGGCCGGCAACCGTGACAATTTCGGAAGGCATCGCGGGAGGAGAGCAGACGCGCGCGGGTATGGCAAGGTGGAGGCTTTCGCCGTAGTAGAGCGTGCCCAGTGTGGGCAGGCTATAGGAGGGAGGCGGAGCGACAAAAGACCTGTCCCTTTGTCTGCAGACGTCAGACGCAGTTGTGATTGCTGGCCGACATTCTGTGATTCTTTGGAGAACGACATAGCGCGTCCACCCCTACCGGGGGCGGAAGGCCAAAACTGGGTTGGGTTTCAAGCTACGAAAGATCATCAGAACACGGCGCTAGTAGGGATTGGACACCGCGGCTTGTTATCCTCTTTGATCCTTTGGATATCCAAATTCAGAAAAGTACTTTCGAACAGTCCACTGCTGAATCTTCGGTGAGAAAAACACTTTGTGCTCCCCCTCTATTGTCAACGTCAAGCCCGACCACCATGGAAATCTCCATCCGGTTACTATTTTCTTCGGAATCACAATCATTCTCTCATCTTTGATTTTCTTAATTGGCCACTCCTTGTGCGTTGTGATCTCCTCGGAAAGCTCTCGTAACAATCCTTCGGTTACTCCAGCATCAACTAGCCCTGAATTGCCAGGTTTAGATGTCGTCGCAGCAAATACCAAAGCGCCAAGCAATCCTCCCCCCAATGCTCCTAATGCGATCTTACTTCCAGCGCCTCCCTCTCGATAGGGAATTAGGTAAAGAGCTTCTTCTGAAATAATTGCCGGTCCGAAGTATCCCTTCCTTCCAATTATCTTCCATTCATCTGCGAACTGCCAGTATTTCTTCATAGGATAACAAGGAGTTTATCGACGAATTGGTGTGTTTGTCAGCAGCTTTTTGTCCGACAAAAATGTTGGAATACCCGGAGTTGGGCGTGCATGCTGGTTGCTTTAGGCGCGTAATGCGCGCAAAGCAACACTGCTGTCGGATGAGTTGTGAGGGGATGCGGCGCTTCCTCTGGCCGCGCGTGAGGCTTGCGCAATGTTCGCGGCGAGGGTCGTCGCGCGGCCCACGTTGTCGGCGTTACTTCCCCGACATGGTGAAGACGCCGGTCCATTCGCCGGGGGGTGGGTTTTCGCGGAGGGCGGCGCAGCGGGCGAAGAAGATGGAGGCGAGGGCGTCGCCGGGTTCGGCGGCGAGGACGTCGAGCCAGGCGGCCTCGGCGGTGTCGAAGTCGCCGCGGCGGTAGGCGCGCACGGCTTCCTCGTGGCGGGCGAGCCAGGCGGGTTCGGCGGTGCCGGGTGGGCGCGGGGCGAGGGCGGTGAAGACTTCGATGGGTTGGGTTTTGCCTTTGACGAGGATGAGATCGACGGAGCGGAGGATGAAGGCGTCGCGGACGAGCGGGGCGAGGCTTTCGCCGAGGCAGAGATCGATGCCGTATTCTTTGGTCACGCCTTCGAGGCGGGAGCCGAGGTTCACGGCGTCGCCGAGGACGGAGACTTCCATTTTGGCGGCGCAGCCGAGGTTACCGACGATGGCGTCGCCGTGGTTGATGCCGAAGCCGACGGCGAGTTGGCGGAGGCCGCGGGCTTGCCAGCCGGTATTCAGGCGGGCGAGGGCGGCGCGCATTTCCAGGGCGGTGGTGACGGCGCGGCGGGCGTCGGTCTCGGGGCCGGCGGTGGCGATGCTGCCCCAGTGGGCCATGACGGCGTCGCCGATGAATTTGTCGAGCGTGCCTTCGTGGGCGAAGACGATGCCGACCATTTCGTCGAAGTATTCATTGAGTTGGGCGACGAGGGCGTGGGGGTCGGCGCTCTCGGTCATGGTGGTGAAGCTGCGGATGTCCGAGAAGAGCACGCTGATGCTGCGGCGCTCGCCGCCGAGGGAGTTGAGGAAGCTGGCGGGGTTGTCGAGGATCTCGCGGACGGCATCGCGGGAGACATATCTTTCCAAAGTGCGCCGCACGCGCTGCTGCTCGCGGACATCGCGCGCCTGCTCAAAGACGGTCCACGTCATGGCGCTGCCGCCGAGGACGAGCATGGGGCCGAGGAGGATAGGAAGGAGGCCGGCGGAGTTGTAAAGGAGTTGCGCGCCGCCGTAGTAGCCGGCGAGCAGGAGGGCGAGGAGGAGCAGGCGGAGATTGCGGCTGGCGACTCGCGCGCCGAGCAGCCAGGCGAGCAGGCCGGCGAGGAGGATGAGGCTGACGTTTGCGAGAGGCGAGGTCTCGCGGATCAAGTCGCGATTGAGCGCGGCGTTGATGGCGCTGAGGTGGATCTTTGGCCCGAGCATGACTCCGAACGGCGTGTTCAGGCGATCGTCGGAAGTCTGGCCGGTCATGCCGATGTTTCCCGACGCGCCAATCAGCACGATCTTGTCGCGGAAAAGTTTCCCGCCTTCGTACGGTGGCGCGGCCCATTGCGCCTCGACAAAAATCTCGTGCACCGAGAGAGGCTGAATCTCCGGGCAATAGCGAATGGCCACCGGGGCATGTGTTTGGGGGATGCGCGCGCCGTAGCCGGCTTTTTCCAGAGCGCGCCCGGAAAGGGAGAGTAGTTCCTCGCCGTCGGCCACCTCGATGCCGGCGTATTCGAGCGCCGAGGTGCGGTAGCGCACATGGCGGACGATCTGATCATCGTCGGGGCGGACATTGACGAAGCCGAGCCAGTTTTTTCCCGGCGGAGGACAAAGCGCATGGGTGGGCAAGATATGGGCCGACTTGTGATCGCCGGCGCTTTCCGTGAAATTCGTTCCGATAACCACCCGGTCGGACCAGCGCTCCAGGGCCGCGCGAAAAGGCGCGTCGTTCGGGCTGGGCTGCGGAAACAACACGTCCAGGACAATGGCCTTGGCTCCGGCTTTCGCGAGGCGATCGATCATGAGGCCATACACTTCCCGATTCCACGGATAGCTTTGCTGCTTCATGAGTTGCAGTCCGCGGGATTGCTCGATGTCGTCTGCGAAAACAGAATCGAGGGTTTTCGCGGCTTCATCGATCCCGAGGTAAACGAGGTCGGGATGCTGCGGCGAAGTTCTGGCGAGCGAGTTTGTCATCAAGTGGTCCCGCACGGCCCACTCGGCGCGAGTGTAGTTACTCTCGCCCCACAGATGCAGCACGACGATGCCGAGAGTCCACGCCAGGCAAATCACCGCGAGGGTGCGGCGGTGTTGGTTCAGCCCGGATGACATGCGGGTCATTGATAGCGGGAGGCTGGGAGGCGACAACGCCGGAGTTCGCCGCGCCCGCCACCGGATTCGCGCTTGACGCCGTCCGCCCTGCCCGGTTTTCTCCCGCGCATGTCGCACCGAAACTCCCCGGCGTTCCTCGCCGCGTCCCTCGTCCTCGTCCTGGCTGGCTCTGCATGGGCGGGCACGCCTTACACTCAGGCCACCGTGACGCGCACGGAAAACAAGGTCAGCTACGGAACCATCAAGGGCGACCGCAGCGACACCCGCCCGGCGGAGCCACAGGACGTGGTGAAAGCGATGAACTTTCTCCTCAGCGAAAGCGACTCGCGCGCGGAGCTGAAATACGACGACGGCACGATCGTCCGCATCGGGCAAAACACGATTTTCAGCTTCGAGGCAAACAGCCGCACGCTGAACCTCAAGAAAGGCACGTTCGTTTTCTTCATTCCGAAGGGACAGGGCGGCGGCACGATCAAGACGCCGAGCCTGACCGCGGCGATCACTGGCACGGTGGGCAAGGTTTCGGACAACATCATCGCCATCCTCGAAGGCGAGGTGGTGCTCAAGCCTTCGGGCGACGTGGTGCATGCCGGTGAGTTTGCGCGGCGCAATCCGGACGGAACGATCACGATCGCGAAGTTCGATCCGCTGAAAATGTTCGACGGCAAGCTGATGACTTTCAACGGACCGCTGCCGGGCATTCCGGAGGCGATGCTCGGCCTGCCGCTGCTGGATATGAAAGACCTCGGCGACATCGAGTCGCGGGATCGCGTGATCAATTCGCCGTCCGGCATCAATCACTTTTTCCCGCAACCGACGCCTCGCCCGGTGAGAGCCACGCCTGTGCCTGCGACCCCGGTGCCCGCGACCCCGGTGCCTTACTCACCGCCACCACCACCACCGCTGGATAGTGGCTGCTGCCTGTAACCGCCTGAGACCATTTTTCCCATGAAAACGCGCACATTTCTTTTCGCGGCTCTCCTTTCCACCAACCTCCTCCACGCCGAGGATGGCAAGACGTATAGCTATCACACTGGCCGCGCCGGTGGGACGCAGCAGAGCAAGCAGGAGGTGGAAGACATCGGCGAGATCAGCGAGTCCCAAGGCGGCAGCTCAAAGTGGCGGATGAATCTTTCCACGCGCGGGCAGTACACGAGCAACGCCGCGCTCACCGGCAATCACGGAAGCGACGACTTCCTGTTTCTGCCGACCTTTGAGATCGGCTACCACACGCCGCTCGGAAAGCATTTCAGCTTCGATCTCTCGACAAAGATCGAGTCCGCGATTTTCGGCGATCACAATGATCGCAGCTTCGTGGGCTACAGCGCGCTGGCCACGGTGGACTATACCTACAAACCGGGCGTTCCGCGGGCTTACGTCTCGGTGGAGCCGTATCGCTACGATGCCTTTGATAGTGGCGAACTCGCCACGCAGGCGGTTGGTTTCACCGGCGGACTGGATTGGGGTCGCAGTTTCAATGCAGGGCGCTCAGTTGTCTTCACCGGCACCAGCTATTCCTACTACCTCGCCGATCCGAGCGTGGACAGCCGCACTACCTACCGCGCGGTGGCGGGCCTCGCGCACCAGATTCGCTCGAACCTGACCGGCCAAGCCTACTACGCATATCAGTACAACGACTACACGGACTTTGATCGCCACGACAGCCGCCACGTCCTCGCGGGGAATCTCATCTACCAATTTGCCGAGCACTTTTTCGGCACGATGAGCACCACGTGGGTGAACAACGATTCCTCACAGGCGCGCGGCAGCTATCAGAGCTTCGGTGCGGGGCTCGGGCTGACGCTGCAGTATTAAAAGATTCGCGCCCGGGCCGCGTTCGCCCGCTCCATGACGACCGCGAACAAAATCACCATCACGCGGATCATGCTGATCCCGGTGTTCGTGATGATGGCGCTCTACTACGGCCACTCCGTGCAGCATGGCGCGCCGCAGGTCTGGCAACGCTGGACGGCCATCGCCATCTTCGTCCTCGCGGCGGCCAGCGATGGCATCGACGGCTACATCGCGCGCCGCTTTAACCAAAAAAGCCGGCTCGGCGTGGTGCTCGATCCGCTGGCCGACAAAGGGCTGCTGCTCAGCGCCATCATCACGCTGAGCTTCTCCAATTGGGGTTACGAATTTCCCGTGTGGTTCCCCGTGCTCATCGTCGCGCGCGATGTCGTCATTCTGTCCGGCACGCTCACGCTGCATTTCCTCAATGGCTCCGTGCGCGTGCGCCCGAGTTGGACGGGCAAGACGGCCACCGTTTTGCAGATGGTCGCCATCGCGCTCTGCATGCTGCAGTGGAATTGGTTCAAGAAGACGCTCGCCATTGGGAGCTGGAGGCTGGAGTTTGGCACCCTCGATCTGGCGGTCTGGCTCGCGGGCTTTCTCACCCTCGTCTCCGGCTTCGGCTACGTCGTGGGCGGCATCGCGCAGCTCCATGACAAAGGCCACGGTGACCCCAAATCCTGGAACGAAATCTAAACACCATGCCCTCTACCGTCGCCATCGTCGGACGCCCCAATGTGGGCAAGTCCGCGCTCTTCAACCGCCTCGCTGGGCGAAAAATTTCCATCGTCCACGACCAACCCGGCGTGACCCGCGACCGCATCACCGCGAAGTGCAAGCTGGGCAAAACGCCGTTCGAGATCATCGACACCGGCGGCATCGGCGGCGACGTGGATGCCAGCTTCACCGACCAGGTGCATGCGGAAGTGGAGATCGCCCTCGCCGCGAGCGACCTGCTGCTCTTCGTCGTGGACGGCCAGGACGGCATCACGCCTGTGGATCTCGAGTTGGCAAAACGCCTCCGCCGCATCGACAAGCCGCTCATCCTCGTCATCAACAAGATCGACCACGACAAGCACAACAATGCGCCCGTGGAGTTTTCGCGCCTGGGCTTTCGCACGCAAATCGCCATTAGCGCGGAGCACAACCGCGGCATCGGCGAACTCGTTGCCGGCATCCAGCGCGACCTGCCGGAGGAGGTCGAATCCTTTTTCCCGCCCGCCGAAAACGCCGACCAGAAGCCGATCAAGATCGCCATCGTCGGCCGCCCGAATGTCGGCAAATCCTCGCTCACCAACGCCATCCTCCACGATGACCGCACGCTCGTCTCGCCGATCAGCGGCACCACGCGCGACGCCATCGACATCCCCTACGAGCGCCACGGCAACCGCTACGTCCTCATCGACACCGCCGGCATCCGCCCGCGCGGCAAAGTGGATAACGTCGTCGAGGTCTTTAGCGTCATGCGCGCCGAGTCCAGCATCCGCCGCTCCGACCTCTGCCTGCTCGTCATCGACGCCACCATGGGCGTCACCGCGCAGGACAAAAAAATCGCCGGCATCATTCAGGAGGCGAAAAAGCCATGCGTCGTCGCGATCAATAAATGGGATTTGATCAAGGACCAGACCGAGGACAAGGAAGCGCTCACCGCCGTGCTCGACCGGATGAAAGCCGAGCTGTTTTTCCTCAGCTATGCGCCCACCATGCTTGTCTCCGCCAAGACCGGCGCGGAACTCACGCGCCTTTTCAAAACCATCGAGCGCGTGAAAAGCGACGCGCACCAGCGCATCGGCACCGGCGTCCTCAACCGCCTTTTCACCACCACCATCGCCCTGCACCCGCCCACCATGCGCGGCGGCAAACGCTTCAAGGTGCTCTTCGTCACCCAGCCCGAGCACGACCGCCCGTGGCCCATTCCGATTCCCGAGTTCGTCCTTTTCGTGAACGACGAGAAGCTGCTCGACGACAGCTACCGCCGGTTCATCGAGACCCACATCCGCGAAAAAGCCCCCTACACCGGCTGCCCGATTCTCTTCCACTTTCGCGCCCGCACCCCGCGCGACAAGCAGAACGAAACGCGCGGCATGAAGTTCGGGCGCCACCCCGAGACTGGCGGAAAAAGCGTCCCCCGCGGCCCGCGGCCCAAACATTCCACCGGCAAAGCTGCCAAGCCCCGCGCCCGCCTCGGCGGGTGAAACCTAGCACGGAGTTCGCGGGGTAAAAAAAACCGTCATCCTGAGCGGAGTTTCGCCCGTGGGCGAAGGCGGTGGGTGAAATGCAGTCGAAGGACCTCTAACTTTTTCCTTGGGAAAGGCGGAGGCGGAGGGGGTGAATGACGAATGTCTGGCGGGCACGCCTGGATCATTTGGGCTTCGTTATTCCACACTCGTCATTCTCCTCCCACCCACCGCCTCCGCCCGCGGAAAAGTTGGATGTTCTTCGACTCCGTTCCCGCCCGCCTTCGCCCACCGAGAACTCCGCTCAGAATGACCGGATTTCTCCCCCACCCCGCTCCTTGCGAGGCGTAACCGCTCCCCCACTCCCCTCCCACGCTACGGTCGGCTGCGCCCGTCTTCGCGCAGCTTTTTGAGCAAAGCGGAAAGCTCCTGCACCCTGGCCGGCTCCTGCGCGGCACGGTCGTTCTTTTGCGCGAGATCGTCGGTGAGATTGTAGAGTTCGTAGTCCGCTGCCGTGCGGCGTCCGCCTTTTTCCAGCAGCACCCAGCCGCCTTGGCGCAGCGCGAGCGGAGCCGGCCCGTTGTTTTGCAAAACGAGCTGGTCGCGTGGCGGCGTGGCCATCTTCTCGCCGAGTAGCGCGGGCAGCACATTAAAGCTGTCGGGGCCGGCCTCGGCGGGGAGCGGCTGCCCGGTGAGCGCGGCGCAGGTGGCCAGCGTGTCCACATGCGCGATGAGCTGCGCGGAGGTCGCGCCCGCGGCGATGTGGCCCGGCCAGCGCGCGAGAAACGGCACGCGATGTCCACCTTCGTAGAGCGAGCCCTTGATCCCGCGCAGCGCGCCATTGGGCGACTGCCGTCCGTGCAGCGCGTTGGTGCCGTCGTCGTAGGTGCTCTTGATCGCACCGCCGTTGTCGCTCGTGAAAATGACAAGCGTGTTCTCCGTCAGCTTCAGCCGGTCGAGGGTGGCGAGCACCTGACCCACCGTCCAGTCGAGCTGGTGGATGACATCACCGCGCCAGCCGCACTCGCTGGTGCCGCGGAAGCGCGGATGCGGGACCATCGGCTCGTGGATGTCGTGCGTGGCGAGCAGCAGAAAAAACGGCCCGTCCCGGTGCTCCTCGATGAACTTCACCGCCCGCGCCGTGAGCGTGTCGGCGATGTCCTCATCCACCCAGCGTGCGGCCTTTCCGCCAGTCATGAAACCGATGCGCGGGATGCCATTGATCACGCTGTCCGAATGGCCCGAGTCGCCCTTGATCTTGAGCGTGGTGCCGAGGTCGCGGCCCGTCGGTTCGTCGCCGATCCGCGGCCCGTAGCTCACGCGGATCGGGTCCGCCGCGTCATAGCCCACCACGCGATGATTTTCCACAAACACGCACGGCACGCGGTCGCCCGTGGCTGGGATGAAAAAGGCGGAGTCAAAGCCCAGCTCCAGCGGGCCGGGGCGGATCTCGCCGTTGAAATCCGTGGGTCCGTCGCCGAGGCCGAGATGCCATTTGCCCACGAGGCCCGTGGAGTAGCCCGCCTGCCGAAGCAGCGCGGGCACGGTCAGCGTCCCCGGCTTGATCAACGCCGCCGCATTGCCCGCCGCGATGCCCGTACCCGGCTGCCGCCACGCGTAGCGGCCCGTGAGCAGCGCGAACCGCGTGGGCGTGCAGACCGAGCCCGTGGAGTGCGCGTCCGTGAAACGCGTGCCCTCCTTCGCCAGCCGGTCGAGGTGCGGCGTGCGCACATGCGTGGCCCCGTAGCAACCCACGTCGCCGTAGCCCACGTCGTCGCTCAGGATGTAGAGAATGTTAGGGCGCGTCCTGGGTGCCTCGGCGGAGAAAGCGGAGAGCGCGAGCAGGCTCAGCGCGCCGCAAAAAAGCAGGGAGCGCTTCATGGCACGGCGTCCGCACTTTTCCCGCGGCCTTTGGCTTTGCCAAAAGGCGAGGGAACCACGTTCGCGCGCTTCGCCCACGCCTCCCATTTCGCCGCGAGCTCCTGCGCCCGCGCCGCTTCCTGTGCGGCGACGTTGTGCAGCTCCGTGCGGTCGGTCTTGAGATTGTAGAGTTCCCACGCACCGCCCGTCCCCAGGCGCACCAGCTTCCAGTCGCCCGCGCGCACCGCGGCGTTGCCCTCATGCTCCCAGTAGAGCGCCTCCCGCTCGATCGGCTTGTTCGCCAAAGCCGGCACCAGACTGCGGCCCTCCATCGGCTGGATGGCGTGCCCGTTGAATTCCGCCGGATATTTCGCGCCCGCCACCTCCACGCATGTGGCCATGATGTCCACGAGATGCCCCGGCTGCTGCCGCCACTCGCCCGGCGTTTTGATCTGCGCCGGCCAGTGGATGATCAGCGGCGTGGCGATACCCCCCTCGTGGTTGAAATGTTTGTAGCGGCGAAATGGCGTGTTCGAGAGCGTGGCCCACGACTGCCCCACAAAGACATTCGAGCGCACATCGCCCGGCGTGTCGCCCTCCAGCTTGCCGGCCGGCCCGCTCTCTGCGTTCGCCCCATTGTCCGAGAGGAAAAAGATCAGCGTATTGTCCAGCACCCCGCGCTCCTTCAGCGCCGCCACCAGCCGGCCCACCGCCGCATCCATGTGGGCCACGCACGCCGCGTAGATCGCCATCAGTTGGTCAAAGCGATCCTGCTCCGCCAGCGAAAGACTCTCCCACGCCTTCACCTCATCGGGCCGCGGCGCGAGCGGCCACGCCTTGTCCACCACGCCCAGTTCCTTCTGCTTCGCGTGCCGCAGCTCGCGCAGCTTGTCCCAGCCCGCTTTGTATTGGCCGCGAAACTTTGCGATTTCCTCCGCCGGCGCTTGCAGCGGAAAGTGCGGGGCGTTGTGGCAGAGGTGCAGGTAGAACGGCTTCTTCGCCGCCAGCGCCTCGTCGATGAACTTGATCCCGAAATCCGTCCACAGATCGGTCGCATACCATTGCTCCGGCACCCCGCCGCCGCGTCGGCCGATCTTGGTGCCATTGAGGAACAGATCCGTCCGCGGGCTGTCCGGGAAATAGAACCCGCCCGCCG
This sequence comes from Chthoniobacter sp., assembly GCA_021414005.1. Lineage (GTDB taxonomy): Bacteria > Verrucomicrobiota > Verrucomicrobiia > Chthoniobacterales > Chthoniobacteraceae > Chthoniobacter. Next base: position 33,181 of record JAIOPH010000023.1, on the reverse strand, counting down.
CAGCATTCAGCGAACGGTCAAAACCCCGTGTCCACGGTACGCACCCCTGCGCCTGACCCACATGCCACTTCCCGCTCATGATCGTGAAATAACCCGCCGGCCGCAGCACCTCCGCGATCGTCATGCACCGGTCATTCAGACGCCCCTCGTAGCCTGGCAGATGATTGTCCTCCACCATGTGCCCCACGCCCGTCTGATGCGAATACAGCCCCGTCAGCAGCGCCGCCCGCGTCGGGCAGCAGCGGCCCGTGTTGTAAAACTGCGTGAACTTCAAACCACCCGCCGCCAGCGCATCGAGATGCGGCGTCGGGATTTCGCTCCCATAGCAGCCGATGTCCGAAAACCCCATGTCATCCACGAGGATGACCACGATGTTCGGTTTGCCCTGGTCCGCCGCGGCCGTGCCGGAAAAGGTGGAGACGAGCGCCAGCAGCGCGACGAGGAGGGCGGGGAGTGTTTTCATCGGGCCCCTACCTTGGCCCCCGCCACGCCCGCGTCGAGAATAGAGCCCCAGCCGCAAGCGATTTTCTGCGCCTCCCGCTCGCGCCTTTTCCTCCCCCCGGTCGCCCGCCCCGCGCTGGGCGACGCGGACCATCCGTCGTTCAGCGGAAGGCGGGCCATGTCCAACGCCGTCCCTGCCCTGTCCATCGCAGGGCGCGCGTCGGACATCGGAAGCCGCGCGATGGACATCGGGAGCCACGCGATGAACAACGCGAGTCACGCCATGGACATCGCGCGTCATGCCATGGACAACGCACGTCACGCGTTGTTCGCGCGGAACATTGATTTACAGAGGAAAACTGTCCGCCTGTTCCACGGAGGCCATTTTTCACCCCCGAAACCGCGGTCCAGACCCGGCGACTCAGCAACCCCGCCAGCGGCCACCGCTAGCCGGGGTCGGTGACGGAGTGGGTGGCGGGGCAAAACCGACCACCCACCAGCCAAGTCCGGTCAGCCGAAAACCTCTCCCCTCTTCGGGCAGTTTGGGCTTGGCCGCGCGCCTGTTTTATCCGAAACCCGCCGGAGTCGCCGCAAGGCCACCGCCGCTTTTATGCGAACCTATTCCCGCCCCGCCCCGCGAACCACGATGCGCCGAATTCAGAGTTAGGCGTTTTTACGCGTCTCCCATGAACGAACCCCAAAAAATTCCGCCGCACGACGCAATCGACATTCGGCAACTTGCTCGTGCAATCCGATTCGCCCACGCTGCCTTCCTTCTCGTTTTGTCCTATCTCAGCCTTTGGAGCAGCATGAGCATTAGGCGCTTCATCGGGCTGTTCGAGGACATGCTCGGCGGCCAGCAACTGCCAGCACTTACGCAGCTTGTATCTGGCGCACAGGATATTTTCGTCCTCATCAGCGTGCTTGTTCCCGTCGTAGCGGTTTGGATGCTCTTTCATCGCAGCATCGTCCGCTCATTCTATATCATCGGCGCGCTGAGTCTTTTCAGCATCGCGCAGTTGATCCTGTTAAATTATGCCTTGGCGGTGCCGCTCGTCCAGATCCTTAACGCCTTGTCTAATCCCGCAGATATGCCTGCGCTCCCTCCACCGCGATGATCACAACGCCTAAGCGCTGGAGCGAACTGCCCCGCGCGTCACGCCAGCTGCCCCGCGCGTCACGCCGGCTGCTCCGCAGCCGTCGCGCCGCGCGGGGCAGTCGCTCAGCTTGAGGTCGTTCGGCGCTTTCACATCTCTCCCGTGAACGAAGCCAAACAAGTCTTTCTTCGACGCTCATCACCTTTATGGAGCTGCTTCCGTATTTTCTCGGTTTCGCCATTGTCTGCACCGTCCTCAGCATCGGTCTTCAGCGCCGCACCATTTGGATGTGGTATCTCGGTTGGGTCATCCTCTACCTCTTCGCCGGTTACGTCGGCACGTTTTTCTTCTCCGCGCTCTACTACGCAGACAGCCTTGCCGCTGAGGGCTACGCCTGCATCTACCTTTTCGGCGGACTTGTTCTCTGGCTGCCAGCCTCAGTCTGGTGGGCCACTCATCGTCACTTGTTCGGCCCTCGTGCGAGCACTCGACCGCCGCAAGCCACCAATGAATCAACTCCGAAATCGCCAAGCGCCTAGGCTCAACTTTGAAGTGCAACATTGATTGGTGGCGCAGGAAGCATTCATTGAGTGTTGTCATCGCTGCGCATCGAGAGGGTCCGGCCCACGGGCCTGAGGACGTCTCGTCGGGAAAGCGGTAGCGGGTTTGCGTCCATGGGCATGTGCTCGCATGGTCAGCCGATGTTTCCCTATTTCATCTCGCCCGCGACACGCGGAGGCTGGTGAAACCGAAACTACGGGCCCATCGCAGCTCCCGCCGCAGACGTGCCTTATGCTGAGGCGCGCGGCGCGGCCCGGCGGCGACCACCCGGACGGCGGCCGAGCAGCCTCGGCCACGCCGGGTCTCAGGGGAGGAAGATGAATTCCTTGAGATTGAAAAGCGACTGGGCGAAGTCGCTCCAGGCGGGCTGGGAGGCGAGGCGGGCGGCGGGGTTGGCGTCGTCGGTGCCGAGGTAGCGGCGGCTCGCGGCCAGCTCGGGCGCGGTGGGTGGGCGGGCGAAGGCCTCGATGAACATGCGGTGGATGCGCGCGTCGGTGGTGGCGTCGGCTTTCCCGGCGATGAGCTGCCGGGCCCACGCGGCGGCGCAGTCGATGACGAAGGGGTCGTTGAGCAGGGCGAGGGATTGCGCGGGGACATTGGTGGTGTCGCGGAGGCCGATGGTGGTGAACGGTTTGGGAGCGTCGAAGACTTCGAGGAAGGGGCTGAGGGCGTTGCGGCGGATGGTGAGATAGACGCTGGCGCGCAGTTTGTCGCCGCGGTCGCCGACGGCGAAGCCGGGGCCGGGCTGGGCAGGTGCGAGCCGCCCGGAGATGGCGAGGAGGGAGTCGCGCACCGCTTCGGCTCCGAGGCGGCGGACGGGGAAGTGGGTGAGCAGATCATTCGCGCCGTCGCGTTCGCGGGCGGCGGGCGGGGGCTCGCTGGCGCGGCCAAAGGCGCGCGTGGTCACGAGAAAGCGCAGCGTCTTTTTCAGCGACCAGCCATCCTCGGCGAGGCGCGCGGCGAGGAAGTCGAGCAGCTCGGGATGGGTCGGCGATGCGCCCATGCGGCCGAAATTGTCCGGCGTGGCGACGAGGCCGCGGCCAAAGACATGGAGCCAAATGCGGTTCGCCATGACGCGGGCGGTGAGCGGATTTCGCGGATCGGTGATAGCGCGAGAGAGCTCGAGACGTCCGCTTTTGCTCTCGTGAAAAGGCGCGCCGCCAAAGACTCCGAGGTAACCGCGCGGGACGGGCTCGCCGGGCTGGAGGGGATCGCCGCGCGGGAGGAAGGCCGCGTCCCGGCTCTCGGCCTCGAACACGCCGGGCGCGCGGCGGGGCACGGGAATCCCGGCTTCGAGCCGGCGGTATTCGGTCATGAGCGGTGCCAAGGCGGCGAGGTCTGCGATTTTGCTCGGCAGGGTTTCGCGGCGGATCAGCGCATCGAGCAGGAGGCGCTGCGCTTCATCGAGGCGGGAGTCGCCCCACGCGGCAAGCGCGGTGGCGAGGGCGTCGGCGTAGCGCTGCGCGAGTTCCCCGGCGGAACGCGGCGGAGCACCACGAAGCAGCGCGGTGAATGGCGTCAGTCCCGGCTTCCCGACGGGGCCGCAGACGATCTCGCTGACGCCGAACCACGAGCGCTCGCTGTCACGTTTCTCCGGGCGGGTCTGGTCGTCGGCGGTGGCGAACTCGAGATAGGCCCAGGTGCCTTTGCGATAGGCGGTGTCGAGGCGGAGCCAGGCGGGCTCGTCGCGGCCGAGTTGGGCGCGGGGAAAGATCGGGTTCGTGCCGATGGGGTAGCCATCCGCGATGAGCCGCACCTGCGCGCCGCCGCCGCCCCAGGCGCGCACGGTGATCGAGTCTGTCTCCACGCGAAATCCCGGCGTGGTGAAGACGCCGCCGTGTTTCGTGGAAAGCCGGTGCGTGGCCACGCCCGCGGGGAGCAGGCCGGTGAGCACGCGGTCGCCTTCCGACGCGATGGAAAAGTCGCCGCACGCGCCGGGTGCGGGGGCGAGTCCGGTGCCGTAGTGGAAGCACGCGGCGTAGTCGCCGGAGCCGTCGGCGAAATTCCAGCGACGGCTCGCGCGCGGCTCAACGGCGGGCGCGCGCTGGCGTTCGGCGTCTGCCAAATCCGTCCACGCCTTCGCCATCGCGTCGCCGCTGAGGTCGTGCAGCGTGGTCCAGAGGTTGAGCGGATTCTCTTTCTCCGAAGGAGCCCCCTTCGCCTTCGCTTTCCCTTTGGTTTCGGGCGCGACGGCGGGTTCGGCCATTTTTTCCCCGGCGAGCAGACGCGCGGAAATACGGGCGGGCTCTTCTTTCCACGCGGCGACGAGACCAGCGCGGATTTTCGTTTTCAACGCCTGCAACTCCGCCGTGTTTTGCGCGAGCAACTCGGGCGCGTCGATCGTGACCATCGCGGGCCGGCTGCTCTCAAAGACACCGGCGAGCGCGTAGTAGTCGCGCTGGCTGATGGCATCGAATTTGTGATCGTGACAGCGCGCGCACGAAACGGTGAGCGCCTGGAAGGCCTTCATCGCCACGTCGATCTGGCTATCAATGACCTTCACCTGCTCGTCGCGCGTGTCCACAGGCTGGAAGCCGTGCTCAACGAGCCGCAGGTGCGTGAGACCGAGGAGGCTTTCGTTGATTTTCTCGTCGGGATTCCAGCGCGGCATTTCGAGCAGATCGCCAGCGAGATGCTCGCGGATGAGCTGGTCGAGCGGCACGTCGGTGTTGAACGCGCGGATGAGATAGTCGCGGTAGCGCCACGCCTGCGGGATGTCGGGATCGCCCTCGCTGCCGTGGGTCTCGGCGAAACGGACGAGATCCATCCAGTGCCGCGCCCAGTGCTCGCCGAAGCGCGGACTCGCGAGCAGGCGGTCCGCCGCGGCGGCGACAGCGGCGGGCAGATCGCGGCCGACGGCTTCGACAAAGGATGCGGTCTCCTCCGCCGTGGGCGGCAGTCCGGTGAGCGCGAAAGTGAGGCGCCGGAGCACCGCGCGCGGATCGGCGTCGGCGGCAGGCGTGAGGTTGTGCGCGTCCATTTTCGCGAGGAGAAAACGATCGACGGGATGCGCGGACCAGCCGGGCTGCTGCACGGCGGGCGGCGTGGCCGGGCGCACCGGCTGGAGGCTCCACCACGTCTTGCGATCGGCGAGCAGGCGCTCCCACGACACGGCGGCGTCGGCCTTCGGCGGCTCGTCGCGCGGATCGGGCGCGCCGAGGGCGATCCATTTTTCAAAACTGGCAATCACCGCGTCGCTCAGCTTCGGACGCTTCGTGGGCATCTTGAGATCGGGGTCTTCGTGGCGAATGGATTTCAACAGCAGGCTCTGCCCCGGCCGGCCCGGCACGATGACCGCGCCGGATTCGCCGCCTTTTTTCCAACCGTCGCGAAAGTCCAGCCGCAGCCCGCCCTTCTGCTTCTTCGCCCCGTGGCACTCGTAGCACTCGCTCGCCAGCACCGGGCGGATGCTCTTTTCAAAAAACTCCGCCTCCTCCGGCGCAACGCTGGAGGAGGCGCGCGCGGAGACGGCCAGAAGTGCGGCGAGGGCGATGTGGCAAACCCGAATCATGGGAGGTGCGGAGATAACCCCTGATGGCGAAAAGTAGAAGTGAAGATGATCGTGTCGGGTGGAAATCGCCCGGCGCGGGGCCGAACGTGCGCGCCGACTTTCGGCTTGAGAGTTGTGGGGCACGCCCCCACTTTCCACGCCCCTATGAGCCAGCCCAAAGAGACCCCGTTGATGGAAAAAATCGTGTCGCTGTGCAAGCGGCGCGGCTTCATTTTTCAAAGCTCGGAAATCTACGGGGGAATCAACGGATTCTGGGACTACGGCCCGCTCGGCGCGGAGCTGAAGCGCAACCTCCGCGACACTTGGTGGCGCGCGATGACTCGCGACCGCGAGGATGTCGTGGGCCTCGATGCGACGATCATCATGCACCCGGGCATCTGGAAAGCGTCGGGCCATGTGGACACGTTCAGCGATCCGATGGCGGATTGCCTCGTGACGAAGAAGCGCTTTCGCGCGGATCACGTCGAGCCGCAGAGTGGCACTGTCTATACGTTTGGCGGTGCAGCAGGGGCAGCCACACTTGAGGCTACTGCGAAGGCTTTCTTGGAGATCGAAAATACGTCGGTCAGCGAGTTCTTCATAAAGCACACCTTCGGAATGTCGCCGGAATTGCGAGCGGCTTTGAAAACTAAAGCCGGCGGAGCAGAGATGAGCGATGCAGACTTGGCATTTCATTTGACGACACCGCAGTTCAAGGAGTCGGCGTTCGAAACGCTCGTGGAGGGAATGCCTCGAATCATTATGAGCGCTCAATACCAAGACCGACTCGTTCCTGTGTTGCTTGAGAGCAGCGATGCGGTGCTTGAGTCATTCTCCGTTCTTCTTCCCGCCGGGAAACCTCCGGAAAGTGCTAGGAAAATTGCGCAGCAGTATTATGCCGCGCGCGGACTGACGAACCCCACTCTCCTCGGCGAGACTACCGCGAAGGTCGAGAACTCTCGTGCCTTCAACCCCGAGAACGGTGCCCAACTCACCGAGCCAAAGCCGTTCAACCTGATGTTTCACACCTTCGTCGGCGCAACTGCTTCTGACGACGACAAAGCCTATCTCCGCCCCGAAACCGCGCAGGCGATCTTCGCACAATTCAAGAACGTCGTGGACTCGTCGCGGCAGAAGGTGCCGTTCGGCATCTGCCAGATCGGCAAGGCGTTTCGGAACGAGGTCACGCCGCGCAACTTCACTTTCCGCTCGCGCGAGTTTGAGCAGATGGAACTGGAGTTCTTCATCGCGCCGGATGAGGCGATCCGCATCCTGCATGGCGCGGTCGCGACTTGGAGCGAGGGCGCCGATCTTTCCACGCCGCAGCCGAATTGGGGCTGGGAGATGTGGCATCACTATTGGGAGAAGCAGCGCGTGGCCTACTACGACGGCATCGGCCTCGGCGCGGACCTGCTCGATTACCACCGGCAGAAGCCGGACGAACTCGCGCACTACGCCCGCGCCTGCGTGGACATCCTTTTCAAGTTTCCCTTCGGCACCGAGGAGTTGGAAGGCATCGCCGCGCGCAGCGACTTCGACCTCTCGCAGCACCAGAAGCACAGCGGCAAGAGCCAGGAGATTTTCGACGAAGAACTCCGCGCCGCCGCCGGAAAGCTGGATGACGCAGCCAAGAACGTGTTTGTCGCCAGTGTGCAGGACGAATGGGCCTCGCGTGCCGCGAAAAACGGCAAGCCCGAGGACGCCGCCCGCGCCGCGGCGCAGGAGTTTTGCGAGAAGCTTTTCAAAGGCCAGTATGTCCCGCACGTCATCGAGCCGTCCGCCGGACTCGACCGCCTCGCGCTCGCCATCCTCGCGGCAGCGTATCACGAGGAGGAAAAGGCCGATGTAAACGGCAAGATCGAGAAGCGCACTGTGCTGCGTTTCCATCCGCGCGTTGCGCCGGTGAAGGTCGGCGTTTTCCCGCTGCTCAAGAACAAGCCCGAACTCGTGGCCAAAGCCCGTGCCGTTTACGAAATGCTCAAGCGCCAGATGAACTGCTTCTACGACGAAACCGGCAACATCGGCCGCCGCTACGCCCGGCAGGACGAAGCGGGCACGCCGTTCGGCGTGACGATCGACTTCGACACCATCGGCGAGAATGGTCCCGAACTGCTGGACACCGTAACGCTGCGGCATCGCGACGACGGACGGCAGGAGCGGGTGAAAATCGCGGACCTGCTCGGGCTGCTGCTGCCGCAGGTGCAATAACCGCGCGCCCGCATGAGCGAGCCGACCGCCAAGCCGCCGCCGGGCCGGTTGCTACCGCTGACGGTCGGGATGATCGCGGCGAACGTCGTCTCGGGAGCGTTGTTCCTTGGCATCGAGCAGCTGCTCAAGATCGTCCACGAATCGTCCAATGACTGGCTGTCCGTGCCGAGCCTCGCGCTGGTGCCGATGGTCGGCGGACTGGTGGCCGCTTGGTGCTGGCGGCGGTTGTCGCCGACGATTGGTGACTGCCTCATTCACTCGCTGACCACGACTTTGCTCGGACTCGCTGGCGCAGCGGTCTTCATCCGCGAAGGCGCGGTCTGCCTCGTCATCGCCGCGCCCGCGCTTTACGTGATGATCCTGTGCGGCGCGCTGCTCGGGCGGGTGTGGTTTCGGCCCAGCGACGCACGACTCCGGCTGAGCGTCCTGCCCCTGCTCGCGCTGCTCACCTATGGCGAAGCCGCGCGGCGGGCGGATGAGATGGGCGCGGTGGCTGACGAGATTTTGATCCACGCGCCGCCCGCGAAGGTCTGGCCGCACGTCCTTGCTTTTCCCGAGGTGCCCGACCAGCCGGGCTACTGGATTTTTCGCCTCGGCCTCCCCTACCCCATGGAGACCACGAACGGCGGCGATTTCGTCGGCGCGGACCGGCAGTGCAAGTTCAGCGACGGCATCGTGATCAAGGAAAGGATCGCGGAGTTTTTACCGAACGAGCGGCTGACGTTCGACATCATCGAGCAGCCCACGCATCCCGAAGCCTACGGCCACATCACGCTGCATCGCGGACGCTTTGAGCTGCGCGACAACCACGACGGCACGACCACGCTCATCGGCACGAGCTGGTACACGCTGCATGTGCGGCCGCTGTGGTATTTCGACCTCTGGACGAGCGACATGACGCGCGCCGTGCATCTGCGCGTGATGCGCCATGTGCAGCGGCTGGCGGAAAGCTGAGCGATGTTCCGCTTCGTCGTGCATCGCCTGCGCTGGCTCGCGCGCGTGCCCGGCCTGCCGCAGCTTTTCGATGCCGCGCTGCTCGCCTGGACCGGCCTCGCGCATCCGGCGCGGCTGGCCGCGATGCAGGAGATCGAAAAGCGGGCGCTCGCTCTGCCCGGCGTGCGCCTCCGCACGCACCGGCTCGGCGGCACCGAGTTTGCCCGCGGCCCGCGCGAACTCGGCCACCTCCACGGCAACGGCCTGCTCGACCTGCGCGTCGGCCGCGCCCAGCGCGACCTCCTCGTAGCCGCCAACCGCGCTCAACCGCACCACGTTTTCACGGAATCGGGCTGGATCAGTTTCTGGGTCCGCGAGAAAAAGGACGCGGCCGCCGCCTGCGAACTCCTCGTCCTCGCCGCTGAGGTTAGCGACTGAGCGCGGTGGCGACGGCGCGGTGCATGACGGGCTGCCAGACCATAAGCGGATGCGCGGCGATGACCATGCGTTCGTTGCGCGCCTGCGGGATGACCGAACTGCGGGGCGGGACGATGATGGTGTCGAGCGGCGTCCAGAAGCTGGTGAAGTCGAGCGGTGCGAGACGGTGGGCATCGCTGGCGAGATCGCGGAGAAAAGCGCTGCCGGGGCGCATTTGGCGGCAGCCGTCATTCGGGAGGAAATACGCGAGTAGCGTGCCGCGATGTGGCGTGGAGAGGGTGACGTAGCGCTGGACGCGGTCGAGTCCGCCGAGGCGCTGCAAGTAGTAGCGCGTGACGAGCCCGCCCATGCTAAAGGCGACGAGGTCGATCTTTTCGTCAGGCGCATAGTTTTCCGCGATGAACTGCGCGACCTGACCCGCGAGGACATCGAGCCCCTTCTGCCCCCAACTCGGGCGGAAGCTCATGGTCTTCGCATCCCAGCCCTGCGCGCGGAGGTGGCGCGCCATCGGCTCCATTTTGCGGGCGTCGTCCTTGATGCCGTGGATGAGCAGCACGGGATTGCGCGGGGCGGTTTCGGCAGCGGACACGCCGGCAGAGAAGACGGTGGCGAGCGCCACGGCGAGTGCAAAAAGGCGGCGGTTCATGCGTGGAGATTGCGGTAGTGCCGCACCTCGAATTCAGCCGCACGCAGCGGCACGTCGAGCAATTCAAAGCGATCCTCAAAAGGCGGAAAGAACGCGTCTCCCTCCACTTCGCGCTGCACGACGCTGAGGTAAAGCTCGCGGCACTTCGGCAGCAGTTGCTGGTAAAGATCCGCTCCACCGATGACAAAAATTTCGCGTGGCGCGTAGCTGCTTTCGGACAAGGCGGAGAGGTCGTGCAGCACGGTCACGCCAGTGATTTCCGCGGGCCGCCGCGTGAGCACGATATTCGTGCGATCGGGCAGCGGCTTCCCAATCGACTCGTAGGTTTTGCGCCCCATGAGGACGACATGGCCGGTGGTCACGCGCTTGAACCAGCGGAAGTCTTCCGGCAGATGCCACGGAATCTGGCCCGCGCGTCCGATCACGCGGTTGAGCGACATGGCGGCGATGGCCTTCATGGGGTGGAAAGGAGGGGCTCGCACAAAGGCACCAAGGCACGAAGAGGCGGATATATCGGAGACTCTCCACCATCCTGATTCTTTGCGCCCTTGTGCATTTGTGCGAAACCCATGCTGTTCATACCGCGATGGCCGCTTTGATCGCCGGGTGCGGGTCGTAGCCGGTGAGGGTGAAATCTTCAAAACGAAACGCGTGGATGTCGCGGATCGTGGGGTTGAGCGTCATGGTCGGGAGCGGGCGAGAGTCGCGGGCGAGTTGCTCGCGGGCCTGGTCGAGGTGGTTGGCGTAAAGGTGCAGGTCGCCGAAAGTATGGACGAAATCACCGGGCACGAGGCCCGTGACTTGCGCGACCATCATGGTGAGGAGCGCGTAGCTGGCGATGTTGAAGGGAACGCCAAGGAAGAGGTCGGCGCTGCGCTGGTAGAGCTGGCAGCTCAGGCGACCATCGAGAACGAAAAATTGGAAGAGCGCGTGGCAGGGCGGCAGCGCCATTTGCGCGATCTCGCCGGGATTCCATGCGCTGACGATGAGACGGCGGGAGTCTGGGTTCACCTTGATCTGCGCGATCACGTCGTCGATTTGATTGATCGAGCGTCCGTCGGCGGTGCGCCAGTCGCACCACTGCGCGCCATAAACGCGGCCGAGGCCGCCGTCCTCCCCGGCCCATTCGTCCCAGATAGTCACGCCGTTTTCGCGCAGGTAGCGGACATTCGTGTCGCCGGCGAGGAACCAGAGCAGTTCGTGGATGATCGAGCGGAGATGCAGTTTCTTCGTGGTGAGAAGAGGAAAGCCGGCGCGGAGATCGAAGCGGGCCTGCGCGCCGAAAATGGAATACGTGCCGGTGCCAGTGCGGTCGGGCTTGAAGCTGCCGCGGTCGAGGACGAGGCGGAGGAGGTCGTGATATTCGCGCATGGAAATGCCGAGCATGCCCGACGCTGGAAGCCGTAGGCAAGTAGCGGAATGGATTTCGCCATGAATGGCACTTTCGACTGGCTCCGCTGGGAAAAAGGATTCAGTTTCCGCCGCAATTTCCCATGCCTCCCGGCCCCGACCCCGAACCCAACCAGCAACCTCCCGCTCCCGCTCCAAAGCCGAAGCCGCCCGCTGCTGCCGGTGCGAATCCCCAACGCCGACCGCCGATGCAAAAGCCGCGCCGTCCACCTCCGCCGCGCCCGCGCAAGCACCGCCGGCACGGCAACGTGGTGCGGGCGCGCTGGGGCGTGGTCGTGATTTTCTGTCTGCTCTGCGTGGTCGAGGGTCTTTTCCTGAACGCCCTTCCCATCGGCGTTCCGGGTATCGCCACCCCGGCCATTTTCGGCAGCGCGCTGTGGATCACCGCGCTTTTGATCGCGATCTGGCTCCGCAACGCCTGGGCTCGCCTGCTCCTGATGGGCCTCTTCGCCATCATCGTGATCGGTTCGATCATCATGGCGCCGAACACACTTGATCCCAAAGATCGCGATCTGCTCATGGCCTATTGCGGTGCGGGACTCGTGGCGATGGGTGCCGGTGCCTATTTGGCGGCGTCCCGCGACATCTACCGCCTGACCAGCCGCGATCGCGAGTAACTCGCTCGCATTCACGGTTTGCGGTACGAGGTTTTGTGTTATTCCTCTGCGCTCATGGAAACGCCCGCGCCTGCGCCGCTCAAAGACACTCAAAACGAACCCGACGACCGGCAAATCGCCATCGACCGCGTGGGCGTGCGCGCGCTGCGCTACCCCATGCAGGTGCGCGACAAGGCGCACGACGTGCAGCACACCATCGCCACGGCGGCGCTGACCGTGGACCTGCCGCATCATTTCAAAGGCACGCACATGAGCCGCTTCGTCGAGGTGCTCAATGAATTCGGCCCCGAGCTGCATGTGGACAACATCCGCACTATCCTCCACCAGCTCACCGCACGCCTCGACTCGGCGTGCGCGCATGTGGATTTCGAGTTCCCCTTTTTCCTCGCAAAACCCGCACCCGTGACCGGGGCCGTGGGCATGATGGACTACAATGCGCGCTTCGCCGCGACGCTGGAAAATGGCGTAGTGGATTTCGTGGTCACCGCCATCGTGCCGGTGACCACGCTCTGCCCGTGCTCGAAGGCGATCAGCGCCCACGGCGCGCACAACCAGCGCGGCCACGTCACCTTTTCCATCCGCTTCACGCGTCCGGTGTGGATCGAGGATATGATCCGACTCGTGGAAGACAGCGCGTCGAGCGAACTCTACAGCCTGCTCAAGCGGCCCGATGAGAAAGCCGTGACCGAGCGAGCCTACGAAAATCCCGTTTTCGTCGAGGACCTCGTCCGCAGCGTCGCCGCGCGGGCCGACGACGTTGCGGAGATCACCTGGTATCGGATCGAGGCGGAAAATTTTGAGTCCATCCACAACCACAATGCTTACGCGCTGATCGAAAAGTGGAAGGTGCAGAACGGGACCAAGGCGACCGGCTGACACCCGCTATTTTTCTCCCCCGGAGAATCATGCTCTACCGCACCGCCGCCGCCCTCATCGTGGTCTTCTGGCTGATCATGGCCGGGCTGCTCGTGCGGCAGCATGTGGGCGAAGGCGACGCGGCGCTGCGCGAGGTGCCGGTCGGCCATGTCGTGAAACTGCTGCTCATGCACGAGCAGGCGTCCGACCTGAATATTTACAGCGAGAAACGCCACCTCGGCCACCTGCGCATCCTCCCGCGGCTGCCCACTGCGGAGCGCGGACGGCGCATCGAATTCTCCGGCAATCTGCTCACCAACTTCCCCGGCGTGGAGCGTCAGCGGATGGCGTGGGATGGCGTCTGGGAGATGGAGAAGTCCCTGGCCACCCAGCGGTTTGCGCTGGACCTGACACTGCGGGATTCCATTCGTAAAAACGCCACCGCCTACTGCACGCAAATCGTCGTGACCCCGGCGGACAACCTCCTCCGCTGGACGCTGCAAAGCGGCGACCGACTGCTCGAACGCCGCCAGATCACCCTCGATGCCGCCGGGCTCGACTCCGCGCTGCGCGAACTCGTGGATCCGTCCGTGCTCCAAATGGTTCAGGGCCAGACGCGCGCAATGTCGCCGCCGGTGATCAAGGCGCACCAGTCCACGATGTTGATCCACGGCGAGCGCATCGACACCTACCTCGTGACCATCGAGCAAAACGGCCAGACCCTGCTCGAAGCCGACGTCAGCCAGCTCGGGCAAATCCTTCGCGCCAAAACGCTGATCGGTTATACGCTGATGCCGGACGACTTGGGGCCGTAAGCATCGTCCTTTTCTCCGCGCTCTGCGTGTATAGAATTCCCGCCGCTCAGAGTGTGCGGAGAAACTTTGTCAGCTCCTTGAGCGTGGGGCTGGCGGCGTGGCGGACGTAGTAGCCGGAAGTGGCCACGCCTATTTGCAGGCTCTCCGCGAGACCGAGGCCGAGGAGCCGTCCCACGCAGAAGCCGCCGTTAAAATGATCGCCGGCACCGGTGGTGATCTTCGGCTTCGCGGTGAACGGACCGACGACGTGCGCCGCGCCGCTGGCATCCGCGGCTGCGGCGAAATGCGTGGGATGAATGACCACGGTGTCCACCTTCAACGCCTCGCGGAGCAAGGCCGCGTGCTGGGCGACGGTGCCATAGGTTTCCTCCGGCGCGGCCAACCCGAGCACCTCGCCGACCTGCCGGCTCTCCTGAAGGTTCAGGCCGAGAATGACGCGGAAATGTTTTTGAAACCGTGAGATTTGCCGCAGCGCGGATGCGAGATCCTCGCGCGAACGTTTCGCCGGATCGGCGAGATCGAAAAACAGCCACCGCTTTTCGCCATCCAGCCGCGGCGCGATGCGCGTGGCGAGCTTCGACCAGATGGCGGACATCTGCGTGAGCATCGTCCAGTTCACCAGTGCGATGAGCGCGGACTCGCGGAAGATAGAGAGGAGTTTTTCCTCCGGCAAATGCCGCAGCAGATTCGTCCAGTTGACCTCCTTCAGGCTTCCGTGCTTGCCGCACATCAGCTTGCCATCTTCAAACTCGATCGCGTCCGTGTAGCCCGGCTCCGCGATCGAAATGACACGCGCCTCGCGAGCAAATGGCGCGAAAATCGGGTGGATATTCGGCGCGCCGAGACTGCCGATGTAAGTGACGGGCAACCCGGCGCGGCCCAGGGCGTGCGCCATGATCGGCCCGTTGCCACCGAGCTTCACCATCTGCGTTACGAACTCAAAATTCGCGCTCAGTCCGGCGGCCGCGTCGATGCGGCTCGCGAAGTCGCGCATTTTTTCCAAGCGCGTGTATTTCGTGGCGGAATCCCGCTGCGCGACGACGTGGAGAATCGTGTCCACGAAACCATCGAAGCCCACGAGGACTTTGGATGAGGCAAGTCGCGCGCGGGCCGCCGAGAGGGCCGCGGCGGTGAAAAGTGGGAGGCTGCTGGTCATGGCGGCGCGTTGTAAAAGGGCGCGCACGCCGTGTCGAGAGCGAGGCTACGCGCGCGGCAGCTCGCGCGGCTTTCCGGCATCGAGCCGCGCGCCGAGCCAGTGCTGCACGCGGGTGGCGAGAAAGTCGAACATCAGCGCCACGACCGCGCCGCCGCAGGCACCGGCCAATCCGCCCGCGACGAGAATCAGGACGAGCGTGCCGTCGATCTCTTTCCACAGCGTCGCCCCCACCCACGCGCAGACCATCCCGGCGGGAATTCCGGCCAGAATTCCCAACTGGAGCAGAAACGCCCGCAACCCCGCCTGGGCCCGCCCGCGCCACACGCCGATCATCACCGACGACGACACCACGCCTGCCGCCACGAGCCCGAGCGTGATCGCCACGGCCACGGCTCCGAGGACGATGCCGACACCGACGAGCACCAGCATGACGACGAGGGCGAGCAGGGAAAACAACATAGCGCACGGTAACGGCGCGGTCGGCAACGAGGCAAGGTCGGGGAAATCCACCGCTCGAAATCGCGCCCGCTTTCACACCTCGGAAGGCAAATTTCCGCCCACCGATTTTCCCCCTTGGCAGCTTCCCCGCCCGGCCACTAGCCTCCCGCTCCCATCGCATGAAAAAACTGCTGCTTTCGCTCGTCCTCCTGTGCTGCGGGCTCGTGGGCGCGCGGGCGCAGTTTGGCAGCTTTGGCGACATCCCGATCGAGATCACGTCGGAGTCCACGCGCGTGGAAAACGGACTGGCCATTGCCGAGGAAAACGTAGTCATCCGCTACAAGGACACGGCGATCTACTGCGACTACGGCCAGTACAATCCGGAAACGCGCGACGTGTATCTCTCCGGCGACGTGCGGC
Organism: Chthoniobacter sp.; assembly: GCA_021414005.1. GTDB lineage: Bacteria > Verrucomicrobiota > Verrucomicrobiia > Chthoniobacterales > Chthoniobacteraceae > Chthoniobacter. The sequence goes on along the minus strand of JAIOPH010000023.1, from coordinate 17,656 downwards.
TTTATCGCGAAGGCCGCCTTTTTACCGCCGAGCGCGCGCTCTACAATCTGGAGACGAAGGTTTTCAACACGGCGGACTTTCAGGGGGAGGCCCAGCCGTTCCGCTTCGGTGGGCGGAGTCTCTCCACACTCGGCTCGAATGCCTACCTCGTGAAGGACGGTCTTTTCACCACGAGCGATTCCTCGAAGCCCGACTACTATTTGCGCGCCAAAACCGTCCGCATCTACACCAAGGACCGCGTGGTTTTCTCCAATGTCCGGCTCTATGTCGGGCGGACGCCGGTCTTTTGGTACCCGTATCTCTACCAGTCGCTCGACCAGGATTCGGGGTTCATGTTCATCCCCGGTTACAGCACGACATGGGGCGGCTATTTGCTCACGGAGACGAGCTTTCCGCTGTCCGATCATGTCGCGGGAAAACTGCGGCTCGACCTGCTCTCGGAACGCGGCATAGGCGTGGGTCTCGAAGCCCGCTGGGGCGCGGCCAAGCGTGCGTCGTCGCATTTCCTGCACAAGGCCGCGGAGACCAAGGATGAGCGCAAGGAGCGCGAGCTCAAAGGCGGGGAAAACTGGGGACGCTTCCTGAGCTATTTCATCGATGACGCCGCGCCGGGGAAGAACAAGACCGGCCTGAATCGCGAGCCCATCGACTCCGGCCGTTACCGCGTTTCGCTGCAGGATCGCACCTACTGGACCGAGGACATTTTCACGACCGTCAATATCAACAAGCTGAGCGACCAGCGGTTCCTGCAGGACTTCGCCGAGGGGGAATTCCGTCTCGACCCGAACCCGGACAACCTCCTCGCGATCACGAAATGGGACGAGGACTACACGCTCACGCTCATGGGCCGGGAGCAGATCAACGAGGACTTTGACGGCACTGAGCGGCTGCCGGAACTGGCCTTCGACATGAAGCGGCAGCCAGTTTTCAAGACGCCGCTTTTCTACGATTCGGAAAGCAGCGCCGGCTTCCTGCGGCGCAATTTTGCCCAAGGTTCGACGTTTCCCGACTACGATACTTTCCGCGCCGACACCTACCACCAGCTCAGCCTGCCGGGCACGTATTTCGGCTTCCTCTCGTTCGTGCCGAAGTTTGGCCTGCGCGGCACCTTTTATAACGACAGCGGTTTCACCGAGGCCGTTACTTCCACCGAGAACGTCACCTCACCCGGTGTCAACGGCGGCCCCGCGACCACCAAGACCGTGACCAACGTGAACCAGCTCCTGCGGCGCGGCGGATCGGTTTTTCGCGTCGCGGTCACTGGCGGATTCGAGACCTCATTCAAGATTTCCAAAGCCTACGAAGATGTGCAGTCGCGCATGTGGGGCCTCGACGGCCTGCGCCACGTCGTGCAGCCCTACCTGAACGCCTCCTTCGTTTATACCGACAAAGATCCAAGCCGCATCCTCCAGTTCGACCGCCTCAACCGCTCCACCCAGCTCGCGCCGATCGACTTCCCGCAGTTCAATACCATCGACTCGCTGGACAACTGGTCGATCGTCCGGCTCGGCGTTCGCAACCGCCTGCAAACACGCCGCGACAACGACACGCTCAACTGGTTCGAACTCGACACCTTTTTCGATCTGAACATCGACCGACCCGACTTCGGCGGCTACTCGGTCCTCGCCGACACCGGGACGTTTTCCAATCTCTTCAACCGCATCCGCTGGAATCCCCTGCCCTGGATGAGCTTCCAGCTCGAATCCCAAGTCCCGCTTTTTGACACTGGTTTCACCGAGGTCAATTCGAGCGTGAACCTCATGGTCAACAAATCCCTTAGCGTGAGTGTCGGCCAGCGCTACATCGACGGAAACAAACAGTTCCCGAACAGCAACCTTGTGAGCTTTGGCGGCTACTACCGGGTCAACGACAACTGGGCGTTCAGCTTTCGCGACCAATACGAATTCAACGACAGCGTCCTCGAAAACCAAGTCTATCAAGTCCACCGCGACCTCTCGAGTTGGGTCGCGTCGCTCGGCTTTAGCGTCCGGGACAACCGCGGCGTCAATGACGTCGGTGTACTCCTCACCTTCACCCTGAAAGATCTCCCGAACATCCGCATCCCGCTCACCGTGGACCCGAGTGCCGTGGGCAGCGGCAGCGGCAGCGGCAAGAACCGCTGACCGGACTTCGCGGTCCATTTTGGCACGGGTCTTGTTCCTCCTTGCGCGCCGTGGCGCTCTCACCTTTACTCCACGCCTTTTCCGCGCCGGGACTGAAGCCAGAGCGGATCACGAATCGCTAAAACCAAACTCATACTGCTCATTAAAATGGAACTTTGCATCATCGGCTCCGGTTACGTCGGCCTCGTCTCCGGCGCTTGCTTCGCGGAAATCGGTCATCACGTCGTCTGCGTGGACAACGACCAGCGCAAAGTAGATGCCCTGCAAGCCGGCAAAATCCCGATCTACGAGCCCGGCCTCGAAGACCTCGTCCACCGCAACGTCGCCGCCAAGCGACTCCGTTTCACCAACTCCATCGAGGACGGCGTCGATCATTCGCAGATCGTCTTCATCGCCGTCCCCACCCCGCCGCAGGCCGACGGCAGCGTGGACCTCACCTACATCGAGCGCGTCGCCCGCGAAATCGCCGGCGTGCTCAAGCCCGGCCAATACCGTGTGGTCGTGGACAAATCCACCGTCCCCGTAAAGACCGGTGAGAAGGTCACCGAGACCATCAAGCGCTACAACAAGGGCGCGGACTTCGACGTGGTCAGCAACCCCGAGTTTCTCCGCGAAGGCTGCGCCGTCCCGGACCTGATGAACCCCGACCGCGTGGTCATCGGTTCCGCTTCGCAAAAAGCCACCGACCTGATGAAGCAAGTCTATGAGCCCTTCAAGGCACCCATCCTCGTCACCGACATCAACAGCGCCGAACTCATCAAGCACGCCGCCAACTCCTTCCTTTCGCTCAAGATCAGCTACATCAACGCCGTCGCCGCCATCTGCGAAGCCAGCGGTGCCGACGTGGAGATGGTCGCCGACGGCATCGGCATGGACAAACGCATCGGGCGCAATTTCCTCAACGCCGGCCTCGGCTACGGCGGCTCCTGCTTCCCGAAGGACGTGAAGGCCTTCATCGCCATCAGCAAACAACTCGGCACGCCGTTCAAGCTGCTGGAGGAAGTCGAACGCATCAATGAAGGCATGCTCGACCGCTTCATCGGCAAGCTCCGCGACGTGCTCTGGGTCTTGAAAGACAAGCACATCGCCGTCTGGGGCCTGACCTTCAAGCCCGACACCGACGACGTGCGCAACTCCGTCGCCATCGAACTCGTCAACCGCCTCGTCGCCGAAGGCGCGCACGTCACCGCCTACGACCCGAAAGGCGCGGAGAAAGCCGTCGAGTGGAAGCTCCTTGACCCCACGAAAGTGAAGCTCGTCCCCACTCCGATCGACGCGGTCAACGGGGCCGAGGCCCTGCTCCTCGCCACCGAGTGGAAGGAATTCCTCAACCAGGACTTCGCCGAGGTGAAAGCCCGCATGCACACCCCGCTCATCTTCGACGGACGCAATCTCTTCAACCCCGGGACCATGCGCGAACTCGGCTTCGACTACCGCGCCGTCGGCCGCCCGTAGCCGCGCTGTCATCCTGACACTCATCGTCCGCCGGTCATCGTGACCGGCGAAAAAAGGAACGTCCTCCATCCGGAGGACGTTTTCCTTTTGCCAGCCTTCCGCTTTCCACCTTCATCCTATTCATCGTGCCCGCCAATCCCCGCCAATCCTGCATCCGCGCGCTCCTCGAATGGGAGAAGGGTAAGTTTTTCTCCGACGAGATCCTCCACACCGCGCTCGACCGCGAGGCGCTTTCCACTCTCGACCGCGCCTTTCTCATGGAGACGTTCTTCGGCGTGCTGCGCAATCTCAGCCGGCTCGACTTCCTCATCGGGCGGCTCCGCGAGGGGGAGCTCGATCCCGAGACCCGCTCCGTCCTGCGGCTCGGGCTCTACCAGGTTTTTCACATGCGCACCGCGGATCACGCCGCCGTCAATGAGACCGTCAACCTCGCCGGTCGCGCGCGCGGTTTGGTGAACGCGATCCTCCGCCGCGCGCTCCGCGAAAAGCCCGCGCTCGAAGCCGCCCTCGCCGGTGCCGCCCCGGCCATCGCATCCTCGCACCCGGAGTTTCTCCTCGCGCGCTGGCGCACCGCCTTTGGCCCCGACGCCACGGCGCGGCTCTGCGCCTGGAACAACCAGCCCGCCGAAGTCCACGTCCGCGCCAACGAACTCCGCATCCCCTTCGCCGAACTCCTTCGCCGCCTGCCCGGAGCCCGGCCCTCGCCCGCTCATCCGCTCGCCATCCGCGTGGACCAGCTCCCGCTCGAAGCCATTGCCCAGGGGCTCTGCTACGTGCAGGACCCCAGCACCCTCCTGGCCTGCGATCTCCTCGACCCGCAGCCTGGCGAGAACGTCCTCGACGCCTGCGCCGCGCCCGGCGGAAAGACCACCTACCTCGCCCAGCTCATGCGCGGCGAGGGCCGCATCATCGCCTGCGACCTTTACGAAAGCCGCGTCGCCCGCCTGCGCGAAAACGTCGCCCGCCTCGGCGCCACCATCGCCCAGGTCATCCGCCACGACTGCATGCAGGCCGGCCCGCCGCTCGCGCCCGCCAGCTTCGACCGCATCCTCGTGGATGCCCCGTGCAGCAATACCGGCGTCATCCGCCGCCGCGTCGATGTGCGCTGGCGGCTCACCGCCGAGGACTTCCTGCGCATGCCCGCGCAGCAGCTCGCCCTCCTCCGCCGCACTGCCACTTTGTTGAAATCCGGCGGCGCGCTCGTCTATTCCACCTGCTCGCTGGAGGCGGAGGAAAACGACCAGGTCGTCGAACGCGCGCTAGCCGCCATCCCCGGCCTGCGCTTCCTCGAAAGCCGTCGGCTCCTGCCCTTCGCCGATGGCGTGGACGGCGCGTTCGCCGCGAAGTTCACGCGGGAGTAAAAACCCTCAGCCGCCCGCGACGATCCGCACCACCTCAACGCGATCGCCATCGGCTAACGGACGCTGTGGCCATTCGTCGCGGCGGAGAGCGAGGCCGTTGTGCTCCACGAGCGTAATCGCGACGGGCAGCGCCAGTTCAGCAATGAGTTCGCCGATGTTCGTCGCGCGGACGATTTCCCGAATGTCGCCATTGAGGAGGATTTTCACGTCGCGAGGATGGCGCGGTCCCAGTCCTTCCAAACCGCCTCGAAGCCCCGCGTGTGCAGCAGCGTGGCGATCTCCGCGGCGGAGCGCTCGTCGGCGATTTCAAACTGCCCGGTCGCCCCGGCCCCGGCATCGGAATCGGCGGGTGCGAGCGCTTTGCCGCGCACCGTCCGATGCAAATCCGCGCGGCCCTGGCCGGTGTAGCCACCGGGTTCCGTATGGCTGCCAGCGCTCATCATGGTGATGCCCAGCGGCAGCAGCGCATCGCGCAAAGCGGCGGGTTCGCGCGTGCTCAGCACAATGCCCACCTGCGGGAAGCACAGCCGCAGTGCGCAGATGAGCTGGATGAAATCGCGATCCTCCAGCGGATGGCGCGGCGCGAACTCGCCCGCGCACGGCCGCAGCCGCGGAACACTCACGGTGAACTGCGCGCGCCAGCAAACGCGCAGCAGATGCTCTAGGTGCGCCGCCAGCGCCACCGCCTCCGCGCGCCATTCCGCGAGGCCAAAAAGTGCGCCAATCCCGATGCGCCGAAAGCCCCCCGCATAAGCCCGCTCCGGGCACGCCAGCCGCCAGTCGAAATCCTTTTTTGGCCCTGCCGTGTGCATCTCCGCATACACCTCGCGGTCGTAGGTTTCCTGATAGACGATCAGCCCTTCCGCCCCGGCAGCCACGAGCGCGGCGTAGTCGGGTGTTTCCATTGGCGCAACCTCCAGCGCGAGGCTGGGGATCTCCGCCACCAGCGCGCGCACACAATCCGCGAGGTAGCCGTTCGAGACGAATTTCGGATGCTCCCCGGCGACCAGCAGGATGTTGCGAAAGCCCTCCGCCGCGAGATGCCGCGCCTCCGCCACCACAGAGGCAATCTCGAGCGTCACGCGCAGGATGGCATTGTCGCGCGAAAAGCCGCAGTAGGCGCAGTTGTTGATGCACTCGTTGGAAAGATAGAGCGGGGCGAAAAGGCGGATCGTCTTGCCGAAATGCCGGCGCGTGGTCGCGGCAGACTCGCGTGCGAGGGCGGCGAGTTGCCGGTCATCTTTCGGCTCCAGTAGCGCGCTGAACCGGCGCAGGAGCGCGGATTTTCGCGGAGAAAAAATAGTGTCAGAAAGCGGCATGGCGCGGACGCGGGGCGGGAATATGCGGGCCGTCCTGCAGCTTGTAAATACCTGCGCCCGGAGCCGGGGGTGCCAGGCATGTGCTGGCCCAGACCGTCGTTGCCCGTTGCGTCCGCTTCGCCCGCCTCCTACATTCGCCGTCTCTATCGTCCTATGACCCGCGTAAAACACATTGCTTTCTTCAAATTCAAACCAACCTGCACCGCCGCGGACATCGCCGTAGTCTGGCGCATCATCGAGGATTTGCCGCGCCAAATTCCCGGTATTCTCGGTCTCACCTGGGGGCCGAACACCAGCACGGAAGGTTTGTCGCAAGGCTTCACACACAGTTTCGTGATGACGTTTGCCAATGCGGCGGCGCGCGACGCCTACCTCCCCCACCCCATCCATGCAGCGGCGGCGGCCAAAGTCATGGAGCAACTCGACGCCGTCATCGTCTGCGACCACGATTTCGAGGACGGGAAGTAGCCGTGCCGATGCCCTTTCACCAATTCATCACCGACCCCGAAGGCTGGCGCACGCTGGCCAATGAAACGCTCTTCGCGAATCCGTTCCTCGAAGTCCATCGCCCGACGGTCACCACGCCGACGCGCGCTGCGCCGTTTCAGTGGACGGTCACGCATCGCAAAGCCGCCGTCGTCGTTGCGCCGATGACCGGCGACGGGCGGTGGGTGCTGGTGCGGCAGGAGCGCGTGTCGATTCGCGCGACGATCTGGGAGTTTCCCGCGGGACAAATCGACGACAATGAGGAACCCGACGCCATTCGCGCCACCGGGTTGCGGGAGTTGCGCGAGGAAAGCGGCTACGAACTTGCACCGGGCGGCGAACTCATCTCGCTCGGTCACTTTTTTCCCAGCGCGGGCTTCACCGATGAGCACAGCCATCTGCTGCTCGCCCGTCCGGTAACGCCGAGCGCCGCGGGCCACGCGCCCGACGAATCGGAAGCCATCACGGAATGCCGCGCCTTTCCGCGCGAGGAGTTCCGCGCGATGATCGCCAGCGGCGAAATCCGCGACGCAAACACGCTCGCCGCGTTCGCGCGCCTCGTTGCGCTGGGCCTGTGGTGAACACCGCACTTTCCCAAAACCCTGCCTCCGGCCTAACCTGCAAAACATGATCAACCGCCGCGCCCTCCTCGCCGCCGGTGCCCTGTTGGCGCTGACTTTCACCTCCCGCGCCGATGACACGAACGTCCTCACCGACGCCGAAAAGGCCGCCGGATGGAAGTTGCTCTTCGACGGCCAGACACTCGAAGGCTGGCAGCCGATCGGCAAATCCGGCGTTCCGACGAAGGGCTGGGTCGTCAGGGAGGGGATGATCTTTCACGGCAAAGCGGCGGGCGGCGGCGACATTGTGACCGTGGAGCAATTCGGGAGTCGTTTCGAGCTGACCTGGGAGTGGCGGATCGGCGCCGCGAGTAACAGTGGCGTAAAATACAGCCTGCCCGATCCGGAGAAAAACGTCGGCTTTGAATACCAGCTCATCGACGACGAGAACCACCCCGACGGCAAGCGCGGCGGACGCAGCCACCAGACGGGTGCGCTTTACGACCTCATCGAACCCGCGCCCGAACGCAAAGTGAAGCCCGTCGGCGAATGGAACCAGAGCCGCCTCATCGTGGAGAGCGAGCACGTCCAGCACTGGCTCAATGGCGTGAAGATCGTGGAGTTTTACATGGGCAGCGACGACATGAAGGCGCGCATAGCGAAGAGCAAATTCCGCAACGTCCCGCACTTTGGCGGTGTCACGAGGTCGCCCATCCTGCTGCAGGATCACGGTGACGAGGTTGCCTTTCGCAATCTCAAGTTCCTCTCGCTGGCGACGAAGTAGCGCCTCATGGACGAGGAGCGGCTCCGCGATTTCATGGCCGCCGACCTCGCGGACCTCGCCGCCACGCGCATGCCGTTCGGCAAATTTGGCCCCACGCATTTTCCGCCGCACGGCGTGCCGCTCTACGATCTGCCGGTCGAATATCTCGCCTGGTTCGCGCGCAAGGACTGCTTTCCGCAAGGCCGGCTCGGCGAGTTGCTCCGCATCGTTCACCAGATGAAGGTGGACGGCCTCGACGAAATCTTTGACCCGCTCCGCCGCCGTGCCGGCGGCCGCACCGTGCTGCGCCCTCCGAACCGACGGGAAAATATCCACTTCGACTAGCTCACGGCGGCGGCAACTCGGTCGGTGGCGCGACGGGCTTCAGCGAAATCAGGATATTCGCCACGGTGATGAGCGCGCCGCCGATGAGCAGGTGCCTGGTCGCCTCTTCATTGGCGTAGGTGATGCCGAGCAGCGGAGCCAAGAGCGCGGGCAGAAAGAGCGCGAAGATCGTGCCGAAGATCGGCTCGGTGCAGTAGACGATGCCCGCCGTGGTGGCGTCCACAAAGGGTTGCCAGCGGTTCATCATGAGAAAGGCGAAGAGCGAGCAGACGAGGGTGAGGGCCGCGAGTAGGAGGGCCATCGGGGCGGTGCGGAAAAAGACGAGGGCGTCGGCAGCGTGGTCCGCGTGGGCAATGGTGATCGGCGCGAGGATCGCGGCGATGGTCAGGAACATGACCAGCGTGACGCGGCCAGTGTGGTTGCCGCGGAAGACGGAGCGTTCGAGCCAGAGGATTTGGCAGGTGAAAAAGGCGGTGCCAATGAGCGTTTCGAGTTCGCCGCGACCGAGGCGTAGCGTGTGCCAGTCGAGCTGCGCGAGCACCGCCACGCCGGCAACGACGAGCGCGACGCAGAACATCACGAACAGCGAAGGGAGTCGTCGCGTCCGCAGCGCGATGACGATCGGCACGAGCACCGACGCGAACTGCGTTAGAAACGCCGACGTGCTGGCCTCGGTGAAGGCGAGGCCGTCGGCCTGCAACAACATGCCAAGCCCACCGCAGACGCCGAGACCGATTCCCTGCCGCAATTCGCTCGCGCGCATTTGTGCGAAGGCGCGCGGGTGGAAAAGCCAGAGCAGCAGCGCTGCGAGGCCGAAGCGGGTGGCGATCATCAGCGAGGAAAAAAACCATTGAGCGTGTTCTGGAAGCTGCGTTTTCGCGGCGTCTTGCAGGGCCTTGCCGCCGGGAAAGCTCAGCCCCCACGCGGCGGTGGTGAGCACGAGCATGAGAATGGCGAAGCGGCGGGTGGGCATGGGTTTGGTGGTGCGGAGCGTCCTCCTGTCATCCTGAGCGAAGCGAAGCGGAGTCGAAGGACCTCAAACTATTCGCGGGCGGAGGCGGTGGGAAAAGATCGCGAGTTTTTACGATCGAGGCCGTCGTCGTACCTCAACCGCTGGGAAATAGTTAGAGGTCCTTCGACTGCGTTTCGCCCGCCGCCGTCGCCCACGGCGAAACTCCGCTCAGGATGACAGAATTTTCGGAAACCTCTCACGAGGGATGAAGACGCACTCACGCTTCCCCCAGCGCCTCCCGCATGCGAGCGAGCTGCGCGAGCTTTTCCGCCCACGCGCTTTCCCGCTGCTGATGCTCCGCGAGCACGGCCGGCGGGACTTTGCCGGCAAACGCCGGGTTCGCCAGCTTCGCGCGCACTTTCGCGAGTTCGTCCTCGACCTTGGCGATTTCCTTGGCCAGGCGCTCGCGCTCGGCAGCCACGTCCACGAGCCCTTCGAGCGGCAGGAAAAGCGTGCCCAGCGGCGTGAGTGCGCTCGGCGTGCCGCGCGGAGCGGCATAGTTTTCCACGACTTCAAACGGCTCGGCATTGAGCAGAATGCGGAGCACCTCGGAGTCGTGCGACACCAGCGGCGTGGCGCTTTGCAGGACAAAACGAACGCGCTTGTTGCTCGCGATGTTCGCGTCGCGCCGCAGCGCGCGTCCGCCGTTCACGGTTTCGTACTTGGCGTTGGCCGCCTCCTCGGCGCTCGGGTCGAGGTCGTAGTAGTGGTAGAAATCGTTGTCCAGCGGCGCGGGCCAGTGGGCGAACATGATCGTGCGCCCGCCCTGGTCGGCGGGGAGATCGTCGTGGAAACCAAGCCCGTGCCAGAGTTCCTCGGTGATGAACGGCAGGAACGGGTGCATCAGCCGCAGCGTGTGCGCGAGGACGAAGTCCATGACAGCGAGGGTGTTCGCCTTGCGCTCCTCAAAGTCGCCGGCGACCGCGGCGGCAGGCTCCACCCCGGCGACCGCGTTCGTGTAGAGCGACGCCTTGCTCGTCTCCACATACCAGTCGCAATACTCGCTCCAGAAGAAGCGGTAGAGCGCGTTCGCCGCGTCGCTGAAACGGTATTCGTCGAGCGCGGCGGAGACTTCGCGGATCGCGGCGTTCAGGCGGAGCAGGATCCATTTGTCGTCGCTCGTGAGGAGCACGGGGTTGATCTCGCCCTCGGTCTCCCCGCCCTGCATCTGCCGGAAACGCGCGGCGTTCCAGAGCTTCGTGCAGAAGTTGCGGCCGAGTTCCACGTTCTTGTCGTCGAAAAGGATGTCGGCTCCGAGCGGCGCGCTGCGCATGACGCCGAAGCGGAGCGCGTCCGCGCCGTAGGTGGCGATGAGGTCGAGCGGGTCGGGCGAATTGCCGAGTGACTTCGACATTTTGCGCCCCTGTTTGTCGCGGATGATGCCGGTGAAATAGACGTTCCGAAACGGCATCTTCCCCATCCACTCGAAGCCCGCCATGATCATCCGCGCGACCCAGAAGAAGATGATGTCCGGCCCGGTGACGAGGTCGGTCGTCGGGTAGAATTTGGCGAGCGTGTCAGTCTTCTCCGGCCAGCCCATCGTGGCGAAAGGCCAGAGCCACGAGCTGAACCAGGTGTCGAGCACATCGTTATCCTGCGTGACCGGAGCGGAGGCTGGGCCGTCCATGATCCGTTTGGCGAGATCGCGGGCGTGGTCGCTCGGGAAAGCGTTGAACCGATCCGGGTCAAAGGTTGCTTCCTGATAGAAGGCGTTGAGGGCGGCGACGGCTTCGTCTGCGCGGGGCGTGATCGGCAGCAGGCGGATGCCGGCGGCGATGTCCGGGGCGCCGAGCACGGGGTCGACGTGGACATCTTCGGCGCAGCCAAACTCGCCGAAGTACTCGGCGAGGATCGGCAGAATCTCCGGCGACGGGACGTGCAGATGGAGTGTCCAAACCGGCACGCGATGGCCCCACCAAAGCTGGCGCGAGATGCACCAGTCCTGAATGCCGCCGAGCCAGTGGTCGTACACTTTGGCCCAGCGCTCGGGGAAAAACTTCATCGCGCCGTCGGCCACGCACCCGCGCGCCTGCTCGACGCTCGGGTATTGCAAAAACCACTGCTCGCTGAGGCGCGGCTCGATGGGCACGTCGGCGCGCTCGGAGTAGCCGACGTTGTTTTGATACGGCTCCTCCTTCACGAGCACGCCGAGTTCGCGGAGGTGATCCACGGCGACGTTGCGCGCTTCGAAACGGTCGAGACCGACGAGCGTTTCGCCGGCGAGCGCGTTCATGGTGCCGTCGGGATTCATGATGTCCACGGCGGCGAGGCCGTGCCGCTGGCCGATCTCGAAGTCGGCTTTGTCGTGCGCGGGCGTGACTTTCAAGACGCCGGTGCCGAACTCGAAATCGACGTGGTCGTCGCCGATGATCGGGATGAGCCGCTCGGCCTGAGGGATCTGCACGGGCAGGGGACGCACGACGTTTTGACCGATGAGATGGGCGTAGCGCGGATCCTTCGGATTCACGGCCACGGCGGTGTCCCCGGGGATGGTTTCCGGGCGCGTGGTGGCGATGGTCAGGAACGTGCCGGGCAGCCCGGCGACCTCCACTTTGAAGTGATACATAGTTCCGTTCTGCGGCTTCATCTCCACCTCCTCATCGGAGAGCGCGGTGAGCGAGGCGGGGCACCAATTGACCATGCGCTTGCCGCGATAGATCAGGCCCTTTTTATAAAGGTCCACGAACACCCGCTGCACGCAGCGCGAATACTCCGGGTCCATGGTGAAGCGCTCGCGCTCCCAGTCGCACGAGCAGCCGAGTTTCTTGAGCTGCTGGATGATGATGCCGCCGTGCTTGTCCTTCCACTCCCAGACTTTCTCCAAAAACTTCTCGCGCCCGAGGTCGTCGCGATGGCGGATGACGCCCTGCTTTTTCAACGTGCGCTCGACCACGGTCTGCGTGGCGATGCCGGCGTGATCGGTGCCGGGGAGCCAGAGCACTTCCTTCCCCTGCATGCGCGCGCGGCGGGCGAGGATGTCCTGGATGGTGTTGTTCAGGACGTGGCCGAGGGTGAGGACACCGGTGACATTCGGCGGCGGGATGACGATGGAATACGCGGGCTTGGCCGACGCGGGATCGGCGTGAAAGCAGCCGTCGGCGAGCCATTGCGCATACCAGCGCTCTTCGATGGCCTGCGGTTCGTAGGTCTTGGGAATCTCGGACATAGGATTTGAGGGGCGGGAATCTGGCGGGTCGGTGGGGCGTTGGCAAACCTCGGGTTGGAATTGGGGAAGCCGTCCGCGCCGCGGAAAATCCCATCCGTCATCCTGAGCGGAGCGGAGGCTTTGCGCAGCGCAGTCGAAGGACCTCTCACTCCCGGCGTGGGCGAAGGTGGTGGCTGGCGGTCAGGAGAAGCGACGAATGACGAATCTTGCGGCGCGCGTTTGGGAATTCGTAATTCCACATTCGTCATTCCCCTCCTCCGCCCGCGAAAAGTTAGAGGTCCTTCGACTGCGTCCCGCCCGCCTGCGCCCACCGGCGACTCCGCTCAGGATGACGGTTTTTGGGGGCGCGCTCTAAGAAACTGCCGCCGCCATCCGTCTTCCCTGCAACCTGAGCTGCGCCCGTTGCCGCCAGTCCGCTGTTGCTTGTGCGCTGCGGACGCTGCCACGTTGGGCGCAGTTTCCTTCCACCCTGCACATCCCGCTTATGAAAAACCGTCTCCTCCTCCCGTTCGCCGCCGTGCTCGCTTTCGCTCCGCTGGTGCGGGGTGACAATGAAATCGGCTTCATCGAAAAATTTGCGCTCGCGCCGGATCGGGAGGCGGTGCTGGGGCAGCTCATTCCGGGGAGCGAGGAGTTTTACTTTTTCTCGGCGCTCCATTTTCAAAACACCAAGCAGAAGGCGAAGCTGGCCGCGATCATGGAGCAGTGGGCGAAACGGAATCCGGGGTCGCCGCAGCGGCGGGTGATCGAGAATCGCGAGGCGCTGCTGAGCTACGACGCCGATCCGCAGGCGACGCTGAAGTTTCTGCGCGAGCGGATGAATCTGCAGTTCAACCACCAGCAGGAGGCGCGCGACCGGAAACCCGACCTGCCCACGGCGCTCGATCAGGCGCGGGTGGCGCGCGACGTTTTCCAGCGGCAGGCGCTGGCGGCGGGCGACGATCTGGGGCAGTTCGGCGACGCGGCGATCGAGGCGCTGGTGCGGGAAAAGGTGCAGCTCAATGAAGCGAAGATTCGTAGCGTTCTCGCGCGGCTGAAGCGGCCCGATGTGCCGCACCTCGTGGACCTCATCGAGAAGGAGCTGCAAAAACAGGAGAGCCGGAGTTTCGGGGAGTTTGAAATCCATCGCGCGCTGCTGCCGGAGCAGCTCGACGAACTGGCGAAGCGCATGCCCGCGCTGCTCGACAATCAGGCGTTCGTTTTCACGCGGCTGCGCAAGCTCGCGCCGGGCGCGGACGCGGATGCGGAGTTCGATCCCGCAGAGCGCGAGGCGTGGCTGGAGCGGACGTGGGCCTTTGCCAGCAAGCTCGCGCCCGCGTTTGGTTCGCTCAAGGCCAACCTGCTCTACCAGCGCCTCCAGCATGACCGCACGCGCGGCGTGTATGACGAAAAGCGCTTCCTCGAATACCTGAAGCTCCCGCGTCGGCTGGGCTACATGAATCCGAAGTATATCGACGCGCCCGAGCAGCAGCGCGTGGCCGTGGATCTCGGCGCAAACTTCGCCGAGGCCGTGGCCATCGCCCTGCCCGTCGGCAACGACGAGCCGCTGGTGCGCGATTACTTCCTGCACATTTTCCAGAAGACCGACGCCAAACCCGGCGACCTCGACGCCACGGACCTTTTGAAAAAGTGGACGCCCTACGTGCGCGACACCTGGCTGCGGCCAGTGCTCGCGGAGGCGATGATCACGGCCGGGATTGGCGAGCCGGAGCGCTGGGCGTCGCTCATTTCGCCGCAGGCGTTTCAGGCGCTGAAGGACCGCGTGGATGTCGATTTCGCGCTGACCAATCCGCCCTTCTCCGCGCCCGCCGAAGACGTGGCGCTCGACCTTTTCATCAAGAACGCGCCGAAGCTCATCGTGAAAATCTACGAGATCAACACGCTCTCGTATTTCCTCACCAGCAAGCGCCAGCTCAACACCGACCTCGCGCTCGACGGCCTCGTGGCAAACCGCGAGGTCACCCACGATTTCGCCGCCGATGCCGCGGGGCGCAGTCCGTTCCGGCGCAGCGTGCGGACGTTCAAATTTCCGGAGCTGACGGGCAAACGCGGGGCGTGGGTCATCGAGTTCATCGGCGGCGGAAAGTCGAGCCGCGCGCTGGTGCGCAAAGGCCAGTGGTCGCTGCTCCAGCGCACCGGGCCGGCGGGCGATGTCATCACCGTGCTGGATGAAAAACGGGAGCCGGTGAAGGACGCGGTGGTCTGGCTCGAAGGGCGCAAATACACGCCAGATGAAAAGAGCGGCGCGCTCCTCGTGCCGTTCACACAGCAGCCGGGCACGAAGCCCATCGTGCTCGCGGACCCGGCGGGCGAGTTCGCCACGCTCGCGAGCTTCGAGCATCACGCGGAGCATTACCGGCTCGACGCGCAATTCCACATCGAGCGCGAGCAACTACTCGCGCGCCGCGAGGCCACACTCGCCGTGCGCACGGCGCTACTCCTCGGCGACGCGCGGGTGTCGCTCGACCTGCTCACGGACACGAAGCTGACCATCACCTCCACGACGCTCGACGGCGTGGCGACGACGACTGAGGTGAAAGCGCCGAAGCTCGATCCTGCGAAGGATTTCACCCACACGATCACCGTGCCGGAGCGGCTGGCGTCGCTGAACTTTCGGCTCGCCGCAAAGGTGGATAATCTCAGCAAGGGCGGGCAGAAGCAGGATGTGAGTGCGGCTTGGCGTGTGGACTTGAACGGCATCGATAAGTCGGAGCAGACCAACTCCGGGCATCTGTCGAAGTTCGGCGACGCCTACGTTTTCGAGCTGCTCGGCAAGAACGGCGAATCGCTCGCGGAGCAGCAGATCGTCTTCAATTTCAAACATCGTGATTTCAACCGGCAGGAAAACATCGCGCTGAAGACGGATGAAAAAGGCCGCATCGCGCTGGGCTCACTCGCGGGTCTGGAAAATGTGCAGAGTCAGGCGCCGAACCGGCCCCCAAGCGGATGGACGCTGAGCGAGTTCGAGCGCACCTGGCCGGGCGCGATCCACTTGCGGGCGGGTGAGGTGCTGCGTGTGCCGCTGGCTCCCCTCCCCGCCGGCAACGGCAAGGGAGCCGCGGCGGTTTCACTGCTCGAATTGCGCGCGGGCCCGTTCATGGGTGCGGGGATACCTGGACTTGGAGCGCGAGAGGGCACGTTCACGGCGGATCACTCGGGCAAGGTGCGCATCGAAGATGGTTTCGCGGTGGTCGAGGGACTGCCGGCGGGCGACTTCTCGCTGCGGGTGCGGGGCGACGATGCGCGGGAGATTGCGGTCCGCGTCACCGCGGGCAAGCCGGTGCTCAATTGGATCGCGTCACCAAACCGCTCGCTGGAAGTGCGCGAGCCGGGGCTGTTGCAGATCACCAGTACCAAGGCGGACGCCGAAGGTGTGACCGTTCAGCTCGCCAATTGGAACAAGTTCACGCGCGTCCACATCGCGGCGACACGCTTCCTGCCGGGTGCCAGCCTGTTTGGGCTCGGGGAGTTCACGCGCTTCGAGCCGGGCTGGAGCACGCCGGACAGGATGCCCAGCCTCTTCTCGGCGGGCCGCGAGATCGGCGACGAATACCGCTACATCCTCGAACGTCGTTACACAAAAATCTTTCCCGGCAACATGCTCACACGGCCGGGCTTGATCCTCAATCCGTGGGAGGTCCGCTCGACGGATTTGCAGGCGCAGCAGTTGACCGAGATGCAGCAGGCGCTGCGCTCGGCAGGCGGACGCGCCGGAGCAGGCCGCGCTGGTGATGCGACGAAAGGCGGGGGCGGTTCGGGAACTCCATCCACGCTCCATGACCAAAACCTCGACTTCCTCGCCACCGCCGCGCCGGTGCTTCTCAATCTCACGCCGGACGAGAAGGGCGTGGTGCGGCTGGATCGGAAGGCGCTGGGCGACCGGCAGCAGGTGCAGATTTACGCGGAGGATCTGACGAACGCCGTCTGGCGCTCGCTGGCGCTGCCGGAGGTGCCGACGAAGTTTCAGGATTTGCGGCTGGCGCGGAGTCTCGATCCGGCAAAAGCGTTCACGGAAAAGAAGCAGTCCACGGTGCTGGCCGCAGGGCAGACGCTCATGCTGGCGGACATCCTGACGAGCGACCTGGAGACCTACGACTCGCTCACGGGAGTCCATGCCCTTTTCACCACGCTGAGCGGCGACGCGAAGCTGGCGAAGTTCGCGTGGGTGCTGCAATGGCCGAAGCTCAAGGACGACGAGAAGCGCGCGAAGTATTCCGAGTTCGCCTGCCACGAGCTGAATTTCTTCCTCGCACGAAAGGACGCGGCTTTCTTCGACGCGGTCGTGAAGCCGTATCTCGCGAACAAGAAGGACAGGACGTTTATGGACGACTTCCTACTCGGCAACGAACTCAAGGCGTATCTCGAACCGTGGGCGTATGCGAAATTGAACGTCGTCGAGCGCGCCCTGCTCGCCCAGCGCCTGCCGGGCGAAGCCGCAAACGCCGCGCGCAGTCTGCGCGAAAAATGGGAACTGATCCCGCCAAACCCCGAGTGGCAGGACATGCTCTTCGAGACCGGCCTGCGCGGACGCGCGCTGGAGACTGGCGAAGGAAAGGATGCCGAAGCGGGAGAAGCCAAGAATCTCTTCAGGTCATCAAAGGAGGAATATCAAAGACATCCGGGACACCCAGCTACAACCTCACTAGGAGCAGCAGCAGCGCTAGTGCCAGCCGCTGCCCCAGAGCCACAGCCCGTTATTCACCTAAGCGGTCAGTTTGGAGGCGGCGCAAAAGCGCCGAGGAAGGCTGATGCGATGAAGGAACTGGATCGTCTGGAAAAAAAAGAAGCACAGGGTCTCGCATTAAATGCAGTGGAGGCAGACGAACTCGTGGAGGCGCTTGGCGAAGACAAAGGGATCGTTCTTTCCGACCTGCCACAAGACAGGAAGAAGGCTCTGCGCGAGGCTGGAGAAAAAGGCAAAGCTCGACGCGACGCGCTCGGAGGAATCAAGGGTGAGTATTATAGTAATCGGACCCCGACCACCGAAGCCCTCTACTTCGGCTCTGAAGTGGCCAAGGAAAACCGCGCCTTGGCGCGCGCCTACTACCGCCAGCTCGGTGCGACGA
>JAIOPH010000024.1 GCA_021414005.1 Chthoniobacter sp. | reverse complement strand
CGCGGCGGGGCGATCACCCCGTCGCGCCCTCAGGCGTCTGCGGCCTCCCGAAGGTCTGCTCACCCTGCCAAATCCCGCCACTCTCGAACATCTCGTTCTCGACATTGTTTCGAGATACAAGGCGTTGCTACACACACCTTGAAAACCGCGATTCAAGCAATCCTGCTTTCAGCCTTCCTCGGAACAGTCAGCCACGCAGCCGACACCCAAACAACCGTTCCCGAGAACGGCGAAGCCGCGCAGAAGGAGCGGCGATGGCAGACGATTCTGCCCGAGCTATTCGCCAACGACGCAAAAAAACACATTGGCACACAAGTTCGATTTTCGTCTCGTTCCCAAGCTCTTGAACGAGGGGAGAAGGATCCTCCCGCCAGAATTCACCGCGGAGGCCAGGCTACGGCAGCGGGGCGAAGTCCTGGGTGTTGAGGAAAAGCAGGCGCTCGCGGTCGCCGGGGCCCAGTGGGATGAGCAGCCGGCCGCCGAAACGGAGTTTCGCCTCACGCCTGCGTGCCCAAAGCGATTCGCCAACTTTGCGAGCACGAGTGAAACGGAGAATTGCGGAGAATGTGTTCGAGCTGCGGGGAAAAATCCGCTCTGGTGTGGCCTTCACCTTTCAACCATACCCATCTCCATGAGCCAACCCATCATCTCCCAGAAATCTCCGCTGCCCGTCGCCGTCGAAGCCGGAAAGACCTACTACTGGTGCTCGTGCGGGCAAAGCAAAGGGCAGCCGTTTTGCGATGGCTCGCACAAGGGCTCGGAGTTCGCGCCCACGCCCTACAAGGCGGAGAAGGACGGCACGGTGTATTTCTGCGGGTGCAAGCACAGCGGCAACGGCGCGCTTTGCGACGGCAGCCACAAGGGGCTCTAGGGCGGGGCACATCGAGTGGCTCGAAAGACCCGAGGCATGGCGCGCGACGCAAGCGCTTTCCTCTCGTTCCCAAAGTGAGCGAAGCGCTTTGGGGACACGCACCGCAATCGAAACTCCGTTTCAAGCACTCCCGCGGCGGCCCGTGGTCCTCAACGTCACTGGTCGCAGCGGAGCGCGGGCAGGCTGCCGGGTAGCCAGTCCAGGATCGTGAGGTCATGAAATGAGCGCGCTCCGGCTCGCGGACGGAATAGCGATTGCGCATCCCCGGATGCATGCTGAATGGGAAACGGAGTTTCAAGCCGCCACGAGCCGTTCCCAACGCGCTTCGCTAACTTTGGGAACGAGAGTGAACGAGGGGATTTACGCGCGACCGGCAACTATCGTTAACTATGATCGCCAGCCTGCGCTAATGATGAACGAAGTGTTTGGTGGAGACTCCATGGCCTTTTGGACCTTGCCGTCAAAGTCCGTCCAAAAATCATGCAGACTATCCGGCACGCATGAACCACTGCCAGCACCACCCGCTTTACCACCGACACTGACCGAATGGTGCGTTTGCCACATACGGTTTGTTGATTTGCGATAGTCTCCGTGAATGACCTTCACGCTGAGCTTTACTCCCCTCAAGTCATCCTCCCGGGTGGCGTCCACCGACACTCCGCCGACCCTCGCAGTTTCATTCGTGGCGAACCAGTTTAGGATGTCGGAAATGGTTTTCGCTGCGAACATCCCGTTCTTTAATTTAGTCAGCCTTGTGGCGATCTCTGGTTTCACATCGCCAGGCGTGATCTCCACCTCCGTGATTTTGAGTGCTGCCTCTGGCGGCAGCGCGGGCAGGGTCGTGACTGGCACCGAAAGCAGCGGCTTGTTATTGGCTTTCCTCCAGACGTTTGCCGCCATGAAGCGTTCCACATCCCGCTGCCTTCTGCCCGCCATTTCGGAAAAGGCATAGACCTTGGGTTCGATTTGGTGCAACGCCCAAAGTGCACCGTCACAGATGCGCGGATTCGCAAACGATCCCCAAGCCATTCCAGATCGCACATCCGTGATTTCCAGCGCGTGAGCCAGTAATGCTACTGCGGCTTGCGTGGCGGCAGGCTCCGGTGGTTTGGCAATGAGTTCGTCGGTCGGCCTTGCGCGCTTCGCGGCGTCGCCTGTGGCGAGCCATTCGCCAAGTTTTCGAACGATCTCGAACCGTCCATACGTCTCCCGCTTGTCCCAATCAGTGAGGAGGGCCTGCATCGCCCTTGTCTCACCGCTGGCACAAAGGAAATTCACCACCGTCTCGAAACCTTCATCAAGCCCATTGGGGTAGTTCTTAGTCTCTTGCTGCCATTCTTCGATAAAGGCCTGCACGACATCCAAGCAGCCTAGCTTGCCCAGTTCCCGGGCCGCCGCCATGCGGATGGCAACCGTTTTGCCGTCCTTGAGATCGGCGCGCAGGGCCTTTTCCCTGATCTCGTCCCACCCCTTGAGCAGTTCTTCCTCGCCCAGTTCTTTCAAGCTGCTGGCAGCGGCTTCTTTGATAGCCCGAGTTTCCCCGTTTTCCATCTTCTCCCGGAGCAGCGCGTTGCACCCATGGTATTTGCACTCACCGGGAAGCCGGAGCAGCAACAGTTTTTCGCTCAGGTAGATTTGTTTACCCTTGCTGTTTGTCCAAGCGTACGCCTGGACCATCGCGGCCCCGGCATCGGCGGGATACCTTTGAATCAGCCAGTGGAGTTCCGTAGTCCAACCGGGCCCGAGATTTTCCACGTCATCAATGAGACTTTGCCGCTCGCCCTTCCTTTGATACTCCGCCCACCACTGTTCGATATCCCGACGCACCAGGGATGGCTCGGTCGGAGATGACGCATACACGGGAGCCCAAGCGGAATAGTTGACCGAGTATCCTTGTTTCGCAATTGCGCGCCCGGAGATCCGCATAAGAATCGATACCGCGTATTCCCCGATACTCCGAAGTCTTGGTGGCTCAGTTACGCTCCAACCTATCAATCGTCCGCTGCTTGAAAAATTCCGGGTCGGACGATGGTCGTCCACCGCAGTGATCAGGGCAGGCACGGCCACAATCCCCATTTTCTCCAATTCAATTTCCAGAGCGGATGGGCGCTGTTTTTCATCCTTTTCATTCCGGAGTTTCCGCACCAATTCCTTCGCCCGTTCTGCCGGAGCGAGTTTTTCCAGGGCTTCGTCCGAGAGCAGCGGTTGCTCCTGCTCCTCTTTGAGCAGGGACTCCAGCCCTTCGGCGAGTTGCTTCGCAGCGGATGCGGCCTTCGCGTCGGGAGAGTTCTTTTCGAACTCACGAACTTGGGCCAGGAGATCGGCGCGCGTCAGGTGAAAATCGCCAAATGACTGCTCTATGCCAAAGCGAGAGAGCGGCAAATCCGCCGCGACCAAACGCAGTGTCAGCAGAACCCCACAAATCAGAGAGACATGTGTTAGCCGGTGGTTCATGTCGGCCAATTTGACTCCTCACGACAACAATCGCAACAGCCGAGCAGGACTCCTTTCCCGCCTCGCGCGCGCCCTACTTCGCCGCGCGGAGGTAGGCGACGAGGTCGGCGAGGTAGGCAGGGGTGAAGATGCCGTCGTAGCCGGGGGGCATGAGGGAGGTGGCGGCGGGCTAGAAGGAAAGGACTTCGGCGCGGGGAAAGTGGGTGTCCACGCCGGGGCGGTCGTCACTGATCGCAGCGGAGCGCGGGCAGGCTGCCGGGCAGCCATGCATGCGCCGAGCTGGATCGCCCGTGCTCGAGGGGCAACTGCCTCGTTAAAGATCGGCCTCGGTCAGGCCGGCGATTTTTAACGACGGAGGCGCGCTGCAAGATCGTCACCGCGGGACTTTGTTCCTGTGATGCCCGACATTCTCCGCGCTGAAGCGCCGGACCTCGGCTACACGTAGCGCAGCGGCTCATCCGATGCCGGGATGAAGCCGTACCTCACAAGCAGCTCACGAAATTTGGCGATGCCGGCTTTTTCCCGGACGCCGAGGTCGAAGCGGATGTGCTGGGTGAGGTAGCGCTGGCTCAGCGCGGCGTCGTGCGGATCGGTGCGGACGATTTCGGCGATGTGCGCGGTGCCGTGGCGCTGGAGCGCGCGGAGTTCGTCGGCGACGGCGGCGGCGTCCGGCAGATCGGCGCGGAGCAGCCAGGGCGCATAGACAAAGGGGAGGCCGGTGCAGCGCTGCCATTCTGCGCCGAGGTCGAGGAGTTGGTGGGCGTCGGCGTCGCGTGCGCGAAAGTCGATGGCTTGGTTGCCGATGAGCAGGACGGCGTCGGCGGTGGCGGGAAAGGCCGCGAGTTCGAGGAGCTGGGGGCGAAGGCCGTGGTATTCGGCGAGCAGGACTTGCAGCAGGTGAATGGAGGTGAGCGAGGCGGGGTCGAGGGCGATGGAACGCACTGCGGCGAGCGGGCCGCGGTGGGCGAGGAAGACGCTGAAGACCGGACCGTCGCTGGCGATGGCGACGCCGTCGGCGAGCAGGTAGCGCGGGTGGCGCAGCGCCTCGAAGGTGGGCACGAGGGCGACATCGAGCCGGCCGGCGGCGAGGTCGCGGGCGAGGCCGGAGGGATGATCGAAAACGACCGGGCCGTCGTAGCCGTGGATGAGCGGCTTGGCGTTGAGATACTGGACGCAGCCGACGCGGAGCGCGGAGAGCGCGGGGTAGCGGGTCACGCGACAGCGAGGGCGGCGAGGGCGGCGGGCACAGGCTCGCTCCAGGTGGAGGCGATGCGGCGGTACCAGGTGTCGCGCTGCATCGGTTCGCGCCCGGCTTCGCGAATGGCTTTTTCGAGCGCGGCGCAGCTCTGCTGCTGCGGGGTGGTGGCCCCGGCCATATGAAAGATTTTCTCCTCCATGATCGTGCCGTGCAGATCGTCCACGCCGTAGTTCAGCGCCTGCTGCGCGAGCGGCAGGCCGAGGCTGACCCAGTAGGCGGTGATGTGGTCGAAGTTGTCGAGATAGATGCGGGCGATGGCGAGGTTCTTGAGTTCGTCAAAGGCGGTGGCGTGGCGGATGTTTTTCAGCACGCCAGGCCGTGCGCCCTCGGCCTCAAAAGCGAACGGGATGAAGCCGATGAAGCCGCGCGTTTCATCCTGCCAGGTGCGAAGCCGGCGGAGGTGATCGACACGGTGCGCCGCGGTCTCGATGTGGCCGTAGAGCATCGTGGCAGTGCTGCGCATCCCCATCTGGTGCCAGGTGCGGTGGACCTCCCACCATTCGTCGGCGGTTTCCTTGCCGAGGCAGATTTGGTCGCGAATTTCGGGATCGAAAATCTCGGCACCGCCGCCGGTGAGGGCGCAAAGGCCGGCGTCACGGAGCGTTTCGAGTGTGGCGCGGAGGGGCTGTTTGAAGACGCGCCGCGCAAGGTGGCGGATCTCGACGGCGGTGAAGGCTTTCACGAAAAAATTCGGGTCGAGCGCGCGGAGGCGGCTGACGAGTTCGAGATACCACGACGCGGGCAAAGTGGGGTGCAGGCCGCCGACCATGTGAATCTCGGTGATGCCGAGCTTCAGCCCCGCGCGCGCCTTTTCCACGATCTCATCGATGCTCATCTCGAACGCGTGGGCCTCGCGCTTTTTCGCCCCAAACGCGCAGAACTGGCACGCGAGCAGGCAGTGGTTCGAGTAGTTGATATACTGGTTGTGGATGTAGGTCGCCACGTTGCCGTTCTTCCGCTCGCGCAGGACGTTCGCAATGGTACCCAGTCCATTCAGGTCGTTCGATCCGTAGAGCACGAGCGCCTCTTCATCGGTGACCCGCTGGCCGGCGACGACTTTGTCGTAAATGGGGCGCAAGGCGGGTTCGAGGAGCTGGTCGGTCATGTGGAAGTCGATGTCGGTGAATGAAGTATTTTACGCGGGGCGCGCAAGGCAAGACGCTTTCGGAAAAGGCGTGGGCGCGGGCGGCGCACCGCTCTTCCACCCAAATCGCTGTTCACCCGGGCGATGCGTCCTTTTTGAAAAACCGCCGGGCGTGCCACAGCGCCCAGACGAGGGCGGCGATGATCCATGACCAGGCGGCGTATTGGTGGTGGGAGATTTGGATGCTCGCCTTGAAATCCGCAGAGGCGCGGGTGAGCGCGGCGAGGACGATGAGGAAGACGATACAGCGCGCGATCCACGATTTGCGGGCGAAGCCTGGCAGATTCCCGCTGTGCCCGAAAAGCACACGGCTGGCGACGATGAGGCAGAGCAGACCGAAGCCGCCGATGAAGAGCAGATGATCGAGCGCGACGTGCCGCGCGAAGTCGAACGCGGGCGCAAGCAAGCCGAGGAGCGCCAGCGGCAGGCACCACGCGCGCAGGGCGCTGGCGAGCGTGCCCGGTGGGGGCGCATCGGGCGCGCGACGCCAGCGAACTTGCACGAGGGCGATGCCAAACGCGGCAGCGCGCAGCAGCAGGCCGGCGCGGGCATCGACCCACACCTCGACGCAAAAGCTGGCGAGCAATGTGGCGGCGGCGAAAAGCGTTTGGAGCAAAGCGCGACGCGTGGCGGACCCCGGTGTGGGTTCGCCGAAGTCACCGCCCAGCAGTCGCGGAAACAGGAACACGCCGACGCCCATGATCGGCGCGAGGAGGAAGCCCTGATAGAGCAGCAGCCCGGCGAGTCGGTGGAGTTTCGCATCGGGGAGCCACGCCGGATTCAGCCACAGCACCGTGCCCGCGAGGCCGCAGAGGAGACCGGTGCCAGCGAGCAGCAGCGGCGGTGGTGGCGGACTGCGGCGGAAAAAGATGAGCCGTGTCCCGAGCGTCGCGCAGAAACCCGCAAGCAATGCGAGAAAGAGCCGATCACCCCAAACCGTGAGCGCCAGCAAATGGCCGACGCCGCTCCCGACATGGAGGAGGAAAAGCCCCGCGAGTTCCCACGGCGTGAGCCGCGGCGCGGAGAGAATCCGCGGCCCGGCGGTGCCGAGAAAGCCGAAGACAAACGCGCCGCCGAAGCACTCGATCATGACGCGCGCGTGGCTGACTCCCGGATAGAAACCCAGCCACCCAGCATAAAACAGCGGCCACAGCGCCACGCCCGCGATGCTGAACAAAATGCCGCTGAGAAAGAACACGCGAAACGGTTCCTCGCCCAGCCATGTGAGCACGCGCACGGCGGCACGCGGCGTCCGCCTTTTCCCGTGGCGGCAGGCGGGAAAACTCACAGCCGGGCGACCGTGTGGACGCTAAAAGCTGAGCGTCGCCTGCACATAGCCGAAGTCAGCGTCATCGTGCGCGCCGGTGTCCTTCAGGTAGCTGCCGGCGAAGAAATGGCTGTAGCCAGCCTGCAGTGTGAGTTGCTTGAGCGGCTTGTAGGTCACGGTGAGGTCGAGTTCCGATCCGGCATATTTGTCCGCGGCACGGGCGGCCTGGGCGGGCCGCGGTGCGAGCGGATTGAGCGGGGCCGGCGGGTTCAGAGGACGAACGGCGGTGCTGCCATTGGCGCGATACCAAACGTCCTCATTCGTCGCGAGCCAGAAGGCGTGGTAGTCCACCTGCACGCTCAACTTTTTCGTGGGCTCGACTTTCAGGCTGATCGCCGGGTTGTGCATGTTCTGCCACGAGAACACATCCATGAATCCGTAGAATTTGTGATTCGTCGGAAAGAGATTTTGGAATGTCTCGATGTTTCCGTCCGCGGGGTTGGAGTCGCCGCTGGCGTAGTTGTATTCCACGCCGATGCGCGGCGACCACGGAACGTCAAACGTGTAGCCGAGACCCGAGTGAACCGCGAACGCGGTGAGGTCGAGGCCGCGCACCTCTCCGGTCTGGAATGCGGCTTCGAGATCGTAGTCGAGCCCCACCGGTTTCGGCGCGATCGGCGGCGGCGTGACTTTTCCGTCGGCGACGGATTTGCCGTCGGACGCTGGAGCCGGGCTCGCGTGGGCAAACGCGCCTGGCTTCGATTTCACGCGCAGGCCGAGCGTGGCGAAGTTCGTATCCCCGAGCGCGGCTGGTTGATATTTCGGATTCGGGTTTTCGTGAAAATAGAGCGCGTAGAGATCGATCGTCTCCGGCCCGACTGCCGATGTGCTGAAGTAGAGTCCGCTGAACACCTGCTCGCGTCCCGTCTCGTTGCCGTTGGCGAAATCGGACTGGTTGTACTGGCCTCGTGTCGGAACGACGACGGTGCTCGCGAACGCGTCGAGCCACCACGTTTTCTCCTCCCAGCGCAGCTTCACGGCGTCGAAGCTGCGACCGATGTTGTTCCAGTCGAACGAGCCGATCAGGCGCTCGTCGCCGTAACTCAGGAGTTGCCGGCCGAGCTTCAGCGTGAGGGGAAAAGTGCGGGCGTTGCCAAACTCCACGTAGGCCTGGCGCAGATCGAAACTGTCGTCGCCTTCCGCGCCGAGTTGGCCGGGAAAGTCGGGACGGTCGGAATCGATCTCCCGCGAGTCCTGGCCCTGCACATAGACTTTGAACCAGTCGCACGGCTTCCACTGCATCCCGATGCGGAAGCGTTGCAGCAGCCAGCCATCGTCGGTCGGCGAGTCGAGGGAGTCGTTGAAGTCAAAATTGTTTTCGCGCACCTCCAGGCGCAACCGCTCCTGGAGATCGAACACGAGGCGACCGTCGAAAAAACTCAGCGGATTGTTCTCCGGCACGGCTTGCACCGGGGTGGTTCCGCCGCAGCACTTGGCGACATTTTCGCCCGCCAGCGAAATACTGCCGGTCAGGAGCGCGGCGGTGAGCAGCGCGGTGTGTTGTTTGGTGGGTTTGGTCATGTTGTTGGTGGGTTGGACTTAGGGTGAAAGCGATGTCTTTTCGGGTGCCAGGGCCTTTTCCACGGCGGCGATGGTTTCCTTGCTGTCCTTGTTCAGGCCGGCTTGCTGAAAGGCGACCTCGCCCTCGGCGTTGAGGACGGTGATGACGTTCGAGTGCGCGAACTGCCCGCGCGCGTCGCGCTGGTAGTTGATGCCGAGCAGCGCGGCGAGTTCGCGCACGTCGTCCGCGCCGCCGCGGAGCAGCGTCCAGTGCGCGGGGGCGAGCTTGGCTTTTTTTCGGTAAGCGCGGAGCTCCGCCGGCGTGTCGCGCTCGGTGTCGAAGCTCACGAGCAGGAAATCCACCCGGTCGCGCAGCGCCGCAGGCAGCGCGCTTTCGATGGCGCGCATGTTTTCCACGATGATCGGGCAGGCGTATTCGCATTGCGCGAAAAACATCGCGACGACCTGCACGCGCCCGCGCAGCACGCCGAGCTGCACCTCGCGGCCCACGTCGGACGTCCAGGTCGAGTCGAGCTGATAGAGGGACTTGTCGGTCAGCGGCTTTCCTGGCGGAAGCGCGCGGCAGCAGGGGGGCTTGGGCTCGGCGGCGGAAGGGTTGGCTTTGTCGGCAGCGAGGGCGCTGGCGAGAAGAATAACGAATGACGAAAGTCGAATGACGAACGAATGACGAAGCCGCAATGACGAAGCGGCGTGCGCGGACGTCGCTCGGCCTTCGGGCTTAGTCATTCGTTCGTCATTCTTCATTCGGAATTCGTCACTCATCCTTCGCGATGCGGAAGCCGAGGTTATGCACCGTGTAGGCCGCCTTCAGGCTGGAGCGGAAACCGAAGCGCATGAACGCGGGGAAGTTTGCCGTGTCCTTCGCGCCGAGCGAGCCGGCTCCGCAGAAAAGCTGGCGCTCCAAGCCGGTGTCGCCGCGCGCGTCGCCGGTCACGATCGCCGAGTTGAAATCGCTCGTCCATTCCCACACGAGCCCGTGCAGATCGCGCACGCCAAAGATGTTCGCGCGACCGGAACCCGCCGCCGGCAGCGTCTCCGGCGCGGGCGTGGCGTACCAGCGCGCGACGGCTTTCACAAATTCCGGCTCTTTTGCGCCGTCCGCCTTGGTGAAGCCAGCTGATGCTACCATCTCCCACTCCGCCGTCGTCGGCAGACGC
Source organism: Chthoniobacter sp. (assembly GCA_021414005.1). Classification (GTDB taxonomy): domain Bacteria; phylum Verrucomicrobiota; class Verrucomicrobiia; order Chthoniobacterales; family Chthoniobacteraceae; genus Chthoniobacter. The sequence goes on along the minus strand of JAIOPH010000024.1, from coordinate 68,206 downwards.
CCGCCTTTCCACCCGGCGTATGATTTCGCGGCGAACCACGAGACCCACGTCACCGGCTGGCTTGGATCGCAACGCTCGCCGAGCTCGGTGTCGCCGGCCCAGTGCTTGAGGTAGCCGTCGTCGGCAAAGAGCCGCTTCATGTGCGAGCGCTGCCACTTGGGGTTGGCGCGGACGAATTCGAGAAATTCCCCGTTCGTCACCGGCGTGGCGGCGAGCGCAAAGGCTCGCACGGAAATTTCCTTTGCATCCGTTTCGCCACGAAAAAGCGGGCGATAGAAGCCGGCGGGAATCGGCACCAAGTCCGCGCTGGCCGTCGCTGCAAAAAGCAGCGCCGCCACCGCCTGCCCGAGGTGCCGCGCCAGTCGCATCGCCTATTGATGCGCCGACTCGGCCCGCACGCGGCGCACGTCATCGAGCGTCACGATGTCGCCGGTGTTGCCCCACTCATTGCGCACGTAGGTCAGCACTTGCGCGATCTGCTCGTCGTTGATCATCACCGGCGGCATCACGCCGTTGAACTCCACGCCGTTGACCTTCATCGGCCCCGACTGGCCTTTGATGATCCCGCGGATCGCGCGGTCCTTGTCCGCCATGAGGTAGTCGGATTTCGCCAGCGGCGGAAAGACTCCCGGCAGCCCGAGGCCGGTCGGCTGGTGGCAGGCGAAGCACGTTTGCGAATACACGCGCTTGCCTTTCTCCATGAGGATCTCCTTCGACAGCCCCGCGATTTTCGGGTCGGCCTTGATCGCCGCCTTCATCCTCGCTTCGAGGTCGCCGACCTTGGAATCCTGCGCGATGCCCGCGCTGCCGAGATACACCTCGTCCACTTCCTTGCCCGAATAGGCGATCAGGTTCGGCGCGCCTTCCACTTTCAGCATCCCGAGCGCGCCTTTGTTGAACGCGCGGAAGAGCGAGTGATCCACAAGGATGTAAGTCCCCGGCACTTCGAGTTTGAAATCCACGATCGCCGAGCCACCCGCCGGCACGAGCGTCGTCTGCACCTGCTCCTGCGTCGCCTTCACACCACCCTCCTGATACACGTGGTCAAAAATCTCGCCGATGACGTGGAACGACGAGATGAGATTTGGTCCGCCATTGCCGACGAAAAGCCGCACCGTCTCCCCAACATTCGCCTTCAATGCCTTGTCCCCCACGAGCGAACCGACCGCGCCGTTGAAAACCACGTAGCTCGGCTTTTCATCCAGCGCCTTTTGCTGATCGAAAGTCTGGAACCCTTCCTCGCCAAACGCGCCCTGCGTATAGAAGTCGCCCTGCATCACGTAGAACTCCTTGTCCACTTTCGGGAGCCCCGCCTTTGGCTCCACGAGGATCAGGCCATACATGCCATTGGCCACGTGCATCCCGACCGGCGCGGTCGCGCAGTGATAGACATAAAGCCCGGGGTTCATCGCCTTGAACGAAAACTGCGACTTGTGCCCCGGTGCTGTGAACGACGACGCCGCTCCGCCGCCCGGCCCGGTCACCGCGTGCAGGTCGATGTTGTGCGGCATCTTGCTCGTCGGGTGATTGCCGAGGTGAAACTCCACGAGATCGCCCTCGCGCACGCGGATGAATTTTCCGGGGACATCGCCGCCGAACGTCCAGAAAAGATAGTCCACGCCGTCGGCCATCCGCTTCACCACCTCGATGACCTCGAGATCGACGACCACCTTGGTCGGCTGCTTGCGCACGATCGGCGGCGGCACCGCCGGCGCACTGGTCAGCACGGCCTTTTCCTCGCCGACAATCTCCGGGTCGTTGCCTTTCGCCGCTGGCCCCGGCAGCGGAGCCGTCACAAGCTTCGGAGGCTCGGCGGAAAGCAGTGGTGACGCCGAGGCTAGGCCGAGCGCCGTGGCGAGAATGGCGGAGGAGAAACGCGAGTTTGTCATGGGGGGTGAGCCTAGACTCGTCCGCCCCCACTGCTTTGACACGCATCAAATTTTCGCGGGATTTTTTCTGATGAGTCTAATCTCCGCGCAGCAAGCGGGCGAAGAGGCTGCACATCGTTTCGGTGAGGCGGGCTGGGTTGGGGACAATGTCGTAGCTGTGTTGGGTGAACATCGCCGGGAAGTATTCGGCGGCTTGTTTCTCGACGGCGAAGGCGTGGGTTTGGATGCCGTTCTGGCGGCCGGTCTCGATGGCTTTCTTCACATCCTTGATGCCGTAGGTGCCTTCGTAGCGGTCGTAGTCGCACGGGCGGCCGTCGGTGATGAGCAGGATGATTTTCCTTCGCGCGGGTTCGCGGGCGAGCAGCTCCTGAGCGTGACGCAAGGCGGGGCCGATGCGGGTGTAGCCGCACGGCTCGATGGTGCCGAGACGTCCGCGGGTGGCGAGCCACGGCTCGGTGAAAGTCTTGAGCAACGTGAAGCGGCAGGAGCGGCGCGTGTTCGAGCTGAAGCCGGCGATGGCGAATTTCTCGATGGCGTCGCCGAGGACTTCACCAACGCAGAAGATGGTCTCGGTGATGATGTCGAGGACGCGCGAGTCATTGAGCCAGGCGTCGGTGGAATAGCTCTGGTCGAGCAGCACGAGCGCGGCGATGTCGTGGAGGTCGTGGCGCACGTCGGTGTAGAGCAGTTCGCTCGGCGTGCCGCCGGTGCGGCGGAGGACTTCGGCGTGGATGACGGCATCGAGGTCAAACTCCGGCCCGAGTGGCTGGCGGCGCACGCGCAGGAACTCGGAGCGCAGCGCGGCGAACTGGCGTCGGAGCCGGTGGATGAGTGCGCGGTGCTTGGTGGCGGTGCGCGTAATCCAAGAGGTGTCGCCGCGCGTGGCGTGGCTTTCGAGCACGCGGCACCAATCGGCGCGATAACTGCCGCGACGGTGATCCCACTCGGGATACGGATGACCGGGGCCGCGGGTGTCGTCGCCGAGTTCGAGGCCGAAGCCGTCGAGGATGACATCGCTGCGATAGATTGAGCGCGGGCGCTCCGGCGTGCGGAGGAGCTGGCGCATGTCGAGTTCGCGGAGGGCCTCCTCGTGGTCTTCCAGCGAATCGTCGTCGTCGGTCTTGCGCGGTGTGCCCTGGTATTCTTCCAGCGTTTCGACTTTCTCGAAAACGTGGTCGGGCATCTCCGCGCCGGGATCGTCGAGGTGCTCGGCGGCGAGCACTTCCACATTCGCCTGCCCCTGTCCCGCGATCTCTGTGGTGGCTTGTGCGGGCGGCGTTTCGGGTTCGTCGTCGAGAAGGTGATCTCTGGCGGAAGTAGTGGGATTCAGCGTCGGCATTGCGCCCATCAGCCGCCACAGATCGGTGTCCGGTGGCAGCGCGGATTGCACGGCAGCGATCTTTTCGGCGAGGCCGGGAAACTCCACGGCACAGCGTTGCGCCAGATCCGGCAGCGCGTCGGCATCCTTCTGGCAGCCTTGCCGAAGAGCCAGCGCGGCGAGGATGGTCTTCAGCGTGAAAAGCTCCGAGTTCGCTTCGCGGGTCGTTGCGAGATCAAAGTCGCGCGGGAGGAAAATACGATCGTCGGCGCAGAGCTGAGCGTTACTCGTTTCAAAGAGCGTGAGCGACTTCCCCGCAATCATCTGAGCGAGCAGCAGCAGGCTCTGCCGACGCTCGGCGAGCGTCGCCCTCACGACCGCCCGCACCCGCTCCGCTCGGCGCGTGAAGACCCGCCGATACAACGCCCGCAACCCAACGAACGTATGCTCCTCCCAGTCGAGCATGGCGGTTAGATGCTCAGTTCCACCACCTGTCGCAGCGCCGCGAGCGCGTCGGGGTCGTCGCTCAGGGGCTCGGCGATGGCGCTGTGGCAGGCGAGGCGCGGCGGGACTCCGCGGGCGATGAGGCGACCGGCGGCGACGAGCAGACGGGTGCTCGCTGATTCCATGAGCGACAACTCGGTGAGGTTGCGAATCTTTCTGCCGATTTGCACGAGGCGCTGGGCGGTCGCCTTTTCTATCCCGTTTTCACCGATGACGATCTCCGCTTCCACCGACTCCGGCGGATAACCAAAGCTCAGCGCGACGAAGCGCTGGCGGGTCGAAGGCTTCAGCTCGCGCATCGAGCGCTGGTAGCCGGGATTGTAGCTGACGATGAGCATGAACTCCTCGGGAGCGCGTAGCGTCTCGCCGGTGCGATCGAGGAAGAGTTCACGCCGGTGATCGCTCAACGAATGGATGACCACGAGCGCGTCGGCGCGGGCCTCGGCGATTTCATCGAGGTAAAGCAGCGCGCCGTTGCGGACCGCGCGCGTGACCGGGCCATCGACCCAGCGCGTGTCGCCGCCGAGCAGGAGGTGTCGTCCGAGCAGATCGGTCGCGGAGGTGTCCTCGTTGCACGACACGGTCACGAGTTCGCGTCCGAGCTTTTCCGCCATGTGCTGGATGAAGCGCGTCTTTCCGCAACCCGTCGGCCCTTTCACCATGAGCGGCAGACGCGACTCGTAGGCGTGCTGGAAGATGGTCTCCTCCTTGCCAACGGGCAGATAGAAAATGCTCACGTTTGCGCGGGTGTCGGCGTGCCTTCGATATCCGCGCCGATGGCTTCATCCGAAGGCAGGCCGTGGCGGATGAAGTTCCACATGAAGAGCACGATGCCGACGGTGAACAGGCTCGCGCCGAGCAGCAGTCCGATGAAGTGCATCTCGATCTCGTGCTGCACGGCGAGGAAGTCCATGCCCATGCGGCGTTCGAGCGTGACCTGCGTGATCCCGGCGACAGCGAACGCACCCGTCATCGCGGACATGCCGATGTTACTCGTCCAGAATGCCCAGGTCGCGAGCGGCGAATCCCACAACTTTCGGCCCGTAAGCAGCGGCATGGCGTAGGCCATGATCGCGAGGACAATCATCGCGTAGGCACCCCAAAAGGCCATGTGCCCGTGCATCGCTGTGACGAGCGTTCCGTGGGTGAACATATTCACCTGCGGAATGGTATGCGCGATGCCGAGAAAGCCCGCGCCGACACAGGACATGATCGCGCAACCCAGCGACCAGGTGAGCGCGATCTTGTTCGGATGTTTGCGCCCGCCTTTCTTCGCCATGGCCAGCGCGTATATGGCCATGCCGAGAAACGCCAGCGGCTCCAGTGCACTGAAGATTCCTCCGACAATGAGCCAGTAGCGCGGTGTGCCGATGTAGTAATAGTGATGCCCTGTGCCAAGGATGCCGCTGAGAAAGGTGAGGCCGACAATAATGTAGAGCCACTTCTCGACTAACTCGCGATCCACGCCGGTAAGCTTGATGAGCAGGTAACAAAGGATGCCACCCATGATGAGTTCCCACACGCCTTCCACCCAGAGATGCACGACCCACCAGCGGTAGAAGGAATCCATCGTCTGGTTGTCAAAGGTGATCATGCCGGGCAGATAAAGCAGCGCGGCGAAAAACAGACCCATGTAGAGCACGAGCGAGGTCGTGGTGTAGCGCTTTCCTCGCATGAGAGTCATGCCGATGTTCAAAAGAAACGCCAGCACATCAATGACGACGAGGTAGTCGAGCGGACGCGGTATTTCGAGGAACTTGCGACCCTCCCAGATATTGAGGTGATAGCAGACGATGGCCGTCACGCCCACGGCGAGAAACGCGATAAGTTGAATGTAAGCGAGCTTCACCGACCAAAGCTCACAATCCGCCTCCTCCGGGATGATGAAGTAGGCTGCGCCCATGAAGCCGAGCAGCAGCCAGCACACGAGCAGATTGGTGTGCACGGCGCGCGCGGTGTTGAACGGAATCCATTGATGCAGGCCGTCCCACCCGGTGTGGGCAAAGCCCATGATGAAGCCATAGACGAGTTGCAGGGCAAACAACACCATCGCCGAGGCGAAGAACCAGTAAGCGACTTTTTGAGATGCGTATTTCATGAGAGAGGGAAGTTAGTTGCCGAGCGACGAGAGGAAGTCGGCGATTTCATTGACCTGCTCCGGCGAGAGCGGGAGTTTCGGCATCTTGGTGTCGGGTTTGACCTTCGGCGGATCGCTCACCCACGCGACGATCTCCGCCCTGTTCTTGCGCTTATAGACATCGTCCAACGGCGGAGCACCGAGCGCCACGCCCGCCGCGCCACCTTTGCCGCCGAGAGAATGACAACCTGTGCAGGCCATCGCATCGAAGATCGGCGGGATGGGTTTCGTCGTCACGACCGGCGCGGTGGTGGACGCCGCCATCTTCGCGGCGAGCGGCGGCTTTGCGGGGAAGCCGTTGAGATCCACGTTGCCGCACCATTCGAGGAAGGCGATCGCGTTCTCGATCTGCTCGTCGTTGAAGTGGTAGTTCACCATCTTGCGGTCATTCGGAAACATCGCCTCCGGGTTTTTCAAAAACATCCGCAGCCAAGGCTTGCCGCGCCGCTCCACGACCTTCGTCAACTCCGGCGCGTAGTAGGCACCTTCGCCGAAGAGCGTGTGGCAGCCCATGCAATTGTTGTCCTCCCAGATGCGCTTTCCGTGCGCGACCTGCGGCGTGATATTCGCCGCGTGCGTCTGGGCCGGGACTTTACGATGCGTGTCGATGGTCAGCGAGAGAAACGCCGCGCTGAAGACGCCGGTTCCGCCGAGGAAGAAAATTTTTGCCTGTGATTTGCTGAGCATGGTGGTGGGCGCGGGTTTAGAGTGAAAGCACGCTGTTTCTACCGCCCGCGATTCACCGCCGCTTTGACGCAGGTCAAGGCGCGGAGCGAAAGCTCGCGGCAATCTGTCAACGCAAACCCAACCAACGAAAGGACATCACCATGAGCCATTACATCGCCCTGCTGCGCTTCACTCAAAAAGGCGCGGAACACATCAAAGACTCCACCAAACGTGCGCATCACTTCAACGCGATGGCCAAGAAGGCCGGCGTGAAAGTGCAGGCCCAATACTGGACCATCGGCGCCTACGACGGCGTGCTGATCATCCGTGCCGAGACGGAGAAGAAAGCCCTGCACTTGCTGACCATGCTCGCCGCGGCCGGCAACGTCCGCACCAAGACGATGCAGGCCTTCACCGACAAGGAGTTCGCGGAGATCGCGGGCTGATCCGCTCCACTTGCCGTGCCCGCCTCGCCTCCGCCGCCCACTGCACGCCCCGATCTCACGGGACGAGCCGACATTGAACTCCTCGTGAACACTTTCTACGAAAAGGTCCGGGCCGATGCCTTGCTCGGTTTCATTTTCAACGACGTGGCCGGGACCGACTGGTCCACGCATCTGCCGAAGATGTATGCCTTTTGGGAAACGATGATCTTCCGCGCCGGCACCTATACCGGCAATCCGCTCGCCGCCCACGCCCGCCTCGTTCCGCTCACGGCGATGGGGCGCCCGCAGTTCGACCGCTGGCTGGCGCTTTTCACCGCCACGGTGGACGGGCTTTTTGCCGGGGAAAAAGCGGAGCATATCAAAAGCGCCGCGTCCGACATGGCGAATGTCATTCACGCCAAAATCAACGGCGTGGAGCAGGACCGCTACGACTACTCGAAGCTCACCCCGGAGCAGCGCGCCCGCTACGCCAGCTACAAGCCGCCCGTGGTTCAGCCCTGATGTGGCCTTGACTCGCGCGTCTCGCCGAGGTTTGTGCGCAGCACCGCGTCGAGTCCGAGCGGGTCGAGGATGCGGATCGTTTTGCCGGCGGACTTGATGAGACCCATCTCGCGCAGCCGGGCGAGCGCGCGGGAGAGCGTTTCGTGGCGGGTGCGCAACTCGGCTGCGAGGACCGTCTTCGTCACGTCCAGGCGCAGCTCAAAGGCGGCGTGTGACAGCCGCTGCGGGCAGCGCTTGAGCAGCCAGTGGGCGAGGCGCGTCTCCACGTCCTTGCGCGTGAGGTCGTCGAGCGCATTCACCAGCACGCGCAGATGCTGACTCATGGAGGCCAGCATGCGCAGCGCGAGATCGGTGCGGGTTTTGATCAATTCCAGAAAGTCCCGGCGCGGAATAAAAATGACCTCACTCTTTTCCACGGCGCGCGCGTCCGCCGGATAGCCGGCATCACCAGCCAGCGTGGCCTCGGCCAGCGAGTCGCCGGGGCGAAAAACGTGGATGACCTGTTCCCGTCCGTCCGGCGTCACGCGATGCACATTGATCGCGCCCGTGCGAACGACATAGAAACCGTTGGACGGTTCTCCTTCGTGAAAAAGGTACCCGCCTTTCGCCACCGGGAGGAACTGCGCGAAGGCGGCAATGCGGTCCAGATCCGCCGGCGGCAATCCCGCGAAAAGACTGCATGCGCGCAGCGCCGAGTTACGGGCGGCGGCTTTGAGATCGTCGAAGCGGGAGGACATGGCAGGCGGAACGAATAAACTGCGGCAATGATTCGCGGAAAAATACAGCCGGGCGATTAGAGCAGCCCGGACGGCAGCGGGGAAACTAATTGCCAGTTGGCGGGTTAGGCGGTCATCGTCCGCGCCCTGCCCGCCGGCTCTGCCCGGGCGGTGCGCGTCCATTTTTTCATGAGCCCAGACCCGAGTCTCCCACCCAACCCCGAGCGCGACGCCGCGGCGCAGGATCTGGCGTGGATGGCGCGGGTGAAGCAGGGCGACGAGACCGCGCTCCAGGCGCTCATCGAGGCGCATCAGCACCGGATCATCGGCACAGTGGCGAAGATGCTCGGCGACTCCGGCGACGCCGAGGACATCGCGCAGCAGGTCTTCATCCGCGTGTGGAAAAGCGCGGCCCGCTACGAGCCGACGGCGAAGTTCACGACCTGGCTTTTCAAGATCACGCGCAACCTTGTTTTTAACGAACTCCGCCGCCGCAAACGCCACCCGGCGCAATCGCTCGACGCCGCGGCTTTCCACGACGACGACCGCCCGATGCAGGTGGCCGACCACACCGTGAAAGCTCCCGACACCTCGGTGCTCGACGAGGAGATGCAGGCCGCCATCCAGCGCGCCATTGACGAGCTGCCCGAGACGCAGCGCATGGCAGTGATCCTGCGGCGCTACGACGATATTCCGTATGAGGAAATCGGGGAAATTCTGGACCTCTCGGTGCCGGCGGTGAAAAGCGTGCTCTTCCGCGCGCGGACGGAACTGCGGGAGAAATTGAAGCGCTATCTCGACGCGTAACACCGGCCCGGAAGAAGATGCCGCCCACGTGAAAAGGTTCCTTTCGTTTCTCATCTGGCTCGCCGTCGCGCTCCTCGGCGCGGGAGCCTGCGCGATCATCGCACTGCGCCGCGGGGAGCCGCTGAACTCCGGCTACCTGATCGTGGCCGCGCTCTGCACCTATGCGCTCGGCTACCGCTTTTACTCGAAATGGATCGCCGCCAAGGTGCTCATGCTCGACGACCGCCGAGCGACGCCTTGCGAGATTCACGAGGACGGGCGCGATTTCGTGAAGACGAACAAATGGATCGTCTTCGGGCATCACTTCGCGGCCATCAGCGGGCCAGGGCCGCTCGTCGGACCGGTGCTGGCAGCGCAGTTTGGCTACCTGCCGGGGACGCTGTGGATCCTCATCGGCGTGGTGCTCGGCGGCGCGGTGCAGGACTTCATCATCCTCGCCGCCTCGCTGCGGCGCGACGGCCGCTCGCTCGCGCAAATGCTGCGCGACGAGCTGACCTCGACCGTCGGGCGCATCGGCCTCGCGGCGATTTTGGCGATCATGATCATCCTGCTGGCCGTGCTCGCGCTCGTCGTGGTGAAGGCGATGGGCGAAAGCCCGTGGAGCATTTTCACCGTCGGCGCGACGATCCCCATCGCGCTATTCATGGGCGGCTACCTGCGGTTTCTGCGCGTGGGCAAAGTGCTGGAGGTTTCCGGCATCGGCATGCTGCTGCTGCTGCTCGCGGTGTGGGGCGGTAAGTTGGTTCACGAGTCGCCGGCGTGGTCGGCGGCGCTGCATTTCAGCGAGCTGAGCGTGGCCATCGGCATCATCGCCTACGGCTTCCTCGCGAGCGTGCTGCCGGTGTGGCTGCTGCTCGCGCCGCGCGACTACCTGAGCACGTTCATGAAACTCGGCACGATCCTCGGCCTCGCCGTCGCCACGCTGCTCACACTACCCGTTCTGCAAATGCCGGCGCTGAGCAAATTCGTGGACGGCACCGGCTTCGTCGTGCCGGGGAAACTGTTCCCGTTTTGTTTCATCACCATCGCCTGCGGCGCGATCAGTGGCTTTCATACGCTCATCGCCAGCGGCACCACGCCAAAGATCATCGCCCGCGAAAGCCACGCCCGCTCCGTGGGCTACGGCGCGATGTGCCTGGAGTCGCTCGTCGCGCTGATGGCGCTCATCGCCGCCTGCACGCTGCCGCCCGGCGAGTATCTCGCCATCAATAGCGCCGGCACGCCCGAGGCCATCATCGCGCGCGTGAACGGCAGCAATTTCACCGCGCTCGCCGCCGACGGAGCGGCGTGGAAAAGCGTGCCCGTCGCCGTGACGAAAGGGCAGATGGACACGCTCGCGCAGCAGATGGGCGAGCAGTCGCTCTTCGGTCGCACCGGCGGCGCGCCGACGTTCGCCGTGGGCATGGCGAGCCTCTTCGCACGCTTCACCGGCGGCGCGGGCAGCGACCTCTGGTATCACTTCGCGCTCATGTTCGAGGCGCTCTTCATCCTCACCACCCTCGACGCCGGCACGCGTGTGGGCCGCTATCTTTTGCAGGATGCGCTCAGCGGCCTGTCGCCGCGCTTCGGCGACACCAAAAACCTCTGGGCCGGCATCGCTGCGAGCGCGCTCATCGTCGCCGCGTGGGGGTTTTTCCTGATTCTCGGCGTGCTCGATCCCGACGGCGGCGTGAAGGCGCTCTGGCCCATCTTCGGCATCGCCAACCAGCTCCTCGCCAGCATCGCGCTGTGCCTCGGCACGACGATCCTTTTGAAAATGGGCATCCAGCGCGCGCGCCCGCGTCTCGCACTCGTCACGCTCCTGCCGCTGTGCTGGCTGCTCGCCGTGACGATGACCGCCGGGCTGCAAAAGATCTTCCATCGCGAGGACGACCCCAAACGTCCCGTGCTCGGCTTCCTGCAAGGCGCGGAGAAGGCGGCCGAGAAAATGCCGGGGCTGGAGAAGGCGCTGGCGGAGGCGACAGGCCCGAAAGCCCACGCCGCCGCAGCATCCGCACTGAAGAAGAACCGGACCGCACTTTTCAACAACCGCATGGACGCCGCCGTCACCGCGACCTTCCTTGCATTCGTCGCGGCCATCGTGGGCCTGAGCACGCGCGAATGGTTCCGGCTGCTCAACGGCACCCGCGCGCCGACGCTCTCCGAAACTGCGCCCGTGCTGCTCCCCGCCGATGCGCTGGGCCGCCCGCCGGGACACGCACTCGGCGCGCTCGCGCTCGGCGCGCTGCTGCTGAAGGAAGTGAGCGGCGAGGCCGCCATCGAACGCGAGCGCACCGCGCAGGTTTGCGCGTGCGCCAAAGATCCGGCCACACCGCGCCGCAACGTCTTCCTCAGCGCGACTGAGCGGCAATTCCGCTCCCCGAACCGCTGCTGCTAGCCGCGTCCGAAACGCGCCGCGACGGCCTTTTCGCGGAAAGCGAAGATTTTCGCCAACTGCGGCGCGACGAGCAGCGGGTGAAAAAGATCGCCCAGCCAGCCGAATGGCAGGACGTAATGCACCACGTCGCGCAACTCCGTGCGGCCGCCGTCGAGGGCGGTGAAAAAGTGCTCGTGATGCCAGACGGCATACGGCCCGACGCGCTGCTCATCCACAAAGCGCCGCGATTCCTCCACATGGGTGATTTCCGTGAGCCAGGTCACCGGGATGCCGAGCAGCGGGCGCACGCGGTACTCGATCATCATCCCCGGATACACCGCGGGCGGCAGATCGCTGAGCACGCGGAAATCGAGTTGCGGCGGCGTGAGCTGCGCGAGGTTGCGCGGGTCCGAGAAAAACGCCCAGCATTCCGCGAGCGGCGCGGCGACTACCTGGGTACGACGAAGAACGTGAATGGCCATCGCTCCACTACGCCCCGGCGGCGGCGACGGATTCGGCGGCGTTGCGCCCCGGTTGACGCCCCAGCCGATGCCCCTACCTTGTGCGGCCTGAGCCTATGCCCGAATCGAGCGAAGATCCCAAAACACGCGCCAACGCCGGACGGCTCGCGCAGATTTTCACCGTCCTTCAGCGGTCCTTCGCGCTCAATCTTTCCAAGGAACTCGCGCCCGGCCACGTCTCATTTTCGCAATACTGTCTGCTGAGTTTTTTGCGCGAGCAGAGTCTCGGCATGACCGACATCGCGCAGCGCATGGGCCACAGCACCGCAGCCACCACCGGAATGGTGGACCGGCTGGAAAAACTCGGGCATGTGAGCCGGGCCACGGGTCAAACGGACCGGCGAAAAATCTTCGTGACGATCACCTCATCCGGCGCGGCACTGGTCGGGAAGGTGCATGACGACATGATTTCCAATCTCCTCAAAATGATGGATGTGCTCGATCCCGATGAGCAAAAGGCTTGGTTGCAAATCTACGAGAAAATCTTCACCTACTGCCACGCCCAATGATCCGCCCGCTGCTTCTCGCGATTCTTGCCCCCGCTTTTTTCCTCCTCACCTTTTCTTCCGCCCCTGCCGCGACCGCCCCGCCCGCGACGCACACGCTCAAAGGTGATCTCACCCTGGACCGCGCGGTGGAAATCGCCCTGCGTCAGAATCCCTCCATCCTCAAGGCGATCCAGCAGATCGAGCTGACCCGCGGACAGATCATCGAAGTGCGCGCGCAGGCGCTGCCGCATCTCACGCTCACTGGCGATTACAGTCAGCAGCAAAAAACGCTTATTCAGCGTTCGGGGCGTGGCAATTCCGGCAGCGCGAACACGGTCACCGCGAGCCAGTTCTCGAGTATTCCCGGCGTCACACCGAGTGCCGCGCAGCAGGTTTCGGGTGTGGTGAACGACAGCCTCCAAAGCGCGACGCAGAATCAGGTTCGAGGCGGCGGGTTGGGAGACAAATCCTGGCAGGTCACCGTCCAGGCCACGCAAGTTCTCTACGCTGGCGGGCAGGTGCGCGCCGCCATCAAAATCGCCAAATTCGCCGAGGACAGCAGCTACTTCAGCCTGCGCGATACCGTGGACGCCACGATCGCCACCGTGCGCGCGCAGTTTTACACGGTGCTCCTCAACCGTGCGCTGATTAAGGTGCAGGAGGAATCTGTCCAGCTTCTCGCCGATCAACTCAAGGACCAGCAGAACCGTTTCGACGCCGGCACCGTTCCGCGCTTCAACGTCCTGCAGGCCGAAGTCGCGCTCGCCAATCAGCAACCCGTCTTGCTCAGCGCGAAGAATGCCTACGTGATCGCCGAATATCAGCTCGCCAAAACGCTCGGCATCGATCCCGGTCCGCAGGGTCAGACCACCTACCATGCGGTCGGCGAACTTTCAGTCATCGAGCGCCCGCTCGGTCTGAACAATGCCATTCAACTCGCCCTCGAGCGCCGCCCCTTTCTCAAAGTGCAGCGCCTCACCATCCTCATTCAGAAAGAGCAGATCAAAGTCGCGCTCGCCGGCTACAAGCCGCAAATCAACGCGAACGGCGGCTATGAAACCCGCAACTCCTCGCTTTCCACCGACCTCGACGATGTCGTCAACGGCTGGTTCTTCGGCGTCAGCGGGCAGTGGAATATCTTCGACGGCCTCCAGACCTACGGCAAAGTGCAGCAGGCCCGCGCCAGCTTCGAATCCGCGAAAGTGAATTATGACGACTCCGTGCATCAGGTGGAACTCGAAGTCCAGCAGGCCTACGCCAATCTCCAGACCGCCCGCGAAACCATTCGCAGCCAGCAAAAGACCGTCGAATCCGCGCTCGAAGCCCTGCGACTGTCCAGCGAGCGCCTCGCCGCTGGTGCCGGCACCCAGCTCGACGTGTTAAACGCCCAAGTCCAGCTCACCACCGCCCGCAGCACCGAGTTGCAGGCCCGCGCCAACTACAACTCCGCACTCGCCGAGTTCGACCGCGCCACCGCCACCGACACCATCTATGCCGAAACTTTCGACGACCCGCTGACCCGCGGCCGGGTGCCACGCGCCATTCCGGTGAAATCCGTCGATTCCTCGAAGAAGGCAAGGTAGGCGTCAGAAAAACGCGTCGCTGGTTCAGATGAACGCGCCTCCGCTCGAAACTTTTTCCGCTCTCGCAGCGCTGCCGGGCGTGGCGCATGGCTTCACCGGGCGCTTCGCCGGCATCGATGTACAGGCGGATCGCGAAGTCGCGCTGCGTCGGCTCGATGGCGGCCACGCCCAGGCGCGGGCGGCGCTTGGCGCGGGAAAAAAGCGATTCGTCATCGGCGAGCAGGTGCATGGCCGGGAGGTCGCGGTGGTGGATGAAAACTCCGCGTCACCCGTGCCGGGTGTGGATGGCCTCATTACCGCCAGCCCGGAGGTCTGCCTCGGCGTTTGTGTGGCGGACTGCTGTGCCGTGTATCTCGCCGATCCCGTGCGCCGCGTCATCGCGCTGCTACATTCCGGGCGCAAGGGCAGCGAACTTGGCATCACGGCCGTCGCGATTGAGCGGATGCGCGCCGACTTTGGCAGCGCGCCGGAGGATCTCGTGGTGCAGCTCAGCCCGTGCATCCGCCCGCCACTTTATGAGGTGAATTTCGCGGCGCTGATTCTCGCGCAATGCTGCGCCGCGGGCGTCCGGCAGGTTCATGACTGTGGCACCTGCACGGGCACGCAGGTCGCGCGCTATTACTCGTATCGTGTGGAGCGGGGAAAAACCGGGCGCATGCTCGCACTCCTCGCCCTCACGGCCACATCCTGAGCCATGCAGCGTTCTTTCGATCCACGCGAACCGGAACTCATGGACCGCCCGCAGCCGGTCACGCCGGAACTGGAGACCAGCCTGCACCAGCTCGCCTCGCTCAACCGCTGGCTCGGCGGGCGGCGCATCCTCCGGCAATTCCTGGGCGCCTGGCTCGGCGGCAAGCGCTGCTACCGCGTGCTCGATCTCGCCACCGGCTCCGGCGACCTTCCGCGTTTCATGGTCGCGTGGGCACGTGCCCGCGCCATCGATCTCCGGATCGACGCTGTGGACGCCAACGCCTCGACGCTCGAAATCGCCCGCCGCGACAGCGCGCACTTTTCCGAAATCCAGTTTCACCGCGCCAACGTCCTCCATTTCGAGAGCTCACACACCTACGACCTCGTGTGCTGCTCGCTCGCGCTGCACCACTTCAGCGAGGACGACGCCATCCTCCTGCTCCGCCGCTGCCGCGCACACTCGCACCGCTGCGTGCTCGTCTCCGATCTCGAACGCCGCCGCCTCACCCGGCTCGGCATCCGCCTGCTCACGCCATTTTTTTGCCGCGCCCCAATGACCCGCGCGGACGCGCTGACCTCCGCGCACCGCGCGTTTTCGTATCGCGAAATGCACAGTCTCGCCGACGCCGCGGGCTGGAGCGACTTCGGCCACGCGCGCTTCCTTTTTGGCCGCCAAGCGCTCTGGCTCGATACGCAATCCGTCGGCGACATCCCGCTCACCGACGCCGTCCCCTGCCCCACTTAGCCTCGCAAAAACCGGAGCGGCGCGCTTCCACCTGAAAGAATGCGGGTGAACAATTCCGCTGGCGCCGCTAGCTTCCGCGCATGAACCAGCACGCCGTGCTCTACGACAACGAGTGCCCGCTTTGCACTTTCCAGATGAAGGTGCTGACGTGGCTCGACTGGCGCAACACGCTCGCGCTCGTGCCGCTGTCCGATCCGCGCGCACAGCAAATCGCGCCGCAACTGACGCGCGAGGATTTGCTGGAAGCGATCCACTGCGTCACGCCGGAGGGCCGCATTCATCGGGGCGCGCGGGCGATTCGCTTTCTCGGTCTGCGGCTGCCGTTGCTCGTGCCGGTGGCGCTGTTTTTGTGGATTCCGGGCGTCATCATTCTCGCCGAAATCATCTACCGCTGGGTAAGCCGGCGCCGCCTGCTCTTCAGCCGGCTGTTTGGCTGCAAGGACGCGTGCGCCATCCTGCCGGCGCGCAAGCGGGAGCAGGACAAACTGGCGTAAGTGGAGGGCGAAAGGCGAGAGGCGATGGGCGAAGGCGAAGCGTTGCTTCGCGCGACGGAGGCGCTGCTCGCGGAGTTGACGCCGGACGGGCACTGGGCGGGTGAGCTTTCGCGCAGCGCGCTCTCCACGGCGACCGCAGTGGTGGCGTTGGCGCGGTTCGGGCGGGAAGCCGACGGGGGCTTAATTCGCGGCGGGCTGCGGTGGCTGGCGGAAAATCAAAATGCCGATGGCGGCTGGGGCGACACCGTGCGAAGCGGGAGCAACATCAGCACCACGGCGCTCGCGTGGGCGGCGTTCGGCGCGGCGCGGGCAGACGCGGATTTTGCGGCCGTGATCGCGCGCGCAAAGGCGTGGCTGGAGCGGGCGCGCGGGGCAATGGCACTGCCGGCGGCGATCGGCGCGCGCTACGGCAAAGACCGGACTTTCTCCGTGCCGATCCTGATGACGCTGGCGCTGGCCGGGCGCATCGGGTGGGAGCATGTGCCGCCGCTGCCATTTGAACTGGCCGCGCTGCCGCATCAGTTTTTTGGCGCGCTGCGGCTGCCGGTGGTGAGCTACGCGCTGCCCGCACTCATCGCCATCGGCCAAACGATTCACCACCACCGCCCGACGCGGAACCCGCTCACCCACTTGCTCCGGGAGCGGACGCGGGCACGGACGCTGCGGGTGCTGGCGTCCACCCAGCCGGAAAACGGCGGCTTTCTCGAAGCCACGCCGCTGACGAGTTTCGTGACGATGAGCCTCGCAGCGATGGGACTCGACGAGCACCGCGTGACGCAGCGCGGCGCGGAGTTTTTGCGCGCGGCAGTGCGCGCTGATGGAAGCTGGCCGATCGACACCAATCTCGCGACGTGGGTGACGACGCTCGCCATCGAGGCGCTCGCCGCGCAGCCGGGCGCGCTTTCGCCCGAGCAAAGACTCAGGCTCCGCGCGTGGCTGCTCGGGCAGCAGTTCCGCGGAGAGCATCCCTACACGCACGCCGCGCCGGGCGGCTGGGCTTGGACAAACCTGCCCGGCGGTGTACCCGATGCGGACGACACGGCCGGCGCGCTGCTCGCCCTGCTCGCGCTCGGCACGGTGGATGGCGAGACGCGTACGGCTGGCGTGGCGGGCGTGCGCTGGCTTCTCGATCTGCAAAATCGCGACGGCGGCATCCCGACGTTTTGCCGTGGCTGGGGCGCGCTGCCTTTCGATCGCAGCGCACCCGATCTCACCGCGCACGCGCTGCGCGCCTGGAGCGCGTGGCGGCCACAACTCGACAAGCGCACGGCGGCCCGCACCCGCCGCGCCATCGAACGTGCCGTGCGTTTCCTCGCGCAGACCCAGCGCGCGGACGGTTCGTGGCTGCCGCTGTGGTTTGGCAATGAGCACGCGCCCTACGATGAGAACCCGCTCTACGGCACGGCGAAAGTCGTCGGCGCGCTGCGCGAATTGCGCGACCGCGGGATCGAGCTTCCCGCCGCGATGACGCGCGCGGGCGAGCGCTGGCTGGCCGGTGCCCAGTGCGCGGACGGCGGCTGGAGTGGCGTGCGCGGCGGCCCGGCGTCGGTGGAGGAAACCGCGCTGGCCGTGGCTGCGCTCGCCCGCACTGCGGAGGTCGCGGCGGTGGCGAGCGGGACGCGCTGGCTGGTCGCGCGCGTGGCGTCCGGCGGGTGGCGCGAGCCGTCGCCGATCGGCTTCTACTTCGCAAAGCTGTGGTATTACGAACGGCTGTATCCGCAGATCTTCACCGTCGGCGCACTCGGCAAAATCACCGGCGATCCGCTCGGCGCGTGAAACGACTGGAGCAGCGTGCGTTTCACGCCCAACAAAAAACGCGCCGCCGGGGTGTCCGGCGGCGCGTTTGCCAAAATAGTGCGGGCGCTTACAGCGTCTTGCAGAATTCCTCGAAGCGATCGAGGCCCTTCTTGATGACGTCCAGGCTGGTGGCGTAGCTCAAGCGCACCGTCTGGTCGTTGCCAAAGGCGATGCCGGGCACGACGGCGACCTGATGTTTGCTGAGCAGGCGGTCGGCGAAGTTCGAAGAATTCAGGCCGAGCTTGCCGATGTTTACGAGCACGTAGAACGCCCCCTCGGGTTTGACCACGCTGATTCGGTCCATCGCGGAGAGGCGGTTGACCATGTAGTTGCGGCGCATCTCGAATTCATCGCGCATGTCGGCCACGGGCTGCTGGTCGCCCTTGAGCGCAGCGAGCGCGCCTTTTTGCGCGAAGGAGCACGGGTTCGAGGTGCTGTGGCTCTGGATGGCGTCGATCCCTTTGGCAATAGCCTCGGGCGCGCCGAGGTAGCCGAGCCGCCACCCGGTCATCGAGTAGGCCTTGGAGAAACCGTTGATCGTGATCGTGATGTCGGCCGCGCCGGGCAGCGACGCCACGCTCACATGCTTCACGCCTTCGTAGGTCAGCTTCTCGTAGATTTCGTCGGAAAGGATGATGATCTCCTCGTCGCTGGCGACCTCCACGATGGCCTGCAATTCCGCAGCGGTATAGACGGCGCCGGTCGGGTTGCCGGGCGAGTTGATGATGACCATTTTCGTGCGCGGAGTCATGGCGTCCTGGAACTCATCGGCGGTCATCTTCCAGCCGTTGGCTTCCTTCGTTTGCACAATGACCGGCTCGGCACCGGCGAGACGCACCATCTCGGGATAGCTCAGCCAGTAGGGCGCGGGAATGATGACTTCATCGCCGGGCTGGCAGGTGGCGAGGATGGCGTTGTAGCAGGAGTGTTTCGCGCCGTTGCTGACGATGATCTGGCTCGGTTTGTAGTCGAGGCCGTTGTCGGCTTTGAATTTGTCGGCGATGGCCTGGCGCAGCTCGGGGGTGCCAGCGCTGGGCGTGTATTTGGTGAAGCCCATCTCGAGCGCGGCTTGCGCGGCGGCCTTGATGTGCTCGGGCGTATCCATGTCCGGCTCGCCGGCACCGAAACCGCAGACATCAAGCCCCTCGGCTTTCATGGCCTTGGCTTTCGAGTCGATGCTGAGGGTGAGCGACGGGGTGAGGATTGTGGCGCGTTGGGAGAGTTCCATGGTTATTTCAGGTTTGGGATTACAGATTTCAGATTGAAAAACTGGCGCGCTAATTTTTGGCGAACCAGGATTCGATCAAGGGTTTCAGGTTGTTTTCAGAGATTTGCACGATGCCCATCTCGCGCACGGCGTTTTCCGCGGAGTCGGAGGCGTGGGCGGCGTTGACCATGATAGTCTGGCCAAACTCGCGGCGGATGGTGCCGGGAGGCGCTTTCGAGGGATCGGTCGGGCCGAGAACCTCGCGGATTTTCCGCACGGCGTCGATGCCCTGATAGCAAAGCGCGATGCACTTTTCCGAGCCCGGCTCCTGCCGCCGGTCGGCGGGGCAATCGCTGGGCTTGAGGCCGGCCATGAACTTGACGATCTGTTCCCAGTTTTCGCGTCCGTTGATCGGGCCGAGCAGGTCGCCGAGCTTCGTCTGAACGTCGTCGCCAAGCGTGATGGAAAGCTCCTGCTCCAGCGCCTTGCGCGCGATTTCGCCGGAACGACCGCGCAGTTTGTCCTGCAGGACGTCGAGCACCGGGCCGTAAAATTCCTCGGCCTGCGCCACGCTCATGCGGTGAACCTTGCACGCGATGATGTAGAGCCCGGTCCGGGAGAAAAGGTCGATTACACCGCCGGGGCGCGCATTGGGGAAGCGGAAGTTGTCCGGCTTGATGAGCACGAGCGTCTTCTCAACGTTCGCGCCAGCGGGAAACGTGACCGCGGTGTCGAGGAGGCCGCCATCGGAATCGGAATACGACGCCCACAGCTTCAGATCGGTCGCCGCGCTGGCCGCGTCCGGCGGCGCGAGCACGCCCGGCTCGAAGTAGCTCACGTTCCCGTTTCCATCTTCGAGATAGTCGCCGTAGGTGTCGCGGATCGTCTCGCCGCTGGTCCGCTCATTGACGATGTGCCCGACGGTCGAGCGCAGGGTGTTCACCGCGTTCTCGCCTTTGAAAACAAGGAGCAGCACCCGCGGCCGCGTCCCGCCCGCGCGCGGGCCGAAATTCGCGAGCACATATTTCCGAATCAACTCCTGTGTGGCGCGATGCCGCGGCTCCGGGTCGTTAACGATCGTCGCCGCGTATTTCTCCACCAGCTCCGCGCTCGGCGCGAACATCCGTGCGGCCACGACCTCCAGACCGGTGCGCGAAATCAGCCGCGCAATAATGCCCCCGGTCCGCGCTTTGCGAATCGAGTAAGGAGTGACGATCACGTAGGAGAGTTCTTCGGCCATAGATAAAAAGTGCCCGCGCAGCTCGCCGGAAAATCAGTCTTTCACGGCGTGGAACCCACGCAGGCAGGGAATTTTTTGGAAAATGTTTCGGTTTTTTTAAGGGCGCGCAAGCTATCGGCCCTCCGCCGAGAGCGTCAACGAGTTTTTCCGAACAGTGTGTCGCGACAGAATTGTCGGCGAAACGCCCCGCCGGCTCAGAGCCCCGTAGGGTGGTCGATGAACTCCCACGGCACCCGGAATTTTTTCGCGAGGTGCGCGGCGAGCGCCCGCACGCCGAAGGTCTCGGTGGCGTAGTGACCGGCGTAGAAGACATTCACGCCCAACTCCTCGGCGAGCGTGTAGCTGTGGTGCGGACCTTCGCCGGTGATGAAGGTGTCCACGCCCTCTGCCGCGGCGCGCGCGACCTCGCCGCCCGCGCCTCCGGTCACGATGCCGATGCGCGCGGTTTTGCCCGGCCCTCCGGGCGCGAGGTGCGGGGCGCTGCCGAGCACGCGTTCGAGGCGGCGGGCGATCTCGGAGAGCGCAAGTGACGCGCGCGTTTGCACGCCGAGGGACTGGCCTTTGGCGAAGAAGAAGGGCGCGCATTTGGTGAAGCCAAGCGCCTTGGCGAGGAGCACGTTGTTGCCGACGACGGGATGCAGATCGAGCGGCAGGTGCGAGCTGTAAATGGCGAGGTCGCCGTCGAGCGCGGTCTTCACTTTCCGCCGCACCGCGCCGGTCAGCGGCTGGACGCCGCCCCAAAAAAGCCCGTGATGCACAAGCAGCAGCGACGCCCCGCGCGCGACGGCCTCGACGATCACCGCCTCGCACGCATCCACAGCGGCCGCGATCTTCGTTACGCGACCCGAGTTTTCGATTTGCAAGCCGTTCCACGCGCCGGAGTAGTCGGTGACTTCGGCGGTGCGGAGATAGCGGTCGAGATGGGTGACGATGGGAGCGAGCGTGGTCATAAGTAAAAAGTTGGCGATTGCGCGGAGCGATGAGTTTGGCTACTTTTCCCTGTAGGAAACAAGGTCAACAACCATCCAAACGAAGACTAATCATGACCACCATCCACGCCAACTCTCCGCTCACTGAAAAGCCCACGTGCCCGCTTTGCGACGCCGTGCTGCTCCCCGAAAATCCCGACGCCTGCCCAAAGTGCGACTGGGTGCGCCACGCGACTACCCACCGCGGGACCGGGCGCGACCTCACGGCGGTCTGCTTCAGTGTGATCCCCGGCCTCGGACATCTCTACAAAGGCCACCGGCTGCTCGGCGCGATTATCATGCTGGGCAGTTGCTTCGCGGTGTTCGCCGCGCTGCTGGCGGGCTTTGCCAGCGCAGGCTGGGGGCTGTTGCTGCTGCCGCTCTACTGGGGCGCGGTGATGCTACACGTTTATTGGGCGGACGATCGCGCGCGGCATCACCACACGCGCGGTTAGGCGGGCAGCTACGCGCGAGCGAGGCTCGTGGCGTCGTGGAGGAAAGCGGCCACGTCTTCTTCGGTCGTGTCCCATGAGCCCATGAGCCGCGCGGCACCATCGGGGCCGACATCGGTGTAGAACTGCCAGCCCCTCGCGCGCAGACCGGCGAGCAGGGCGGGAGGCATGGTGGCGAAGACGGCATTGGCTTCGCGCACATAGAGAACCTCGACTCCGGGCACCGCGCGGAGGCCGCGTTCGAGTTCGGCCGCGCGGGCGTTGGCACTGGCGGCGTGCCGCAGCCAGGCACCGTCGCGCAGCAGTGCGACCCACGGCGCGGCGAGGAAGCGCGTCTTCGAGGCGAGCTGACCGCCTTGCTTGCGGCGAAAGGCGAAATCGCGCGCGAGTTCGCTATCGAAAAAGACGAGGGCCTCGCCAAAGGGCATCCCGTTTTTCGTCCCGCCAAATGAGAGCACGTCCACGCCAGCCTGCCAGGTGAGCTGCCGCGGCGCGACGCCGAGGCTGGCGAGGGCGTTGGCAAAGCGCGCGCCATCCATGTGCAGCCACAAATCCTGCTCCCGCGCGACGACTCCGAGCGCGGCGATTTCATCGGGCGTATAGACCGTGCCCAGTTCGGTGGACTGCGTGAGGCTGAGCGCGGCGACCTTCGGATGATGCACGTCGCGGCGGCGCAGGGCGGCATCTGTCACGGCGGCGGGCAGCACCTTCCCGAGCGGACCGGCGAGCCCTTTCAGCGTGGTGCCGTGCGCGAAAAAGCCGGGCGCTCCGCACTCGTCCGTTACGAGATGCGCGTGCTCGTGGCAGAGCACGCTTTCGTACGGGCCGCACATGGCAGCGACGGCGAGAGAGTTGGCGGCGGTGCCGTTGAAAACAAAAAACACATCGCACTCCGTCTCGAAAACCTCGCGGATCAGCCGCACCGCCTCCGCGGTCCAGGCATCCGCGCCGTAGCCCGGAGCGTGGCCCGCGCTGGCCTCGGCGAGTGCGGCGGCGACCTCCGGGCAGATTCCTGCCCAGTTGTCGCTGGCAAACTGGCGTGGGCGCTCGGGCGAAGGCATGCGGCTTTAGAAAATAACCGGGCGCCTGGGCCGTCCGGCGGAGTCGGGTGTGACGAGACGGAGGAGGACAAAGACGAGCACGGCACCGAGTGGAACGGAGGCCGGAAGCCAGACGAACCAGCGACTGAAGACGGCCATCGCCAGCATCGCGTAAATGACGAGGGCGACGAACCCGATCACCACGGCGAGCCATTTTTTCAGCCGCGGGATACGAAAGCTGACGAGCATGAACGCGGCGACGACCACGCCCTCGGCCCACGGCGGCGAGCGGCGGATAAAGGACTGCTTTTGGATGGTGGCGATGGCGGCGGCAAACAGCTCGCCGGGAGAGCCCATGCGCTGCGCAGCGAGCGGCACGGTGCGCGCCGCGGCATCGGTCCGGGACAGGAGCACGATGCCGCCTTTCAACCGCTCGATCGGCACGAGCGGCGGTGTCCCGGCACCGCTCTGCTCGCTGGCGAGAATGAGGTCGGCGTAGCTGAATTCCCCCCGACGCGCGCCAAAGTCCACGCGCATGCGCCCGGTGTCATTGATGGGTATGCGCAAGTCTTTGCCCAACTGAATGTGCGCGCCCAGCTCCACCACGACGTCGTCGGGTGTGAGCTGCCGCCAGAGCATCACGGCCTGAAGCGGAAACGTGGGCACCACCTGCCCGCGGTAGCGCAGGACCAGCGGAACGGCGCTGGCGCGCTCATAGACGCGCGGCAGGTTGGTAAAACCGACGGTCGACGACAGGCGGAAGTTTTCCGTGGGCTGCCGCTCGATCACCGTGAACTCTGGGATGCGATCGGCGGCTCCCGTGATGTGGCGCAGCGCGGGCACCTCCTGGAGCGGCGGGATGACGCTCGGATCCTCGGGAAAACCCAGCTCGGAACCGAGCAGGTTTTTGGGCGCGGTCAGGATGATGTCGCGGAGCATTTTCTCGTATTGCGGAAGCTTGCGGTGCTGCTCGTCGGGCAGGCCGAAGCGGGCAAAATCGAGGACTTCATCCACGGCGCAGACCTCGGGTTTGACCGGCAGGACGGCTTGGAAAAAGAGGGCGAAATCCAGCGGTGTCCACGGCCACGGGTGTCCGCCGAGGCTGGCGTCGTCGATGGCCACGAGCGTGACCGGCGCGGGGGTGCCACCGCGCGGGCTGTGCATGGCGAGGAAGTCGGCAAAGGTATTGTCCCATGCCGCGAGCGGCTCCTGGCGCGACTCGTACATCAGGGCGAGACCGGCGAGAAGCACGATGAACATGAACTGTGCTCCGGTGCGAAACATGGCGCGCAATGAGCGGGATTTCACGCCTGACTCCAAGCAGAAAAACCACGCGGCGATCTCCCCTGCGAGGACTGGCGGCAGCGCACATTATCACCGGTTTTTCGACGGCAGAAAAAAGCCGCCAGAGAGCTACGACAAGGCAAGTCGGACGACCGTTGCTGCCTTCCGGCCCTGGCGGGGTTGGTCTGCCTGCCATCCGTAGTCCCTGACGGGACCGTCACTATGGGGAGGCGAACCGCAGTGACAAATGATTTTTCGCGAAACTTAGACGAAAACATCTTGCGCCTCCTAAAATTCACAGCTTTAAGGAGCGCCGTTGATTTCGCAGTGCTACGTTGCACGGCGATCTCCCCCGCCCTCATCTCATACCTCCGTACCTCCTTCGTTCATTTATGGCAAAAATCCTCCTCGGCATTGCTCTTGCCGTCATGCTCGCCACGGCCGCCCTCGGTTATCTCGCACACACCAATGCCGAGAAACTTCAGGAGGTTCTGCGGGTGACTAAGCAAGATCTGTCCACGACGAAAACGACTCTCGCCAAGACCAAGGAGGATCTAAAAACGCGCACGGAGGAACTCGCGGCCGCGAAGGTCACGATTGAGGATAAGGAAAAGGAAATCGCCTCGACGAAGGGATTGCTGGATGACGCAAACAAGAAGGTCGCGGAAGGTGCAGCGGCCATGGAGGCGAAGGTCGCGGAACTTGCTGGGCTCCAGACAAAATACGATGAGTTGGCGAAGAGAAACAACCCGGGCGGAGGGACGCCGGTTGCTGGCGTTGAAGACCCTCTGATTGCGGCACTCAAGGCCGACGTCGCCAAGGCCCAAAACGAACTCGCTGAATCCAAGGCGCTCATTGATTCGCTGACCAAGCAAAAGAAGCAACTCGACGACGAGATGGTTTCTTTAAAAAATTACAAGAAGCGGGTCGAAAACAGCATCGCCATCAAGACCCTTTCGGGCCGCATCCTCGCGGTCAACACCGGCTGGAACTTTGTGGTAATCAGCATTGGTGACAAGCAAGGTGCCGTGATGAACGCCACGTTCCTGGTGGTGCGCGACGGCACGCCCATCGGCAAAGTCCGCATCACCTCCGTCGAGCCCTCCAGTTCGATCGCGGACATCATTCCGGGATCGACCACCAAGGGTATGACCATCCAACCGGGCGACAGCGTGATCGTGGAGGGTCGGACAAAAGCGACGGACGAGACCAAGATCCGCGAAACGGTCCTGCCGCACTGAGGCCCCGAAACCGACTACTAACATGCTCCGCCTCATCGTACTGCTTCTTGGCGGAGGAATCGTCGTTTTCCTCTCCGCCTGTGCCGGGACGGAACCACAGGACCCGAACCGCGTGAGCACCATTCCGTGGAACCGGCCGGAGAAGTGGGAGGGCCAGGGCCCGCTCGGGGGCTTCTCGCCGAACAGCCAATAGCGGCGCTTTCCCGCCGCGCGGCAGCCCCACCGGCACCGTGAAGCCGCGCATTCTCGTCATCCGCGGCGGGGCCATCGGCGACTTTATCCTCACGCTGCCGGCGATCCGACTGCTGCGCGAAAACTTCCCCGCGGCACATCTCGAAATCCTCGGCTACCGTCACATCGTCGCCCTCGCCGACGGTCGTGTTTACGCAGACGCCACGCGCTCCATCGAGTATGGCCCAATGGCCGGTTTCTTCGTCCCGCGCTCCGTGCTCGCGTCGGACCTCGTCGAGTATTTCGCCAGCTTTCAGCAAGTCGTCAGCTACCTCTTCGATCCCGATGGTTTCTTTCAGGCGAACCTGCGCCGGGCCGGCGTGAAAAACTTGCTCCCCGCCTACACGAAACTCGACGACTCCGCGCACGCCGCCCAACAACTCGCGCGCCCGCTGCAAAGCCTCGCCCTGTACCTCGAAGACCACGCCGCCACCGTCCATCCAAGCGCCGCCGACCGCGCCTTCGCCGACGCCTTCCTCGGCCATAGCAAAGCGCCGCTCATCGCCGTTCATCCCGGCAGCGGCAGCCCGCGAAAAAACTGGCCGCTCGAAAACTGGCGCGCCCTCGGCACCTGGCTGCTCGCCCGCACGCCACCGCCACGCCTGCTGCTCATAGGCGGCGAAGCCGACCACGCGCAGCTCAATAGCCTCGCCGCCGCCTGGCGCGGCGCACCCGTCCTGCTCGCCCGCGACCTCCCGCTCCCGCAACTCGCCGCGCTCCTCGCCCGCTGCCGCCTGTACCTCGGCCACGATACCGGCATCTCCCACCTCGCCGCCGCCGCAGGCGCGCCGAGCCTGCTGCTTTTCGGTCCCACCGACCCGGCGGTCTGGGCCCCCGCGAATCCGCACGTCACCATTCTCCCCGCGCCCTCCGGCGAGCTCGCCGGCCTCGCGCTCCGCGCCGTCCAAAGCGAAGCCGCGCGGCTCCTCGGCTGACAACGCGCTTGTCGCCCCGCACCCCCTTCTCCATAACGAGCACCCGCTTTTTCCGCCCGCCGCCCATGACCCAAAATCAGCACACCCTCGCCAAATCCGCCAGCGTCAGCGGCGCCTCCCTGCACACCGGGGAAAAAGTCACGCTCACCTTGCATCCCGCGCCGCCGGGACACGGGCGCAAATTCAAGCGCAGCGACCTCGCGGACGAACCGGTCATCGAGGCCAACGTGGCGCATGTGAAAACCGTCGAGCGCGCCACCACCATCGCCGAGGGCAACGTGAAAGTGCAGACCGTGGAGCACGTCCTCTCCGCGCTCGCCGGCATGGGCGTGGACAATGTGCTCATCGAAATGGACGCCAACGAGCCGCCCATCGGCGACGGCAGCGCGCAGCCCTACGTCGAACTGATCAAAAAGGCCGGCGTCGCCGAGCAGCCGGCACCACGCGCGGAATACGCCGTGACCGAGCCCATTTTCATCGAGACGAAAAGCGGCTCGCTGATGACCATCGTGCCCGACTCCGCGTTCCGCGTGTCCTGCACGCAGGTCGGGCCGGACGGGCGGTTCACGCAGTTTTACTCCACGGAAATCACGCCCGCGGTTTACGAAAAGGACATCGCGCCGGCGCGGACGTTCGTCTTTTACGAGGACGTGAAGCCGCTCATGGACAAAGGCCTGATCAAGGGTGGCAGCCTCGAAAACGCCGTCGTGGTGCGCGGTGAATCCGTGCTCAGCAAGGAGCCCCTGCGTTTCCGCGACGAGTTCGTGCGGCACAAAATTCTCGACATCGTCGGCGACCTCTCGCTCTTCGGCCGGCCCATCCGCGGCCACGTCATCGCGGTCAAGCCGGGCCACGGGCCGAACACGGACCTCGCGCGCGCGGTGGCGAAGCAGTTCGCGAAAACGATGGCGCTGGTGCCGCCGAGCGTGACGCCCAAAGGCGGCGATGTGCTCGACGTGAACGACGTGATGAAGCTGCTCCCGCACCGCTATCCGTTCCTCATGGTGGATCGCATCGTGGATCTCGACGGCGAGACGAAGTGCACGGGCATCAAATCGGTGACGATGAACGAGCAATTTTTTCAAGGCCATTTCCCCGGCCACCCGGTCATGCCCGGCGTGCTTCAGCTCGAGGCGATGGCCCAGGTCGGCAGCATCCTGCTGCTGCGACAGGAAGGAAACGCGGGAAAAATCGGCTACTTCATGAGCGCCGACGAGGTGAAGTTCCGCAAGCCGGTGGTGCCCGGCGACACGATTTTCATCGAGGTCGAAATGACGCAACGGAAACGGCTTGTCGCAAAATGCCGCGGTCGCTGCACGGTCAATGGCGAGGTCGTCAGCGAGGCGGAAATGATGTTCGGCATCGTGGACAAGTGAGCGCGAAAATTCATCCCACGGCGGTCATCGACCCGTCCGCGCAGATCGGCGACGGCTGCGAAGTCGGGCCGTATTGCGTCATCGGCGCGGACGTGGATCTCGGCGCGGAGTGCTGGCTCCAGCAGCATGTCAGCCTCAGCGGCCCGAGCAAAATCGGGCGCGGAAATCAGTTCTATGCGTTCAGTTCCATCGGGCAGCGCACGCAGGATTTGAAATACGCTGGCGAGCCGACCTATCTCGCGGTCGGCGATGGGAACACCTTCCGCGAGTTTGTGACCGTGCATCGCGGCACCGCGCCGGGCTCGATCACGCGCCTTGGCAGCGGCGGAAATTTTCTCGCCTACGCCCACATCGCGCACGACTGCGTGGTTGGCGACCACGTCATTTTTTCCAACAACGGCACCCTCGCCGGCCACGTGGAAGTGGGCGATCACGCGATCATCGGCGGGCTCACGGCGATCCATCAGTTCTGCCGCATCGGCGCCTACGCCCTGACCGGTGGGTGCTCGAAAATCGTGCAGGACGTGCCGCCCTACATGATCGCCGACGGCAACCCCGCGAAGGTCCGCAGCTACAACAAAGTCGGGCTCGAGCGCCACGGTTTCAGCGACGAGGCGCAGCGGCAGATCAAGGAGGCGTACCGCCTCATCTACCGCTCGGCGCTGAACCTCCAGCAGGCCGTCGAGCAAATCCGCGCCGACCTGCCCGAGACGCCGGAACTCACGCGGCTCGTCGCCTTTGTCACCAGCAGCCCGCGCGGCATCATCAAATAGCCCGAGGCTCTTGCGCCTTGCCGATCCGCAGGGCTGCGCCTAATACGTTGCGGCACTTATGGCTGGAGGAAGACTCACGGTATTAACCGACGAACGCTTGGACGTGCTCCGTTCCATCGTGGACGAGCGCATCACGGCTGCGGCGGACCTCGTGGGCGAGACCGCGTTTGAGGAGTTTTTTGACCAAACGATGTGCGCCCATTTGTTGAAGGTCATCACCGCGACGCAAGCGCACGAGGGCTCGGTGTGGTTGCTCGACGAGGCGCGCAGCCATCTCATCCCGCGGTTCAATTCCGGGCCGAACGCCGCCGATTTCGTGGGAAGCTACCGGCTCAGTCTGCGCGAGGGCATGATCAGCATGGTCGTGGCTACGGAGCAGCCGATTTGCGAAAATGCGGTCTTCCTCAATGAGCGGCAAAGCAAGGACCTCGACCGGCGGCTGGGGCTGCTCACCTGCGCCATGCTTGCGGTCCCGTTTTATTTCGGCGGGGAATTGCGCGGAGTCATTTCCGCGGTGCAGTTGAAGCCGAGCGCCAACTCGCCGGAGCCGCCCGGTTTCACCGCCGAGAATCTCGAAACCCTGCACCTCGGAGCCGCGGTGCTTTCGCGGATGGTCGATCACCAACTTCTGTCGCTCGCATTGGGTCGGGGGGATGTCCGATGAAAACCTGGATCACTCCCGAGGAAGCCCAGACCGCAATTGTCCAGGGGCGTGGGCGCGGTGTGAAGATCGCCATTCTCGATTCCGGCGTGGAAGCCTCCCACCCCTCGCTCGGTAACATCCAACTCGCTGACGACATCGCGATCGTGGAGGACGGGTTGCAACTCAAAGTCGTGCCCGGCGAGGGGCGCGATCTGTTTGGCCACGGCACCGCCGTCGCGGGCATCATCCGGGCGGCCGCACCGGAAGCGGAGATCGGCAGTATCCGCGTGCTCGGCGAATCGCTCTCCGCGCGCACTGCGATCATCCTCGAAGGCGCGCGTCAGGCCATCGAACGCGGCTATCACATCCTGAATTGCAGCCTCGGCTGCGGCGTGCCCGAGCACGTTTTGAAATACAAGGAATGGGTGGACGAAGCGTACCTGAAAGGCGTCCACGTCGTTGCCGCGTGCAACAACCTCGACGCCACGCGGCCCGAGTGGCCCGGCTTTTTCACCTCCGTCATCACCGTGAACATGGCGCGGACCGAGAAGGACGGAGCGCTTTACTACAAGCCCGGCCACCTCGTCGAATTCGCCGCCCGCGGTATGGATGTGGACGTGCCGTGGTCCGGCGGCGGGATGAAAAAAGTGACCGGCAGCAGCTTCGCCGCGCCACGGGTGGCCGGCATGCTCGCCTGCCTGCTTTCCGAAGTGCCCGGCATCACTCCACTCCAGGCCAAGGCGCTCTTTCACCGTCTCGCCCGTCCGTGGACCCGGGAATGCACCGGCCCGAACGAACGCCCCGATCAGCCGAAAGAGTAGCGCCCGCTAAAGGTGGCGCGGCCTGCTTTGATGGTATTTTCGCGCGCCTTCAGATATTTGCGGTCGCTCTTGCTGAGGCTGTCATCATTGACGACTTCCACGGGGCAAATGGAGACGTGGTGAAGATCGGGGGGGAGGATTTTGGGGGGATTTTCATTTCTTGGTTCTACCGGGCCTTTCGCTAAGCCGCTGATGCCAATAATCCAGCCAAGCGATATAGGCCAAACGGATTATCGTCGGCCGTCCGTCGCCCTGCCGTTGGTGCTTTGTCTCGTGCCTCTCGTGATTTCCCGCCGATACGCTCAAGCCTCGCCGAGTCGAATTTGTTTCGGGAACGGAGCGACTTGTCCGGCCACAAATGCAGTCGATCCTCAGGCCCAGTTCCGTTGCTAGCTTCTGCACCAACCTCAACTGCTCGACAGCGTAGTTGCGCCATTTTGAGACCGAGCCATCGAAGACCGCAGTATCAACTTTCACACCCGGCCCCTTGGCATGCCGCTTGATCCGTCCGACATTGTCACCGCGCATGTTGATCGGTTCGTGGAAAAATGTAAACGGGTTCAGTTCCTTGATGGCGGTGAGCGTTTTTTGAGATCGATTTCATCGCATTCCGGGTAAGTGGGTACCATCGTGACGTAGGGATGCAGGCCCGCGTTCCTAGCCCCCTGCGCTTCATCTAGTTGTGAGTCCTGAAACCACGCGACCATTCTAGCTTAGACTCCTTTTGCACTGCGCGTTTCCGAGGCGCGCATTCCCGAGCAAGTTGACTAAAGCGCGAGGGTCTCTGCGCAGTTCACGGCTTCCTTCAACCAATCGTGTGCGTGCTCTGGCGGCGGCGACCAGCAGGGCGACCAACCGAGCCATTGCACGGCTTGGTGGAGGCGGCAGTATTCGAGGTCGGTTAGAAAAGTCTGGCGGTCATAGCGAGCGAGCCGGTCGGCCGGCAGGGCGTCGTAGTAGGCGAGCGCCATCGCGTCTTTTTGCTCGCGTGTCCAGCCACCGCTGGTCAGACCGGCGAGATCGATTTTACCCGGACCGATCGCGGCCATTTCCCAATCGACGGGGCACACCCGGAGGCGCTCCAGCCGAGTGTCGATCATCACATTTGAGGCATAGAACTCGCCGTGAATTACGGTGACAGGGAGGGCCGCAAGCCGCTCGACGACTTTTTCATATCGGCTTTCGAGATTACGGATCGCTGTCGCGGCCTTGCGGTCGCTGCTCTTGTCGCCTTCGCAGACGAAGTTCGCGGCGCGACGCATCCAGCGCCAGTAGAAATCCCGGTCGTAGTTGAGGAGGTGGGCGAGCCGGGCCGATTCGCGCTGGTCGGTTTCTCGGACGAGAAAGGTGTGCATTCCGGCCAACCAGCGCGCGACGTTTTTCCAAATTTCGAGATCGCCCTGCTGCCAAAGCATCACTGGCGGCACGCGCTCGAGGAACAACCAGTGGCGTTTGCGCTGCGGATCCGTGACTGCACCGTAGCAGATCGCGGTGCCGAGTTGATGCAAGACGAGGACCCGCCGATACGTTTCGATCTCACGCATCGGGTCGTAAAAGAACCACGGCTTGACGCGTCCGGCCCCCTCCATCAGCGCGGCCTGGCTCAGGTCTTTCAGGATCAGTTTGTGGGTCGAGCCGTCGTCTAGGGTGACGTCCAGTTCTTCGATGATAAAGCTCGAGCAGTATTCCGAAATGCGACGATCAAGCCGCTCGATATGAACATTCTGTGCAAAGTATTGCCGCAGCAGGTCCTGAAGTTCCCGATGTAATTCCTCCTTGGGAATGATGGATTCGAGATCCAGCGCTTCGCCTCTCATGCAGCAACCTCAACTTGTTCCAGAAGCCGCTTCAACACTCGGCCCGACTCGAAGTTTTCCTCGGCAATGGCCCGCGCTGCCCGGCGGTGCCGGGCATAGTCGGCGTTGATCTCCGAGATGGCCGCACAGACTTCTGTTTCGGTCGAAAAGGCGAACAGCCCTTCACCGCAGGGCAAGTAACGACCAAAGCCGGTCTCTTGCGCGATCACGGGTCGTCCAGAAGCGAGATAGCATACGCTGCGATCGCTGAACCACCCGCAATGTGAGTTTGCGTAGCCGGTCTTGGCTATTCCCAGTTCCCCTTTCGAGCCCTGAATGAAACTACGGTAGGCATCGGGAGTGTCGGCGATCTCGCCGGGATCGAGAACCTGCCAGCCATTTCCCGCGAGCGCCGCGAGGTCTTTTTTCTCCTCCGGGTGGATGGCCAGTGCAGGCGTGAATGTTTCCGAGCAGAGGTTGGGGAGGGAAAGAAACTGGCGGAGTGAATGCGCTTTCTGGCCGTAGTGCTCGCCTTGGAATTCGACCGAACCGTAGCCCCGCCAATTCCCAATGGTGGTGAACGCCGAACGGGTGATCTCCCCGGCAACCGGCCACTCTGCAAGCACTACCGGCTGGAGCGTGGTGATCCAAGGGAGCCCGCAGGTTGGCACCGGGCATTCCGCACTTCCGATTGACAGACCCACGGTGACGAAGTGGGTGTGTGCCGCAAAGCGCATGTCGATGCCATACGCGGCGTGCCAGATTTGGATGAAGGCGGGATCGAGATCGAGATAGACGCGCGTGCGGATCGGTTCGAGCAGCGCCGGGGCAGTGAGCATCCCGGAAATATTGATGAGCACGTCGGTGCGCTGCGCGATGGCGCGCAACTCGGCATGCGTAAGGCCAACCGTTTCCTCCGTGCCCGCGAGAAGCAACGCCGCCCGCCCGCCTAGGCCGAAGCCGGTCACAACCTTGTGAAAGTAAGCCGTGTTCACGGACTCCGCGAGTTTGCATCCGGCTGGCCGGAGCGCCTTTTCCGCAATCGGCTCGACGAAGCAAACCTCGTGGCCCAAACGTTGCAGCCCGAGCAGGTACTGGAGCACGGCCCAAGTTGCGCCACCCTGATGGGGGTCGGCGGCGATCATTCCGCTCACGAGGATGCGGAGCGGGCGGAGTTGGGAGGCTTGGAGGTTGACCAAAACGGAGGCGCACTATTTGCCACATGAATATTTCCTCAATGGTATTTTCGTAACAAAAGCTTCAGAAACTCCCCGCAGTGCAAATCAGTCACTGCCGCTCGTGCGCCGGCAATTTCCTCCCGCACTCCAGAGCGGGCCACACGCCCTACTCTTGCTCCGCCGGTAATGTGGAGAACGAAACCAGTTCGATCCCTTCATCATGCAACCCGGCGCGCACTTGGGGATCGCAGAGGGTTGTCACTTCGGCGAGCCGCTCGGTGCAATAGGCGGAGTCCAGCGCCTCGTCGGCTCCGGGGTGGCAGCCCAGCTCGGTTAGGCCGGGCGGCAGTTGGCGAAAAATGGCGAGCAAGTTCGCGATGGTGATACCCTCGGGGTAGGACGCGCACTTGTGCCCCTGGCCGTAGAAATCGCCGCGATACGTGATCGCCGGGCAGAAATCGCGAACGGGCAACCCCAGCTCCGCGCCCAGAGCGGTCACGATCTCCCGCACGGGTTCGTGCCGGTGGATATGCTGATGCGAGTCGAGGTGTGTCGGCTCGCGGCCCATCAGCCGGCGGAACTCGCAGAGCTGCCGCGCAACTTCGCACGCCACGGCAGCGGGGTCGTCGTGGGGAACGACTTCATACGCCTGCATCCATTCGCCGGCGCGCAACGTCCACTCGCCGAGGTCGAGGTGCAGTCCCACGCTGAGCGCGGCGTTTTTCCGCGCATACTCCGCCGCCGCGAGCGCCGCGGGCTGCCGCACCATGAGGCTCGCACTGGTCACAATGCCTCTTTCGTGCGCGGCGATGATGCCGGCGTTTGTCCCCACACTCAGACCGAAGTCGTCGGCATTCACGATGAGGTAGCGTTGCGTCGTCATGCGGTAGCCAGAGCCGCTGGGGAGACGTGCGCTTTCCAAAAGCGGACGAGGACGAGCACGACACCCGCCGGCAGGAGCATGCAGATGAAGCGTGTGTCGTCCCGCATGAAATGCCAGATCGTGTCCATCTTTCGTTCACCTAGGAGCGCTTCGAGGCGCGGCCAAACGAACGAGCTTTCGAGCAATTCCACCAACCCGTGATCGAGCGAACCCGTGGCCCACGCCGTCAGCACGAGCGCGGTTAGCAAGCGCACGCGGCGGCCCGGCTGCGACTGTGCGCAGGCGCGCGCGGCGAGCAGGATCAGCGCGGGGATGAGCAGCACATGATCGTGCGGTTGGGCGTACGGAGTGAGCAAAAGCGTCGCCGCCAAAGTCAGCGCGCCGAGCTCCGCGAGCGGTCGCTCCGACCGCGCCCACAGCCGCAGCAACAGCCCGCTACCCACGGCGAAGACCGCCCAGAAGCACGCATCGACGACCGCTTCGTGCCCAAACGTGAAGCCGAGCAGCGTCCGCAGATTCACCGTGATGCCCCAGTAATCGTAAACGCCGGGCGGCTTGTTCCGTAGATCGCCGACCCAGTCGGTGTTGAGCGCGAGACACGCGAGCAGCGCCGCGCCGAGGCCGAGCACGAATCCGCCAGGCACTGCCAGCGAGCGTCTCGTGCGCCAGCCGTGGATCGTCAGTCCCAGGCCGAGGAGGAAAACGAGGTGCGGTTTCGATGCGGCGACGACCATCAGCAGCCCTGCCAGCCACAGCCGACCGTGCTCGACAGCGACCAGGGCGCCGACTGCCGCCGTGGTCACGAGCAAGGTGCTTTGCCCGAGGAGAAGGTGTGTTGAGCCCGGCCCCCACAGAGCCAGCGCCAGTGCCGCGAGCAGCGTCCGCCGCGCCCCCGGCTGCACGCCGCACAAGCGCGCCGAGAGCAGCACGATCGCCACGATCATCCCGAGATTCAGCACCAGCCAGCACCACGTGGCTGGCTTCCTAGGCAGAAGCGAAAGAGGCCCCACGAGTAGCGCGAACCACGGCGGCATCGGGCTGGTGTCGCCCCATTTGGTGATGAAACCATACGGACTTTGACCGTGCATGAGCAGCGCGCCCGACGGGTGGTAGTAGTGGGCATAATCCGGCTGAGCCACATTTTCCGGCTGGCTGAACCAAAGCGCCAACAGCGCGCCGAGAACGGCGACCAACAGCCACTCGCCCGCAGGCAGGAGCCATGTCCGCGCGCTCATGGCGAGCGCACGCCCTGGCCGCGCACGACTTCGCGCACGACGAATTGCGGGCGTTTGTTCGCGGTGAGAAAGAGCCGCCCGAGATATTCTCCGACGACGCCAAGCATGATGAGCTGCGCGCCGGAGAAAGTGAGCAGTGCGGCCATCAGTGAACCCCAGCCGAGCGGCGTCTGCGCCACGAAGTGCTCGATCACCACGCCGAGTGTCCACACGAATCCCGCACCCGCCATCGCGAAGCCAAACACGGTGGCCGCGCGCAAAGGCATCACGGAAAAATTCATGAACATGTTCAGCCACAGCCGCACCAGCCGGCGCACCGTGTAGCCGCTGTGGCCCTCGCCCCGCGCGTCGTGCGCCACGAGCACGCGCCCGATGTTTTGTGTGACCTGCAGGATGAGGCCATCGACATACGCGAACGGTCCGTCGTAGCGGCAAACCTCGCGCGCGACGAACGCGCTCATGCAGCGGAAGCTCGACAGGTACAAGCCGCGCGGCTTGTCGAGCAGCACGTCGGCGACGCTGTTCGTCAGCCAGCTCCCGAAATTCCGCCACGCCTCGTGCTGCTTCTCGTCGTAGTAGGAATAGACGACTTCGTGCCCGTGCTCGCGCGCGTGCCGGAGCAGCTTGAGCACTTCCGTCGGCGGGTTCTGGAGGTCGTCGTCCATGGTGATGACGTAGTCGCCGGAGATGTGGTGCAGCCCGGCCATGACGGCGTTGTGCTCGCCAAAATTGCGCGCGAGTTTCACCAGTGTGATCGGCAATGGCGGCGCGGCGAGGATGCGCTCGACGACTTCGAGCGTGTTGTCGGGGCCGCAGTCATTCACGAGGATCAGCTCGTGCCCGCCTTCCACGGGCAGCGCCGCGAGCGCCTCCACGAGCCGGCCGATCGAGGCGGCGGAATTGTACATCGGGACGACGATGCTGAGGGCGTATTTCATGACTGGGTCCATTGAAGAATTGCTTCCACAACACGCGCGATGGCTTCGTCGCTGAGCTGCGGGTGCATGGGCAGGCTGAGAATTTCCCGGCACGCACGCTCCGTTTCCACCAGCCCGCCCGCGCCGACGGCGGTGCGCCCGGCGTAGGCCGGCTGGAGATGCACGGGCTGCGGATAGTGGATCGCGGCGGGGATGCCGCGCCCCTGGAGATGCTGCAGGAGCGTGTCGCGCCGGTCGGTGCGGACGACGTATTGGTGAAAGACGTGCTCCGCATTATCGCGCACGCGCGGCAGCCGGAGCGGCGTGGCGGCGAGGCCGGTGGAGTAAAGCTGCGCCAGTTCGCGGCGGCGGGCGTTCTCGGTGGAAAGCGCGCGCAGTTTCACGCGGAGGATCGCGGCCTGGAGTTCGTCGAGGCGGCTGTTCACGCCGGGCGCTGCGCTGATGTAGCGCTCCCGCCAGCCATACTGCCGCAACTCCGAGACGCGCGCGGCTAGCGCGGGGGCGCTGGTCACCACCGCGCCGCCGTCGCCGAGCGCAGAGAGATTTTTCGTGGGGTAAAAGCTGAACGCCGCGAGGTCGCCCCAAGTGCCGGCTTTCCGCCCGTCGAGCATCGCGCCATGCGCCTGCGCGCAGTCTTCGATCACGCGCAGACCGTGCGCTTTGGCGGTGGCGAAGATCGCGGGCAAATCCGCCGGATGCCCGTAAAGATGCACGACCACGACCGCCTTCAGCCGCCGGCCCACGCTGCCGCGGATCGCCGCCTCCAGCCGCGCGGGATCGAGCGTGAAGCTCTCCGGCGCGATGTCCACGAGCAGTGCCTCAGCGCCCGTCCGCTCAATGGCCGCGACCGTGGCCACGGCGGTGTGCGAGACGGTGAGCACGGTGTCGCCCGCGCCGACGCCGAGCGCCCGCAGCGCCAGCTCGATGGCGTCGGTCCCATTCGCCACTCCGACCGCGTGCGCCGCGCCGAGGAACTCCGCGAACTCGCGCTCAAACGCCGTCACTTCCTGCCCGAGAATGTACCACCCGCTGTCCAGCACGCGCCGGATCGCCGCGTCGATGCCTTCGCGATGCGCGAGGTAGTTCGCGTGCGGTTGTCCGGGAAAGAGGTGGGAGAGATCCACGGCGTCGCGTCTAAAGCCTGTCATGCACATTGCGCGGCCAGCGGAGGGAGCACCAACGGTGCGCAAACAAGCCAGCCCAGGGCAACGCCCTGGGTTTCGCCGATAGGAAGACCCCAGCCCTGAAGGGGCGGCGGAAGTTGTGACGCCCTTTCAGGGCTGAGCGCGATTTTTTCCTGCCACCCAGGGCGTTGCCCTGGGCTGGCTTGTCGCTGGGCCTTTGGCCCGCCGGAGACGGGTTCGCGTCAGGCAATTGGATCACCGGAGCGGAGTTCGGATAGAAAAGCATGACGGCGCTAAACGTATCTCCCGAGATGCGCGCGATAGAAGTCGAGCGTGCGGTGGAGCGCCTCGCGGAGCGGCGTGCGGGGCTCCCAGCCGAGGGCGGCGCGGATTTTCGCGAAGTCCGAATAGTAGTCGCCAATGTCGATGCGCTGCCGGTCCGCCGGAAACTCGCGCACGACGTATTCACCGCCGCCGTTGATCTCCACGAGCAGCGCGGCGAGGTCTTTCAGGCTGACCACCCCATCACCGCCGAGATTGAAAACCTCGCCGTTCGCATCGTCCCGCGCGGCACTGAGCAGCAGCGCTTCCACGGCGTCATCGACGTACGTGAAGTCGCGCAATTGCGCGCCGCCCCAGACTTCGATCGGTTGCCCCTCCAACAGCCGGCGCATCCAGATTCCCACGAAAGTCTGCCGCGCATCGCGCACCCGCATGCGCGGCCCGATGGTGTTGGTCAGCCGCAGCACGCAGGTGCGGATGCCATACACGTTGTTGAAGACCCGGTGGTAAAACTCGCCGGCCATTTTGTTGATGCCGTTGATGTCCACCGGGTTCAGCGCGTGCCGCTCATCGACCGGGAGATAGTCCGGCTTTCCGTAAATCTGCCGCGTGCTGGCATAGACCACTTTCACCTGCGGACTGTGCCGCCGGCAGGCTTCGAGAATCGCGAGCTGCGCCGCGCAGTTGATGTCGAGATCGGCGCGCGGGTGCTCCATCGAGTCGAGGTGACTGGTCTGGCCGGCGAGGTTGAAAATGAAGTCCTGGCCTTGCACGAGATACTTCAGGCTGTGCTCGTCGCGCACGTCGGAGATGTTCACGCGCACGCGCCCTTCAAGCCCGTCGATGTTGAAAAGGTTACCGCCGTATTCCGGGATGAGGCTGTCCACGAGCAGCACGTCGGCACCGCAGTCCACGAGCTGGCGCGCGAGGTTCGAGCCGATGAAACCGAGTCCTCCGGTGATGAGGATGCGCTTTCCGTGAAAGCTGGTGGCGGTGGGGTTCATGGGGCGCGGGAACGTAACAGGCGCGGCACGCCGGACAGAAGCCACAAAAGCAGCGGCGCGATGAAGGCCGGCAGCGAGCGCAGCGCGTAGATCCACGCGGGTTCGCTGCCCTGGTAGCCGATGGTGGCGTAAAGCGTGAGCACGCCAGCAGAGAGGAGCACCGCGAGCCGCGCTGGCCGGCTGCCCGGCACCAGGGCACCGAGCGCAACTGCCCAGTTCACATACCACGGCCAGATTTCCGTGATGATGAGGAAGTAGGACGCGAGCATCGCGGCGCAGGACCAGATGCAGAAACTTTCGAGGTCGCGCGTGCGCCACGCGGCGAAAAGGCCGAACGCCGCGAAGATGGTCCAGGTGACGATGCGGACAATGCGGTTCGCGACCAGAACTGTGGGACGGCTCATCGGCGGCTGCTCGAAGCGGAACGCGTCCGCCGTTTTCGCCTGCGAACGCGGGCGCTCGATTTCCCCGAGCGCCTCTTGCGGCACGCGGTGTTTCGCGCCCGTGGCCGGATCATACGTGAGCACGCGGTCCGTGAGGTGCGGCGCGATGACGAGCAGCGGCGTCCCGTCCGGCAGTTCCGCCGCGCCTTTCGTCGCGACCCACCAGCTTTGGAAATAGATGGGCTGGCGGACGAGATCGGGATCTTCGCCGAGCGCGAGGCGGAGGCGTTTGAAAATGAGTTCGTGGAAATTGTTCGCGTAGAAATCCACGGACGTGGCGCTCTGCGCGGCGGGCACGTCGTCGCCCACATTCACCCCGGCGGCCACGGCCACGGCCAGTGCCCCCCCCCCGGCGAACAGCGTGCTCTTTGCGAGAAAGACGAACCGCTCGCGCCACGAGCCGAGCTGACGTAAGACCATCAGGCCATAAAGTGCGAGCACCGGGCCGGTGAGAAATTTGACGAGCACGGAGAGCGCGAGCACGACGACCGCGCCGACTTTCCACCCGCGCAGATGCAGCCACACGCCGAGCAGCACGAGCGCCAGCATGATGGCGTCGTTGTGCCCGCTCAGGCCGGTCTCGAGGACAAGCAGCGGATTCCACAAAAACAGCAGCAGTCCCTGCGCGGCGCGCTCCGGTGCGGTACGGCGCAACACGCTCCAGAGCAGCGCCGCCGCCGCGAGCACTGCTCCGACGGCGAGGCCGCGAAAAAGCAGCGCGGTGAGGCCGACATGGTTCCCGCCGAGCCAGGCGAGACCGGCGGAGATGAGCGTCCAAAGCGGGCCGTACCACGACGACAGGTACTCGATGCCGAAGAGCGGCATGAATGGATCGGCGGACGTGATGGGCGCAGTCGCCGCGTAGGGATTCGCTCCGTAAATCGCGAACACCCGCCCGTAGATCGCGTAGGCATAGATGTCCGTGGAGAGCATCACCGGTGCGCAGAGCAGGACGACGAGAAAAAGCGCACCGGCCCCGAAGATCGCCGCCTCGACCGCGCGCGGCTGCACGCCTTTCACCGCCCGCAGCGCGAACGCGTAAACCGCGAACAAACCGGTGCACAGTGTGAGAAACCGCCACGACGCGCCAGGATGGCTACCGCCATCGGCGAGCGCGACCAGGGCAGCTTTCGTCACCGTGCGGACCCATGGAAACACCTCCCCGACGAAGGTCGGCTCCGACTGCGTGATCCCGGCGGCGATGCCGGGCAGGAGCGCGTAGAGTCCAGCGGAAGCAAGGGCCGCGAGCACGACCCCCAGCCGGCGGCGAGGGCGTGGGAGCGTGGAGGCGGGCGGATGTTGGGTCATCGCGGCATTTGTGCGCGCTGTACTGGGTTAAAGCAATTCCAGCAAGGATGCGTGCGATTGGCCGGTAGGAACGCACCGGTCATTCTGAACGGCCCACCGCGAAACTCCGTTCAGGATGATCGCGTTCGCTAATCAGCCGCCCCGAATCCGCATTGAACTCTGCCCCCGCGCCGACCACGCTCGCCGTCAAATTGAAAACCACCGTCGCCCTTTCTCCCCGCAAGATCGGCATCGTTCTGGGCATTATTGCCGCGTGCATGAGTGTCGCGGCGATCATTGGCGATCTGGCCATGGACCGCATCCACAGCGACTCCGTCTGGCCGGTGGCCCGGCAGTTCAATTTTGTCGAAGAGGGCAATTTTGCGAACTACTACCAGAGCGCGCAGTTGCTGCTGAACAGTGCTCTGCTTCTCCTCATCTGGGCCGTGCAAAAGCCGACCGCGCCGGACCGCTGGCGCTGGCTGGTGCTCACGGCGGCGTTCCTTTTTCTCAGCGCCGACGAAGTGGCCCAGATCCACGAAGCCACCGTAGCCGTGCTCATCGCGGGTCTGCGGCAAAATGAAGAAGGTAAGACTGGTTGGTTTTGGGTTTATCTGCCGGTACTGGCAATTTTCGCCGCGGCCTACCTGCCATTTTTGAAACGCCTGCCTCGCCGGACGGCCATCCTGTTTGTCGTGTCCGGGAGCATCTATGTTGGCGGCGTGGTTGTGATGGAGCGCATCTCCAACTGGGTTGCCGAAACCTACGGCGACCACGCCATCGGCTACGTGGTGATCGACAATTTCTCTGAATTTATGGAGAGCGCAGGCATGGCGCTGTTTGCCTACACGCTGCTCTCGTATCTCGCGAAGGAGGCTCCGGAGATCGCCCTCCGCGTCGGGCACGGAACGTCTGGCGGAACATCGGGAACATGAGCGCTGCATCGGCTCGCCCCGGACAATCCCCCGTTGCGTAGCCATCACCCCGCCGTAGAATCCGCACCGCACCATGAACCGCCGCCCCAACCGGCCCGCCGCCGGCTTCACGCTCACCGAGTTGCTCGTCGTCATCGCGATCATCGCGGTGCTAGTGGCGATCTTGCTTCCGGTGTTTTCCGTCGTCCGCCGCAGTGGCGACCGGACCAAATGTGCGGCGAATCTGAGGCAGATCGGTGCCGCCATCGGCAATTACACCACCGACCACGAAGGCTACCTCCCCGGACCGTTGTGGACGTGGCAGAGCTGCTGGTACGACGGGGAGGATTTCGGCTCCCTGCCGACCGCGCTGGGCCCCTACCTCAGTCTCGCGGTTGGTTCGGAAAAAGCCCGCGCCGACGTTTTCGTCTGCCCGAGCTGGCAAAAGGGCGGGCCGTACCTTCAGGACGAATTGTTAATCCTGAACACCACCGTGCAGGTGGATGGCACACCGATCAACCCGTGGGGCGACGCGGATTTGGTGGACGATTCCGGGGAGTCCGGCACGGGCCCTAACGCCCCGCAACAAGCCAAGAGGCTCGTCATGCTGGCCGATGCCGGGCTCTCGAAAACTTGGGCGATTCAGGAATTGGATCTCCTCAGTCCGTTTCCGAAAGTGCCTCGCGGCATCGCTCCCAAGCCGGTCCACGGCGAAATCCGCAACACGTTATTTTTCGACTTCCACGTCGAAGGTGTCGCGGTGAAGCCAAAGCCCTGAACAGCGCCCGCGCGCTATTTCATCGCCTCGACGAAGAGGCTTTCGTTCTCTCGGTTGTCGAGGTCGAGGATTTCCGGCCACGGCGTGGAGGTCTGCTTAAACTCGCACTGCACGACCCGCGAGAAGCCCGCCTTGAGCAGCATCTCCTCGATGAAGTCGCGCGTGAAAAGCAGCTTCGAGTAGCCGTACCACAGCATCTGTGTGATGAATTTCGCCCCGGGACTTTTCGCGTCCTCGTCGGGGATCAGGAAATAATCGCGATCGCCGCGCTGGTAGGCGGCGATGCCTTTGTCGATGTCCGGCAGCCCGAGCCGCAGCACCGCGCCCGGCTTCAGCACGCGCCGCAGCTCCTGCAGGACGGGCACGAGCTTCGGGTACGTCATCTCCGGCAGCGCATGAATGCTCACCGCGTAATCGAGGCTGTCCGACTCCAGCGGCAGGCCGCCGTTGAGGATGTCGCACACGAGATTCACGCCCGGCTCGTCCTTGAAGTCGGAATTGATCCAGCCCTCCGGTGTCCAGCTCCCGCAGCCCCAGTTCAGGCGTTTGATTTCGGTGTTGCTCATTCGGGTGAAAATGTAGCGAGGCGGCAGCGCCCGCGGCAATGGAGGAGTGGCGTGTTTATTTGACGGAGCGACTATCCGGCAATCTCGGCGAGGAGCTGGGCGAGGATTTTTCGCGAATCGAAATGCGCCTCGGCGAGCGCGCGCGCGGCGGCGCAGTGGCGGCCGTAGTGCGCGGTGATTTCGGCGGCGCCAGCGACGGCTTCGTCGAGGGTGCGAAAGGCGAGGAGTCCGTGGCCGGTCGGGAGCTGGCGGCTGAAGCCGGTGTCCTGCACGAGCGCGGGCTTGCCGGTGGCGAGGAACGCCGCGGTGCGGTCGCTGAACCAGCCGCACTGCGTCTGCACGTAGATGCCCTGTGCGACGGAGAACTCTGCGCCCGCGCGCTGGATGTATTTCTGAAAATCCTCCGGTTGCTCCGCGACGGACGGCGCGACGATTCGCCAGCCGTGGCCCTCCAGAGCGGCGCGGTCTTTCGCGTCGCCGGGGTGGATGCTTAGCGCGAGTTCGAACGTTCCCGCTGCGCGCGCGGGCAGTTCGATGAACTTGCGAAACTCGTGCGCTTTCAGCCCGTAGGTCTGCCC
Organism: Chthoniobacter sp.; assembly: GCA_021414005.1. Classification (GTDB taxonomy): domain Bacteria; phylum Verrucomicrobiota; class Verrucomicrobiia; order Chthoniobacterales; family Chthoniobacteraceae; genus Chthoniobacter. The sequence continues at coordinate 25,331 of JAIOPH010000024.1, read as the reverse complement.
GCCAAACTCGACCGTGCCGAACGGTCCCCGCCAGCTCGCAATGGTCGTGAAGCGGTCGAACGCCGGCGGCACGCGCGGCCAGCGGTCGAGCACGATGGGCGGGCGGGTCTTGCGCCACGGGATGTCGCCGGTCGGGATCGGGCAGTCGGGCGTGCCGATGTTCTCGCCGATGGTGAAAAAGCAGTCGTGTCCGCGCAGACGCGCTCCTTCGTTGCCCGCGGCGTGCCAGAACTGCGTGAAGCCGGGGTCGATATCGATATACACGCGGCGCGGAACGCGTTCGAAAACTGGTGGGTGCGTGAGGTGCCCGCTGATGTTGACTAGCGCGTGCGCGTCGGCGGCAAACTCCGCGATCCGCGCCTCCGGCAATCCGCAGAGCGTCGCGCCATCCGCACCGAGGAGCGCGGAGTTTTCCGCCAGGCCGAAGCGCGCCGTCACGCCGCGGAAGTACTCCACCGCCGAGGGATCGGGCGGGCCGGTGAGCTGTTCGAGAAAGAGGACGCGCCAGCCGAGCGCCTGGAAGCCCAGCACCCAGTTCAGCCGCACCCACGCCTCGCCGCCGTGCCCGGCCTTGTTCGCCAACGCGCCGCTTACGATGATAGTTCCCGCACTCATCCGATCTGCTCCAGCAGCCGCGGCAGGACTTTATCCGAATCAAAATGCTCCTCCGCCACCGCGCGTGCAGCCCGGCAGTGCCGCGCGTAATTTCCCGAAATTTCCTCCACGCCCGAGCACGCCTCTTCGAGCGTCGTGAATGCGAGCAGCCCTTCGCCCACCGGATAGCGCCGGCTGAAGCCCGTGTCCTGCGCGAGCACCGGCTTGCCGCTGGCGAGGTAGCAGATGCTGCGGTCGCTGACCCAGCCGCTGCGGCTTTGCACATACATGTTCTTCGCGATCATCAGTTCCGCCTTCGAGCGCTGGATGAAGCTGCGATAGCCGTCCGTGCCCGACACCGCCGCGCGCGGATCGAGCAGGTTCCAGCCGTTATCCTGAAGCAGCGCGAGGTCGCCGGCCTCGCCTGGGTCGATGTCCAGCGCGAGATCGAACCGCTGCCCCGTGACGTGCGGGAGCGTCACGAATTTCCGAAACTCATGCACCCGCAGCCCGTAAGTCCGCCCCGCGAATTCCACCGGACCGAACGGCCCGCGCCAGCTCACGACGCTCGTGAACGGCGCGTCGTCCGCCACCGCAACCACCGGCCATTCATCGAGCACGATCGGCTGCGGCGACGTGATCCACTCCAGCCCGCACGTTGGGATCGTGCAGTCCGGCTGCCCGATGTTTTCGCCGATCGTCACATACGCATCGTGTCCGCCAAAGACCGCCGCCCACCCCAGCTCCTGCCACATTTGCCCAAAGCCCGGATCAATATCGAGGAACGCGCGCCGCCGCACGCAGTCGAGGATTTCCGCGTCGGAAAGAAACCCCATGACATTGATCAGCACGTCCGTTTCCCGCGCGAAATCGAGCACCGCCGCGCGCGGCCTCCCGAGCGTCCGCTCGCCTTGGTTGAAATCCACCGACCACGCATCGGACAGTCCCGCCCGGGCCATCACCTCGGCGAGGTAGCGCACGTTCCACGATTCCTCCACGCCGCAGCGCGCGCCTGCGGTATCGCGGCACATCGCCGCGTCGAGCCAGTCGAGAAAGAGCACCTCGAAGCCGAGCCGCTGCAGGCCCAGCAGATACTGGAGAAAAACCCACGCGTGACCACCGACGCCCGGCCGCTGCGCGAGCGAGCCGGCGATGATGACGCGGCCGCGGGTCACTTGCGATTGCGCGTGACCTTCACGGAGCCGAGCAGCTTCGTGCGGTCGCCGGTCGGATACATGCGGAACTCATAGACCGGCCCCGGACCGATCCAGTCGATTTTCTTGGAGTCCTTCGAGTGGGTGGCAAAGAGCTTCTCCGCGCCGCCGTCGATGGAGAGGTAAACGTCCACGATGGCCCCATCGCCACCCGTGTCCCACGCGATGGTCGTCACACCGGGATCAGTGCCGGCGGGCACGGGATTCGGCGTGGCGGTAATGACCGGCCCAGCCGCAGCCTCTGCCTGCGTCGGAGATTCAGCGGCGTCTTTTTTGCAGCCGCCGGCGAAAAGCACGGCGGCGAGGAGCAGGGAGGGGAGGAGTCGGAGGTTCATACGTGGATGGGTTGGTTGCGGATTGGCGTAGCAGAAAGATTCACGCGGCGCACAGCTTCGAGATACGCGAGGCCGTGCTTGAGGTCAGGCTCGAGATGGTTGCCCTCGGCCCACTCGTTCCAAGCGTTGACGAAAACGAGGCGCTCCTCGTGCGGCTTGTGGCGGACACTTTCGACGACCTCGCGCAGCCCAGCCTCAAAGGCCGCGGGTGTGGAGTTGATGAAGACGATCCCGTTCTCGCCGCGCCGCGCGGTGTTGTCCCATGAAACGAAGATGCACGGGATCTCCGCGTTTGGGCTCTTCCGGGCCTTCATCCGCTCGCGTCCGGTCGGGTAGTCGTAAATTTTCGTCCCGTCCTCCAGCGGCCCCGGCATCGCGCCGAGCTGCGGCTCAAAGTCCATGCTGTCGTCGAAACCGAGCGCCCTCGGGTCGGCGCTCGCATGGGCGTTGACCGCGATGAGGAAGGGCTCCTCCATTTTCTCCCGCCGGCACTCGCGGCGGAAAGTGTCGAGCGTGCGCGCGGGCTCCGGCAGATCGCCGGGGCGGTAGATGAGAAAAACCGGACGCCCCTGCACGCGCACGTAGCGCGGATCGGCGAAGGCTTTCATCAGCCAGCGGATGTGCCGCACGTCGTCGTCGGGTGGATACGTCTGCTTGATCAGCACTTCCTTTTCCTCCCCGAGCCAGCGGCGCGACCACGTCTCGTTGGCCCACGCGAGGCAGAATGGGAAGTCCGGCCGACCGCTCGCCAGCACGTCATTGAACGGACGCTCCAGCAGTCGCTTGCTCGAAAACCAATAGTGCCAGTAGCAGAAACCCTCGATGCCGTAGGCGCGAGCAAGCCGCGCCTGCGCCTCGCGCGTCTCCGCCACGCGCAGATCGTAAAAGCCGAGGTGCGCCGGAATGTGTGGCTGGTAGTGGCCGGGAAAAAGCGGCTTCGCCTTCGCCACATTCGTCCACTCGGTGAAGCCCTTGCCCCACCACACGTCGTTCTCCGGGATCGGGTGAAACTGCGGGAGGTAAAAGGCGAGCAGCCGGGCGATGGATTGATCCTGTGGCATGGCGGGCTTAGGCGGCATCGGGTTGCAGTTCCTCGGCGGTGGCCATGCCGAGTCGGATCATCGTCGGGCCGGCTTCGCGGGTGAAAATGGTGCGCTGCTCGTGACTCCACTCCGTCCACGCCCGCGCCGGCTTTTCCTGTGCTGGCGCGGCTTCCCGGTCGGGCTGAAAGCTGGAGTGCAGGCGTTTCGTGCGCACGAATTCCACCGGCGCATCCTCGTCCGGTTCGCCGAGGAATTCGTAAATCGCGCGAAAGCACTCCTGCGTTTCGCCCACCAGCCGGTCATGCGGGACGGTCAGGCAGCGCCGGGGATTGGCCAACTCAAAGGAATGCACCGACTCCACATACTGCCGCCACGTCCGACAGGCTTCCGTGAAATCCAGCCACGGAATTTTCCAGCCCGCCTTCTCGAAATTCGCGCGCACGTCGGGTTCGAGCGCTTCGAGAAAATGGATCATCGAATGCACGACTTTCCGCCCGTCGCGCAGCGCGTGGAGAAACAGCGCGTCGGGGAACATCCCGCCGAGCGTCTCAACCATCAGGCTTTGCACCGGCGTGTGATCGATCCAGCGCTTCGGGTGGCTGCGGCTGGTGAAAAGCGCGTTCACGCCGAGGCCGAGCGCGGCGAGCAGTTCCGGGCGCGTCACGCTTTGCGCGGTGAGCCAGCTTCCTCCCGCCAGCACCTCGGCGGTTTGAAAAATCAGATTCAGCCCGCGATTGCCGCGCTCGCTGCCAAACAACTCCCACAGCACATACGACTCGCCCGAAGTCCACAACCCGCTGTGCTGCGCCAGCGCCCAGGCCAGCACGGTGGTGCCGGAGCGTGGTGCACCGACGACGAAGATCGGCCTCTGGCAAAGTTCCACGTCAGTCTTCATCGGGCTTTCCGGCGGGCGGCAGCTTTGCGTGGCGGACGGACGTTTCGCTCTCCCACTCCCGCCGCGAGGACCGCGCGCCGCGTCGCTTCGAGATACGCCCGCCCGTGCCGCTGATCGGGTTCGAGGTGCGCGCCCTCGGCCCATTCGTTCCACGCATTGACGAAAACGAGGCGCTCGCCGGGCGGGAGTTTGCTGGCGCGCGCGACCGTCAGCCGCAGCCACTCCTCGTACGCTGCGGGTGTGGAATCGCGCACCACCCAGCCGCGCCCGCCTTTGCGCGCGGTGTTGTCCCAGGCGGGAAAGACGGTGTCGTAGCGCCGGTAGCTCACGGGCTCGGGATGCGCGAGCGCGGGCCAGGCCTTTTCGTAATCGAAAACGTGCAGCTCCGGCTGGCCGGCGATCTCGCTCCGCGGCGTATCGCGCAAGAGCGAAAACTGCGGCTGAAACAGCACCTTCGCATCGAACCCTACCTGCGTGGCGTCCCAGCCCGCGTCCCAGCCGGACTCCACCGCGAGCAGATAGATTCCCGGCAGCCCCGCGCTTTCCACCTCGCGCCGCCACGTGGCGATAGTGCGCGCCGGGTCGGGCAGTTCGCGGCCTTGATACACGAGGAAAAGCGGAAGCCCGCCGACCCGGATCGCACGCGGATCGCTGAGCGCCGGGATGAGCGCGTGGATGTGCGCGACATCGTCCTCCTCGCTGTACGTCTGCGGCTGGAGCACGTCGTGCGGACGGCCATCCCACTGCCGCGACCATGGCTCATTGGCCCAGCACAGACAGAACGGAAAATCCGGTTCGCCCGACGCGAGCACCTCGCTGAACGGACGTTCGAGCAGCCGCTTTCCACCAAACCAATAGTGGTAGTAGCAAAAGCCGCCGATGCCGTACTGCCGCGCCAGCCGCGCCTGCTCGGCGCGCGTCTCCGCCGCGCGGAGGTCGTAGTAGCCGAGGTCGGCGGGGAGCTGGGGCTGCTCGTGGCCGGGGAAAAGCGGCTGCGCCTGCACGACATTGCGCCACTCCGTGAAGCCCTCGCCCCACCATTCGTCGTTCTCCGGGATCGGGTGGAACTGCGGCAGGTAAAACGCGATCAGCCGCACGTCGCGCTCCGGGTCGATCACCGGAGCGGCGACGATCTCCGATTCTCCCGCCACGAGCGCACCGCTGTCCCCCGGAGGTTCGGTGAGTTGAAAGAGCACGCCCACTTCCGGCACCGCGCCAACCTGCCGGCAGCGGCTTTCCAGATGTCCGCGAAACTCGCCGAAATGCCGCAGCCACCACGCGGCCGGCTCCGGCACGAGCAGAAACGCGGCGCCCTGCCCGCGCAATTCCTCCAGCCGACAGATCGCCGCGAGATCGTCCGGCGGATGCCCGGCGACACCGCGCCCGTTTTCATCCTGCAGGAAATGCCAGCCCGGCCGCCCGTCGAGCGCGAGGAGCGCATCATGGCCGCCGCTGATCACCGCGACTGGCGCGCCGACCGGCACCGCCCGGGCCACGAGTGCACGGAGATGCGGCAGGAGCTGCTGATGATACTGGTAGTTTACCCGCGCTTGATGCTCCTGCGCGCTGATCGCCGGCAGCAGCGCGGGCCGCGGTTCCGCGCGCAGGATTTTCGCGATGACCTCCAGAAACCGCCGCCGCGTTTCCTCCGCCGAATGAGTCTTCGCCAGATGCGCGCGCCCACCCTTTTGCACACGCCGCCAAAGCGCCTGATCGGTGAGCAGCTTCGTCATCGCGGCGGCGAAAGCGTCCGCGTCATCCGCGATCAGCGCGTGCTCGCCCGCGGTCAGCGCCAGCCCTTCGGCCCCGATGGAAGTCGTCACCGTCGGCGTGCCGGAGAGCAGCGCCTGGAGCATCTTGCGCTTCGTGCCCGCGCCGTGGAGCAGCGGCACCACCGAGATGCGCGCGTGATGAAAATACGGCGCGACCTCCGGCACCCAGCCGACCATCCGCACGTCGGCCAGGCCTTCGCCAAATGCGCGCACCGTGTCATTCAGACCGCTGCCCACGAGGTGCAGCGGATGCGCCGTGCGCAGCGCCTTCGGCAGGCGCGGCAGCACTTCGCGGCACAGCCAGCCCGCGGCCTCCACATTTGGCGGATGCTGGAAACCGGCGACCATCACGATGCCTTTCCGCTGCGCGAAAGGGCGCGCGCCGAGCCCGATGGTCTCGCAATCATGCACCGCATGCGCGCGCCCCGGATCGCCGACGAGGTCGTTGATTAGCGCCGCTTCCTTTTCCGAAACGGCCAGCACCGCGTCCGCGGCGGCGTAGGCATTGAGTTCACCGCGCATCTGCGCGGCGTAATCGGCATCGAGCAGCCCGCCCGGTGCGCCAAAGATGCGCCGCGCATCGCGCAGGAAATGCAGGTCGAGCGAATCCACGATGACGCGGGTGGCTGGCGAAAACTGGCGCAGCACCGGCAGATAGAATTCCGCGATCGGCCAGAACGCGAACAGCGCGAGGTCGAACGACGACGACGCGAGGATGTTTTCGAGCGGCAGCGCCGTGCCATCGAGCACCGCCACCCCGCGCTGCTGGAGCCGCCGGGCGTAGCGCGCCTCGCCGAGCCCCTGCGACGCCACAAACGTGACGGTCCAGCCGTCGGCGAGCAGGATCTCCAGCAGATCGCAGATGCGCTTCGAGCCGCTGTCGCGATCCGCCTGCGGCGGGTGATACGAGCAAATCAGCGCGTGCTTGCTCATGCGTCCGCCTTTCTCGCACCGCCCAGCGCCAGCGCCTGCCACGCGGCGGTGTCGCCATGTTCGGGGCGCGCCGGCAGCTTGCGCAGCAGCTTGCTCCATTTCTTCGCGAACCGCGCCTGATTGATCGTCTGATGCCGCTTCGCACCTTTCGTCAGGTCCGTGCCGCAGCTCGCGCCCTCCACGTGGATCGCCGCGCTCTCCGGCTGATAGTAAATGCGCCGCCCCGCCCCGCGCACCGCGCAGCAGTAGTCCGTGTCCTCGTAGTAGGCCGGCGCGTAGGCGCGGTCGAAGCCGCCGAGCTTGGCAAAGAGCGCGCGCGGCGTGGCGAAAAGCGCGGCGGAGCAGTAGTCGGCGGGCCGCACGAAATTGTAGAGCGGCGCGTCGAGTTCGTGATCGCCGCGGCCCAAGTGCGCCGCCGAGCCGTCGCGAAAAATCATCCCGCCCGCCTCCTGCAGCGTGCCGTCGGGGAAGATCAGCTTTCCTCCCACGCCGCCCGCGTCGGGGAAATCGCGGAACGTCCGCAGCAGCGCCTGCAGCCAGCCGGGGAGGAGCACCAGGTCGTTGTTTAGAAAGACGAGAAACTCGCCGGTCGCCGCCTCCGCGCCGCGGTTCGCCGTTTCGAGAAAGCCGCGGTTCTTCGCGTTGCGCAGCGGCTTCACGCGCGGATCGGCCGCGGCCCACGCCCGCAGCGACTCCGCCGTGCCGTCGGTCGAGGCGTCATCCACCACGATGATCTCGCCGCGAAAACTCACCGGCAGCGTTTCCCCGAGACTGCGCAGACACGCCTCGGTCAGCGCCACGCCATTGTGACACGGGATGATGATCGAGACCGTCGGCCCGGCGGCGTCCGGCGACTTCGCCCGCCAGACGACTTCCGCCGCTGCGCTGTCGCCGCCGGACTTCAGCACCGCCTCGCGCGCCACCCGCCGCGCTTCCTTCTCGCTGCTGCTCCGCGCGCCGAGCACCACGATGTCGATCGAGGCGTCGAGATAGGGCAGCGACCGCGCCTTTTCCGCGGGAGAAAAAACCGTGCTGCCCGGCAGCCGCGCCGCGAGGTCCGCCTCCGCCGTCCAGTCGAGCACCGAAGGCTCGCGCCCCAGCCGCTCGCGGCACTCCGCGATCGCCGCTTCCAGCACCGGCGCAGCGCGGAGCGCCGTCAGGTCGTAGATCGCGCAGGCCTCGTCGCGCACCACCAGCTCGTAGCGGGACGCGAGGTGCCGCGCGAAATCGCCATACTTTTCCAGCCACCAAAGCGCGAAATCCGGCAGCAGGAAATACTGCGCGCCCCGGCTGCGCAGCGCTTCGAGCTGCACGATGGCCGAGAGGCTGTTGCTCGGGTAGTAGCCGGCGTAATCGCCCTCGCGGTTCTGTGGAAAATGCCAGCCCGTGCGGCCATGCAGCCGCAGGATTTCGTCGTGCCCCTTGCTCGCCACCGCGAGGACCGCCGCGCGCGGCAGCCGCTCCCGCACGATCTCGCGGATGCGCCGGAGCGTCGCAAAATAGGCGAGCCGCTGCCCGGCCTGCGCGCCGCTCACGCCCGCGAGGGCGGTCGCCGCCGTCAGTTCGTAGAGCGCGCTCTCGAGCTTCTCGTCGCGCTCCTCCTGCGCGGCTTCCAGCGCCGCCACGCTCCGCTGCAATTCCGCCACCCGCGCCTCCAGCCCCGTCGCCGGCGCGCGGCGACTGGAGCGGTCTCGGGTGGGTTTTGCGGATGGCATAATTTTGGGGGCCGCTCGGGTTCATCAGGAACAGCACGGCAGCGATCACGCCGGAACCGTCCCGATGCTACGGGCGAAAGGAGCGCACTTCTACGGCCTCCATCGTCGCCGGCGCAATGTGAAACGAGAGCGGGATCCCGGTCCGTGCCGCACATCGTCCCGGAGGCCAAATGGCGCGCAACATTGCGCCTTTCCCGGACCAGACGACCGGGCCGCGTCCCCCGCGCTCTACTCCTCCGACCCACCCGAATTCCACGCCGGCGCCATGTTTCCCTTGTTCCATTCATCCCACGCCGCCTGCAACTCGCGCACCACCTCCGGCCGCGCCGCCGACAGATCCTTCCGCTGCCCCACGTCCTCGCGCAGATTAAAGAGCCGCGGCCCCTCCGAGCCATCCGCCTCCACCAGATTCCAGTCGCCCTTGCGCACCGCCGTCTGTTTGCCAAAGCGCCAGCACAACACCGGATGCGGCGCCCCTGGGTCCTCGCCGCGCAGGAAAGGCAGGAGATTCACCCCGTCGAGCTTGCTCCCTTCGGGAACCGGGATGCCCGCGGCCGCCAGCGCGGTCGGGGCGATGTCGAGGCTCATCACCGGATGGTCGAACGTCCTCCCGCCGGGAAGCTGCCCCTTCCACTGCACCAGCCACGGCACGCGGATGCCTCCCTCCCAGGTCGTCGTCTTCGTGCCGCGCAGCGGCCCGTTCGTCGAGCCATTCGACGCCACCGGGCCGCCGTTATCGCTGAGGAAAAAAATCAGCGTGTGCTCCTCCAGTCCCTCCGCCCGCAGCCTCGCCAGCACCGCACCCACAGCATCGTCCAGCGCGCTCGTCATCGCCGCATAGGTCCTCCGCTGCTTGTCCGCGATGCCGGGAAACCGCCCCTCATACTCCGCCGTCGCCTGAATCGGCGTATGCACCGCATTAAAGGCCAGATAGAGAAAGAAAGGGTGCGCCTTGTAGCGGGAGACAAAGTCCAGCGTCTCGCGCTTAAAGGCGTCGGTCAGGTATTCCTTTTCCTCCACCCTCTCCCGGCCCCGGCTGAAGGCCCCACTTTGTTTCCCCGGCAGATACGGGCGGGCCCCGCCGAGAAAGCCAAAGAACTCCTGAAAGCCCCGCTCCAGCGGATGAAAGGCGGGCTTCCACCCGAGGTGCCACTTGCCGATGATCCCCGTCGCATATCCCGCCCGCTGGAAGTAATCCGCCAGCGTCCGCTCACCCACCGCGAGCCCGAAATTCTCCGGCACCTTTCCTCCGGGGTTAAACTCATGCCCAAAGCGGTTTTGATAACGGCCCGTCAGCAGCCCCGCCCTCGACGGCGAGCACACCGGACAGGAAACGTATCCACTGGTCGCCCGAACGCCATTCCCGGCGAGCGCATCGATCTGCGGTGTCGGAATATCCCTGCACCCCTGCACGCCAATATCGCCATAGCCCAGATCATCCGCCACGATCACCAGCACATTCGGCCTCCGCGCCTGCCCATCAGCCGCCGATACCGCACCAGCGGCAGCCAGGGAGACAGCGAGGAAAAGGCGGATGAAAATCATAATCGTTGGCCCTGACTAACCACGCCAGCCGCCCATACGTCCACCAGCGATTCCACAAACCGCCCCCGACCTACGCCAACCAGAAAGATCGCCTCCTGCCGATCCCCACGATCCAGAACGTGATCGAAGGCTCCTTCAAATTGAACCCGCACTTCGCGAGCCACGGCTGCGCTTCACTTCGACTCGCAGACTACCTCCAAACCAGCACACAATTCTGGATTCCAGAGCTGACCCCGGTCTTCACCTCGGGACAGGGCCAAACCCATTCCGGTAGGCCCGCGATGCCACCTCGGATGGTGGGCAAATCCATCTCGGTTTGTGGGCAAACCCACCTCGGTATGTGGCAAACCCACCTCGGTATGTGGCAAATCCATCTCGGTATGCGGCAAACCCACCTCGGTATGTGGCAAACCCATCTCGGTATGTGGGCAAACCCACCTCGGTATGCGGGCAAACCCACCTCGGTATGCCCAAATCCGAGGTCGGAAATCGATTTCCGACCTCGGAAATCGACTTCCGACCACCCCGGAATGGCTAAATTTAGCCATTTACCCCCGCAAAACCCGCCCGCGCCCCTCTGTATCTCCTCTGTGCGGACGGACGCGAGCCGGTAGCATTTCTCCACGGCGCGGTCGAGTTGGGCGTGGGCAGCCTTACTTACGGCTCGCTTTCTTGGTGAGAGCGGCAGCGTAGGTGCCGCGCTTGCGTGGTTTGGTTTTATCCGGCGATGCGCCGACGGTAGTCTTTTCTCCTCGTTCCGAAGTGCAACTTCGGAACGCCATGTCTGCGAAACTTTGCTTCCATTACCATCCCGCGGCTATGAACCGCCGCTGCCTCGATGAAGCAAAGCTTCAATTGGAGGGCCGTTCCGAAGCCAAGCTTCGGAACGAGGTGAAACCCCGCGCCCACCCACGCAAGCACCACCGAACCGATCTCCGTCGCCTCCGGAGTCTGAGGCTGGCCGGAACTGCGGATGGGAAGAGTTGCCAACTCCACCCTTGCACGTCATCCCTCCGCACCTAGCCTGTGCGCCGTGAGAGTTTCTTGCTGTCTTTTATTTGTCTGGATACTCCTCGTCGGAATCGCACCCGCGCAATCGCTGTACTTGCACTATGAGAGGGCTCTGGCATGGGACGCTACCCTTCAAAAGCGCTTCGCCGAGGTGAAAGTCGGGATGACTGAGCATGACGTGAGGGTTCACATGGGCATCCCCCCAGATCGGAACAAGGACTCCCGGAAAGACGTGTGGGTATATCATCTGCCGAGGGAGGCAGACTATTACATGACCAATGGGCGCGCACTGCTGATCATCTTCAAGGATGGGACCGTTGCCGGAACTGAAAGGCTCAGTGGCTGTTCGCTAATGTCGCTCTGACGGCGGACATTACTCCGCTGCCCATGCGGGAGCGTGATCGAGCTTGCCGTGCCGGGCACAGGTTCCCCCCTCGTTTTCTCTCGTTTCTCTCGTTCCCAAAGTTAGCGCAGCGCTTTGGGAACGAGAGTGACGAGAGTGGAAAAGCTTCAATGGGAGGGCCGTTCCGAAGCTCAGCTTCGGAACGAGGAGGAAGTTCGCATAAAACTGCTCATCGGCCCGGCCGTTTCGGCTTGGCGGCCGGCAATTCTTATGCGAACAGCTCAGAGACGCCGCAGGCCCCCTCCCATTTTATGCGAACATTTTCCCGCCCCGCCTCTGAACCCCGCCATTCCTCAAATTCAGAGTTAGGCGTTGCTACACTCATCCTGTGAACGGCGACCAAACCAAAGGTTTTGCAGAGCAGGCCAGCACTTGGCTCTTCGGCATCGAGTTCGTAGTTTATGTCGCCGCCGGTGTTGTTCTACTCTTTTACCAGTTCCCCGCCTACAAGCAGTTTCGGACGCCGGCACTACTGCTCATCGTCATCTCTTGTGCCTTCGGGTTGTTTGTTACCATCTTCGATCACACCATCGGTCAGCAAGGCCCTCCAGACCCAAACGATTGGTGGAGCTACTATCTCGTCCGAGAGCTTACGTGGCTCGGCTCCGTCATTCTTGGCACAGTCGGCTCGGTGATGTTTCTTCGAGACTACATCCGCCTTGCAACAGCAACCAGTGCAGCAACACTTCCATCATCAACTCCAACTGGGACACCGCCCAAATCGCAATGACCGCAACGCCTAAGCGCTGGAGCGAAAGCCGAACAAGTCACCTCTAATCCGAACACGCTATGAGCAACCACGCACTCGACCATTTTCGTTGCGATCCAACCAACTGGAAACTCGGCATCTTTTACTTCTGCCGCGCAGACCAACGCATGATTGTTCCCAAGCGCATTCGAGGCCTTGGCTGGACGCTCAACTTCGCGCGTCCGCTTGCCGTGCCTTTTCTCGGGTTCCTCGTCGCACTCGTTCTCGGAGTTCTGGAGCTTGCACGCTCGTTCGGTGCCGGTGGCGATGCGCGCTTTGCCATCAAGCTGCTTTTGGCGCTCGGCATCATTGCACTTTGCTACCGTCTCTCCAACCCGCTGACACAGAATTCCCATGCAGAGTCGGATTCCAAAAACCGCAACGCCTAAGCGCTGGAGGAGTCCAGTCTGCGGAGGGGTTGCCGAGCCTCAACGAAGCCGGGGACCGCTGGCCGGTAAGAATCGTGCGCTGGCGCGGAATCGCCGATGACAGGAGGCCCGGGTGAGTTGGGCGGTGTGGGATTGATCGCGGTCGGTGCGTGGTCGAGCGCGCTGCGGTGCCGCGCTCAGCGGAGGTCGAAAATCCGGGCGGGGTATTCTTCGGCGGCGGTTTCGGGGTAGTGCTGGCGGAGGTGGGCGGCGAAGGCGGCGTAGTGGTGGAGCCACCATGCGGAGGGCGCGGGCAGGACGAAGAAGGTCGCGCCGCGGGTGCGGAGGGCTTCGAGGTGGGCGATGGCGGCGGCACTGTCGGCGGGATGGTGGCCGGCGTAGCCGCCGTCTTCCGCGCGGGGGAAATGCCAGCCGGTGCGGTCGGTGAAATCGAGCAGGGCGTCGTCACCTTTGCCCGCCACGAGGACGACCGCGCCAGCGGGCACGCGGGCCTCCACGAGGGCGCGGAGCCGGTCGCTCAGCTCGCGATAGACCACGCTTTCGCGCCGCTGCGGCGGCTGCCACGAGACGCCCCACTTTTCCTCGAAGCGCCGCCGGTTTGCCTCGAAAAGCCGGGCGTAGTCGCCGCTGGGCGCGAGGTCGCCGAAGGACGCTTCGCCGAAATGATGCACGAGCACATCCTCGGCGCAAAAGACGCCGAGGCCCGCCGCGTGCGCGCGCATGGCGTAGTCGTCATCCTCGAACAGCCCGGAGCCGAACGTCTCGTCGAGCGGACCGAGGCGGGTGAAAACATCGCGACGAAACGCGAGGCAGAACATCGCCGCCATGCCGAGCGGCGTCCGCGCGCCGCGCTCGGTCTCGCGCCGCTGCGCCGCGGCTTTGAGGAATCCGCCATACGTCCGGTAGTCCGTCTCGACCTCCGCTTCATTGCCGATGCGATTGGTCACGGGGCCGAGCAGGCCGACACCGGGATCGGCGAGATGCTCGAGTAGCCCGAGCCAGGTCGGGGCCACGATGGTGTCGTTGTTCAGCAGCACGAGCACGTCGCCCTGCGCGGCGGCGAGGCCCTGATTGCTGGCGGCGGCGAACCCGGTATTGCGCACGTTTTCCAGCACGCGGACGTGCGGGTTTTGCTCCGTGACGGCGCGCAGATATTCCGGGGTGCCGTCGGTCGAGGCGTTGTCCACGAGCACGATCTCGTAGTTCGCGTAGCTCGTATTGAGCAGCAGGCTGGTGAGGCAGAGCTTGGTGAAGGCGAGGTTGTTGAACGTGACGACGACGACGCTCACCCGCCAGAGCGCGGGGTCGCGGGTGAAGTGGGCGCGCGGCACGCCGGTCGCGAGCGCGGCCTGCACGGTGGCCGGCGGGAGTTGAAGCGGGCGGCGGGAAAGCGGGGTCAGCAGCAGCTCGGCGGGCAGTCGCACCGGAGCCGGCGAGCGGCGGCGCGGCGAGCGCACGGCGACACCGACCGACGCGAGCAGTGGGCGCAGCACCACCTCGTGATCGAAGTAGCCGCGGGCGATTTCCTCCGCCGCGCGGGCGTGCCGCGCGTAGTCGCCATTGATCGTGTCGAGCGCGTGGAGCACGTCGTCCATGGTTTGAAACGCGAACAGCCCTGCGCCGGTCGGCAGGATATTGCCAAAGCCGGTGTCCTGCGTGATGACCGGCCGCCCAGCTGCGAGATACGTGGCGCTGCGGTCGCTGAACCAGCCGCTGCGCAGCCGGACGTTCTGATCTTTCGCCACGGTGAACTCGCCGCGCGAGGCGGCGATGAATTCGCGGTAGGCGTCGGCGTCCGCGGAGAAATCCATGGCCGGCCGGACGTGCCAGCCGTGGCCGGCGAGCAGCGCGCGCGTTTCGTCGCCGTAGCTGGCGAGCGCGAGTTCGAGGCGCTGCGCGGTCTGTCGCGGCAGATCGATGAATTTCAGGAATTCGTGATGTTTGCTCCACGAGTAGCGCTCGCCGCGAAACCACACCTCGCGCCACTGCTGCTCCCAGTTGCCGATGCTCGTGAATGCTGTGCCGGGGCCGACTGCCGGCGGATTCCAGAAATCCATGACCACCGGCTGCCGGGTGGGCTGAAAGGTGAAGAACTCACTGACCGGCAGCCCGCAGTCCGGGCTCCCGATGTTTTCCCCGAAGGTGAAAAACGCGACGTGGGGATCGAGAAAATCAATCGTCGTCTGGAGCTGGTCGTGCAGCTCGATCTGCAACTGCACGGGGTCGGTTTCCAAATACACGAGCCGCCCGGTGGCCGCGTGCTCGGGCAGCGGGATGGTGCCGCCGTGGAGATTGATGATGATGTCCGCCTCCGCGTAGAGCCGCGCGAGCTGGGTGTCGCTGAGCCCGAAGCAGCGCCCGTCGCCGTGCAGCGCCTGAAAGGCCCAGCGGCCAGCGAGTCCGAAGCGGCGCATCGCGCCGTCGATAAAGGCCGCGGCTTTCTCCGAACCGTCCTCGCCCTCGTGCGCGACAAACATGGACGGCGTGCGCGCGTGCGCCTCCACGTACCAGACCTCGCAGCCGAGCCGTTCGAGGCCCACGAGGTAGTGCACGTTCTGCCAGACCACGCCGCCGACCGGCATCTTCGTCATCATGCCGAGCACGACGACTTTGGGACGCGCGGGCAAATTCATGCCGGCGGGGCGGACGGCAGCCGTGTGCGCCGGCGCGCTTGCGCGGTCTGCAAGTCGGAGAGCTGTTTGTAGAGCCCGCCGCGCGCGAGCAGTTCCTCGTGCGTGCCGCGCTCGGCGACTTCGCCGTGGTGCATGACGAGGATGAGGTCGGCGTTGCGGATCGTGGCGAGGCGGTGCGCGATCATGAAAGTCGTGCGCCCCTGCATCAGGCGGTCGAGCGCGTCGAGGATCACGGCCTCGGTCTTCGAGTCGATGGCCGAGGTCGGCTCGTCGAGGATGAGGATCGGCGCGTCTTTCAAAAACGCCCGCGCCACCGCGATGCGCTGCCGCTCGCCGCCGGAGAGCGTCGCGCCGCGCTCGCCGAGCAGCGTGTCGTAGCCTTTCGGGAGCCGGCTGATGAAGTCGTGCGCGTTCGCCGCCTGCGCCGCCGCGACGATTTCCTCCTGCGTCGCGTCGAGTCGGCCGTAGCGGATGTTGTCCGCGATGCTCGCGGAAAAAAGCAGCGGCTCCTGCTGCACAAAGGCGATCTGGCGGCGCAGCGCTTTCAGCGAGAGCTGGCGCGTGTCCGTGCCATCGAGCAGCACGCGCCCGCTTTTCGCATCGTAAAAGCGCGGGAGCAGACTGATCAGCGTGGTCTTGCCCGCGCCGGTCGGCCCGCACACCGCGATGACCTGCCCCGGCTGCGCCTCAAAGGAGACGTTTTTCAAAGTGTCGATGCGGCCCTGGTAGCTGAACTCCACATTTTCAAAACGGACCGCCCCTTTCGCCCGCTCGATGACCACCGCGTCTGGCGCGTCCTGGATCTCCGGCTGCGTGTCGAGCAGCTCAAACGCCATGCGCAGACTCACGAACTGATCCTGCAACGAACCGATCGTGGTGCTGATCGCCTCGAGCGGCCCGTAGATCGCCGCGACATACGCGATCACCACGGTCAACTGGCCTGCCGTGAGCTGGCCCTGCACGGCCAGATACCCGCCGTAGCCGAGCACGAGCGCCGTCCCGATCGCGGTGATCATATTCACGGCGAGGCCGAACAGCGTCTGGCGCAAAGTGAGCGCAATGCGCGCCGTGACCGCCCTTTCGCCCTGCCGGCGAAAGCGCCCGTACTCATGCGGCTCGCGGCCAAAGGCCACGATGACCCGCAGCATCGACATTGCTTCGTGGATGATCGACAGCGACTCGCCCTCCATGGTTTTCACCGCCACCAAGCGCTCCTGAATGTGCGTGGCGTAGTAGCCGACCGAGTAGTAAAGAAACGGCACCACGCAGAGTGAGAGCAGCGCGAGGGTGGGATTCATCTGGTACGTCAGCCAAAACATCCCGACGAGCGAGACCGCGCTTTGGACCATCGGCTGAACCGCCATGATCACGCCCGCCGCGGCGTCCGCCTGAAAATTGATCGCGTAGATCAGGCCGCCGGCCCGCTTTTGATCGTGAAACGCCATCGAGAGCCGCTGCGCGTGCTCGAAAAGATCGCTGCGAAAATCGAGGATCATCTTCTGCTCGAAAGTCGTGGTCACATAGTTCTGCAAAACGGCAATGCCGTGATGCAGCATCGCCACGATCAACCCCGCCACGACCACCGCCACGAGCAGCGGCATCTTGCCCGCCGCTAGCCACGACGACGTGAAACTCGCGAGCACGCCCGGCAGCGGTTGGTTCCCGATGACATTGTCCATGACCACCCCCAACGGCCACGGCGCCGCCAGCCCCGTGAGCGCCGCCAGCACCGTGAGCAAAACCGAAAACGCCGCCAGCCGCCAATACGGGCGGAGATAGGCGAAAACGCGGGGAAGAAACTTCAAAGCGGTCGGTATCTCGCAATCGGAAGTTGGCTTGCTTTGGGCATGGATTGCTTCGGTTCTGATGCCGCGTCGCTACTCTCAGCCGAGTCAGTCTGCGATTTCACTGGAATAGGCAGCGCTGCATGCACTAACGGCCCCAAGCGCGGATTCACGAAGTAAGTTCGACAGGAGAGTCATGGGAGGTCGAGGAAGGAAGTTTCGCAAGATTGGAAATTCGGCAGGAGGATGGAGATGAAATGCGTGCAACTCAACGCGGAAGAACGAAGTGGCACAGCGCTTTCGAGTGGTTGGGCTGGAGCGTGCTGGAAATGGCCGGAAAATTTGGGTGTCACCGGAGCACGGTGGCACGGGAGTTCAAACGCAACGCGACGCCCCACGACTGGTGGTATCGCGGGACCGTCCGCACGGACGAGCGCAGACGGCGGCGCTCTCGTCGCACCAGCCATCTCGGAGGGAGGGATGGGATAAGTGGAGACGCTGCTGCGGAAGGAATGGATAACGGAACAGGTGAGCGGATATCTGCTGCGACCGGGAAACTCGAGATCGGCCCTGTGAGCTTGCACCGGCATTTCGGACACGGGTTGGGGATGGGAAGCAGAGGCTTTCAAATCGCACGCACGACCAGGCTCTCTCCAAAGCCTCCGACTCCCACTCCGACCACCGCGTCTCTCGCCTCCTACCTTTCCTCCACAACTACAACTGGTATGCCCCCATCACTCCCTCAATCTCCGCTCTCCTGTCTCCAGTCTCCGCCTTCCGCTGTACAACCTCTTGTGCCTCCACAGCTAGCGCTGCAAATCGTCCGCGGTCCACATCGTCCGATCGGGACCCGCGCTGCGGATCTCCATGCGCGTGCCGGAGAGCTGGTGGAAAAAATAGGGCGTGCCCCAGCGGTCGCAGAGTTCACCGCTGGCGTTGAGACTCTGGCCGGCAGGCGGCCCCAGCCGGACCTTGCGCGGATTGGCTCCGTTGAGCGCGCTCATGATTTCCGCGTTCGAGCCCACCGGATTTTCGCGGAAGACATTGCGATATTCGCGCAACGTGACCTGCACGTCGTCGAGATCGGTCACCGCGGCGCGACCCGCGGGAGTGAGCGGCAGATCGGCCGAGGGAGGTGGGACCGGGGAAACGACCGGCGGCGCGGGTTGAGTCGGCACGGGCTGAGCAGATCCCACCGTATCAAGCGCCGGAGCGCTCCGTGGCGCGGGCGTGGCTGCACCGCGCATCCCATCGGGTAAAGGCGTGGCGCTTTCACGAGGAGGAATCGGAGCCGTCCGGGAAGCCGACAACGACGGCGACGGCGGGCGCGCGATCCACCAAATTCCAAGGGTGACGGCGGCCAGAATCAACAACCTCGTGGCTCGATGCATTTTCATTTTTCAATCGACCAGCCGCCGCCGCTCCGCTCCTACCCCATGAAGCCAAGGTCCGGGGTGCTGAAGCGGCCAAGGTTGGGAAAGATCGTCACCATGTTGCCCGGACTCACGCCGAACCATTTCGCGAGGGTGGCGCTGTATTCGTCCACGGACACTTTCGGAATCCAGCGGCCGAGGCCGGTGTCGTCGGGGCCGTTGACGGTGTGGATGGGGAAGGCGCCGTAGGTGCGGCGACCTTGCACGGCACCGCCCATGACGACGTGGTGCCCGCCCCAGCCGTGGTCGCTGCCCTGGCCGTTCGTGGGAAAGGTGCGACCGAAATCGCTGGCGGTGAAACTGGTCACGGCGTTGCTCTGGCCGATCTGCTCCATGGCGCGTTGAAAGGCGAACAGCGCCTCACTCAGATCGAAGAGCAGGTTCGCGTGCGCGCCGACGGTCGGATCAGTGGGCGCGGCGGTGGTGCCGGTCTGCGCGGTGTGCGTGTCGTAGCCGCCGACCGACGCGAAGAAAATCTGCCGCTTCATGTTCAGCCCGGGGTAGGGCGTGGCGCTGGAACTGCGCGGACCGGCCTGAATAATACGCGCGATCATCTTGAGCTGGTTCCCGAGCGAGGTGTTGGGAAACGGCGTGGTCCACGTCCAGTTGCCCGCCGTGCCGTCGCTGCGGTTCGTGCCGGTGAGCACGGTGGGATCAATCGCGCTGTTGAGCAGCGCGCCGGTATCGAGAGCGTTCGTGGTCACGCGACCCAATTCCTTTTCCTGCAAATTCGGGCGGCTCACGGCAATGATGTCGCGGATGGCCTGCGTCTGCGCGGTGCTCATGCCGGACATCGTGACGGCACCGGAGCTGGAGACATGATACTGCGCGAAGGTGCTGCCGACCTCGAAAGTGTTCGCCCCGGCGATCGAGGTGCAGAGTGAAATCTTCGCGTCGTTGCCGTCGGGGACGCCGTCGTGATTCAGGTCGTACTGCAGCGGGTGCAGCAGATCGGCGAGGCGTCCGCCCCAGCCGGTGCGCGGCGGCTGGTCGGGCAGCGAGGTCTGCCAGTGAGTGACCTGATCGCTGTGGGAAAAAAGCTGCGGCGGCTTGGGCACGGTGCCGGCCTGGTACTGTGCGCGGGTGAGCGGATACGAGAGTGGCCCGGCGTTAAAAACCAGGCCGGCTTTCCCTTCGTCGAAAATTTTCCACAGCCCGCCGGTGGGGGCCGCGGTGGGCAGCGTGCCGACCGGCAACCCGCTGCACGACGGGTGCAGGAAATAGTCGTGCCCATCGGAATACTGCGACGCAATGTTGAGTTTCATCAGGTCGAGGCGCGGGAGCGCGAGCCCTTTGCGAATGGCCACGTAGTTGTCGTATTCGGCCTGGAGGTGCGGGACCACGAGGTTGTTCGAGTCATTTCCACCGGAGAGGAAAATGCAGACGAGCGCCTTGTAGTCGTCGAGCGTGGTCTGGCCGACGGCGGTATTGATGAGCCGCAGATCGCGAATCATCGTGGCCAGCGAAACGGTGCCGAGCGCGGCGCACGCCACGTCACGAAAGAAGACGCGGCGCGTCTGGAGGTTGGGAAAGTCGGAGCGTTTCATGGCTTATTTTTGGATGCTGTAATCCGGCGACGTGGCGATGAGTTCGACGATGGCGCGGACGCGATTGCGGCGCTGGTAAATGGTCGGCGTCGCGTCCGTGTAGGTGATGTTCGCGGTGCTGGAAACGAAGGCGAGGATGGTCGCCTTTGTGGTCGCGGAGAGCTGCCCGGCGCAGAGCAGTTTGTTTAGCTCTTCGATGAGATCGGCCAGGTTCGCGTTGCTCGTCCAGTAGGCACCCGCGCTGCGGATATCCATCCACGGGCGAAGGTCGAGGGTGAGCGCGCCGCCGCCCGCATTGAAGCTGCACAGGCCCACCACGCTGCGGTAGTCGCCGGAGGCCCCGCTGCTGTTCAGGTTGCTGCTGCTGCTGCTCGTGCCGCGGATGCCGTTGAAAAGGTATTGCGTCTGCCGGATCACATTCGTCTCGGAGGAGAGCTGAAACTCCGGCGTCACCATCTGCGCCCGCGCGAGCAAGCCGGGGAATGCGTAGTCCGGCTCGAAAAAATTGAAGACCGTGGGCGAACTGAGCGGCGTCTGACCGAGGTCGGTGTCGGTGTTGCCCACGCTGTAGGTGGCGAATTCCACGGCCACGTTTCCGCTGCGGGTCACGTCCGCCCCATCCCACGCGAAGACTGCCGTACCAGTGCGAGCCGAGGTGCTGGTGGCGGCGGTGACCGTGAAGGTCGTCGCCGAAGTGACGGTCGCGACGTAGCTGCCGTCCGGCGTTCCGGTGGAGAAGTCGATGAGCAGCGAAGTGCCATTCGGGATGTTGTGATTGGCGGGCGTCGTGACGGTCACGGTCGGGCTGTTGGCGGGCTGGCTGAAAGTGGCGTTGGCCTCTGCGCCATATATGCTCGACGCGCGCGTGCCGAAAACCGAGCCGGTGACGCCGCTCCGAGCATTGGTATTCGGTGCCGGGATGGTGATCGTCGTGGAGGAGGGAACCGTGACCGCATAAAAGCCGTCGGGCGGCGGCGTGCCGGTCGCGGCCGAGTTAAAGCTGAGATAAGCGAGCGACCCCGTGGCGAGTCCATGCGCGACGGTCCCGAAGGACACGGTGATAAAGGTGTCGCCCGCCGTCTGGCTGTAGGAACCGGAAATCGATCCGATGGGGCGCGTCGTGAATTGTGGCGGATTCGAGCCGGCCACCGCGGTGAGCGCGAAAGTCTGGTCCAGCGGGTCGCCTTCCGCACCGCCCGAAAAATCGAGGAACGCCGAGCCCGTGGTGGTGATGCCGGTATTGGAAACGGTCAGCGTGATCAGATTGCCGGTTTGCGTGTAGGTGCCGGTGACGGGCGCAGGCGCGGGAAAGGCGCGGGCCAGCCCCGCGACGCGGAGCACGGGCTCGCGCTGTTTGCCAAAAGTCTCGCGCGTCACCATCGTCGCGCTGCGCGCCTCGAAGTCCGTGAGAATCGCACGGATGACCGCCTGCAAATCGCCGCGCACGCCACTGCCGTTGTTCTCAAATTTCTGCGCCACGCGGTAGATGTAACCGCGGCTCGGCGTGCTCGTGACGAGCCGCTGGATGAGTTGCCGGCAGAGGAACGGCCCGGTGTTCGGATGCTGGAAAAGCATGTCGTGCGTGGCATCAAGTTCCTGACCGGGCAGCGCCTGGTAGGCGGGGTCGGTGGTCTGCGTGGCCGGGTGCGTGTAAAGCCACGGGTCGAGTCGCTGGCCGGCGACGCTGGCGAGCCCGGCGAGGTAGATGCGGTTGAGCACGCGCTTCGGCCCGGTGAAGTGGTGCGTGGGCACCTCGGTCATCGGGAGAATCTCGCTGCTCACGCTCGGGCTCCAGTTCGTCGAGAAGAGCCCGCCGCTCAGCGCCTGATTGTAGTTCCATCCGGTGAAGACGTGCGCGAGCCCCACGATTTCGTCCTGCGTGTAGGTCGGGATGATGCTGTTGTTCGCGTCGAGTTTCAGCGTGCCGTCGGGGTGCATGCGATTCAGCCCGATGGAAAAAAGCTGCATGATCTCCCGCGCGTAATTCTCATTCGGAATGCGCCCGATCGTCGTGTCGGGCTTGTCGTTTCGCCGCATGTCGAGATAGAGGCCCATCCCCGGCGTGAGCGTGACGGCTTCGAGCAAATCCCGGAAATTGCCAAAGGCGTGCGTGAGCAGCGTGTCGTAGTAATAAGTCAGGGCGCGCGCCTTTTCATCGAGCGGCCCAGCCTCGGAGGCGACGAGGATTTCGCTGAGCGCAAAGGCGACGCGCTGGCGGAGTTGATCGCTGGCCGTGACGGAACGCAGCCACCACGTATTGAAGGACAGCGTGCCGGGATAGTTATTGGTGGGGTTGGCCCCCGCGCCGTTCAGCACGTTCACGAGATGAAAGCTCGCCGGCTTGGCGAACTCGTCGGTGATCCACTGATCGTAGCTCGCCTTGCCCTGCAGCTCCGCGATGCCCGCCGGCGACGGCCCAAAAGTGGCCTGCTGGAGAAAGCGCGCCGCGGCCTTGGTATCGCCGTGGTCGTCCGCCGCAGGTGCGACCGGAGCGGGCGGCACGAAGATCTGCGACGCCTCCTGGAGCTTGAAGTAGCCTTTGATTTCACCACTCGGGTAGTTCGCCGTGTGGATGTTGATGTAGGCATCGCCATTCTTGATCACGTTGACGATGTCCGCCGCC
Source organism: Chthoniobacter sp. (assembly GCA_021414005.1). Taxonomy (GTDB): domain Bacteria; phylum Verrucomicrobiota; class Verrucomicrobiia; order Chthoniobacterales; family Chthoniobacteraceae; genus Chthoniobacter. Next base: position 2,714 of record JAIOPH010000024.1, on the reverse strand, counting down.
GAGATCGCGCCCACCCCAACAATATTCCAAGTGTAGCTGCCGTCCGGTTCCGGCTCGAAGTCGTCAATGTCGAAGATGATATTTCCGCCGTGCGCGCCGGAGTGAACGTGCTCGCCGGTCAGCGCAGAGCCCAGATTCGCGTAGCTGAAACGGAGGATCGCCTGCGTCTCGGCGGCGTTCAGGCGGAGCGTTGCGGCACCCGTGGCGCTGGTCGTCACCCCGGTCTGCGGGAGCATGTTTGTGGAGTAGAAAGTTCCGTCGAACGGCGCAACCGCCGGCGCGGTGTAGCTCGCAAGCACGTATCCCGGCACGACCTCGCTCGGCACCACCCCGCTCTCGCCCGGCTTCAGCCAGCCTACGGAAACGTGATCCGCGCCGGACGCTTCCTTGTGCCGGACCTCCACATAATAGCGCTGCCCGGCTTGCAGCCAGATCGGCAGCGACTTCGCCGCGCTGCCCCACGCGCGGAAGCCCGTCGCGTTGAGCAACGACGCCCGTCGAATCGCTTTGAACTCATCCGCGTCGTCCGAAATCAGCAGCTCCGCCGTCGCGTCTCCCGTCAGCCAGAACTGATACGCACCCGTGATCGGCGGTGTCAGGAACCCGCGCAGCCGCTGGCCGTAATTGTCCGCATCCGGCGCGCTTTGGGCGACCTCCAGCGAGGCTACGGTGTCCGTCGCGGTGGGCGTGGCGTTGAGCGGAATGGCCTCGAGCCCGGTGCCCGCGAGGCCCGTCCAGACATCGCGGGTGATGCTGCCGCCGGCGCTGCAGGTCAGCGTGAGCACCGCACTATCGGTGCCGGCGTTATTGGCCGCACCGATGGCCACCTGCCAGACCCCGGGCACCGTCGCCGCGCCGGTGATCAGCCCCGCCGCATTCACCGACATCCCCGGCGGCAGATTCGCCGCGGAAAACGAGGTCGGATTTCCCGTCGCCGTGATCTGATAGGAAAAAGCCGGGCCGCCGACGTAGGCCGAAACTTCGAGGGCACTGGTGATGTGCGGCCGCGTGACCGCGCTGCTCGTGGCGGAAAAAAGCCGCGCCTGCGGAATGGCCTCCAGCGGACGCGACAAACTTTTCCACCGCAGGTGCGCCGCGCTGGTCGAGGTCGTGTCGTAGTGCTCGAAAACGATCGGGTAACGCCGGCCCGCCTCCAGCGTGATGGTCCCTTCGAGCGTGGCACTGGCGGCACCGGCGGGCAGGGAGTCCGCCCAGTTGTTGATGATCAGTTCCCCGTTCACCCACAGCCGGCCCGCGAGATTCACGTTAATTTGAAACGTATAGACCTCCGAGAATTCCGGGAGCACCTCGCCCGACCAGCGGCAGGCGAAGTTGTTCGTATTCACGCCCACCGCCGGCGACCCGACACCCTGCGTCGTCGAGGAATCCCAATCGAAGTCCACCGTCGGGTCCACCCGCGTGACCGCCAGCGTCGCCCACGTCGGCGGCACCGTGGTATTGAGCGTGCCCTCATTGTAAAACTGCGCGCGCAGGCCGTCGCCATTCGCCACACCTGCGTCGCTGATGATCACCGTCGCGCCTTTCACCGGATCGAGCGAAAACCCCGCGCCCGCGCCCAGCGAAACGACCACCGACTCCGAACCCTCCATCACCGCATCCGCCAGCGGCGTCACGGTGACGCTCACGCTGTTCACGCCCAGGCCCAGCGTCACCGATGCCGGCAGCGCCACGTAATCCACGCCCGGCACCGCCGTTCCGCTCACCGTCAGCGGCACCGTGATCGCCCCCAGCCCGCCGGAGCGCGTGATCGTGAACGTCCCCAAATCCGGCCCGCTCTCACTCGCCGCAGAATCCGTCGCCGCGACGCTGACCACATTCGCCGATTGCAGCGCCGTCGTGATCTCCGCCAGATCGCCCGCACTGGCCGCGCCCTTGGTCTTCGCGTTGTGCGGATCAAAGCCGACCGCCAGTTCCTCCCAGTCGTTCACCCCGTCGCCATCGCTGTCCACATCCTGCACCAGCACGCGGTAGAAATACTGGGCGGCCCCCGCCGCTGGCAGATTGAGCGTGAGATTCGCACCGGTCCCCGCCACGAGCGGATTCGCCACGACCCACACCGGGGCGGTCAGCGTCGCGGACTTTTGCAGCACGTAGCCTTTTCCCAGCAACGTCGGGAAGGCGACATGCAGCCCCGTGCCATCGAGCACGATGCTCGAAATTTTGATCGTCGAAACCGCGCTGAAAGGGTCCGTCCCGGCCGCCGCCTCCGCCGCATCCTTCATCCCATCGCCATCCGCATCCGCCGTCGGCGAAAGCGTCGTCACACCATACTTCAGCGCCCAGATGTCGCTCGCCCCGTCGCCATTGAGGTCCACGACCACCGCCCGCCCCGGCAGCGCCAGCAGGAGTGAGACGAAAACGAGCAGGCTGCGAAGCAAGCGAGCAGAAGGAAAGATACAGAATTGGCGCATAGCATTGGGGGAGGCTGAAGCGTTTGACATCACCGCGACGAAAAGAGCCGCGCTTCAACGCGCAACCCGGACGCCGCAGGCTTGTTCCGAAAATGTCACGCCTGCCCACAAGTAGCAAACGGCGGACGGGAAATTCTTAAACTGAGCCTGTCTCGGTTTCGCGGACAGTGTTGGGTAGGCTGGACCGAACCACCTGCATGAACGAAACCAAACCAACGAACGAGAACCCGACCAAGAAGAAGCGAGCGCGGCGGAACTACGACGCGGAATTTAAGAAAGCCG
>JAIOPH010000015.1 GCA_021414005.1 Chthoniobacter sp. | reverse complement strand
GTTGGTCGCCGCGGAGTAGGCCGTGACGGCCTGGATGCCGTTGGTGTTGGCCACACCCGCTCCGTTCTGGTTGTAGGTCGCGAAGTCCGTCCCCACTGCCAGGCGCGGGAGGATGTTATTGGTCAGGCCGGGCGCACCCGTAAGGACCAGCTTGTTGGTCGCCGTGCCGATGCCAGTGCCAGCAAAAGTGGCGCTACTACCAGTGCCCAAACCGCCCAAGCTGCCAAAGGTCGTCACGTTGGAGACGGCTCCCTGATTCAGCGTCACGGTGGATTCACCGGTGTTCAGCGTCAGCGCGCCGGTCGTGCTTTCGGTCGAGCCCGCCGCATTGGCCGTGGAAACGAAAGTGCCGCCGCTCAGGGTCACGCCAGCATTGCCAAGGCGGCCACTGAGATTGGCCGACCCGCTGTCATCCAGGGTCAGGGTGCTTCCGGCATTCACGGTAATGGCTCCCTGCACGAAATTGTTCACTCCGTTGTCGAAGAACTTCACCCCGCCGCCGCCCGTGCTGTTGAGGGTCAGAGTGCCGCTGGCGGTGCTGGTGTTGCCGGTCAGGGTCGTAGTGCCCGTGCCGACCGTCGCCAGGTTGATCAGGTTGAACGTGCTGTCATCGCGGCGCTGGAAGGAGCCGGCGAAGGTCGTGCTGGCATTGCTGAAGCCGACGGTGAGGGTTTGCTGTCCCCCGGTGTTGGTGACGATGCCGGTGCCGGTGCCGCCGGTGGCGAGCGAGCCGAATGTTCCGGCGAAGCCGTTGAGATTGAGGTTGGTGCCGTCTTCCAACACCACATTGGCGAAGCGTGCTCCGGCTCCGGCCGCGCCCACCAAGAGTCCGCCGCCGGTCACGTCGAGGGTGCCGGTGATGACCGTCGGCACATCCAGCCGCAAGTTGCCGGCCCCCGACTTGGTGATCGTGCCTCCACCGCTAGTGAGCCCCTTGATGGTGAGGTCCGAGCTCCAGGGGTTGAGAACCAAGCCGTTAAAGGTTCCGGCCCCCACATTGATCGTCGTGCTCGACGGCAGACTGACCCGGCCGTTGATGGTGGCACCGGCTCCACTGGCGATGTTGTTCGAGGTGGAGGTAATACCGCCGGTGAGGGTCAGGGTAATGTCCGTGGAATTGGTCGTGGCACCGAAGGCAGACGGAGTCGTGTTCACTACGGGCACGGTTGAACTGATATTATTCAGCACCAGTCCAGCCAGGGTGTTGTTACCCATCAGATTGAGGGTCGAACCACCATTGAGCGTGACGATGTTGGCGGCATCAATCTGTCCGGCGCTGTTGCTCAGGGTCACCGTGCCACCGCTGAGGACGAGGCCATTGGCCGGGACGGTCGCGGCGGGGATGCCGACGACAAGCGGGGTGGTGAGGCCGTTGTTCGTGAGGGCGAGCGTGCCGCCAGCCACGGTGGTGCCGCCGGTGTGAAGATTATTCGCCGTCAGGGTGTAGGTGCCGCCACGCGCGAGGACGAGCTTGTTGGCCCCGGAGACGACCGAGTTGAGAGTCAGGTTGCCCGTATTGGCTTCCAGAATCAGCTCGCCGGTCGCGCTGGTCAGGCCGCCGCGGACACTGGTCGTGCCGTAGGTCTGGTTGGCGCTGACGATCATGCCGCTGGTCAGGGTCAGGATGTCGCCGGGGTTAGCAAAGGTGATCGCGCCGTTGGGCTTGAGGGCGTTGATGGTTTGACCGCCAGCTAGGACCGCCCCACTGCCGTTGTAATTCGCCGTGGAAACCGCTCCCAGCGTATTCAAGGTGCCCCCCGTGTAAGACAAGGTGCTGAGCCCGGTGACGGAGTTGTAGGAAGCCAGATCGCCACCGATCACGACGCCGGGGATGACCTGGTTATTGGCCGCGCCAATCAGGGCGACGTTGCCCGTGAGGGCATTGGTGATGAAGGCCCGCACCTGACCGCTGGTGCCGGTCTGGCCAAAGGTGCCGCCGGAGAAATTCAGCGTGGCCCCCGCGGCGCGGGTCAGGGTGCCGATGGTGAACTCGGCGGAGTTCACATTGGTGCCGCCCGCCTGGATGTTAATGGTGGAGGTACCGGTGTCCGCACTGACCGTGGCGACGGCATCAGTGGAGAGCGTTTGCGCCCTTCCGCGGTAATCCAGGAGGCCGCTGTTGAAGCGAACGGTGCCGGTAGAACCGTTGAGGCGGTTGTTAATGTTCGCCAGCAGCGAGTTGTCGATCTTCAGGCCGTTGCCGTTGTTGATGCTCAACTCCGAGAACCCGGACATCGTGCCGTAGTCCCGCAGGTCGGTGCGGGAGCTTGTTGGCGCAATCAGGATGGGACCGCTGGAGCTGTTCGCCCCGGTCAGATCCTGTCGGGTAGTTCCCCCGACGATGCCAAAGCCGACACTGCCCGTGACGCTGCCCGCATAGACAAACGAAGACGGACCGCCACCAGGGTTACCCGTCGTAAGCATGATGGCACCGCCGCTCCCCGTGATATTGCCGCCGCCAATGCCGAGCGGGCCGGTGGGGCTGTTATCGCCGGAGAAACCACTGCTCAGGGCTCCGATGAACTGGATCTTGCCATTGAGATCGAGAATGGCCCCCGGATTGAGCGTCATGCTGTTGCCGTCGTTCTGGCTGCTGTTGGTGAAACCCGTGTTTCCAAGGGCATTATGGGCGCCGAGTTTGGTGGTGCCCTCATTCAGAAAAATGTTGCCGGCGTGGTTGCCGTAGCTGCCAAACGAATTCTGCGAATAACCGGGAAAAGCCGGACTGACGCTGCTGAGTAGGAGTGTGCCGCCACCCGCCTTGACGAGACCGCTGACGTTCACGCGGCTGGAAATCGTGAGGACGTTGGCGGCCGCATTGGCACCCGGCGTGAAGACGTTAAAAGGTGTGCCGCCTGCCAGGATGCCGCCGCTGATCGTGCTGCTCGCCGTGGCCATCAGGCCGCCGCTGCTGATGGTCAACGTGCGATAAGCTGTCGGGAAGGCGGGGTTTGTGATCGTCACGTTGCCGCTGTCAATGGTCAGCGAATTGATCGAGGTATCCGCTGCGATCGCCGGCAGGGCGCCTGCCTGCAAAATATTTCTGCCACCGGTGAAAGCGACGGCGTCCATTTCTCCTGCCGCCAGCGGGCGCAAGCGCTGGGCCGCACCGCTGGTGGTGGCAAACCGGGTGCCGAAGCCGGCTGGCGTGATGTCCGTAATGACGTAAGGCAGCATGCCTTGGGCGGTGGTTCCGCCGCCGGTCGTGGTGGAGCCAATGAAGGTCGGCGCGGCGGTAAAGGTCAGCGTCGCCACCCCGTTGCCCGCAGCACTGCCAAAGTTGGAGCCGCGGATCAGGGCGGTTTCCGTGGTTGTGCCGTGCTGGTTCAGGATCGCCGCCTTGATGTCCGTCTGGAAACCCGCGTCGGCATTAAGGGTAATCACGCTATGCCCCTGCATGAAGACCAAGCCAGAGAGATTCTCCGCCACTGCACCCGTCGTGCTGGGGGTGAAGGTCAGCGTGGCTCCACCCAAACCAATGGCCCGCCCCACGGTGCCGGCGTTGCCACCGAAGCGGTAGTTGAGGTTGGTCCCGCTGTTATCCACCGCGATCGCCCCGCCCGGCAGGGCCATGACGCCACTGTGGAAAGTCTGGACCCCGGTTGCGAAACCTACAGGGTTGCCGCTGGTGTTGGTGTTGGTACCACCGATGTTGTAAATCATCTGTCCCATGACAAAACTGCCCACATTAAAGCCCGCCGGCAGGGTGGCACTGCTCAGAGTTTGCTGATCGGTGCGGCCGGCGTTAACACCGGTATAAGTTACCGTCCCTGCCACATCGCCGAGCTGCCCATTGCCGCTGAGCGTAAAGGTGCCCGCATTCACGCTGATCGGCGCCATCATGAGGGTGCTGGCGACATCAATGGTCAGATTGCCCGCGCCGGAGGGAGAGCCGAGCTTGGTGATCAAAGGCACATTGGCGTTGATGGGCGTGGTGCTGACGGTGGTGTCGCCCGATCCCGAGAAAGTCAGGCCAAAGGCTCCGCTGACACCGCCGGTGACGGTCAGCTTTCCGCTGGAGGAACCGACATACGCAGCACTGGCCAGGGTGATCGGTCCGCTGTAAGTCGCCGCCGCCCCGCCGTTGGTGAGGGCGCCACCGCCGGAAAGGCCGGTGCCATTCAAGGTGAGCGGCTCGGCGGTTCCGAGGGTGAAGCCGTTGACATCGAGGGCGGCCCCGTTGGCGTTAACGGTCGTGCTGCCGGCGGTGGTACCCAAGGGTGTATTCGTGGCACCGCCCGTCGCGCCGAGTTTCAAAAGCCCCTGCGCGATGGTCGTCGCGCCGGAATAGGTGTTGTCCGCGGAAACCAACAAGGCACCGCTGCCCGTTTTGTTCAGGCCGCCCGTGCCGGAAAGGATCCCGCTCAGTTTGGCATTGGCGGTGGTGGTGCCATCCACCTGCACGGTGCGCACCGCCCCATTCAGATCAATGGGGTTTTGGAAATCCACGACGAAGGCCGTCGCATTGCCGAGGATCAGTCCGCCTCCACCAAAGGGGCCGGCGGTATTCCAAGTGAGCAGGGCGGAAGCACCGCCGAGATTGACGACGCGATTCGCCCCGTGGGCCGCGAAGCCGCCGAGCGCAGAACCAGTCCAACTCACCTGATCGACACCCGTGCCGCTGGCCCGGTTGAAGTCGGTGGCGATGTTCAAGCCAAGGACGCCGCCGTTGAAGATCAGGGCGCTGGTGCCCAGGGTGGCTCCGATGCCGCCCGGCAGGGCACCGGCATCATCCAACCGCAACACGCCGGCCGCGACGGTCGTCGTGCCGGAGTAGCTGTTGGCGGGATTGGACAGGATGAGCGTGCCAGTGCCGTTCTTGTTGATACCAAACGCACCGGTGCTGCTGACGAGGCCGCTGAAGGTCGTGGTCGTGGCACCGTCCACGCCGATAATCGGCGTCGCACCCACGATAGAGATGGGGCCGCTGAGGGTCAGGTTTCCAATGCCGCGGTTGGACGACCCCCAGGTGCCAAAACGATTCCCAGTTGATGAGGAAGCATTGGAGAAGAGGACATTATTGGCGAGCGTGTGGGCCGTCGCATCCACCGAGGCGAGATAGGACGTGGAGCCGTTAAAGGTTATGAGCCCGGCACCGAGCGAGCCGTCGTTGTCAAAAGAGATGCCTTGATCGTTACTGAGCGCAACCGTCGTTCCGCCGCTGTAGCCGTTCACGCCACGAAGGATCACCGTCCCGCCGCTCTTCAGACCACCGGTGCCAGTGATATTACTGGCAAAATTGATCCCTTGAACCTGAGTTCCACTGAGCTGCAAGACGGTGCTGACACCATTGATCGCGATGGTGCTGGCGACGGAGACCGTGCCGACTCCCAGCGTCAGCGTCCCGGCGTTGATCGTGGTGGTGCCGGTCCAGTTGTTCGCGCCGTTGAGGTTCCAAGTGCCAGCGCCATCCTTGGTGAAGTTGCCGCTCCCGAGGCTCACGGCACCCGTCACGTTGGAAGTGCCAGCCGTTACCCCCATGGTCAGGTCAGTATTCACACCGGTGATACCGCTGGCGTGGGTGAGGGTCCAGGTGTTGTTATCCGAGTTGATGCGTGAGGAACTGGCCAAGGTGATCGAGCCAGCAAAGTTTTTGTCGCCGCCCAGACTGCGCAGCGCCCCGCCATTGGAAATCCCGGTGCCATTCAGAATCAGCGCTTCCGCCCCGATGCTGCCGCTGGTCGCGGTAAGCTGCAAGGACGCGCCAGCGGAAACCGTAGTGCCTCCCGCCGTGGTGCCCAAGGCTGTGGCATTGTTGACGATCAAGATGCCCCCAGACACCAAGGTCGCGCCGGCATAGTTATTGGCCCCGGTCAGGGTGAGGGTGCCGCCGTCGTTCTTGGTCAGCGTGGTGGCACTCGTAATGGCGTTGCTTACCGTGGTATTCCCCGCGCCGGCAAAAGTCAGGGCGAGCGAGCCAGCATCCAAGGTGCCACCCAAGGTCAGGGTGCCCGCGCTGCTGGTGACGGTCCCGGCAGCCGTGATGATGTTGACGTTGGAATTGACTGCGGTGGTCGCATTACTTGTTAGCGCGGTGGCCCCGCTGCTGAGCGTGAGCGTGCCGCCGGTGATGGTGCCGCCGCTAACCGTCGCGCCCGTGAAGGTGTTGTTTGATACAAGGGTGAGAGTGCCCGCGCCGCTCTTGGTCAACGTGTTGAGTGAACTGTTCGCGATGGCGTTGCTGAG
>JAIOPH010000014.1 GCA_021414005.1 Chthoniobacter sp. | reverse complement strand
GCGGCTTTCTTAAATTCCGCGTCGTAGTTCCGCCGCGCTCGCTTCTTCTTGGTCGGGTTCTCGTTCGTTGGTTTGGTTTCGTTCATGCAGGTGGTTCGGTCCAGCCTACCCAACACTGTCCGCGAAACCGAGACAGGCTCAATCGCACGAAAGCGGGGGTTTTCACTCTCGTTCCCAAAGCGCTGCGCTAACTTTGGGAACGAGAGATGGAATTCCTCCGAGGATCGAGGTCGCAGATGGACCTCTCGCTCATCTACCCGCAGGACCCGGCGCAACTCCCGCCGGAACTCGCCGGCAAGCAGTGGCCGCCGGAAAACGCGCGCTGAACAGCGGGGGTGAGGCTCGGAGCATCAACAGCCAATCGTTTTCAGGGGAGAGGAGGATCCTCCCCTCCGTTTGAAGAATGGTCCTTCCGGTTGGGCGTCTCCGGCACACCGATTGAAGAGTGCTCCTTCCGGTTGGGCGTCTCCGGCACACCGATTGAAGAGTACTCCTTCCGGTTGGGCGTCTCCGGCACGCCGTTTGAAGAGTGCTCCTTCCGGTTGGGCGTCTCCAGCTCGCCGTTTGAAGAGTACTCCTTCCGGTTGGGCGTCTCCGGCTCGCCGTTTGAAGAACGGTCCTTCCGGTTGGCAGACTCCTCCGCCCCGATTGAAGAGTGGTTGCTCCGGTTGGGAGACGGGTGCAGGTCGGCGCGGAATCGCTGCGGCGGCAAGGGAGACTCCGGGATTGCCGGCGGCGAGCGGTTGCGACAACCTCCACTCCCATGAGCGAGCCCGCTTCTCTCCCGACCGTGACGGTGAACGTGCAGACCGTGAGTGCGGATACCGTTTTCGCGGCGCTGGGCGACGGGGCCCGCCGCCGGATTCTCGTTGCGCTGGCTGATGGCCACCTCCGGCGGGCGACCGCTCTCGCTTCGGCTTCCGGCAAGCGCTTTGACAACACGCTGAAACACCTCGAAGCCCTGCTGAAGGCCGGGCTGATCGTCGCGACTCCCGATCCCACCGATAAACGCCGGCGGCTCTACACGCTGGCTCCCTCGGTGAAGGTGGCGGAGACGCCGGAGGGGCGGACGATGGATTTCGGCTACTGCACGGTGCGGCTCTGAGGACCCGCGGATTCAGAGTTTCTCTCTCAGCGTTTTGGGGAGCTGGTTGCGGGAGGCAACGGTGTCGCGTCTCAGCTTTTGGCCCTACCGCGGATCGCCACCGTATCCGCCGCCCTTTTCCTCCACAGGCAAACTGGGCTTGGAGGCCTGCGGCTGGTCTTCAGCAAACCAGCGATTGTTCTCAAAGCGGAACGTTTCGGGAGCCGTGGCATCCCCGATGTTGAGATCAATCCGGACCTGGGAACGGCGGAAGACGATCCGGTTGTCTTTGATCAGCACATTGCGGCAGGGCGCGAAGCCGGGTTCGCGTGTCTCCTGGAGGATGCGGAAGATCCATTTGGTGGGGAAGAGGATGGTGTTGCCCGTGAACTCCGCGCCATCGACACCGACAAAGGCGGCGGCGCACTGGCTGCCTTCGATGGTGTTCTCGCGCACGACGAGGCGGGCGGCCTCATATTTCACGCCCTGCGGGCGAAAGTACGCGAGGCCGGTGGAGCCTCCGACGTTGACGGGACGATCCCCGGCATTGGTGAAGTGGCATTTTTCCACGACCACATCGGAGGTGCCGCCCTTGAGCTGGATGCCGGCGGTCGCGGTGAAGCCGGGTTTGCCGATGAGCCGACACCCGGTGATCAGCGCCCGGTGACAGCCGACGAAGTCGATCCCCTGACCGCCCCAGCCGGTGATGGTGCAGGCGCGAATGGTGAGTTGTTCGAGGCCGGAGCACTTGATGCCGTCGTGATTGCCGCTGGGTCCGATGTCGCTGATTTCGATGCCGTCGAGGGTGATTCCGGGGACCGGTTTGTCGAGTTGTCCGCCATCATCGATGTTCAGTCCGTTGTCACTCTGCCCGGAAATTTTGAGGTTTCGCAGCGTGAGGCCGGCGCAACGCGAAAACTGCCAGCCGGTATTGCCGCCCTTGAAGACCGGTGGATTCTTCACGTCGAGGGCCTCGATGGTCAGTTTCTCAACGCCGACGACATGATGGCCGCCGGGATACTCGCCGGGGGCGATTTTCAGCGCGGTGCCGGGTTTGAGATCTCGCAGCGCGTCTTTCAATCCCTGCCCGTCCCGCACGACGATCTCGCCAGCGTGAGCGCACGTGGCGGCGAGCAGAAGGAGGACGGCTTTCATGATGGGGTTCTTGGAAAAGGGGACTTTACCGATGGCCGGGCCTCCGCGCTACGGGATCATCCACGGCCAGACGCGCGCCTGCAGCCACACGAGCACGCCGACCAGCGCGGCGAGGGCGAGGCTGTGCCAAAAAACCGCGCGCAGGATGGTGCCCGCGTCGGGCGCGTCGGGCCCGGTGCCGGTGGCGGTCTGGGCGACGACGATGCTTTGCGCGTCGATCATTTTGCCCATGACGCCGCCCGAGCTGTTCGCTGCGCAGGTGAGAATGGGTGAGATGCCAGTTTGTTCGGCGGTCACTTTCTGGAGGTTGCCGAAGAGGACGTTCGACGAGGTGTCGCTACCGGTCAGCGCCACGCCGAGCCAGCCGAGGAGTGGGGAGAAAAAGGGGAACCACGAACCCGTGGCCGCGAAGGCCAGCCCGAGCGTGGAATCGGTGCCCGAGTAGCGCGTGGTGTAGCCGAGCGCGAGCATGAGCGAAATGGTGAGGAGCGAGACGCGCACGCGCAGGAGGGTCTGCCCGTAAAGGCGCGCGAGGTGCGCGGGCCGCAGGCCGAGGAGCAGGCCCGCGAGGAGGCCGGAGAAAAGGAGCGCGGTGCCGGTGGAGGCGAGGATTTGGAAATCAAAGACGCCCTTTTCAAACTCCGGCGCGGCGACGACCGGCGGGACGCGCTGCACGCCGTGAAAGATCAGCGGGACGGGAAAGCTCCAACTCGCGATGGACTTCAGCCACTGCTCGATGGGCCGCACTTTCCACAACGTGACGAAGCCCGCGAGGACGAGCCACGGCAGCCACGGGCGGAGGGAGAAGGCGCTGCCGACCGGTGGCGGGCTGGCGGTGGATTCATCGCGCGGGGCCCAGAATCTGAGCAGCACGACGAGCGCAAGCAGGGCGGCGATGGCGGCGACGATATCGACCAGCCAGGGGCCGTGAAAATTGCTGACGAGAAATTGCGCGAGGCCAAAGGTGCCGCCGCAGACGAGGCACGCCGGCCAGACCGCGAACATGCCGCGCCAGCCGACTTGCGCGGCGACGAGCCAGAAGGGGACGAGCAACGCGAAGAAGGGAAGCTGTCGGCCGACCATTGCGCTGAGCGCGTGGAGGTCGAGCCCGGTGACTGTGCTCAGGGTGGTGATCGGGATGCCGACGCTGCCAAACGCCACCGGCGCGGTGTTGCCGATGAGCGCGAGCTTCGCGGCTTCGAGCGGCTTGAAACCAAGGCCGATGAGCATCGCGCCGGAAATGGCGACGGGCGTGCCGAACCCCGCGCAACCCTCGATGAACGCGCCGAAGCAAAAGGCGATGAGCAGCGCCTGGATGCGCCGGTCCGCGCTCAGCGCCGAGATTTGTTGCTTCAGCTTTGCGAACCCGCCCGTCTCGACGGAAATCTGGTAGATGAAAATCGCGTTGAGCACGATCCACCCGAGCGGAAACAACCCGAACGCCGCCCCGTAACCCGCCGCCGCGAAACCCAGCGGCGCGGGCATTTTGAAAACAAACACCGCCACCGCGAGCGCCGCCGCCAGCCCGACCAGCGCGGCGACATGCGCGCGGACGTGCAGGAAAGCCAGCAGCGCCAGCAGCAGCACGATGGGCAGCGCCGCTGTGAGCGCGGAGCCCGCGAGGTTGTGGAGCGGGTCGTAACTCTGCGGCCAGGGCATGGTGCGCAGGCTGGGATTTCTGCCGAACCGCTTGGATCGGCCGCCCGCTACTTATCCTTTGCCGGAGCGGGCGCAGCCGCCGCGTCGTCGGCCTTGGCCGGCTCCAGCTCCTCGATGGTGATGTCCTTCACCTGCACCAGCGCCTTGCCACCCCCGTGGACCTGGATGCCCATCCGGCCGCTCTGCACGATCTTCGGATCGGCCTCCTTGTAGTCCAAGCCATGCACGCCGTTGATCCACGTGCGGATGCGTCCGCCCTGGGCGTGGATGACATACTCATTCCAGTCGTCCTTTTTGATTACCGGCCGCAGCGCCGCCATGTCCGACTGCATCATCAGCTTGTTGCGGCGCGACTCGTCGTAGATGCAGCCATACCAGTTCGGCTCGCCGTAATCGCACTGGTAGCCAGACATCTCCGTGTTGTTCGGCACGCGCTGGCTGCGAATTTGGAAGCCGCTGTTCACAAAGCCTGTGCCCGTCAGCTTGATCTTCATGCGCACGATGAAATCGCCGTACTCCTTCACCGTCGCGAGGAAGACATTCTGCCGCACCTGCTCGGTCAGCGAACCACCCGTGAGCGCGCCGTCTTCCACCCGCCACAGCTTCGCGTCGCCCTCCCAGCCGGCGAGCGTGGTGCCGTCGAAAAGCGGGACGGCTTTGCCGACGGGTGGCGGCGGCTCGGCGGAGGCGATCGAGGTGAAAAGGAGGGTGGCGAGGAGCGGGAGGTATTTCATGGGAATGGTTGGAAAGACCGGAATCGTGCGCGGTTCTTAGAAAATGTCACGTCTCGGACCGCGTCGCCGTGACCGGTGCGCGGCGGCCAAAAACGCCGTCGTCGTGAACGCCCTACCCCTCAATCCGCTACCAACGGCGCAGACCCAAGTTCAACCGCACCGAAACCGCCAAAACCAAGTGTCCGCCGTTACGCCGCCTCGGCGGAGCGAAGGGTTTCGTTCCACGGGGCATAGAATTCGCGGCAGCGGGCGATGCCTCGGCGGAGGACGGGCGTGAGGTTCATCACGTCGGGGAGCGCGACCACGAGGTCCACGCTGTTGTCGAAGGCTTGCGCTCCGTCGTTGGTCACGAAGCTGGAGCCGAGCACGGCGATGAATTGCCGGCGGCGCTGCTCGGGCGAGGTGACCAGGGTTTCGGCGATGATCGGGTTGCTGTGGACGTCGGCGGCGTTGAAGTGCTCGGAGATGATAATCACGTCGTAGGTGTGCGTGCGGAGCTTGAGCAGGGCATCGTCCACAAAAAGGCCGGTATGGATTTTGTAGCCAAGCGCGGTGAGTTGATCGACGACGATGCGCTGGATTTCCGGCACGTCGAGGCAGACGAGCGCGGTCAGGTCGCCGGGTTCAAAAACGTCAAGACGGTTGGTTGTTTCCATGAGTTTAGTGAAGTGTAAGTGTGTTAGCGGAGTGCGCCGGCGGTCGGGGCCAGGGATTCAAGGTCGAGCTTGAGGCCGGAGGGCGCGTCGTTGACGAGGCCGCGCTCCTTTTTCACGCCGTCGATAAAGCGGGTCATCCGGGCTTTGTTGGTGGCGTAAAGGTCGGCCGTGTCGGCGGAGATGAGGCCGGACTGATAGGCGCGGGAAAGCGACTGGTCGAACGTCGTCCAGCCGAAGGTGGCGTTGGCCTCGATGATGTCGTAAAAACTGCGCCCCTCGGCTTCGCCGAGCGCGACGGCTTCGCGGACGCGCAGATTGGTGCCCATGATTTCGTTGATGAGCAGGCGTCCGCCGCCGGTCTTGGGGGCAAGACGCTGGCTCACGATGTAGCGCAGCGTTTCACTGAGACGGAGGCGGAGCTGGGTTTCCTCGGCGAGGTCAAACATGCCGAGGATGCGGTTGATGGACTGGCCTGCATTGATGGTGTGAATCGTGGAGAGGACGAGGTGACCGGTCTCCGCTGCGGTGAGCGCGATTTCCACGGTCGCCCGGTCGCGCATTTCACCGACGAGGATGACCTTCGGTGCCTGGCGCAGCGCGGAGCGGAGCCCGTTGGGAAAGGTGTCGAAGTCCGCGCCGAGTTCGCGCTGGTTGAAGGTGGCCTTCTTGTGCTGGTGGATGAATTCAATCGGATCCTCGAGCGTGACCGCATGCACGGCCTGCGTTTCATTGATCTCGTTGAGGATGGCGGAAAGCGTGGTGGTTTTGCCGCTCCCGGTGGCACCGGTAACGAGGATGAGTCCGTTTTTTGTTTTCGCCATATCGCGGAAAATCGGGCTGAGGCCGAGCGAGGCAAGCGTGGGCATATCGGTCTGGGCCTTGCGCATGACGATGGCGAGGCTGCCGCGCTGACGGAAGATATTGACGCGGAAGCGGGCCTCGTCGCGCAGCGCGTAACTGCAATCGCACGCTCCGTGAATCAGGAGATCGCGCAGCAGATGGCGCGCGGGGCCGATAATCGCGAGAGCGATTTGCTCGGTCTGGAAACGCGTGAGCTTTTTCACGGAGGGAAAGACATGGACGGGCTTCAGCACGCCAAAGGTCTCGACCTGCATCGGCTGGCCCGTGGAGAAAACGAGATCGGAGATGCCCTCGTGCGCGTCCAGCATCGCGCTCAGGATGGAGTTGAGTTCAGCTTGTTTCATAGCGTGCGGTTATTCGTCGATGTCGTCCGGCGGGGTCTTGAGGAAGACGCGGAATTTTTTCCGATCCTGCGCCTTTTCGTAAGCCTCCTCGGGCGAGATCCGCGCGGCGCGGAGGTGTTCCATGATGGCGTCGTCGAGCGGCTGGTTTCCCTTTTTTTTGCCGACCTGCATCATGCCGGGAATCTGGTGCGTCTTGCCTTCGCGAATGAGGTTGGCGATGGGCGTGTCCACGACGAGCACTTCGAGCGCGGCGACGCGACCCGGCTTGTCGATCCGGCGGAAGAGATTCTGCGCGACCACGCCTTTCAGCGATTCGGAAAGGCCGGCGCGGATTTGGTTCTGCTGGCTGGCAGGAAAGACGTCGATCACGCGGTCAATCGTCTTGGGCGCGCTCGGCGTGTGCAGAGTGCCGAAGACGAGATGGCCCGTGGCGGCGGCGGTGAGCGCGAGTTCGATGGTTTCGAGGTCGCGCATTTCCCCGACGAGCACGATGTCCGGATCTTCGCGCAGCGCACCGCGCAGGGCGGAGGCGAAAGATTTCGTATGCACGCCGACTTCGCGATGGTTCACGAGCGACTGCTGGGACTGATGCACGAACTCAATCGGATCCTCGACGGTGATGATGTGATCTTTGCGATGGAGATTCGCGTAATCGACCATCGCGGCCAGCGTGGTGGACTTGCCGGAGCCGGTTGGGCCGGTCACGAGGACGAGGCCCTTTTTCAGCATGGAGAAACGCTTGAGGACCGGCGGCAGACCAAGTTCGTCGGCGGTCAGAACTTTGCTCGGAATAAGCCGGAAGACCGCAGCGATGCCGCTCTTTTGATTGAAGAAATTCGCGCGATAGCGGGCGAAGCCGGGATATTCATAGCCGAAGTCCACGTCGCCGGTTTCCTCGAAGACTTTGATCTTTTGCTCGCTCGCGATTTCATAAACGAGCGCCTTGAGGTCGTCGTTTTGCAGTGCGGGCATATCCACGCGAACGAGTTCGCCGTGAATGCGGAGCATCGGGGGGTTTCCGGTGGAAAGGTGCAGATCGGATGCGCTCTGCTCCTTCATGAACTTGAAGAATGAATCAATACGGGCCATGCCGGTGACATAGCTAATGTGATGCCACGCGGCGGGCGGCAGCGGCGCCAGTTCGGCGAATGTTTCAGCCCGCACTCCGCGCGGCGTCAGTTTTTGAAAACTGCACCCGGCCCACTCCCCCGCTCCGCCGTCCGCGCCTTACAAAATCCGCCGCTGGCCGGACTGTTCGGCCTTGATCGTATCGAGAATCGAACGCACCTGGCTGAGCAGTTTCTCGTGCGTGTAAGGCTTCGGGATGAAGCCGCGCAGACCACGCGCGAGCATCGGCTGCAACCGGCTTTGCTCGGCGAAGCCGCTGCTCAGCACCACCGGTACCTTGGGGTTGATCTCCTGCAATTCCGCAAAGACATCCGCGCCGTCCATCACCGGCATCGTGAAGTCGAGAATCACGAGCGAAATTTGGTCGCGGAGTTTGCGATACATGTCCACCGCCTGGAAGCCATCGCGCGCCGTGATCACGCGGTAGCCCTCATCGGTCAGCAGACGCTGCGCGAGAAAGGAGATGAACTCCTCGTCATCCACGACCATCACCAGTTCGCGGGTGCCGGATGGATTGAAGACGCGCACATCTCCGCTCAATGGCGGGACCAGCGGGCCGCTGGCGGGCAGCGGTGGCAGCGGCTTCACCTCGGGAACGACGGCGGCCACGCTCCCGGCGTCGGAGGCCGGCCCGGAACTGCCGATCACGGGCGTCATTCGCACGACTTTGTCCGAGCCCTGGGCGCTCACGCGCTCGGCCATGCTGCGGGCCACGCTGGTCGCGCGCTCTATGCCGTGGCGCAGAATGGAAAAATACTTCGTCCGGTCTTCGCCCTCGCCCGGCCCCGGCGAGAGCATATTGCTCGACTCCGAAATGACCTGCAGGAGGTTGTTCAGTTCATTGGTGGTGGCCTTCAGCCACGTCGCGTCTTCAGCGTCCAGCATACCCGGAAAAATTAAGATGACCGCTCACGCCTGCTCGTCCCGACACGCCCACCAGACGCATCCGAGGAACGCGGCAACAACGACAGAGAATGTCCCAAAAGTCAGCATAAGGGCGGAGTTTGTCGGTCATAGGCACCGCCGTGACAAACAGAATTTATGCCGTCGCGCGAATTTTCACGCCGAAAAAGTCCGCGAGCACCGCCGAGTACACATCCACCTTCATCGCGGGCAGCCAGCGGATCTCGAATTCGCCCGGCTGAATCCAGCGGAACGCCTGAAATTCGGGATGCTCCATCGCCACATTGATTCCCGCATCCGGCCCCGTGTAGTCGCACAGAAAATAGTGCTGCACCTTGCCGTGAAAGCCACGTTTGATCCGGCCATTGCCGTAGAGATACCGATACGGCCCGCGGCGTTCGGCGATCGTGAAGTTCGCCGCCTTCACCCCGATCTCCTCCCACACCTCGCGCACCAACGCCTGCTCGGGTGTTTCCCCCTCGTCCACCCCGCCTTGGGGAAACTGCCACGCGCCCGCCACGCCCAGCCGTTCGCAGACGAGAATCTCGCCGCGCGCATTGCGCAGAATGGCCGCGACATTCTCCCGGTATTTGAATTCAGTCTCGCTCATGGATCGTCAAAAAATCGCGCTCATCGCCGCCGCCGTGCTGGTCGTGGCCGCGCTTTATGCCGCGTGGCTGTGGCAGCCCGCACGCCAGGTGCAGAGGCACACGGCGCACTTTCTCAAAGCGGTGGAAGGACGGAGTTGGGACACGGCAGGCGGGTTGGTCGCGGAGGATTACTCCGACCGCTGGGGACATGACAAAGAGAATGTGCTGACCGATGCGCGCGCGGTTTTCGCGCAGTTCCTTTTCCTTACCATCCAGGCCGAGCCGGAGGACGCCACCGTCTCCGGCGATCGCGCGAAAATCCGCTCGCCCGTGAAGCTCGCCGGGCGCGGCGGACCCCTCGCGGAGCTGGTCGTCGGGCGCGTCAATGGCCTGCGCGCGCCCTTCGTTTTCACCTGGCAAAAGCGGAGCTGGAAACCGTGGCACTGGCAGTTGGTGCGCCTCGATCATCCCGAGCTGGAGATCGAAGACAGGCGCGAGTTTTAGTCCGCGAAAATCCGCCGGTGTCCGCTTCGCCCGTCCCTCTGCTCACCGATCTCCGCGCCATGCCGGGGAAGTTCTGGGTGCTTTTCGCCGGCACCTTCATCAACCGCTTTGGCACCTTCGTCTGGCCCTTTCTCACCATCTACCTCACGCGCCAGGGCCATCCCCCAGCCGCCGCGGCTTGGGCCATCAGCGCCTACGGCGTCGGCTCCTTCAGCGGCAGCGCGCTCGGCGGCTGGCTTGCGGATCACATCGGGCGGCGCCACACCATCGCCCTCGGCACCTTCGCCTCCGCCGCGTTTTACATGCTGCTCTACGCCGCCCACTCCCTGCCGGCCATCCTCGTCTGCACCACGCTCGCCGGGCTGGCCAGCGGCACCTACCAGCCGGCCATCGGCGCACTCCTCGCCGACATCGTCCCACCCGCGCAGCAGGTGCGTGCCTCCGCCGCCCTCCGGCTCGCCGCCAATGCCGGCTTCGCCTTCGGCGTCTCCATCGGCGGCTTCCTCGCCGAGCGCTCCCTCTTCTGGCTCTTTGCCGGCGACGCGCTGACCACCGCCCTCTACGGCGGCATCGCCCTCGCCTGGCTGCCCCACGGCCTGCGGCGGGTCACGCAGCACACCCCGTGGCGCGTCGCCCTCGCCAGCCTGCGCGGCGACCGCGCCTTTCACGCCCTCTGGATCGCCAGCTTCTGCGGCGCGCTCGTTTTCTCGCAATTCGGCTCCACCTATTCGCTCTATGTGGAAGGGCAGGCCCTCACCCTCGATCTCCCCGGCTGGCACCTCTCGCCAGGCGAAGTCTATGGCCTGCTCCTCGGCTGGAACGGCGCGCTCGTCGTCCTCGCCGAGTTGCCGCTCACCGGCACCACGCTGCGCTTCGCCCCCCACCGCGTCATGGCGTTCGGCCACGCCCTCGCCGCCCTCGGCTTTGCCCTGAACGCCGCCGCCCACTCCATCCTCCTGCTCTGGGTCGCCATGACCATCTACACCCTCGGCGAAATGATCAGCTCCCCCACCTCCAGCGCCTACCTCGCGCGCATCGCCCCCGAGCACATGCGCGGGCGCTACAATGGCACCCTCGCCCTCGCCTGGAACAGCGCCGGCATCGTCGCCCCGCAATTTGCCTTTCGCCTCTTCGCCGTCAGTCCCACCGCGCTCTGGCTCGTCGGCGGCGGACTCGGCCTCTTTGGCGCGCTGATCATCCTCCGCGGCGGCCGCACCACCGCCGGGCCAGTCCCTGACGGCAACGGCGGATAACGTCTCTCATTTTTTCTCGTGCTCAAACAGAGTTTGGGAGCGAGCGGAAACACCCAATGAGTGCTTCCTTACTAACTAACTAATGTCGCACTTCAAAATTGAGCCCAGGCCTTTGGGGAGATACTGCCGGATCAGTCCGTTGGTGTTTTCGTTGGTGCCGCGCTCCCAGCTATGGTGGGGCGTCGCGAAGTAGAACTTCGCCGGGTTCGCTGCTTCGACCCGGGCATACCAGTGGAACTCGGTTCCGTTGTCGGCCGTGATCGTTTTGACGCGACCGGGA